>CAWITQ010000007.1:0-64345 GCA_963839105.1 uncultured Solirubrobacterales bacterium
GGCGCTCTCACACCCTTGTTTGGACATCCTGCCGACATGGGGAGGAGCCAGGCGACGACAGCGGTGACGGTTGTCGCCATGGCGGTGCTGCTCGCAGCGTGCTCGGCCAGCAGGGGGGTGTCGTCAGAAACTACCGGCTCGGCCACCGCTGTCAGACCTCCGGGCAGAGCGTTGATCCGTTTTGTGCATCCCCTGGGCTGGTCGATCGATGCACCTGGGACCATGATTGCGACGGATGACGACGGAGCAGCCTACGTGGGGATCGATGAGTTTCTGCGGGTGACGCCGCTGGCCGGATCGACCGAGCCGGGGCGGGTTGCCTCCGCCGAGGCGGCCATCCCGCTCGGTCACGATTTTGTGCTGACACGGGGACCGCACCCGGTCCGCGTGAACGGCAGGCCGGCGTCGGAATACGAGTACGAAGAGGACGCAGGCGCGGCGACGGTGGCTGTCATCCGCGCCGTCCGCCTCTATGTCGGCTATTCAGATGGCGTGTACCGGTCGAATACGGTGCGATAGGCACAGCCTGGGATCCCGAGGCCGGGTCCGACATCGTGACCAGTTTCCGAAGCGCCGGTTGACGTCTTGGGGACCTCAAATCTGGTTCACACGTTCGGAGTCGTATGGTGAGGGCATGCGCGTTCTGGTGGTCGACGACGAGGTGCGCCTCGCTGCGCTGATCAAACGGGGCCTCGAGGAGGACGGCCATGCCGTCGACGTCGTCGGCGACGGTCCCGAAGCGGTGTGGATGGCGACGGAAAACCCGTACGACGTCATCGTGCTGGACGTGATGCTGCCGGGGTTCGACGGGTTCGAGGTGTGTCGCCGGCTGCGGGTGCAGGCGGTGTGGACGCCGGTGCTGATGCTCAGCGCCCGGCGGGGCGTGGACGACCGGGTCCGGGGGCTGGACTGCGGCGCGGACGACTACCTGGGCAAACCGTTCACCTTCGCCGAGCTGGGCGCCCGGCTGCGCGCCCTGGTCCGCCGGGGCGGCGAGCCCCGGCCGACGACGTTGGCGGTCAACGATCTTCGGCTGGATCCGGCGACCCATCAGGCCTGGCGCGGCGATGTCGAACTCGTACTGTCGGCCAAGGAGTTCTCGTTGCTGGAGTTTTTGATGCAGCATCCCGATGAGGTGCTCACCCGAACCCGGATCATTGAGCACGGATGGGACTTTGCTTTCGACGGGGTCTCCAACGTGGTCGACCAGTACATCCGCTACCTCCGCAACAAGATCGACCGGCCGTTCGGGAAGGCCGATCTGGAGACCGTCCGCGGCGCCGGCTACCGGTTGCGGGTCACGGCGGGCCCTGATCGGTGCCAATCCGTTTGCGGTTGGCCGTGTTGTTCGCCTTGGGCACCGCCGCCTGATCATTATCTCCGGCTTTGTCTTCTCAGACCAGCTGGGAGACGGGTTGCGGTCGTCGTTGGATGCGACGTTGCGACCCAGCGCTGAGCTGGTGGCCCGGTCGGTGACCGCCGGCTCGGTGTCCCGCAGCGCCAATGGCAGCCCCGGTCCGGTGGCCGGGTCGCTCACCCAGGTCTACGACGCCACCGGTGCGCTCGTCGGAGCGTCTATGGACGCCGGGCGCCAGCCGATCCTGACCCCGGTTGAGATCAACGCGGCCCAGCAGGCGGCGATCTCGGTCACCCGAAAGCTGGCGGAGAAGGGCGACAGCGCATTGGCCGGGGCGATCCTTCGCGTCCGGGCCATGCCGGTCGCCCGGCCGGAGGGGACATGGGTCGTGGCGGTCGGACGTTCGGATGAGACAGTCGAGGACGCCGTCGACCGAGTCCATCACGCCATCGAGTTTGCCGGTCCGCCTGTAGTGGTGCTCGCCGGCCTGGCTGCGTGGTTGGTGGCGGGAAGCGCCCTGCGGCCGGTAGAGCGGATGCGGCGGGAGGTGGCGGTCATTTCCGAGCACGGTGCCGACGCCTCGATCGTGGTGCCGAAGACCCGCGACGAGATCGCCAAGTTGGCATCGACGATGAACGATGTGCTCGGTCCGCCTAAGGGCGCAGTGGATCGCGAGCGGCAGTTCGTGACCGATGCCGGCCATGAGCTGCGCACTCCATTGACCATTCTTCAAGGCGAGCTCGAGCTGGCGGGACGCGAGGGGCGCTCCCGTGAGCGAGTTGGTCGCCGCGGTCGATGCGGCGGGCTTCGAGGTGCGCCGCCTGGCCGCTCTCGCCGAGGACCTCCTCGCCCTCGGACGTCACAGCGACGCCTCTCCCCGGGTCGAGGCGGTGATCGTTGCGGCGGTCGTGCAGGACTCCGTCGCCGCCTTCGCGCCGCGTGCCGAGACGCAAGGATCGTCGTGCGTTGTGAGTCGGACGACACCGCCGTTGTTGACGGCGACGCCGCCCAACTGCGTCGCGCCGTCGACAATCTGTTGGACAATGCCTCGAGGTTCGCGCCGCTCGGTACGGAGATCTCGCCAGTGTCCGCCGTAGCGATGCGACCGTCATGATCGAGATCGCGGACGAAGGTCCCGGCTTCCCGGTCACTTTCCTTCCCCATGCCTTCGAACGGTTCCGGCGGGCCGACGACGCCCGCAGCCGTGATGATGGCGGGGCCGGCCTCGGCCTGGCGTTGGTGAGGCAGGTGGCGCTGGCCCACGGCGGCGATGCGAGAGCATCCAACCGACAACGTGGAGGAGCGTCGGTGGTCATCGAGCTTCCGTGCCGCCCGGACTCCGATGAGGGACCAGGGTGATCAGCGAGCGGGCCATGGCAGAAGTCGCTACGCCGCCTCCGGACGGGGGCCTCGACATCGCGACAACGTCCCTTCGATCGCCAGCAAGGCTCGCGGTTCGGAAGCTGCTGCCACTCGCCGGACTCGCCTTGGCCGTCTATGTGTTGTTGCCGCGACTGGCGCGCTCATCGACGAATCTCACGACGCTCCGCCATGCCAACTGGCCCTGGCTGGTCGGAGTCGCAGGCGCCAGTGCGTTGACCTATGTGATGGCTACCGCTTCCTTCATGGCTGCAGCCGGGCGCGGGCTGCCGTTTCGGCGCACCTTTGCCGTACAGCTGGCTGCCGCTTCGACCAACCGAGTGGTTCCTGCTGGGTTGGGCGCAGCTGCGACCAACATCCGCTATTTGGAAAAGGAGGGCTTCGACCGGCCTCGAGCTGTCACTGCCGTCGGTCTCAACACCCTCGCGCGTCTTGTCGTCCATGTCCTCGCCACCGTTCCCGCCGTCCTCCTTTTGCGCAGTCGGGCGTTCGCGCTTCATGTCCCGGATCTTGACGTCACCTGGCCGGCATTGCTGATCCTCGGTGTCGCCGCGGCCGGGATCGGCTGGCTGGGTTGGGCGAGACGACTGCACGTACCGATCCGACGGTGGCTACGGGTAGCTCGCGCCAGCATGGGTGAGGTGGTGGCTCGCCCGGGTCGGCTGGCATTGCTGGTCATCGCCAGCGCCGGGATCTCGGTCGCCTACATCCTGGCGCTAACAGCCGCGCTGGCTGCCTACGGGGCACGACCGGGACTGGCCACAGTGGCCGGTGTCTATCTGGCCAGCAGCGCAGTAGCCAGCGTGGCACCAACCCCTGGCGGTGTCGGTCCCTTCGAGGCCGCCGCAGTCGCAGGCTTTGGCGCCCTTGGCGTCGGGGCCGGCCCTGCGGTCGCCGCGGTCATCACCTACCGGCTGATCAGCTACTGGCTACCTATTGTCCCGGGCGCGGTGGCCCTGCACCTCCTCCGCGGCAGGCACGTGCTGTAAGCGGACGGTCACCATCCGAGAGAGCCCTACGATGCCACGCCCTTCTCGGCTAGGGCGAAGCGGACTTCGGCGAGGAAGGCGGCATCTTGTTGCGGCGTCCGCCCAGGACGAGCGCCGAGATCCGACCGGACGGAGCGGTGATGGTGCAGTCGGCTAGGGCAGGCTTGGAGCGGTACCGTTTGGTCAGGCCTCGTGTCTCTACGGCAGGATCGCCGTTCACGCGCACCCCCAGGACGGTGTCGGGATTGGTGGCCAAAGTCGCCGCGACTTCCTTGACGGTGGGCAGTTGGTAGCCGACGACGAGGGTGCCCAACTGCGGTCGGAGAGGCCGGTGCCTTTGGGCCCCCGTTGACGTAGGAGTCCGTTGGCGTTCTCGTTGGAGCCCCGCGGCCGTGGTGAGTGCGGATCGTCAACTGGAACACTTTCGACGCGACCTGCCCACCTATCTCCGGATAACCGCGCCGCGGGCAGCGCCGTCTGTGAATCAGCCTCGCTCCTGCGCTGCGGCCGGAATCGGACGATCGAGTTCGCTGGCTGGGAGCGAGCCCTCGAATCGCTTCGGAACGGTGGCACGGCCGACTTGAGGTGAGAGCGATTGTTGAGCAGGAGTGGTGCAGTCTTCACCGCGGTTGATCCGGCGAGCAGGTAGTTCGCCTCATTCTTGACGCATTCAAATCTCCATCACATGGCCCGTCGGCCAAAGTGGGTATCCGAATGACGTCAATCGCCTCCGGACAACCGCCTGATGTCCACGATCTTGTTCCCGAACGGTTCGCGGTGACGATTGCGGACGGCTACGAGGGACGGCTCGACCGAAGGTGCCTAAAGAATCTCCTAGTCCTTGCGGCGTCGGCCGGGGTGCCTGGGGGCCGGCCGGCTCATTCGGTTGGCCTTGGCTCTTGTCGACATGTGTCTGCTCGCCGGTGGGACAAAAGGTTCCTGGAGATTGGTTTGACGTGTCCGCTGACCGCTGCAGCTCGGTCAGGCGTTTCCGACCTGTTGCCTCCGAGGGCCTAGGGCTCGGCCGGGCAGTGGACTACCGCTATGGTGCTCACTGCCCGGAGTCTCGGGCTGGTCACCGTGCTCAGGTGGCGAAGTATGGCTGTAGCCGATGACAGCGCCATGTTCACCAGATGAGGACGGGCTTGCTCCGACCGAGGCCCGATCGGGTCAAGCCGGTACTCGCGTCGTCACGGACGAACGCCACCCTTATCACGATGACGAGCGAAGCGGTTCGTTCCGCTGCGTCTCGGATCGTGACGGCCCTAGCCTCGAAGCTTCATCCGTTGCGCGCGGCCTCCGTGCCGCGCGCGGCGGTCGACCCCGGCGCGACTCCGCCCCGGACGCCCGGCGATCAGGACGCGAGCGCCGCCTCCGGCTCGGCCGGGAGCGGCGCGAACATGTCCGACCCCATCCACGGTTGGCGACGAGGTTCGCGGTCCGGGCCAGGTGGTTGTGGAGCTCGCGCGCCGCCGCCTCGGGATCGTGGGCGACGCACGCTTGGAGGATCCGCTCGTGCTCGAGACGGCGCTTGTCGAGGTTCTGGCGCACAGAGAGCATCGCGAACCGGTAGCGCTCGCTCGTCTCCCACAGCGGATGGATCAGGCGCGACATCCAGCGCGAGTTGGCAGCGTCGTAGAGGGCGAAGTGAAACGCCGTGTGCGTCGACCACACGAGCCCCGGGTCGCGCTGCTTGTAGGCCTTGACATGCGCGGACAGGGCCTGAGTGGCGCGCTCGGCGTTCTCCGTCGTGAAGTTCTCGGCGGCATCGGCGGACGGCGAGCGGCTCGAGCGCCAGGCGCGCCTCGTGACCTCGCGCAGGTCGTCGATCGAGAGCTCGGTGACGCGCGCCCCACGGTGGGGGATGTTCTCGACGAGCCCGACCGAGTCGAGCAGGCGAAGCGCCTCCCGGATCGGCATCGGGCTCATCTCGAGTACCTCGGCGAGCTCTTGGATGGGCAGGCGCTCGCCCGGCGCCAGGACGCCGGTGACGATCGCCTCGTGCAGGGTGGCGAAGGCGCGCTCGGCGAGCGTGCGGTGCCCGCCTCCCGGTCGCAACGCGGATAGCTTCTCGGCAGCACGCATGACTAACTCGATTTCACCTCTTCCAGTGGAGGCGCCGGAGCGTCCTCCGGTTTCCCCGCGGGCGCGGACCTGGAACCTGGGCGCGCGCGCAAACGTTTGACGAAGTCGGGCGGACTCGGCTCCCCCGGTGATCCCGCTGGGCCTGAACAGCAGCATCGCGGCCATGATGACACCCAGAATCAGGTCTGACGCGCCGTTGGGCAGGTGAGCGAAAAGAAGATGACGTGCACGGTGTTCTCCGCCGCCGACAGCCACGACTGGAGCAAGCTGATCGCGAGCGCTCCCACGGTGGCGCCCCACAGGCTCGCCGAGCCGCCGATGACGAGCATGGCCAGCGTCAGGAACGTGAGCTCGAGGTAGACCTGGTCGGTCGTGATGCTCCCGAGCTGGTGCACGAGGTCCGCCGCCGAGCCCGGCGAGCGCACCCGAGAGTCCGAACGCGACCAATCGCTCACGCGTGATGCTGACGCCGACCGCCTGCGCCGCCGCCGGATCCTCGCGGCTCGCTCGGAGCAACCGGCCGCGCCGCGATGACTGGTAGGTGAACGCCACCACCGCGGCGACCGCCGCGCCCAGCAGCGCCTGCCAGATACCCGTCGACACCGGCACCAGCGACAGCGTGGTCGGCCCCGGACCGATCTTCGTCCACTGCTGGAGGATGTTGTTGGTGATCTCGAGCACGGCGAAGGTGGCGATGCCGGCGGCGATCCCCGAGAGGCGCATCAGCGGCAGGCCCACGATCATCGCCACGATCGCGCCCAGCCCGGCGGCGATCAGCAGCGAGACGAAGTTCGAGACCGAGTGCTGGGCGATGAACGACCACAAGCCCGGCAGCACCAGGTGCTTGGGGCCGGTGGGAATCGTCATCACGCCGGCCGCGAACGCTCCGATCGCGACGAAGCTGATGTGCCCGAACGAGATCACGCCGGAGTTGCCGACGAACACGTACAGGCCGTAGACGATCGTGGCCGACACGAGCGCGGTGATGAAGTCCTGCTGCGTGCCCGCCGCCGTGCCCGAGCCGATCAGGGCCACGATCAGCAGCAGGGCCAGCGACGCGATCAGCGTCTGCCCGGATCGCAGCCGCCGGGTCATACCCGCTCCACGTTGGCGCGGCGCAGCGGCGCGAACAGGCCCACCGGCCGGATCAGCAGCAGCAGGATCACGAGCAGGAACACGAACGCGGTCTGGAACTTCTCCTGCGAGGCGGGCAGCACGTCGTTGAGCACCGAGGACGCGAACCCGATGGCAAAACCGCCGGCGGTCGCGCTCCACAGCCGGTCAACGCCGCCGACGACCGCGCCGACGAGCGCGATGATCGTGATGTCGAGCCCGAACGTCGGCGTCACCAGCGGCGTCTGCACCGTGTAGAGCAGCGTCACCACCGCCGCCATCACACCGGCGATCACGAACGCCGAGGAGATCACCCGGTTGGTGCGCACGCCGAGCAGGCGCGCGGTGCGGAAGTCGGTGGCGGCGGCGCGCATCTGCAGGCCGATGTTGGTGCGCGTGAGGATCGCCGCGGTACCACCGAGCAGGACGATGCCGGCGATCAGCTCGACGATCGTCACCCAGCGCAGGTTTAGGCCGCCGTGGATGGCGATCTTGTTGATCGACGACAGCGGGTCGGCGGGTTCCCATTCGTCCCGAACGCGATCACCCACACCGCCTCGAGTGCGAACGCCACCGCGAACGTCGCCACGAGCGTCGTCGCCGGCGCCGCCCCGCGCAGGGGCCTGAAGGCGACGCGCTCGATCAGCACCGACAGCCCGACGCACACGACGAACACGAGCACGATCTGCGCCACCAGCGGCCAGCTCGTGGTCAGGCTGAGCGCGTAGGCGCCGGCGGTGATCAGCTCGCCCTGGGCGAAGTTGATCAACTGGAGCACGCCGAACACGAGCGCCAGGCCGATCGCGACGAGCGCGTAGAGGGCGCCCAGCGCCAGCGCGTTGATGATCGTCTGCCCGGCGTTCATGACCCGAAGTACGCCTCCACCATCTTCTCGGTGTCCTGCGCGTCCGCCGGCGTGAGCTGCATCTTGACGACGCCGTTGCCGAGGACGTAGCTGCGGTCGGCGAAGCCGACGGTGATCTGCGCGCGCTGTTCGACGAGCAGGATCGTCATCCCTCCGGCGCGGATCTCGCCGAGCGCGTTCCACACGGCCTCGACCACCGACGGCGCCAGGCCGAGCGACGGCTCGTCGAGGAGGAGCAGGCGGGGCTTCGAGACGAGCGCGCGGGCGATCGCCAGCTGCTGCTGCTGGCCGCCCGAGAGGACGCCCGCCTGGCGGCGGCGGAAGTCGTGGACGATCGGAAACAGGGTCTTGACCCAGTCGAGGTCGGCCTGCACCCCGTTCGCCACCGAGCGACCGACGAGGCCGAGCCGGAGGTTCTCCTCGACCGTGAGGTTGTTGAAGATGTGCCTTCCCTCGGGCACCATCGCGATCCCGCCCCGCGCGATTTCCTCGGTACGGGTTCCGAGCACCGACTGACCCTCGAACAGGATCGACCCGCCGGTCACCGGCGCGGCGCCCATCACCGCGTGCAGCAGCGTGCTCTTGCCGGCGCCGTTGGGTCCGACGAGCCCGACCACCTCGCCCCGCCCGACGGTGAGCGAGGCACCGCGCAGGGCGGGGACCGCGCCGTAGCGAACCTCGAGCCTCTCGAGCGTCAGCATCGAATCAGGCACGGGCCTCCTCCTTGACGCCGGAGGAGCCGAGGTACGCCGCCGTGACGTCGATGTTGCGGCGGATCTCGGCGGGCGTCCCGGACGCGAGCGTGCGCCCCTGGTCGAGCACGTGGATGCGCTCGCAGACGTCCATGATCAGCGCCATGTTGTGGTCGACGAGCAGCACTCCGGCACCGTACTCGTCGCGCACGCGGCGCACGAGCGCGGCGAACGATTCGAGGTCGGAATCCGACAGCCCCGCCGCCGGCTCGTCGAGGAGCACGTAGCGCGGACGCGAGGCCAGCGCGCGCGCCACGCTCACCTTCTGCTCCTCGCCGTGCGGGAGCGCCGCCGCGAGCACGTCCGCCCGGTCGCGAAGCTCGAGCGCCTCGAGCAGCTCGAGGCTGACCTGCCGGGCCTCCCCGCGCGACATCCCCACCCCGAGCGCGCCGAGCTGCACGTTCTCCGCGACGCTCAGCGCGCGGAACAGGTGACCGTGCTGGAACGTGCGCGCCAGGCCGGCGTGGGCGCGCCGGCTGGCCCGCCAGCGCGTGACGTCATCGCCCCCGAGCGTGACCGAGCCGGAGCTCGGCAGGTCGAAGCCGGTGATCAGGTTGATCAGCGTCGTCTTGCCCGCGCCGTTGGGCCCGATCAGCCCGACGACCTCGTGGCGCTCGATCGCGAGCGACACGCCCTGAACGGCATGTACTCCCTGGAACGACCGCGAGACGTCGGTGGTGCGAAGCGATCCCTCCGACCACCGACGCCCGCGTGACGTTCGGTTCAGCGCCACCTCGCTCCGTTAGAGCTGGGCGAGGCCGCCCGCCTTGATCAGGTACTTGAACTGACCCTTGCCGTTCGTGACCTCGAGCACGCGGTACGCGCGCCCGAACACCGTGTGCAGCTGCGGCGAGAAGCTCACCAGCCCGGAGATCGTCCCCAGGTTGTGGAAGCTCTGCATGGTTGAGGCCAGCTTGGCGCCGTCGGTCGAGCCGCCGTTCGCCTTGATCGCAGCCACGATGCCGTCGATCGCCGCCGCTCCGGTGACGAAGCCACCGGTGGTGGGCGGATGGCCCTGCGCGGTCAGCTTCGCGATCAGATCCTTGACCTGGGCACTCGGGTCATCGCCGTAGATCGACGTGTACGAGTCCGTCCAGAAGTTGGTCGAGATCTTCGGGTCCTTCGGCATCCAGTAGGTCCCGTCGAGCGACCAGGGCGCCAGGAACGGAGTCTTGTTCCCGGCCGACCGGACATCGGAGACCAGCGTCGAGATGTCGGGCGCCGCCGTGGTGCACACCTGGATCACGTCGGCCTTGGTCCCGTTGACACGGCTGGCGACGTTGGCGATCGAGTGGTCGCCCTGCGTCCAGGTCTGCTGGGAGACGACCTTGCCGCCGAGCGAGGTGAACTTGTTCGTGAACGCCTGGCAGACGTTCTGGCTGTAGACGATCTGCTTGTCGGTGACGACGACGGCCGTCTTCCAACCCTGCTTGACCGCGATCCGCGCATCGGCCGCGCCCTCGTCCTGGGCCACGTTGCCGTAGCTGAACGCGAGCTGGCCCTGCGAGCCGAAGCGCTTGGGGCCCATCTGGTCGGTGCCGATGCAGGGGGCGATCGTGAGCAGCTTGCTCGCGAGGCCGACGGTGATCGACGGCGTCGAGAAGTCGACGTCGCAGGTCACCCACAGGATGTTGGCGCCCTTCTGGACCAGGTTGAGCGCGTCGGCCCGTGTCTGGTCGGGCTTGAGCTGGGTGTTCGCGATCTCGAACTTGATCGGGTGGCCGTCCACGCCGCCCGCGGCGTTGATCTTGGCGGCCTCGACCTCGGCGCCGTACAGCGCCGGGTCGTCGGTCGGGGCCATGAGCGCGGTGAAGTCCACCGCGGCGCCGATTACGATCGGCTTGCCCTTGGCGCTGCCCGAGGACCCGCCACCGCTCGAAGACCCGCTGGTCGAGCTATTGCTCGACCCGCAGGCGGTAATCACCAGCGCCGCGGCCCCCAGTGCCAACAGCGCCATAGCCGAACGTCTGATTCTCCTCATGCTGAAACCTTCTCCTTTGTGGTTCAGTTCGCCGACGCTGCGGCGGGTACTCCCGCCTGCTGGAAGTGAGGCATCACCCGGTCGGCGAACAGCTCCTGCGTCTTGATCGCCTTCCAGTGCTCGAACCCGCCGGGATTGACGGTGATCGCTATTTCGGTGAGCCCCGTGCAGACCTCGCGGGTCTGCTCGATGCGCTCGATGACGTCCTCGGGAGTCCCCACCCAGACGATGTCGCCCTCGATCATCTCGTCGTAGGGCGTCTCCGCCAGCTGCTCCATGATCCCCGAGGTGTAGAAGCCGTAGCCGGCGCGCTGGAGCTCCTCGTCGGAGGCGCGCTCGGCGAGCGGGGAGGCGTTGCCCTGGAGGAAGCCGCGCATGCCCTGCTCGGCGTCGCGCCTGGCCACCTCGCGATCCTCGTCCATGTAGCAGGCGTGGATCCAGACGATGTCGGGCTCGTTGCCGTGCGCGGCGCAGCTCTCGCGGTAGATGTCGAGCTGTGCCTCGAGCGCCTTGTAGGGCAGCAGCGGCGGCACCGCCACCGACCATCCCTTGCGCCCGGCGAGCTCATAGGTCGAGTCGCTCGTCCCGCCCACGAAAATGCGCTGCCTGCGCTTCGGTGGCGCCGGGACGATGTGCGAGTCGTGGACGCTGTAGAAGCGGCCTTCGTGCGAGAAGCGCTCATTCTCGAGCGCGTTGAAGAACAGCTCGAAGGACTCCTCGTGAAGCGCCTTGACGTCCTCCAGCCGGATGCCCGCCTTGGGCGGGATCCACCCGTGGCCGCGCCCCACGCCGAACTCGTAGCGCCCGCCCAGGACGATGTCCGCCTGCGCGATCCGCGAGGCGAGGACTGTCGGGTTGTGGTACGGGAGCACGTGGAGCATCGTGCGGAAGCGGATCTGCTTGGTCATCGGCGCGACCTGGCAGAAGAACGACAGCGGGTCGGGACAGGTCGAGAACTTGGGGAAGAAGAAGTGCTCGACGATCGCGTAGGTGTCGTAGCCGAGCCGGTCGGCGTGAACGATCTGCTCCGTCACCTCCGCGAACAGCCGCTCCGCGGACTTACCGGGCCAGTGCTGCATCTCCGAATAGATGCTGAACCTCATCACTCTCCTCGTCGCGCCTCGTCGGTCTCGTAGCGACTGGTCCCTCGTATCGCGCCTCGGCCGCGCCGCCGCATGCCTCCGGGGCGACACTATCCCGCGTTTAGATCAAATGTCAAATTCCCCGTGGGGCCTTAGCGGGAGGCAAACATTCGCCCCAGGTTGGGGCCGTCGGGGCGCGCGCGCCCGCCCGCGCCCGCCCGCGCTCGCCCGCCCGCGCCCGCCCGCCGCGCCCGCCCGCGCCCGCCCGCCCGCGGGCACGCGCCTCACGCTCCCACCATGCTGAAGCCGCCGTCGTAGACGAGGAAGGCGCCTGTCAGGTGTGCCGACTGCTCGGAGGCGAGGAACAGCACCGGCGCCACCATGTCCTCGGGCGCGGGGATGCGTGCCAAGGGCGTCCGCGCCAGGATCTCCTCGCGGCGGCCCGAGCGCCAGTCATCGCGGCCGAGCGTCGTCTCGGTCTCGATGAATCCGGGCCCGAGCGCGTTCACGCGCACGCTGGGCGCGAACGCGGCGGCGTAGGACTTGGTCAGCCCGATCACCCCGTACTTGGAGGCGGCGTACTGCGGCGCGCGGGGGCTGCCCGTGACGACGACGTTCGAGCAGATGTTGACGATCGCGCCGCCTCCGCGGTCGAGCATCCGCCGGCCGACCTCGTGCGTAACCAGCATCGTCCCCTTGACGTCGGTCATCAGCACCCGGTCGATCAGCTGCTCGTCGAGGTGCAACCAGCTGCGCTGCTCGGGGGCGGCGTCGCCGACGTTGTTGATGAGCACGTCGATCGCCCCCAGCTGCTCGACGGCATCGGCCGCCATCGCCTCCACCTGGGCCAGCTGCGTGATGTCGCCCTGCACGGTGGCGGCGCGCCGGCCGAGCTTGACGATCTCGCCGGCCACGTGTTCGGCGCCCTCGCGAGAGCGGTGGTAGTGGACGGCGACGTCGGCCCCCTCGCGGGCCAGGCCGAGCGCGAGCGCGCTGCCGAGGCCGCGGCCTGCCCCCGTCACGAGTGCGGTGCGGCCCTCGAGCCTCATGCCAGGCGGATGTCCTCGAGGCGCGGCGCGCCGCGCTCGGAAACCTCGACCCCATGCTGGCGGCCGCACGCCGGGCACAGGTAGCGGGCGAGCTCGAGCGAGGCGTGGACGACGATTCCGCGCGGGAGCTCTTCGATCACCTGGCGCACGCAGCCGGCTCGCCAGTCCTCCTTCGCCGAGCCCAGGGGTTGGCCGCACGCGCACTGCACCTGAAGCTCCTCCGTGAGGAGCAGCGCCACTCCGATGCGGCCGATCGTCCCGGCGCCGGGCGCGGCTGGTGCGGGCGCCGCCGGTGCGGGCGCCGCTGGTGCGGGCGCCGGCGAGCCGGCGAGCCGGGCGCGGCGCAGAGCGTCGCGATCACCGGGCACGCCGTAGACCTCGCGCGCCTTGGCCTCGCTGATGATCCCGAGCGCGACGTCCTCTTCGACGAGGCGCTCGTCGCGGTCGAGCGGGTCGCCGTACCCGCCGCCCCCCTGCCAGGTGTAGAGCACGACGTCGCCGGGGACGATCCCGAACTCGGGCACCTTGGCCTGGAGCACCTCGACCTCCCCCCCGAGCTTGTCGAGGTCGAGGGGGGCGAGGAGGTCGTTCTGGAGCGGGAGATCGCCGCGCGCCAGGCACGCGTGCACGCGGCTGCCGCGGACGATCAGCTGGCGGTTGCACACGCCGGGCCAACCGCCGAACTGGCCGAAGGACACCGGCACCTCGACGCCGTGGGAGGTGAGCGAGTTGCGCAGCCGCTCGACGCCGTGAGGGGTCCAGGCCGTGCCCGCGGCGCGGCCGCCCCGGAACGTCCCGTCGCCTCCGGTATCGGGGAAGAAGGCGCGAAACAGGAACAGCATCGGACCGTGAAGCTCGTTGGTCTCGACGTTTGCGATGTGCGGCCGCGGCGCCACCAGCGCGCCCGACTGGTCGATCCCGTCCGCGGTGGCGCTTGCTCCTCCGCCCCCGATCTGGGGGTCGATGAGCTGCGTCCCGTACGGCTCCCCGTGCTGGTTGCGATCGCCGCTGAACAGCGCCGCGAACGTGCCGTGGGTGGTGGCGCACGAATGTCGGCGCAAATCGTCGGAGAGCGCCAGCAGCTTCGACACCGCGTGACTGGCCACGCTCATGATCGTCCACCCCTGGCCGACCGTGGCGGCGCCGGTGGCCGCGGGACGCTCGGCGTTGACGATCAGGCCCTTGGGAGCGATCACCTCGAGGGCGCCGAGGATGCCGTGGTTCCAGGGGATGCCGGCGCCGAGGATCGGCGCCGTGCCGCCGAAGATGGCGCCGATCAGCGCGCCCTCGGTGCAGTTGATGTAGGTCGGGGCCTGGGGGGAGGAGCCGCGCATGTCGAAGCGCAGCACGTCGCCCTCCTTCTCCAAGCGCACGTCGACCGGGTAGACCTTGTTCTCCACACCGTCGTGGTCGAGGAACCCGCGGGTGTGGAAGGTGCCGTCGGGCAGGGAGCGCAGGCGCTCGCGCATGCGCCGCTCGGAGTAGCGGATGAGCTCCTCCATCGCGGTGGTGATCGTGTCGGCGCCGTAGCGCGCCACCAGCTCGAGCAGGCGCTCGCGCGCCACCCCGTTGGAGGCGATGAACCCCCGCAGGTCGAGGCCGACCATCTGCGGCTGGCGGGTCATGTTGAGGATCAGCCGCCAGACGTCGTGGCGGAGCACGCCTCCCTCGACGAGCTTGATCGGGGGCATCATCAGCCCCTCCTGGTACTTCTCGCGTGCGCCCGCGGAGATCGAGCCCACGCTCATGCCGCCCATGTCGACCTGGTGCGCGGCCACGCCCGCCCACGCGATCAACGTTCCCTCGTGGTGGATCGGCGCGACCACGCTCACGTCCGGGTGGTGCACGGCGCCGTAGTACGGATCGTTGACCGCGAACATGTCGCCCTCGCCGATCTCCTCGCCCGGGAAGGCCTCCATCACGTAGCGCAGGACGATCGGCATTGCGCCCGAGTGGAACACGACCTGCGGGCCCATCGAGGCGATCCGCCCGTCGGCGGTGTAGATCGCGTTGTTGAAGTCGCTGGCCGCGGTCACGATCGGTGACACCGACACGTCCTTGAGGGCGATCGCCTGCTCCTCGTTGACCGCCTCGAGCTTGTGGCGGAGGATCTCGAACGTCACCGGGTCGAGCTGGAGCGGCTTCTCGAGCGACTCCCAGTCGGCGGGACTGGGGCCGAGGGCGTAGTCCTCCGGCTCCGGCGCGGCGGTCATTTGAGTCCCCGGATCTCGACCGCCAAGAGGTCGCCCACCTCCGCCCGCTGGCCACTGCAGACGACCAGGGTCGTCGTGGCGTACTGGATCACCGCGGGGCCGTCGATGCCGTCGCCGGCGCGCAGGTCCTCGCCGGTGTAGATCGGCGTGGCCAGGAACTCGCCGGCGACCGGGTCGTAGACCGGCCGCTCGCCGTTCGGTCCCGCGGCGCCGGTGCGGGTGGCCGCGCCTCCGGCGAGCTTCGGCCGGCGCATCGCGCCCCGCCCCAGGACCACGAAGGTCACGAGCTCGAATCCGGCCAGATCGGGCACCGCCGTCTGCCCGTAGCGGCGGGCGTACTCGTCGAGGAAGTCCTCGAGCAGCGCCGGCACCGAGCCGTGGTACGGGAGCTCCATCGCCTTGGTCTGCCGGGCGAAGCGGACCTCGACCATGCGCCGGAGCGAGCTCGCGTGCTCCGCGACTCCCTGCGCTCCCAGGCGCTCGATCGCCTGCCACTCCAGTCCCAGGAACATGTTCTCGATCTCGTCAGCGGGTGCGTCGGCGCCGAGCGCAGCGCGCGCCAGGCGAATGGGCGCGCTCCGCTCGACCCGCACGGCCAGGTCCGAGGAGGCGGCGCCGAGGGCCGAGTGCACCGACTGCGTGACCGGCACGAGCACCGCGTCGACGAGGTCGAGTGCGAACGCCGCGGCGTGCGCGGGCCCGGCCCCGCCGAAGGCGTAGAGGGTGAATTCGCGCGGGTCGTGACCGCGCTCGAGCGTGACCGTACGCAGCAGGTCGGCCATCCGGCCGTCGACGATCCGCTTGATCCCGGCGGCAGCCTCGGTGACGCCGATCCCGAGCGGGTCGGCGACGTGGGTCTTGACCGCGTCGTGTGCCGCGTCTTGGTCGAGGGCGATGCGGCCGCCGAGGAACCCGGCGGGATCGAGGATGCCGAGGAGCAGGTCGGCGTCGGTGACGGTGGGGAGGCCGCCGCCGGCGCCGTAGCAGGCCGGGCCGGGGGCGGCCCCAGCCGACTGCGGGCCGACGCGCAGGTAGCCACCGGCCTCGACCCGGGCGATCGAGCCGCCGCCGGCGCCGATCGCCTTGACGTCGACCATCGGCAGCAGCAGGTGATACTTGCCGATCTCGGTCTCGATCCGGCCGAGGGCGCCACCGTCGACGATCAGTCCCACATCGGTCGAGGTGCCGCCCATGTCGAACGTGATCACGTTGCGGTGGCCGAGCGCCTCGCCGAGGTACTGCGACGCGGTCACCCCGCCCGAGGGACCGGAGAGGAGCATGCGCGCCGGGGCCCGCGCGGCCTCGGCCGCGCTCATCGCGCTCCCGCTCGAGTCGAGCAGGAGGAGGTTCCGCCGAGCCAGCCGGCGCTCGAGCGCCTCCATGTAGCGCGAGATGACCGGCCCCAGGTAGGCGTTGACGAGCGTGGTCGCGGTGCGCTCGTACTCGCCGACGCGCGGGACGAGGTCGCTGGAGGTGGAGATGTAGACGTCAGGGAGCTCCTCGCGGAGGATCTCGGCCGCCTGGCGCTCGTGGCCCGGGTTCTTGAACGACCACAGAAAGCAGATCGCCACCGCCTCCACGTCGGTTTCGCGCAGCGCCGCTGCCGCCGAGCGCACGTCCTCCTCCTGGAGCGGACCGAGGATCGCCCCGCGGTAGTCGACGCGCTCGCGGATCCCGAAGACGTGCGCACGGGGCGCCAGCGGCTCGGGCACCCGGCGCAGCGAGTAGTCGGTGAGTTCGCTGGGGGAGAGGCCGGCGGTCATCCCGAGCTGGCGCTGCATGAAGATCGTGTCCTCGAAGCCGCGCGTGGTCAGGAGCGCGGTGCGGGCGCCGCGGCGTTCGAGGAAGGCGTTGGTGGCGGCCGTCGTCCCGTGGGCGATCAGCTCGACCTGGGTCAGGAAGGCGTCGAGGGCGGTGGCGCCGCCGGGCGCGGGGCTCGAGGCGCCGGCGGCCGTGAGCTCCGCCGCCGCCTCCCTGAGGTTGGCCTCGAGCCCCTCGAGCAGCGCGCCCGGCGTGGTCGGCGACTTGTAGCTGCGGATCGCTCCGGCACCGTCGATGACCACCGTGTCGGTGAAGGTGCCGCCGATGTCCACCCCCACGACGTAGCCCGTCCCCCCGCGTCCGCCGGGCTCCACGACTTGGCTTGCATTTGCAGACAAGGCTCGCGATCCTCCCGACGACGTGTATCAAATGTCAAGTTTTTCGTGATGGCCGGCGAGTACGACGCCGTCCTGATCGGGGCCGGACACAACGCCCTGGTGACCGCGGCGTACCTGGCCCGCGCCGGGTGGTCGACGCTCGTGCTCGAGCGCGGTCCGCGGCCCGGTGGCGCGGTGATCAGCGACGAGGTGACACGGCCCGGGTTCATGCACGACCTGTTCGCGACGAACATGAACCTGTTCCTGGGCTCGCCGGTGGCGGCCGAGCTGGGAGGCGAGCTCGAGCGCCATGGGTTGCGATTTGCCGGGTCAGCGTCGCCCTTCGCCAACGCCTACCCCGGCGGGCGGGCCCTCCGGGTGGTGCAGGGGGCCAATGCCACCGTGGCCGAGCTGGAGCGCCACGACCCGCTCGATGCTCAGGGCTGGCGCGAGCTCGACGTGCTCTACGAGCGGTTGAGTCCGGTCCTGTTCTCGCTCTACGGGTCGCGGCTCGACGCGCGCACCCTGAGCGCGCTGGCGGTCGAGCAGGCGGGCGCGCTGGGGGTCGAGGGGGCGCGGGAGCTGGCGCGGCTGCTCGTGAGCTCCACCCGCGAGCTGGCTGAGACGTACCTGCACTCGCCCGAGGCGCACGCGCTGCTCGCCTGCTGGGGGATGCACCTCGACTTCGGCCCCGACGTGAGCGGTGGCGCGATGTTCCCGTTCCTCGAGGCGTTCACCGACATGCGCACCGGCATCTCGGTGGTGCAGGGCGGCGCGTCGCGGCTGATCGACGCGCTGGTGGCGGTGGGGGCGTCGGCCGGGGGCGAGCTGCGCACCGGCGCCGAGGTGACGCGCGTGATGGTGGCGAATGGGCGGGCGACGGGCGTGGAGCTGGCGAGCGGTGAGCGGATCGGCGCGCGGCGCGCCGTCATCGCCGGCGTGACGCCGCCGGTGCTCTACGAGCGGCTGCTCTCCGGCGCGGCGTTGCCGGCGCCGCTGCGGCGGGCTGCGGCGCGCTACCGGTTCGGGCCGGGGACGCTGATGGTCCACCTGGCGCTCTCGGCGCCACCGGTCTGGGAGGCCGGCGAGGATCTGGCGCGGTTCGCCTACGTGCATGTGGCGCCCTACGTCGAGGACCTGGCGCGCACCTACGCCGACGCGGGCGCCGGCCTGTTGCCGCGCGAGCCGCTGCTCGTCGTCGGGCAGAGCTCGGCGGTGGATCCGGGGCGCGCTCCGGGTGGGGGCGCGGTCCTGTGGGTCCAGGTGCGCGCGCTTCCGGCTTCGATCCGCGGCGACGCCGCCGGGGAGATCGAGGCCCGCGACTGGGAGGCGGCCCGCGAGCCCTACGCCGACCGGGTGCTCGCCAAGCTCGAGCGCTACGCCCCCGGGATCGGAT
The DNA here is from genome assembly GCA_963839105.1 of uncultured Solirubrobacterales bacterium. Lineage (GTDB taxonomy): Bacteria > Actinomycetota > Thermoleophilia > Solirubrobacterales > Solirubrobacteraceae > Palsa-465. The sequence goes on from CAWITQ010000007.1 coordinate 18,401, forward strand.
CGCTGGTGCTCGACCGCGCCGTGCTGACGCCGGCCGACCTCGAGCGCCACGACCCGAACCTGGTCGGTGGCGACTCGATCGCGGGCAGCATGCACCTGCGCCAGAACTTCCTGTTCCGCCCGTTCCCGTCCGTCCGCGACTACGAGACCGGGCTCGACGGTCTGCTGATGGTCGGCGCGGCCACCTGGCCAGGCGCGGGGGTCAACGCCATCTCCGGCTACAACGTCGCGCGCAAGCTGCTGGCGCCACCGCGGCGCCGGGGCGAGGACGCGCGCGCCGCGCTCAGCGCCGTCCGCGCAGCAGGCGGCGCGCTTTACCGAGGCGCCCGTCGCCGGCGATGATCTTGAGCGCGACGATCCGGCCCGAGGCGGCGTTCAGGCCCGGGCCCGGGTACGTCGAGGCCCCGCACTGATACAGATCCTCGACCGGGGTGGAGTGGGCGCCGAACCCCGGCAGCGGCCGCCACAGGTAGGACTGGCCGAGCTCGCAGTCGCCGGAGTAGATGTCGCCGCGGACCAGGTTCGGGTTGCGGCGCTCGAGCTCCACGGGCGACAGCGCCACGGTGGTGCCTCGCGCCGCCGGCCAGTTCTCCACGTGCGGCTCGAGACGCGCCAGCACCCGCTCGGTGTAGGCGTTCGTGAGGGCCTCCTCCCAGGTGCCCTCGCCGGTGGTGATCTCGCCCGCGGCGTCGCCGGTGGGCGCGTAGGGGACCTGCTGGAGCTGGATCCACAGCGTGCCCGCACCCGGTGGCGCGCGCGTCGGGTCGATTGTCGCCTGCTGCCCGACGACGACGGTGGGGCTTTGCGGGAGCAGGCCGGCCGCCGCCTGGGCGCAGGCGAGCGACACGTCGCCGACGCCGTCGGAGATGTGCACGATCGGGACGTCGTTCAGGCGCGCGTCGCGCCACCGCAGCGGCTCGTTGAGCGCGACGTGGATCTGCATGCCCGCGCGCGGGCTGTAGCGAAAGCGGCGAGCCTGGTCGGTGGCGGCGGGTGGCGCGGCGCCGTCCTGCAGCAGTCGCCCGTAGAGCTGCGTCGGGGTGGTGTTGGCGATCACGCCCCGGGTGGCAGTGATCTCACGGCCGCCGGCGACGACCCCGACCGCGCGGCGGCCGCGGGTGATGATCCGCTCGACCTCGACACCGGTGGTGATCCGCCCCCCGTGCTGCGTGATCAGGCGCTCGAAGGCGGCGACGAAGTTGCTTGCGCCGCCCTCGACCACGGGGAGGCCGACCGCGTGCAGCGAGCCCGCGATCGCCAGCGCCTGGAAGCCGCTACCGGCGGCGTCCGGGGGCAGACCCGTGTGGAGCGCCCACGGGGAGTACAGGTCCGCGACCTCGCGACCCTCGAACCGGGTCTCGAACCAGCCGCGAGCGGAGGAGACGAGGTCGGAGGCGAACCGAAGGCCCTGTTTGACTCCGAGCTGGCGCGCCAGCTGGACGCCGAGCTTGGGCGCGCCACCGGAGAAGAGCTCGACTCCGAACAGCTGGCCCACGGTGGGGATCGTCTCCCCGAAGCTCTGCATCTCCGCCAGGTACGCCGCGCGATCCCGCGGGTCGAACGACTCGACGGTCTGCTCCGCGTCGCGGTAGGCGAGCGCTGCGCTGCCGTCGGCGCGCACGTTGGCGGTGGTGGCGGTGGGGGTCTCGACGTACGGGATCGCCAGCTCCTCGCCCAGCTCCGCGAACGCCGCCGAGAGCTTGAACAGCGGATGCCACGAGGAGAACGTGTCGTGGACGAAGCCCGGGTCGGTGAGGTCCTCGGAGGTCACCGCGCCACCGGCGGTCGGGTTTCGCTCCAGGACCTCGACGCTCAGCCCGGCGCGGGCCAGGTACGCCGCGGCCACCAGGCCGTTGTGGCCGGAGCCGATGATCACGACGTCGCGGGTGTCAGGCATCGATCACCGCCCCGGCTCTCGGACGGCCAGACCAAACCCCGCCCCGGCTCTCGGACGGCCAGACCGAACCCCGCCCCGGGAACAACGTTCCAATCGACGCGCTCGGCGTGTCCAAGCCGAGGAAGTTCCCGCCAGGCGGGAACAAAGTCGGCCTCGGCGAAATTGGCTTAGCGAATGGAACATTCTTCCCGCCGCCCGGTTACGAACCAGCGTCGGCGCCGTCGTCGAACTTGTGCCGGTAGGCGTTGCTTTGACTGCATCGGGGCACCCTCCTTCGACTGCATCGGGGCACCCTCCCAACTGTTTGATCAAGTGTCAAGGCGGGGCAGAGCGGCGGCCGCGGCGACCCACAGCGCGGCCACGGCCGCAAACCCGGCCAACCCGTCCCCGCCCAGGGAGAACGTCAGGCCCACTAGCGGCGTCCCGCACACGATCGCCAGCACCGGGTAGGTGTTCATCGCGCCGATCGCCGCTCCGCCCGCCTCGGGGTAGGCGCGCATCGAGCCGGCGACGGTGACCCCGAACGGGATCCCGGCGGCCAGGCCGACCGCTGCCGCCGCAGCCACGTCGAACCCGCGGCCCAGCGACAGCGCCAGTACCACCGTCCCGGTCGCGCCCACCACGAAGCTCGACCCCAACAGCGCGCGAGTGAGCTCGGGCCGTGCCCGCGCCACCACACCACCCGCAGGCCGTCCGAAGATTCCCACGATCAGGATGAGTGACCCGATTGCCCCCGCGCTCGAGCGGTGAAGGCCGCCCGTGCGCTCGAGCAGCGTCACCACCCAGTTGCCGAGGATCACGCTGAAGCCGAACGACACCGAGGAGATCACGCCGAGCCGCACGAGCCGGCGGTCGAGCATCAGCGCCACGAACCGCGGGCGACTGCCGTGTCCACCGTGGCCGGCCGTTCCCGGGCACACCGCCACCGCGGCCAGCGCCAGCGCCGCCACCGCCGCACCGCTCCAGTACGGCGCCCGCCACCCGAACGCCGGGACGAACTGCGGCACCACCGCCAGCGCCACGCCGCCACCGCCCAGCGACGCGCCGCCGTAGATCCCGCCCGCCAGCGGCGCCGCCGCGCCGGCGCGCGACTGGGCGTAGACCGCGCCGGCGAGGAACCCGAGGCCGACCCCGATCCCGCCGAACGCCCGCAGTGCCAGCGCCCATCCCGGATCGGTGGGGAGCAGAAGCAGCAGGTTCGCGACGAGCGAGATCGAGATCGCCACGATCCCCACCCGCTTGGCGCCGTAACGGTCGATGGCGCGCCCGCCGGGGACCATCATCGGCAGCTCCGTGAAGAACAGCACGGTCGTGAGGAGACCGACGACGGCGAGCGAGACCCCGTAGCGGTGCGACAGCAGCGTAGCCACCGAGCCGGTGTTGGCGATGTTCCAGGAGATCGAGAAGCCGACGAGACAACCGCCTATCACCGGGCCGAGCGGCCCCACGATCCCGCCGGCGCTGCCTACGGGGCCGCCCGCCGGCGCCGCTCCCACTGGCGGCGAGTGCGCTTCAGCGCGGCTGCTTCCAGGAATGCTCGAGCCCCTTGATCAGCGCGGCGATCGCCTCGTTCAAAGGCGTGGGCACGCCGTGCTCGGCTCCGAAGCGGGCGACGCCGCTGTTCAGTGCGTCGACCTCGGTGGCGCGCTCGGCGAGCACGTCCTGGAGCATGCTCGCGCGGTGCTCGTAGGCGACCTTGGCGGCGTGGTCGACGAGCTCGTCGGGATCCGAGTCCAGGGTGATCCCCATCGCCTCCGCCACCGCCACCCCCTCGGCGACGAGCCCGCTGACGAGCCGCCGAGTGTCGGGCAGCTCGCACACGCGGCCGTGGGTCAGCCGCGTGAGCGCGCCGATCGGGTTGGTGGCGGCGTTGAAGATCAGCTTGGTCCACTGCGCACCGCGGGCATCGGGGAGCGCGCGCGTGTTCATGCCGCCCTCCGTCATCGCAGCCGCCAGCCGCTCCACCTCGTCCATGCGCGCCGGGCGCGGCTCGAACGGCCCGAGCCAGGTATCGCCCCGCGTGTCCATGTGCACCACGCCGGGCTCGATCACGCGTCCCGCGGGGAACGTCGTTCCCCGGATCACCCGCTCGACGTGGCCGGCGATCGTCTCCTCGTTGCCGACGCCGTTCTGCACCGAGGCCACAGCCCCGTCGCCAAAGGCATGAGCGGCCTGGGAGATCGCGCTCTCCGTGAACATGCTCTTGACGGCGACGACACCGAACTCGCACGGCGGTAGCTCGCCGGCGTCGGTCGTCGCTCGCACCTGCCCGACCACGTCGGCCTCGCCCACCAACCGCAGCCCGTTGCGGTTGATCGCCTCGACGTGCGGCGCCACCACGTCATAGCCCCATACCTCGACGCCTTCCACCTGCGCAAGATGCGCCGCGAACAGGCTGCCCACAGCACCGACTCCGACCACGCACACCCTCATGTGGAGACCTCCTTCAGCGAGCGCCACGATGCCTCTTTGCCCTTGATCAGCTGGTACGCGGCCGCCGTCACCGGCACCGGAATCCCGCGCGCGGACGCCTCGCGCACGAGCGCGCCGGCGATGAAGTCGACCTCGGTCGGCCGGTGCGCGAGCACGTCCTCGAGCATCGAGGGGAGGTGCGCGTAGTCGCTGTGCGAAGTCTCCCCCCGCCGCACCGCCAGCTGGTTCATCTCCCACGGGATCCTCGTAAAGCGACACCCCGGCGGCGGCCGCCACGGCCTTGCCCTCGTCGACGAGCGCGCGCACCGCGTGGCCGAGCGACCACAGCTCGTCCTCGTCCACGAATCGCGCCACGTGCGGGAGCTCGGTCAGCGCCGAGACGCTGTTGATCGCCGAGTTGAAGATCAGCTTGGACCACTGCGCCGGCACGAGGTCCTCCATCGCCTCCGCGCGCAGTCCCGAGGCATTGATCAACCCGGCGACCTCGTCGACGATCCCCTGCGAGGTCCCCGTCCCGCCCCAGGGACCCAGCCACGTCGCCGTGTCGAGCTCGTACTCGACGTGCACGTCCGAGCGCCGCGTTCCGCTCATGAACGTGACCGAGGAGATCATCGGCCAGTCGCCGTGCCGCGCGATCACCTCCTCCGCCCCTAGCCCGTTCTGGATCGTCATCATCGTCGCGCTGGGGGCGACGCCCGTGAGCCGCAGACCGACGTTCTCCAGGTCGGTCGCCTTGACGGCGATGATCCCCAGGTCGAACTCCGGCAACTCGCTGGCATCGACGGTGGCGTTAACCCGGCCCACGAAGTCGCTCTTCCCCGACACCCGCAGCCCGTCAGCGCGGAGCGCCGAAGCGTGCCCGGGCCGCCGCGCCAGCACCCACACCTCGCACACGCGGCTCAGGTGCGAGGCGAGCAGACTCCCGATCGCGCCGGCGCCGACGACGCAGACGCGCTCAACCGGCATCGACGAGCTCTCGGAACTCCTCGTCGGAGACGAGACCGTGCTTGCGCGCGCCCAGGGCCTTGACCTCGGCGAGCAGCGCCGGCCAGTCCTGCTCGGGCCGCTCCAGCCCCAGCTCGGTCAGCTTGATCCGGATCGAGTCGAGGCCGCTCTTCTTGCCGAGCACGATCCGCCGCGGCGCCCCCACCAGCTCGGACGAGTACGGCTCGATCGCAGGAGGGTCGTGGAACTGGCTCGCCACCGCGCCGCTCTCGCGCGTGAACAGGGTATTCCCGGTGAGCGGCTTCCACGGCTCGAGCTCGTAGCCGGAGAGGTGCTGCACGAGCCCGGCCACCGGGCGCAGCCGGTCGAAGCGCAGACCCGTCCCCACGCCGTACAGAGCTTCGAGCGCCAGCGCCACCTCGCCGAGGTTGGCGTTGCCGGCGCGCTCGCCCATCCCGTTGATCGTGCCCTGCACCCACGTGGCGCCCGCTCGCACCGCCGCAACCGCCGCCGCCGTGGCCAGCCCGAAGTCGTTGTGCCCGTGCCAATGGACGGGCATATCCTGGACCGACCCAGCCGCGCGCGGCGCGCACGAGCATCGCGGCCGCCTCGGGAGTGACCGCGCCGAGCGTGTCGACGATCGCGATCTCGCGCGCCCCTGCCTCGACCGCCGACGCGTAAACCCGCTCGAGGAAGGACAGATCGGCCCGGGTCCCGTCCACCCCGAAGAAGCACACCGTGACCCCACTCGACGTGGCGTGCGAGACCGCCGTGGTCACGCGCTCGATCAGCTTCTCCCGGGAGATCCCATACGCGCTCAGCTTGCCGTCCGATACCGGCGACTCGATCACCGCGGCGCGCACGCCGATCTCGAGAAGCGCATCCACGTCGGCCGGCACCGCCCGCGCGAACCCCCAGATCTCCGCACTCAGCCCCTCCGCCGCGATCGCCCGGAACGCCGCCGTGTCGTCGGGGGACACGCGCGGGAATCCGGCCTCGATCCGCTCGATGCCGAGCGAGTCGATCGCCCGTGCGATCGCGAGCTTCTGGTCGGGATCGAGCGCGACGCCCACGGTCTGCTCGCCGTCGCGCAGGGTGGTGTCGTACAGGCCGACCCGCGGCGGGGCCTCACCGCCGCCGTCGAGCGCGCGCTCGTTCAACGAGCCGGTCCAGATCTGTTCCTTGGGAATCATTCAGGCCCTTCTGAAGTCGTCGGGGTAGCGACCGAGCATCTCGCAACCGTCCCCGGTGATCAAGAAGTTGTCCTCCACGCGGAGCCCGCCGCCGCCCGGCCAGTACACGCCGGGCTCCACCGCGAGCACCATCCCGGTCGCCAGCTCGCCGCTCCCCGCCTGGTGCGCCGACGGCGGCTCGTGCGCGCGGGCCCCGACTCCGTGCGCGATCGGATGACTCGGCTGGCCGGGATATCCCAGCTCGGCGATCCCCGCCCGCACCAGCCGGTCGAGCTCCGGAATGCTCGCGCCCGGCCTCAGATGCTCGATCGCTCGCCCGTACACGCCCAGCAGCCCGTCGAGGAGCGAGTCGTACTCCGGCGTCAGCTCACCCGGACACGCGTTCTTGGTCAGGTCGCACCAGTAGCCGTCGGTCACCACCCAGATCTCGAGCAGCGTCGGCTCGTGCTCGCACACCGGCTGGTCGCTGGTGGCCGTGAAGGTGCGGATCCCCGGGCCCGACCACACGAGCGTGAACGCGCGCGCGTGATCGACCTGACCGCGATACCCCGTGCCGTGCGAGTGCACGTAGCCCTCGTAGAGCGCGCCGACCTCGCTCGTCCTCATCCCCGCTCGGATGTTGTCCCGGACGTGCTCCATCGCGTCAGCGGCGAGGTCCGCGGCCAGGCGCATCCGCTCGATCTCCTGCTCGGTCTTGATCGCGCGCGCCTGCGCCAGCAGAGCGCTCGCGTCGACCACCTCGCGGCACACATCGTCGAATCCGCCGAACCACGTCTGCGAGAACACGGTCGGCTCGGCCACCATCAGGTCGCCCGCCGCCGTCCCCTGCGTGAGCTCCAACCCGACGCGCCCGGTCAAATCCCGCTCGCGGAGCACGTCGCGACAGATGTCGAGCGTCCGAAACCAGGGCGGCCGCGGATCCTCCGGGTGGTAACCATCGAGCGGGCGCAGGTCCTGCGTCCAGCTCGTACGCGCCGCCTCCTCGAGCTGGGGCTCGAGCACGACCAGCACCGGATCTCCGGAAGCGGGCATGACCAGGGCGTCATAGCCCTTCATGCCCCAGTAGCTGTCGAGGTAGACGATGTTGTCGGGTGAGCGCACGACGACGGCGTCGAGCTCCTGCTCGCCGATGAGCGCGCGGAAGCGCTCGAGCTTCGCGGCGTCGACGGGCCAGCTCACCAGCGCTTCAACGGAGGCGCGGGCTCCCCGTGCGCCTCCTCCCACGAGATCACCGGGTTGCGCAGCACGCCGATCCCCTCGATCTCGCACTCCATGACGTCGCCGGGCTTGAGGTAGTAGTCCTGCGCGTCCTCGCGGAAGCCGGCCACGCCCGCCACCGTACCGAGCGACAGCACATCCCCGGCGCTGTAGTCGAGCGGCGAGTAGTGCGCGATCACCTCCGGGATCGTCAGCGCCATGTTGCCCGACACCGACTTCTGCCTGACCTCGCCGTTGACGCGCAGCTGCATGTCGAGCTTGTACGGGTCGGGGATCTCGTCCGGCGTCACGATCCACGGTCCGAGCGGACAGAAGGTGTCAATCGCCTTGCAGAACGAGAACACGCCGGAGCGCATCTCGCGCCGCTGGATGTCGCGCGCCGTGATGTCGTTGAAGATCAGGTAGCCGCCGATGTACGACTCGGCCTCGTTCTCGTCGAAGTTCTTGCCCGTGCGCGCCATCACCAGGGCGAGCTCGAGCTCGTGGTCGAGCTCGTTGGTCAGGTGCGAGGGGTACACGACCGGGTCCTCGGGGCCGATGATCGCGTCGATGTTCTGGAAGAACACGATCCAGGGCGCGATCTCGTGCGACCACTTGACGGTCTTGGACTCCTCCTCGTGCTCACGGTAGTTGCCCGACGTGTGAAAGAACTTCTTGGGGATGATCGGCGGGCGCAGTCGCACGTCATCCACCGCCACCTGCTCGCCGTTGGCGCCCCGCGCCACCGTGGCCGGGTCCTCGCCTGACTCGAACAGCTCACGCATCGTGGCGATCCCGTCCATGACCGTGACGTGCCCATTCGTGAGCGAGCCGCACCGCGTCCTGCCGTCCGGATCGGAAAACGTCACCAGCTTCACGTCGCTACCTCGCAGATCTCAGCGACCGCGAGTGCGTACACGGTCGCGATTTTGACCAGCCCCTCGATGTCCAGGTTCTCCCCGTCAGGCCCCGGCAGTCCGCTCGACGTCCCGTAGTTGACGGTCTCGATCCCGTAGCGCGTGAGGGCCGAGGCGTCGGAGAACCAGCGCACGGTGTCACGCGCCGGCGGCTCGCCGAACACGCGCTCATGCCCGGCGTCGATCGCCTTGATCATCGGGTGCCGCTCGTCGATCTCGGCCCCCGGCGCGGTGACGAACACCTCGTACTCGATCCCGTAGTCGGGATACCTGTCGCGCAGCTTGCGCACCAGCTCCGCCAGCGCGTGCTTGGCCTCGATCATCGGCATCGTCGGCGGGACGCGGATGTCGAGGAACAGATCGGTGCGGTTGGGCGTGCGGCTCACCCGCCACGGGTGCCCGCCGCGTAGCGAGCCGACGTTGACCACGCCGTCGAGCCCGCGGTAGTGCGATTTCTTCTCCCACTCGGGGATCCACTCGAGCACGTCGTCGAGCACGGCGCGCATGCGCACGATCGAGTTCTCCTCCATCCGCCCTTTGGAGAACGCGGTGTGGATGAACGGGCCCTGCGTCGAGATCCGCGCCCACATCGCCCCGTAGTGGCCGAGCACCACGCGCTGCTCGGTCGGCTCGCCGAGGATGCACATGTCGGCGATCCCGCCGTGCGTGGGGAGGTAACGGCTCCCGGCCGCGTAGCCGCGGTACTCCGCGCCGCGGAACTCCTCGCCCCACTGGGTTTTCTCGATCTCGCCCACCACGCACGCGATGAGCACGTCGCCCCTCAGGGTGACCCCCGCGTCCCGCACGGCGCGCACCGCCTCGAGGTAGCAGGCGAGCGCGCCCTTCATGTTGCTGATACCCAGGCCGTAGATGCGCCCGTCCTTGACCACCGCCTCCGGCTGGAAGCCGAAGATGTGGCGCAGGTGCGGCTCGCGTCCCGAGTACGACGTGTCCATGTGGCCGTTGAACATCAGCGTCGGCCCGCCCCCGGCACCCTCCCACGTGCCGATCACGTTCGGACGCCCGGCCTCGACCTCCTGCCAGGTCACGCCCAGGCCCGTCTTCTCGAACTCAGAGCGCACCGCCTCGCCCATCGCGTGCTCGGAGCCGGTGGGGCTCGGCGTGCTCACGTAAGTGCACGCGGTCTCCACGAGCCGCTGCTCATCGACGCAGTCGATCAGCCGCTCGGTCAGCTCGGGGTCAGCCGCGAGCGTCATCGGCGGAAGTGGGGCAGGACCTTCTCCGCGAACAGCTCGATCTGGCGCTCGCGGTCATCGCCCCACAGCTCGAGCATCACGTGGGTGCAGCCGGCCTCGACGTACTCCTCGATCGCCGCGATGCAGTCATCCGGCGTCCCCGCGATCGGCTTGCACTTGTCGAGGATCTCATCGGTGACCGCGTCCGCCGCCGCCTGGCGTCCGCCGCGCTCCATCGCCTCGGCGACCGGGCGGATCTCCTCCTGCGAGAGCCCAGCCTCCTCGAGCAGCACGTCGGCGGAGCCCTGGATGTTCTGGACCTTGTTGGCGAGGTACATGCCGGCGATCTCCCGCGCGCCCTGCCGTCCCGTGTCGCGATCCTCGTCGATCGACGCGACGATCGTGCACCCGAGGTCGAGGTCGTCGACATTGCGTCCGTTGGCCTCGGCGCCCTCGCGCATGTTCTGCTTGGCGTAGCGGACGAACCCGGGCGTGGTGATGCTCGCGGTCAGCAGACCGTCGCCCTCCTCGCCGGCGTAGCGCTGCATCCGGGGCCCGGTGCCCGCCACGTAGATGGGCACGCTCCCGCGCGGGGACTCCGCCTCCTCCGACAGCGCCGGCACGACAGCGGTGAAAGTCTTGCCCTCGTAGCTGAATTCGCCGCCCTCGAGCACGCCGCGCACGATCCGCACCGCGTCCCGCGTGGGGTTGAGCGGCTTGACGTCGTCGGCGCCGATCTCCTTCATGAAGATCCGGCTGGCGCCGAAGCCGAGGATGAAGCGGCCGGGTGCGAGCTCTTGGGTCACGCGCGCGTCCATCGCCACCTGGATCGGATGGCGGGTGAACGGCGAGATGATCCCCCAGCCGACGGTCAGCTGCTCGGTCTCCTTGGCGATCAGCGCCGAGAGCACCGTCGAGCTGCGCGCCTCCATCTGGTGCTTGCGCCACCACGGGTACGCCTCGGCGAGCCAGATCGTGTCGAACCCGTGCCGATCGAGGGCGCGCGCATGGCCCAGGATCTCCTCGAGCGGCTCCATGGTCAGCTGCATCACGCCGATGCGCAAGGGGACGGCCAATGAACTCCCTCACAGTGCCGGCGGGAACGCCGGGTCGCCCAAATTACCGCCGTATATTTGATCAGAAAGGGGTGGGGGGTGCAATTCGAGGTTGGGGCCGCGGCTTCGCCGCGTCGTCCGTGGGGCCGGTTGCGCCGGCCCTCCGTGGCCGGCGCTCGCGTCACCTCGACGCGAGCGCCCACCGCACGTCGTGCTCCCAGATCGGCTGCCGCGTGCCCCAGGGGAGGGTCTCCCGGAGGGTGGCGTAGGCGGCGTCGCGCCGGCGCTGCTCCTCGCCGTCGGGAAGGTAGAACGATTCCGCCGCCGCGCGCGAGGAGCTCTGGAGCTCGCCGGCGCGGCCCATCCGGATCGACTCGTAGCGCCGCAGCGCCGCCGGCACGTCGTCGGCCTCGCCGGCGAGGCACTCCGCGAGCACGTAAGCGTCCTCCACCGCCTGCGCCGCGCCCTGGGCCTGGAAGGGCTCCATCGCGTGGGCGGCGTCGCCGAGAAGGGTGACGCGACCGTAGGACCACTGCGCGAGCGGGCGGCGGACGAACACCGCGCCGCGGAGCAGCGCGCCGCACGCGCGGATCCGCTCCAGCAGCGGCTCGTGCCACCCCGCGAACGCCTCGAGTGCCTCCTCGGCGGGCGCGCTCAGCGTCCACGACTCGCGTGAGAACTCGGCGTTCTGCACCGCGCAGTTGACGGCGAGGCGCTCGCCACCGGAGATCCAGTACGACACCCCGTGGCGATAGGGCCCGATCCAGTAGTAGTTGACGTGCTCGGGATGGAGGTCGCCCACGTCCCCGCGCGGGGCCACGCCGCGGTACACGACCGTCCCCGAGAACACGGGTTCGTCGGCCCCCGTGAACTGCTGGCGAACGCGTGAGCGGATCCCGTCGGCGGCCACCACGACGTCCGCCTCGACATCGCGCCCGTCCGCCAGCGTCAGCGTGGCGGCGCGGGCGTCCTGCGCCACCGCGAGGACCTGGGCGCCCGTCGCCACCGCGGGCACCTCCTCGAGCAGGAGGCGGTGCAGATCGGGGCGGTAGAAGTCGAGCTGGGGCGCGCCGAAGTGCTCCTCCATGGCCGCGCCGAGCGGCGTGTGCAGCAGCAGCGACCCATCGTCCCAGCGGACGAAGTCGACGGCCTCCGGCCGCACGCCGATCTCCCGCAGGCGCGCCAGCAGTCCGAGGTCGTCCATCAGCCGCAGCGCGTTGGGGCCGAGCTGGAGTGAGGCGCCGGTGGCCTCGAGCGCCGGCGCCTGCTCGTAGACCTCGCACTCGATCCCCTTGCGGCCGAGGGCGATCGCCGCGGTCAGGCCGCCCACACCGGCGCCGACGATCGCGACCCTCATCCGTCGCCACCGTTCGCGCGCGTGATCGCCACCCTCATCCCTCGCCACCGTTCACGCACGCCACCGCGACCCTCATCCTGCCTCGAATTTGATCACAGATCAGACCGCGAGTTATGCTCGGCCGAGCCGACTTTCTGGAGGAGCGCCCCATGGCCATTCACACCCCCGCCGCCTCGACGCGCGAGCGCGTGCCCTTCCGGGTGATCGACGCGGACGGCAACGCCACCGAGCTCACCTACTCCTCGCCGCACCGCGCCGAGGAGCACGACGAGACCGCGGTCCTGGAGCGGCTGCCCTGGTACGACGAGGGACAGCCCCTCCACAACTGGGCGCTCCACGAGACCGACTTCTATGACGAGGTCGAGCAGATCTGGGGTCGTCGTTGGGGCGCCGAGGGAATCGGGCGCCTGCGCGAGGTCCTCGTGTCACGTCCCACCGAGAACGAGACTCGCCCCGAATACGCCAAGGAGTGGCAGTACTACTACTCCACGGCCTCGGGCAACGCCGATCTCGGGAGACTCCAGGCCCAGTTCGACGAGTACTACCAGGTGCTCCGCGACCACGGCGTCCGTGTCAACTACATCGAGCCGCCCGTCCCGGCGATCGGCGCCTACGGCTACCTGAAGAACCTGGTCACGCTCGCCGGTGGCGGGCTCGTCGTGCGCGGCGGGGCGATCATCCACCGGATGGGCCTCGGCTCCTGGCAGCGGGGCCGCGAGGTGATCTGGTCCCAGGCGCTGACCGCTCTCGGCGTCCCGATCTACCTGACCATCCACGGCCGCGGGATCGGCGAGCCCGGCGCCGGCCGCTGGCTCGACGCGAGGACGTTCGTGTTCAACAACAGCGTCGTCGCGAACGAGGAGGGGATGCGCCAGATCGAGTTCGTGCTGGGCGGGCTCGGGATCGAGCTCGTGCGCACCTACAGCCCGGGGTGGGTCGGGAGCACCGGCCATGGGAACATCGGCACCACCCACGCCGACATGTTCGTGATGATCCCCGACCACGGGGTGGCCGTGCTGGCGCCCCACCTGGTCGACTACGAGTTCGTCCGCTACCTGATGCGGCGCGAGTTCAAGGTGATCGAGGTGCCGGTGGAGGAGTACTGGGACCTGGCCGTCAACGCGGTCACGCTCGAGCCGGGAAAGGTGGTGATGAACGCCGGCGCGCCCACGACGGTCGACGCCCTCGAGCGAGCTGGCGTCGAGGTCATCCAGGTCGACTTCTCCGAAAGCCACAAGTTCGCCATCGCCGGCCTGCACTGCGCGACGCTCGAGCTCGTCCGCGATCAAGATGGCGGCTGAGCACCGGTTCACCCTCGGCTGCGAGGATCGCGGCCGCGGCGAGCCGGCGCTGCTCCTCCTCACCGGCTGGTGCTCGAGCCGGGGACGGTGGGCCCACGCCGCGCCGCTGCTCGCCCGCCACCGCCGCGTGGTCAGCCTCGACTGGCGCGGTCACGGCGACTCTGCACCGGCCGGCGGCGACTTCGGCACCGCCGACATGGTGCAGGACGCCCTCGACGTGATCGAGGCCACGGGGCTCGAGACGCTGATCCCGTGCTCGGCCTCGCACTCGGGTTGGGTGGCGATCGAGCTCGCGCGCCGGCTCGGGCCGCGCGTTCCCGCCATCGCCCATCTCGACTGGCTGCTCGTCGAGCCCTCCGACCCCTACATGGCCCTGCTGCACCAGCTCCAGACTGAGGACGGCTGGCCCCAGGCGCGGGACAAGCTGTTCGAGATCTGGCGCGCGGGCGACGACAGCCCCGAGGTCGCCGAGGTCATCGAGGTGATGAACCGGCAGGGTGCGGACATGTGGATGCGCTCCGGCCGCGAGATCGAAGGCGAGTACCGGCGCGAGGGCAGCCCGCTTCGCGCCCTCGCCGAGCTCGACCCCCCGCGGCGGGTCGTGCACATCTACGGCCAGCCGGCGTCGCCGGAGTACCTCGAGGTTCAGCAGCAGTTCGCCGCCGAGCACGACTGGTTCTCGGTGCGCCGGATCGACGCCCACACGCACTTCTCGATGATCGAGGCCCCCGAGGTGGTGGCCGACGCGATCGACGAGCTGGCGGGCGCGGTGGCGCCGGCATGACGGCGGCCACGGTGCGTCACCCCCTGCGCGGCCTCCCGCTCGAGCAGCAGACGCTCCCCGGGCTGCTGGAGCGCCAGGCGGAGACCTACGGCGACCGGCCGCTGTTTCGCTACGGCGAGGTGGAGCTGAGCTACCGCGGCGTGCGCGACCTCGCCGCCCGCTCGGCGGCGCGCCTGCGCGACTGCGGCGTGGCGCCGGGTGACCGCGTGGCCGCCATGTGCGAGAACCGGATCGAGCTGTTCGACCTGATCCTCGGCTGCGCCTGGCTGGGAGCGATCGTCGTCCCGATCAACACGGCCTCGCGCGGGCCGCAGCTCGAGCACGTCCTCGGCAACTGCGGCGCCCGGCTGTTGCTGGCCGATGCCGCGGTGACCGACGCGCTCGCGGCGCTCGAGTCCCATGGCGCGCTCGAGCGGGTCTGGCTGCTGGACTCGCCGCTCGAGTCGGTGGCGGGCAAACCCGCCAGCGCAATGCCGGCCGAAGGCGAGGCGATCGAGGCGGCTCCCGTCGGGCCCGGCGACATCGCCGCCATCCTCTACACCTCGGGCACCACCGGCCCCTCGAAGGGCGTCCGCTGCCCGCATGCGCAGTTCTACTGGTGGGGTGTGCTCGTGAGCGAGATGCTCGGGATCGGCGAGGGCGACGTCGTTTACACGTGCCTGCCGTTGTTTCACACCAACGCGCTGAATGCGTTCGTGCAGGTGCTCGTCAGCGGCGCCACCTACGTGCTCGGCGAACGCTTCTCGGCCTCGCGCTTCTGGGCTCGCGTCGCCGAGGCCGGCGCCGACGTGACCTACCTGCTGGGAGCGATGGTGAGCATCCTCATGGCCCGGCCGACCGAGCCGGTCGAGCGTGAGCACCACGTTCGGATCGCCCTCGCCCCCGCCACGCCGGCCCGCTCCTTCGATCGCTTCCGCGAGCGCTTCGGGGTCCAGCTCGTGGAGGGCTACGGCTCGACCGAGACCAACTGCGCGATCGCCGCCGAGCGCGCCGAGATCGGGCGCGGCGGCTACATGGGCACCGTGCGCGAGGGCTTCAGCGCACGCGTGGTCGACGAGCACGACCGCTCGGTGCCGGACGGAACTCCCGGGGAGCTGGTGCTGCGACACGAGGAGCCGTTCGCGTTCGCCGACGGCTACTGGGCGATGCCCGAGCAGACGGTGAGGGCGTGGCGGAATCTGTGGTTTCACACCGGCGACCGCGTTGTGCGCGACGCCGACGGCTGGTATCGCTTCTTCGACCGCGCCAAGGATGCGATCCGCCGGCGCGGCGAGAACATCTCGTCGTGGGAGGTCGAGCAGGTGCTGCTCGAGCATTCCGCCGTGCAGTCCGCGGCGGCCTTCCCGGTGCCCTCGGAGCTGGGCGAGGACGAGGTGATGGTGGCGATCGTGCTCGAGCCCGGGCATGAGCTCTCGCCCGAGGAGCTGATCGAGCACTGCCGCCCGCGGCTGGCGAGGTTCGCGCTACCGCGCTACGTGGACTTCGTCGACGAGCTGCCGCTCACCGAGAACGGCAAGGTGCGCAAGCAGGTCCTGCGCACCCAAGGTGTCGGCGCGTGGACCTGGGACCGCGAGCGATGATCAAGTGAACCGCTCTTCGATCATGTCCCACTCGCTGATCGACGCGGCCACCGAGCTGTCCGACCTGGCCCGCGAGCTGGCGCCCGCCACCGAGGCCGAACGCCGGCTTCCCGACGCGCTGGTAGAGCGGTTGCGCGTCTCCGGACTGTTCCGAGCGGGCGCGCCTCGCGCCGTCGGCGCCGCCGAAGCGCCGCCGGCCGTGACCTTGCGCTGCGCGGAGGAGATCGCGCGGGGGGACGCCTCGGCGGGCTGGTGTGTGTCGATCGCCGCCACGAGCAGCCTGCTCGGCGGCTGGTTGGGCGCGGAGGGGCTGACCGAGGTGTTCGGCGCCACCGGGAACGTGGCAGCCGGCGTCTGGGCCCCCCGAGGAGTCGCCCGTCCGGTCGACGGTGGCTTCCGGGTGTCGGGCCGGTGGGCGTTCTGCAGCGGGATCCTGCACTCCGATTACCTGTTCGGGGGGTGCGTCGTCGAGGACGGTGCGGGCGGCTCGCCGGCACCGCGCGTCCTCGGGATGCGGGTTGATGAGCTCGAGGTGCTCGACACCTGGCACACCAGCGGGCTGCGCGGCACCGGGAGCCACGATGCGGTGGCCGACGACGTGTTCGTCCCTCGCCACCGGAGCCTGTGGCTGCTCGACCCGCCGAGCTCAGAGGCGGCGCTCTACCGCTTTCCCATCTTCGCCTACTTCGCGCTCTCCATCGCCGCGGCCGCACTCGGCAACGCACGTGGCGCGATCGAGGACCTGAAAGCGCTCGCAGTGGACAAGGTGGGGCTCGGATCGACCCGCACGCTCGCGCAGCGCCCCGCGACCTGGGCGGCGGTGGGCGTCGCGGAGGCGTCGCTACGTGCGGCCCGCGCGTTCCACTACCAGGCCATCGACGAAGCGTGGGCCGACGCGCAGTCGCTCGCGGAGGTGTCGGTCGAGCGCCGGATCGCTCTGCGCCTGGCCGCGACGCACGGGGTCAGGACATCTGCGGACGTCGTCCGCGCAATGCACGACCTGGGCGGCGGATCGGCGATCTACGAGACCTCGCCGCTTCAGCGGCGCCTGCGGGACGCGCTGACCGCGACCGCGCACTTCCAGGTAAACCCAGCCACGTGGGAGCTGACCGGTCGGCTGCTCCTCGACCAGCCCAGCGACGCGACGATGCTCTGAGCCGGGGCTGTGGGTGCGGGGGGCGGTCCGCAGGCGTGTCGATCCCGTGAGCGCTCGGGACCGGCAACGTGCGCGCGCAGGTCCTGCGCGCCCGGGGTGTGGGCGCGCGGACCTGGGATAGCGCGTCGGGTACCGCCTAGTTGTAGAACCCGTTCGGGGCGACCTCGACCTTGGTCGTACCGAAGGTCGTGCTGCGGCCGCAGTGGCCGGTGATCGTGTACTTGCCCGTGTTCAGGTTGACGCTCAGCTGCACGCTCTTGGTGAAGGTGGCGACGCCCTTCTTGGTTCTCGGCACCGAGATCGACGGAATGCCCTTGTACTTCGAGTGCGTGATGCCCTGGAAGGCCCTCGAGTAGAGCGTCACGGCGTCGGTCTTGTGTCCGGTGGGGCAGCCGGTGTGGCTGATCGACCCCGACAGCTTGATGGTGTCGCCGGCGTTGACCTGGCTCGGGGAGACCTTCAGGTAGTGGGGCGAGGTCGCGGCGAGCGCTGCGGGAGCGATCGCGGCCAGGCAGATCAGCGCTGCAAGTAGCTTCTTCAAGAGAGCTCCTCTGTTCGGGGTCAGGCAACCGGCGATGCTAGCCACAACACGATTTGGCTCGGATGGTTGCGGGCCGGCCGCCGGTTCCAGCGGCCGGTCGGCGGGCACGAGGCTGCCCAGCGCCGAGGCTCGGCGCGGGGCGTGCACACGCGCAGGCCTGGGGCTAGTGCTTCGGCGCGTGCGCCAGGTAGTGCTGGCCCTGGTGCACGAGCACGGTTATGTGCTTGACGAAGTCGGTGACGAGCACGCTGTGGAGCTGCACCGCGATCCACGTCCCGTCGCAGCGGTCCTTGGTCGTCCACCTCGTGCCGCGAACGGTGCCGGCGGCGAACCGGCCCCGGGTGCGGAAGCGCCCGCGCGAGCTCGAGCGCAGCGTCTGGAGGACGCGGCTCGAGAGCGCGGCGCCGGCGACCGGATCGCTCGCGCCCTTGGCCTTGCAGCTGGCGTACGACGGCACCCCGAACTTGCCCTCGACGAGGGTGAGCGTGGTCAGCCCCGAGCGGTCCTGGGTCACCCTGAACACCGCTCCGCCGAACGTGCCCGTGTACGCCTTGCCCTTCTTGCCGGCGCTCGTCACGAGCTTGAGCGAGCCGTGGAGCGCGTCGATGACGGTGCCGGAGGGAAGCCTGCGGCCTTCGGTCAGCGGCACGAGCTTTCCGTTCTTGACGAAGAACACGATCCCGCTCACGGGGCTGACGTCCTCGCTCTTGCCGAGCACGGGTGCCGGTGGCGGCGCGTCCTTGCCGAGTGCGGAACGCCAGCTCGGAGCCGAGCGTCGTGCCGCGGCTGTTGGTGGCGAGAAGCCGCACGTGGTAGAGGGCATTGGGTATGAGCCCGCCGACGGGCATCGTCACCTTGGTCGCCGAGCTACCCGAGCCGATCGAGTGCGCCGGCGTCGACTGGTCGAAGACGCTGCCGCGTATCCCGGCGCCCGGTAGCGCCTGTCGAGCCCGTACTGGAATCGGACGGACGTCGGCAGGCCGTTCGGGTTGGCGAGGCCGGCGAACGAGGCCTTGGTGCTCCCCGCCGGCTTCGGCTCCGAGGTGGTGACGGTCGGTGGCGAGCCCGCAGCCGTGGCCCTGAAGGCAGCGTTGACCGTCGTGTCGGAGTTCAGCGTCACCTGGCAGGTGCCGGTCCCCGAGCAGCCGCCGCCGCTCCAGCCCGCGAACGCCGAGCCCGACCCGGGAGTGGCGGTCAGGGTCACGACGCTGCTCTCCGGATACGCGTGTGAGCAGGTGGTGGGGCAGGAGATCGCGCCGGCACCGTCCGAGACCCGGTCAGACCCCGATCCGGTCCGGGTCACGGTGAGCGTGTGGTTCGGCGGGGGCGTGTAGCCCGGACCGGTGTCGACGAGCGCGTTGCCGTTGTCCAGCCCCACGCCTACGCACGAGTTGCTCGACGGGACACACGCCACCCCATTCAGGGCGGCGGAGCCGTTGCCCGAGCTCGGGGCGGTGACCTGCCACCAGTTCGCGCCGTCCCACTGCTCGACCAGCGGGACGCTCGGGGAGGCGTTGTCCGCTGTCGTATTCCCGACGGCGCTGCAATTCGAGGCGCTCACGCACGAGATGTCGCTGAACGCGCTGCCGAAGCCACCAGGGTTGGGGCTGCTTATCGGAGTGAAGGCGCCGCTGCCGTTCCAGGTCTCGACCAGGGTGTGAGCCGGGAAGCCTTGGGTCCCGACGGCGATGCACGAGGTTGCGCTCGTGCAGTCCAGCCCGGCCAACCCGGCGCCGGTGCTGTCGGTTCCGAGGGTCGACCAGCTCCAGGTCCCGCCCGACTGCGTGCCCTGCAAAGCAAGACCGCCGTTGTCGGCGTGGCCAATCGCGATGCAGGTCGTGGCCGTGGGGCAACGTACTGCCTGGAGACCGTTGCTGGACCCGGGATCGGGACTCGTCGTCGTATTGAACGTCCACGTGCCGTTCGTCTGAGTGCCCTGGATCACGAACGTGTGTGGGCTCCGGTCGTTGCCGAAGGTGTTCGAGTGATAGCCGACGGCGCTGCACTGGTTCGAGGCGCCGCCAGTGCAGTCCACGGAGAACAGGAAGTTGTAGGTGTCGCCGACGTTTGGCGAGGACACGATGCTCCAGTTTGCGCCGTCCCAGGCCTCGACCAAAGTGTGGTAGGTGTTGAAGCCGTTCCCGCCCGTGGTGTAGTAGCCGACGGCGACGCAGTTGCCGGCGTCGATACAGCTCACGGAGTTGAGTGAGCCGAAGTTCTGGCTCGGCTGAGGCGGGTTCTGCGAGGTCCAGGTCCCGTTGTCGCCGGCCAGGATCACCTCGTTGTTGCCGGAATAGCCGACCGCGACACAGTGGGTGGCGCTGGGGCAAGCCACGTCCTCCAGCGTCACGCCGCTGAACGCGGGCTGGCCGGTGACCTGGCTCCAGGTCGTGGTGGCGTCGCCGGCCCGGGCGACCTGCGCGCCGATGATGAGAGACGCCAGCAATACCAGCGCCGATCCGGCGACCAGACGTCGTCCGACGACAAACATGATGCCCCGCACGTTCACCCCTTATGTCCGGCGCCGCAGCCCACGGCGCGCCCCACTAAGAGCGAACTTACCAAACCCGCGCGTTCTTTGCCAGCCGCTCTGCGCAAGGGCACGGGCGCCCAGGATTCGCCGCGAGGACGGTGATGGCGGCTAGGCTCGCCCGGTGCCACCGGGCAAGCAGTCGCTGCTGCACTCACCGGCGCTCGGCACCGGGCTCGACGAGCTGGTGCGACCGTGTCAGGACCCGCTGCGCGCCGTGGACCCGGGGCGGGCCGCGCCTGGACCGACGCTGGGGCTCACCTTCTCGGGTGGAGGCTTTCGCGCGACGCTCGCGGCGCTCGGCGTCGTGCGGTTCCTCGCCGACGTCGGCCGCCTCGGGGACGTGAGGTTCGTCTCCTCGGTCTCGGGTGGCTCGATCGCCAACGGCATGCTGGCGGTGCACTGGAACGAGTTGCGCGCGGAGGGGTTCTCGACCGCGGCGGTGGACCGGCTGGTGATCGAGCCGATCGTGGCCTCGATCAGCGAGTCTTCGATGAAGGTCGAGCTGCTGAAGAACGTGTGGCGCGCGATCGGGCCTCAGAACCGGACCCACGTGCTGGCGCGGGTGATGGACGGCCGCTTCTTCCACGGGCGGACGCTGAGCAGCCTGGACCCCGGTTGCCGGTTCATCATCAACGCGGCCAACATCGTCACCGGTGTGCGTTTCGCCTTCGAGCGGGATGTGGTTGGTGACTATGTCACCGGATTGGCTCACACTCCGACCGATTTGAAAGTCGCCTTCGCGGCGGCGGCTTCGGCGGCGGTGCCCGGAGCATTCGCTCCGTTACCGGTTCCCGGGATCAGGTTCCCGTGCGGCGAACGTGGCACTCCGCTGCTCCTCGACGGCGGCACATATGACAACACCGGCCTCGAGGCGCTCGACTCGGACAACTACGCCGACGTCTTCCTGGTGGCGATGAACTCGGGCGGCGTGTTCACAACCGGCCGCTGGGGCGGCCTTCCCTTCATACGCAATCTGACCCGGGCCAACTCGCTGCTCTACCGGCAGAGCACTGGCCTGCGCACCAGTCTGATGGTCAGCCAGTTCAAGCTCTACGAGCAGACGGCCCAGGCCGGGCCACCGACGCCGGGGCACGGGCGGTACGGCGTGCTGATGGCGCTCGCGACGTCGATGGGCCGACGCGCGGACGGATGGCGGCGCGATCACCCGGAGTACCGAGAATGGAACGGCAAGGATCTGGCCTTCGTCCCGACCGTGTTCGACCGGCTCGATCGGCGGCTGTGCCGCCTCCTCGTCTACCGCGGGTGGTGGCTCACGGGAGCGACGATCGCCGCCTTTCACCCAACGCTTCAGCGAGCGCCGACGTCGGTGCCGGTGCTCGAGTAGGCGAGTGGCTCAGTCGCCCACCCGCACGACGATCTTGCCCGCGACGTCGCCGCGCTCGAGCATGCGGTGGCCCTCCGCGAGCTGATCCAGCTCGAGCACCTCGCCGACCATGGGCTGGAAGCGCCCCTCGTCGAAGTGGCGGATCGCGGCGAGCGCATCCTCCATCGTCCCCAGCCGGGAGCCGAGGATCCGCACCTGCTTGACGAACATGGCGGTGACGTCCATGGTCGCGTCGTCGCCGCTGGTGGCGCCGGCGCTGACGATCGTCCCTCCCGAGGCGCACATGTCGAGCGAGCGCTGCCAGGTGGCGGCGCCGACGTGCTCGAACACGATCGACGCTCCCAGGCCGTCCGTGTAATCGAGCACGCGGCCCACCACGTCGTCGCGATGGTGGTCGACGATCAGGTCCGGGTGACGTCCGGAGAGCGCCTCGAGCTTGTGGGGCGCGCCCGCACTCGCGATGACCCGCGCGCCCACGAGCTGGGCGATCTCGATCGCGGCGCTCCCCAAGCCGCTCGTCCCCGCCCACACGAAGACGACGTCGTCGGGTCCCACGCCCGCCTTGGTCACGAGCATCTCCCAGGCGGTGATGTAGGCGTTGGCGAAGCAGGCGACGTGCTCCGCCGGAACGCTCTCTGCCACCGGCACCGCGAGCGTCTCGGGGACGAGCGCGAGCTCGGCGTAGGCACCGTGGTAGACGTCGAACGCGATGCAGTACTGCGAGCGCTCGCGCAGGCAGTAGGCGCACCGCCCGCACGTGATGTACGGGTTGAGCGTGATCCGGTCGCCGGCGGCGAAGCGCTCCACCTCGGCGCCCGCCTGCACCACCACCGCGCACAGGTCGATCCCGAGGATCGCGGGCAGCGCCACCCGATAGGCGGGGTGGGGATGACCGAGGCGCATCCACAGATCGCGCCGGTTGACTGTCGTCGCCTGTACGCGGACGAGCAGATCGCGCGGGCCCGGGGTCGGATCCGCGATCTCTTCGACCTCGAGCACCTCGGGGCCGCCGAGCCGGTGCATGCGAACGGCCTTCAATCGAGGAGCGCCGTGACCTCGATCTCGATCAGCAGCCCCGGCACCGCGAGCGCGGTCACGCCGAGGAGGGTCTGCGCCGGCGGCTCGCTCTCGCCGTGACCTCGGCGATGGCCTTGCCGATCGCCTCGAACTGGGTTGGGAACAGCGTGTAGATCGTGCGGCGGATCACGTTCTCCCAGGTGGCGTCGGCGGCCTCGAGCGCCACCTTCACCTGCTTCATGGCCGCGCGCGTCTGGGCGGCGAGATCGTCGCCGCCGATGATCGAGAAGTCCCGATCGAGCGCGACCTGGCCCGCGATCGAGACGATACGCCCGCCCGAGGCCACGACAACGTGGCTGAAGCCCGGAGGATCGAACAGCTCCGGCGGATTGATCACCTTGCGCTCGCCCACTCGGCAGGCGACACTTTCATATCTTTGATCAGAAGTCAAAGGAGGCGGCGTGAGCTTTATGCCGGCGCCGGGAGGGGTGCGGCTGCGGCTCAGCGACCGCGGCAGCGGGGACGCGACGTTCCTGCTCGTCCACGGCTGGAAGGGCTCGCATCGGCTGTGGGATCCGGTGATCGCGCGCCTCGCCGAGCGCCACCGGGTCGTCGCCTACGACCAGCGCGGGATGGGTGAGTCCGACAAGCCGCGCGGTACCTACGACTTCGACGAGCTCTCCGACGATCTGGGAGCGGTGATCGAGACCCTGGGCCTGCGCGACGTGATCCTCGTGGCCTGGTCGATGGGGACGACCACCTCCTTGCGCTACCTCGAGCGCGGTGGCGCCGGGGTCCGGGGGCTGGTGATCGTCAACGGGCCGCTCCGGCTCACGCGCGCCCACGACTTCCCCCACGCGATGACCGCGGAGGAGCTCGCCGGCTACATCCGCGCGCTCCGCGACTCCTGGCCTGCGGGTGAGCGCGAGTTCCAGGCCCAGACGCTGCTGCACCCGGTGCCCGCGGTCGTCGACTGGCTGTACGCCGTCGCGCTCCAGACTCCGCTCGACGTGGCGCTCCGCCTCGTCGAGAACCAGTCGCGGATGGACATGCGCGCCGCCCTGGCCGCGCTCGAGATCCCCGTCCTCGCCGCGTACTCGACCAACGACCCCTACTACCCGCCGTCGTTGGCGCGCTATATCGCCGAACACGCCCGCGCCGGCGACCACGTGCTGTTCGAGAAATCACGCCACTGCATCCCGATCGAGGAGGCCACTCGGTTTTGCCAGGTCCTGACGGAGTTCGCCTGAACCACATCGAGCAGGGCGACGGCGTCCCGGTGGTGCTGCTGCACCAGACGCCGCGCTCGGTTGACGAGTACCGCGACGTCGTGCCGGCGCTGGCTGCCCGCGGCTACCGCGCGATCGCGATCGACACGCCCGGCTTCGGCGATTCGCCGCCGGTGGCGGGCGAGCCGAGCATCGAGGCATGGGCGGAGGCGATCGGCGAGGCGATCGATGAGCTCGGGATCGAGCGGTTCTCGCTCGTGGGGCACCACACGGGTGGAGTGATCGCGGTCGAGCTGGCGTCGCGGCGCGCGGAGCGGATTGTCGCGCTCGTGCTGAGCTCGGCGCCGCTCACCGACGCCGAGTATCACGCGAGCGCCGTTGACGAGTCGAGCGTCGACCAGGGTGAGGACGCTGAGAGCCTGCGCGCCTCCCGCGCCGGCTTCTACCCTGCCGACCGCCCCGAGCTGCTCGACCGCTACGTCGCCGACGCTATACGTGCGGGCGATCTGCGGCGTCGCGGGCACCACATCGTGGCCGGGTACGAGATGGACGTGTCCCGTCTGACGATGCCGACGCTCCTGATCGGCGCCGACGCCGACCCCTACGCCTTCCCGCAGCTCGAGCGGATGGCGGCGGCGCTGGCGCATGCCGAGACGGCGGTGATCGCCGGCGGGATGGTCCCGCTCCCGGACGGGTGGCCGGACGAGTTCACGCGTGCGGTGGCGGATTTCCTGGATCGCGCGGCCGGCATGTGATGCTGCGGCATCCATGTCCGCGAGCGCGTCGGATGGCGGAGCGGCCGGCATGGATGCCGGCCGCAACCGGCCCCATGGATGACGGCCCCGCCAGGGGCCGGCCCACCATTAGGAGCACGTTGCGCCACCTTGCGCTGTCCCCTCGGAAGTGATAGGGATTGTATCAAATGTCAAACGTGGGTGGAGGAGACGGATGACCATCAAGAGGTGCGCGGTCGCGCTGGCGCTGGTGGTGGCGGTGGCAGGGTGCGGGAGCTCGAAGAGCAGCACCACGGCAAGCGGCTCGGGCAGCGGCGGCAGCTCGAGCTCGAGCTCGAGCGCTCCCGCCGCGACGAGCGTTTCGTTCCAGAGCATCGAGCAGTCGGTGCCGGCGAGCTATCCGCAGCCGAAGTCGAAGAAGCTCGTCCTCGGCTACCTCAACCCCGAGGGATCGAGCAACGAGTTCCTCACCGTGCTCGGCAACTCGATGAAGCTCGAGACCCAGAAGCTCGGCGGGACCTACATCGAGAAGGACGCCGAGGGTGACGTCAACAAGCAGGTGAGCCAGTTCGACCAGCTGCTCGCGCAACACGTCAACGGGATCGCCGTGTTCGCGCTCGACCCCAAGTCGCTGGCACCCGACGTGGCCCGCGCGCGCAAGGCCGGCGTGCACCTGGTGACGATCGACCTGAACTTCGCGAGCACCAATCAGCTCGGCGGCTACGAGAGCCAGGTGTGGCAGCGCCGCGACGAGGCGGCGTACATGACCGCCAAGAAGATGTCCGAGCTGGTCAAGTCGGGCGACACGCTCGGCACGATCGACCTGATCGTCAAGGTGCCGTCAATCGTGTTCAGCATCACGCGCGACACCTACTGGGCCCAGAAGTTCGGCCTCAAGGTCGTCGGGCCGGCCTCGAACCCGAGCGACGACATCGCCGGCGGCGAGAAGGCGATGACCACGCTGCTGGGCAAGGGCGGCGACCTCAAGGGCGTGATGGCCTACAACGACCCCTCGGCGGTCGGCGCCGGGTCCGCGGCCCGCTCGCAGGGGATCACCAACCTGGCCCTGGCCGGCGAGAACGGAGGCAGCGATGCGCTCGGCGCGATCAAGGCCGGGCGCGAGACGTTCACGATCAAGCTCGACGACCCGAGCATGGGCAAGAGCTTCGCGTGGGGTCTCTACGACCTGTCCGAGGGCGTGAAGATCCCGCCCACGATCAAGGCCGGCACGCCCGTGCTCGTCGACAAGGACAACGTCGGATCGACACAGTCGTGGGAGGCTCAGCTCAAGCAGGAGTACCCGGGGAGCTGACGCCGGACTGATGATCGACTCTCCGCCCATGATCCCGGTGGGCCTCACGGAAGAGGTCGCCGACCACGTGTTCGTCATGCCCGACCAGCGCGTGGAGTTCGTGCCCAACGCCGGGATCGTGGTCGGGGAGCGTGCGGTGCTCGTCATCGACACGGCGATGGGGCCGCGCAACGGCGAGCGGATCCTCGAGGAGGCGCGGCGGCTCGGTGGCGAGCGCAAGATGCTGCTCACTACCACGCACTTCCATCCCGAGCACGCGTTCGGTAGCCAGGTGTTCACCGACGCGACCTATGTGTGCAACGCGGGTCAGGCCGAGGAGATGGCGGCCAAGGGCCCCGAGTACATCGAGATGTTCAGCGGGTTCGGGCCGGGGTTGGCCGGGCTGCTGGCCGATGTGGAGCTCGTGACACCGGACGTCGTGTTCGCGGGAGCGCGCGCGGACCTCGACCTCGGTGGCGTGGTGGCGGAGCTGCACGTGATCGGCCCCGCGCACACGCGCGGCGACCTGGTCGTGTTCCTCCCCGAGTCTGGCGTGCTGTTCGCGGGGGACCTGGTCGAGGACCGGTTCCTGCCGATCTTCCCGGATCCGGACGCGAATGGGTTGTTGTGGCTGGCGGCGCTCGACCGGCTCGAGGCGCTGAAGCCGCGGATCGTCGTCGGCGGGCATGGCCAGGTCGGCGACGTCGGCCTGATCGACGCGCTTCGCTCCTACCTGGTGGCCGTGCGCGACCGGGTGGGGGAGCTGCGCGCGAAGGGGGTCCCGCTCGAGCGGATCGAGGAACAGCTCGAACCCGAGCTGGCCGAGCTCCAGAGCGGCTGGGACAACCAGATGTGGATCAAGAGTGCCATCGACAGCTTCCACGCCGCAGCTGCGCACTGAGCCCTCGGCGACCCAGTGGCTCTCGAAACTGGCCGCGCGCGAGCTGTCCGCGCATGAGCTCGCCGAGCACTATCTGGAGCGGGTGCAGCGCGCCGACGCGCGCCTGAACGCGGTCGTGGCCATCGACCCCGACCGGGTGCTCGCCGAGGCGGACGAGGCGGATGCCTCGCGGCGGGCGGGCGACGCGCGTCCGCTGCTCGGCCTGCCGGTGACGATCAAGGATTCGATCGACGTCGCCGGGATGACGTGCACCGGTGGCTCGTTCGCACGGGTGGGCTGCGTGCCGACGGCCGACGCCACCGTGGTCGCGCGGTTGCGAGGCGCGGGCGCGATCGTCCTCGCCAAGACCAACGTCCCCGAGTACAGCTCGGCGTACGAGACCGACAACGCGCTGTTCGGCCGCACGGTGAACCCGCTCGATCCGACGCGGACGCCCGGTGGGTCGAGCGGTGGGGAGGGCGCCCTCGCGGGGGCGGACGCCACGCCGCTGGGGATCGGGACCGACGGCGGCGGTTCGATCCGGGTGCCGGCGCATTACTGCGGCGTGTTCGGCCTGCGCCCCACGACGGGGCGCGTCCCCGATACCGGTCTGTGGCCGCGCACGCGCGCGGGCGGCTACATGGACCTGTTCTGCGTGGGGCCGCTCGCGCGGTATGTCGAGGACATCGCGCTGACGATGCCGGTCATCAGCGGGCCGGACGGGGTCGACCCGTTCTGCGTTCCGGCGCCGCTGGGAGATGCTTCGTTGGTCGATGTGGCGGGGTTGCGCGTGGGTGTGTTCGCGGACGATCCGCGGTTGAGCGTGACCGGGGGGACGCTGGGCGCATTGGTCCGGGCGGCGAGGTTGTTGGCGGATGCCGGGGCGGATGTGTTCGAGGTGAGCGCGCCGTGGGAGGAGGACCCGACCGAGCTCTTCTTCGAGTGTGTGGCGGCGGACGGTGGCGCGCAGGCGCGGACCGACCTCGCGGCGGCGGGGGGACGGCACCATGTGCTGATGATGGAGCTGCTGGCCGCGGTGGCCGCGCGGAACCCGCGCGCTTCCGAATGGTTTGCGGTGCAGGCGCGGGTGTTTGCGCTGCGGCGGGCGGTGCGGGCGCTGGCGTCGTCGGTCGACGTCCTGCTGTGTCCGGTGGTGGCCGGGCCGGCGCCGTTGCACGGCGAGCCGCCGGGCGGGCTGCCGCGCTCGTCCTACGGCGAGTACCGGGCGTTCGACTACGTGCACCTGATGGCGCTCGGTGGTCTTCCGGCCGCTTCCGTGCCTGTGGGACGCGAGGATGGGTTGCCCGTCGGCGTGCAGGTGGCCGCGGCGCCGTGGCGCGAGGACCTGGTCCTGGCGGCGGCGGCCGCACTCGAGGCTCGCCTTTGACCGCGCTGCTCCAGGCAGCGGGGGTGCGCAAGAGCTACGGTGGCGTGCGAGCGCTCCGAGGCGTCGACTTCGAGTTGCGCGCCGGCGAGATCCACGGGCTGGTGGGGGAGAACGGATCGGGCAAGTCGACGCTGCTGCGCATCGTGTCGGGGCAGCTGGCGCCCGATGGCGGGAGTGTTTTGTTGGGGGATGCGCCGCTTCGCTTCGGCGACGCCGCGCGGGCGATGCAGTCGGGGATCGCCACCGTGACTCAGGAGACGACGCTCGTGCCGGACCTGACGGTGGCGGAGAACATCTTCCTGGGGCCGCGCAAGACCCGGCGGTGGTATGGGATCGACTGGCGCGTCACGCGGGACCGGGCGCGGGGGATCCTCGATCGGTTGGGGCTGGACATCGCGGTGGACCAGGTCGCCGGGGAGCTCCGGCCCGATCAGCAGCAGATGGTGGAAATCGCGCGGGCGCTGTCGATGGAGGCGCGGGTGGTGATCCTCGACGAGCCCACGAGCTCGCTGACCGACGATGAGGTGGAGGCGCTGTTCGAGGCGGCGCGGGCGCTGCGCGACCAGGGGGTGGCGGTGGCGTTCGTCTCTCACCGGATGAACGAGATCTTCTCGCTCGTCGATCGCGTGACCGTGCTGCGTGACGGGGCGGTGATGGGGACCGGGCCGATCGCGGCGTATGACAGAGCCGGTTTGATCGCGCTGATGATCGGGCGGGCGCTCGGCGATCTCGAGCTCGGCGCCGGCGCCCACGTGAGCTCGAACCCGGTGCTGCGCGTGCGCGGGTTCTCGGTGCCAGGGCGTGTGTGGGACGCCGACCTCGATGTGGAGGCGGGCGAGATCGTCGGATTGGCCGGCCTCGTCGGCGCCGGCCGGAGCGCGTTGCTCGAGGGCCTGTTCGGTGCCGAGGTGCGCGCGTCCGGGGCGGTCGAGGTCGACGGGCGCGCGGTGGCCTTCCGCGGGAGCCGCGACGCGATGCGCGCCGGCATCGGCTACGTCCCCGCGGATCGCAAGACACTGGGCCTGGTGCAGGACATGAGCGTGCGTCAGAACCTGCTGATGGCGCACAGCTCACGCGCGGTGCGGTTGCGCCGGCCCCCTCGGGCGCGCGAGCATGCGCTCGTGAACGAGTCCGTGAGCCGGCTGGGGATCGTTTGCGACTCGACGGACGCGCCCGTGGCGGCGCTGAGCGGCGGCAACCAGCAGAAGGTGGTGCTGGCGAAGTGGCTCGCGATCGGACCCAAGGTGCTGTTGTTGGATGAGCCGACGCGGGGCGTCGACGTGGGGTCGAAGAGCGAGATCTACAAGTTGCTCGACGAGATCAAGGAGAGTGGCGTGGGCATCCTCGTCAGTTCATCCGAGACACCGGAGCTGCGATTGCTGTGCGACCGCGTGCTCGTCATGTACCGGGGGCGGATCGTCGCGTCGCTGAGCCGCGAGGAGGCGACGGAGGCGCGGATCGCCCACTATGCGATCGGTCAGCATGAGTACGGGCGCTGAGGCTGGCGGCGGGTCTTCCGCGCGGACGCGGTTCGCGGGTGGGGGTACCGGGGCGGCGCGCGCCGCGTTCCGGCAGCGGTTCTTCGCGGTGCTGGTGCTGTTCATCGCGATCTTCGTCTACTTCTCGTTGTCGCAGTCGCGCTTCTTCACCTCCGCGAACCTGGATGCGCTGATGACGAGCGCGGCCGTGCTGTGGATGGTTGCGATCGGCCTCACGTTCGTGATGCTGACCGGCGGGTTCGACCTCTCTCTGGGGTCGTTGCTGGCTCTGAGCGGTATCTGCCTCGGGAAGCTGATGGCCGGCGGGGGCGTGTCGTTCGGCTACGCGATCGTGATCACGATGGTGTTCGGGCTGGCGGTGGGAGCGGTCGGCAACGGATTCCTGATCGGCAAGGTCGGGCTGCCGTTCCTCGTCGTCACGTTGGGGACGCTCACCCTGTACGGGGGCCTCGTCAATCTGTGGTCGAAGAGCTACACCACGACGCTCTTGTCGCCGGCGTTGACCGGTCTGGCGTTCAACCACGCGCTGGGGATCCCGATTCCCGCCTGGATCATGCTGGGAGTGTTCTTAGTCGCGCTCTACGTGCAACGCTCGACGTACTTCGGGCGCGACGTGTACGCGGTGGGTGGCAGCATCGACGCCGCGCGGCTGTCGGGCGTGCGCGTCGGACGGACGCTGATCGCGGTGTACGCGATCGCCGGGTTGCTGGCGGCACTGGCGGGCGTGCTGCAGGACGCGCGGATCGGCGCGGCGAGCCCGCTGGTGGGCTCGACGGTGATCTTCGATGCGGCCGCGGCGGTGCTGCTCGGAGGGACGTCGTTCGCCGGCGGGATCGGTGGCGTCGGCGGCACGGCTATCGGCGTGGCCTTTCTGGCGACGTTGCAGCAGGGACTGTCTATCTCCGGCGTGCAGGACTACTGGCAGCAGATCATCACCGGCGTGATCCTGATCATCGTCGTCCTGCTCGACCGGGTGCAGCGGCTGGGGCTGGCCAGCATCGGGATCCGGCGGCCGGTGCGGGCGGGGTCTGTGCCGGGGGCGGGGACGGGGGCGGAGGCTGGGGCTACGCCGGGCGAGCAAGTGCGCTCGTAAATTCCTCTCGGCAGGGGTCTGACGGGAGCGCGAAGGTCGATCTGCGACTGGCCGTGGGGAGGCCGAGCTTGCTCAGCTGGACGGCGGCTTCGGCGTGCTTGGCGAGGACGGGGACTCCGTTCAGAATCACCGCGTCGTCGATCGTCTGCCCCGGGTTGCGCGAGAGGACCAGCGCCGGGAGGCCGCCGGCGGGGATCAGCACCTCCGCGCCCGCGTCGAGCAGCGGCTGTGCCGCTTGGGTGAACTTTCCGAGGACCTGTGCGAACGCGCTGTCGTCCGCGCACGCTCTGGCGTAGTCGGCGACGGTGAGGCCGGTGAGCGCGGTCACGCCGATGACGCGGGTGGTCAGGCCGTATCTGGTGATCTGCTCGCGGTGCCAGGGGATGAAGATCGGGTTGATCGTCACCAGGCCGATGAGCTGACCGAGCGTGCACGCGTGGAGCATGCTCGTCTCGCCGAGGCCGAGCACGGGGATGTTCACCGCCGAGCGCGCCTCGTGGAGGCCGCTGTCCTGGAAGTGTCCGATGACGAAGGCGTCCGCGTCTTGGCGTTCGGCCTCGATGGCGTTGGCGATCGCCTGGGCCGCGCACCGGGTTTCCGTCAGGCGGTGCAGGTGCGTGTCGGGGGGGTTCAGGCCGATGACGTCGAAGGTCGTGTCGGGGCCGGCGGCGCGGTGCAGCTGCTCGCCCAGGAGGTCGAAGTAGTCGGTGTGCTGGGCCGGGTCGATGAAGCTCTGCCAGACGATCCGCATTTGCTGTCTCCTCTCGCTACTGCGCGGTGATCGCGCCGTTGTCGTCGACGGTCAGCCGCACCCGCGGTTGCGCTTTCGTCGCGTCGGCGAGGCGCGCGATCACGACGGGGCCGGCGTCGAGACGTACCGAGGCGATCTTCGTGTCGTTCTGCCGGCGCAGGGTGGTGTGTTCTTCGACCGTGCCTGCGCCGGCTGCGATGCGGTTTAGCGGGCCGCCGCATGTGGGGCAGCGCAGGCGGTCCGGGAACCAGGTGGTGTCGCAGGCGGGGCAGCGCTGGATCTGGAGCTCGGTCACGGGCGCTCGAGGACCATGGCGCCGGCGGCGGCGCCGTAGCGGTAGGCGACCATTCCGTAGCCCGCGACCACGGCCCGTCTTGCGTTTTCTATCTGCCGCTCGTCCGCTTTTTGTTGGAGCTGGCGTGTGGCTTCGACGACGCCGTGCAGGCCGCCGGCGGCGCCGGCCTGGCCGGCTGAGAGCTGCCCGCCCGACGTGTTGACCGGCGGTGTGGATTTGCCGTGGGCGAGCGCTTTGGCGTCCTCGCCGAAGCCGAGGTCGGCGAGCTGGATCAGGGCCATCGCCGGGTAGTCGTCGTAGACCATCGCCAAATCCATGTCCTGCGGGCCGGCGTTCGCTTTGTCCCATAGCTTCTCTGCTGCGTGTGCGAGTCCGGTTTGGAGGCCGTCTCCGATCTGGTCGTCGCTGTTGAAGCTGAGGGCGATGGACTTGATCGCGATCCCTTTTTGGGCGGCCTTCACGATCACCGCGTCAGCGCCGGTGACGACGGGGACGCAGTCGTAGAGACAGAGCGGGTCGGCGACCATCGGCGCCTGCAGGTACTCGTCGATGCTGAGCGGCGATCGATACACGGCCCCTGGATTCAGCCCGCCCACCCCCTCTGCGCCACCGCGACCGCACCGTAGTCAGCACGCGTCAGGCCGTGCTTGGCAGCGTGGCGCTGGGTGAGCATCGCGAACACGCTGTTGGGACCGCCGAAGTCGAGCGGCGCAAGGTGGTCGCGGGTGGCGCTGTTGTAGTTGTCGACGAGGTCCTTGAAGTCCTCGCGCGTGAGGTGATCGCCGGCGAGGATGAGGATGGCGGTGGCGTCGCCGGCCTCGATCGCGCGCACGGCGTGCTGGATCATGTTCACGCCGCTGGCGCCACCGTTCGTGTCCTCCATCAGCCAGGTGAGGTGGAGGCCGAGGCGCCAGGCGAGGTCGATGGCGTGGTCGGGCTTCAGTGAGAATGATGCGACGGCGAGCCCGTCGATGTCGGTGGCGCTGGTCTTCGCGTCGGCGAGCGCTCCTCGTGCGGCGTCACCGAGCAGGCGGAGGGTCGTCGTCTGGGGCGGGGGGTGACGGGTGTACGGGGTCTCAAAGGCGCCCGCGATGACCGGTTGCTCACCCATGGCAGGGAGACTAACCTCGGGTCCATGGCCACGACCGCACCCGCACAGAACCAGAAGATCCGCCCGCGCGACTTCCTCGAGCTCGATCACCTGCTCTCCGACGAGGAGCGCGACATCCGCGACACCGTCCGGGCATTCGTGCGGGATCAGGTCATCCCGAACGTGGGGGAGTGGTTCGAGGAGGCGCGGATCCCGCTCGAGCTGGCGCGCTCGCTTGGGTCGCTCGGGGTCCTCGGCATGCATCTGACCGGGTATGGCTGTGCGGGCGCCAGCGCGACGGCGTACGGGCTGGTGTGCATGGAGCTCGAGGCCGGCGACAGCGGTGTCCGGAGCCTGGTGTCTGTGCAGGGGTCGCTGGCCATGTATGCGATCTGGAAGTGGGGGAGCGAGGAGCAGAAGCAGGAGTGGCTGCCGCGGATGGCCGCCGGCGAGGCGATCGGCTGCTTCGGCCTGACCGAGCCCGACGCGGGGTCGGATCCTTCGTCGATGCGGACGCGCGCGCGGCGCGATGGCGACGACTGGATCCTCCACGGCCAGAAGATGTGGATCACCAACGGGTCGGTGGCCGACGTGGCCGTGGTGTGGGCGCGGACCGACGAGGGCCTGCGGGGATTCCTGGTGCCGAAGGGGACGCCCGGGTTCACGACCCAGGACATCCACCGCAAGCTGTCGCTGCGGGCGTCGGTGACCTCCGAGCTGCTGCTCGACGATGTGCGGCTTCCGGCCGACGCCGTCCTGCCCGAGGTCTCGTCTCTGCGCGGTCCTCTCTCGTGTCTGAACGAGGCTCGCTACGGGATCGTCTGGGGGGCGGCGGGCGCGGCGCGCGCGTGCTTCGAGGCCGCTTTGGAGTACTCGCTGGAGCGCCGGCAGTTCGACAAGCCGATCGCCTCGTTCCAGATCCAGCAGCAGAAGCTGGCGTTCATGGCGCTCGAGGTCAACCGGGCGTCGCTGCTGGCGCTGCACCTGGGGCGGATGAAGGACGAGGGGCGCCTGCTCTCCGAGCACGTCTCGATGGGCAAGCTAGGGAACGTCAACGGCGCGCTGGAGGTGGCCCGTGCGGCCCGTCAGGTGCTCGGCGCGAACGGCGTCACGCTCGAGTATCCCGTCATCCGCCACATGAACAACCTGGAGTCCGTGGTCACCTACGAGGGGACCGCCGACGTGCACGCGCTCGTGATCGGTGGGGCGCTAACCGGGATCAACGCGTTCCGCTAGGTACTGCGGGGCCGTGTCCCAGGTCAGGTCGGCCGGGGCGCCGCACATCTCGAGCTTCTCTTTGAGCTGCTCGTCGGTGGGCGGACGGTCGGGCGCGCCGGGCGGGCGGTCGAGGGTGACCGTGAGGGCGTCGTCGATCTCGATGGTGATCTCGCCGGCGAGGAGGCCCTCGCCCTCCTCGGTGGCGTCGATGGTTATCCGCTCGATCAGCCGCTGAATTTCGGGGCGCTTGACCGCTTCGTCGGAGAAGGTGGCGAAATCGGCTCGGTGGTCTGTGAGGAACGCCGCGATCGCGTACTCCAGGCTGAACTTGCCCTCGAGCCCGGTCGTGGGCCGGCTGTGGATCAGCGGCTGGAGCGAGCTCTTCGGCGTGGTCACGCGGATCCGCTCGATCTCGTTTGCCGGCGGCAGCTCCTCGGCGGCCTTCAGCGCCGCGATCGGACGCTGCAGGGCGTAGCAGCACGGGAAGAGCTTGATCGCGAGACCGCCGGGTATCGCCTCGGCCGTGGTCTCGATCTGCGCGCCCGCTTTGACGAGCGTCATCCACTGATCGAGCGCGGTCGGGTCGGCGGTGGCGCCTTCGGCCGCCAGCCTCGCCGCTCTGACGCCCGCGTCCGCCGCGAACCCCACCTGCAGCGACTTCGCCGCGGTGCCGAACGCGCGCTGGGTTCCGCCGGCGGCCGGGATGGCCAGCGCGATCGCCGTTGCGATCTGGTCGACGTCGAGGCCGAGTGCTGTTGCGGCCGTCACGGCCGCTGCCGGCGCGCCGGCGGTGCACGTC
Organism: uncultured Solirubrobacterales bacterium; assembly: GCA_963839105.1. Lineage (GTDB taxonomy): Bacteria > Actinomycetota > Thermoleophilia > Solirubrobacterales > Solirubrobacteraceae > Palsa-465. The sequence goes on from CAWITQ010000007.1 coordinate 53,113, forward strand.
GCGTGCCAGCCGGCGCTGTAGTGGCGCCAGCCGAGCGCAGTTCCGAGTCGCGCCATCACGCCGGCGCCGGCCAGGTAGGCGCGGGCGCCACCCTCGGTGGCGAGCGCGGTTGGGACGCAGATCGCGCTGATATGGGCCGTCGAGGGCATGTGAAGGTCGTCGAAGTCGAGCACGTGGGCGAGGGCCGATCTCCGCCCCGCCTCACCGAGGTGACGGTCGAACAGCGGGCGCAGCTCGTGGTCGCCGGCGGCGACGGAAGCGGCGACCGTGTCTCGAAGCGCCCACTCGGCCAGCGCCAGGTCCTCGTCGGTCGGTCTTAGCCTCGTCGCCCATTCCGCGAGAGCGCGGGCGGCTCCGGATCTCGCTCCCGATTGGCGAGCCCGCTCGCCGGTAAGGGACATGGACCGACGCTAGCGCAGCCGACGACTGGCATCGCCGCGGTCCCCCGGTATAGGATCGACTCGCCGCTTCGTCGGCCCGTGAGGAAGCTTTCTATGAGCCATCAGCCCATCAGCCCAGGAGCAATCGTCTCGCGGGTCTGGGACATCTATCGCGACCAGTTCGCCAGCCTGGTCGGGACAGCCACGATCCTCTACGCGCTCCAGTTCGTGATCTACCTGGTCTTGCCGAGCGCCGCCGGCATCGCCTTGGCACTGCTCTTCTGGGCGCTCAGCATCCTCTACCAGGGAATGGTGGTAAAGCTGGTCCAGGACGTCCAGGACGGCCGCCGAGACAGCTCGGTCCGAGACCTCATGGCGAGCGTCGCGCCAGTGTTCTGGCCCCTGCTCGGCGTCTCGATCCTGTTCGGCATCGGGCTCGCCATCGGCTTCGTCCTGCTGATCATCCCAGGGCTCTTCCTGATGGTCATCTGGTCGGTCGTCGCCCCCGTGACGGTGCTCGAGCGCCCTGGCGTCTTCGCCGCCTTCGGCCGCAGCCGCGAGCTCGTTCGCGGTAACGGTTGGGCCGTCTTCGGCGTGATCCTCATCGTGTTCGTCGCCGTCGTCCTGGTCAGCATCGTCGCCGGCATCGCCGCCTCAGGCCTCGGCTCGGTCGGCCGCGCCCTCGTCCAATGGGCGGTCAACGCCGCGCTCGCGCCGGCGACAGCGCTCGCGGCGTCGGTCCTCTATTTCGCGCTGCGCGGCCAGCACGCCGAGCCCACCATGCCCGCGCCGGGCGCGTTCGCTCCCTGAGCGCTCATAAAACATCACCACCGCTCGTGGCTTTTCGCTAAACTCGGCGGTCCGCCGCGGGGTGGAGCAGTCTGGTAGCTCGTCGGGCTCATAACCCGAAGGTCGCGGGTTCGAATCCCGCCCCCGCTACTGCAGAACCGCTGGAAATCGAGGCCTCCGAGAGAGCGGAGGCCTTGTCGTTTAAGCGAGCTGTGCCGGTTTGATTTCGTTTGACCGGGATGGCAACGGTGGTGCGAATCCCTCTCAGGCGGCGATGCCCTACGTGGTACCCTACATGCGGTGCGTAAGACCAGCGTTTATCTGACGGAGCGCGAGTCCGGGCGACTCGCCGCCCTTGCTCGTTCCGAAGGCCGTTCTCAGGCCGAGATCATTCGCGAGGCGATTACCGCTTATGTTCCTGCGGGCGACGGTGACGGCGAGTTTGCCCTGGCGGCTGGCTTTGAGCGGATCGACGACGATCCGCGGCCGATCTCTGCGATACCCGAGGACGAGCTGCTGGACGGCTTCGGCCGTTGACGCTGGTCATCGACGCCGCGCCGCTGGTGGCACTTGCCGACGAGGGCGAGCCCCGAAGGGTCGAGATCCTGGAGCTACTGCACGCCGACCGAGGTCACCTATTCATTCCGGCGGCTGTGACGGCCGAGATCGACTATTTGCTCGGTCAGCGCCTCGGGCCGCCGGCGCGCCGCGCGTTCCTCGAAGACCTTCGAGGGCGGCGCTACGAGAGCCCGGGATTGGACGGTTCCGACTATGACGCCGCACTCGAGCTGGATCGTCGTTACGCGGATCTGAATTTGGGTCTCGCAGATCTGTCCGTAGCGGTCATCGCCCGAAAGCTCGGGACACGGCGGATCCTGACGTTCGACGAACGGCACTTCCGCGTCGTCCGGCCACTCCAGGGCGGCGTCTTCACTTTGCTCCCGGCGGACGGCTAGGGCTGGGGCGGTCCGCTCTCCAGGTCGACGCTCGGCGGCTATGCCTCGCGTCGTTCCAGCTCTGAGCGCGGCTTGCCCGCGGTACCTAGCCGCGGCGTCGGCGACCGTCCCATCGAAGCCGCGCTTGACGCGGGCGCCGAGCGGCTGTCCGACGACGACCGCCGCGAGGATCTCCGCGCGGCGGCGCTTTGCGCTTCTGTTGAAGCCATTGCCGGCCAGCTCGAGGTCAGAGCGGTGTCCGGCGCCAACCGACCGTGGTCCACAGCGCTCCTGCCGACAAGCGCGGGAGGCGGACCGACGCCGGTTCGCGTCACGCATCCTCGCCGCGCCAGCCAATCGCTCGCCGGTGGGCCTTGGGGAGCTTGCTCACCACCAAGTCGTAGGAATCCTCGATCAGGTCGATGATCATCGCGTCAGGAAGGGAGCCATCGAGCGCCACCGTGTTCCAGTGGCGCTTGTTCAGGTGATAGCCGCCGGTGATGGCGGGATGCGCTGCTCTGAGCTGCTCCGCCAGCTGCGGCTCACATTTGAGACTGATGCGCAGCGGCTCGTCCCGCCGGCGGGACAGCGCGAACATCTTGCCCACGACTTTGAACACCGCTGTCTCTGGCCCGAACGGAAACGTTTCCTCCGAACCTCGGAAGCTCAGACAGGTGTTGCGGAGTTCGGTCCAGTCCATTGGTGCGTCCGAGCGCTCTCCACCACGTGACGCTCCGTGATCGCGAACAGCAGTCAGCCCGCCAGAACTGTTCCGCCGTGATTGACAGTGGTGGTGCCGACGCCGAGCTCGGCCGTGGCGGCGGCGAGGAAGCGGTACGTGAAGTCCTCAGCCAGCTTGCGCGAGTCGCAGAATGCGATCGGAACGCTGGGGTAGCGAACGTAGAGCTGCGAGGTGAGCTCCGCCAGCCATCCCGGCTGTACCCGCGGCCAGCTGAGGATTTGTGAGTAACGTGCTTCGACCACCACGCACGCCTTCGCGACGGTCGACAGCTCCGCCATCGCGAACGTCATCGAGCTGTCCAGAAGCGAGCTGATGTAGTCCTCGAGCGTCTTACGCTCGACCGCCGCTGCCACCGGGCCGTCGCCCCGCACGGCGTAATCACCACAGCGCAGTGCACTCCGACGGCATTCGACGTCGCGGCCCGCGAACCGGTACCCGTATCGCTCCCGCGTGTCGACGTCGATGATCAACGTTCGCGGGCCTGGGGCTCGGCGGACGGGTGCGCGTTGACCGGGGCGGGCGCGCCGGGCGGTTCGCGCGGTCTGCCAGAAGATCATCGGCCGACCGCCGTAGCGGCCGGGATGGGGCTCGGTGAAGACGAACTGCGACCGGTTGTTCCGTCCTCGATCGAGAGTTAGATCGATCGCCCGGCCTCGCCGGATGCACTGCCTCACCGGGACCTCCTCCAATGTCTCTGCCTTATCGGGCCAGGTGTCCACCGGATGGCAGTACACCCGAGCGGTCGCGGGCCAGGTCGCCTTGGCCTTCAGCGCGATGCCGCCCTCGAGTGGGAGGCGCAAGAGGTAGGGGAGGGTGCTGTCGGCTTCGGGATTGCGCGCGACGACGAAAAGGTCACGGACATCGGGCACGGCTGGAGCATACGTCTGCACCCGGCTCCCAGGCCGTCGCTACGGGACGAACTGCGCTGCCAAGCTCGCGCAGATCGGATGACGTCAAGCTCGCTCCCGATCGGTTGCAAGCGATCTTCCCGGGACGCCACCGGGTGCTGTCGCCCAGACTCAGCGTCCGGCGATCAGGAGAGCGGATTCACCCAGCGCAGCCCAGCGAAGCGAGCAAAGTCGGCATCGGCAGAGCAAAGCATCACGCCGTGCTCGATGGCGAGAGCCGCGAGGGCCGCGTCGGGCACCAGATTCCCCGCCCCGCTGGCTATCGAGCAGCGCACCCAGCAGTTTGCCGTACGCCGGGCCAGGTTCCGGAACCACGCTGCTGGAGCGCCCAGCCAGTCGCGCACACGATCCCACGCGGTTGAGGGCGTCAGCGGTCGCTCGAATGCACGCGGATGCGTGGAGGTGCGCAGAAACGCCAGCATGCTCTGCCACGGCAGTCCCACTCGCTGTGGCCCGTTGAGCTGAGCTGTAGCCAGGCTTCCACGTGCTCGTGTTGCTCGGCGCTGCGGTTGACCGCATCCAGCAGCAGGTTGGCGTCGAGCAGCATCGATCAAGGGCTGGATGAGCCGTCCAGCGTCTCGAGCGCCTCGCCGATGTTCGTGACGTCCATCCCGGATCCGAGGTCTTGGGACTTCTGGCGAAATGCCTCGCGCGCCCCTCGTTGGCAGTCAAGCCCGCGCGGATCAGCTCGTTGATCGCCTGGCTCATGCCAATCGAGCGCTTGCGGCGGACTTGTGCGACCGCGGCGGCAACGTCGTCCGTCAAGTTCACCGTTGTGCGCATAGTCACGATTCCACGGCCTCATGGTGCCTGATCTAGAGCATCTGGATGCCAGGCGGCAGCGAACGCCAGCTTGCGACACATCGCGGGGTCACCGCCGCGTCTTGAGTAGCGAGCTGAGCGTCGGATTTGCCCCTCGTTCGGCGCGTTGTGGCTGACGCCTCGTGACGGCCGCGCGTGGATTCTCGGGCTCATGATCGAAGTCGCGGGTTCAATCCCGCCCCCGCCACTAAGAATCGCTGGAGATCGAGACCTCCGAGAGGCCGACGATTTCGATGCATCGCGTTGGGCAGGGGGATTCCGTTCGCTCGCGTGCCTCGTGGGAGAGCGGGGTAGCAGGAGAGCAGCGCGTGGATGTCCGGCGGGCACACCCAGGTGGTATTCGACGAGCGTGATAAGGCCGTTGAGATGAGACGAGGCGATCCGGCTAGTGGCGCCATGCCGGAGCACGCGCAGGCGGCTCTGCTGCGCGATGCGTTGACGGCGCGGGCAGACGCTGAGGCCGCGGAGGTCCGGGCCGATGCGGCTCGGGAGGAAGCTGAGCGAGCCCGGGAGGAGGCTGAGCTCGGGCGCTCGCGTTTGGCGGTGCTCAGCGAGGCCGGCCGGCAGATGGCCCAGTCGATCGACTGGGAAAGCACCGTGCAAGCTGTCGTGAGCAGCGCGGTGCCTGCCGTAGCCGACTGGACGTCCCTGACCATGCTCGAACCGACCGGACAGCTCCGAGTCGTCGCCCTGGCTCACCGCAATCCTGATTGCGAGCGACTGGCGTGGGAGTTCATCGCCCGCCGCCCGCGCGACGCGGCGGCCGCCGCGGGTACCGCCCGCGTGATCCGCACCGGGGACCTCGAGGTCGTCGAGGACGTCCCGGCGGAGGCAATCCAAACCGCGGCCGAGGACGCCGGTCACCTTTCCATGCTGGAGCGTTTGAGCGTCCGTCACTACGTGATCGCGCCACTCAAGACGCCTGATGGGGTTATCGGCGCGCTGACGTTCGTGCTGGGTGACTCGGGACGGCGGTTCGAGCCGAGCGACTTGGAGCTGATCACCAGTCTGGCGGCGCGTGCCGCATTGCATATCCAGAACTCGACGCTCTACACCGAGCACCTGCGGATCGCCGAGGCTCTGCAGGTGGGGCTGCGCCCCCGCGCGCTCCCCGCCATTCCGGGCGTCGAGCTCGCCGCGCGGTTCCAGCCCGCCGGCGATCAACTCGAGGTGGGGGGCGACTTCTACGACGTCTTCCCAGCTGATGATGGGACTTGGACGGTCGTCATCGGAGATGTGTCAGGAAAGGGAGCGGAGGCCGCAGCCGTCACCGCGCTGGCCCGCCACACGCTGAGAACCGCGTCGTGGCTGCTTCCTGGTCCGGCAGCCACGGTTGCGCTCCTCAGCCGTGCACTCATCGCCGATGCGACCGAGCGGTTCTGCACCGTCTTCTGTGGCCGCATGCGGCACACCGACGGCGGCCTGCACTGCCGCTTCGCCAACGGGGGCCATGTGCCGCCTCTCGTGCTGCGACGTGACGGAACCGTGGAGGAGGTGGAAGGCGGGCGCGGTCCAGTCGTGGGCCCGTTCGGGGGCGCCAATTACGAGGAGGCAACGTTCAGGCTGGCGCCCGGTGATCTGCTTCTGGTGTACACCGACGGCCTGACCGAAGTGCGTCGGCACGACGTCGCCAGGGGCGAGCGAGCCCTGCGCGCCACCCTGGCTGCATCCGCGGGCTGCTCGGCCGAGGAGGTGGTCGAGGCCGTCGAGCGCCGCGCCCTCGAGCTTCTCGGCGGCCGGCCGCGCGACGACATGGCGCTGCTGGCGATAAAGGCAGAGCCTGCCCCGGTCGAGGACAATTGACCTGTGGACTGGCGCAAGGAGCGCATCGCCAGGATTCCTGGCGATGCGCTCCTTGCGCCGTCCACAGGTCAATTGTCCTCGACCGGCGCGGGCTCGGCCTTGATGGCGAGCAGCGCCATGTCGTCCCGCGGCCGGCCGCCGAGCAGCTCGAGGGCCCGGCGCTCGACCGCCGCGACCACCTCCTCAGCCGAGCGGCCCGCGGACGCGCCAGCGTGGCCCGCAGCGCGCGTTCACCCCGGGCGACTGCTGCCGACGCACCTCGGTCACGCCATCGGTGTACACCAGCAGCAGGTCGCCGGGATCCAGCCTGAACGTCGCCTCCTCGTAGGTGGCGTCCCGGAACAGGCCGACCAGCGGACCGCGGGCGCCTTCGACCTCCTCGAGGGTGCCGTCCGCGCAGCACCAGCGGCGGACGTGGCCCGCCGTTGGCGAACGGCGAGGCCGTCCTCGGTCGGCCGCATGCGGCCACAGAAGACCGTGCAGAAGCTCGTCGATCGGCGACAGTGCACGGTTCAAGAGCGCGAGGTTGGCGGCCGGATCCAGGAACCAGCAACGCCGCGGTTCTCAGCGTGTGGCGCGCCAGCGCGGTGACGGCCGCCGCCTCCGCGCCCTTGCCCGACACGTCTCCGATGACGAGCGTCCAGTTCCGTCGTCGGCGGGGAAGACGTCGTAGAAGTCACCCCCTACCTCGAGCTGGTCGCCGGCGGGCGGAACCTCGCGGCGAGCTCGACGCCCGGGATACGCGGGAGCGCGCGGGGGCGCAGCCCAACCTGCAGCGCGTCGGCGATCCGCGGCGCTCGGTGTAGAGCCGGCGAGTTCTGGATGTGCAGCGCGGCCCGCGCCGCCAGGTGGTGATCAGCTCCAGGTCGTGGGCTCGAACCGCCGCCCGGAGTCGCCCAGCACGAACGTCAGCGCGCCGATCACCCCATCGGGCGTCCGCAGTGGCGCGATCGACGTAGTGGCGGACATTCAGATTCTCCAGCAGCGAAGGTGCCCAGCGTCCTCGGCGGCGCGCCTGGATGGCCTCCGGCGAGAGGTCCTCGACGACCTCCAGCGCGCCGGTTCGGATCACGCGTGCGTACCGCGCCGGTCGGCCGCCGCTCCGGCGGGTGGCGCGCGATGAACTGCCACGCCAGCCGCTCGCGATCAGGGTCCGGTGAGCGACGGCGACGACCCGAGCCCGCCGGTCGGCTCGAGCATGGTCAGCGACGTCCAGTCGGCCACGGCCGGCACGGCGCTGCGCACGACGGCCTGCACGGTGCTCTCCCAGTCGATCGACTGGGCCATCTGGCGGCCGGCTTCGGTGAGCACGCCAGGCGGGAGCGCCCGAGCTCGGCCTCCTCCCGGGCGCGCTCAGCTTCCTCCCGAGCGGCATGGGCCCGGACCTCCCGCGGCCTCGGCGTCAGCCGCGCCAACAAGGCCTCCCGCAGCAGGGCCGACTGCGCGTGCTCCGGCATGGCGCCGGGGGGGGGCCTCGTACCCTCATCTCAACGGCCTTATCACGCTCGTCAAATACCCCACCTGGGTGTGCCCGCCGGACATCCACGCGCTGCTCTCCTGTTACCCCCGCTCTCCCACGAGGCACGCGAGCGAACGGAATCCCCCTGCCCGACGCGATGGGCTTCGGCCTCTCGGAGGTCTCGATCTCCAGCGATTCTTAGAAAAAAAAAAAAATAGAACCCGCGACTTCGATCATGACCCCGAGAATCCACGGGCAGCAGTCACGAGGCGTCAGCCACAACACACCGAGGGGCAAATCCAACGCTCCACTCGCTCTCAAGACGCGGCGGTGACCCCGCGATGTGTCGCAAGCTGGCGTTCGCTGCCGCCTGGATGCTTCTAGTCAAGCACCATGAGGCCGTGGAATCGTGACTATGCGCACAACGGTGAACTTGACGGACGACGTTGCCGCCGCGGTCGCACAAGTCCACAGCAAGCGCTCGATTGGCATGAGCCAGGCGATCAACGAGCTGATCCGCGCGGGCCTGACCGCCGACGAGGGGCGCGCGAGGCATTTCGCCCAGAAGTCCCAGACCTCCGATGCGGATGGACGTCACGAACTCGGCGAGGCGCTCGACGACGCTGGACGGCTCATCCAGCCCTTGATCGATACTATCAACGCCAACCTGCTGGATGCGGTCGAGCGGAGCGCCGAGCAACACGAGCGCGTGGAAGCCTGGCTACGGCTCAGCTCAACGGGCCACGGCAGTGGCATAAAGTGGCAGAGCATGCTAGGCGTTTCTGCGCACCTCCACGCGTCCGCGGCCTGCATTCGAGCGACCGCTGACGCCCTCAACCGCGTGGGATGGTGGGCACGAACTGGCTGGGCGCTCCAGCAGCGTGGGTTACGGAACCTGGCCCGGCGTACGGCGGAGTCTGGGTGCGCTGCTCGATAGCCAGCGGGGCGGGAGAATGTGAGAATACCGAACGCGGCCCTCGGCGGCTCTCGCCATCGAGCACGGCGTGATGGGTTGCTCTGCCGAGACTCCCGACTTTGCTGGCTTCGCTGGGCTGCGCTGGGTGGATCCGCTCTCCTGATCGCCGGACGCTGAGTCTGGGCGACAGCACCCGGTAGCATAGCGGGAAGATCGCTTGCAACCAATCGGGAGCGAGCTTGACGTCATCCGATCTGCGCGAGCTTGGCGGCGCAGTTCGTCCCGTAGCGACGGCCTGGGATCCGGGTGCAGACGTATGCTCCAGCCGTGCCCGATGTCCGTGACCTTTTCGTCGTCGCGCGCAATCCCGAAGCCGACAGCACCCTCCCCTACCTCTTGCGCCTCCCCACTCGAGGGCGGCATCGCGCTGAAGGCCAAGGGGACCTCGGCCCGCGACCGCTGGGGTGGTGTACTGCCATCCGGTGGACGCCTCGTCCGATAAGGCAGAGACGATTGCAGGAGGTCCCGGTGAGGCGGGGCCCCATCCGGCGAGGCCGGGCGATCGATCTGACTCTCGATCGAGGACGGAAAACCGGTCGCAGTTCGTCTTCACCGAGCCCCATCCCGGCCGATACGGCGGACGACCGAAGATCTTCTGGCAGACCGCGAGAACCGCCCGCCGCGCCCGGCCCGGTCAACGCGCCCCCGTCCGTCGGGCCCCGGGCCCGCGAACGTTGATCATCGACGTCGACACGCCGGAGCGATACGGGTACCGGTTCGCGGGCCGCGACGTCGAATGCCGTCGGCGCGCTGCGCTGTGGTGATTATTGGAGGTCGGCCAGGTCGCGGCGGCGGTCGAGCGTGAGACGCTCGAGGACTGCGTCAGCTCGCTACTCGACGGCTCGATGACGTTCGCGATGGCGGAGCCGTCGACGTCGCCGAAGGCGTGCGTAGTGATCGAAGCGCGGTACTCGCAAATCCTCAGCTACCAGCAGGGTACAGCCGGGATGGCTGGCGGAGCTCACCTCGCAGCTCTACGTTCCGCTACCCCAGCGTTCCGATCGCATTCTGCGACTCGCGCAAGCTGGCTGAGGACTGGAAGGACCGCTTCCTCGCCGCCGCCACGGCCAAGCTCAGGCATCAGCACCGCCGCTATCAACGCGGCGGAACAGCTCTCGGCGGGCTGACTGCTGTTCGCGAGCACGGAGCACCACGTGGTGGAGAGCGCTCGGACACCGCCGATGGACTGGACCAAACTGCACAACGTCTCTGAGCTTGCGAGGTTCAGAGGAGACAATTGAGCTCTTGGCCAGAGACAGCGGTGTTCAAAGTCGTGGGCAAGATGTTCGCGCTGTCCCGCCGGCGGGGGGGAGGGGGAGGGAGCCTCAAATGTGAGCCGCAGCTGGCGGGGGAGCTCAGAGCAGCGCATAAAAAAAATAGCCGACGGCTATCACCTGAACAAGCGCCACTGGAACACGGTGGCGCTCGATGGCTCCCTTCCTGACGCGATGATCATCGACCTGATCGAGGATTCCTACGACTTGGTGGTGAGCAAGCTCCCCAAGGCCCACCGGCGAGCGATTGGCTGGCGCGGCGAGGATGCGTGACGCGAACCGGCGTCGGTCCACCTCCCGCGCTTGTCGGCAGGAGCGCTGGTGGACCACGGTCGGTGTGGCGCCGGACGCACCGCTCTGACCTCGACTAGCCGGCGATGCGCTTCAACAGAAGCGCAAAGCGCCGCCTGCGCGGAGATCCTCGCGGCGGTCGTCGTCGGACGGGGGCTCGGCGCCCGCGTCAAGCACGGCTTCGATGGGACGGTCGCCGACGCCGCGGCTCCAGGCTCCGCGGGCAAGCCGCGCTCAGAGCTGGAACCAACGCGAGGCGTCGCCGCCGAGCGTCGACCTGAAAAACGGGGCCCACCCCAGCCCTAGCCGTCCGCCGGGAGCAAAGTGAAGACGCGGCCAGTTCGAGTGACCGGACGACGCGGAAGTGCCGTTCGTCGAACGTCAGGATCCGCCGTGTCCCAAGCTTTCGGGCGATGACCGCTACGGACAGATCTGCTGGACCCGAGATTGAGATCCGCGTAACGACGATCCAGCTCGAGTGCGGCGTCATAGCGGAACCGTCCAATCCCGGGCTCTCGTAGCGCCGCCCTCGAAGGTCTTCGAGGAACGCGCGGGGCGCCGGCGGCCCGACGTGGCCCGAGCGAATAGTCGGCCGTCAGGCCGCCGGAATATAGGTGACCTGGGTGCGAGCGTGCAGTAGCTCCAGGAATTCGACCCTTCGGGGCTCGCCCTCGTCGGCAAGTGCCACCAGCGGCGCAGCATCGATGACCAGCGTCAACGGCCGAAGCCGTCCAGCAGGCCTGGGTATGCGCAAAGAGCGGCCGCGGATCGTCGTCGATACTCGGGGGGGTAGGCAGGGCAAACTCGCCGTCGCCGTGGCCCCAGGAACATAAGCGGTAATCGCCTCGGCGAAT
>CAWITQ010000008.1:0-884526 GCA_963839105.1 uncultured Solirubrobacterales bacterium
CATCCCGATCCCGACGAGCACGAGCGCGAGGATCTCCCCCAGCCCGCCACCGATCGCCGCCACGCAGACGATGCCGGCCACGACCAGCACGCCGGCGGCGCCGAAGCTGAGGACACGTGATCGTCTGCTCACGCCTCGCTGATGCCCGGCTCGGGTCGGTCGAGAACCACCCCGGGCCTACGCCCCGCGGCCCCGAGCGAGCCGGCCTCACGTCAGCTTCTCGGCGATCAGCACCACAGCAAGCACAATCAGCGCGAGTCCGGCAACACGCTCGGCACCTTCGCGCGCCCGCTCGCTGACGCGACCACCGAGCCGGAGCCCGATCTGCGTGACGATGAACGCCTGAACCGCGATCAGCGCGATCACCAACGCCACCGGCAGCCGCAACAAGCCGAGCGTGAAGCCGATCGCGAGCTCGTCGACGCTGACGCTCAGGCCGAGCAGCAACAGCGCCGGCCCGCGCAGATCTTGGAACCTGGCGATCGCCTGCTCCTCGCCCCGTTCAGAGCCAAGCAACGTGTACAGACCGAACGCCAGCAGGACCCCGATGGCCATGTAGTCGGCGCTCTTCCCGACCGCGTGCGCGAGCGGCGCCCCAACCGCGAGCCCAACGAGCGGCATCCCGGCTTCGAATGCCGGAAACAGCACAGACGCCCGCCGCCGCATGGCGGGGGTCGCGCCGAGCGTGCCGAGCAACACCGCGACCGCGAACGTGTCGAGGCCCAGCGGCACAACGAGCGCGATCAGCTTGGCGATCATGCCTCGGACGACACAGCGAAGGCCGTCAACTACCGCTCACTCGTCGAAGCTCTCCAGTGGATGGTTCTCCCGGAGATAGTTCGCGAACAGGGGCACGGTGAAGTCGAGCTGCCCTCGGCGAGGGCTCCAGATGAGCCCCTTCTCGATCAGCGACTCCCGATGCACCGAGACTCCGCGCTGGTCTCGCGCGCCGTAGGCCCGGGCGACGTCGGAGGTCTTGTACGGGGCTTCGCCCAACGAGGCCATCGCCGCCAGAAGTCGTTGCTCGGCGTCGGTGGCGATCTGGAAGCGGATCCCGAAGAAGTTCCGCGCGAGTGAGTCGCGCACGATGTCGCGTACCTCTCGAACATCGCTGATCGAGATCGGCGAGACCTCCGCGTGATTCCACAGCTCGAGGCCGTACTCCTGGATGAAGTACGGGTAGCCGGCGGATTCGCGTACCACCTCGCGCGCCGCCTCCTCCTCGTACTCAACCCCGCGCGTAGCGGCAGGAGCGACCAGTGCCGCGCGCGCGGCAGCCTCGGGCAGGCGGCCGAGCTCGCGGTACTGAAACAGCCGATCTGCGTACGGCTTGGCCGACATGAGTCCGGTCTGGAGCTCCGGCAGGCCGGCAGCAACCATGGCCACGGGCAGGCCGGCACGGCTGATGGCCTGAAAGGCGATGCAGATCGCCGCCAGCGACGGCCCGTCCAGGTTGTGCATCTCGTCGATGAGAAACAGCGCGCCGGCGCCCGTAACCTGCGCGACGGCGCCAATCTCCCGCACCAGATCCGTCAGGTCCTGCTCTGGATCTCCGGAGTCCGCGACACCAGAGGCCGCCTCGACTTCGAGCTTGAGCTGCACCGCACCGGGAACGGCCAGGCTGAACGCCTTGACCACACCCAGCGCCCGCTCGACACGATCCTTCATCCGGTGTCGGCGGCTCATCTCGCGGAGCAGGCGAGTGGCCATCCGCGCGAAGGTGACGCGGAAGTCGGGTTGGGACCCAACCTCTTGGACGTCTGTGGTCGCCCATCCCGCCTCGGTGGCGAGCACGTCGAGCTCGATCAGGAGCACCGTCTTGCCGACGCCGCGCAGCCCGGAATAGATCAGGCTGCGCTCGTACCGCCCGGCCGACAGGCGCTCGATCAGATCTTGAAAGTTCTCGAGGTCACGGTCACGCCCGGCGAGCGTCGGCGGCTTGCGTCCAGCCCCCGGCGTATACGGGTTGTCGCGTTTCTGCACCGGCTTCTCACTCGTTCTAAGCAGGTCCGAAAGCCGCAGAATCCGGCGGATTCTCAGCCTTTCTAAGGAAGCATTTGCCTCGTTAGAAAACCACAGAATCCAGCGGAGCCAACCCAGGCCACAGTCAGAGCAGAGCCCGCACGCTTTCTAAGGACAACGTTAGAAAGCCATAGAAAGAAGGTCGCGCAACACCCGCTGGCCCGCCCATCGTGAGCCTCTAGGGCCAGTCGATCCGAGCCGCGAGCTCGTCTGGCCCGAGCTCGATCAGACCGCTCCTCTCGGTCGGCTCGTATCCCTCGCCCGCTAGTCGGAGCCAGTGCACACGTCGCTCCTCTGGGTCGACAATCAGAACCTCGTCCACCGCGTGGGCGGCGTAGAAGCCCAACTTCTCCCACGTCTCGTCGCCCGGCGACACGATCTCGATCGCGACCGCAGCCGTTGCGTACCAGACCTGATCGGTCCAATGTCGATGTATCGCCCCGGTCGGGAACGCGGAAGTCGTCCGCGTCGGCACCGAGGTTGAACGGGCCTGTAGAGGTGAGACCTGACTTCCGCGCGATCGGTCCGAGCAATTCAGCCAGCTGCTGGTCGAGCATCGAATGGCGGCCGCCAGGGGCCGGGTTCATGTGTAGGACCCCGTCCCACATCTCATCGAAGATGTCCTGCCCCAACCGCCGACGGCGCTCGATCAGCGTGGCGACCTCCACCGGCTGCGGATCATTGATGAGCGTCGGCACGGCTTCGAAGACTACCCCCGCGGCTAACGGTCGCGATCGCCTTCGTCAGTTAGCCCCATCTGGCGGAGGACCTGGCTGACAATCGCGAGTAAGCCCGGCGCCGTCAGACCGATCGCCGGCAGGTTGCCGACGCTGTTCTGTACCGCTGCGCCGCACGTCAACCCGGGGATCGCGAGCGCGATGCCCGCGATCAGACGCGCCCTACCTGAGCTCGTCATGGCCTGAGAACGCGGCCGTGCGGCCCTCGCGATGAGGGCGGCCCGAGCGCAATCAGCTACCCGCCTGAGCCGTCGCCGTCGTGATCAGGCAGGTCGAGGTCGGCGAACTCCGGCGCCCCCCACTGAACCCGGGCCGGCCGAGCCCTGAAGCTCGGACGTAGAGCTATGTAGACCGCTGCGTCCTGACCCGGCGGTACTCCGAGAGGGCTGGCGCCGCGGCGGACAGGAGCCGCAGCGGCCGGAGGAGATAGGCCGCGAGTAGCCCCAGCGGACCACGGCCCGCGAGCGGGAACCAGCGGCGCATCGTCGCGGGCTCCGGGACCAGTACCCGGCAGGCAACGAGCGCCCGCTCCTTGAGCGAGCCGGCGGTGACGATCCGATGTAGCGCCCACGCCGCGTAGCTGGTCTCGCGCGCACGCAGGCGGTACTCGAGCGACAGCCCGGGGACGACGCCCCACTGCTCAGCCGCTGCTGCGGCGGCCGGGCAGAGCTGCAGCCCAGCCGCGAACGCAACATCGGCCCGCAGGCGCTCTGCGAGCGCCGCCGCCGCGACCCAGTCGCGCTTGTCCAGGCGGTCGATGGCCCGCTCGAGGTCAGGTGCGGTCGACGACCACCGGGCTCCGTGGTGCGCGTTGTGCAGGGTGACGAGGAAGGCGATCGCCGCGTCGTCGGGTACTCGAGCGGGACGGCCGCCCACGGTCAAACTGACCGTCTTCTCGCTGATCGCCTGCCACGTCGCGGACGCGGGCGCGCCGACGCCGGCGATGTTCCAGTGCAGGTCGACCAGCGAGCCATGCGGACCCTGGAACGTGTGCGCGTACCCGGGAGCGCCGAGCCTGTCGCCGTCCCGGTCGATCCGCCGGTATCCCAGATCACGCAGCGCGCGCACCGCTCGCTCGAAGTCTCGGGGCGAAACCAGCAGATCGGTGTCTGAGTAGGGCCGCTCGGAGGGATGGTCGTAGAGCCGCTGCGCGAAGCTGCGCCCCTTGATGAGCACACACTCGATCCCCTCCGCGGCCAACCGTCCTCGGACCGCGGCGCCGCGGGCGTCCACGCGGAGGTTTCCCGCCAGCGTCGCCGCTCGGCCCTGAGAGAAGCCCGACTCCGATAGCTCGGCGAGGATCGCCCGTGCCGCCTCGGCCGCCTCGCCGCGCCGGCTCTTCCAGGCCCGCGTGCCCTGCACCGCTGCCTTCAGCGCGGCAATCGACTGCCCCGGACGCGTGCGCGCCGGAATCGTGTGCTCGAGGAGCGCCAGCAGCGCCGCACCCTCGGGCAACGGCTGGGGCTGGAGCTCGGCCGCGGGTTCGTAGCTGGTGACCGCTATCAGCCCCGCCGGGACCGGATCGCGCCCAATCTGTCCACCAAGCTCGTCCGCCGGAGTCTCGCGCGTCCTTCCGCTCCCGTCCCGCTCGCGGATCGACAGCGGCTTCGGGTACGGGTGGACCAACCCACGCTCGTCGATCACTGCGAACTCGTCGGAGTAGTAGGTCGCTCCGGCTTGCACCAGCGCTCCGATCAGCGTCGTCTTGCCGGCGAAGGTGGACCCGGGGAGGATGACGGCGCGCCCGCCCAAAGCGACGACCCCGGCGTGGACGAAGATGTGGTCCGGAGCGAGCAGCGCGATCTGCGCCCTGATCTGAGCGTCGAGCATCCCGAGCGCGAACTCGTCGTCCCTGGTCGAACCGACTGGCTGTCCTTGCGAGACGACGATGAGGTCGCAGTCCCGCTCCTCGACGCTCACCGCGACCCGATCGCCGTCGCTGCGCCCGTAGCTCCTCGCCGGCGGCAGGATCGCGTGGGTCCGCGCCCCGAGCCGCGCTGGCACCTCAACGTCGAGCGGGACGCCGAACGCCGTAAAGCTGATCCGTTCGGCATCACTGAGAGTCACGCTGCTCGAATCAACGCCTTTCTCACGCCCAAACGTGCGACGAACCTGATCGGGGCACCGCAGCTGCTCACCGGCGCAGGGTCATATGGGTGTCTACGCGCTCGACCCACGGGGTCGCGCGCAGACGCACGAATGTGGCACGCGCGTCGCCGAGCTCTCTCGTGCCCGGAGCGCATTCCGCGCGCTCCAACTCGAGTACAGCGCTCTCGAATGCCGCGTCGCAGAGGCGGGTGAGCTTCAGCGCCTCTGTGAAGCAACTTCGTGCACGCACCCCGTCGCCCGCTCGCGCTGCTAGATGTCCTTCCAGGCGCAGGGCCTGGGCTCGCACGGGCGGGGTCTCCTTCATCACGCTGGGCCTCTGCAAGGCTGTAAGCGCAGCCGACAACGGCTGGGTGGCGCAACCGGCAACCAAATGGTCCACCACCGGAGCGAGCCAGCCTGACCATTCCGTGAACGCGGCGATCGTCGCGTTGTCGATGAGCCTGGCAAGCTCAGCCAAGGCATCCGGTTTCTCGAGAGCGAGCACGGCCGAACGGAGCGGAAAGTCGCCTTCTCGGATTGGGTTCGTAGCGGGCGTCACACGTCGGTCGTACTCGGCCAGGAGCTGAGCAACCCGCTCCCGCTGACCGCGAGCGAGCGCGATCACGACAAGGGGCTCGATCGCCATACCGAGGTAGAACGGCGCGACGTGTTCCGCCACCGATTCGATCTCGGCGATCGCTCGATCCCACTCTCCGAGTGAGCACAAAGCACGTCCGAGCACCAACACAGCCCACCGCTCGAAGAAGCGTTCAGCACCCCGCCGGGCTGTAGCGATGGCCTCCTCCGCGTGCGGGACGGCTTCGCGGTACTTGCCGATTGCGGCAAACGTGAGCGCCAGGTTGCCGGCGAGCGGTGCGACACGCCGCTGGTCGTGCTGCGCAGCGAGGGTGAGGGCACGCGACCCTACGGTGACCGCTTCCTGAGGCTGTTCCAATTCGATGAGCGCGGTTGCTTGCTCGTTGAGGGAGTGCACAAGCTCGCCCCAGTCACCACATTCCTCAGCGAGTTCGGCCGCTTCGGAGGCAACGGCCAGTGCTTCCTCATGAGAACCGGACTGATAGAGCGTGAAAGCGAGGATGTTGCCGGCCATCGCCTTGACCCGGTCGCCTCGGCCGCCGAGCTCCCCGTACAGCGCCCGGAGCGTGGGCAACAGTTCGCTGGGCGGACGCACTAAGGACAATGCACCCATTTCACGCGCCCGCACGCGAAGGCAGTCACGGCGCCGACCCGCCCGCTCGTGCAGCGCTTGGGCGGCGCGGTAGCGCTCGGCCGCTGCCTCAGACTCACCGGCGCGGTAGGCCACGATGCCCGCTCGCTCGAGGATCGCGGCGCGCTCACCCTCGTCAGTGACCAACTCAGCGGCCCGGTCAAAGCGCGACAGCGCTTCCTCCAGCGCGGCCACACCGGCGGCACGCTCGGCGGCATCGAACAACATCGAGCTGGCGCGCCCTCGCAATGCCACCGCATCCGCCGCCTTCGGATCAGCCTCTACCGCGGCCAGCAGATGCCCCGCCAGCATCGCCTCGAGATCCGGCTCAACGTCACGCCGGGCGGCGAGGAACTCCACCGCCGCCAGATGGCGTTGCTTGCGTTCCCGGCGGGAGAGACGACCGAGCGTCACCCGCCTCACGGCCCCCTGGATAAATGTAAACCGTCCGCGCAGCTGCGAGCGAGGGTCCCGATCAAAAGCGATCAGGGCTTTGGCCGTAAGACCGTCCAGCACGGCTCGCGCGGCCGGTTCGCTGGTTCCGGCGACGCTGGCCGCGGCTGAAACCGTGAAGCTCTCGCCAAGGACCGCCCCCGCGCTGAGGATACGCCGTTCGTCGTAACTCAGCCGGTCGAGCCGGGCGGATACGAGCGCGTTGATAGTGGGCGGAACCGAGACCTCCCCGAGCTCGCCCCGTACCACATACCGACCGTCATCGACCGCCAGCACCCCACGGTCAGCGAGCTCACGCAGCGTCTCAACGGCAAACAGGGGGATGCCGCCACCGTCGGCGCGGATGGCCTCGAGCAACGGCTCCGGCGCCGCGACCACCGCGCCTCTCACAAGCCTGTCCATCTGGTCAGGCGTCAGGGGTTGGAGCTTTATCTCGTCAGCGGACGCAACGAGCGTTCCCCACCGCGGATCCGGACGGGTCAGCGCCAGGATCAGGATGGACATCCGCGCGACCATTCGCTCATATGAGCGATGAACGCGAACAGCGCAGGATCGGCGAGCTGCGCCTCCTCAAAGACCAGGACCACCGGGCCATCTGCCGCGAGCCGCTCGAACAGGGTTCGCCAGGCAGAGAACAGCTCGCCGCGCTCGATCACCTCACGACGATCGTCGAGGTCCAGGAGACGGAGGACCGCGCGTTCAATGCGCTTTCCGTCCTCCGGCTCCTTCCCGAACCGCTCGCTCACCAGCTGCTCGACGAGCGCTCGCTGCCGCTCGGTCGGCTCCGCGCGACCTGACCCGGCAACGCCGCGCACAATCTCGGCCAGCGCGCTCAGTCCTGTCCCCTCGCCGAACGCGAGTGACCGCCCCCGATGCCAGCGAATGGCCGAGTTCAGTTCAGCGCGGCGTTGAAGTTCAATTCCGAGCCTCGACTTGCCGATCCCGGGCTCACCTGTGACTCGCACGACGCACACGCCCGGATCGGGGCTAGCGACCAACGCCTCGAGCGACGAAGTGATCTCGCTTAGGGGCCCGTCGCGCCCCACCAGCGGCGGCTCGACCGCGGGCGTTCGAGGGGCACGGTCGAGCACGGTAAGCGCACGCCAGACGCGCACCGGTGTCGTCTTGCCCTTGAGGAAATGCTCCCCCGCCGGAGCGAACGCCACCCTCCGCTCCACGGCAAGCCGCGTCGTGTCATCCACCAATGCGGAATTCGCCTCGGCGACGGACTGGATCCGGGCCGCGGTATTGACTATGTCGCCTGTCACCATCCCCTGCCCGTCGGCTCCGACGTCCACCGCGGCTTCGCCGGTCGCCACGCCGGCGCGCACGCGCAGATCGGGGATGTCCAAGCGCTCGGCGAGGCTGGCAACCGCCCGCGTGATCTCGAGGCCCGCGCGGACCGCCCGCTCGGCGTCGTCTTCGCGGCTCAGAGGCGCGCCCCAAAGCGCCATGATGGCGTCGCCTATGAACTTCTCGATCGTCCCGGCGAAGTCGGAGACGATGCGTCGCGCGCTGGCGAAGTACTGGTCGAGGACGTCGCGCACCTCCTCGGGATCGCGCAACTCGCTGAACGCGGTGAATCCAACCAGGTCACAGAACAGCACCGAAACCAGGCGCCGCTCCCGAACGGCCGGCGACGCCGTAGGATCCAGTGGCGTTCCGCAGGCGCCACAGAAGCGCTGCTCCGGCGCCGCAACGGTGCCGCAAGCTTCGCAGCGAATCCCCTGAGGCTCACCGCAGGTCCCGCAGAAACGGCTCCCGGCGGGCACATCGGATCCGCAGTTCCTGCACGTCGGCACGGCTGCAGATGATGTCAATCGCGGCGCAAACGTCTTGGCCCATAGCGAACCTGCACATGTACGCCGGTCCGCGCGTCACTGGGGCGGGCGCTCGTCTCGCAGCGATGAGAAGGGCAACCGGCTACTAGCTGTTCCCTCCGCCACCAAATGGAGGCGGCACGCAACCGCCGGGGGCCCGCGGATCACAGTCCGGATTCGATGCGGCAGATGCAGCTGGCGGGATCACGACGCTCAACACCGGCGCCGTGACGGCTGCGGCCAAGCCGATCTTGCCCGCGCGGCTGAGCGCTTTGCGTCGAGTCATGGAGTGCTGGCCCTCGGGAGCGCTGATCAACCCTCTGGCCTCGAGGGTCCGGAGTATCTCGACCGCGGTGGCTGAATCGACGTGGGCAGCGGCCGCTACCTCGTCGGCATCTGAGTGACCCGTGCACGCTCTCCACAGCGCGGCCGCATTCGGCGCAAGATAATGCGCCTCGTCGGTGCGTTCGTCATAGACAACGAGACCGCCGTCCACGTCATCCACGATCAAGCCCTCAGAGCGGGCACGGTATCCAGACACTTAGACCCCCAAAAGTCCTTGACTAACCAGCCCCTGGTGGCGGCATTGTGACCGAAATTTTCCGATCTCGAAGGCGGAAAAAGGGACACTCCCCCTAAGACTTCGCTTACCTTTTGGTTGCGGCCCGTTCTCGTTTTCCGGCCCGGTTAACGTGAACCGGGCCGCCCGAGCCTTGAAGCCCGGACGGCCCGGTCACACCGAACGCTTCAGTTACTCGTCTGAGCCGTCGCCGTCGTGATCCGGCAGGTCGAGGTCGGCGAGCTCCTCGGCGAACCCGAGGTGCGAGCCGCCGTTGCCGCCGAGGTTCTCGAGATCCGACAGGTCGGGCTCGATGCCGCCACCGAACCCGGTCAGCGACTCGCCGTCGGTCAGGCCCAGCTCGGCCGCGAGGTCGTCGTGATCGAGCAGACCGACGTCGTCGATGCCGCGGGGCAGCGGCTCCGACGGCTCGATCTCGATCCGGCGGTAGCGCTTGAGCCCGGTGGCCGCCGGGATCAGCTTGCCGATGATCACGTTCTCCTTGAGACCGTTGAGGCGGTCGATCTTGCCCTCGAGCGCCGCGTCGGTCAGGACCTTGGTCGTCTCCTGGAAGGAGGCCGCCGACAGGAACGAGTCCGTGTTCAGCGACGCCTTGGTGATCCCGAGGATGATCTCCTCGGCCTGAGCGGCCTCGCCGCCCCCGTCGATCACCGACTTGTTCAGCCGGCCGTAGTCGAACCGGTCGACGAACTGGCCGGGGAGCAGGTCGGTATCGCCCTTCTGGTCGACCCGGACCTTCTTCATCATCTGGCGCACGATCAGCTCGATGTGCTTGTCGTTGATGTCGACGCCCTGGGACTTGTAGACCTCCTGGACCTCGCGGACGAGGTACAGCTCGGTCTCGGTCCGGCCCCGGATGGCCAGCAGCTCGTGGGGATACAGCGATCCCTCGTTGAGCTGGGTACCGGGCTCGATCCGCTGGCCGTCGCTCACGTACAGCAGCGTCCGCCGCGGGAACGTGTGGCGATGCTCCTCGCCGCCGTCATCGGTGATGACGACGGTGATGGCCTTGTCGGACTCCTCGATCGAGACCGCGCCACCGACCTCGGCGATCTTGGCCAGGCCCTTGGGCTTGCGCGCCTCGAACAGCTCGACCACGCGGGGCAGGCCGTGCGTGATGTCCGCGCCGGCGATACCGCCGGTGTGGAACGTCCGCATGGTCAGCTGCGTGCCCGGCTCGCCGATCGACTGCGCGGCGATGATGCCCACCGCGTCGCCGATCTGAGCCAGCTTGCCGGTGGCCATCGAGCGGCCGTAGCAGGCCTGGCACACGCCCGTGGGCGCCTCGCACTTGAGCACCGAGCGGACGTGGACCATGACGACCGTGCCCTTGTCGGTTTCGTCCTGCCAGGTCTCCACCAGGTCGGCGAGCTCGGCCCGGTCGATCTCCTGCCCCTTCTCGACGATCACCCGGCCGCGCTTGGTCTTCAGATCCTCCGCCGCGACACGACCGACCAGGTTCGTGTTCGGCTCACCGGTCGGGCGCAGCCGCCGGCTCTCGGGATCGACCTCGAGCTGGAACACCGGCATCTCGATGAACTCCTTGGTGCCGCAATCCTCCTGACGGATGATCACGTCCTGGGAGACGTCGACGAGCCGGCGGGTCAGGTAGCCGGAGTCGGCGGTGCGGAGCGCCGTGTCGGCCAGTCCCTTGCGGGCGCCGTGGGTCGAGATGAAGTACTCGAGCACGGTCAGGCCCTCCATGAAGTTGGCCTTGATCGGACGCTCGATGATCTCGCCCTTCGGGTTGGCCATGAGGCCGCGCATGCCGGCCAGCTGGCGGATCTGCGAGAACGAGCCGCGAGCCCCGGAGTTCGCCATCATGAAGATGGGGTTGAGCACGTCGAGGTGCTCGTTCAGCGCCGCGGCCACCTCGTTGGTGGCGCGGTCCCACAGCGCGGTGACCGCCTCGTGGCGCTCCTCCTGGTTGATCTCGCCGTTCGCGTACTGCTCCTCGATCGCGGCGAGCTCATCCTCGTAGCGAGCCAGGATCTCCGCCTTGTTGGGCGGCGTCTGGACGTCGTTCTTGGAGATCGTCACCCCGGCCTGCGTGGCGTAGTGGAAGCCGACGTCCTTGAACGCGTCGAGCACGAGCGAGATCGACGCCGCGCCGTAGCGCTGCACGAGGTCGTCGACGAGCTTGGTCGTGTCCTTCTTCTTCATCGACCGGTTGACGAACTCGTAGGTCGAGGGATCGAAGGCCTCGCCCATCGCCTCCTGGAGCGCGCGCTCGATCTTGTCGTTCCAGATGATCCGCCCGACCGTGGTCAGGACGTGGCCGCCCTCGCGACCCAGCGGCCGGAACTCGGCCAGGTCGTGGAGCTTGACGATGCCGTGCTCGTAGGACCACTCCGCCTCCTGCGCGGTGCGGTACACGTGCGGGCGCGGGTCATGCGTGGCGGGATCGATCTTGGCCAGCTCGGCCATCTCCGGCCCGTAGGTCAGGTAGTAGGCGCCGAGCACCATGTCCTGCGACGGGGTCGCCAGCGGCGCCCCGTGCGCGGGGGACAGGATGTTGTTGGCCGAGAGCATCAGGATCCGGGCCTCCGCCTGCGCCTCCGCCGAGAGCGGAAGATGGACCGCCATCTGGTCGCCGTCGAAGTCGGCGTTGAACGCGTGGCAGACGAGCGGGTGAACCTGGATCGCCTTGCCCTCGACGAGCACCGGCTCGAACGCCTGGATGCCCAGGCGGTGGAGCGTCGGCGCGCGGTTCAGCAGCACGGGATGCTCGTGGATGACCTCCTCGAGCACGTCCCACACCTCGGGGATCATCGAGTCGACCATCTTCTTGGCCGCCTTGATGTTCTGCGCCGACTTGCGCTCGACGAGGCGGGCCATGATGAACGGCTTGAACAGCTCGAGCGCCATCAGCTTGGGCAGCCCGCACTGATGGAGCTTCAGGTACGGGCCCGACACGATGACCGAGCGGCCCGAGTAGTCCACGCGCTTGCCGAGCAGGTTCTGGCGGAACCGGCCCTGCTTGCCCTTGAGCATGTCGGACAGCGACTTGAGCGGGCGGTTGCCCGGTCCGGTGACCGGACGGCCGCGCCGGCCGTTGTCGAACAGCGCGTCGACCGCCTCCTGGAGCATCCGCTTCTCGTTGTTGACGATGATCTCGGGGGCGCCGAGGTCGAGCAGCCGCTTGAGGCGGTTGTTGCGGTTGATGACGCGGCGGTAGAGGTCGTTGAGGTCGCTGGTGGCGAACCGGCCGCCGTCGAGCTGGACCATCGGGCGCAGCTCCGGCGGGATCACCGGCACGGCCTCGAGGACCATCATCTCCGGCTTGTTGCCCGAGTGGATGAAGGCCGAGACGACCTTCAGGCGCTTGACGGCGCGGGCCTGCTTCTGACCCTTGGCCGTCTTGACCTGATCCTGGAGCTCCGCCGCCTCGGCGTCGAGGTCGACCTGCTGGAGCAGGTCGCGCACCGCCTCGGCACCCATGCCGCCGCGGAAGTACTCGCCGAAGCCGTAGGGGGAGCCGAAACGGTCCTTGAGCTCACGGAACGTGGTCTCGTCGTTGACCACGTCCTTGGACTTCATTCCCTTGAACAGGTCCCACACCTGGCGCATGCGCTCGGCTGCGTCCTCGATGTAGGCCTCGGTGTCGTCGATGTCGGCCTGGAAGCTCTTGCGCAGGTCCTTGAGGAGCTTCTCGCGCTCCTCGTCGGAGAGCTTGGAGATGTTGACCTCGAGCGTCTCCGCCCACAGGTGATCCTCGTCGGAGAAGTCGCGACCGGTCTTGCCGTTCTCGAGGTACTGCTCGCGCCGCTGGAGGGACTCGCGCAGCTCGAGGATGCGCTCCTCCTTCTCGGCGGCGTAGGAGTCGAGGACCCGGTTGACCTCGCCCTCGAGCGTCTCGAGGTCGCGCTCGCGCGCCTCGTCGTCGACCCAGGTCACGATCGAGGCCGCGAAGTACAGGACCTTCTCGAGCTCCTTGGGAGCCATGTCGAGCAGGTAGCCGATGCGGCTGGGAACGCCCTTGAAGAACCAGATGTGCGAGACCGGCGCCGCCAGGTCGATGTGACCCATGCGCTCACGCCGGACCTTCGAGCGCGTGACCTCAACGCCGCAGCGCTCGCACACGATGCCCTTGTAGCGGACTCGCTTGTACTTGCCGCAGTAGCACTCCCAGTCCTTGGTCGGACCGAAGATGCGCTCGCAGAAAAGCCCGTCCTTCTCCGGCTTGAGCGTCCGGTAGTTGATCGTCTCGGGCTTGGTGACCTCGCCCGAGGACCAAGAACGGATCTGCTTGGAGGAAGCGAGGCCGATCTCGATTGCGTCGAAGTTATTGATGTCGATCAAAGATGAAACTCTTTCTGTCAATGAGGTTCACGTTGGACGGGATGGAGCCCGGTGTCAGCCGGGGTCCCCACTGACAGCGCTGCGCGCCGTCACGCTTCGTCCTCTTCCAGAACTCCCTCGGCTTCGCCGGCCGGGACGTCCGCCTCGATCATCGGGTCCTCGTTGGTGGCGAAGTCCTCCTCTTCGAGCTCCTCGCCAGGTTCGAGGTCGGGATCCTCGACCTCGGCCTCCGCCTCGGAGGCCTCCACCGTCTCGCCTTCGTGCTCGACCGCCTCGTCGGCCGCCGACCCGTCGGTGGCGCGGACGCCCGAGAGGTCGATGCCGAGCTCCTCGGCCGCGCGCAGCAGGTCGTCGTCCTCCTCGCGCATCTCGGCGCGCTCGCCCTCCTCGGAGACCACGTTGACGTCGAGCGCCAGCGACTGCATCTCCTTGAGCAGGACCTTGAAGGACTCGGGGATCGACGGCTCGGCGATGTTCTCGCCCTTGACGATCGCCTCGTAGGCCTTCACGCGCCCGACGGTGTCGTCGGACTTGATGGTGAGCATCTCCTGGAGGGTGTACGCGGCGCCGTAGGCCTCGAGCGCCCACACCTCCATCTCGCCGAAGCGCTGACCGCCGAACTGCGCCTTGCCGCCCAGCGGCTGCTGGGTGACGAGCGAGTACGGGCCGGTCGACCGGGCATGGATCTTGTCGTCGACGAGGTGCAGCAGCTTCAGGATGTACATGTAGCCGACCGTCACCTGCTCCTCGAACGGCTCGCCGGTGCGCCCGTTGAACAGCGTCACCTTGCCCGAGGCCTGCTCGCCCTTACGCCGGTTCTCATCGACGTCCATCCGGATCGCGCCGGTGTGCTCCTGCTGCCAGCGCACGAGCGCCTCGTCCACATCAGCCGTGGTCGCACCGTCGAACACCGGCGTGGCCACGTACACCTTGTTGGTGGTGGCGAGGCTCTTGCGGGTGTTGGAGCGGCCGTTGCCGCCGTTCTTGCCGTCGGCGCCGTCGCCGTACCAGCCGTTGGCCGCAACCCAGCCGAGGTGCGTCTCGAGGATCTGACCCAGGTTCATCCGGCTCGGCACGCCGAGCGGGTTGAGGATCACGTCGACCTGTGTCCCGTCCTCCATGAACGGCATGTCCTGCACGTCGACGATCTTCGAGATCACGCCCTTGTTGCCGTGGCGGCCCGCGAGCTTGTCGCCCTCGGAGATCTTGCGCTTCTTGGCCACGAACACGCGCACCAGGTCGTTGACGCCCGGCGGCAGGTCGTCGCCCTCGTCGCGGCTGAAGGTCTTGACGTCGATGACGACGCCACCCTCGCCGTGCGGGACCTTGAGCGAGGTGTCGCGGACCTCGCGCGCCTTCTCCTTGAAGATCGCGCGGATCAGCTTCTCCTCGGCCGTCAGCTCGGTCTCGCCCTTGGGCGTGACCTTGCCGACGAGCAGATCGCCCGAGGCCACCTCGGCGCCGATGCGGACGATGCCGCGATCGTCGAGGTTGCGCAGCGACTCCTCCGAGCGGTTCGGGATGTCGCGGGTGATCTCCTCGTCGCCCAGCTTGGTCGTACGGGCGTCGATCTCGTACTCCTCGATGTGGATCGAGGTGAGCTCGTCGTCCTGGACCAGGCGCTTGGACAGGATGATCGCGTCCTCGAAGTTGTAGCCCTCCCAGGACATAAAGGCGACCAGCAGGTTCTTGCCGAGCGCCATCTCACCCATGTCCGAGGCCGAGCCGTCGGCCAGGATCTCGCCCGCGCCGACCTCGGTGCCGACCTCGACGATCGGCTTCTGGTGGATGAGCGTCCCCTGATTGGAGCGCATGAACTTCTGGAGCTCGTACTCGTCCTGCACGCCGTCGGCGCGATCGACCACGATCTGCTCGGCGTCGACGTAGGACACGGTGCCGGCCTCGCGCGCGAGAACCACATCACCGGTGTCGAGCGCCGCGCGGCGCTCCATGCCGGTACCGACCAGCGGAGCGTCGGTGACCAGCAGCGGGACCGCCTGGCGCTGCATGTTCGAGCCCATCAGGGCCCGGTTGGCGTCGTCGTGCTCGAGGAACGGGATCATCGCCGTCGCCACCGACCAGATCTGCTCGGGCGAGACGTCGATCAGGTCGACCTGCTCGGGCGTCGCCGTCACGTACTGGCCGGCCTGGGTGCGGCAGATGATCTCCTCGCCGACGAGGCGACCGGAGTCGTCGACCGGCGTGTTCGCCTGAGCGATGAGCTGCTCCTCCTCCTGGGTGGCGTCGAGATGGAGGATCTCGTCGGTCACCCGGCCGTCCTTGACGACGCGATAGGGCGTGGTCACGAAGCCGTGCTCGGAGATCTCGGCGTAGGAGGACAGCGAGCCGATCAGGCCGATGTTCGGACCCTCGGGGGTCTCGATCGGGCACATGCGGCCGTAGTGGGTGGGGTGCACGTCGCGCACCTCGATCGGCGCGCGCTCGCGCGTGAGGCCGCCGGCGCCGAGCGCGCTCAGGCGCCGGCGATGGGTGAGGCCTGACAGCGAGTTGGTCTGGTCCATGAACTGCGAGAGCTGGCTGGAGCCGAAGAACTCCTTGAGCGCGGCGACGACCGGCCGGATGTTGACGATCGTCTGCGGCGTGATCGTGTCCGCGTCCTCGGTCGTCAGGCGCTCGCGCACGACCCGCTCCATGCGGTAGAGGCCGATCCGGAACGCCTCCTGGATCAGCTCGCCGACCGTCCGAAGACGCCGGTTACCGAAGTGCTCGTACTCGTCGAGGTGGTCCTGGATCGGCTCGCGCGGCATCGTCAGCGCCTCGGCCGCGTAGTCCTTGACCTCGCCGTCCATCTCCTCGGGCATGCCGAGCCGCTTGGGCAGGGACACGAGCTCCTTGACCAGGGCGATGATGTCGTCGTGGGTCAGGGTGCGGGTCTCGAGGTCGATGTCGAGGCCCAGGCGCGAGTTGAGCTTGTAGCGGCCCACGCGAGTTAAGTCGTAACGCTTGGGATCGAAAAAGAGTTGGTGGAGCAGGGAGCGGGCGGCGTCGACCGATGGCGGCTCGCCCGGGCGCTGCTTCTTGAAGAGCTCGATCAGCGAGCCCTCCTCGGTGCGGACCATCTCCGGGTCGGCCTCGAGCGTGAGCTGGATGTAGAGCGAGTTCTCGAAGAGGTTCAGGATCTCTTCGTCGGACGCGTAGCCCATCGCGCGCAGGAGCACGGTGACCGGCAGCTTGCGCTTGCGGTCGATGCGGACGTAGACGCGGCCCTTCTTGTCGATCTCGAGCTCGAGCCACGAGCCACGGGCCGGCATCAGGTTCGCGATGAAGACCTGCTTCTCGCGGTCCTTGGGCTCCATCACGTAGGCGCCCGGCGAGCGCACCAGCTGCGTGACGACGACGCGCTCGGTGCCGTTGATGATGAACGTGCCGCGATCGGTCATCCACGGGAAATCGCCCATGAACACGGACTGCTCACGGATCTCGCCCGTCTCGCGGTTGATGAAGGCGACGGTGACGGTCAGCGGCCGCGCGTACGTGAGGTCCTTCTCACGGCACTGGTCGAGGCTGGCGACGGGCTCGTCGAAGACGAAATCGCCGAACTGGACGGCGAGGTTTCCGGTGTAGTCCTCGATCGGCGAGATGTCGTCGATCGTCTCGCGCAGGCCGCCACCGTCGGGGTTGGTCAGCCAGGCGAAGGACTTCCGCTGGATATCGATCAGATTGGGGACTTCAAGGACCTTGTTCAGACGCGCGAAACTCCGGCGCGTCCGCGGGGCATGCGTGGCTGCCAAGACGGCGACTCCTCGGGCGGTCGAGAGGGAGGCAAAATCGGAGCTCCTGGGTGCGCACAGCACCTAAAAACCCGACCAGCGAAGATAGCACACGGCATCGGTGCCCTGTGCAGGCTGCTCAGCTCTCACGGACCCCGCCCTGGTCACCGCGTATGTGGCGCGGGACCGTGCACAGACGGCTACGGCTATTGGCTGACCGGGGCAGTGTAGGCACAAACCGGCCGCAGGGCAAGCACTTCGCCGACAGCGCGAAAAATTACCCAAACCTCCCTTTGGCCGGTATAGGGTCGCAGCCGGCAAGGGGCGTGGCGAGCACGGCGCTCCGCGCCCGTGGTTAGGAAACCCGAGGGGGACCAAATGCTCGCAGGACCGGAACGATCTACCCGGGTCGCGCGTGCGCTCGTCATCGGTGCCGTAGCCACATGCCTGGCGCTGCTGGCTGCGGCGCCGGCTGCGCTGGCCCGGGGCGACAGGGACCGAGACTCCTACACGCTCAACATCTCGCCGTCGTCGGCGCCAGCCAGCCAATCGACGACCTTCCACGCGGACTTCACGAACACGTCCTCCCCAGGATCGAGCCTCTCCTCCGCGATTCTTGTGCCCCCGCGCGGCTTCCACGTGACGGGCGCCTCGGTCCCTCACGGACAGGGGCGTGCGAGCGTGTTCTGGAACGTCATCTTCCTTGACCACCTTTCGGTGGCCCCCGGTTCGACGCTTGATGTGACGGTGCAGGCGACCACGCCCTCGAAGTGCGGACCGCGGCCTCGGCACTGGCACTCAGAGGCCAACGAAGGCGGGTTCTGGAGCGAGGAGTTGGAGCTCGACAGGTCTGGCAGTAGCACGACCACCACCGTGGCCTGCGACGTGGCTACGGCACTCGAGTTCTTGGGACAGCCCAACAACGCACTGGTCAATCAGCACATCACGGGCAGTTCTTACGACACGTCCGGTGCGCCGGTCACGGTCGAGCTCGTCGATTCGGGCGGCAACGTCGTCGACTCGTCAGATCCGGTAACGATCACGCTGACGAATCCTCCCGGCGGAAGCGGGATCCTCGGCGGCACATTCACGAAGAACGCCAGCCACGGCGTAGCCACGTTCAGCGACCTGTCGGTCGACCAGCCAGACAACAACTACTCGTTGACCGCCTCGAGCGGGGCGTTGACGAGCTCCCCATCGAACTCGTTCGACACCAGCAATGGCGAGACGAACTGCAACACCACGTCGGATTGTCTGCTCACACTGACCGGACCGGAGTCGACGCTGAACATCGACGCGAGCCCCAACGGCGGGCAGCTGAACGGGCAGGTCGACCCGGGGACGCCGCTCGACGGACCGGGCAGTGACCCGGTTGCTGATCCCGGTTGCGCGGGCTACACGCCGCAGAACCTGGACTGGTACGGGTTCAACCTGACCAGCAACTCAGATTCGGGCCCGGCCGGCAAGACCCTGACCGGGACATTCAAGAACGCGACGACTGCCGGCTACAAGATCTGCTTTGGCTCGAGCAGCCAGTTCCTAGCGCTCAATTCCGACGGGCGGCCTGCGCCGGCCCAGGCCGGGACCTTGTCCGACGGCAGTCCGGGCTTCGTCGGGTTCCTGCCGTTGTGTAGCCAACTCGACGGACAGAACGTGCCGTGCATTACGTCGCTCACGACGCAGGAGGACGGAAACAGCACGACCGGCGTCGACGTGGTCGTGAACGTGTCGATTCCGGCGGGGTTCCCGGGCGATCCGTTCTTCGGGAGGGGGTAGACGTTTACATGCGAGAGGGTCGCCTCGCGGCGGCCCTCATTTCGCCGGTGCCGGCAGGACCGGCGCTGGCAGCTGTCTGATCTTCAGCCGCTCGAGGATCTGATCCCGCTCACGAAGCAGACCAGGATCGACGAGGTCGACTGCTGCCATCGCGTCTATCGTCGCGGCAATGTCGTACTCGGCGCTGCGGTCGCGCGCGGTGCGGAGCGAATGGTTTAGCTCACGCATAGCGCCCTTTGTCTCACCGAGCCGCGCCAGCGCAATCCCGGCCATGCGGGTCAACAGCGGTCGATCTCGGTCGTCCGTCCGCAGCTGCTCGCTGGCAACCTCCATCGCCCGCATCGCATCGCCGCCGAGCGCCTCGGCTTCGGCAATCCACGCCAGGGTGAGCTCGGCGTATGCCTCCATGCCGAACCGACGAAGGTCACTCATGGCGGCCTCGAGCATGACGAGGCCTTCGGCGTAATCGCCACGGCGCACGGTGAGCCGAGCCAGCAGCGCATCGGCATAAGCGACCCACGTTAGGTCGCGAGTCGCTTTGAACACGCGGCGTGCACGCTTCAGATGCTCCTCACCATCGTCGAGGTGACCTTGATCGGACAGGATCTCGCCGATGTTGCCGTCCGTGAACGCTGCATCAGCAGGCCGGCCCGCTCGTTCGGCACAGGCGGCCGCGCGGCGATACAGCTCGACCGCCTCGTCCCACCGGCCTTCGTAATAGGCGAAGCCGCCCAGGTTGTTCAACACCTGAAACTCGTGCTCGGGGTCGCCGAGCCGCTCATAGATCTCCAGAGCTCGTCCGGAATGCGTGGCCTCGGCTGTACGGCCCAAGTGCACGAGCGCCATGTCGAGCAAGTAGCACGCGCGCGCGAGCGCGCTTAGCTCGCCGACAGCCTCAGCTTCGGCGATCGCTTGGCGGCAGTCAGAGATCGCCTGAACCCAACGGCCTTCGCCGGTGCGGATGCCGCCCAGGTAGGACCGCATCCGCGCTCGGCCTGCGGCTGCCTCTGGACTGTCGATGCCTTCTATGCACCGGAAGCCCCGATTCAGCCACCGCACGGCGCCGCTCAGCGCCGAGCTGCTCTGAGCGAGCTGAGCGTGCCGGTGACAAATCCGCGCCTGCGCGATCGGATCGTCGCGCAGCAGTTTGCGCGCCTCAGTCAGCGCCTTGGAGGCGGCCGCGGGCTCGCCGGCATTCCGCAGCGCCTCCCCCAACTGCTCCCATGCTTCAGCAAGCGACTTCGGATGAGCTGCGCGCCCGTCCGCGCGTCCCGCCTCGATCGCCCTTCGATACAACCGGGCCGCGTCGGCGTGCGAGAACGCGTCGGTCGCGCGCTTGGCGGCCGCCATCGCGTAGCGATGCGCCCGACCGTAGTCACCCGCCAGCGAGAAGTGGTGCGAGAGGATCGCGGGCTCGGCGTCGAGCTCATGACCAGCGTCGTGCTCTAGCCGCAGCCCGACGGCCATGTGCAGCTCACGGCGGAGCTTGAACGGCAGGCTTGAATAGGCGACCTCCTGGATCGCGGGACGTTTGAAGCGAACGTGGCCGTCCGGCTCGCGCGCGAACACGCCCGACAGCCGGTCCCAGAACCCCTCCTCGGGCAGCGACATGTCCGCGGCCAGGACGTCGGCCAGCCGGCGAGGATGGAAGTTGATCCCGAGCACCGCCGCCCGGCGGACCACGACGCCATCTCGGGGATCGAGCGCGTCGATTCGGGCCATCGTCGCGGCACCGACGTTTTCGGGTAACTCGTCACGATCGCCCGCCGCTGCAGCGGCCAGCAGGTCGAGCAGGAACTCGGGGCTGCCACCGGAGCGATCGACGGCGAGCTCCAGTACGTGCGGTGGCACTTCGCTGGCCTCGGGCGTCGCGAGGGCGAGCGCGAGGACGTCCTCGCGCATGAGCGGACCCAACTCGATCCTGTGATGAGGGTGTTCTGACAGCGACAGCCCGCCCGGCCCATCCCGTCGCGTGACGAGCACGATCCACGACGAAGACTCGAGGTCGCGTGCCAGCACGCCGAACAACGCCGCCGAGGCCGCGTCCATCAGATGAGCGTGCTCAACCTCGACGATCGTCGGCACCACCAGGGCGCGCCGCAGGAACTGGAGCACGACCTCGCGCAGCTTGCCGGCGCGCGCCTCCGGAGCCAGTTCCTCGACCTCGGTCGTGGTCGGCACCTGGACGTCGACGACGATCGCCAGCAACGGCAGCCACGGCAGCAGGTCGGCTTGGCTGCGGCGGATCTCGGTCTGGAGCCGCTCCAGCACGCGTGCCTCCGGGTCGTCCCAGTCGGCTCCGAGCACCTGGCGCAACAGCTCGCGCCAGGCGAAGTACGGCGTCTCACGCGTGACCACCTCACAGGTCGAGCGCAGGACGGTCATTCCCTCGCCCAGCTTCCGGGCCTCAGCGAGGAGACGAGACTTCCCTGCTCCGGTCTCCCCGATCAACTCGATCAAGGCTCCCGCGCCGCGGCGCGCCGATGCGAGCGCCTGGCGGAGGATCTCGAGCTCGTGCTCACGGCCGATCAGCGGGAGCTGAGGCCGCGCCGACCCCTGAGCCGCGGCCCGAACCGGCACTCCAATGTCCCATGCCTGGATGGGCTTCGTCTTGCCCTTGACCATGAACGGCTCGAGCGCGATCTGGCGAAAGCGACCTTCGACTTGGCGGAGGACGTCACGCGTGACGTAGATGTGTCCGGCCGGTGCCTTACCCATCACGCGTGCGGCCAGGTTCACGGTGTCGCCCATGACCGCGTACCAGCGCCGGTACTCCGGGCCAACCTCACCGGTGAATACAGCTCCGCGGTTGACGCCCGCCTGCACGGGCAGCGGCAAGTCGGCCTCGACGATGTGCCGGAGGGCCAGCAGCATCCGCTCCTCGTCATCGCCGACGACCCGCGGCGCGCCGGCGCTCAGGCGAATCTTGGCGCCGTTGCCTGAGATGTCCGCATCTAGGAAGCAGACCTCGTAGCGCTCGCAGGAATCCTGGACGATGCGGACGAGCTGATCGAGCCGATGGGCAGCCGCTTCGGTCCCGTCCTCGAGGATCACCCGATCGAGTTCGCCGAACTGTAGGAAAGCGATCGAGGCGGTCCGGTGCTCGGGAGCGGCATGGCCACCGAGCAGATGCTCGCGCACGATCGCCGGCAGGCCGGTGGCAATTGCGTCCTCTCCGGGCGTGGCGACGTCGTCCTCCGGCGTCCACGGGGAGTTCTTCGGGCGCCCGCGCGAGGAGGATTCCCGCGGCGAGTTCGGTGCCGGCGCAGCTGCGCGGAAGCGTCGACGCGGTCTCACGGCTGAGGAGGATCTGACCTGCGGAGGCGAGGTTCTCCATCTCGACCACCTTGGAGGCAGCAGGTCCCCCGACCAGGAGCTCTCGATGCGAGCCGCCGACGAGGAACATCGCGTACGAGCCGGAGTGGACTCCCACCGACATTCGGAGCACGACGTCGCTTGCGCCGGCGCGAATCCGCCCCACGTCTCGCAGGGTTCGACGCATCGCGGCCGCCGACGCACATGCGTGCAGAGCGTGGTCATCCCCGGCGAACCAAAGCAGCATCGCATCGCCGCCGAACTTCAGCAGCGAACCACCGCGGCCGTAGGCATCGGCCAGCAACGCGGAGAAGCACGCGTTGATCGCGTCGACCAGGTGCTCGGCGCCCTCCTTGCCCTTGCGCGCCAATCGCTCCGACAGACGCGTGAAGCCCGATACGTCGGCGAACACCATCGTCCCGTCGAGCGTTTGCACGAGCTCGTCGCCTGCTCCGGCGAGACGCTCGAGCAGCATCCGCGGCACGTACCGATCGCTACTCCCGGTCTTCGATTTCACCTGCAAGTCAACCCCCGGTCAGCACCTCGACGGCCTACGGGATGAACCCGCGCTCTAATACCCCCGGAAAGCCCCGGGTGACGTGGTCCGGCGAGTGCTCGAGCAGAGCGTCGAGGAGCTCGCCGTAATAACTGAGTGACAGCGACAGGTGCCCGACGTTCGTCCGTACGCGCAGGTCGGCAGCGAGCTGCGCGGCTAGCCACCGGCTGTGAGCAGCGGGAACAAATCGGTCTTCAGCACCGTGCCAAAGGGACAGCGGAACGCGGATCGGGGCGAGCTCTAACCCCCAGTCCGAAAAGAGCGCGCGGTCGTCGTCGAACCATCCCCAGACCCCGGTGGATAGGGAGTGCCCGAGCTCTCGGACGATGAACTCTGCGAGCGCGCCGCTCACGGCGCGTCGATCGACATCCGCCACCGTGCCTCCAAGCTGGGCGGCGATCTCCTCCGCCGACGACCCGAGCATTGACCGTGCCTCGCGCTCTAGATACTCCTCGAACGCACGGTCGGGGCCCTGGGCTGCAGCGAGCTCCGCCACATTCTCGTCGCCCATTCCGGCCGCCCAGTCGAGCCCGTCGGCATTTACCGGCGCCACCGCCCCGATCGTGGCCGCGGCGATCACGCGGTCCGGAAGCAACGCGGCACACGCGATCGAATGGGGTGCGCCTCCCGAGGCGCCCACCGAATAGAAGCGCTCGTAACCGAGCGCGTCGGCGATCGCGGCCACATCAGTCGCGCAACCAGCCACCGTCCGTCCGGGAACGCGCGACGATCGCCCATAGCCAGGACGTGAATAGGTGATGTGGCGAAGATTCCGCTCCGCGCCGACCTCGACGAGCGGATCCAGCATCTCGGCGGCCCCTGGCGTGCCGTGGTGCGAGAACAGCGCCCAGCCGTCCGGTGGCCCGGCCAGCGCCACCTCCAGCTCGCGTCCGTCTCGCGGACGGCACATAGACCGTGCTCGTCTCCCAAGCGCCCACGCGAGAAAGCCTATCCGACCGGTTTCCGCCGACGGCGCTTTTCCGAAAGCGGTGCGTGTG
Organism: uncultured Solirubrobacterales bacterium; assembly: GCA_963839105.1. Classification (GTDB taxonomy): domain Bacteria; phylum Actinomycetota; class Thermoleophilia; order Solirubrobacterales; family Solirubrobacteraceae; genus Palsa-465. Next base: position 23,607 of record CAWITQ010000008.1, read on the forward strand.
CCTACTTCCACGAGCCGGCGTCGAGCAGGTAGGCTCTCCCCGCCGGGGGTCGGCGTTCGCAATTGAATAGGGGGAACAGATGGGGCTTGAGCGGCTGATACGGAGCAGGCTGGCTCGCGCGGTGTTGATGGCGTCCGTGTCGGGTACGCGGCCATCCCGGCGGCGGCAGCCCGGGCGGCGTCGCGCACGCGGCGGCCGCGAAGGAGAAGACGAAGACGTGCGGACAGGGCGCCAACTGCGCGACCTCTCTGTCATCGCAGCCGCCGCCGGCTCCGGTGACCAGCCCCGGCGGCTCCGGTGGAGGTGGCGGCGGTGGCGGCGTCGGTGGCAGCCCGGCTCCCGCTCCGGCCCCCACCTACAGCGTCTTCAACGTCCATGCCAAGGCGCGGTCCACAGACCGCCTCCAACCGGGGAGCAAGCTGGTCGAGGCGCTCGATGCCGGGCAGAAGCTTGTATGCCCCGGCTACACGCGGAGGGACAAGCGAAGCTGGTTCGAGTTCATGCTCGCGTCGAAATCGCAGTTCGGCATCACGTACGAGATCACGGACGTGATCCACAACCGCACGGCAAAGGGCGTTCACTTCTGCGCCGGACTCGGCTATCGGTTCACGACGCTCTCGGGCCGGCCCGCTCGCCACGCGAAGCTGCCCAACGGTGACGCGCGGATGGATCGGGCTGCTCCCCAACTGCGAAGTGGACAGCACCGGCGCCGTCACGTCGACCGGGCCGTGCGTCGTGTCGATCGAGCAGTCCGGTGATCCGGGGAACGTCAGCACGACCATCACGGTGCAGATCCCGGCGATGTCGCTGGCGGACCCGTGGGGTGCTGGTTGACGCGGGGGTGAGCCGGGCGTACGCTCCCGCGCGGGGCGCCGTGGATCACGAGGGGGGACGTATGCGTCTGAGACGAGTCAGTTATCTGGCCGGTTTATTGGCCGCCGTATTTCTGTGCACGGCAGCATCCGCGTCGGCCGCCACGACCCATGCGCGCCACGCGTTCAAGGTCCTGATCTCGCCCGAGTACGCGACCGCGGGGCAGCCGACGACGTTCCAGGTGACTTTCGTCAACACCTCATCCCGCGGCGTCGCCCTCGGCGCGGTCCAGATCACCCCACCAAAGGGCTTTGCCTTGAAGCAAACGACCGTCCCTGGCGGCTTGAAGCACAAGGCGTCGAGGCACCAGCAGATGTTCGCCCTGCATCGGGTCGGGCTCAAGCCCGGCAAGAGCGTGCAGATCCAGATCACCGCAGTTGCCCCGCAGCAATGCGGCAACTGCGCGGTGCGCTGGACCTCGCACGCGTTCCAGCGTGGCAACGCCACCGGCCCGCAACTGGCGCTCCAGTCGGCAGTGAGCAGCATCGGCGTCACCGTGCTTCCTCCAGCCAGCGCAGCCTGCGGCGACGGGGGCCCACCCTGCTCCACTGGTCTGAGCACGTCCCCGAGCGCCTACGGCGTCGTCTCCGATGCCGGCTCGGGCACGCTCAACGAGACCGTCAACGTCGGCAAGCGGCTCGTCTGCGCCGGCTACAGGCTCCGCGATGCCAACTGGTACGACTCCATCGTCACCGGCGCACAACCACCGCCCGCCGGAACTCCGCCGATAACCGACCAGATCACCTACACGATCACGAACGCGCACTCCAAGGGCGTCGGCTTTTGCATGGGAGCAACGTACGACTTCACCACGGCGTCCGGGTCGCTCGCGCCGAAGGCCACGTTGCCCAGTGGCGCTCCCGGATTCATAGGGTTGCTGCCGATGTGCACCACCAGCAAACCACCATGCATTTCCAGCATCACCGAGATCAGTGACGACAGCGTGAAGTCCGGGGTCGACACGACGCTGAGTTGGTGATCCCGGAGAGCGGCGATCCCTGGGGCGCCGGTTAGCCGGTCGAGGGACAGAGCGGCATCCGGATGATCCGGAGGCGCTCGAGGATCTCGTTGCGTTCGGAGATCAGCGCGGATCGGCGAAACCCAACGCATCGAGCACGTCGATCGTCGCGGCGACGTCGTAGTCCGACGCGCATCTCGCGAGCCGACTCGAGCGCGTCATCAGCTCCGGGAGCGCCGCGTCGTGCCGCCGAGCCGCGCAAGCGCGATCCCGGCGACCCGCTCCAGAAGCGGCCGGTTGCGGTCAAGCGCGCTCAGCTCCTGATGGGCGATCGCGAGGGCCCGCGCGGCATCACCCCCGAACGCCTCGGCCTCGGCGACCAGCGCGCGCGCAAACTCGGCATACGCGTCCATCTTGAACTGACGGAAGCTGGCGGTTGCGGACTCGAGCAGGGGCACCGCGGTGTCTCGGTCGCCGCGGCGCGTGGCGATGCGGCCGAACAGGAGATCGGTGAACGCCACCGCCTGAGGCTCGCTCATCCCGGCAAACACGCGTCGCGCGTTCTGAACGTGCTCCTCGGCCTCGTCGAGCCGCCCCTGGTCGGACAAGATCTCGCCGACGTTCATCTCGGTGCGGGCGACGTCGGCGGGGGTGCCGGCGCGCTCGCTGCACGCCCGGCCTCACGATAAAGCGCGACTGCGTCGTCCCAGCGCCCGTCGTAGTAGGCGAACATGCCCATGTTGTTGAGCACCGCGGCCTCGCGTTCAGGGTCGCCGAGCTGCTCATAGATCTCCAGCGCCCGCGCCGAGTACGTCGCCTTGCGGACGTCCGAGCTCCATAGCGCCCAGTCGAGGCCGTAACACGCGTGGGCGAGCGCCCGTAGCTCGCCCGCGGCTTCCGCCTCCTCGATCGCCATGCGACAGGCCGCGACCGCGTCCGCCCACCGCCCCTGGCGGTTACGCACGCCGCCGAGGGTTGAGCGCATCCTCGCCCGCCAGGTGACCGCCTCCGGGCCCTCCGCTGCAGTCTAGGGAGCGGAAGCCCCGGTTCAGCCAGCGCACGGCCGCGGTCAGCGCTTCGCTTCGAGCGGCTACCTGGGCGTGCCGGTCACACAGCCGCGCCTGAGCGATGTGGATCGTCGCGGAGCAGACGCCGCGCTTCACTGAGCGCGTGTCCTGCCGCATCCGGCTGCCCGACGAAGCGGAGCTCTTCTCCGAGCTGCTCCCACGCCTCGGCCAGCGCTCCGCCCGCGAGTCCGGACGCGCGGCCGGCGTCGATGGCGCGCTGGTACAGCCGCACCGCATCCGCGTGCGAGAAGCGCTCGGTGGCGCGCCGCGCGGCGGCCATCGCGTACCGGTAGGCGCGACCGTGATCGCCTGCCAGCGTGAAATGGTTCGAGAGCACCGCGGGATCGGCTTCGCCGGCCTGATCGTGGTCCTGCTCGAGCCGCAGTCCGACCGCTTCGTGCAGACGGCGGCGCAGCTTGAACGGGAGGCTCGCGTACGCGGCCTCCTGGAGCGCGGGACGGCGGAAGTGAACCTGTCCGTCGCTGTCCCGCGCGAATACCTCCGACAAACGGTCCCAGAACCGCTCGTCGGGAAAGGTCATGTCGGCCGCTATTACGTCGCCCAGCCGCCGCGGGTGGAACGAGTTCCGAGCACGGCGGCGCGCCGGACGATCGCGCCGTCGCCCGGGTCGAGCGCATCAATGCGAGCCATGGTGGCGGCGCCAACGCTTTCCGGGAGCTCGTCGTGGTCGCCGGCGACAGCCGCCGCCAGCAGGTCGAGGAGAAACTGCGGACTGCCTCCTGACCGCTCAGCCGCCAGCTCGACCACATGCGGAGGTAGCTCGGCGGCTTCGGATGTCGCGCGCGCGAGCCGCCGAATCTCGCCGTCGGACAGCGCGTCGAGCTCGAGTACGACGTGCTCATAGCCTTCGAGCATCAAGCCACCGCTTCCGCGGCGCGTCAGGACCACGACCCATGACGAGGACTCGAGCTCTCGACCAAGCGCTCCGAACAGCGCCGCCGAGGCCGCGTCCATGTGCTCGACATGCTCGACCTCGACCAATGTGGGGACGACAAACCGACGACCAAGGAACCGCACGACCACCTCGTGCAGCTTGTGCACGCGCGCCTCGGGAGCGAGCTGCCGGACCTCCTTGCTCGGCGGCGTCTCGACGTTGAGCACGATCGCAATCAGCGCGAGCCAGGCTTCGAGGTCGGGCGCCGTCGACCGGATCTCGGTCTCGAGCCGGTCGAGAACGACCTGCTCCGGGTCGTCCCAGCGCAGCCCGAGGAGCTGCCGGAGCAGGTCGCCGGCCGCCGCGTACGGCGTCTCACGCGTGTAGACCTCACACGTGGTGCGGAGGAGCGACATGCCGCCGGCGAGCTTCTCCGCTTCGGCGAGAAGCCGAGATTTGCCACTGCCAGTCTCGCCAACCAACTCGATGAGCGTTCCCGATCCACGGCGCGCCCCCTCGAGCGACGCGCGCAGCTGCGCCAGCTCTCGCTCGCGCCCGACCAGCGCCAGCTCCATCCGAAGCGCGGCCTCGGTGGCACCCCGCACCGGCGGCCCGACGTCCCAGGCCTGCACCGGCCGCTTCTTCCCTTTGACTGCGAATGGGTCGAGGGCCGTCTCCTCGAACCTCGTGTTCACCCGCCGCAGGACGTCTCGGGTGGCGTAGATCCGGCCGACCGGCGCCTTGGCCCCGAGTCGCGCCGCGAGGTTCACGGTGTCGCCCATGACCGCGTACCACCGCCGGTAGTCGGGCCCGACCGGGCCCGTGAAGACGGGACCGCGGTGGACGCCCACGCGTACAGGTAGCGGCGGGCCCGCCTCGATGATGTGGCGCAGCGCGAGCAACATCCGCTCCTCGTCGTCGCCGACGACGCGCGGCACGCCGGCGCTCAGGCGGATCTTCCCGCCGTCCGCCGCGATGTCGGAGTCGAGGAAGCACACGTCGTAGCGCGCAACCGCATCCTGGACCAGCCGCACGAGCTCGTCCAGGCGCCGCGCTGCATCCTGTGCACCGTCGTGCGCAATCACCTCGTCGAGCCCGCAGTACTGCAGGAACGCCACGGTCGCCGTGCGGTGCTCGGCGGTGGCCAGTCCGCTCAGCAGATGGGTCCGGACCGCGTCGGGGAGGAAGCGCGCAAGCACCTCCGGGGCGGGACTGGCAAGCCCGGCGGCCGGCGTCCATTCGCACGGCGCGGGTGATCGGGCCAGCAGCTACCCCGGGCCCACCCTCTGCCCCACGCTGCTGCTCCGGCAGCAGGCGCACGGTCTCGGGGCCGATCAAGATCTGGCCCGAGCACGCTGCCGCCTCAAGCTCCACGACCGTGCTCGCCGCCGAGCCGCCGATCACCAGCTCTCGGTGCGACCCGCCCACGACGAACATCGCGTACGGGCCGCTGTGCACGCCGACCGACATCCGCAGGACGACGTGCGTGTCGCCGGCGCGGATGTGGCCGACCTCGCGGAGCCTGCGCCGCATCGCCGCCGCCGCGCAGCACGCGCGCTGGGCGTGCTGCTGATTGCCCTCCCGGTCGTAGAAGACCAGCAGCATCGCGTCGCCGCCGAACTTCACGAGGGATCCACCGCGCCCGTACGCCTCGGTGAGCAAGGCCGAGAAGCACGTGTTGATCACGTCGACCAACTGCTCGGCGCCCTCCCTGCCTTGGCGGGCGAGCCGCTCGGACAGGCGCGTGAAGCCCGGAGACGTCGGCGAACACCATCGTGCAGTCGATCGTCTCGGTGAGCGTTTCGATCGGCTGGCGCGCCAGCCGATCGATCAACGCTCGGGGCAGAAAGGGCCGAGGAGTCCTGGCTCGCGCGCCTCCAGGGTCCGCTCGTCCGGCGTGCGGACCCTCGGGGTCGTCCGCGCGTTTGCGCCCACGCGCCAGAAGTTATCCCAGCGCGCGGCACATGGCGTAGCAATTGGTCGATATTGTGCGGCTGGCGCGCAATATCGACCAAACCCTGCGGATTACTACCTGAGCTCGGCCCGCCACCGTCGGGGCTTAGGCGTGCCGGACACAACCGTAGACTCGGCCCCGTGGACGACATCGATCGCATCCTCAGGAGCGCGGGCGTCCGATTCGCATACCTCTTCGGCTCGCGCGCAGCAGGCACGTCGCGGCCGCAGAGCGACGCCGACGTCGCGATCATGCCGGGACATGAGCTCGGGCTGCTCGAGCAAGAACGCCTCGCCCGCGAGCTTGCCGAGGCGCTCGAAGTACCCGATGTTGACCTCGTTCTGCTTGATCGTGTCCGCCTCGAGCTTCGCGGCCGCGTCGTGCAGGGGGGCAAGCTCATCTACTCGGCTGACGAGCCGGCCCGTGTCGATTTCCATGTCCGGACGCTCTCCGAGTACCTCGACTTCCTCCCGACGCTACGGGAGCTCCAGGCCAGCTACATCGCGCACGTGGCCGCCGAAGGGGCTGTGATGGTCGACCCGGGGAAGGTGTCCCGGCTCCTCGAATCGCTCGCGGACTACCGCCGCCGGTTGGAAGCAACTGCGCGACCTGCCGGCTCGACGTGTACGTGCGCGACCAGGAATTTGCCGGCCGCTATCTGGTCCAGGTCGCCGCCCAGACTTGCGTCGACGTCGCCAACCATCTCATCGCGTCATCCGGCTGGCGTGCGCCGACCGACTACCGGGATGCCTTCACTGTGCTGGAGGAGCAAGGCGTGATCAATGCGGATCTGGCCGGGCAGATGCGGGACCTGGCCGGCCTGCGAAATCGGCTCGTACATGTCTACGAAGACGTGGACGACCGGATCGTGCACGACGCGCTACGCGCAAGGCATCGACGACCTCAGCCGCTTCGCCCAGGCGCTCGCTCGCGCCGCCGAATCCGACTGAGGCGCGAGGTCGGGGCGCTCGACGCGCCCCGACGCTTGACGACGCTACTTCAGCTCGACGGTGGCGCCGGCCTCTTCGAGGTCGGCCTTCAGCTTGTCGGCCTCGGCGCGGTCGACGCCCTCCTTGACCGGCTTGGGCGCCTCGTCGACGAGCGCCTTGGCCTCCTTGAGGCCCAGGCCGGTGGCAGCGCGGACGACCTTGATCACCTGGATCTTCTTGTCGCCGGCCGCCTGCAGGACGACGTCGAACGCCGTCTGCTCCTCGGCCGCCTCGCCGCCGCCGTCGCCCGCGGCCGCGCCGGCCGGCGCAGCCGCCGCCACCGCGGTGGCGGAGACGCCGAAGGCCTCCTCGAGAGCCTTGATCCGCTCCGAGAGCTCCAGCACCGAGATCGACTTGAGCTCGTCGATCCATTCCTCTGTTGTGGGCATGTTTCCTCCTTAGGCCTCGGACGAGTCCGCGGCGGGTTCTTCTGACGATGTTTCGGGTTCGGCTTCGGTGGCGGGCGCTGCGGCCTCGGCTTCGCTGGCGCCGCTGGCGCTTCGGCGTCGGGCTCCGCTTCCGCGGCCGGCGCCTCGGCTCGGCCGCCGGCGCCTCGGCTCGCCGGCCGGCGCCTCCTCAGTGGCGGCCGGCGCCTCGGCGCGCCGCCGGGGCCTCGCCGCTCACCAGGCCCTGGTCGGCGATCGCCTTGAGCTGGATGGCGATCCCCGCGATCAGCGCGTTCAGGGTCCGGACGAGCCCGCTGATCGGCGCGGCGATCGTGCCCACGAGCTGGGCGTGCAGCACCTCGCGCGCGGGGAGCCGGGCGATGGCGCGCACGTCGTCGCCGCTCAGCGTGGCGCCGTCCATGACGCCGCCCTTGAACTCGAGCAGGTTGTTGAACGCGCGCGCGGCGTCGTTGAGCGCCTTGGCGGCGAGGGCGGCGTCGCCGCTCACCAGCGCCAGCGCCGTCGGGCCCACGAGCAGACGGCTTCAGCGACTCGGCGCCGGCCTGGTCGGCCGCGCGCTCGGACAGCGAGTTCTTGACGACGCGGAAGCGCGTGTCGGTCTCACGGAGCCGTTCGCGGAGGTCGGCGGCCTGGCCACGCTGATCCCGCGGTAGTCGACGGCGAAGATCGCCTGGGCGCTCTGGATCTGCCCGGCGATCTCGTCTACGACGGCTGCTTTTTGATCTCGGTTCATGGTCTCCTCGGGTGCCGAGACGGCGGTCGCCCAGGAGAGGCCAGAGATCTGGCTCGCGTCGAGGGTCCACCTGCTCCGGGCTTACGCGCATATCGGCGGCCGGAGGTCTCGGGCAGTATCGAAACGCAGGGTACTACGCGGCTACGGGCTCCTCGACGATGTCGCGCACGCGCGACGGGGTCGACCTTGATGCCGGGGCCCATGGTCGACGCGAAAGTCACCGTCCGGATGTAGCGGCCCTTGGCCGCCGCGGGCTTGGCGCGCATGATCTCGTCCATCACCGCGGCGTAGTTCTCGAGCAGCTTGCGTTCCTCGAAGTCACGCTTGCCGATGACGACGTGGACGATCGCGGTGCGGTCGGTCCGGTACTCGACCTTGCCGGCCTTGGCCTCCTGGACGGCGCGGCCGATGTCCATGGTCACGGTGCCCGACGCGCGGGTTCGGCATCTTGCCGCGCGGGCCGAGGATCCGGCCCAGGCGCCCGACGACCGGCATCAGGTCGGGGGTGGCGATGGCGGTGTCGAAGTCGTCGAAGCCGTCCTGGATGCGCGCGGCCAGGTCCTCGGCGCCGACCACGTCGGCTCCGGCCTCCTCGGCCTCGCGCGCCTTGTCGCCCTGGGCGAAGACCGCCACCTTGACGTCCTTGCCGAGCCCGTTGGGGAGCGCCACCGTCCCGCGCAGCTGCTCGTCGGCGTGGCGGACGTTCAACCCGGTGCGGATGTGGACCTCGACCGACTCGTTGAACTTGACGTGGCTCAGCTCCTTGACGAGCGCGACCGCCTCAGCGGGCGAGTACTCGCGCTCGCGGTCGAAGCGCTTCTTGGCTTCGTCGTATCCCTTGCCGTGACGAGACATCGCTCAGACCACCTCCACTCCCATGGAACGCGCCGTGCCGGCGATGATCTTCGCGGCGGCGTCGACGTCGTTCGCGTTCAGGTCCTTCATCTTCTTCTCGGCGATCTCGCGGAGCTGGGCCTGGGTGATCTGGCTCACCTTGGTCCGGTTGGGCTCGGCCGAGCCCTTGTCCAGGTTCAGCGCCTGCTTGATCAGCACGGCGGCGGGCGGGCTCTTGGTGACGAACGTGAACGAGCGGTCCTCGTAGACCGTGATCACGACCGGGATCACCGTGCCGAGGTCGCTCTGCGTCTGGGCGTTGAACGACTTCACGAACTCCATGATGTTCACGCCGTGCTGGCCGAGCGCCGGGCCCACCGGAGGCGCCGGCGAGGCCTGGCCGCCGACGGCCTGGAGCTTGATCTGCGTCAGAACCTTCTTGGCCATGGCTACACCTTCTTGACCTGATCGAACCCGACCTCGACCGGCGTCTCACGGCCGAAGATCGACACCAGCACCTTGAGCCTCTGCGCGTCCTCGTTGACCTCGGAGATCTCTCCGGAGAAGTCCGACAGCGGGCCCGAGATGACCTTCACGGACTCGCCGATCGAGAACTGGGCGCGGCTGCGCGGCCTGACCTCCTGCTCGCGATGGAGCAGGCGGTTGACCTCGTCCTGGGTGAGCGGCACGGGCTCGTTGGAGGCGCCGACGAAGCCGGTCACCCCCGGCGTGCCCTTGACCAGGGTCCAGGAGTCCTCGTTGAGGTCCATGTTGACGAGCACGTATCCGGGCATCGTCCGCTTCTCGACCGTGATCTTCTGGTTGTCCTTCATCTCGGACACCGACTCGGTCGGGACGACTATCTGCCGGATCGCGCGCTGCTGGCCCAGCGAGACAACCCGGTGCTCCAGGTTGTGCTTGACCTTGTTCTCGTGACCCGAGTATGTGTTGACGACGTACCAGCGAAACATTGCTCTCTAAGCCTCACTGCCGACCTGGCCGGCCGGCACCATGACGATATCTCCAAGCCCTCTAGCCGAGCCGAGCGCTCGCGCTACTTGAGGACGAATTTCACGATGTGTTGGGCGACCCAGTCGGCCAGGCCCAGGAACAGCCCGGCGACGATCACAAACCCAATGACGACGCCCGTGGCCTGCATGACCTGGCGCCGATCCGGCCACTGTACTCGTTGCAGTTCGTGCCAGCAGCCTTGCAGGAAAGCGATCAGCCTGGCGGCCAGGTGCGGCGCGCGGCTCGCCGACGGCAGCTGCTGCCGCCGCGGCGGGCTCGACCGCGCGGCGTCCGGGCGGCGCGGCGCTCATCTTCGAGCTCGGCCGGCTTCAACGTCGGCTCTCGTCCGCGAGCTCACCGTTCTGCGCAAACTCCTCCGTCGGTGAGCTCGGGGTCCCGGCCCACGGCGAGCTGCGCCTCGGCTAGCTCCACGTCGGGCGCGGCGTGGGCGAGCGGCGTCGGAGCATCGTCCTCGCGGTCGGTGCGGACGCTCGACCGCCGACTCGGCGGGTCGGCGAGCGCGACGTTCCTTAGCTCGTTTGCGGTTGCGCGCCACGGACGTTCCCCGGCTGGCTCAGCGCGTCTCGCGGTGCGGCGTATGACGCTTGCACCAGCGGCAGTACTTGCGCAGCTGGATCCGTTCCGGATTGTTCCGCTTGCTCTTGTTGGTTTGGTAGTTCCGGCGCCGACACTCCTCGCAAGCGAGGGTTACAGCAATCCGGACGTCTCCGCGGGCCATCTACGCGCTTTCCCGTATGGGGTGATCAGGACTCCGGCCGCCGGAACGGCAGACGTAAAAACGCCGCCCGGCGCCTGAAACGAGTGTAGCTACTCGCCCAGCTCCACGGGCGAGATCGCCAGCTCTAGCCACCGGTCTCCGCGCAAAACCTGCACAGTGAGGCGCTGCCCGATCGCCTCTTCGGTCATCACCGACTGGACGTCGTCCACGCGCTCGACGGCATGGCCGTCGAAGCTCGACGACCAGATCCTCCGCCCGCAGCCCCGCCCGCTCGGCCGGGCTTTCCGGCACGACCTCGACGATTTCGACCGCCGAGCTCCGGCCCAGGCGCGCTCGTGCGTGACGGGGGCAGCGGCCGCGGGCCGCCCGCGATCCCGACGTAGGCCCGGCGAACCCGGCCCTCGTGCATGAGAGCGCCCACGATCCGGCGGGTGGCGGCGTTGATCGGCACCGCGAGACCCAGGCCGACGCCCGCCACCGCCGTGTTGATGCCGACAACGCGGCCCTGGCTGTCCGCGAGCGCCCCTCCGGAGTTGCCCGGGTTGAGCGCGGCGTCGGTCTGGATCACGTTGTCGATGTAGCGCATGGTCCGCCCCGCGCGGGCGGGCAACGAGCGCCCGAGCGCGGAGACGACGCCGGCGGTCACCGATCCGGCGAACCCGTTCGGGTTGCCGATCGCCACCACCAGCTGTCCGACGCGCAGGCGCTCGGCCTCGCCGAGTGTCGCCGGGACGAGGTCGCCACCGTCGGCGCGAAGGACCGCGAGGTCCGAGAGCCGGTCGACGCCGATCACCCGGAAGCGGAGCTCGCGGCCGTCAACGAACGACGCCCGGCCGGTCCGGCCCGGCCCCGCCACCACATGAGCCGAGGTGAGCAGGAAGCCGTCGGGCGTGAGGGCGACCGCGCTGCCGGCACCCGCCGGCACCTGGCCGCCCCGGCCGCGGCGCATCACCTTCAGGTTCGCGACGCTCGGCGACAGGCGCTCGGCGACCTCCACGACGACACGCGAGTAGGCGTCGAGCGCCTGGGCTTCGCGCGGCCTCGATGTCCTGGGGTTCAAGCGCGGTGCTCATCGGTCAGAACGAGACCGGCACGGTCCGCTCGTCGGCGCCCCGCACCACCGTGAGCTCGAGGGGCTCCGCGCCCGCGGCCGCGTCGAGCGCCTCGTAGAGCACGTCCATCCGCTCGATCTCATGCCCGCCGGCGGCGACGATCAGGTCGCCGCGCTCGATCCCGGCTCGAGCCGCCGGGCTGTCGTCCTCGACCGCGCGGACGAGCACGCCGGCACGCTCCGGCAGCCCCACGGCGCGGCGCAGCCGGCGGGAGGCGCGCGGCGGCGCGATCGCCACTCCCAGCTTGGCCCGCTTGGGCGCCTCACCGCGCCCCAGCGCCTGGGCGCGCTCGCGGAGGGCGCGATCGGCCGGGATGGCCAGGATCAGGCCGCCATCGACGCGCACCGCGTTGATCCCGAGCAGTCGGCCCGCGGTGTCGAGCAGCGGGCCGCCCGACGATCCGCGCGGCAGCGGCGCCGAGTGCTCGATCGCACCCGGTATGCGCCGCCCCCGCGGTCCGCGGAAGCTGCGTGACGCGCTCGAGAACGAAGCCGACCGTGGCGCGCAGCCCGCGGCCACCCGGGTTCGCCAGTGCGAAGACCGGGCGTCCGATCTGGGCCTCCTCCACTTCCTCCGGCCACTCGACCGCCTCAACGTCGCCGGTGTCGACGGCGATTACGGCGATGTCGAGGTCCTCGTCGGACCCGGCCACGCGGGCATCCGCGCGCCGGCCGTCGCCGAACGTGATCGTCACCTCGTCGGAGCGCAGGTTGTGGGCGTTCGTGAGCACGAGGCCACGCTCGATCACCACGCCTGACCCGACGCCCCAACCGCGTCCGAGCCCGACCACAGCGGGTCCGGTCTGTTGAACCACGGAGCTGACCGTCGCTCCGATCTCATCAAGTACTGCCATGCCTTCTCCGGTCTGTCTAGTAACTTGCAATCTGCAAGTGAGTACTTTAGCGAACCTGCCACGGACTACGATCCCGAGCGAGATGGATCACGCCAGGCCCTCGGAGCCACGCGACGCAGCTCGCGAGGCGGCGGATCCCGACCAGGCGCTGGCCGACGCCCTCGCCACCGTCGGCGACCGCTGGACGCTCCTCGTGGTCTCCGCGCTGCTCGACGGCCCGCGCCGGTTCGGCGAGCTCCAGGAGGAGGTGCGCGGGATCGCCCCCAACGTCCTCACCCAGCGGCTGCGCTCGCTGGAGCGAAACGCGCTCGTCGTCGCCCGGCCGTACTCCGAGCGCCCGCCGCGGTTCGTCTACGAATTGAGCGCGTCCGGCCAGGAGCTCGCCGGAGCGTTGCGCATGATCGCGGGCTGGGGCGCGCGTCATGCTGGCGACGGCGCCACCCCGCGCCACTCGCTGTGCGGAACGCCGATGGAGGCGCGCTGGTGGTGCCCCACGTGCGAGCGTCCGATCTCCGACGACGAAGGCGAAGAGCTCCACTACGCGTAGGCGGCCGCGCGCTCCCGCTCGCTGGCAGGATTCTCACGCCGAGAACACCTGCAACCGGGAAGAATCCCCTGCGTGCTCCGCCTGGTCGGCATCGCCATCTCGATCGGCTTCGCCGACTCGCTCAACCCGTCGACCATCGGCCCGGCGCTGTACCTGGCCGCCGGGGAGCGGGCGCGCGAGCGCGTGATCGAGTTCACGCTCGGCGTGTTCGCCGTCTACCTGGTCGGGGGCGTGCTGATCGCGCTCGGGCCCGGCCAGCTGCTGCTCTCGCTCATCCCTCACCCTCACCATCGGGCGGCCCACATCATCGAGACCGCGGTCGGCGCCTCGCTGATCGCGGGTGGCTTGCTCCTCTACCGCCACCGGCGCACGCTCGCACAGCGCGAGGTGCCGCGGTTCGATCCCGAGGGCAAGTCGAGCTGGGTGCTGGGAGCGACGATCACCGCCGTCGAGCTGCCCACGGCCTTTCCCTACTTCGCCGCGATCGCCGCGATCGTCGGCTCGGACGTGGGCGACGTCAATCAGGTGCTGCTGATCGTGCTGTTCAACGTGTGCTTCGTTCTGCCGCTCGTCGCCATCGTGCTCACGCTCCTGTTCGCGGGCGACCGGGCCCAGCAGACTCTGACCCGCGGCCGCGAGTTCCTCGAACGGAACTGGCCGACGGTGCTCGGCGGCTTGGCGGTGGTGGCGGGCGCGTTCGTGGTGGCGCTCGGAGCCACCGGACTGGCCAGCGGCATCCACGGCCGCATCGGAGGGGTCGCGCGCCACGTCCGCCGGATCATCCACCCGTAGCGGGGCCTCCGCGTCATCGAGCCGCGCCACCCGCAGCGGCGGCGACATATGATCGCGCCGATGGCTACCACCACCCCCGCGACCGAGGACTTTGACAGCGCCTCGCTCCACCAGCTCCTCGACGGCCGCTACGCCGACCTGCGCGCCCAGTACCTCGAGCTTCTCTCCCGCCCCGAGTTCCGTCCCGGTCCCCCCGCTGCCCACGGCCGAGTACCGCGAGCGGGTCTTGGAGTGGGCCAAGGCGCTCGTGGCCGAGGGGCTGACCGCGCCCGGCTATCCGGAGAAGTACGGCGGCCAGGGCGACCCCGGGGCCAACGTCGCGGCATTCGAGACCATCGGCCTCAGCGACCTCTCACTGCTGGTCAAGTTCGGGGTCCAGTTCGGCCTGTGGGGCGGCGCGGTCCAGCAGCTGGGGACCGAGATCCACCACGAGCGCTACCTGAAGGAGATCGCCACGCTCGAGCTGCCGGGCTGCTTCGCGATGACCGAGGCCGGCCACGGCTCGAACGTCCAGGAGCTCAGACGACCGCCACCTACGACGCCGAGACCGGCGAGTTCGTGATCGATACCCCGGCCGAGAACGCGCACAAGGAGTACATCGGGAACGCGGCCTGCCACGGGCGCATGGGCGCGGTGTTCGCGCAGCTGATCGTCGATGGCGAGCGCCACGGCGTCCACGCGTTCGTCGTGCCCCTCCGGGACGATGACGGCAATCTCCACCCCGGCGTGCGCATCGAGGACTCGGGCGAGAAGATGGGCCTGGGCGGCGTCGACAACGGCCAGATCTGGTTCGACCAGGTCCGCATCCCTCGCGATCACCTACTCAACCGCTACGCCGACGTCGACGAAGAGGGCAGGTACAGCAGCCCGATCGAGAACCCGAACAAGCGCTTCTTCACGATGGTCGGGGCGCTCGTGCAGGGGCGCGTGTGCATCTCGGGCGCGTCGGTCAGCGCTTCGAAGACCGCGCTCACGATCGCCACCCGTTACGGGCTGCGCCGCAGGCAGTTCGGCCCCGACGAGGGCGAGGAGGTGGTCATCCTCGACTACCGCGCCCATCAGCGGCGGCTGATGCCGCTGCTCGCGAAGACCTATGCGCTCCACTTCGCGCAGGCGGAGCTGCTCGAGAAGTTCGACGACGTGTTCCGCGCCACCGAGCCGCGGAGCGCGACCGGCGCGAGCTCGAGACGTTCGCCGCCGGCATGAAGGCCACGGCGAGCTGGCACGCCACCGAAACGATCCAGATCTGCCGCGAGTGCTGCGGCAGGCGCCGGGTACATGCACGTCAACCGGTTCGCGCCGCTGAAGGCCGACACGGACGTGTTCACCACCTTCGAGGGCGACAACACGGTCCTGATGATGCTCGTGGCCAAGGGCCGGCTCACCGATTACAAGGACCACTTCAACGACCTCAACCCGCGGGAGACGGTTACGTTCGTGGCCGAGCAGGCGGTGGAGACGGTGGTCGAGCGGCTGTTCGCGCGCAAGATCGTCCAGGTGATCGGCGACTTCGTCACCCGCGGCGACGAGCAGGAGGACCTGCTCGACCGCGACTACCAGCTCGACCTGTTCCGGTGGCGCGAGGGCCACATCACGGCCTCGATCGCGCAGCGCTACCGACGCGGGCTCGGTGACGGCTACGACGCCTTCGAGGTATTCCGCGCGGTCCAGAACCACGCCATCCAGGCCGCGCAGGCCCACATGGACCTCGTGCTGCTCGAGGCCTTCTCCACCGCCATCGAGCGCTCGAGGACGGTCCGGCCAAGGACGCGCTGAACCGGCTGTGCGATCTGTACGCCCTCTCGAACATCGAGGCCGACCGCGGCTGGTTCCAGGAGCATGGGCGGCTCACCGGGCCGCGCTGCAAGGCGATCACGCGCGAGGTCAACCGCCTGTGCAACGAGGTGCGCGGACAGGCGGGCACGCTCGTGGACGCCTTCGGTATCCCCGACGCGGTGCTCGGCGCCCCGATCGGCATGCGGGGCGGGGTGGCGACGGCCAGCGCCTGATGGCTGCGCCGCTCGACCCCAAGCGGATCGCCGAGCTCGAAGACCTGCTCGGGGCGGACTTCGGCTCGCTCATCGACTCGCTCGAGCAGAGCATCGCCACCGCGCTCGAGGACGCGAGCACCGCGCTGGCCGCGGGCGACCTGGCGGCCGCGGCCTTCGCCGCGCACCACTGCCGCAACGACGCGCTGATGGTCGGGGCCGCAGAGCTCCAGCGCCAGCTGGCGGAGCTCGAGGCGGCGGCGCGCGGTGACGATGTCGCCACCGCCCGCACGGCGATCACCCGCGCGCGCCAGCTCTGGCCGCAGGCGCGCGAGCAGCTCGTGCGGACCGCGCAGCGCAACGCCTCCGCCTGAGGAAATCTTGTAGGGATCCTGCCGCCCGGGCGACCGGTAGCTGTGCAAAAGCTGAGCGAACGTTCAAGTACGCGCCAAGTGTGAACGAATCGGGCTGTATGGACCGGTCTCTGGCGTGGAGGATCGCTCCCGGTACGACGCCGCCGAGCGCTGCTTGATGACGCAGCGCCCGCCCCTCGTTCTGGTCGTCACCCGCTGTGCGGACACGGCCGAGACGGTGGGCGGCGCACTTAGGCGGGCCGACTTCACCGTCGCCCTCGCCGGCGATGGACGTAGCGCGCTGCGCAGCGCCGCGCAGCAACCCCCCGTGCTCCTCTTCAGCGACATTCGGCTGGCCGACATGGAGGCCCCGAGCATGCTGCGCGCCATGCGTGAGCTGCCCGGGCTGGCCGAGGTCCCCGCCCTCGCGCTTCGCACCGGTGACGATCAGGGCGCGCGGCGCGGCGGCTTCGCGCACGCGCTACCGGCGCCGATCGATGGCGAGCGGCTGGTTGAGCTCGCCCGGTCGGCCCTCGGCCCGCCGCGGAAGCGTCCTGCGCACGGGCGCCCGCACGTGCTGCTCGTCGCGCCCGACGAGGAGCAGCGCCGGCGAGCGCTGGTGCACCTGCGTCACGCCGGCTATGAGGTGACCGCCACCGCCCGCGCCGCCGAGGCGCTCGAGCTCAGCCGGCGCCGGCCTCCCGACGCCGTCGTCAGCGAGCTGCTGATGCCGGGCGTCGATGGCTACCAGCTCGCCTTCGCGCTGCGCCGGGATCCGCGAACGCGGCGGATTCCGATCATCCTCACTTGCGCGCGCTCAGATGCCGTCGACATCGAGCTCGTCACGGCCACGGGAGCGAGCGCGCTTGTCACCCTGACCGCGGACCTCGGCGACCTCGTCGACGCCGTCCGCTCTCGGCTCGGCGCTCGCCACCGCGTCGATCCGGCGGCATCCTCGGTCGAGCTGGCCTTTCTCGCCGGCCTGGGGCTTGGGCTCGCTTCCTCGGGCGATCCCGAGGAGCTCCTGGCCGAGGTCCTCGCCCGGTGCGCCGACGCGACCGGCTTCGGCTGCGGCGCCGTGTATCTCGCGCGCGAGGATGACCCGCTCATGCTCGACGCACAAGTCGGCTTCCGCGACCTCGACGACGTCCAGGACTTCTTCGGCGATCCCGGCCTGCTGCTCGACGCCGCTCGCGGCGGCAAGGTGGCGCGGATCACCTCGGAAACCGCCGACGGCGGTCGCAGTGCCGGGGTCCTCGACCGGGCTGGCGTGGACCGCCTGCTGATTAGTCCCGTACTGGAGGGCCGGAAACTTTTCGGCGTGCTCGTGCTCGGCGGCTCCGGCGTCACCGCCCACCCAGCCCAGGACAGCGTGGTCCATGCCCTTGCCACGCAGGTTGGCCACTGGCTCGTACGCGCCCGTTCGGGCGTCGCCTTGTCACGTGCACAGCGCCACGCGGTCAAGCGGCTCTCGAGAGCGGCCGAGTTCCGCGACGAGGAGACGGCCAACCACACCAAGCGCGTGAGTCGCTACAGCGGTCTGCTGGCCGGCCTGCGCGGCCTCGACTCCCGGCGCAGCGAGCAGATCGCCGCCGCGAGCGCAATGCACGACATCGGCAAGCTCGGCATTCCCGACAGCATCCTGCGCAAAGCCGGTGCCCTCACCGCGACCGAGCGGATCCAGATGCAGCGCCACGCCGAGTTCGGACACCGGATCCTGGCCGGTGAGAGCGACCCGCTTCTCGAACTTGCGGCCACGATCGCCCTCACCCACCACGAGCGCTGGGACGGCGGCGGCTACCCGCAGGGGATTCGCGGCGCGGATATCCCACTGGAGGGAAGGATCGTGGCGATCGGCGACGTGTTCGACGCCCTCACCTCAGACCGCATCTACCGGCCCGCGATGAGCCTCGACGAGGCGCTTGAACACATGCGGGCAGGGCGCGGTACTCAGTTCGACCCGGAACTGCTCGACCTGTTCATCGCGGCGCTGCCGCAGGTGCTCGAGATCCGCCGCCGGCTGCCCGACCTGAACACCCGGCGCTTCGGCACCGTCGCGCGCGCCTAGGACTGCTCGCCGGCGCGGGCGCGCCGGACGAGGTCCTGCATCCCGCTGAGCCAGCGGTCGTGGCGGGCGCCCTTGAGCGCCATGTACTGCGCGACCTTCTCGTGGGGGAGGATCAGGAAGCGCTCCTCGCGCACGCCGGCGAGCACCGCCTCCGCCACGTCGGAGGGCTCGAGCACCGTGTCGGCGAGCAGCGCCGCCGCGCCCGGGCCGTCCTCGAGCGCGCCCTCGAGCATCGGCGTGCGCACCCCGAGAGGGCACACCACCGAGACCTTGATGCCGGCGTCGGCGTATTCGATCGCGATCCACTCCGCGAGCGCCACCGCGGCGTGCTTGGTGACCGTGTAGGCGGCCGCGGAGACCTGGGTGAGCAGCCCGGCCGCCGAAGCCGTGCTCACGAGGTAGCCCTCGCCGCGCTCGGCCATCGCCGGCAGCAGCGCGCGGGCGGCCCAGATGTGGGCCATGACGTTGACCCTCCAGGTCAGATCCCATTCGGCGTCCGGCGCCTCGGGCCCGCCCCCGGGGCCGGGGACGCCGGCGTTCGAGTAGAAGAGGTCGATGGGGCCGCCGACCTCCTGCGCGCGAGCCACCAGGGCCTGGATGTCCGCCTCCTTGCCGACGTCGGCGCGCACCGCGACCGCGCCCACCTCGCGCGCCACCGCCTCCACCGCCTCGAGGTTGAGATCGGCGAGCACGAGCGTCCGCGGCCGCTCCTCGGCCACGCGCTCGGCGAAGGCGCGCCCGATGCCGCTGGCAGCGCCCGTGACGACCACGTTTCGATCGGCCAGCTCCACGGGAGCGGCAGCCTAGTCGAAGTTGAAACCAGTTTCAACTGGAGGTACGATCGCGCCACCGTGCCGAGAGCGCTCCCCGTCCACACCGGCCGCGCGCCGGCGAGCGCCCGCGGCGCGCGGACCCGCATCGCCCTCGTGGAGGCCGCGCGTGAGGTGTTCGAACGTGACGGCTTCCTGGCCGCCCGGATCACGGACATCACCGCCCTGGCCGGCGTCGCCGCCGGCTCCTTCTACACCTACTTCACGAGCAAGGAGGACGTGTTCGCGGCGGTGATGGCCGACGTCCAGGAGGAGATGCTCCACCCCAAGCTCCGCGAGATCGCCGACAGCGACGATCCGGTGGCGGTGATCGAGTCGGCCAACCGCGCCTACCTCGCCGCCTACCGGCGCAACGCCCGGTTGATGGCGCTGATGGAGCAGGTCACGCACATAGACCCTGCCTTCCGGGCGCTGCGCATGCAGCGCGTGCGCGCATTCGAACAGCGCAACGCGGCTGCGATCCGGGCGCTCCAGCAGCGCGGCCTCGCCACCGCCGCGCTCGACCCGCGCCTCGCCGCCCGGTCGCTGAGCGCCATGGTCAGCCGGGTCGCCTACCTGCGCTACGTCCAGGGCTACGGCAGTGAGTCGGCGGAGACGCTGGTGCGGACTCTGACCGGCCTCTGGGTCGGCGCCCTTGGAATCACGACGACAGCCGGGGGCCAATCCCCGGCGACCCCCCGAAAGAACAGAGAGGACTAGCGATGGACTTCGAACTGAGCGATCGCTGCAAGGAGCTGCGCGAGCGGCTCGGGAAGTTCATGGACGAGCACATCTATCCGAATGAGAGCGTCTACGAGGAGCAGCTCGCGGAGTCGGGCGATCCCCACGCCCACCCCCCGGTCATGGAGGAGCTCAAGGACCGCGCGCGTGAGGCCGGCCTGTGGAACCTGTTCCTCCCCCATGGCGATCCGTTCGGTGACGAGGCCGGCCTGTCGAACCTCGACTACGCCCCGCTCGCCGAGATCATGGGCCGCAGCCACATCGCTCCCGAGGCGTGTAACTGCGCGGCGCCGGACACCGGCAACATGGAGGTTCTGACCCTGTTCGGCAGTCCCGAGCAGAAGGAGCAGTGGCTGCGCCCGCTGCTCGAGGGCGAGATCCGCTCCGCCTTCGCCATGACCGAGCCCGACGTGGCGAGCTCGGACGCCACCAACATCGAGATGCGGATCGAGCGCGACGGCGACGAGTACGTGCTCAACGGCCGCAAGTGGTGGACCTCGGGCGCCATGCGCGACCGCTGCAAGATCTTCATCGTGATGGGCAAGACCGATCCTGAAGGCCACGCCTTCCGCCAGCAGTCGATGATCCTCGTCCCGCGGGACACGCCCGGGGTGACGATCGTGCGCAATCTCCCGGTGTTCGGCTACGTCGACCAGGAGGGGCACGCCGAGCTGCTGTTCGAGGACGTCCGCGTCCCGGCCTCGAACCTGATCGCCAACGAGGGCGACGGCTTCCTCATCTCCCAGGCACGCCTGGGTCCGGGTCGCATCCATCACTGCATGCGCACGATCGGCGCCGCCGAGCGCGCGCTCGAGCTCATGTGCGCCCGCGCCGCCGCGCGGGAGACCTTCGGCCGTCCGATCTCGCACCGCGCCAACATCCAGGACTGGATCGCCGAGTCGCGCATCGAGATCGACATGGCGCGCCTGCTCACGCTACGCGCGGCCTGGCTGATGGACACGGTGGGCAACAAGCACGCCCGCACCGAGATCGCCTCGATCAAGGTGGCGGCCCCGAACGTGGCCCTGAAGGTGATCGACCGCGCGATCCAGGTCCACGGTGGCGGCGGCGTCTCGGACGACTTCCCGCTGGCCAGCATGTACGCCCACCTGCGCACCCTGCGCCTGGCCGACGGGCCCGACGAGGTGCACAAGCGCTCGATCGCGCGTCAGGAGCTGCGCAAGCTGGAGACGGCCGCGGCGGTGTCGTAGGCGTCGGGCGCGGGTCTCGCCGGCGTGCGGCCGGCTGGGCTCGCGCCAGCGTCGACGAGATGCCGGTGTGGCAGCTTGGAACCGGTTCGGAACCTTGGGCTAGGCGGAGACGCCGCCGCGGTGCTGACCCGCCGTTTTCCGCTAGCGCTAGCGCACTCCGGCTGGGCTACCAAGCGCCTTGGCCTTGATGGCGTCGAACTCGGCCTGGGAGATTGCGCCGCTGTCGAGAAGCTTCTTAGCCGTGTCGATCTCGCTCGCCGGCCCGCCGGTACCGGCGGCCTGGCGGACGTAATCGTCGAACTGAGCCTGCGCCGCCTGAGTGTCCTTTTGGCTTCGCTCAGCCATCCCGGTGTGGTAGGCGATTAGGTAGGCCAGCACCCCGATCCACGGGATTACGACGACAAAGATCACCCAGGCAGCCTTGGCCCAGCCCGAGATGTCATGACGGCGGAAGAGATCGCCGAAGACTGTGATGGCGACCCAGATGAAGAGGATCCACGCAAAGACGATGAGGATGTCCCAGAAAACGTTCAGGAACGGATAGGACGACGCAGTGATCAGCAACTCGGTTCGCCTCCGGTCAGTCGGTCTGAAAGGGCCGTTGCGGTTCGGATGTCCTGGAAACCATCCGCGGCCGCGGCTGCGGCCGCATCACCTAAATCGGGTGAGAGACCCGTCTGGGCCTGCGTGACCGTTGTGTTTGTGCAACCGTGGGGCGCGCGGACATTTCTCTACGTCTTCGGCTCGCTTGCGGCTCTCGCGGTCACCGGCGGCCTCACCAGCGCCGCTGGCGCCGCATTTCAAGAGATCAGGCAGGCGCGCCGACGGAGCGACTTCAAGCAGTGAGCGCTCAATGCGGCGCGGCACCCACGCTGCTGTTCGATCGCGATCGGCGACAGTGGCGGACGTTCCCGGGCCCTGGACCCGGTCGTGCTCCGGTCAGGGGAGCGGTCGGGGTTGGCCGTCGTTGAGAATCGGAATCGCTGTGCGCTCCCCGTTGGAGGTGCAGCGGACGAGACCGAAGCGCTGTCCGGCAAAGTTGCCCTGTTCCCTCAGCCTCACTAAGCGGCCGATCTCGCGGTGGGCCGCTGCAGGGCGGCCACGCAGCTCGAGCATAAGCGTCGTTCGTTGGACCGACAGCCGGGCGCGGAAGTTCGCGATCCAGGCTCGGTATAGCCCGCGGGCCTGGGGCGGCGGGCCGAGCGCCAGGATGGAGCGAAGCTGCCACTCGTGTAACGCGAGCGAGTAGGCATCCTCACGCGCCCCGGCGTCGCGGTAGCCCAAGTAGTCCTCGTCGGCGGCCTGTTGCGCCTGTACCCCTAGCCGGTACGTGTCCACGCAGCGCGCGTCCACAGCATCGATGAAGCGCTGACGTGCGGGCGAGACATCGGTCGCGAGACTCGGCACCGCCGGGTAGTAAGAGCCGACGGGACGGCCCAGAGCCACCTTCCTTAGTTGCATCGACGCCTTCGCTCCGACCGCCCACGCCACGTCAAGGGAGTCGCAGGCATTCCACTCCCGCTCGCGTCGGTAGAAGCGGCCGACCAGCCGGATGGTTCCCTGCGCAGAAGCACGAGAGGTGATCAAGCCTCGTAGAGCGAAGGCAACCCGTCCGACGGTTCCGTCCGTATAAGTGGGGGAGGCGCGCTCGACGGTCAAGAACGACCGACCCGCGGTGGTGATGTGCACCTGGGCCCCACTGGTGGGCGACCACCTCTCCTTCCAGGTGGAAGCGCCGGCGCAGCGCGCGGAAAGGCTCGTGCTCAGCGAGACCACACGATTCCGATCGAGCACGAGCTCGAAGGTTGTTCCCTGCCCGGTCACGCCGCGGAGCACGCGCGTGGAGCTTGGCGCACCGGTAGCCGGACCGCCGAGCACAGCGAAGCGGACGACCGCCACGATAATCGCCGTGGCGAGCGCCACTGAGTACGGCCAGCGCGGACGCGACCACGGGCGTGGGTGACCGTCGGGCATCCTTCACGCATCGGCAGCGCTCAAATCGGCCTTGATTTCTTCGGGCCCATCCTGCGACTGCTTCGATCGCAGCGGCAGGGGTTGCGCCTACTTCACGAGCGGAGGGGAGCAGCGAATGCTCCCCTCCAATGGCCTTAGCCCTTGAGCTTGGCGACCGACTTGCAGGCGGCGGTCAGACCGTGGGTGGTCCTGAGCGAGCCGATCGCCGTGCCGCTGAACACCAGCGTGTCGCGGCCGGTGAGCCCGGTCTGCTTGAACTTGATCGTGCCGGTCCAGTGGG
This sequence comes from uncultured Solirubrobacterales bacterium, assembly GCA_963839105.1. Classification (GTDB taxonomy): domain Bacteria; phylum Actinomycetota; class Thermoleophilia; order Solirubrobacterales; family Solirubrobacteraceae; genus Palsa-465. Next base: position 46,795 of record CAWITQ010000008.1, read on the forward strand.
CCGCCTGACCGGTTCCGCCGACGATCGTCATCGACCCGGTCACCTTCAGGTACCCAAGCGAGGGGTTGTACTTGCCCGCCTTGGCGCTGTACCTGACACACGAGGTTCCCAGCGCGTGGTCGGAGAACTTGACCACAGCGAGACCCCCGCCGCCGGAGACCTTCGCCACGTAGCTGCCGCCTTTGGCGATCTTCGGATATGGCACCCCGGTCACCGCGGCCAGCACCGCCGCTGCGGCGCGGGCGCGGGCCGAGAGCTTGGCGGAGAAATGACCGGTGGCTCCGTCGGAACCGAAGTCGGTATTGACGAGCTTGATGGTGAAGCCAGTGTGCGACGAGGCGGACGCAGGCTTGGCAATGGTTTGGCCCTGGGCGGAGAACACGCCGGTCAGGACCAGGAGTAGCGCGATCGCTGACGCGCTGGCCCACCCGATTCGAGTGGATGGACGAGAGATCCGCATGGCCGAACCCTACTGGCGCCGGCAAGGCCTGTGCGCTGTCGTATGTGGCTGCGTCCGGCATCGGCGAGGACTCCACGCAGCACTCGGCTTCGGCGCCCGCTACGACCCCTCGACTCGCTGCTTGAGCTCGCCCGCGCGCGCCCCGGCGAGCATGTCGCGGAGCACGTCGACGATGGGGCCCCGGACGACCATCCCGAGCCGCCGGCCAGGGTCGACCTCGAGCGAGTAGGTGGCGCGGGTGCGCCCGCCACCGAGGTCCTCGAGCTTCCAGCTTCCCTCCACTGACTTGAGCTGACCCTTCTCCTGGCTCCAGCTGAGGCGCGTCGGCCCGTCGTACGCGAAGCGGACGGTGGACTTCACCGAGAGCACCTTGGCGTCGTTGTCGGCCTCGACGAGGATCGCCCGTCCCTCGCCGTCGCGCTCGAGCGCGCGCAGGCCCTTCAGTCCACCCTGCCAGTTGGGGGCGTCCTCCACGTCCTCGACCACCTCCCAAACCTGATCGAGTGGAGCGTCGATCTCCGCCGTCGAGCTGCCGGTTACGTTCGCCATCAGTCCTCCTCGTGATCGGTCATCTGGGTCCTGCGCGGTCGAGATACCAGTAGCGCCCCACCGTGGCCAGCCACTTGTCCTCCCCCGCCGGCGTGATCGTGAAGCGGGTGATCGTGCGCTGGCTGCCAACCTGGTCGCTGTAAAGCAGTTCGACCGTGAGCGGCTGACGTCCCGCGATCGCCTCGGCCACCTCGCTGTGGCTCGGATCGTTCGCGTCGCGGAGTGCTGCCTGCCAGATCCCCACGTCGCCCGCCGGAATGTAGAGGTCGCGGGTCTGAGCGTGGTAGCGGTCCTGTGGCGCGTGATCTGGGGCCGCGCCCACGAGGCCGGCTTGGATGAACCAGGCCTGGAGCACGCCGATACCCGAGCCCACGTTCCGCAGGCTCATCACCAGGTACACGGTCCCGTTCTCGTGGACCACGGCGGCGCCGCCCCCGGCCACGTGCAGCCAGCGGCCGTCGATGAACATGATCTTCTGCTCGGAGTCGTCGAACCGCGACTGCGTGAGCACCGGCCGACGCTGCTCCTGCAGCGCCACCTCGGCGAGCCGCGCCGAGCGGTTTGAGGAGCGCACGGCGGCGAACGTGGCCACCGCCAGCACGAGCGTGCCGGCCCCGGTGGCGAGCGACGAGATCGTCGTAGTCCAGTCGGTCATCGTCCGCAATCTCACCACAAGCCCGGGCGTTCGGAGCGGGCTCTCAAGGTGGACGGATGTTCGGCCGACACATACGGACATGAGCGCGATCACGCCTGCGCCGGTACCGGGACCCGCAGACGACATCCCGGACTATCCGCGCGGCCTGGTCCCGCCCACCCAGCGTGGCCGCTCCCAGCGCCAGATCGGCGACATCATCGTCGACCTCGGCTTCGCACGGCGCGAGTCGATCGAGAACGCCGTCATCGCCTCCCGCGAGCAGAAGAAGCCGCTCGGCCAGATCCTGATCGAGCGGGGCGAGCTCCGCCGTGACCAGCTGGCGCGCGCGCTCGCCGAGCGCTTCGGCGTCGACTACATCGACCTCTCCGTGTTCGACATCGACATGGGCGCGGTGAACCTGGTCGAGCCGGACGTGGCCAAGCGCTACCAAGCGGTACCGGTCGGCTTCCTCGAGGAGACCGTCCTGCTGGCCATGGCCGACCCCACGAACGTGATCACGCTCGACGAGGTGGCGATGATCACGGGCCGCAGGGTGCGTCCGGTGGCGGCCGCCCCCGAGGACATTGCCGCGCTCATCGGCCGCATCAACCGGCGTGAGGGCGCTCCCGCGGCCGAGGTTGAGGAGCCGGCGGACGAGCTCGAGATCTCTGTCACCGAGCCGGCCAACGACGGTCCCGTCATCAAGCTCGTTCAGTCGATCGTCGCCGAGGCCATCCAGCGCGGCGCCTCCGACATCCACTGGAACCCCGAGACCGGCGACATGCAGGTGCTGATCCGGATCGACGGCGTCCTCATCCCCGTCGCCACCGTGGCCAAGTCGATGGCGGCGGCGGTCATCTCTCGCGTCAAGATCATGGCCAGCCTCGACATCTCCGAGCGGCGCGTGCCCCAGGACGGCCGCCTCGTGGCCGTGGTCGAAGGCCGCCGCGTCGATGTCCGCGTCGTCACCCTCCCCCTGATCAAGGGCGAGGGCATCGTCATGCGGATCCTCGACATGGGAGCGGTCGTGCGCGACCTCGATTCGCTGCGGATGAGCGACCGCGACCGCGAGAGGTTCGTCGACCGCGATCACGCGCCCCTACGGCGCCGTCCTCGTCACCGGGCCCACGGGCTCGGGCAAGTCGACCACTCTCTACGGCGCGGTCGGCCACATCAACGACGGCCAGAAGAGCATCCTGACGATCGAGGACCCGTCGAATCCCAGATCCCGGGCGTCCGCCAGATGCAGGTCGCGGTCAAGCGCGGCGTGACCTTCGCCACCGGCCTGCGCTCGATGCTCCGCGCCGATCCCGACGTCATCATGGTCGGCGAGATCCGCGACCCCGAGACCGCGGAGACCGCTGTCCAGGCCGCGCTCACCGGCCACCTCGTCCTCTCCACGCTTCACACGCGCGACGCGCCGAGCGCCCTGGCCCGGCTCACCGACATGGGGGTCGAGCCGTTCATGGTCGCGGCCGCCATCGACTGCGTCGTCGCTCAGCGCCTGGCTCGCACGCTCTGCTCGCACTGCAAGCGGCCCGCGCACATGTCCGACCCGTGCGCGAGGAGCACGGCCTGCAGGGGGCCGAGGTGTTCGAGCCGGCGGGCTGCATCCGTTGCGGCGGCACCGGCTACGACGGTCGCGTCGGCCTCTACGAGGTGATGCCGCTCACTGACGAGATCCGCCACCTGGCGCTCGAGCGGCGCAGCGCGGGCGAGATCGCTGCCGTGGCCCGTGAGCAGGGCATGCGCACCATGCGCCAGGACGGCATCGACAAGGTCCGCGGGGGCGTGACCTCGCTGGTCGAGGTCGGCCGCGTGACCTCCGCCGGCTGAGCCGCCGGCCACGCCCGCCTGCTTGACTACCGGGCGCCGATGAGCGCCACCGACGACCTGCTGGCCAACAACGACGTCCTACGCGGCCGTCGTTCGACAAGGGCGAGCTGCCGGCCCCGCCGGCCCGGAAGCTCGCCGTGGTCACCTGCATGGACGCGCGCATCGACGTCCACGCCGTGCTCGGGCTGGACGAGGGCGAGGTGCACGTGATCCGCAACGCCGGCGGGGTCGTCACCGATGACGCGATCCGCTCGCTCGCGATCTCCCAGCGGCTGCTCGGCACGGAGGAGATCATGGTGATCCACCACACGCGGTGCGGAATGCTGTCGTTCAGCGACGACGCGTTCCGGTCGGAGATCGAGCGGGAGACGGGAATCAAGCCGGCCTGGGCGGCGGAGGCGTTCGCCGACCTGGACGGGGACGTCCGCCAGTCGATCGCCCGGATCAAGGCCTCGCCGTTCATCCCGCACAAGGATTTGGCGCGCGGGTTCGTCTATGACGTCGAGACCGGGCGGTTGCGCGAAGTCGACTGACGGGCGCGCGGCGGGGCGCCCGCTACTCGACCAGCGGCGGGTCGCGCAGGTTCGCGTTGATCCGCTCCGACAGGGCGGCCGAGGCCGCCTTGCGGGCGGCCACGCGCTCGCGCTCGTCATCGTCGTCGAGGATCGCCTCGCGGTAGGCCTCCGAGGCGATCTCGTAGCGCTCACGCTCGCGCTCGGTATCGCGCGCGGCCTCACGGCGCAGGAGCTCGGCGCGCTCGGTGACGGCAGCCGCCGGCTCATCGCCGGAGTGGAGCTCCTCGCTCTCGGTCTCGGCGAGGAAGGTGAAGTTCCGCGAGCCGCAGGGCACCGGCCGGTAGCGGTGGCGGACGATGCAGATCGCCCCGTCGTCGGCCACGCGCGTGGAGATCTCGTAGCGGGTGTAGGGCTCGATGCCAGCCAGCCACCGGCGGTTGCGGTCCTCGATCGGGCGCGCTTCGCGCCGGTCCATCGAGGTGGCCGTGAACTCCGCGACATGGGCCCAGCCCCAGTGCGTCGAGGCCAGCGCCAGCCCCACCAGCATGAGCACGAGCGAGAACACCGAGCCGTTGGCGAGGGCGTCGAGGGCGCCGACCACGAACAGGATGATCCCGCCCACCAGGGTGACCCCCGTCAGGGCGACGCCGGTGCCCACGACCGTGCCCCGCCGCCGGCTGGCCGGGACGGCAGCCGGCCGTCCCAGGGTCGCGGGCAGCGGCGCGTCGCCGGCCAGCAGCCTCTCGTCGGGAGAGCGTCCCAGCAGCTCGACTGGCGTCTGAGTGCCAGCTCATGGCTTGAAGGTACCCCACGTGCTTGACCGGGCTGAAACGCGTGCTTAACTCTGTGGGGCAGGGCGCGGGGTCGGCGCAAACAGGAAGGCCTCTAAAGGGGGATTCACATGCCGCTTTTCTTCTTCACTGTCGAGCAGCAGGAGCGCGCGATCGTCGAGCGTTTCGGGAAGTTCGTCCGCGTGGCCGGCCCCGGCCTGCAGACCAAGACCCCATTCGTCGAGCGCGTGGCCGGCCGGATGAGCCTGCAGGTCGAGCAGTTCAACTCGGAGATCGAGACCAAGACCAAGGACAACGTGTTCGTGCGGGTCAAGCTCGCCGTCCAGTACAAGGTGGGCCCGACCGAGCAGCAGGTGCAGGACGCCTACTACAAGCTCGACAACCCCGAGGTGCAGATTCAGTCCTACGCGTTCGACGTCGTGCGCTCGCACCTCCCGAGCATGGACCTGGATGAGGCCTACGCCGACGCCGACACGATCGCCATGCACATCCAGGACACACTGCACCGGCAGATGGCCGACTACGGCTACGAGATCGTCAAGGCGCTCATAACCAACATCGAGCCCGACCAGCAGGTCAAGGACGCGATGAACAACATCAACGCGGCCCAGCGCAATCAGGTCGCCGCCGCCGCCCAGGGCGACGCGCAGAAGACGCTCGCGGTCAAAAAGGCCGAGGGCGAGCGAGAGACCATGCGCCTCCAGGGAGAGGGCGTGGCCGCCGAGCGCAAGGCGATCGCCGAGGGCCTGCACGAGTCGCTGGAGATCATCGCCCAGCACGGACTCGATCCCCGCGAGGCGATGGCGCTCGTCGCGCTCACCCAGTACACCGACATGATCCGCGCGCTCGGCGAAGGCGCGAAGACCAACACGATCCTCCTGCCCCACTCACCAAGCGGCGTCGGGCGACCTGATGGCCCAGATCCGCGATGGTGTCCTCGTGGCCGACTTGGCGAGCGACAGGAGCGTTCAGCCCGGCAACAACGCGGCGCTGCCGAGGCCTCAGGCCGGCCGGTAGCGCTCGCTCGGCAAGATCTCGCCGCGCAGCTCGCCGGACCCGAGCGCCGCCCCCTACTTGAACACCATCAACCCGACGATCGCCACGAGGATGGCGAACGAGGCGTAGTTGAGCACCCGCGCCCGCGGGTCGTTCAATGAGGCGCGCAGCTCGTCGCTCACCGGCCCGTCACCGAGGCGTGTGGCCAGTAGCCGGGCTTGCCGGGGCCGGGCGCCACCGGCGCCACCGAGCACGAGCGCGACCACGTACAGCCCGATCGCCCAGCTGACCCACCCCGTCCCGTAGCCCCAGTGGCCGAGGTGGACGAGCCACAGCCCGAACACCCCCGTCACCAATCCACCCGCCCCGAGCACGGCCGCCCCCACCCGCGAGGCGGACAGCAGGGCCGCCACCTCGGCCGCCCGAGGTCGCCGGCGCGCGACCTCGAACGTCACCCCGGCCACGACCGCGCCGGCGAAGAACGCGATCGCGCCGAGCAGGTGGAAGAAGAGCGCGACGTTGTACGTGTTTCCCATGGGGCCGGAAAGGTTGCCGCATCCGGGCGAAGTACGGAGGCGGCCTGAGGGGGACTACGGCTCTTGACCCGGCGGAGTGTCGCCGATGACCAAGGTGTGCAGAGGATTCTCCAGTGGCCGGCCGGCCGCGGGAGGCGGGTCCGTGCCCAGCGCACGCAGGATCGCATCGAGCGCAGGAACGTGGCGGGCGCTCGTGACCGCCACCGTCAGCCTTCGGCCTTCGGGTTGCCAGTCAAGCTCGAAGAAGGGGCAGCACCCCCGCTCCACCGCGACCAGCTCGTCGACCAAGCGGTCCGGCACGCGATCGCTCACGCGGACCAGCACGCGCCGGTCATCGCCGGCGAGCACGTGCATCTCGGCGCCGGCGCCGACGGCGCGGTAGCGCGCCAGCTGGGCGTCGAGCCCGGCTTCGTCGAGCGAGCACGACTGGGGTGCCATCGGCAACGATTGCACTGCCGACAGCGTATCCGGGGTTGCGGGGAAGCTCAGGCGGCGAGCCGCCGGCGTGCCTTGCGGATCGAGGGCAGCGCGCCCTTGGCCTTGGCGAGCGGCCGCGCGCGCAGGTCGACGCTCGCGGGCTTCGCGGCGATCGTGATCTCCTCGCCGGTGGCCGGGTTGCGCCCCTTGCGCGACTTCTGCGCCGGCTTGACGCGAACCGTCAGCTGCACGAGGCCGCCGATCCGGACCTTCTCGGCGTTGCCGAGCTCCTCGAGGACGACGTCCTCGAGCGCCTCGAGCACGCGCTTGGTCTCGGCCTTGCTCAAGCCGACCCGGTCGGAGACGGCGGTCGCCAGCTGTGTCTGCGTTAGTGCCACGGGCACTCCTCTGCGATCGAAGGGGTTAGACGCACGGCGACATTCAACCTCGCACGGCGGACAAATGCACGCCCGTCGGCGCGCATTATCGCGTGAGAGCGCGTAAATGAGGCGGTTTCACGCGACCAGCGTGCTCGTCATCTGCACGTTTCTAACTTGGGCCGTCGCGCTCGCCGGTCCCGGCGTCGCGGCCGCGAGCGCGGCCACGAGCCCGATCGGCGCCCACTCGATGCTCCAGCTGAGCGCGCCGCCGCAGTTCATGGAGCAGATGTTCGCGGAGGCCGCGGCCATGCACGCGTCGTCGATCCGGCTCGACGTCCAGCCCTCGATCGTGTTCACGAGCCCCGTCGCGCCCGCCCGACTTCAGCGGCCTCGACGAGGTGATGGCGCTCTCACGGCGGTATCACCTCCGCGTGGTGGCGGACCTGCTCTCGCTCCCGCCGTGGATCGCCGACTGTCAGCAGGCCGGCGTCGACCCGGCGCGGTGCGGGACCGACGACCTCGCCGGTTACGGCTCGTTCATCGCCCAGATCGTCGCCCACGCCGACCCGGTGATCCGCGACTGGGAGATCTGGAACGAGCCCGACACGCGGAGCTTCTTCAGCGGCACGCCGGAGCAGTACGCGGCGATGCTGCGCACCGCCCACGACGCGATCAAGCAGATCGACCCGCAGGCCAACGTGCTCCTCGGCGGCATCTCGGGCACGTCGGGGATGAACTGGCTCGCCCAGGTGTTCCTCACCCCCGGCGCCGACGCCGTCCACGCCTTCGACATCGCCAACATCCACGAGCGCGGGCACCTCGGCCAGCTCGCAGCCGACGTCTCCGCGTGGCGGCAGTACTTCGCCAAGTTCAACTTCTCCGGTCCGTTGTGGGTGACCGAGCACGGGTACCCCGCCGACCCCGCCTTTCAGTACGACCCGGCCTACGCCGCCGGCGCGCCGTCGCAGGCGGCGTTCCTGACCGCATCGATCCCCACCCTCCTCGACGCCGGCGCGTCCACGGTGTTCGTCACCGAGCGCGACAACCTGGGCGGCCAGTTCGCCTCCGAGGGCGTGCTCGGCGGCAACGTCCTCGACCCGCCCACGGACGCCTCCCAGGCGACCGAGAAGCCGGCTTTCGCCGCCGTGGCCGGACTCTCCAGCTGCTACGCGGCGCTGAATCGCAATTGCCCCGGAGCGGGCCCCACCGCCTCGCCCGCGACGCTCGCGATGCCGTCCGCCGCCGTCGGCGCCACCGCCGCATCCAGCGTGTCCATCACGAACCCCGGCACCGAGCCGCTCCAGATCGGCGCGCTCGCGCTCACCGCCGGCGAGCTCACCATCGCCGCCGACGGCTGCTCGGCCCAGATCCTCGAGCCGCAGCAGAGCTGCACGGTCACCGTCCGCTTCGCCCCCACCGAGCCCGGCGCGGCGCAGGCGGCGCTCACGGTCCCCACCGACAACGGAGACCTCGAGGTACCGGTGAGCGCGCTCGCGCCGTCGGTGGCGGACCTCACCTACGCCCGCCCGGCCTTCGAGGCGACGGGCGCCAGCAACCCCGCCGGGCAGGTTCAGCGCCTCGTGCTCGAGTTGCGCAACCCGCTGAGCACCACCGTGTCCCTCGGCGCCACCACGCTGAGCGCAGCGCCCGCGTTCGCCGTCGGGTCCAACCGCTGCCACTGGGCTCGGCTGGAGCCCGGCGGCGTCTGCCGCGTATCGGTGCTCTACCGTCCGCGCGGTGCCGGCGCCGCCCAGGGGACGCTCGTCGTCCGCGGGGGCGGCGCTGCGCTGAGACTCAGACTCCGCGCCGGTCCGTTCGCGCCTCCTGCGGTCAGGCGCCTCGATGCTCCGAGATGCCTCGCGGGCGCCGCCCGCGTATCCGTTCTCACCGACGCGCCGGCAGTGGTGCGGTGGCGGGCCGTGCGGTGGACCCCGGACATGGCCCCGGCCTGCGGCCGGCACGCCGCTCGACGTGCCCGGACGACCACCGCGGGTCGGCCGGCGGCGAGCGGCAGCGCCCACACGGTTGCCGCCACGCACGGCGCGCGCGGACGGTTCGTGCTCCCGCGCGGCCTCGCGCCCGGCACCTACGTCCTGAGCGTGGTGGCGAGCAACGCACACGGCACCGGCGAGACCCAGACCATCCTGCTCACCGTCGCGTAGGGCGACCGGCCCCGACCCAAATCTCCCCCAACGAGGGCCCGCGGATCGGACATACTGCCGTCTTCTCGATGAGAACGGTGGCTGAATCGGCCTGATGCGCACGGCGTTCTTCTTGCGCAACGTGCCCGTCCTGGCCGACCTGTCCGATGAGTTGCTCGAGCAGCTGAGTGAACAGGTCGCAGAGGTCCACGCGCCGGCCGGCACCTGGATCATGCGCGAGGGTGATCCGGCCGAGAGCATGTTCATCGTCCGCGGCGGGCGGGTCGAGGTGGTGCACGAGGGCCGGCCCGAGACGCTGCTGCGCGTGCTGCGCCGCGGCGACGTGCTGGGTGAGCTGGCCCTGCTCTGCGAGGGAGTGCGGGCCGCGTCGGCCCGAGCTCAGCGCGACACCGAGCTGCTGGAGCTCTCGCGGGCCGACTTCGAGCGCCTGATCGAGCGGGCCCCGGGCTTCGCGCTCGGACTGACGCGGGCGCTCGGCGCCCAGGTCGCCGCGAGCCGCAGCCCGGTCGTGCCGGCGGTCCCGCCGCGCACGATCGCCGTGGCCTCGCTCGACCGTTCGGCGTCGGCGGAGGAGATCGGCGAGCTCCTGGCCGAGGCTCTGCGCGCCTACGGGTCCGTCGCGGCGCTGCGCGAGGGCGATCTGTCGAGCATCGACCGGGCAGAGCGTGACCGCGACCGGGTGCTGCTGGTCGCTCCGGGGCCTCCCGATGACCCATGGACCCGCCTGTGCCTGGCCGAGTCCGATGTGGTGGTGGCGATGACCGCGGGACCGCCTGAAAACGCCTGGCGCGCCCACCTCACCGCCCTGCGCGACTGCGAGCTGCTGTCGCTCGGCGCACCCGTCGCAGCGGAGACACTCGCCGCTCTCCAGCCGCGCGAGGTGCAGGTCGTCGCGCCGGCCGAGCGCCGGCCGGCGATCGAGCTAATGGCGCGGCGGTTCGCCGGCAAGGCACTCGGCATCGTGCTCTCCGGAGGCGGAGCCCGCGCGCTGGCCCACATCGGTGTGCTCGAGGAGCTACAGGCAGCGGGGCTGCGGTTCGACCGGCTGGCCGGAGTCAGCCTCGGCTCGGTGATCGCGGCCATGGCCGCCATGGGGCTCGATCCCGACGCGCTCGCGCAGGCGTGCGAGCAGGGATTCGTGGTCAGGAATCCCACCCGGGACTTCACGCTTCCAGCGTTCTCGCTGATCCGGGGCGCCGCGACGCGTGGCCTCCTGCGGGGGCGGTTCGGCGAGCTGCGGATCGAGGAGCTGCCAAAGCGGTTCTTCTGTCTGAGCTGCGACCTGATCCGCAGAGAGGCGGTCGTCCATCGCACGGGCCCGGTGCGCGACGCCGTCTACTCGAGTCTGGCCATCCCCGGCGTGTTCCCTCCGGTGCCCGACGGCAACGGGCGATTGCTCGTGGACGGCGGGGTGCTCGACAACCTCCCGGTGGCGACGATGGCGCGAAGCGGCGAGGGGCCCGTGATCGCGGTGGACGTCACGGGACCGGTCGGTCAGTTCAAGCTCGCCCAGCGTCCGCACCTGGCTCGGCTCGGCCGACCCCTGCGGCGAGCCCTGACGGGCAGCGACACGGTGATTCCCAGGCTGGGCGAGACGCTCGTGCGCTCGGTCACGGTTGGAAGCATCGACACGGTGGCGGCCGCGCGCCTCCACGCCGACGTGGTGCTGACGCCGGAGGTGGCCGGCATCGGCCTGCTCGACTGGAAGGCGCTGCCACGGGTGCGCGAGCTGGGGCGCGAGGCCGCGCGCCGGGCCCTGGAGGCCGACCCGGACCTGCCGGCACGGCTGGTGGCGTAGGGCCATCCCATGGCAGGCGAGCTCGGAGAGCGCGATACCGGGACGGCAACGCCACCGAGCGTGAGCGCGCCCGCGCGGCGACGGCGCCCCGCCCCGCGGACCGTCCTGGCGGTTGCGGCGCTCGGCTCGGCGGTGGCTTTCGTCGACGCCACGATCGTCAATATCGCCTTTCCGAACATCGAGCGCTCCTTCCCGGGGACGTCCGTCTCTTCCCTCTCTTGGGTGCTGAACGCCTACAACATCGTGTTCGCGGCCTTCCTGGTCGCCGCGGGGCGCATAGCGGACGTGCTGGGGCGCCGGCGGATCTTCCTCCTCGGCCTGGAGCTGTTCACGGCGGCGTCGCTCCTGTGCGCGCTCGCCCCCTCGCCGGGCGCGCTGATCGCCTTCAGGGTCCTCCAGGCGCTCGGCGCGGCGCTGCTCGTGCCCTCTTCGCTGGCGCTGGTGCTGAGCGCCTTTCCGGCCGATCGCCGCTCGCACGGGGTCGCGCTGCTATCCGCGGTGGCGGCGGCCGCGGCCGGGCTCGGCCCGTCGCTGGGCGGGCTGCTCGTCGCCGCCGACAACTGGCGGCTCGTCTTCCTGGTCAACCTGCCGATCGGGGCAGCCGCGATCGTGCTCACGCGGCGGCTGCTCGTGGAGAGCCGAGCACCGGGACGGCGGACGTTGCCGGACCTGATCGGGGCGCTCGTGTTCGCGGCCGCCGTCGCCGCGCTCGTGCTCGCGGTGGTCAAGGGCCAGGAGTGGGGCTGGGGCAGCCCCCGGATCGTGGGCGCGTTCGTGATCGCGGTCGGGCTGACCGGGGTGTTCGCGTGGCGCTGCTCGTGGCACCGCTCGCCGATCATCGACCTGCGCCTGCTCAGGGTCCGCACATTCACCGCGGCCAACGGGATGACGGTCGTGGCGGCGGCGGGGTTCTACGGCTACACGCTCACCAACGTGCTGTTCCTGACCGGCGTCTGGCGCTATTCGACCTTGAAGGCGGGCCTCGCGCTCACGCCGGGGCCGTTCGTGGCCGCGGCGATCGCCGGGCCGAGCAGCCGTCTCGTGCAGCGGTTGGGCCACCGCCCGGTGCTCGTCGCGGGCGGGCTGATCTGGGGCGGCGCCGTACTGTGGTTCGTCGAGCGCGTCGGCACGACTCCGGCGTTCCTGAGTCAGTGGCTGCCCGGCATCGTCCTGCTCGGCATCGGCGCCGGAACGCTGTTCCCGAACCTGAGCGGGGCTGCGGTCGCTTCGGCTCCCGGCACGATGTTCGCGACTGCCACGGGGATGAATTCGGTCGCCCGGCAACTCGGAGCGGCACTGGGCGTGGCTCTGGTCGTGGCGATCATCGGCACGCCCTCGCCGCTCGAAGCCGCCAACGCCTTCCGCCACGCGTGGACGTTCGGCGCGTGCTGCCTGTTCGCGGCCGGTCTGGGCTGTCTTCTGGTCGGCAGGCTGAGCGCCGAGTCGACGCCGTCGCTGGCCGACGCGGCAAGGACGGTTCTCGGCAGCACGACCGCACACGACGCCGCTGCTTCGCATCCGCCCCGGGCACGTCGGGCGATGAGCGTCGTCGGTCCGGCCACCCCGCCGCGGCCGGAGTCGGACGTCGAGTTCCTCGCCAGCGTCCCGCTGTTCGCAGGGCTGGAATCGGAGCTGCGCGAGAAGCTGGCCACGCGGACGCGGACGGTTCGCATCGGCGCGGGGGAATGGCTGTTTCGCCAGGGCGAGGCGGGCGACGCGCTGTACGTGGTGCGCGCCGGACGCCTGAACGCCGTCGACGAAGGCTCCGGCGCCGTGCTGCGCGAGCTCGGCCGCGGCGACGCGGTCGGCGAGCTGGCGCTCCTGACCGGAGCTCCCCGGGCGGCCGGGGTCCAGGCGCTCCGCGGCAGCGAGCTGATCGCGATCGAGCGAGGTGCCTTCGACGAGGCGTTGCGAGCGGCACCGGCACTGTCGATGGCGCTCAACCGCAGCCTGGCCGAGCAACTGCGCGAGACGGGCGCGCCTCCGCCACGGGCGAGGCCCCGGCCGACGACCGTCGCCGTCGTGGGCCTGACCGCGGGAATCGACGAGGAGCGCCTCACCCGCGACCTCGAGGCGGCGCTCGCCCGCCACCTGTCCGTGGCACGGTTGACGGGCAACGAGGTCGAACCACCGGATCGCAGCGAGACCGCGGCCATCCGCTACGGACCGTTGCTCGACCGCGCGGAGGGGATGCACGACATCGTCCTGCTCGACGCGGGAACCATCGGGGGCCAGTCGGCGTGGAGCGAGTTCTGCCTGCAGCAGGCCGACCGGATCATGGCCGCGACCCGGGGCGGTGAGCTGCCGCCTCCGGTGCGCACACGCCGTGAGCTCCGGGGGTGCGACCTCGTGCTCCTCGACCGAGGGCCGGGCGCGTGGGCCACGGAGCCGTGGGGCGCGGAGCTCGATCCGGTCGAGTCGCACGTGTTGCGCGACGCGAGCTGGGAGGAGGACGTGCTTCGTATGGCGCGCCGGCTGAGTGGCCGCTCGATCGGGATCGTGCTCTCGGGCGGAGGCGCGCGCGCGTTCTCGCACATCGGCGTGCTCGAGGAGCTGACGGCATCCGGGCTGAGAATCGACCGCGTCGCCGGAGTGAGCATGGGCGCGTTCGTGGGCGCCCTGTTCGCGATGGAACTCGACAGCGACGAGATCGACGCCTGCTGCTTCGAGGAGTGGGTTCAGCGTCGTCCGCTCAGCGATTACACGATCCCACGCCACTCGCTCATCCGCGGTGAGCGCTTTCGCGCGATGCTGCACCGCACATTCGAGCAGCGCACGATCGAAGAGCTGCCGCGCAGCTTCATGTGCGGCAGCACGGAGCTCCGCAGCGGCCGTCTGGTCATGGCGCGGCACGGGCCGCTGTGGGAGACCGTCGGCTTCAGCATCTGCCTGCCGGTCATCGCGCCGCCGCAGGTCCGCGGACGCGACATCTTCATCGATGGCTCCCTGATCGACAATCTCCCCGTGGCTGCGATGGCTGGGCTCGGCGAAGGACCGGTGATCGCGGTGGACGTCAAGGCCGGATTCGACCGGGATCCGCGAGGACGTGCGGATAACGGCGCGCGCGGCGCGGCGAGCACGAGCACGAACAGGGACCGCACGCCGAGCCTCGGCGAGACGCTCACGCGCGTGCTCCTGCTCGGCAGCTCGAACACGTCGGAGGCGGCCGGGCGTTACGCCGATCTGGTGATCAAGCCGCGCGCGCACGGCGTCGGGCTGCTCGAGTTCCACCAGCTCGACGCCGCACGCGAGGCCGGACGCGCCGCGGCGCGGGAGGCGCTCGAGACCTCGTCGGCCGCGCTCCTCGGCTGAGGCCGGAGCGGCGTCCTGCTCAGCGGATACATGCCCGACTTCACCGAGAAGCCGCTCGCTTTCCTGTCGGCGTTGAGCGAGTCCGAGCTCGCCGCCTTCCGCGCCGCGGGGCGAGAGCGGCGCTACGGTCGGGGCGAGGCCCTGTTCCACGAAGGCGATGACTCGGGCGGCGTGTTCGCGATCATCAGCGGACGGGTCAAGGTGGCGGTCCATGGGGTCGGGGGGCGGGAGGTCGTGCTCCGGTTCTCGGCGACGGGCGACCTGATTGGAGAGGTGGCCGCACTCGCCCACCGGCCCCGCTCGGCCACGGTCACCGCGGTGGAGCCCGTGGAGGTCATCGCCATGCGCACGGCCGAGTTCCAGCGTTTCGTCGCCGAGCATCCGCGCGTGACTCCACTCGTGTTCGAGCGCGTGGCCGAGCTCCTGGCCGAGGCTGACCGGCAGCTGGCCGAGTTCGCCACCCGCGATGTCACCGCCCGCATCGCGGGCCGGCTGCTCGAGCTCGCCGAGACGGCCGGTGAGCCACAGGGCGACGGCGTCCGGATCACGCTTCCGCTGTCTCAGGATGAGCTCGGGGCCTGGGCCGGAGCATCCCGGGAAGCGGTGGCGCGATCCCTGCACCTGCTGCGTGAGCTGGGGTGGATCGAGACGCGGCGGCGCGCAATCACCCTGCTGAACCCGGACGGTCTGCGCTCGCTGCGCTGAATGCCGGCCGACGGCCGCCGCGTCTGTGCACGATTGCACGTTCGCCGTGTTGCGAAGTACGTGGAGGCGGCGATCCGGCGGCCATAGCGTGCTCATCACCGCGCAGCACCCACATCTCCCCGCAAACCCCCGGTCTCCTCCCGGGAATCCTCAAGGAGTTCAAATGGAGCTCACGACCCCGCATCCGCACGCTTTCGGCCCTTCAAATCCGGTCCCCAATCCACTCCGCCCCGCGTCCGCGCTCCGCCGTCGACTGGCCACCGCCGCGGTTGCGGTGGCGATGCTCGGAGTCGGCGTCTGGGCAGGCACGCAGATCGGCGGCTCGAGCGCAACCGGGAACGTTCCCGAACGCCCAAGCACCACGCCACGCCCCAGCAGCACGCCACTCAGCGCTCGGGTCATCGGCCCCCACGCGCTGCCGGGATTCTCCTTGAGCGCAGACTCGGCGCCGGTTTCCAGCGCCTACGACTGGGCGCGGGCGGAGCGCTCGCAGACCCCGGGGCGCGAAACCGCCCGGCTGCGCTCGCTCGGCTTCCTCGGCGCCTTCGACGAGCAGCTCCACGCCCGGTACCCGAGCCAGGCGGCCGCCGTGTCGATCGTCGAGCGCTACCGCACGGCGCCGGGAGCACACCGGGAGCTCGCCTACCAGTACGCGCGGCTTCGCTACCAGGAGGGCGCCGCGAGCTCGACGTTCTCGGTGCCTGCGATCCCCGGGGCCCGAGGCATCCGCGTGCAGTCCGGCGGCCACGTCGACATGAGCGTCGTGTTCACCTCCGGTCAGTACTTCTACGTCATTCGTACCGGGTTCCCGGGCAACGCACACGGCGTCCCCACCCCGGCCCAGCTCACGGGCGCCGCGGGAACGCTCTACCTGAGCACCAACGGCTGCGTCGCTCCGGCGGCGTGATCCGCCCGCAGGCATCAACGGACAACCCGAGGGCGCGCCGCGCGGGGCGGCGCGCCCTCCTCACATCACGTGTCCGTGGAGGGCACAGCGGCAAGCGAGACCGCGCTCTGCCCTTGCGCGTGCTCGTGCGCCCTTCGAGCGCGTTCGAGCCAGGGCGTGGCCCCAAGCCGGCTGAAGGTCTCGATCGCCATCTGAAGACCGCTCCGGGCCGCCGAGTTATCTGGGAAGTGCTCGGCCAGCTCGAGCCTCAGCGCCGCCGCGTCGAACGCGACGCCCGCCTCGTCGAGGGCGCGGATCGCCCTCAGCCAGGCCGCCACCGCTCGATCCGCGGCGCCGGCTCGCTGCGCCCGGAGGGCGTCGACGCGAGCCCCCTGCGCGGCCACGATCGGCGACGTCCGGGGCACGAGGTCTCGATCGAGTGCGGCAGCGGCCTCACGCAGAGGGGCATCTCCCGGCAACCGGCTGACCAGGTCGACGGCGAGCGGCAGCCAGGTCGGCCATTCCGCGTAGTCGCCCGATTCGGCGCGCTCGATCACGGCCTTTGCCTCGAGCGCGTCGCCGCAGAGATGCGCGAGCGCCACCTCCCGGAGGCTTCGATAGTCGCTCTCGAACGCGGCTCCGGACTCGGCCTCGAAGCGGTCGAAGTCTCCGATGATCACCCGCGCCCGGGCCGGCTCGCCGCGGTACAGGGCGGAGAGCAAGGGCGGCCCGATGAGCATGCCGCGGCAGAACGGCGCCGCGTCCGGGGCCGCTTCCTCGACCGTGGCCACCGCCTCGTCCCAGTGACCGAGCGAGAACAACGCTCGGGCGAGGTTGAGCAAGGCGGTGTTTCGGTCGGCGCGACTCGCCAGCCGGTTGGCCGCGGCGATCGCCTCGCGGCCGGCCGCCACCGCCTCCGCGAAGCGGCCGAGCGCCGTGAACGTCACCGCGATGTTCCCGAGGGAGGCCGGAAGGTCCGAGGGGGCGAAGCGCTCCGCCAGCGTTCGCGCCTCCTGGAACAGCGGCAGCGCCTCGATCGGCCGGGCGAGCTCGATAAGCGCACACGCGCGGAGATTCAGTGCCATGGCGAGCTCGGGGCGCGCTCCGGCGCTCTCGGCGGCGAGGACCGCCTCCGCGGCGACGCGCTCCGCCTCGTCCGCCTCCCCGCCCGAGTAGAGCATGCTCGCGAGCGAGGCGGCCGTGTCGGCGAACTCGGCGTCGTGCTCGCCGCGCAGCGCCTCGTAGACCTCTCGGAGCGGGACGATCAGCTCCGCCGGCGGCCGGCTCCCTCGATACGTGTAGAGCTCACGCGCGCGCAGGCGAAGCATCTCGCGCGTTCGCCCGGCCTGCTCGTGTAGCTCACGCGCCGTGGCGTAGCGGCGGGCGGCGATCGCCTCCTGGTTGCCGTACCGCTCCGCGCAGCGCGCTGCCCGCACCAGATGGTCGACCTGGCGGGAATCGTCGGTCTCTATCTTCGCTGCCTGGTCGTAGAGAGCGATCGCCTCGTTGAGCGCGCCGAGCGCCTCGGCGCGCTGCGCCGCCTCGAGCGTCTCGCGCAGCGCGCGCGTGCGCAGCTCTGGCGCGTCCGGAGCGTTGGGATAGGCCTCGAACGCCGCGAGCAGGTGACCGGCCAGGATGGCCGCGAGGCTTGGATCCGGATCCTGCGAGGACAGGTATTCCACCGCGGCCAGGTGGCGGGCCTTGCGCTCCCGCTTGGACAGCGTGCTCAGGACCACGCGCTGGACCTGGATGTGGACGAAGGAGTAGGTGCCACGCGCCTGCGATCGGGGATCGCTGTCGACGGCGAGGAACTGCTTGGCCACCAGCCCCTCGAGCAAGGTTCGGGCATCGAAGAAGCCGATCCCGGCGATCGCCGCCGCCGCGGCCGCGGTGAACCGGCGGTCGAGGATGGCCCCGGCGCGAAGCACGGCGCGCTCGAACTCGCCCAGCCGGTCAAGACGGGCCGCGACGAGGGCGTGGATGCTCGGCGGCACGTCGAGGTCCTCGACGGCCGCGATGAGGCGGTACCGCTGGGCATCCCCCTCGGCCACCATCGCGCCCCGGTCGGCGAGCATCCGCAGCGACTCCACGGCAAAGAGCGGAACGCCCGCCGCGTGGCGTCGGACGTTTCGCATCAGATCGCCGGGCGCGCCGTCGACCGCGCCGGCGACGAGCGTCTCGATCTCGCGGTCGCTCAGGGGCATGAGGTCGATGCGCTCGCCGAGCGGCTTCAGCGCGTCAAGACGCTCGTCAGGACGGCTGAGAACGAGCACGAGAATCGGGGCGCTCGCCGCCCATTCGCAAAGATGCGCGATGAAGTCGAACAGCCCCTGGTCGGCCCAGTGCAGGTCTTCGAAGCGCATCAAGACCGGAGCCTGCTCCGCCAGACGCTCGAACAGAAGCCTCCAGGAGGACAGCAGCTCGCCTCGGTCGATCGGCTCGCTGCCGTCGTCGAGGGCCAGCAGCCGGGCGAGCGCGCGCAGGACGCGCGCGCCGGTGCCGTTTCCCGACGAACCAAACAGGTCGTCGGTGAGCCGGCCGAGCTTCGAACGTTGCGCATCCGCCGGCTCGTCCACGGTGATCTCGGCGCGCATCCGCACCATCTCGGCGAGGGCGGAGAAGCCGACGCCCTGACCGAAGCTGAGCGCCTGCCCGTGGTGCCAGAGAACGCTCGCCGCCAGTCCATCGGCGTACTTGGCCAGCTCCCACCCCAGCCGCGACTTACCCAGCCCGGGCTCGCCCACCACTGAGACCAAGCGCAGACCGGCGCCTGTCTCGAGCACGTCGTCGAGCGCCTGCCTGAGCAGCCCCATCTCCCGCTCGCGCCCGACCAGCGGAAGCTCCAACCCGCTGCGCCAGGTGCCTCCGACCGCTCCGACCACACGCACCGCCCGCCAGGTGTGGACGGGCTCCGTCTTCCCCTTGAGCATGTGAACGCCCGCGTCCTCGTACGCGACCGCGCCCGCGGTCACGGTGTGCGTGACGTCGTCGACGAGCACCGTCCCGGGATCGGCCACCGACTGGATGCGCGACGCGGTGTTGATCGCATCGCCGATCACCATTCCTTCGGCGATGCGGTCCATTTCGACCGCCGCCTGGCCGGTGAGAACCCCCACCCGCAGCCGCAGCTCCAGTCTCAGGCGCTCGCCCAGTTGCGCCACGGCGGAGGCCATGTCGAGCGCTGCGCGCACCGCGCGCTCGGCGTCATCCTCGTGGGCCACCGGCGCGCCCCACACCGCCATCACCGCGTCGCCGATGAACTTCTCGACCTCCCCGCCGTAGGAGTGCACGATGCGTCGCGAGGCCTCGAAGTACTCCGAGAGCATCTCGCGCACGTCCTCGTCGTCCCGGCCCTCGCTGAACGAGGTGAACCCCGTGAGGTCCGCGAACAGCACGGACACCTGGCGCCGTTCCACGGCGGGGGTGGCGCCGACGGCCGGATTCGACCCGGCCGTGACGGTGGCACCGGCGGGGGCGGAGACGGAGGCCGGAGCTAGGTTGCCGCTCTCGCCGGCGAGCGAGGAACCGCACTCCAGGCAGAAGCGCTGCGCGCTCTGTGCTGCGATCGTGCCGCATCGGGCACAGCGCGGCAGCAGCGGCGTGCCGCACTGGCCGCAGAACTTTGCGCCGTCTGGAACGGCGGCGGTGCAGCTCGGGCAGGCCGCGGGCACCTCACAAGGATCCCATGCTCAGCCCCGGTGGCAGTGCGCCGCGCTCGCGACCGGCCGCGAACCACGGGGCCGGATCGGCGCTGTCGCGCGCCGCCACCGGGCACCCGCCGCCCTTCCCGTTGAGCCGGGGTAGCGCGTTCTCGTAGTCGCGCACCACCTGCCGGGAGCAGATCGAGCTCGGCTTGCCGTTCGTGGCCTCACAGATCTCGGCCGTCAGGACCTCCGCCTCGCCGGCGATCGCCTGGGCCGGGACGCTCGCGGGCTTGCGCAGGAGGGCGCCGATCCTCCGCCACGGGGTCCCGGCGAGCAATTGTGGCTGCACCGTCGAATCAGTCGTGATGTATCGGTTGCCAACATCGATGAATGGAACCTGCGCGGACTGGTCGTAGCGGTTGATCAGGGCGCGCTCGGCCGGGGTGGGCCGCTGCAGGTGCCTGAAGCCGAGCGTCGCCGGAACGTTGCTGAACACCTCCACCGGGACGAACGCGACGTAGGCGCTCCGGTAGCGCGAGCCCGCGAAGGTGAAGGTCTGCACCGGCGGCGGCTCGATGCTCGTGGACTCGAGCAGATGCAGGTTGGAGAACGTCCCGAACTGGGCGAGCGCGACGATCATCCCCCAGCGCTGAACCGCGCAGAAGGCGCAGGCCTCCGACCCGGCGAAGAACACCTCCGGCTTGCCGTCGGCCGTCAGCGGCGGCTGACCAGGCACGACCACGGGACCGGCCAGGGCGATTTGCCTGCTCCCGAGCGCGTTTTCGGCCGCCGCCGCCACCTTCGCCCGCGGCACGGACGTGACCTGCGCGACCACAAGCCGGGTGAGCGCGGCGAACGCGTGTAGCCAGGCTGTGCCGTAGGACCGCGCGGCGGCCGCCGGCCGCCCGGCCGCCTCCCGGTCCCCGGCGCTCAGCGCCCGTTGTGCCGAGCGCAGCAATCCGTGGTTGCCGCCACGGGCCTCGGCGATCACGCCCGTGGCCAGCGCTCGATCGGCGGCGAGAATGGCATCGGCCTCGCCTCCGAACGACGGTGTGCGCGCAAGGGCGCTCAGTGCCTTCGCGGTGTAGGCGAACACATCCAACCCGTATGGAGCCGCTGCGACCTCGCTGGGCCCGATCCACAGCGGGATAGCGGTGGCGACGCCCAGCGCTCTGGCGGCGGCCCTCGCGGCTCGCCGCACGGAGCCTGCGCTGCGCGAGCTCACCGAGCCCTGGATCTCGCTCCGGGCGTGGAGGAGGGCCTGTCTTACGTCCGGCGCGCCCGCCGCGCCGGAAGCGGCGGCGGGCGTGAAGACGAGGACGCAGAGCGCCGCCGCCAGGAGCGCCCACCGCCTGGGGCTAAGGCAGTCGCTTCGCACCCGCGGCTCGCACTCCTCTCGACTTGCAGACGGCGGCGGGCCGGCCCTTGGTCACCTTGCAGATGGCGGCGGTGAACAGGTTGGCCAAGCCGTCGACACGGCGGGCGATGGCGTTGTGAGGGTTGGCCAGGCTCCCCGCGATCTGCGACCAGCTCTTGTGCGCGAGCACCCCCGTGTCGTAGCCCGCGTTGACGAAGCCGTAGGCGCCACCGACGTCCAGAGCCGGGACCGCCCCCGGCGGGTCGAACGGGTTGATGGCAGCGTTCTCCCGGCGCGTGGGGTTCTCGACGGGCTGCCCCTGAAGGTCCATCAGCACCACTGGCACGAAGGTGAGATAGGGGCTTTGATAGCTCGCATCCAGGAAGCTCAGACCCCGCGTGTTGGGGAAGCAGGACAGCGTCGAAAGCGAGCAGGCCGCCTGGAGCTTGCAGTAGTAGGTGCCGCTGTTGATGGCGCGCAGGCCGGCGAGCGTTCCGAAGCGGCTCAGCGCGATCGCCACCGACCAGCTCTCCGAGGCGCAATGCGGGCACCAGGCGAACGCCTCCATCAGCAGCTCCGGCTTGCCGTGGCTCACCAGCGGGCGATGTAGCTTGGCGACGACAAAGCCGCCGTCGCGGATCTGGCCATGCGGCGCCAGCACCCCGGCGCCGACCTGGTTGAGCGTGCTCGCGGGCACACCCCGGACCAGCGCGACGATGTGGCGAGAGATCGGCGTCGACCCATCGGACTGCGCGCTCGCCAGCGGTGTGCCAACTGTCAAGACGAACAGGGCACTCAGGGCGGCGGCCAGGCGGCGCACACTCGAAACCTATCCGACGCACGGCGGGAAATGGCAAATCGAGTCCGCGGACCCACCTCGGGGAGCTCGATCGCGCTGCAAATACCTAAAACTCGACCGGGGATGTCATCATCAGTGCAGCAACCCTTTTAGAAGGAGAAGAAATGGCACTGGCAATCGGCTCAACCGCACCCGACTTCGAGGCCGAGACGACCCAGGGAAAGATCCGCTTCCACGACTGGATCGGCGACTCCTGGGCTGTCCTGTTCTCGCACCCCAAGGACTTCACGCCGGTGTGCACGACCGAGCTCGGCTACATGGCGAAGATCAAGCCCGAGTTCGACCGGCGTGACACGAAGATCATCGGCCTCTCCGTCGACAAGCTCGACAACCACGAGAGCTGGGCCAAGGACATCGAGGAGACCCAGGGGACCGCGCCCAACTATCCGATCATCAGCGACTCGGATCTGAGCGTCTCCAAGCTCTACGGGATGCTCCCGGAGGGCGCCTCGGGCGATACCGCCGAGCGCACGCCGGCCGACAACCAGACGGTCCGCAACGTGTTCGTGATCGGCCCGGACAAGAAGGTCAAGCTGATCCTGGTCTATCCGATGAGCACCGGGCGCAACTTCGACGAGGTCCTGCGCGTGATCGACTCGCTCCAGCTGACCGCCAACCACAAGGTGGCGACGCCGGCCCAGTGGCAGCAGGGCGACAAGGTGATCATCTCGGGCACCGTCTCGAACGACGAGGCCAAGGAGCTCTTCGGCGACTACGAGTCACCGAAGCCCTACATCCGGATCGTCCCCCAGCCGAATTGATTGGGGCCGCGCGCTGGCGCGCGCGTCATCCGTGGGGCCGATGGCGGGCGGCATCCATGCCGCCCGCTCCGCCTCAGTAGTCCAGCGGCGCCGGGTGACTGCTAGGCCGGGATGCGGGCTCGGGCCGAGCGCAGCCGCGCCACCGCGCGGTCGCGGCCGAGCGCCGCCGTCGACTCCCACAGCGGTGGTCCCACGCGGCGTCCGGTGAGGGCGATGCGCACCGGAGCCTGCGCCTTGGCGAGCTGGACGTGCCCTTCGTCGTTGACGAACCCGGCGTCGGCGCCCGCGGCCCGGATCGCCTCCTCGATGCCCTCGGGCGCCCAGTCGACGTGCTCGAGGCGCTCGAGCGCGGCGTCGAGCATCGGCCCGGTGCGGTCGTCGCGCGCGACCTTGCTCCAGTCGCCCTCGTCGACCGCCGGCTCCTCGAGCCACAGGAAATCGAGCATCCCGGGCACCTCGTCGAGCGTCCGGACGCGCTCCTGGACGAGCGGCGCCAGCTGCTCGAGCGCTCGGCGCGGCGCATCGCCGGACGGCAGGAACTCCGCGGCCGCGCGCACGAACTCCTCCGTGGGCAGCTCGCGGACGTAGTGGGCGTTGATGTGCAGCAGCTTGGTCTGGTCGAAGAAGGCGGGCGCGGGGTTGACGTCCTTTAGGTGGAACTCCTGCACCATCTCCTCGATCGGCTTGATCTCGACCCCGTCGCGCGGGGCCCAGCCGAGCAGCGCCAGGTAGTTGCGCATCGCCTCGGGGAGGATCCCCCGCGCCTTGTAGTCCGCCACCGAGACGTCGTCGCGGCGCTTTGAGAGCTTCTTGCGCGACGCGTTCACGAGCAGCGGCAGGTGCGCGAATGTCGGCCGCTCGCCGTAGCCGAGCGCCTCCCACAGCAGCAGGTACTTGGGCGTGTTGTTGAGGTGGTCCTCGCCGCGGATCACGTGGGTGATCGCCATCTCGTGATCGTCGACGGCGTTGGCGAGCAGGAACAGCGGCATCCCGTTGGAGCGGACGATGACGAAGTCCTCGAGGTTCTCGTTGGCGAACTCGACGTGGCCGCGGACGACGTCCTCCCACGCGGTGGCGCCGGTGTCCGGGGTGCGCACCCGCAGCGCCAGCCCGGGCGCGCGCTCGAGGCCGCGCTCCCGACAGAAGCCGTCGTAACCGGGCTTGCCGCCGCGCTCCTTGTTGCGCGCCTCGATCTGCTCCCGGGTGCAGTCGCACCAGTAGACGCTGCCGCGCTCCTCGAGTCCGAACGTGGCCGCCCGGTAGAGCTCGAAGCGCTCGGACTGATGGACCGGGTCGGCGTCCCAGTCGATCTCGAGCCACCGGAGCATGTCGAGGATGTTGGTCGTCAGCTCCGGGCGGTTGCGCTCGGCGTCGGTGTCCTCGATCCGCAGCAGGAACTCGGCGCCGGAGTGGCGCGCGAACAGCCAGTTGAAGAGCGCCGACTGCGCGGAGCCGACGTGGAGGTAACCGGTGGGCGAGGGGGCGAAGCGGCAGCGCAGCGGGGGCATCCCCGCGTAGCGTAGCTACGCCGGCACGAACGACGGGTCGTCTTCGTGCTCGCGGAAGAACTGCACGACCGGGCCCGCGTAATCCTGGAAGTGCGGGACGCGCATGCTGTGCCGGGCGAGCAGCTCCGAGGCCTTGCGCGTGTCGAACGTGACCGGGTGGTTGAGGTAGACGATCGACTCCCGAGGCGCGCCCGAGAAGTAGGCGCGCACCCGCTTGAAGCGCAGCGACTGGTCGAGGACCGCGCCCGGGATCGCGCAGCTTCGGCTCCTTGCCCGCGTACTCCTTGGCGAGCACCCGCGCGAGCTCGGCGGCGCTGATCGGCTCGGGGTCGACGAGGTGCAGCACCTCGCCGCGCGCCGCCTCGTCGCCGGAGGCGGCCACGATCGCTGACACGATGAAGTCGACGGGCACGACGTTGAAGGGCGAGTCCTCGCTGCCGATCTGCGGGATCGGACCGGGGCGCTCGGCGGCGCGGGCGATCGTGCGCAGCATGTAGTACGGCCCGTCGAACTTCTCGGTCTCGCCCGAGCGCGAATCGCCGACCACGATGGCGGGGCGGTAGATCGTGGTGGGGATGTCGCGCATCCGGATCTGCACCCACACCTCGGCCTGGAACTTGGTCGACTCGTAGTGGTTCTTGAAGCCCTGCCCGAGCGTGAGCTCGTGCTCGTAGACGACGCCCTTGCGGTCGCCGGCGACGTACGCCGTGCTCACGTAGTTCAGGCGCTCGAGCTGCTCGCAGCGCGCGCACAGCTCGAGCACGTTGCCCGTCCCGGCGACGTTGACGCGCTCGGCGAGGTCGAGCGGGACCGCGAGGTTGTAGATGGCGGCGAGGTGGAAGACCTGCACGATCTCGCGCTGGAGCTGCTCGCGGCGCTCGGTCTCGAGCCCGAGTCCCTCGCGGGAGATGTCGCCCGTGAGGAGCTCGATCCGCTCGGGGTCGATCGCCTGGGCGCACTCGCGCGCGCGGTCGAGCTGCTTCTCCTCGATCAGGGCGACGATCCGGGCGTCGGGGTCGGCCTCGAGGAGCGCCTTGGTGAGGCGGCGGCCGATGAACCCGGGAAAGCCGGTGAGGAAGAGGACCCTTGGCACGGCGCGGGAGTGTACGCAGCCGCCGGGGCTCAGGCCTCCGCGATCATCAGCGTCGCGCCGCCGCTGGCGAAGGTGGACACGTCCTGGGCGGCCGCCTGCCCTTCGGCGCTCTCCATCGCCGCCTGCAGCTCCCCGGGATCGTCGAACGAGAGCTCGGCGATGAAGTAGTACGGGGCGCTCGAGCCGTCGGCGGTGCCGATCACCTTCCCCGCTTCGAAGCGCCGCAGGTTCGGGATCTTCTGGGCGAGCGGCGCGTGCGTCTCGGCGTAGTGCCGGTCGAACGCGGACGGGTCGTCGGGGTGTCCGTAAGCGACTACGAGCTTGACCATCTCTGCCTCCCTGGGTCGGATCACCTCAGCCTACAGGCGGCGGGGCGGGCGAAGCTACGCCGGGGTAGATTCGCCCTCCGGGGTGGTCGGGGCGGGACGCGCCGGCGCCTGGGGCACCCGGGAGTCCGCTCGTCCGCTCACACCCCGAACAAGAGCGGAAGCCACCAGCCCCTGGTCACGACAAGAAGGATGAAGACCGCGATGATGATGCGATCGGTGTCGGTCATCTCTGAGTTGCTCATGGCTTCGTCTCCTATCGGACCGGCGGTTACAGCCACAGCCTGGACGACGGTCCGCCAGGCAACAACCGATCCATGGTGTAGGCCGACACACCCGGTGTGAGAACCGCAACCAAGGGTGGCTATTCCCGCCACTCCCGCTCGCCCAGACTGGGATTACCAACTTCACACCTCGGCGGTCGGTGACGCCGCTCATTGGAGGTCAGGTATGTACATCCCATCTCAACGGCTGCACGAGCCGCCCGGCACGGCCACGGGCAGAGCCATCAGGACGCAAGCGCGCGGCGCCAGGCGAGCGCTGTCGACCCGGCAGGCTGCGGCCCTCTACGTCATCGGCATCCTCGTCGAAGCGCTCGGGCTCGGCCTGATCGCGTCCTACGGCTGGTTCGTGGCGGGCACCGCGATCGCCGCCGCCGGCGTGTGCCTCGCAACGGCCGGAAACCGCGCCTGGCCCGCGCCGGAAGGGTCCGCCACGGCAACGCGAGGGATCTCGGGATACCTCGCGGCTCGCATCCCTCGGATCTGAGTGGTTGCAACACACAACAACCTGGGGCGGCAATACCCCCCGGAGAGGAGGCTCGTCGTGTCAATTTTCGTCCTGCGGCAACGACCTTTCAGGTGCACGTTGATCACCGCAGCTGCATTCACAACCATCGTCGTCGGCACGGCGTCGGCGGCGGACATCCCGCGTAGCTTGTCGCTGAACGTCGCGCGCGCGACTCTGAAGCGGGAGGTCACAGCAACCAGCAAGGGCGCCCCCGTCCTGGGAGGATTCACCTCGCAGGGAGGGCCGGTCGTGCTCGCGCTCTCGCGCGATGCGAAGCGGCTGCGAATCGCCGAGACCGCGCTGATCATGAGCTGCACCTCGGGTGCCGGTTTCCTCCTCCCGGCGGCAGCGTTCAGGCTGGCCATCGGAGCAAACGGTCGCGCCCACATCACAGCGACCACGTCCGCTACCGACGGTGCCGGCGATTCGATCAGGCAGTCGCAAGAGTTCGGAGCCACGATCAACCGAAAGCGCTGGACGGCTTCCGGGGCCTGGCGGGTCCGGCTGAACGTCACCAAGCCGAGCGGCCAAACCGATTACTGCGACTCGGGGAACGTCGCCTTCCGCGCACAGCTCTGAGGCGTGTCATGGGTTCGGCGGGCCATACGCCCGCCGAACCCGATTACCCACATCAGCCCAACGCCTGGCGCTGGTAACGGTAGGGTCGCGAGGGGATGGCCGCAGCGAGCGACACCCAGACGCCCAGCCCCCGCGATCTCAAGGCCCTGATCGAGGCTGAACGGACGGGCCTTCCCTTCCTGCACTGGCGGGATGGCGAGGGCGGCCAGCAGATCCTCCTCCTCGGCCCCGATCGCCCCCGGGTGACCATCGGTCGCCGCCCCCAGTCGGATGTGCCGTTGACATGGGATCAGGAAGTCTCGCGGGCGCATGCCCTTCTCGAACCGGTGGGCGAGGAGTGGACGCTCGTGGACGACGGCCTCTCGCGTAACGGGTCATTCGTCAACGGCAGCCGAGCGCATGGCCGGCATCGGCTGCACAACCGGGATCGGATGTGCTTCGGCAACACGCACGTCGTGTACCGCGCGGCGGCTGAGGATCATGGAAGTGAGTCGACGGCACGAGCGGTCGACTCCCCGGGCGCGATCCCGCTATCGGAAACACAGCGCAAGGTGCTGATCGCGCTATGCCGACCTGTCGAGGAATCATCCACCGCCATACCCGCGACGAACCCACAGATCGCGGCGGAGGTGTTTCTCAGCGTCGACGCCGTGAAGGCTCATCTGAGAATTCTGTTCGAGCGCTTCGGGCTGGGAGAGCTCCCCCAGAACGAAAAGCGGAGCCGCCTCGTCTCGCTGGTCTTGAGCTCAGGCGTTCTCGCTCGGCACGACTTCTGAGACCAGGCTGAGGGTGATCGTCGTCCAAGCGCCCAGAAAGATCCGGTCGCCGGCGGCGAGGGGAACGGCGGTGTCGCCCGCAATCGGTGATGGATCGTCGTTGACACGCGTTCCGTTGGTCGAGCCGAGGTCGCGCACGGCGTAGCCGCCGTCGTCCCGGCGCTCCAGGACGGCGTGAAGGCGTGAGACGCCCGGATCCGCGAGCGTGCCGCCGAGATCGATCTCGGGCGGCAGCCCGTCTGTGCGGCCGCGGCTGCTGCCGATCCGGACATCGGCACCGTCGAGGGCAAAGCGCCGCGGAACGTAGTTCTCGGGGAAGGCGAGGCCGGCGACGGAAAAACGCTCGAACTGGCGGCGATCCGCCATTACCACCGCCTCCCAGCGGGAGGTCGCCGGCGGCGCCACAAAGTCGTAGCCGCACCCCTCGCAATACCGATCGTCTCCCGAGCGTCCGGCACCGCAGGCTGGACATGGCTGGTGGGGGGCGGTTGCGGATGTGTCCACCTCGTCGATCACGTCAGCGGTCGAGGTGACCGGCACCGCCTGCCGGGGTGCTGTTACCGCGCCGGCCAGCGGAGCCCCGCACTGGTCGCAGTAGTCGGTGGTCCCCGAACGGTGGCCGTTCGGGCAGACGGGACTCACCCGTCTGCCCCGGACCTGACCGTCCTGGTCGAGCGCGTGTCGAGCGCCATCTCGTCGGCGTCGGAGACCTCGGGCCTCAGGCGAACCGTGCCCGTGGCCGGATCCTCGACCTCCACCACGGCCTCGAGCAACTTGAGGGTGCCGTGGTGGCCGCTCTCAATCGCGATCCTGACCGCCTCCCCGAGCTTCGACGTCGCCATCCGCTCATCGCCCGCCTTGCGCGCTTCCAGCCCCTCCTGGATGCGCTCCGCGAGCTCCGCCTGCCCGGTGTAATGAGCGACCTCTCGGTTGATCTGCGTCGAGAGGCGCTGGTCGTCGGTCCAGATCGCCTTGATCAGACCCTGTGCCAGCTGAGAGTCCCCCTCGAACAGCATCACCCGGCCAGCCAGCATCTCATCGCCGATGCCGTGCGGCTGTACCTCGATGCACACGTGGTAGTCGCGGGACTCCTCGCCCCAGCTCCCGGTGGGGTAGTCGACCGTCAGCGGGCCCGACTCGATCCCGCGCACGGCCAGCTCCTCGATCGTGGGCGCGACCTGGCGGACCAAGGCGACGCGCGCTCCCTGTGGCGTCCACAGCCTGAGCGACACGCTCCGGGTGGCCTTGCCCATCGCGTTCTCGATCATCGCCCGGAAGTCCGCCGCCATGTCGGCGGGGTCGGCAATTATGTCAACCGTTCCGAGCAATGCCGACGCGATCCGGCGCAGCTCGTCCACCCGCCAGTCGGTTCCCACGCCGCGACAGTCGCACTGGAAGCGGCCCCGGCACGCTGCGAGCGCGGCTTCGAGCTCTTCGGGCGACTCGTGGCGGTTTTCCCCGTCGGTCAGCAGGATGGCGTGACACAGCCGTCCAGCCGCGGACTCGAACAGCGTTCGAGCGAGCATGAGCCACGAGCCGATCGCGGTCCCGCCGCCGGCGTACAGACCCGCCACCGTGGCCTTGGCCTCCGCCCGCGTGCGCTCGGAGGCGGGCGCGAGCATCCCACCCGGCGGGTACACGACACGGGCGGTGGCCTCGCCGGCGATGACGCCGAAGAGGACACCGTCTCGGATGGAGTCGATCGCGACACTTGTCGCCTCACGCGCGGCCTTCAGCTTCACGCGCGGCACGTCCATCGATCCAGACGTGTCGACAATGACGATCTCGGCTGCCTCGGTGACCGCACGTTCGCCGCCCCCACCGTTGGTGACCGTGACCACGGCGTTGACCTCCGAGCCGTCGACGGGCAGGTATTCGTTCTGGTAGACGTCAACTGCGAAGCTGCTCATTCGAATGCCCCCCAGGAATGTCGATGACCACTACCGTCACGTTGTCCCGCCCCCCTCGGTCGAGTGCGGTGTCCGTCAACGCCCGCGCCACAGCGGCCGGTGACGTGCCCGGGGGGAGCGCTTCGATCAGCTCGCCGAGCTCCGCCGGGTCCGCGACGTAGTTCCAGAGCCCGTCGGTGCAGAGCACAATCCGTCCTGCCCGGACGGGGCGAATGAGCGCCACGCGCGGTGAACGTGCCGGGGCGCCCGCGCCCACCCAATGCGTGATGGCGTGCGAGCGTGGGTCCCGCATCGCCTGTTCTCGCGTCAGGCGCCCCGTGACCAGCTGTTCCTGGGCCCAAGAGTCATCCACCGTCAGCTGGACCGTGCCGGTGCTGTCGTGCAAGTAGGCGCGGCTGTCGCCCAGCGCTCCGATCGCCAGCTCATCCCCGCGCCAAAGCGCGCACACCAACGTGCACGAGGGTGAGACGCGACCCGCGCGGGTCGTCCACGGAACCTGTGCAACGGCATCCTGCGCGGCCGCGATCGCCTCGAGGGTGACCACCCGGCCGTCGCGGAAAGGCTCGTCCACCATCGCGGCCAGGACCGATCCGGCAGCCCGCGCTGCCGTCTGGGCCGCGACGTCTCCCGCGCTTGCGGTGCTGATCCCGTCGCACACCACCGCCGCCACCGCGCCCGTCCCCCTCACCTCGAGGCAGTGAGCATCTTCGTTTCGGCGGTGGACCAGGCCGCGATCGCTCACAGCCGCGGCCACGACGAGATCGAGCTCGACCCGGTTCCGCGCACCGCCCTCTGAGCCCGTCGCGGTCGTCTCCGCCGCGGCCGACCGGGCGCCGCACTGCTCGCAGAACACGTCGCCGTCGCGCAGCGTCGCACCACACCCAGTGCAGCGCAGCGTGACAGCGTCCGTCACGTCCACGTCCACGCCCTCGTGCGATTCGCCTGATCGACGAGCCGGATGCGCTCGATGCGACTGGCTGCGTGCCGTGACAGCGCTCGATAGGACGCCTCGAGTGCGATCCGCAGGTCGCGTTCGGTCAGCCGGCTGCCGAGAACGCTCACTGCCTCGTCATCCGCGACCTTCCCCTCGAGCGCGAGCGTCAGTACCTGTTCGAGCACGCGGGTGCTCAAGCGGTCACGCTGCTCACGCTCGAGCGGCAGGGTCTCGATGGTCGATGCCGCCTCGATCAGATCCTGCAGATCCGGCGCTCCTGCGCCATTGCCTGAGCTCAGCGTGCGGATTCGTGCCGCCTGCGCGTCGAGATATCCGCTCGAGGATTCGGGAACCCGCTCGTAGGCAGCGAGGGCGCCGGTGCGATCGCCCAGTGCCAGGCGACAGCGGGCGAGTCCGAACGAGGCACTGGTGATCGCCGGATCGGTGCGTGAGACGATCTCGTACCACCGGCTGGCCGACTCGTGGTCGCCGGCCGATTCGCACGCCAGGGCAAGCGCGAGCTTTGTCGCCAGCTCGCCGGGTAGGTCCCGGTACACGGCAGTGAAGTGCTCGCGTGCGGCTTCGCTTCGACCCCGTGCGAGTTCGGCGACGCCGTGATACCAGAGCGTGCGCCACTCCGAGCGATTGCCGGCCTCGATCTTTCGCAGGACGTCCTCGGCGCCGGTCAGGTCCCCCGTATCGATCATGGCCGACGCGAGTCTCAGCTCGACTTCGATGGTCCGTTCCGGCGCGGCGCGCAGCTGCGCCAGCATCTGCTGCGGATCCGTCGCGGCGATCGTCGCCAGATACCCGGCGCTGGGGTCTTCGGCAGACACCTGCGGCCGCGGCAGGATTCGCCAGTCCACCCTCTCCGGATCCGCCCGCCAGGCGGCCGTGAACAGCGCGCTCGGAGCCGGAACCGGCCGTCCCTCCTGGTCGGCGACGACCTCGCGCAAGACACCGCGGAGCTGGTCGGCCATGTCCTCGGCCGATTGAAAGCGCTCGTCGGGATCCGAGGCGGTGCCCTTCACCAGGAACCGGTAGAGCGAGTCGTAGCGCGCGAGCAGCGGCGCCGACTCCTGCGGAGGCAGGCTGTACCGGTATTGGCTCTGGTAGCCACGGAAGTCGAGACACAGCACGGCCAGCGTGCGAGCGACCGTGAAAAGGTCCGAGGACACCGATGGGCCGGCCGACGCTATCTCGGGAGCCTGGTAGCCGATGGTCCCGAACACCGCGCTGCCCGGCTCTTCCATCCGGTAGACGCCGCCCAGGTCGATCAGCTTGAGCGAATGCTGGGTCTGGATGACGTTGTCGATCTTGAAGTCGCAGAAGAGCAACCCGAGATCGTGCAGGTACCCGAGTGCGGGCAGGACCTCGAGTATGTAAGCGATTGCCTGGGCCGGGGGCAGCGGATTCGCCCGACCCGTCGCGGCCTCGCGGCGAGCGGCCAGGATCTGCTTGAGGCTCTGGCCGCCCACGTACTCCATCACGATGTAGCCGGAGCCCGCGTTTTGGACGAAGTTGAAGATCTTGACGATGTTGGGATGCTCGACCTCGGCCAGGAACCGGCGTTCCGCGAGAGCCGCGGCGGTGGCGTCCCGATCGCCGGCGTGGAGCAGTCCCTTCAGCACGACCCAACGGTCGGAAACGTTGTGATCGCGCGCCAGGTAGACCCAACCCATCCCTCCGTGGGCCAGGCAGCCCGCGACCTCGTACTGTCGGGCGACGAGCTCGCCTGCTCGCAACGCGGGTACGAACGAGAACGCGGCTCCGCACTTCCGGCAGAACCCCACGGCTCGTCCGGGGGCACCGTCGCGACCGCGCCCCACCGGCTCATCGCAGCGGACGCAGAAACGTCGGCTCTCGGGCACAGCGGGGTCCGCCATCACCGCGTCCGCGGGGTCGCGGTACGGCACCGCCGGAACCTCGACCAACCCCGCGCCGAGGCGGCGCCGCACGACGGAGCGCGCGCGAGTCCCGGCCGTGGCTCGGCCGGCCTCAGAAGCGGTGGCGGTCACATCGCCGACCTCCTTAGCGGCCTCTGCGACGTCCGGATTCGCCGGCCGGGGTCCCGGAACGGGCAGCGGAGCCATCCCGCACAGATCGCAGTACCCCTCGACGATCTCGCCCGTGCAGCCAACTCGCTCGCACCTCACGATGTTCGCTCCCCGGGTGGACGCAGCCCCGTCAGCAATTCCTGATACCGGCGGACGAGTTGCGCCGCAATCGCGAGGTCGGTGGGCGCGGTGTACAGCGCGTCATGCGCGCGCGCCCAAAGATCCGCCATCTCGGCTTCCTCGAGCAGGCCCAGCCGCTTGGCCTTCACCTGATAGGCCTCGAGCAGCGCGCGGAACTGATCCCGAGCCACCACCGGAGCCCGATTGGCCTCGCGGCTCTTCACGACGTCGTCGAGTAGCGCCCGCGTGCGCGCATTCCAATCGCCCAGCTCCCGGTGGGCGTCACTCCAAGCCCCTCGCTCGCCCATCTCCACGATCGCCGTCAACTCCGCTCCGAGCCCTGGAGGGACCGATGGCACGGGCGGGACGGGCGGATACGCGATCTTGCGCGCGCTCTCCTCATGCGCCACCTGCGCTTCCCGTTCAGCCGCGGACAGCCGCTCCAGCAACTCTCGCGCCTCGAGGATCAGGACGTCGAACCGCTCCCGGAGCGCCCCGATCTCCTCGAGGTCGTCGCAGATCGAGCGCAGCGCACCGATCGCCGCGTCCACCTCGTTCCTCGTGAGCGAAAGCGGGTCGCTCATCACCGCGGCGCCGAGTTGCCGCACCCTCTGCCCCACGGTCTCCAGCTCGAGCCGGCGCGTATCGCCGAGACCGTCGGCACGCTGGGTGCATTCGCTCATGAGGCGTCGCGCGGTTTCCATACCGGGTAGGAGCCAGTCCCACGCCGCGCTGAATGCGGTGAGCACGGCCTTGACCTCGTCGAACGTCGTCGACATGGCGACGATCAAATCGTCCGCCGAACACCGCTCGACGCTCCTGACAGTACCCAGCAGCGTGCGCTCGGCGAGCGGGACGTCGGCGCTCGAGAGCTCAATCGACGGTCCGGTGAGCAACTTCCGGAGCTCCTCGCCGTGCTTGCATCGCTCCGCCTCGTCGGCGCGCGCGAGCAACTCCTCGAGCAGTCCGCGCTGCCGCCACAGCTCGGTCATCGCGTCGCTTGCCATCGCCCAGCGGGCAGCCGACTCGCCCTCCAGCATGCTGGCTTCCAGCAGCTTCCGGCTCGAGTCGAGTTCGAGCTCGACCAGGCTGGCGGAGATCCGCTCCGCGGCCCGGTGCAGCACGGTGAGTCGCTCTCCCTCAACCGTCATAGCGAGCTCCCGGCGGCGGTGGGACTTCCCCGGTGTGCTTGCCCAACCAACGGGCGTAGTTCGCCCGCCACCGGCCGTCGGCGCGGATCTGCGCCAGAACGCCGTTCACGAAGCGGACGAAGTCGGGGTGCGCCTTGCTGATTGCCATCCCGTAAGGCTCAGCCGCGAAGCGCGGACCGACGATCTTCGTATATGGGTCCTGAGCCTGAAACCCGAGCAGGATCGAATCGTCGCTCGTGACGCCGTCCACCAGGCCCTGCTGGAGGGCGACCAGGCAGTCGGTCCGCTGCGCGACCTTGTACGCGATCGGCGCGGGCACCACGTGCTCGAGCGTGTCGAGCGACGTCGAGCCGATGGTCGCGCATACGGGCTTTCGCGCAAGATCCTCCACCCGCCGCGCGCGCGAATCGGAGGGCACGAGAATCCTCTGCCCCGCGTCGTAGTAGGTCGTCGAGAAGTCGACCTCGCGCCGGCGCTGACACGTGATGGTCATCGCATCCGCGACCACGTCGACGGCTCCGTTCTGCACGGCCGGGATCCGATCGGCCGTGGTGATCGCCTTGAAGCGGATGTCGTCGGGTTTGTTGCCGAAGATCGCATTCGCGAGCTGCCTGAGCATGTCGATCTCGAATCCCTCGAGCCGCCCGTCCAGCGGGTTGAAGTAGGCAAACAGGAGGGTGTTCTGGTCGACTCCGGCGACCAGGTAGCCCCGGCGCTCGATGCGCGCCATGAAGCTTCCGGCCGGCATCGCCCCCGGCGCGGGCATGACCGCCGGCGGTCGCAGGCTGGCGGTCACATCACGGCAGCCCCTTCCTGGGGGCGATGGAGCGGCGGCGGACGCCCGCGGCGCGGAGAGGCTGAGGGCAGCCAGCGTCATGCGCTGCGCCCGGTCGGTGCTCGAACCGCAGCCCGCGGCCAGCACGGCCACAGTCCCGATCACGACTGCTCCGCGGAGCCTGCTCGTCATCGGTACTCCTCCAGCCGCTGCCGCACGCCCAACAGGGCGAGCGCGGTCGCCGCGAGGGTGAGCACGGGGATCGCGATCGAGAGCCCCGCCAGGGAGCTGATGGCGTCGGCGGCGTCGGCGCTGAAGCGACGCTGTGCGGAGGCGATCCGTCCGTCCAGGGTCGCGTTCAGCCGGTCGGCGGTGGAAGGCGATCTCGGGGCGTGGCTGAACGATGCGTACTCGCCCGAGAGCACTTGCCCGGCGTCGCCGACGCCTATGCGCGCCATCGCCGCCTCCGCCTCGGCGATGAGGCCTGAGGGCGAACCGAGCAGGCGTGAGACCTGCGCGAAATCGATTGGAGCTGTCTTATCGCTCCCGCGGCCGACCAGGGTCAGGCTCTCGTCGCTCTGGGCTCGGGAGAGCAGGATCCGGCTGGCCGACAGTACCTCTACCGCGTCCGAGTCGCGATGGGCGGCCGCGAGCGCGTTCTGCTCGGTGACCACGCCGATCAAGGCCCACGCCGCGATCCCGCCGAGCACGACGCCGGCGAGCAGCATCGGAACGCTGAAGACCCGCCGGCTGATGCGGGCGAGTTGGACCTGGCTTACGACCAGCAGCCCCGCTGCGACCACGACCACGATCGCCAGGGCGCTCAGCGCTGCCGCGGCCGTGCCCGTCGCGTAGTTGCCGCTGAGCGCGCGCGCCTCACTCGCATACAGCCGGTCGGCGCCAGGGAGGAGCGCGCCGGTGAGAAGCCCGGACGCTTGTCGCAGATAAGCGGCACCGACCGGGAAGCCCTGGCGGTTGTTCGCGCGCGCCGCCTCGACCAGGCCGCTGTACACCGGAAGCTGCCTGTCGATCGTGGCCACGGCGGCGCGCGTGCCGGCGTCGTCGCCGATGCCCCTGATCAGCGCACCCAGCGACGCGGTCGCGAGCCTCAGATCCTGCACGTACCGGGCGCGTAGCGCCGGCGGCTCGAGGCCGCCCCGGAGAAAGGTGGTGGTAGCCGTGGCGTTGGCGTCCGTGAGCGCGGTGTAGAGATTCATCGTCTGGACCAGCAACGGCTCGGTCTGGGCCCGCACCGCTGCCGCCGCGTGGGCGCGCGAGCGTTCGGCCAGCAACGCCGTGATCCCGAAGCAAAGCGCTCCCGCCACCATCAGAATCGCAAGCAATACGAGCCTCCCGGGCGTGGTGGCGAGACGTTCCCGCGTCCATGCCCGCGCGGAGCCCAGGCGAGACGCGGACCGCGTGGGGAGCGGCACGATCACGCGCTTTGCCGTGTGCACCAGAGGCTCCAGGTCACGGACCCACACAGCCCGATTGTCTGCCGCTCGAGCCGGACCGTCAGGGCACCCAAGGTGTGGCGTTCGACACCCCCGGCCTGCCGGACGGGGGCTTCTCGCCCCGATGCCGGTCCCCATGGCGGTGGCACTGTCCTTACTCCCCCAGTTTGCAGCTGCTACCGCGCGATCCTACCGCGGGCCCCCAGCGGGGGCAACGGTGGCCGGGAATGGGGTACAAAGAGAGGACAACTCACACCAAGGAGCAGACGACACGTGGCCACCGAGGTTTCAGAGAAGCAGGCACGCGAGGTCGCCGAGGCGGCGCGTGAGACAGAGTGGAAGCTCCCGAGCTTCGGCAAGGAGCTGTTCCTCGGCAACTTCCGGCTTCGACCTGATCCACCCGCAGCCGCGGCTGGATCCGGAGGCGGTCGAGAAGGGCGAGCGCGTTCCTGGCCGAGCTCAGCGACTTCCTCCAGAGCGAGGTCGACCCGCTCGAGATCGAGCGCGAGTCGAAGATCCCGGAGCAGCGTGCTCGACGGGTTCAAGCGCCTCGGCGCGCTCGGCATGAAGGTCTCGACCGAGTACGGCGGCCTCGGGCTCTCGCAGGTCTACTACAACCGCGCGCTGGCGATGGTCGGCGTCTGGCACGCCTCGCTCTCGACGCTGCTGAGCGCGCACCAGTCGATCGGCGTGGCCGAGCCGCTGCGGATGTTCGGCACCGAGGAGCAGAAGCGCAAGTGGCTGCCGCTGGTGGCGCGCGACCACATCAGCGCGTTCCTGCTCACCGAGCCCGACGTCGGCTCCGACCCGGCGCGGCTGGCGCGCGAGCGCGGAGCCGGTCGAGGGCGGCTACGTCCTCAACGGACGCAAGCTGTGGGCGACCAACGGCGCGATCGCCGACATCGTCGTCGTGATGGCCAAGGTGCCGAAGTCCGAGGGCCATCGCGGCGGCATCAGCGCCTTCGTCCTGCCCTACGACGCCGACGGCGTGACCGTCGAGCACCGCAACGCGTTCATGGGCCTGCGCGGCATCGAGAACTCGGTGACGCGGCTCGAGAACGTGTTCGTACCCGAGGAGAACCGGATCGGGCGCGAGGGCCAGGGGCTCAAGATCGCGCTCTCGACGCTCAACACCGGGCGGCTCGCCCTGCCCGCGATCTGCGTCGGCGATCGCCAAGTGGGGAACCAAGATCGGCCGCGAGTGGGCGAACGAGCGCGAGCAGTGGGGCCGCAAGATCGGCAAGCACGACGCGGTGGCGCAGAAGCTCGCGTTCATCGCCGGGAGCGCGTTCGGGCTCGAGGCGATGCTCGACGTCGCCAGCCGGCTCGCCGACGACAAGAAGAACGACATCCGCATCGAGGCCGCGATCGCCAAGCTCTACGGCTCCGAGCTCGGCTGGAAGCGTCGTCGACGAGCTGATGCAGGTCCGCGGCGGCCGCGGCTTCGAGACCGGCGAGTCGCTGAAGGCGCGCGGCGAGAAGCCGGTGCCGGTCGAGGCGGCCTTCCGCGACATGCGGATCAACCGCATCTTCGAGGGCTCGACCGAGATCATGCACCTGCTGATCGCGCGCGAGGCGGTCGACCAGCACCTCCAGGTCGCCGGCGACATCCTCGACACGGACACCGACGCCAAGACCAAGGCGCAGGGCGGCGGGCAAGGCGGCGGCGTTCTACTCCAAGTGGCTGCCCCAGCTCGTCGTCGGCAAGGGCCAGAACCCGCGCTCCTACGACGAGTTCGGCGAGCTGGCGGGCTACCTGCGCTACATCGAGCGCGCATCGCGCAAGCTCGCCCGCTCGACGTTCTACGGGATGACGCCGCTGGCAGGCCAAGCTCGAGTACCGGCAGGCGTTCCTGGCCAGGATCGTCGACATCGGCGCCGAGCTTTTCGCGATGGCCTCGGCGGTCGCCTACGCCGACACGATCGGGCGCGAGCACCCCGAGCGCCGCGAGCAGGCGCGTGAGATGGCCGATCTGTTCTGCCGCCAGGCCAAGCGCCGCGCCGACGATCTGTTCACCGCGCTGTGGTCCAACGACGACGACGAGAACAACGCGGCCGCCGCCAAGCTCCTCGACGGGCGCTACACCTGGCTCGAGGAGGGGATCGTCGACCCCTCGGGCGAGGGCCCGATGATCCCGCCCGAGGTCAAGCGCGAGGGCGCCGTCGGCGCCGCGACGCCCTAGCTCTCACGACCCAGCGAACCGCTAGGCGTGCACGTCGACCGAGCGCGAGCTCGCGCCGGCCTGCTTGGTGACAGCAGCGTCGCTGTCACCGCTGCGATCGGCCGTCGCGGAGACGCGGCCGACTTGCGACTGCTTGGCCGTTCCCGCCGACGCGAGCGCCGGGTGGTGCACGCGGTGGTGATGGCCGGCGGGATTTACTGCGGAGATGCTCATGGTACGTACTCCTTCCTTGGATTGACGTACCTCCGTCATCGGCTCGGGTCGCCACCTCGCGCAGCTTCCTGTGCGCATTCTCACCGGCGCCCAGGGCACGCGGATGTGGAGCGGAGGTAACGGATTCGTTTACCGCAGGTATACGGCGAGGAAGTCGCGGTCGTCCGGCGAGAGGTAGCGCTGCGG
This sequence comes from uncultured Solirubrobacterales bacterium, assembly GCA_963839105.1. GTDB lineage: Bacteria > Actinomycetota > Thermoleophilia > Solirubrobacterales > Solirubrobacteraceae > Palsa-465. The sequence goes on from CAWITQ010000008.1 coordinate 85,447, forward strand.
CCCGCGCGTCATCGCGGGCAGCAGGCTGCTCGGCGCGCCCGCGCCCGCCCGGGCGTAGGTGATGAAGGTGACCCAGTAGGAGTTGATGTCGAGCTGCATCGCCCGGACCGCGCCGGCGTGGATCAGGATCTGGGCCAGCGAGCCGACCGTCTGATAGTTGGCCGCCGCGTAGATCAGGTTCCCGTGCGCGTCGACGCCGACGCCCGAGCGCCACACCCGGACCGCGTTGCCGAGCGTCTTCCCCCACTCCGGACCGTCTGACAGGTTCGGGTTGGGCCGGCCGCCGGAGACGATCAGCGGCAGGTTCTGGCGCGCGAACGCGATGTCGCCGGGCGCGCTGGCGCCACCGCTCCACGCCTGGACGTCGACCCGGCCGTCGGTATACCCGACCAGCGTCGCGATCCCGGCCTTCATCGGGACGTACGTGCGGCCGCCGGAAGCGAACCCGCCGCCGGAGTCCTCGAGCTTGAAGGCGCTGTTGAACGTCGCGAGCAGCCGCGAGCGCGCCGACGAGGGGACCTCCATCGGACCCCGCGGAACCGGCACCGACGGCTCGAGGCGGCCGGGATAGAGCCGGACCGACGCCCGCGACGTGTCGATCCAGGCCACCCCGGCGACCATCTGCGGGTAGCTCGGGTCGCTGCGGAACTGCGTGATCTGCACCGGCGAGCCGGAGCCCCCGCTCCAGGTCTCGCTCGGGACCCACGTGCCCTCGCCCGGCAGCGCCGGCGCCAGGAACGGCGCGATGTTCGGCGGGTGCAACGTTGCCGCCGCGCCCGGACGCGTGCAGCGGCAGCGAGCGCAGGCGCGGGCCGCCCGGTCGACGGCGCGTTCAGCGAGTAGTAGAGGCTCTCGACCTGGGAGGCGACGGTGGCCGCGCCGTGGTCGCGCAGCCATTCGAACGAGCGGATCGTGAAGCTCGAGTTCGACGAGCCGAGCATCGTGGTCGCATAGGAGATGAAAACCGGGACGGCGCAAAGGCAGAGCGTGAGCGCGATGATCCTGCGCATCCTGCGCAGCGGCGTCAGCCGCGCGGGGAGCGGGCGGCGTGCCCGGCCGGGGCGCGGCGATGGGATGAGCGTGGGAGGGCATGCGTCGAGACGCTCCGGCGAGACAGCCGCAGAGCGCTTCGCTATCTTGCCGCGCCTTCCTGTCACTTCGGGCCGGCTTAGAGAAGTCATCGCCGCCCAGCGGCGCTTGGGGACGCGAACGCAGGCGGGCCGGGCATCACCGGGAGTTCAGCGCCCGCGTTTAGAGAAGTCTCATCGGATGCGGAGGGAGGCGATTAGGTAGGGCCAAGAATTGCCCTGCAGATGATCCCCGGCGCCGCCCAGCCCCGACCCCATCGCGCGCCCAGCCCGGACGCGCTCCGTGCCGAGCCGTGCGTGGTGGCTCCCCTGCACCGCCCCACGGTGGCGTTCGTGCGTGGGCCCGCGCCGCCCGCATCCACCAGTGGCCGAAGAACCTGCTCGTGTTCGCCGCGCCGCTCGCCGCCGGCGCGCTCGGTCGCGTACCCGCGCTCGAGCGGGTGTCGGTGGCGTTCGTGGCCTTCTGCCTGCTGGCCACCGGCGCGTACCTGCTCAACGACGTGCACGACGCTCCCGAGGACCGGCGCCATCCGATCAAGCGCCACCGACCGGTCGCGTCGGGGGCGGTGGCGCCCGGGCACGCGATGGTCGCCGGCCTGGTGTCGGTGCTCCTCGGAATCGCGGTGGCGATGACGCGTCGGAGCCGCCGTGGGCGCGGTGGCGATGGCCTACGCCGCACTCAACGTCGCCTACACCGTGCGTGCTGCGGCGGATCGCGATCGCGGACATCTGCGCGGTCGCCGGCGCCTTCCTGCTGCGGGCGCTGGCCGGCGGTCTCGCCGCGCACGTCCCGAGCTCGCGCTGGTTCGTGGTCGTTGTGTCGTTCGCGGCGCTGTTCGTCGCCGCGGGCAAGCGCTACGCCGACTTCCTCGATCCGGCGGCGCGCCGCTCGCGCGCGGTGCTCGACCAGTACACGGCCGAGTTCCTCGCGACTGGTGCTCGCGGTGGCGGCCGCGGTGGCGCTCGGCGCCTACTGCCTGTGGGCGTTCTCGGTCACGGCCTCGGCGTCGGTGCCGTGGCGCGAGATCACGATCGTCCCGTTCACCGTCGCCATGCTCCGCTACGGACTGCTCGTCAGCGAGCGGTGCCGCCGGCGCGCCCGAGGACATCCTGTTCGGCGATCGCTTCATGCAGCTCACGGGCGCGGTCTGGCTGGCGACGCTGGCGCTGGGGCTGTGAGCGGCTCGGCCCCTGCGGACCGCGCGCGCGCACCCCGGCCGCCCGGCGCCCGCCCGCCGGGCGCGGCCGCGCCGCCACGGGTCGCAGAGCCCGAGGCGACCCGGGTCGAGCGCCGCCGGCGCCGGCGCCGCCTGCAGCAGCTCCGGCGCGATTTCGCCGTCGACGTCCTCGCCGCCGTGGCCCTCACGATCTTCGTGCTCGTGGTCACGGCGGGGCTCGGCGTGGTGGCGCTCCTCGAGCTCCTGGCCGGCAGCCGCCCTGATCGCCGCGTACGCTGCTCGGGCGGCGCCGCCGCGCGCCGGCGCGCTCGCGCCCCGGCAGCGGCGCTGACCGCGCATGCTTCGCCGGCGCGCTGACCGGGCAGGGTCTTGCCTATGAGCCATCTCGTCGATCGGCCTGTCGCTGGCCCTCGCCGGCTCGGTGGCGCTCAACGCCAGCTACCTGATCCAGCACGCGGGCTCGGCCGCGGCGCCGGCGATCGTGTTCCGCCACCCGGTGCGGACATTCGCCTCGCTGCTGCGCTCGCGGCTGTGGCTGGCCGGCGGCGTGCTCGGGATCACCGGGTGGGCGATCAGCATCGCCGCCCTCACCCAGGCTCCGCTGTCGCTCGTCCAGGCCTTCCTGATCGGCGGGATCGCGGTGCTGGCGCCGGTGGCGGTCCGCGTGCTCGGCCACCGGCTCACCGCCGCGCGAGCTCGCCGGGATCAGCCTCGTCGTGGTGGCGCTGCTCGTGCTCGTCATCGGGCGCGGCGACGTCGGCGTCCACTCGGACTTCCACAATCGCGCGCTCGGCCTCTACCTGATCGCCTCGATGGCCGCCGGCGCGTGCCTGCTGGCGCTCAGGCAGCGGCGGACGCAGATGCTCGCCGCCGCCGGCGGCGTCCTCTACGGCGCCGCCGACGTGGCGATCAAGGCCTTGACCGGGCTCGCCGGCCGCCACGGGATCGGCGCCGCGGCCACCTCGCCGTGGCTGATCGCCACGATCATCGCCAGCGTCGGCGCGCTTCTTCTGCTTCCAGCGCGCGCTGCAGTCAGGGAGGCCGATGCCGGTGATCGCGCTCATGACCGCCGGCAACAACATCGTCTCGATCCTCGGCGGGCTGGCCGTGTTCGGCGACCCACTCGGGCACCGGCCCGCGATGGTGCTGCTCCACGTGCTGGCGTTCGCCCTGATCGTGGTCGCGGCGTGGCTGCTGGCGCCGGCGCAGGCGGCCGTGGCCGCGCCGGCCGGCCCGCCGGCGGGACGCCCCCAGCTCGGCGCGGCGCACTAATAGGGGCTACGCCGCCGCGCGCGGCGGCGGACGACGACCGCCTCGACGCCGAAGCTGACCACGCCCAGCAGCAGCACGAGCAGGGCGACGATCGCCGCGATGGCCACGCCGGGCGAGAGCACGAGCAGCGCAACGGCCGCGCCGGCGGCGAGGACGGCGTCGATCGCGAGCCTCACAGCGGAAGCCTCCGATAGAGCGGCCGGGGCAGGTGGCGCAGGACCGCGAACACGTAGCGCAGGCGCCCCGGCACCCAGACGGTGTGATCGCCGCGCTCCAGAGCGCGCACGGTCGCGTCGGCGACGACCTCGGGACGGGTGGCGAACGGCGCCTGGGGCAGGCCGTCGGTCATCCGGTCGATGACGAACCCGGGGCGCACGACAAGCACGCGCACGCCGCTCCCGGCAAGTGCGTCGGCGAGCCCCTGGGCGAGCGCGTCGAGCCCGGCCTTGGCCGCGCCGTAGATCGCGTTGCCCGCGCGCGGCCGCTCGGCGGCGACGCTCGAGAGCACGACGAGCGTCCCCCGTGCCTGCGCGCGCAGCCGCGTCAGCGCCTCGAGCAGCGAGCGAGCCCGAGCCGACGAAGTTGACGCGCATGACCTCGAGCGCCTGCTCGCGCCCGGCGTCGAGCCCGGTCTGCGCGCCGAGCACGCCGACGGCGAGGATGACCAGGTCGAACCCGCCGGCGGACTCGAACGCCCGCGCCACCGCCGCCGCGTGCGAAGCGACGTCGTCGGCGTCGACGACGTCGAGCTCCCCGGCCTCTGCGCCCGCCCGCTGGAGCGCGTCGAGCGCCTGGGCGAGCCGTTCGCGGTCGCGGCCGAGCAGGTACGGGCGGACCGGCCCCTCGCGGATCAGCCGGCGCACGATCGCCACGGCGATCTCCGAGCTCCCGCCCAGCACCAGGACGTGCTTCATCTCGCCACCAGCCCGGTTCGGAGCGCGAGGTCCGAGCGCCACACGCCGTCGGGGTCGATCCGGTCGCGCGCCGCGCGCCACTCCTCGAGGCGCGGGTACATCGCGGCCAGGACCTCCGGCCGCAGGCGCGCGTCCTTGCTCAGGTACACGCGCCCGCCGGCCTCGGCGACGTGCTGGTCGAAGCGCTCCATCGTCGAGCGCGCCGCGGGGCGCGCCGCGCGGGATGTCGAGCGCGAGCGTCCAGCCGGCGAGCGGGAACGAGAGCGGCGCGTCGTTCTCGGGCCCGAAGTCCTTGAGCACGGCCAGGAAGCACGGCGTGCGGTCACGGTGCAGCAGCTCGATCACGCGCTCGAGGACGCGACTCGGCCCCGTAGGGCACGACGAGCTGGTACTGGTAGAAGCCCTGGCGGCCCGTACAGCCGCGGCCACGCGTCAAGCGCGTCGAGTGGGAACATGTGGTGCCCGATCGACTCCACCGCCCCGCGCACGGTACGCGGCGCGCGGCGAAAGCGCAGCTCGTTGAACGCCCGCATCGTCGCCGGCTGCAGCGCGCCCCCCGGCCAGCGCGCGGGAACCGTGACCCGCGCTCGCACCGTCGGCCGGCCCCGACGCCGAGAAGGAGCATCCGCCGCGGGCAGGTGCTCGGCCCGCGTGACGATGCCGCGTCCGGCCCGCGGGCCGAGCAGGTCGAGCCAGGCGACCCGGTGAGAGCCGCCCGGCGCGCGCAGCGCGTCCAGCACCTGGTCGAGCGTGTCCGCCCGGTCGGCGTCGACGGCGACCCAGGGAGAGCTGACGGCCCGCAGCGCGATCCGCGCCCACACGATCACGCCGGTCAGACCCATCCCGCCGATCGTGGCCAGCAGGAGCTCGTCATCGCGTCCCCGCACGAGCTCCATCACCTCGCCGTCTGGCCGCATCAGCCCGAGCTCCTGTACGTGGCTCCCGAACGTGCCGACGACGGCGTGGTTCTTGCCGTGGATGTCGCCGGCGATCGCGCCGCCGATCGTGACGTGCTGGGTTCCGGGCACGACCGGGAGCATCCAGCCGGCGGGAACGACCGCGTCGAGCGCCTGCGCCAGCGTCACGCCGGCCTCGGCGGTGAGCACGCCGCGCTCGCGGTCGAGCGCGAAGCCCCGCAGCCCGGTCACGTCGATCACCAGCCCACCGGCCAGCTGCGCGGCGTCGCCGTAGCTGCGGCCCATCCCGCGGGCGATCGCGGGTGCGCCGCGGGCGAGCGCCGCGCGCAGCTCATCGACACCGCCGGGGCGGGCCAGATCGACCTCCGCGCCCGCGCCACCGCCCCATCCGCTGACCCGGACCGGCGAGGTCGCCGCCGCCCGCGGCGAGGTGAGGACCTCAGCCTGCGGCATGGACACCCAGCGCGAACAGCGCCACCCAGAGGACCCCCGCCAGCGCCAGGACCCGGTCCCCGAGGACGAGGTCCTCGGGCGCCTCGCCATGGCCCGCGCGCACGAGCGCCCCGTATCGCCCGATCGCCACCACCACCGGGATCAGCGTCAGCATCCTCCACGGAATTCCGTGCACGGCCGGGAGCTGCAGCGCCCAGCCGCAATACGCGGCGAGCGCCAGCACGCCGCTGCCCAGAGCGATCAGTGCCAGCCGGCGCTCGGTGTAGCGACCGAGGACGCGACGGCCGCCGCCCGCAACGGAGACGCGCCGGAGCTCAGCCTGGCGCTTGCCCGCCGCGACGAACACGGCCGCAAATGTCACCACGAGCACGAACCAGCGCGACAGCGCCACCGGCGCGGCGACGCCGCCGGCGAGGGCGCGCAAAACGAACCCGCCGGCGATCGCGGCGACGTCCAGGAACACGACGCGCCGCCAGATCAGGGCATAGCTGACGGTGAGCGCGACATAAGCAAGGCCGACGAGGCCGAGCCGCGGCCGCACGAGCACGCACAGGGCCAATCCCGCGGCCACCAGCGAGCATCCCAATGCGCCGGCCGGCAGCGCGCCGAGCTCTCCGGCCGCCACCGGGCGATGGCGCTTGCGGGGGTGCAGGCGGTCCTCGGGCGCGTCGAGCACGTCGTTGATCGCGTACATGCCGGACGCGATCAGGCAGAAGGCCACGCAGGCGAGCGACACCCGAAGCGGGACGTCATCGTGACCGAGAGCTCCGGCGGCCGCCGGAGCCGCAACCACGAGCACGTTCTTGATCCACTGCCGCGGGCGCAGGGTCAGGAGAACGGCTCGAGGCGACCACCCGGCGGCGGGCGCCTGGAGCGACACCGCGGCCTCACCGCGACGCAGCCCTGTCAGCTCCTCGTCCATCTGGCAAAGGCTAGTTGCCCCTCTCGACGACGACCTACGCCGCAGATGAGGACCTTCTCAGGTGCGCTTTAGCGCCGGACGCCCGCTTTCGCATCACACTTAAGGTGGAGATGCTGAGCACCACCAGGTCACCCCGGCCGACCCGGGACCTGTGGAACGTCGGCGCCGAGGATCCCCACCGTCCCGGGGGCTGGCGCCGCGCGCGCCGAATCCTGCTCGGCGCGGCGCTGCTGTGCCTGATCCCGGCGATCGTGTCGTTCGCGCACTCGGTGGCGGGGCCATCCAACTCGAGCTTCTTCATCCGCACCGTCGAGTGGGTCCGCGCCAACGGCGGCCGCGGCGTCGTCGACGAGATCGAGAACGCCTACTACTCGCTGACCGCGCCGGCCAAGGGCGGCGCGGCCCTGCACGCGCTTCCCCATCAGTCCGGTGCCCTGGCCGCGGTCCCGGCCCTCCGCCACCGGGCGACGCACTATCGGCCGGCGAACATCGCACCGCTCGTCGCCCACGGCCTCCCCGGCGAGGGCGTGTGGAAGCCGACCTTCGCCGCCGGCGGCGCGGGGCCACCGGTGCTGATCACGCAGTTCCGCCCGAACCCGGTCGATTACCCGCGCGCCGTCGCGGGCGTGGCCTGGATCGACCACACCCGGACCTCGGTGCAGCTCTACCCGGGCGTCCAGGAGCCCGCCGTCGCGCTGCCCTCCCGGGGCCCGGAGGAGGTTCCGCCGGCCCTGCGCGGCCGGCTCGTGGCGACGTTCAACAGCGCCTTCAAGCTGCGCGACTCGACGGGTGGGTTCGCCTATCACGGCCACACCTACACTCCGCTCGACCCGGGCATGGCGACGATCGTCCGCTACGCCGGGGGCCGGATCGACGTCGTCGCCTGGCACGGTGGCGCCGTCGCCGGCCCGGACGTCGCGTACGCCCGCCAGAACCTTCCGCTGATCGTCAACCACGGCCACCCCAACCCGAACCTCAACGACGGGCCGCAGTGGGGCGCGACGCTCGGCAACGCCGCCCTGGTGTGGCGCTCGGCCCTCGGTGTCGACCGCCACGGAAACCTGATCTACGCCGCGGGTCCCGAACAGGGCCTTCGCTCGCTCGCCAGCGTGATGACTCATGCCGGCGCGGTGCGCGCGATGGAGCTGGACATCAACACCTACTGGACGAGCTTCATCACCTACCGCCTCCCCGGCGCGAGGGATCCCGCGAACCTGCTCGCGAACATGGACCGCTCGCCGCTGCGTTACCTGACACCGGATGACCGCGACTTCTTCGCGGTGTTCTCCCGCTGAGCGCACCGTCATGGAGAACCGCATCCTGGTCATCGAGGACGAGCCCGGCATCGTCGACTTCCTGGAGCGGGGGCTGCGATCGCACGGCTTCGAGGTGCTCTCGGCGCTCGACGGCGTCACCGGCACCGAGAAGGCGCTGAGCGAGGAGATCGACCTGGTCGTGCTCGACCTGATGCTCCCTGAGCGCAGCGGCCTCGAGGTCCTCGCCATGCTGCACCGGGCCAACCCGGCCCTCCCGGTGATCATCCTCACTGCGCAGGCCGAGGTCGAGCAGCGCGTCACCGGCCTCGACGCCGGCGCCGTCGACTACCTGACCAAGCCGTTCTCGCTCAGCGAGCTGGCCGCGCGCATCCGCGCCCAGCTGCGCACGGCGGCACAGACGCCGACAACGATGCTCAGCGCCGGAGGGATCGACGTCAACCTGCTGACGCGAGAGGTGCGCCGGGGCGGCGAGCTCGTCCGTCTCGCCACCACGGAGTTCGAGCTGCTCGTTTACCTGATGCGAAACCGCGGCCACGTCCTCTCGCGCGAGCAGATCCTCCGCACCGTATGGGGCTACGACTACGATCCGGGCACGAACGTCGTCGACGTGTACATCGGCTATCTACGCCGCAAGCTGCGCAGCGACGCGGACCACCCGACGATCGTCACGGTCCGCTCCGTCGGCTACCGCTTCGATGGCGCGGATTAGCGCGCGGGTGCCGCCGTCGCTGCGGTGGCGGCTGACCCTCTGGGTCGCGGTGGTCATGCTCGTCTCCGTGGCGGCGATCTTCGTCGTCGTCTACAACGACACCGGCACCGAGCTCAAGAGCCAGATCGACGGCGACCTCGCCGGGGACACCTCGCAGCTCGCGCAGTCGCTGCGCGCGAGCACCGGCGATCCCGCCCAGCTCGCCGCCGCCGCGGACCGCTACATGGGCTCGCAGAACTACAGCGCAACGTCGACGCTGCTGTTCGCGCTCATCCCGGGCGCCGGCCCGGTCAGCAATCACCCGGAGGTGTTCGGGATCAGATCAGCCGACGACGGCGAGACCGCGCCGGAGCAGGCGAACGAGAACGCCCAGGCACGCCAGCTGCGCGTGCCGCAGCTCGGCTACTCGGTGCGTCAGGTGCCGGACGTCGGGGCCGTGCGGCTCCTCGAGCGTCCGGTCACGATCGGCGGGGTACGCGCCGTGGCCGGCGCAGGCGAGCCGCTCACGATCATCGATCGCGCCCAGGACGGGGTGGCGCGGGCGTTCCTGCTGGCCGGCGCGCTGACGATCGCGCTCGCCCTGCTGGCCTCCTACTTCGCCGGCGCGCAGGTCTCGGCGCCCCTGCGCCGGCTCGCCGCCATCGCCACGCGCGTCGACGCGGGCGACCTGGCGCCACGGATGAAGACCTCCGAGCGCGCCGGCAGCGAGGTCCAGGTACTCGCCGACGCCTTCAACCACATGCTCGACCGGCTCTCCGAGGCCTTCGCCAGCCAGCGGGACTTCATCGCCGACGCCTCGCACGAGCTGCGCACGCCGCTGACCGTGATCCGCGGTCAGCTCGATGTCCTCGCCGCCCAGCCCGACCCACCGGTCGACGAGGTCAGGCGCGTCGAGCGGCTGGTGCAGGCGGAGATCACACGGATCAGCCGCCTCGTCAACGACCTCCTGCTGCTGGCGCGGGCCGAGGAGAACGACTTCCTCCACACCGAGCGGATCGACCTGCGCTCGTTCGTCGGCGACCTGTGGGACGGCGTCAGCCTCACCGCCGAGCGCCAATACGAGCTCGGAGCGGTCCCCGACGGCACCCTGCGCGCCGATCCCGACCGCCTCGCGCAGGCGCTCCGGAACCTCGCCGGCAACGCGATCGAGCACACGGCGCCCGACACGGGCCTGGTGCGCCTCGATGTCGCGCGCGAGGGGAGCGATCGCCTTCGCTTCACGGTCATCGACGACGGGCCGGGCATCCCGCCGGCCGAACGCGACCGCGTGTTCGAGCGCTTCCATCGCACCGACCCCTCGCGCAGCCGCTCCGCCGGTGGCGCGGGGCTCGGGCTGGCCATCGTCCGCGCCATCGCCGAGGCCCACGGTGGCGAGGTGCACGCCCGCGACCCGGCGGCAGGGCATGGCGCGGAGGTCGAGCTCGTGCTGCCGGGGTTCGAGCCGCGCCGCCAGCCGCGCAGCCAACCCGAGACGCGGGCGCGGGCACTGGACTAAAGGACGAGGGCGCGCGGGGACCGGCTCGAACCTCCGTCCGCGGCCGGCGCTCCCCGATCGCGACAACGCCCGTGCGGGCCGCTACTGGGATCCGGTAGCGATCTCGATCAAGGAGCAGAAGATGACCCATTCCATGCCGCGCCGGTGGAGCCGGCTGGCGATCTCCGGAGCGGCGGCTGCGCTCGCCTCGCTCGCCCTCGCCTCGAGCGCGATGGCCAATCAGCCCTCGAACCCCGGGACGTTCGTGATCGGCGACCAGAACGCCCAGATGGGAAGCCAGGTGACGTTCTGGGGCGCCCAGTGGTGGAAGGACAACCCGCTGAGCACCGGCTCGGCGCCGGCCTCGTTCAAGGGCTTCGCCGACAACGCGCACCGCCACCTGCGGCACGCCCTGGTCGACGGCTCCCGGCAACAGCTCGCATCCGCCGGCCACCGTCGACGGGATGATCCCGGTGATCGTCTCGAGCCAGATCAGCAAGAGCGGCTCGGTGATCTCGGGCGACACGACCGAGGTCGTGCTCGTGCAGGTCGATCCCGGTTACGCCGGCGACCCCGGCCATCCCGGCACGGGTACGGTCGTCGGCGTGCTCTGCGGCGGCGACGGCGGCGGGTCGATCTTCGCCTGATGCCGGTGGCGTGGCGCCCGCGGCCGCGCGGCCGTGGGCGCCACCCGCGCCGAGCGACCGGCGTGCGAGGGCGCGTCACGCGGGTAGCCTTGACACACGGCCTGACTTTTTCGCCGGCGGGGCGTTTAGGCCCCATGGATGCTTGATGGAAGCCCACAGCCTTGGTTTGGACACACCCGGACGGATCGCGACAGCGCGAGACGAGGGCTTGGCGAGGCTCGTCGGGAACGGGAGCGAGCGCGCGTTCGCGGCCCTCTACCACCGCTACCACCAGCAGCTCTACCGCTACTGCCGGTCGATGCTGCGCGACGACGCCGACGCCCAGGATGCGCTGCAGTCGACGTTCACGTCCGCCTTCTCCGCCCTGCGCGAACGCCGGCGGGACGCGCCGCTGCGGCCATGGCTCTACCGGATCGCCCACAACGAGGCGATCAACATCATCCGGCGGCGGCGTCCCGACGCCGAGCTGCCCGACGAGATGCCGGCGACGCGTCGGCGACACCGAGGAGACGGTCGAGCAGCACGAGCGGCTGCGCCGGCTCGTGGCCGACCTGCGCGCGCTCCCCGAGCGCCAGCGCGCGGCGCTTCTCCTGCGCGAGCTGAGCGGACTCTCGCACGAGGACATCGCGCTCGCGCTTCACGACCACGGTGGGGGCGGCCAAGCAGACGATCTTCGAGGCGCGCCGGGGGCTCGCCGAGCTCGAGGAGGGGCGCATGACCCCGTGCGATGAGATCTGCCGGACGATTTCGAACGGCGACCGCCGGGCGCTCAAGGGGCGCAAGGTGGCCGCCCACCTGCGCGACTGCGCCGCGTGCGCGGCCTTCGCCGCCGCGATCCCCTCCCGCTCGGCCGACCTGCGGGCGCTGGCGCCGGCGCTACCTCCGGCGGCGACCGCGCTGCTGCTGAGCCGGACGCTCGGCGCCGGGGCGTCGGGCGCGGGCGGAAGCTCGGGTGGCGGCGCGCTGGGCGCCGGAGCCGCGGGCAAGACGGCGCTGGGCCTGAGCGGCGCGAAGGTCGCCACCACGGTGGCGCTGGCCGCCACCGCGACCCTGGGCGTGGGCGCGGCGCTGGGGCCGACGGCGCACCGCGCAGGCGCACCGCAGGCCCGCCCGGCGGCCGTCGAGGCGCCGGCCTCAGCCGGCGGCACCCTGGCGCGGCCGGCCACGCGTCCGACCGGCCCCTCCTCCGCCGCGAAGGCCGGGAAGGCGTCGGCACAGGCTCGCACGGCGGCGTCCAGCCACCGGGCGGCGAGCGCAGGCGCCAGGGCAGCGCCGAGAGCGAGTTCGGCGACGCACCAGAACGGCGCGCACGCGCGGGGATCGACCGCGGCGCCGAGCGCGACGCGACCGCAGGCGAGCACTCCGGTCACGACCACGCCTCCGCCGCGCTCGCACGGCAACTCACAGAACGCGCCCGGCCACAACAGGAGCGCGAGCGCGCACGGCAACCCGCACACGTCCGGGACGGCGACCGGCCCGGGCAACGGCGCCGGGAACTCCGGCTTGCCACCGGGGCTCTCCGTGTCGGCGAACGCCCCGGGCCACACGAAGCTGCCCGGCTCCCCGGCGCAGGGGCTCGGCCAAGGGCCACGGCTCTGCCCACGGCCTCGCGAGTTCTGGCCGAAGTAGCTCCTGACGTTCGCCCGGGCCGCGCGTACCTAGCTCCGAACGACGAATCGGCCGACGCCGGAACGGCCCCTGCCTGGGGCCACGAGGCCACGAGGAGGTACGAATGAAGATGCCATTGAGAATCGCCATCGCGATCGTCGCCCTGGCGGTGGGCGCGCTGCCGGCGACGGCGCTCGCGCACTCGCACAGTCACACGCACGGCAACTCGCAGAACGCGCCCGGACACAACAAGAGCTCGGGCTCGTCCAGTCAGACGCCTCGCGACCAGGCCGAGAAGCAGTGCCGTCAGGAGCGCACGGCGCTCGGGAAGTCGACGTTCGAGCAGACCTACGGGACGAACCGGAACCACCGGAATGCCTTCGGCAAGTGCGTCTCACAGCATGCCCGCCATCAGGAGCAGAGCGGCTCCGGGTCGGGCTCCACCTCGGGCTGAAGCTACCCCGCACACAGCCCGGGACGGTTGGCAGGGGGACCGGGGAGGCTCCGCACGGTCCGGCGGGGCCTCCCCTGCCGTCCCTGGGAAATCCCGCTCCACGAGAGAGACCGCGCGTACTGCGCGGGGCGGGTGGCGAGAACTCAGAGAGCGGGGAGCAGGTCGGCCACGCTGTCGATCACAGCGTCGGGCCGCCGTCGCTCCGGCACGCGGTCGAGGTCGACCTGACCGCTGATCCCGCTGCGGACGAGGATCGTCCGCGCGCGCCCGAGCCGTCCCAGTGCCACGTCCATGCCCAGGTCGTCCCCGGTCACGACGATCTCCCGGCTGGGTACGCCCAGCCGTTTCGAGATCTCCGCCACCGCGGCCCGGGAGGGCTTGCCGAGCACGCGCGGCCGGGCGCCGGTGACCTTGGCGATGGCCGCGGTGATCATCGCCCCGCGGCTGAAGATGATGCCGTTGGCTCCCGCGTAGCCGCGGACGTAGCTCGCGGTCAGGAGCGGCGCGCCGCGCAACACGGCCCGCGCCGCCCGCTCGATGTCGTCGAGCTCGACCTGCTGGAGGTGGGCCACGTACACCGCCTCGGCGTCCTCGCCGGTGGCGAGCTCGACGCCCGCCTCGCGCATGTGGTCGGCGATCGCGTCCGAGCCGAACAGGAGCACGCGATCGTCGTGGTGGGTGGCGCGCAGGTAGGTGACGGCGCTGTCGGTCGGGGTGAGCATCTCCGCGTCGGAGACCGGGAGCCCGTCGTCGCGCAGGCCGGCGGCGAGCGCCGCCGAGGGCACGTGGCTGCCGTTGGTGAAGAGCGCGAGCGGCCGCCCCGAGGCGCGGATGCGCTCGAGCACCTCGACCGCGCCCGGCGCCGGACGCGCGCGGCCGTCCGGTCCCCGGTGCACGAGCGTGCCGTCGACGTCGAATACGAACCCGCGCGCGCCGTCGAGGTCAAGCACGGCGCCACTCCAGGCGGCCGTCGTCGCGCTCGAGCGAGAGCTCGCTGATGTCGGGGCGAGCCGCGAGCTCTGAGAGCAGCGTCACCCACGGGGAGCGCCGCCGCCGCGGCCGCGGGATCGCCGGCGGGCGCTCGCCGCGCGCCGCCACCATCGCGTCGACCTGCTCGGCGGGCATGGTCAGCCGGAGCAGGAGCTCCTCCTCGGAGCATCCGCTCCCCGAAGCGCCGCCGCGCGCCCTCGAGCGTGATCGGCCGCAGCTCGCCCAGCTTCCCGGCGCGCGGGTCGGCCAGCACCCGCTCGGCCACCTCGGGATCGAACGGCGCCGGGGCGTCGCCGTAGTGGCCGAGGAAGTAGCGGATGGTCTCGTCCGAGAACGCCCGCCACCGCTCCCCGTCGATGACGTTGCGGGCGGCCTGAGCTGGCCACGAACTGGGACACGGGCGTGACCAGGATCGGATAGCCCATCTCCGCGCGCACCCGCCCCACCTCCTCGAGCACGGCGTCGAACAGCTCGGGACGGCGGACCTCCTCGAGCATCCGGCGCGTCGTCGTCACCATCCCACCGGGGAGCTGGTGGCGGTAGTAGCCGGCGTCGAACTCGCGCGGCGCTCCCGCGGGCAGGCCCTTCTCCTGGGCGAGCGCAGCGAAGTGCTCGGAGACGACCGCCTGCGCCTCGAGGTCGAGCCGGTGCGAGTACCCCAACGCCTCGAGGTTGCGGACCGTGCTCGTCACCTCGGGCTGGGAGCTGCCGCGCGACAGCGGCCCGCTCGCGGTGTGCACGACCGCGAAGCCGCTCTGGACGCCCTCGACGTAGGTGAGCGGGGCCAGCCCGATCGTGCAGTGGCTGTGGAGCTCCGCGATCCGATCGCCCGCCGCCGCCAGGAAGTGCGGCGCGAGCTCCCGGACCGCGGCCGGGGTGAGCAGCCCGCCCGGGTCCTTCAGGTAGATGCGGTCCATGTCGGCGCAATCGGCGAGCGCGGCCGCGCGCTCGGCGTAGTAGGCGTGGGTGTGGACGTCGCTGATCGAGTACGTGAGCCCGACGACGATCTCCTCGAAGCCCTCCTCGCGCGCCATCCGCGCGATCGCGCGCAGACGGTCGGGATGGTTGGAGGGGTCGGCGATCTGGAGCCGGCGCAGCCCGTGGCGGACCACGAGCCTGAACGACAGCCGCATCACGTCCTCGGCCGCGGGGACCCAGGAGATGAAGCGCATGCCGGTGGTGATCATCCCCAGCGGCGTGTTCGGCATCGCCTCGCTGACCGACCGGATCCGCTCCCACGGGTCCTCGCGGTGAAAGCGCACGGATACGGCCAGGTGGGTGCTCGAGGTGAAGTCGAGCGCGTGGTAGCCGACGCGGTCGAGCGTGGGCGCGATCGCCACCACGTCGGGCGTGGTCAGCCCGGTGGCGCTCCACACGCTCTGGTTGCCGTCGCGCGTCGTCGTGTCGACGAGGTCGATCGTCCGCGCGTCGTTCATGCCAGCGCGCGCTCCAGCCAGTCCGTGCTCACGGCCGCACCCCGGAAGTCGGGGTGGCCGAGCACGCTCAGCAGCAGCGTGCGGTTGGTCTCGACGCCCTCCACGTCGACGTCCTCGAGGACGTCGAGGAGAGTGTCGATGGCGCTGTCGCGGTCGGGGCCGTGGGCGATGATCTTGGCCAGCAGCGAGTCGTAGAAGGGCGGCACGACCGCGCCGGTGTGGCAGTGGGTGTCGACGCGGAGTCCTCGGCGCTCGGGGATCGAGAACAGGGAGAGGGTGCCGGGCGTCGGGCGAAAGCCGTGGGCGACGTCCTCGGCGTTCAGGCGGCATTCGATCGCGTGCCCGTCCAGGTGGACGTCGGACTGGGCGAAGCCGAGCGGCTGCCCGTCGGCGATCCGGAGCTGGAGCGCGACGAGGTCGCGCCCGGTCACCGCCTCGGTCACCGGGTGCTCGACCTGGATGCGGCAGTTGATCTCCAGGAAGTAGAACTCGCGGCTCGCGGGGTCGAGGACGAACTCGACCGTGCCCAGGTTGCGGTAGCCGATGGCCTCGGCGAGGCGGACGGCGGCCTCGGTGATCGCGTCGCGCAGCGCCGGATCGAGCCCCGGCGCGGGCGCCTCCTCGACCACCTTCTGGTAGCGGCGCTGGATCGAGCAGTCCCGCTCGCCGAGGTGCAGCGACCTCCCCGTCGCGCGCCGGCGGCGATCTGCACCTCGATGTGGCGCGCGGTGGCGATGAAGCGCTCGAGGTAGACGCGCTCGTCGCCGAACGCCGCCTCGGCCTCGCTGCGCGCGAGCCCGACGAGCGCCTCGAGCCCGTCGGCGTCGTGAGCCAGCTTGATGCCGCGCCCGCCGCCCCCGCCGGCGGCCTTGACCAGCACCGGGTAGCCGATCTCCTCCGCCGCATCGAGCGCCCGCGCGCCGGACTCGACCTCCCGCCCGGGCAGGATGGGCACGCCGGCGTCCGCGGCCGCTTCCCGAGCGCGCAGCTTGTCCCCGGCGAGCTCGATGACCTCGGCCGCCGGGCCGACGAACGTCAGCCCGTGCTCGGCGGCGAGCGCGGCCAGGCGCGGGTTCTCGGACAGGAAGCCGTAGCCCGGGTGGATCGCGTCGCAGCCGGTGCCGAGCGCGGCGGCGACGATCACCTCGGGGCGCAGGTAGCTGCGCGCCGCCGGAGCGGGGCCGATGCACACCGCGCGATCGGCCTGCCGCGCCGCCAGCCCGCTGCGGTCCGCCTCGGAGGCGCCGACCACGCATTCGAGGTCGAGCTCGCGGCAGGCCTGGACGATCCGCAGCGCGATCTCGCCGCGGTTGGCGATGAACACCCGCTTCATGCCGGGCGCACGTAGAAGAGCGGCTGGCCGTACTCGACGAGCTCCCCGTTCTCCGCTGCCACCTCGACGACCGTGCCCGCGACCCCGGCCGGCACCGAGTTCATCATCTTCATGACCTCGATGATGCACACGGTGCTGTCGGCCTCGATGGTGGCGCCGACCTCCACGAACGCGTCCTCGCCGGGACCGGGGGCGCGGTAGAACGTGCCCAGCATCGGCGCCTCGATCGGCACCGCCCCATCGCGGTCGGCAGGCTGCTGTGGCTTGGCTTCGGGCTCGGGTCTGGCCTCGGGCGTGGTCGCCGGTTCCTGCGCCCGCCGCGTCTCCGGCGCGCGGGCCGAAGGCTCCCCGGGTGCGCCCTTGCGGACGTACAGCGAGAACCCCTCGGTCTCGAGCCGCAGCTCGTGGAGCGGCGTCTCGGCGATGATGCGCAGGATCTCCCGCACATCGTCGTCGCTCAGGGCCACGTGCTCAGGCGCTCCTGTCCGGCCTGCCGGCGCCGAACGTGCTCATGACCAGCGACATGGCGTCCGCGGCCGGTGGCGCCGGGCGCTGGGGCAACCCGGTGACCGGGCGCGACTGGACCACGAACAGCCCTTCGGGTGGCGGCGTCCCGCGCTCGATCGCCCACTCGATGTCCTGGTGGGATCCGAAGTGGCTCTGCACGCGCCGCGCGAGATCCACGAGCGCGGTGAGCGCGGCGCGGTCGAGCGAGGGAGCGTCGCGGCGGTCGGCGGGGACCTCGCGCTTGGCCGCCCCGGCGCCGGACGGGATCGGGCACGTACTCGAGGTCCTTGCACTGGATCTGCTCGCGCACGACCTCGCGCGTCACCTTGCTCACGAGGAAGTCGTCCGGAGAGACCTCGCCTCCGACCACGGCGAGGCCGAGCCCCCAGGAGGAGTTGATCGCGACCATGCTGGGGTCGCCACTCACGGGGTTGCATGTGAACATCACCCCCGAGACCTCGGCGTCGACCATCCGCTGGATCGTCACGCCCATCGCGGGCGCCGGGCGCGTTCTCCAGGCGCGCGCGGTAGGAGAGCGCGGTCGGGCTGTAGAGGCTGATCCAGCAGTCGCGCACCGCCTCGCACACGGCGTCGGCGCCGCGAACCCACAGGTAGGTCTCCTGCTGGCCGGCGAACGTCGCCTCGGCGCTGTCCTCGCCGGTGGCGCTCGAGCGAACCGCGACCGGGGGGTCATCCTCGGCCAGCTCGGGGTAGCGTCCGCTCCACTTCGTTGCGCACCGCGCTCGGCAGCGGCGCCGCGCGCATCGCGGCGGCAATGGCCTCCGAGGCGGCGCTGACCGCCTGCAGGTCTCCGGGCGCCGCCTCCGCCAGCCGCGCGGCCACCTCGTCCTCGAGGTCGTTCTCGGCCAGGAACGCCGAGAAGGCGCCGGTCGAGAGCGCGAAACCGGGCGGAACCGGGATGCCGGCGCGCAGCAGCTCGCCGAGGCTCGCGCTCTTGCGCGCCAAACGCGGACTCGTCGGCGCGGCTCAGCTCCGCCAGCGAGCGGGCGTGCTCAGCCATCGCCGCCGCCGTCGACGAGCGTGACCACGCCGGTCGTCCCGTCGACCTGGATCGTCTGGCCGGTTCGGATCGCCGAGGTGGCGCGGCCCGTCCCGACGACCGCGGGGAGGCCGTACTCGCGGCAGACGATCGCCGCGTGCGACATCACGCCCCCGACGTCGGTGACGGTGGCCGTGATCTTGGAGAAGATCGGCGCCCACGCCGGCGAGGTGCTCCCGCAGACGAGGATCTCGCCCTCGCGCACGTTTCCGATCTCGTCCACCGAGCGGACCACGCGCGCCACGCCTTCGATCTGGCCGGGCGAGGCGGCGGCGCCGTTGAGCGTGTGCCCACCCTCCTGGTGGCGCGCCCATTCGCGCACCCGGTCGGTGGTCACGCCCCAGAGCATGATCGTCATCGGATCGGTGACCGCCTCGGGCGTGACGCCCGAGTGCCGGCGGCGGCGTCCACTCGGCCAGGCGCGCCAGCAGCTCCTTGCGCCGAGCGGCGATCGGCGGCCAGTGGTGCGGCCCCAGCGGCTGCCCACCCGTGGCCCAGCTCAGCACCAGCTCGTCGAGCGCCGAGGCCACCTCGTAGCGCGAGAGCTGGAATACGTCCTCGCCATCCTCGAGGAAGCCGTGCCGCGCCAGCAGCGCCCCGAACTCGCGGATCTTGTTCCACCAGCTCGGTGAGGAACCAGTAGTCGCAGAAGAACTTGTGCTCCTCGACGTAGGGGAACACCGTGCGTGAGAGAGCCAGCAGGTCGCCGAAGGTCCCCCGCGCATCCTCGTCGAGCAGCGCCCCGTACTCCTCGGCCAGGCGCTCGCGCTCGGCGCGGATCTCCTCGGTCGGCCGCTCGATCTGCTGGCCGGAGTGCAGCGCGCTGATGTGCCCGACGAGCGCGGCGTACGGGATCGAGGGATCGTCGAGCCAGCTGCGGTAGTAGTGGTAGAGGCCGTCGCCGGTGGCCATGTTGAACCACGGGTCCTTGACCTGCTCCAGGTCCTCGAGCCACTCCCGGCCCGCCTCGCTCTGCGCGAGCTCGGCGTCGATCGTGGCCGGGTCGCGGCCCTGGACGAAGGCCGAGTCGACGCCCAGCTCGATGGCGCGGCGCGCCAGCCGGCGGAGCTCGGCGTCGGGGCGGAACAGGAGCACGTCGATCCCCGCCACCATCTGCGCGATGTGCTGGTCGGGGATGTCGGGGAGGCTCGCCTTGCAGAACTCGACGAACGTCCCGTACGCGCCGTACCCGAGGAGCAGGAACTCGAAGTGGTGCTGCCACATCATGTCGCACATGCGCAGCGCGCGGCCGTAGGCGTCGAGGACCTCGTAGAAGGCGGTGTTCCGCTCGTCCCCGAGCGCGACCTCGTCGGGCTCGTACTCGGGAAGGTCCGGCACCCTCAGCCGGTCGAGCTCGTCGATCAGCTTCTCCATCTTGGCGCGCCACTTGCCGTAGAGCTCGGTCCAGTTCTCGTAGTAGTAGCCGGCGCGCTTCTGGAAGAACTCGGCCCGCTCGGCGACCTTGGCCGGATCGGTCACCGGATTGCCGGAGATGTAGATGTAGCCGTTCACGCAGCGGTAGTCGATCCCCATGGCCGGCGGGACCGCGAACACCCGGTTCTGCCACGCGCCCACCGCCTGATACGGCGAGTCGATGCAGATCACGTCGAACGCCGGCATCGGCAGCGGGAAGTGCATCGAGTTCCAGAACCAGAAGCGGTTCTCGTCGGTCGTCGCGCCGCCGCTCGTCGAAGCGCGCGTAGTAGGGATACATCTCCTCCCAGCCCTCGCAGCCGGGCGGGGTCTCGATCTCGTACGGACTGGGGAACGCCCCGGCCTGCGGGGTGGTCGTCGTCATCCTTCTCCTCTCCTGTCCTCGTGGCCGCGCCGGCGGCGCGGCTGCGAGAGGCCTCGGCTCGCGAGTCTAATCGCAGCCGGGATAGGCTCCGAGCGGTGCCCAGCGACCCTGCGGATCTCGGCGTCATCGAGGCGGCCGAGCTGCTCCGCGCCCGGCGGCTGTCGGCGCTCGAGCTGCTCGAGGCGTGCCTGGCGCGCGATCGAGGAGCGCAACGGCGGGCCGCCGAGCTTCGACGGCGGGCCCGACCGCGTCAATGCCTGGGTTCGCCTCTATCCCGAGCGCGCACGTGAGCAGGCCGGCGCCGCGGACGGGCGACGGCGCGCCGTTCCTGTGCGGGGTGCCGCTGGCGCTCAAGGACCTCTACGGCGTGGCCGGGACTCCCGCTCACCGCCTCGAGCCGGGTGCTCGAGGGCAACGTCGCCGACGCGGACAGCGACGATGTGGCGCCGCCTGCGCGACCAGGGCATGGTGCTCGTCGGCCACACCCATACGCACGAGTTCGCCGCCGGCGGCACCACCGATCAGGTCGGCAACCCGTGGGCGCTCGACCGCGTCGTCGGCGGCTCGAGCGGCGGCAACGCCGCCGCGCTCGCCGCGGGCATGGTCCCGGCCGCGCTCGGCACCGACACCTGCGGGTCGCTGCGCATCCCGTCGGCGTGCTGCGGCACGAGCGCGATCAAGCCCACCCACGGCCGGCTCCCGCTCGACGGCATCATCCCGCTGTCGGGCTCGCTCGACCATCCGGGGCCGATGGCGCGCTCGGTCGCCGACTGCAGCGCGCTGCTCGCGGCGATGGCGGGCGAGCCGTTCCCGCGCGCAGGCCCGCGCCGGTGGCCGGCCTCTCGCCGGACTGCGGATCGCCGCCAGCGACCGGCCCGGATCGATCGACATCGAGGCGCCGGTGGCGGACGGGTTCGACCGCGCGCGCAGCGCCTGCGAGGAGCTGGGTGCGTCCGTGGTGGAGCTCCCCAGCCCGGCCAGGCTCGAGTGGGAGTACCTGAGCCTGCTGCTGCTCAGCGAGGTGTGGGCCTACCACGCCCGGTTCCACGATCGCCACGAGCTCTACCGTCCGGCGCTCGCCGAGTTCGTCGAGGTCGCCGCCACCTTCACGGATGCCCAGGCCTACATCCGCGCCGGGATGGGCGCGGGCTCGCCTCACCGCCGCCTGGGAGGACTGGTTCCGGGCGCACGAGCTCGACCTGGTGATCGAGCCGACACTCCCGATCACGCCGCTCGTGCGCGGGCCCGGCTATGAGCGCGGCCACGCGGGCGGCCCGGGGGACCCGATGATCGCGCTGACCGCGCTCTGGAACATGACCGGGATGCCGGTCGTCGCGCTGCCCGTGGAGTGGAACGTCGGGGTGTCGCTGATCGCGCCGCGGGGCCGCGACGCGGTGGCGATCCAGGCCGCGATCGACCTCCAGGAGCACGCGCTTGGAGTTCCGCGCTGGTCGCCGGTACCGCGATGACCGTGGTTGCACTGGTCGCAGGGACGCTATACGCTCGTTCGCAATGTAGTCAAGCGTCCGCATCGCGCACACGACTTGGCCGAGATCTCCTGATGACTACAGGTTCGCGCGAGCGTCAGTTCGTGAAGTCGCTCGAGCGCGGGCTGGCGGTGATCCGGGCGCTGAGCGAGCCGGGTCCGGGGCGGACGCTGTCAGACGTCGCGCACGACACGGGCATGACGCGCGCCTCCGCGCGGCGCTTCCTGCTCACGCTCGAGCAGCTCGGCTACGTGCGCTCCGACGATCGCCGGTTCGTCCTCACGCCCCGGGCGCTCGATCTCGGCTACGCGTTCCTGTCGAGCCTGACCCTGCCCCAGATCGCCCAGCCACACCTGCGCGAGCTCGTGGAGCGCGTCCACGAGTCCTCGTCGGTCTCCGTCCTCGACCCGCCGGACGTCGTGTACGTGGCGCGGGAGCCGACGCAGCGGATCATGACGGTCGCGATCTCCGTGGGGACGCGGTTTCCGGCGTTCGCGACGTCGATGGGTCGCGTGCTGCTGGCGGGTCTCGACGAGCCCGCGCTCGACGCGTTCCTCGAGCAGGTGGAGTTGAGGGCGCTGACCCCCGCCACCGTCCACAACGCGACTGCCCTGCGGCGCGAGATCGACCGCGTGCGCAAGCAGGGGTGGGCGCTCGTCGACCAGGAGCTCGAGGACGGCCTGCGCTCGATCGCGGTGCCGATCCGCAGCCCCGACGGCGCGGTGGCGGCGGCGATCAACCTCTCGACGCACGCCAGCCGGCGGGGCGCCCAGGCGATGCGCTCCGAGCTGCTCCCGCCCCTCCGGGAGGCCGCCGCGGCGATCGAGCGCGACCTGGCCGCGGGCCGCGTTCCCTAGAACTGCGGAGCTTGCGCAGCGACTCGATCGCGTGCGCCGCACCCCTCGAGTTGACCACCCGGCCGACCGGCCGCTCAGTGGACCCGTCAGCCGCGGCCCGGCGGGAACCCAACCTGGACCTCGCCGTCCCTCACGATCGTGGGCACCATGCCGCGGTTGTTGGTGTACCCCATGAGCTCCGCCTTCCAGGCCGGCTCCTTCGTGGCATCGCGCTCCTCGACGGCCACCCCCTCCCCGGCCAGATGCTCGCGCGCGGCCTGGCAGTAGGGGCAACCTGGTTTGACGTACATGACAACGGACATGGTGCGAAGAATAGGCGATCATTCGTGACAACACACCTCGATAAGGGCAATCGACAGTCAGTACTAACGTTTACTGAAATACCTGGTAACTGACATAACACCGGAGTCCTGACTGCCAGCTGCGCGGTCGTCAGTTCAAATTGACCGCGCTCGTCCGCAATGCCGTCAACGTGCATTGATCGCCTAGAACATGCGTTGAGTTCCCCCCGTCAGCACTGACGATGAGCGCACCAGTTTGTGTCATCGCTGACGAAAACGGACATATGTCTCGTCCATACCCAAACTCATTGGAGGATCCATGACGCGAGTTCGTCTCGGCCTCGCTGTCGCTCTCGTCGCACTGACGACGGGCGGCATCGTCGCGGCACCCGCCGTCGCCGCCCCAAGCGGATCGGCGAATGCCAGCAGCTATTCCCTGCACAAGACGCCGATCCAAGGCGTCGCCAAGAACGGTAAGAAGTTCACGGGCACGTACGCGATTCAGCGCTTCACCGTTGCCACCGTGAACGGCACGAAGGGCGTTTACGCAGTCGGTACGGTGACGGGCACCCTGAAGGGCCGCCACGTCTCCCGCAGCAACGTGATGATGCCGGCGAAGCTGACGGCTCCCAAGTCGACCCGGCAGGCCGCGGGAGGCACGTGCACCATCCTGCACCTGGTGCTCGGGCCGATCAACCTCAGCCTCCTGGGTTTGAACGTGAACCTCGGTGGCGGCACCATCACGCCGGGCCAGCCCGCGCAGATGCCGATCACCCTCAACCTCACCGGAACCCAGGGCGGCGGTCTGCTCGGCTCGCTGTTGTGCGGGCTCGACAACGCCCTCGGCTCAGGGTCGCACCCTGGCCGCGCTGAGCAACAACCTGCAGCAACTGTCCTCCGTCCTCACCAGCATCACTTCGCTGCTGAGCCACCTCTAGGAGGGGAGCGGCGAGCGCCCGGCACGGATGCCGGGCGCAACCGGTCCCATGGACGACGCGCGCGCCAGCGCGCGGCCCAGCGAGAGCTCAGCCGGCGCGCTCGGCTGAGGCGAGACCGCGGCGAGCGAACGCCGCCATCAGCGCTCCGGCGATGGCCAGGCCTATGAACGCCACCGCCACCTTGACCGGCGCTCCCGCGAGGAAGCCGCGGCCGGACTCGAGCACGGCGGTCACGGGGTTGAGCTTCGCCACCGCGTGGATCCAGCCGGTGAGCAGCGTCAGGGGCACGTACACGGGCGCCAGGAACAGGAGCACGAACACGGGCATCTGGATGAGCGCGCCGGCCTGCTCGGTGCGCAGGAACATGGCGACCCCGCACGCCCACAGGACGGCGACGAAGTTCATCGCCACTCCCAGGAGGAGCAGGCCGAACAGGTCGACCCCGCCGCCGTCGACGTTCATGCCGGCGATCAGCGCGGCGACCGTCACCACTGCTGCGGTCAGAGCCCAGCGCAGCAACGCGCCGATCGGCGTAGCCGGCGATGATGCCGCTGCGCCGGGGCGCGCTCAGGAGCAGGCGCCGCGCGAACCCGGAGTCGAAGTCGCGCGCCACCGCGAACCCGGTGAACACCCCGCCGAAGGCCGCCGACTGCAGGAACACGAACACGAACTGGAACGACGTGTAGCCGGGGGCGTAGTGGAAGTTCGGCACGTCGCTGATCCGCGAGAGACCGCCGGCGAAGGCGACCAGGAAGAACAGCGGGAAGATGATCGAGGGGACGAGGATCGCCGGGTTGACGAGCGTGTTGTGGATCGAGCGCCAGGCGACGCCGCGCGCGACGTAGAGGAAGCGCCTCATTTCCGCGCCAGCCTCGACTTCATCGCCGACTGCGAGAAGGCAAGCGTGATCACCAGGAGCAGGGTCGCGAAGCCGAAGCCGAGCGCCAGCGCCTGCGCGTCCCACCCGATGATGACCAGGCTGCGCAGCCCCTCGAGCAGGTAGGACACCGGGTTATAGGTGGCGATGTCCCGGAACCAGGGGGCCTTGATCAGGTCGCGGGGGAGGCTCGAGGAGCTGAGGAAAAGCGTCACGAACAGCAGCGGGAAGATCCCCTGCACCGCCTCGCCGCTGCCGAAGCGCAGCGCCAGCAGGCCGCCGAGGCTGGCGAACCCGAACGAGATCAGGATCGAGAGCACCAGGAGCACGAGCGCGCCACCGACGCCGCTGGCGAAGGTCACTCCGGAGGCCAGCCCCACGAGCAGGTACACAATCGCCTGGACGACGCCCATGACGAGCGCGCCGCCGAGCTGCCCGACGAGCATCGCCTCGCCGCGCAGCGGCGTCAGCGCCAGGCGGCTGAGGAAGCCGGTCTCGATGTCGCGCGCGAGGTCGACCCCGGCGCCGATCGAGACGAACATCGCGCCCTGGATGAAGGGCATGGCGATCAGGAAGTCGCGGTAGTTGTCGGTGGGGAAGCCGGGGATCCGCGTCGCGGGGGCGAGCGCCGAGCCGTTGATCGCGAACAGGATCAGCGGAAAGATCATCGGGAAGATCAGGAGCGCGCGCTGGCGCAGCGTGCGCACCACCGAGCGGCGGGCGACGGCCAGCGTCTGCTCGACGATCCCCACCTGGCCGCCCTGGCGGGCCACCGGCGACGGCTGGAGCGCGACCTCAGCGCCCACGGCGGCGCCTCCGGCGGCCGCCCCCGCCGTTGGCCTCGGGTTCGGCGGACGCGCCGGGCATCGACCCCGTGCCGGAGCCCTCGAGCTTGCGCCCGGTCTGGGCCAGGAACACGTCGTCGAGCGAGGGCTGATGGAGCTGGAGCGTCTCGACGCGCAGGTCGGCCTGGTCGAGGATGCGGACGATCTCGGCGAGCTGCGCCTCGCCGCCGGGGAGCTGCACGGTCACGCTGCCGCGCCCGTTGCGGCGCATCTCGCCGAACCGGGAGAGGAGCTCGGCCAGGCGGTCGCCGGCCTCCGGGTCGCTCGGCGCGACCTCGACGGTCGGGCTTCCGACCTGGGCCTTGAGCTGGGCCGGGGTGCCCTCGGCGACGATGTGGCCGTGGTCGATGATCCCGATCCGGTCGGCGAGGACGTCGGCCTCCTCGAGGTACTGCGTCGTCAGGAACACGGTCATGCCCTCGTCGTGGGCGAGGCGCGCCACCTCCTCCCACAGCGCCGCGCGGCTCTGCGGGTCGAGGCCGGTGGTCGGCTCGTCGAGGAACAGGATCCGGGGGGAATGGACAAGGGCGAGCGCGAGGTCGAGGCGCCGCTTCATCCCGCCCGAGTAGCCGCCCACGCGGCGGTCCGCGGCCTCGGTCAGTCCGACGCGCTCGAGCAGCGTCTGCGCGCGCTCGCGCCGGACGGGGGCGGGGAGGCCCTGGAGCGTGGCCTGGAGATTCAGGTGCTCGCGTCCGGTGAGGATCGGGTCCAGCGCGGCCTCCTGGAGCGCGGCGCCGATGGTCGCGCGGACCTGGGAGCCCTCGCGGACGATGTCGTACCCGCCGACGGTGGCGCGGCCGCTCGTGGGCGGGAGCAGCGTGGTCAGCATCAGAACCGTCGTCGACTTGCCGGCGCCGTTCGGACCGAGGAAGCCGTAGATCTCGCCGGGCGAGACGGCCAGGTCGATCCCGTCCACGGCTCGCGGGCCCTTGCGGAACTCGCGGACGAGGCCCTCGACCTCGATGGCGGCCTGGGAGCTCATGGGTGGCACTGTAGCGGAGAGGTTGAGGTTGTCAACAATCGAGAATGTCAATAGAATCCCCTACGAGATGGACACGCTGTCGCACGGAGCGGAGCTCGCCTCGCCGGCGGCTGAGGCGTGGGGGCTGATGCGCACGCTGTTTGGACTGCATCGCCGGCGCTTTCTCATCGCCGCCTCCGAGCTCGACCTCCATCCCGCCCAGGCCGGGGCCCTGATGCAGCTCGCCTCTCCCCTGCCGATGAACGAGCTCGCGGGGCGGCTCGGGTGCGACAACTCGAACGTAACCGGCCTGATCGACCGGCTCGAGGGGCGCGGCCTCGTGGCTCGGCAGCCGAGCTCAGAGGACCGCCGCGTCAAGCACGTCGTGCTCACGGCGGAGGGGCGCGAGCTGCGGGAGCAGATGCTCGCGCGCGCCGGCGAGCCGATCGAGGGCTTCGAGCGCCTCTCGCCGCGCGAGCTCGAGCAGCTGGCGAAGCTGCTCCGCCGCGTGCTCGGCGACGCCTCCACGGGCTGACCGGGACAGCGACATGCTGCGAGAATGCAGGCCGGATGCAACCGGGCCTGGTCAGTCCAGCGTTCGTCGGGCGGGGGGCCGAGCTTGCCGCGCTGGTGTCGGCTCTCGAGTCGGCGATCGGCGGCGATCCCGCCGTGGTGCTCGTCGGCGGCGAGGCCGGCGTGGGCAAGACACGGCTGGTCGAGGAGGCGGCGGCACGGGCTCGCGAGCAGCAGGTGCGCGTGCTCACCGGAAGCTGCATCGAGCTCGGTGGCGAGGGCCTGCCACTCAGTCCGCTCGTCGATGCGCTGCGGACGCTGATCCGGGTGATGGACCCAGACGAGCTCGAAGGATTCCTAGGTTCCGCCCGCTCCGAATTGGCCCGGCTGCTTCCCGAGCTCGACCCGGACGTCGCGGGCGCCCCCTTGTCAGGGGGAGAGGCGGGAAGCGCGAGGCTCCTCGAGCTGGTGTTCGGAGTGATCCAGCGCCTCGCCGCCGACCAGCCGCTAATGCTCGTGGTCGAGGATCTGCACTGGGCCGACCGGTCGACGCTCGACCTCGCGTCATTGCTCGTACGCGCCCTGCGCGGGGTGCGCGTGCTGCTCGTGCTCACGTTCCGCTCCGATGAGATTCATCGCTCTCACCCGCTGCGGCCGCTGATCGCGACCTGGGAGCGGATCCGATCGGTCCGGCGCCTGGAGCTCCCGCGCTTCAGTCGCGAGGAGGTGACGAGGCAGCTCGAGGCGATCCTCGGCTCCGCACCGTCCCGCTCGATGGTCGAGTTGCTCTACGAGCGCTCGGAGGGAAACGCTTTCCTGATCGAGGAGATCGTCGCGGCGCTGCAGGCGGGCGCGGGGCCGGACGAGCTGCCGGTGACCCTGCGCGACGTCCTCCTCGCGCGAGCCGAGCGGCTGTCCGAGCCGACCTCGAGGCTGCTGCGGATCGCCGCGGCGGCCGGAACGTCGGTGTCAGATCAGTTGCTGGCGACGGTGGCGGCACTCGATGAGCGCGGTCTCGACGTGGCGCTAGGCGAAGCGATCGAGCACCAGCTTCTGGCCGCCGACGAGATCGACCATGGCTACAGATTCCGGCACGCGCTCACGCGTGACGCGATCTACAGCGACACGCTCCCGCGCGAGCGGGTGCGGGTCCATCGCGCGTACGCGGAGGCGCTATCCGCCGATCCCTCGCTGGCCGGATCGCCGGCCTCGGCCGCGGCGGCGCTCGCCGTTCACTGGGCGGCCGCCTACGACGCGCCGCGGGCGCTCGCGGCCAGCATCGACGCGGCGCGCCTGGCGGCGCCGTACGCGCCGGCGGAGGCCCTTCGCCATCTCGAGCGCGCCCTCGAGCTGTGGCCCGGTGTCGCCGACGCCGCCGAGCGGTGCGGCATCGACCTGGTCGAGCTCCTCCGTATGGCGGCCGCCAGCGCCTACGCCGCCGGCAACCTCGAGCAGTCATTGGCGCTCTACGACGAGGCGCTCACGGAGGTCGGACAGTCCGCGGCGGGCGAACGCGTGGCGTTGCTGCTGGACGGCAAGGCAACCTCGCTGACGGACCTCGGGCGCGACGACGAGGCGAGCGACGTGCTCGAGCACGCCGCCTCGCTGCTGCCGATCGAACCGCCCACGGTGGCGCGCGCCGTGGTGCTGGTATCGCTGGCCAGCCGGCCGCTGCTGGGCATGCTGCAGGACTCCGACGTGTGGCGTCGCGACGCCGAGGAGGCGCTCGAGGCGTCGCGGGCCGCAGGAGCCCGTGAGCAGGAAGCCACCGCGCGCATCATTCTCGGGCCCGCGCTCGCCTACGGCGGGCAACCCGAGCAAGGCGTCGCCGAGATGCGGGCCGGGCTCGAGCTGGCGCAGACGCTTTCCGAGCCCGCGCTGGCGCTGCGTGCGTACCTGAATCTGTCGGACATCCTCGAGATGCTCGGCCGGCATCAGGAGGCGGCCGACGAGGCCGCCCGCGGGCTCGAGCTCGCCGCGCGGGTGGGGCTGACCCGGCACGTCTATGGCCTCTATCTGGCAAATAATCGGTCCGAAGCGCTGGTCGCGCTCGGCCGCTGGGCGGACGCGGACCAGCTCCTGAGCGAGGCGCAGGAGCTCGGCATGACGGAAGCCGCCGTGGCCGCTGTGCTCACGATGAGACGCGCGACGATCGCCGCGCACACCGGACGCTGGGAGGACGCCGCGCGCCACGTGGAGGCGGCGGGCAACCTTCCCGCTCCCGCCGGCGTCCAATACACGATGCCGCTCGCGTTCGCGCGCGCCCTGGTCGCTTTCGAGCAGGGCGACCCCGAGCGGTCCCGCGCGACCCTGCGAGATGCGCTCGCAGCCCCTATGAACGCGCCGCTGTCCGAGCGATACCGCTGGCCGCTCATCTGGTTCGGACTGCGGATCGAAGCCGAGGCGGGCGAAGCGGATCCCAGCCGGGTGGCGGCTCTGGGAGCCGAAGCCGCGGACGTGGCGGCGATCGAGCCGTCGGCGCGCGCATTCCAGGCCCTTGCCGCCGCCGAGCTGGCTCGGATCACCGGCACCGGGCCGGACTGGGCTGCTGCAGTCGAGGCGGCACGGCAGGCGGGTGACCTCTATCTGCTCGCCTATGCCCTCCTGCGTTCAGCGCAGGATGCCTGCGCCGCCGGCGAGCGCGACGATGCGGGGCCGCTGCTGGACGAATCCGCGCGGCTCTCGGTCCGGCTGGGGGCGGAGCCGCTGCTCGCCGAGGCTCAGGCCCTGGCCCGCCGCGCGCGGCTTCGAATTCCCGAGAGCGCTCCGAGTGCGCCGCCGGATGGGAGTGCGGCGGAGCGGACGATCGAGTCGTTCGGGCTGACCGATCGGGAGCGCGCCGTCCTCGAGCTGGTCGCGCTCGGACGGTCGAACCCGCAGATCGCGGCGGAGCTGTTCATCAGCCCCAAGACCGCCAGCGTTCATGTGTCGAACATCCTCAGCAAGCTGAACGTCTCGAGCCGAGGCGAAGCCGCGGCGCTCGCTCATCGGCTCGGTCTCGGCGATGCCGCCGCGGCCACTCCGGCTCCGGCGCCTTAAGGCGCTTAAGCACCGGCCCGCGAAATCTGAGTCACGACGCCGCGAAGTTAGTGGCGTTGCCCGATGTGGGCGCCCGGTCCTTAGAGGCATTCTGCGCCCATGCCGTTCACCGCACACATCAACTCAGAGGAGGCGACCAATGCTCATCCGCTAACCGAACTCCTTCCCCCCGTCCACATCACCGCGAAGGAGGGCACCAATGCTCATCCGCTAACCGAACTCGTGTTCACCACTTGTCTCGCCGCTGCCGCGGAGCCGCCGACCGGCTCCGCGGCAGCGTCCTTCGTCACCGGCCGAGGTGTCCAATGCTGAACCCGCTCACTCCCTTCCGCACGGCGCTCCGCGCTCGCGACATCCGGCTGCTGCTGGCCGGCCTGGCCGCCTCGCAGGCCGGCGACTGGCTCTACAACCTCGCGCTGATCGCCTACGTCTACGAGCGCACCCACTCCACTGCGTGGGTCGCCATCACCACCGCGGTCAGGATCGTTCCCGAGGTCGCTCTCGGCTCACTCGGCGGCGTGCTCGCCGACCGCATGGATCGTCGCGTCCTGATGGTCGGCTCCGATGCCGTGCGCGCTGCCGCCATGGCCGCTCTCGCGGTCGCCGCCGTTTTGAGCGCCCCGGTCGTCCTCGCCCCAGTGCTGGCGGCGGTGTGTACCGCGGCCGGGTCGGCCTACCCGCAGTGTGTCGTCGCCGTCCTCCCGCGCCTGGCCACGGACGAGCAGCTGCCGGCTGCCAACGCCGCCCGCGTGAGCCTCACCTACATCTGCGTCGTCGCCGGTCCGCTGGGCGGCGCGGTCCTCCTGCTGATCGGCCCGCCAGCCGTCGCCTTCGCCGTCAACGGCCTGACCTTCCTGATCGGCGCGCTCGTCATCAGCGCCCTCCCCCGGGACGCCCTTCGCCGGCCGTCGCGTGCTGCGGGTGAGCCGCGCGTGCGAGTGTGGGCCGAGCTGGCGGAGGGCTGGGCCGCGCTCCGGAGCGTTCCCGCCGGTCTGCCGATCCTCGGCGCCAACGTCGTCGCGAGTGCGGTGTACGGCGCGATGACCGTCCTCCTGGTCCTGCTCGCTGACCGGCTCGGGCTCGGAACGGCCGGGTACGGCTACCTGCTCGCCGCCGCCGGTCTCGGAGGGGTCCTCGCTACCGGGATCGCGAACCGGGCCGCCGCCTCGAGGCGCTCCCGCGCGGTTCTCGCCGGTGCGCTCGTGGCCGTCGGCCTCCCCCTTGCACTGCTCGCGTTCGATGCGCCGCTTCCCGCCGTCGTAGTCCCGGTGGCGGTCTTCGGGGCGGGCTCGGTCGTCACCGAGGTGGTCGGCGACACGACGCTCCAGCGCACGCTCGACCCCGCCGTGTTCGCCCGCGCCTACGGCCTGGTCGTCCCGGCCTCGGTTGCCGGGATCGTCGTGGGCGCACTGCTCGCGCCGGTGATTGTCTCCGTGCTCGGCGGCGTCAGCGGCGCGCTGGCGGTCATCGGAGGCGCCGTGCTCGCCTACGCCGCCCGCATCCTCTACCGCCGTCCGGCGTTGAGGATCGTGAACGTGATCCGGACCGTCCGCGATCGGCGGCCGGCGCGGTCCGTGGCGTAGATCAAGGCGGTGTAGCCACCGGGGGCGAGCCGGCGGAACGCCAGCTTGAACCTGTGGGCGCCGGCGGGACCCTTGAGGCGCCGCCGCGTGAGCGTGATGCGGGTGGTGCACCTCTTGCCGCGCCGGGCATTGGCGCGGCAGCCGCCCTTGACCCTGTGGCCCGGGCGGACCTGGGTGACGGCGACGGTCACGGTGGCGGACTCGTTCAGGGTCAGGTGGAGCGTCGCCGTGTGCGTGGCCTTGAAGCGGCGAGGCGCGAGCGTGACGTGAGAAAGACTGGGCGTGACCGCCTTCGTAACCGACTCCGGCAGCGCCGTCGAGGACGACGCGGCGTAGAAGGAGTCGCCCGAGTAGGTCGCGCCCAGCCGGCGGGTTCCGGCCTGGGCGAAGGCGGTGCGGCAGCTCGCGCGGGCGCCGGTGGCGGTCGAGACCGGGAGGCCCGCGCAACCGGCGATGGCAGCGCCGTTGTTGGTGAACGTGAGCGTTCCGCCGTCGGGCGAGGGCGAGACCGCCGCGGTCAGCGTCACGGCCTGGCCCGGTCGGACGGGGTTCGCGGATGAGCTCAGGGTCGTGCTCGTAGCCGTCGCGCCCGGAGCCTGCGCGATCGTGAACGCGGTCACCTGATTGCCGCTGGCCATGAACAGCTTGCCGCCCGCGGCGCTCGGGGTGGCGAAGTGGTTGACGTTCGAGCCCACCTCCGGGATCGGGAGGTGGCTCCTGGTGGCGCCAGTGTTCGGGTCGAGCCCGTAGAGGGTGCCGCTGGAGCGATTCGCGGACCAGACGAGTCCGCCCGCGAGCGTCGGCGGCCCGGTGGCGGAGGACGTCGCGGCGAAGCCGGCCTTCGGCCCGAGCGATGGCGGAGAGCCGGAACCGAGCGTCAGGGCTTTGAGCCCGCCCGAGCACGTCACGTACAGGGTCGAGTTCGCGGGGTCGTAGACGGAGCCGCCGAAGCTACCGCCCGAGCAGACCGATACCTGGCGCGTGGGCGCGCTGACGTGTCCCAGCGCCGCGCCGTTGACCAGGTAGCCGTTGCCGTCCTTGCCGGACTGGAACACGTAACCGCCTGGGAGAAGCGTGGGCATGCTCGATCCGAGGTCGGCGTCGGAGGAGTCAAGGCTCTGCCAGTTCGGTGGCGCCCAGAAGTCGAGCGGCGTGGCGGTGGCGTTCAGCTTCACCACGGTGTCGCCGTACTCCGGGTTGGAGGTCGAGTTGCCGGCGCCGTTGCCGGTGGCGAGGAACACGTTGCCGGTGGCGTCGATCGCTGGCGCGTTGCCGGAGCCCCAGATCGCGCCCTCCGTGTGGCCGGGGTCGACCTGGAAGGCGTTCTGCGTGCCCGAGCCGTCGACCGCGACCGATACGAGCCATCCCCAGTAGGTCGCGCAGTCGCCGTCGTTGCCTCCGTAGCCGATCAGCACGCGGTTGCCGTCGAGCGCGAGCCCCGGGCGCTGGAGCTGGTTCACCGCCGACCCGCCGGCCGGGAACGGCGGATCGACCGGGAGCGGGAACCCGGTGACGGGCTGCCCGCTGGTGAGGTCGAGGGCGAAGAGCTCGTGGTGAATCGCTCCGGAGGCGGAGACGGCGCCGACCGCGTAGATGCGGTTCGTGGCCGGGTCGATGACCGGCGTGCCCGTGATGCCGATCGAGGGTGAGATGTCGCCGCACGGCGCGGCTGACGCCGGCTCGGGGGTCGCGAGGTGCTTCGACCACGCGACCGTGCCGCTGGCGGCGTCGAGCTTGTAGATGGTGTCGTTCTCGGTGGCGACGTAGGCGGAGGCGCCGTAAACGAGCGGCTGGCCGTAGACCTGGCCGTCGAGGGCCGGCGTCTGCCACGCCTGCGCGGGCGTGACCGGACTCGTGCTGTCGGGATCGACGCCGCTGCGGCCGGAGTCGTGGCGGTAGGTCGTCCACGCCGGGACGGCCGCGCTCGCGGTGGCGACCGGCGCCGCCACCACCGCCAGAGCCAGGAGCAGAAGCAGGCGCCGGAGCATCAGGAGCAGCAGGGTAGCCACGGGCGGTGGGCGCGACGCCGCTTGCCGGGGGCGTGCCGGCAGTTGCACGACGAGGCGCGCCGAACCCGTGCAGAGTGGCGTGATCTTTCGCGAATCCGAACGTAGGGTTGTGTGATGACGTTCGGCCCGGTGATGCGCTCCGGGGACCTCGAGCGCGAGGTCGCGCTCGTCGGCGCGGGCATCGCGGCGGTATCGGCCGTCGTCATGCTGGCCTCGCTGTTCGTCGCGTGGTACCGCTTCCCGGGGTTCTGCTTTGGCGGCGAGTGCCCGCAGATGGCGAGGAGCGGGTGGGCCTCGCTGGGCGGCGGCCGGTACGTGCTCGTCGTGACGTGCTTGTGCGGCGCGCTGCCGGGGGTTGGTCTGGGTTCTCGCCGAGTGGGTCGGGCGCTGTGCATGGTCGGCGTGGCTGCTGGCCTGGGGGCGGGGCTGCTCATCGTCTTTCGGATCGCGGTCGTGCCCGATGCGCTTCCGGGGGCTGTGTACGCACGGCCGGCCGGCGTGTTCATCGCGCTGCTGGGCGCGGGGGGCGTCGCGGGCGGATCGGCGCTCGCCGGTCTCGGACCGGGGTTCTTCCTGTCCGCGCGGCGCGCGGTTCCGGTCCTGAGCACGATCCTGGCTGCGAGCGTCGTGCTCATCGCATCGCTGTTCATGCCGTGGGAGCGGCGAAGGCCCTCGTTCATCGAGAACAACCTGATCGCGGCCCCGTCGTCGGTCGTGAACGCGTGGCACGCGACGCCGACGGGGGCGGTGCTCATCGTGTTGGGTGCGCTGGCGATCATGCTCGCCTGTGCGCTCGTCGCGGTGATCAGGTGGCGCTCCTCGTTCTTCGCCCTCGGCGTCGGGGGCTGGATCGCGGCTGCGCTCGTCGCCGTGACGACGCCGCTCGCCACCACCACCCACAGCGTCGGGCCAGGCGTGATGCGACTCGCCGGCTACGCGCCCGGCTATTACATCTGCCTCGGCGCCGCCGGTGTGATCGTGCTGGCCGGCGTATACGGTGCGATCGATGCCCCTTCGGAGGAGGGTCGCCCGCCACACGGCGTTTCGCCTCGCCACCAGTGACCGAGTCGAGCAGGTCGTGCTGGGCGTGCCTGCTGCGCGGCGGGTGGCGTGCCGGCACGCCCGGCGATACGTGGCGGACTGGATCGGGGCCTGAGGTTCGGAGCGTCGTCGCCGGGCGGCTGCGGGCCGGCGCGCCCCCTCGCTCACGTCGCGACCACGCATTGCAAGAAACCTGTCGCAAGGTTACTATCGCAAGATGTCTAGCGATGTCCCTCCTCGCCGGGAGCTCACCGACCCGCGGGCGATGCGCGCGCTCACGCACCCGGTCCGCCTCGCGCTGCTCGAGGCTCTCGAGCTCGAAGGGCCACTGACAGCCACCCGCGCCGGGGAGCTCATCGGCGAGCCGCCGAACACGTGCTCCTTCCATCTGCGCCAGCTGGCGAAGTACGGCTTCGTCGAGGAGGCGGGGTCGGGTCCGGGGCGCAACCGGCCCTGGCAGCTCACGCAGTTCGCCATGCACTTCACCGACGTCCACGACGATCCCGAGCGGCGGCTGGCAGCGCGCGGGCTCGATCGCATGCTCAGGGAGCGCTACTTCGACCGCTTGCAGAGCTTCTACGAGACGCGCCCGGAGTACCCACCCCAGTGGCAGGAGGTCACGGGCGGAAGCCAGTACCTGCTGCACGTCTCCCCCGCCGAGTTGCGAGCGCTCGACGCCGAGGTGACGGCGATCCTCGACCGTTACCGGGAGCGCGTGGCGGACCGCGCGCTGCGCCCCGCTGACTCGCTGCCGATCGAGGTGCTCCTGTTCGCCTATCCGGTTCGCCCGCCGGCGGAGTGACCGCGTGCGACGGCTGTTCGGGCATCGCAACGCCCGTATCTACATCGTCGGCCAGGTCTTCTCGCTGTTCGGCGACTCGTGCCTGTGGCTGGCCATGGGCATCTGGGTCAAGACCCTGACGGGTAGCAACGCCGCCGCCGGGCTCACGTTCTTCTTCTTCACCGCGCCGATACTGGCGGCGCCGGCGTCGGGGCTGCTCGTCGACCGCGTCCGCCGCCGGGGGCTGCTCATCGGCACGAACCTGCTGATGGCCTGCGCGGTGCTGCTCCTCCTGCTCGTTCACGGTGGCGGCCAGGTGTGGCTCGTGTACCTGGTGATGGCTCTGTACGGCCTCGCCTACTCCGTGCTCGGCGCGGCGCAGTCGGCGCTGCTGACCGTGCTGGTGTCGCCTGAGCTGCTTCCCGACGCCAACGGCGCGCTGCGCACCGTCCAGGAGTCGCTGCGGCTGGTCGGGCCGCTCACGGGCGCCGCGCTGTTCGTCGCCGTGGGTGCCCACGCTGTGGCGATCGTGGATGCCGCGACGTTCGTGGTTCCCGTCCTGTCATTGCTGTTGCTCCGGGTGGATGAACCGGTCCCGCACCGCCCGGATCGGCAGCGCTGGCGGAGCGAGATCATCGCCGGGTTCCGCCACGTCGGCCGCACGGTGCCGCTCCGCCACGCCGTGGCCGCGGGCGCGCTGTCCACGACCGTGTTCGGGTTCGTCGAGACGATCACGTACGCGATCGCCGGCAAGGGCCTGCACGAGCGGCCCGCGTTCGTCGGCATCCTCGTCGCCGTACAGGGCGCCGGCGCGCTCGTCGGCGGACCCACCGCCGCGCCGCTCATCCGACGGATCGGCGAGACACGGCTCATGGGCGCCGGATTGGTGTCGGTTGCGCTGGGGGCCGTCCTCACGATGCCGGCGCTGCTGGCGCCGGTGATCTCGGGCTTCGTGCTCATCGGCGCAGCGATTCCGTGGATCGTGGTCGCCCTGATCAGCCTCGCGCAGCGGGTGACGCCGCCCGAGCTCCAAGGCCGAACCTACGCCGCTGTGGACACGATCATCACCGTGCCCCAGACCGTGTCGATCGCAGTCGGCGCCGCGCTCATCGGCGCCACCGGATACCGGCCGTTGCTGGCGGCCGTCGCAACGGTCATGACCGGAGCGGCGACTTACCTGCTGACGCGTCCCGGCGCGGCGGCGCGGAGTCGCGCGAGCGCGGGCTACCGACCGAGCCGAGCCGGTGTGGCTCGCCGTTCCAGATAGGAGACGCCGAGCATCGCGGGAACGTCCTCGATCGGCTTGGGCGCGCTGAACAGGTAACCCTGTCCCAGGCCGCAGTCGATGCTCTGCAGGAACTCGAGCTGCTCCGGCGTCTCGATCCCTTCCGCCACCATTCGCAGCCCGAGCGTCTGCGCCATCGTGTGCACCGCCGCGACGAGCTGTCCCGCGGACGGGTCGGTCGACAGCGCGGAGATGAAGCTGCGGTCGACCTTCACGACCTTGGGTCGCAGCCTCTGCAGGTACCGCAGCGTCGAGTAACCGGTGCCGAAGTCGTCGATGGCAACGGTGATGCCCGCCGCCGTGAGTTGCGCCAGGGCGTCCTCGACCGGAGTGAGGTTGCTCGCATACGACTGCTCGGTGATCTCGAGCGCGATCTGGTCGGGGTCGACGCCGCACGCCGCGAGGTCGGCCAGCACTCCGTCCGCGAAGCCGTCGCGCGTGAGCTGCCGCGGTGACACGTTGACGCTGACAAACAGTCGCTCGTTGCGATGTCGCCACTGAATGCGCGCCAGGTCCGCCGCCGCCGTGGTCAACACGTACTGCCCGAGGGTGGGAATGCTCCCGGCCTGCTCGGCGAGCGGGATGAAGACGTCGGGGCGGACGGATCCGAACTCCGGGTGCGTCCAGCGGAGCAGCGCCTCGAAGCCGCGTGTCCGGCCGGTGGCGAGGTCGACGATCGGTTGATAGTGGACCTGGAACTGGCTCAGGTCGGGGTTCGCGATCTGCTCGCGGATGCTGAGGTGCCGGATGACCCGCCGGCGCTCGGCATCCTCGAGAAAGGTGACGCCGCTCGTCGACTGCTTGTCCTCCTTGGCCCGGTACATCGCGGCGTCGGCATGCGCCAGCAGCGCGCCCGGTGTCTGCGACGGCTCGGCGACGACGATGCCGACGCTGGCGGCGACCTGGAAGCGCTCACCGTTTGCGTCCAGGGGCGTCTCGAACGCGCCGAGCAGGCGCGCGACGAAGGCGTCGCGATGAGACTTCGCGAACTCGGTGGCGACCACGGCGAACTCATCGCCGCCGAGCCGGACGACGAGGTCCTCGCCCCGCACCGAGTCGATCAGGCGTCCGGCCGCCTGGCGCAGGATCTCGTCACCGACGGCGTGACCGTGGTTGTCGTTGATCAGCTTGAAGTCGTTGAGGTCGAGGAGGGCGACGGCCACCGGCCATTGGCGCTTGATCGGCGAGTGCGGTGGTCAGGCGCTCCATCAGGGCCAGCCGGTTGCCGAGCCCGGTCAGGTTGTCGCGGCGGAGCGCCGACTCGAGCTTCGTCTCACGCTCGCGCAGGACGTTGACCAGCCTATGCTTGTCGCGTGATGCCACGTACTGCCGCGCGACGACGGCGAGCGCGACGATCACCACGGGAAGCACCTGCCGCTGCGGGATCCCCTGGCCGCGCGAGACCATCGCGATAGTGGACGCCGATGCAGACGAGCAGGGGAACGAATGGCGCGACGCCGAGGCCGGCGCGCACGCGCCTCAACCGCTCGACGGTGGTGGGCTTCTGCGGCGCGGGGAGCGCGGCTGCGGCGACGAACAGAAGCAGCCCGCTCTGGAAGATGAGGATGGCGGTCGAGCCGTAGGGATCGCCGCCCGAGAGGAGCAGCCAGATGTCGTTGACGGCGATCATCGTGACGCCGCCGGCGATGCCCCCGACCGTCAGCACGACGGAGACCGCGCATCTCGAGAGGACGGCCAGTGCAACGGCGACGACGCAGACGTCGCCCGCGGCGGTGATCAGGCCCGCCGTCGCCGCGGCGCCACCGTGCGCGAGCTGCGCGCCGAAGTGAGAACCCGCGAAGCCGGCGACGAGGTACCACAGGCAGCTCATGGCGAGCAGTGCGTCGGCCCCTGCCCGCGCGCGATATCCGGTGCGCTGCGACGCGGCCGGAACCATCAGCAGCCCCGCGACCGTGCACGGCACGTAGAGGAACGACACCGCATCGCCGACCCACGGGTGACCAGGAGGGTGGCCGGTGGCGATCTCGTACACGACGCTCATCATCGCCGCCGCGAATGCCGCTCCGAGCGCGGCGAGTAGGAGGCGACGCGTGCGGTTGAGCGGGTCGTGCCGGCGCGGGCCGTACGCGAGCAGGATGGCCACGATCACTACGGTCAGTGCATTCACCGCCGCGCCGGCATCGGCTCCCAGGCGGGCGATCTCCAGGCTCGCCCCGCCGGCCATCACGGCGAGCACCGCCCACGCGCGAGCCGGCATACGGATGCGCGCTGCGAGCCTGCGCCAGGGCAGCCTGAAGCGCGACGATTTCGAGAGGTCGTCGACCACAATTCCCCATCGGAGCCGGACGTCCACGGGCTAGACGGCGGGTTCTCCGGGGATATCTGCGGAAAAACCGCGCCTCGCGTGCGTATTAACTACTCCGGTGCCGGGGTGAGCCGGGGCTTCGTCGCGGCGACGCTGATGTCGCGGCTGACTGCCGCGATCTCATCCGGCAGCGCGCCCAGGTTCACGTTCGTCGAGAAGCCGAGCGGTTGGTCGATGCGCCTGAAGAAGTCATCAAAGTGGCTGGCGACGACGGTGTTCGGCGCGAGCCGCGGCAGGATGCGCTGCCAGTAGTGAGGCGTGAAGCTCCGGCCGGCGATGCCCGCCAGGAAGACGTCGACGCCACCGCGCGGGACCTCGTCCTCGATCAGGTTGGCGCTCCCCTGGTGATAGAAGGTCACGCCGCCGACAGCGATTCTGATCCCGTAGATGTCACCGCACTTGTATGCCTGCGGCGACAGCGCGTCCAGGTGCTCGCAGCTGAGCTCGCCGTCGAAGGGCACCTTGAACCCGAGCACGAGCTTCGAGTGCAGGCTCGGGTGAAACGTGACCTCGAACGGCCCGAGCTCGTACACGCTGCCGAGGGACGATGCGCACGGCGCGGTCCGATTCGTTCGTGGAGCGCCATCAGCCGCTGCAGCGATGGCGAGCCGTATGCCTTCGTGTTCCAGCGTCGGGCGAGCAGGGGGACGTCGACCGCATGGTCGAAGTGCGTGTGTCCGATCAGGATCCCCACCACCTGGTCTGGCTCGGTCCCGAGGACGCGGTCGTGGAGGCCTGGATCGGGGAGCGCCGGGTTCCGCGAGAGGACCTCGCTTATCGGCACGCGTGAGATGTACGGGTCGATGTAGAGGGCGTGCCCTTGGTAGCCGAGGCGGTAGCCGGCGACGCCGAGCCACCGCAGATCGAGCCCGTCCGGTAGCGGCAGCGGCTGCGAGGCCAGCTCGCGGAGCGCGTGCGCATCCTCGTGCTCGCGCCGGTCCCGGCTGGCCAGGAAGCGCGAGAAGCTGGCGACATGAGCTGGGCAGCCGCGCGGTTGCGGCCAGCACGTCGTAGACGTCGAACATGGCGCTTGAACCTAGGCGGTTCCGGACCGCGCTAGGCGAGCGCGGGGAACTCACGCAGGTCGGGCGCCGTCCACCGCGCCCGCGCCTCGTCGCTCATGATGAGCTCACGGCTGTAGTGCCGGTCGAGCAGGTGGCGATCGAGCAGACGCGGGTTGGCGGCGATGAACTCGTCGAACGACTGCGCCTCGCCGGCGCCGCGATGAAGCGCCACCAGGTGGACCCAGGCGCGGGTGATCGTCTCGTGGTACTTGCCGGGCGCGCCGTGCAGGCTCGCCACGTGCCGGATCGCCTCGCCGATGGCCTCGTTGGCGTCGTCCACGTCGTGGTGGCCGAGGTAGCGCCACGCCAGCTCGATGTGCTCGCGATGCCCGAAGCCGGCGGAGGAGTCGAGGATGCGGCGGAGGATGTCACGGTCGCGTTCGTCCACGCCTTGATTCTGCCAGCCCGCGGTGGCACGGCCGGCACCTCATGCCGGGTCGCGCCTGCGAGGATTCAGAGGCAGCGACGGCTACGAGAGGAGCGGAGATGGCAGACGGGACCCGGGTTGGCGTTCTCGGAAGCGGCGCGGTGGGACAGCGCCTGGCTGAGGGCTTCCGCGCGTGCGGCTACGACGTCACGATCGGATCTCGGGATCCGGATAAGCCGGAGCTGCGCGATTGGCTCGCCGGCGAGCGGCGACGGCGTTCGCGCCGGCACCTTCGAGCAGACCGCGGAGCACGGCGAGCTACTCGTCGCTGGCGGTGCTGGGCGACGCCGCGGAGGACGCGATCACTCAGGCCGGTCCCGCGAACTTCGGCGGCAAGGTGGTCATCGACGCGATGAACCCGCTGGACTTCTCAGGCGGGTTCCCACCCAAGCTCTCGATCAGCGGCGAGGACTCGCTCGGTGAGCGTGTTCAGCGCGCGCTGCCGGATGCGAGGGTGGTCAAGGCGTTCAACACGATCGGCAACCCCTACTTCGTGAAGCCCCGCTTCAGCGACGGTGAGCCTACGATGCTGATCGCGGGGGACGACGAGGGCGCCAAGCGGACCGTGCGCGACGTGCTTGGAGAGTTCGGATGGTCTGACGTCGTCGACATCGGCGGCATCGAGGGTTCGCGCGAGCTCGAGGCGATCTGCATCGCCTGGGTCAAGATCGGTGGCGCCCGCGGCGCCTGGGATCACGGCTTCAAGCTGCTCGTCGGCTGAGCACCGTCGCCATCATCCGGCGCGCGCGTTCCAGGGCCCGCGGATCGCGGTGTAGCTGGAAGTCGCAGTTGGTGCCGACGGCTAAAGCATTCAGCGTGAACGCGACGTCGGCTGGGTCGAAGTCGGCCGGAAGCTCGCCGGCGTCGACGGCGACCGCGGCCTCGTGTTCCAGCACGCCGAGCCAGCGCGCCATCACCTCCTTGACCCGGTCCTTCACGACGCCCTCGCGCGAGTCGAACTCGACCGACGCGGTGGTGAGAAAGCAGCCTCCCGGGAACGGGCAGTCGCCCAGGTAGTCGATCCAGGCATCGCAGAGGGCGGACAACCGGCGCAGCCCGGGGGCCTCGTCCGCCGCGGGCTCATAGACGGTCTCGCGGAACACCTCTACAGCGCGCTCGAGCGTCGCGAGCTGCAGCTGCTCCTTGGAGCCGAACCGGCCGGCGAGGCCGCTCTTGCTCATCTCGAGCTTGTCCGCGAGGAGTCCGATGCTCAGGCCCTCGAGGCCGATCTCTGACGCGAGGGATGTGGCTTCGTCCAGCGTCTTGAGGCGGGATCGTGCGACTTCGGCAGCGGGTCGGCGGGCCACGCCCAGAGTTTACATTCCGCACGGCCGTACGGTATATATTGCGCACGACCGTACGCTATTTGCGCGAGGAGGCGGACATGGAGATTCGTTGGCTGGGCTGGGCCGGAGTCGAGATCGAGTCGCAGGGCGAGCGGGTGGTAGTCGACCCGCTGGCGGATGCCGAGGCGGTATTCGCGCCGCTGCAGGAACGCGGCGTAGCGGTGGATCCGCCAGAGGTCGTGGCTCCTCGCCGAGGCGCCGTTGCCGGTCTCGTCACCCACCTCCACCGAGATCATGCTGACGCGGCAGCACTGGCCCAGGCACTGCGCGCCGACGCGTTCGTCTACGAGCCGCAGCCGTACGGCGGCGGTCGGGCCGAACAGGCGGGCGTCGCACAAGCCGATGCCGAGCTGACCGCGGCCGGACTGGCCCGAAGCGCCACCGAGCCGTGGACGAGCTTTGAGGCTGGTCCGTTCCGCCTCGCCGCACTTCCTGCCGTCGACGGCTTGGGCGATCCCCAGGTGTCGTGGCTGATCGAGGCAGAGGGCCGGCGCGTGCTTCACCTCGGCGACACCATCTTCCACGGCTGGTGGTGGCGCATCGTCCAGCGATTCGGCGCGCCCGACGCGGTGCTGGCGCCGATCAACGGTGCCAGGGTGGCGTTTCCGCACCGCCGCCCGGCCAGCCCACTCCCCGCCACCCTGACGCCCGAGCAGGCCGTGCTGGCCGCAGAACTGCTCGGGGCCAAGGCGCTGATCCCGATCCACTACGGCGGGTACGACCTGCCCGGTGTCTACGAGCCGCTCCC
Organism: uncultured Solirubrobacterales bacterium; assembly: GCA_963839105.1. Lineage (GTDB taxonomy): Bacteria > Actinomycetota > Thermoleophilia > Solirubrobacterales > Solirubrobacteraceae > Palsa-465. Next base: position 127,892 of record CAWITQ010000008.1, read on the forward strand.
GAACGTGCTCGCCCAGGTGCGCTCGGCCGGGGCCGGCGTGACCGTACTCGAGCCGGGGGAGCAGCTGGAGCTCTAGCCATCACTCCCGGGTGCGCAGCCTGGCCCCGTGCAGATGCGCGGGCCGCGCCCGCGTGAGCCCGGGCAACGCGAACGTGACGCGCGCCGTCTACGGTTCGTCGCCGTGAGACAGTGGGGAGCCGCAAGCTTCGAGAATGATCCGGCCAGTGACTGGTTCTTCGTGGTTGAGGAGTCACTTGACCCAGGTCTGACTATTGCGTCAGCGCTTGACGGCGCGTTGGGCGAGGCCGACTATCTGGGCCTCGACGAATCGTGTGCTGCAATCGCGGCTGCGGACTTGATCGCGTCCTGTGCCGGCCACGCGTCTGAACGTTTGCCGGACAACGTGCGCTACTGGGTCGAGACCCATCCTCATGAGCCTCACGACTCCGAAGTACACCAGGCAGTTCAGGCGGTCCAGCGCGTCCGCGCGGAGAGCGAGTTGCGCGACTATTGGCATGAGAGCGGGACAGGTCGAGAAGAGGGGTGGCTCTATGAGCTCGACGATCTCATCGCACGCTTGAATAACTCTGGCGGAGGGGAACCTGCGTCGCTCTCGCCGTGAAGCGCTTTCCCTCGCCTCGGGAAGCACTATTTCCGATCAGCACCGCCGATCGCCGCGCAGCGCTCTTCAGTTCCGAGACACCGGAGGGGGACGGGCGAAGAGGCGGAGTAGAGTTGGGGAGCACGTTCCATGGCCTGAGTGCCGCGCTCTCGCATTCTTCCTGTGGCCCAGCCTCAAGCGGAGCGACGAGGAGTGCAGCACATGCCAAAGAAGAACCAGAAGCCAAGTCCGGTCAGGCAAGCACCAGGCCCGGGACGGTCGACCGCGGATGCCGCGTTTGGTGATCTTCGGAAGGAGATTGCCGAGCGCAACGAGCGCGCCCATCACGAGGCGCGAAAGCTTCGAGCGACGCGCGACCGTGAGCAGGCGCTCAGGCGCCGTGAACGGGATCTCTAGTACCCGGCGGTGTTAGCCAGACTCGGCCAGCCGGTGGCGTGATCTCGACAGGCGAGAGGTCCGCCGCCGCGATGGCCTGCAGACGAGCACGCATGGCGCCTACACGGGCCCTTGTCCGAGCCACCAGCGGGCGTGGCTGAGGAGCCGGTCGATAGGGTATCGGCGGGGGTGGGTGAGGAGCAGGCGAGCGTATTCGTCTGATTGGGCGGAGAGGATGCGGGCGGTGAGCTCGGCGTCCGGCGTGTCTGGGTTGCGGTCCACGAGCGGTTGTACGGCTGCGGAGAGTCGCTTGAGGGCGGTGGCTCGTCCGGCGGCGATCTTCTGGCGCAGTGACGGCGGGGCGCCTTCGGGGGGGATCAGGATCAGCCGCCAGGTGGTGGGCTGGCTGGCCACGGCGTGCAGGTAGGCGTCGAGCGCCTCGAGCATCAGCGTGCGTGGCTCGCCTTCGTCCAGACGGGTGAGGGCGGTTTCGGAGAACTGCGCCAGAGCCCGGGAGGTTTCGCGCTCGATCACCGCCTCGAGCAGTTCCTGGAGGTCGCGGAAGTGCAGGTAGACGGTCGGGCGGGTGACGCCGGCGGCGCTGGCCACCGCTTCGATCGAAAGGCCGTGAAAGCCGTGCTCGCTGACGAGCCGGGCGGTGATGTCGAGCAGTTGCTCGCGCCGAGCGACGGCGCCGAGGCGGGTCGTGCTCTTGGGTTGCGCGCTCACGAGCGGGAAGATAACCTACGATAACTGACGGGAGCGTAAGTTAACTGACGGCCTCGTCAGCACGTCTTCCCGCCGACCTGGATGGTGAACCGATGAAGGCCGTGAGCTGCCGAGAGGCACAGCTCGAGTTGACCGAGCTTCCCCCGAGCGCCCGGACAAGGGCCAGGTTCTGCTCCAGGTCCTTCGGTGCGGGATCTGCGGGTCTGATCTTCACGCGCGCCATCATTGCGACGAGCTGGCCGGAGTGCTGCGCGAGGTCGGCTACGACGGCTTTATGTGCTCTGATCAGAGCGTCGTGTTCGGCCACGAGTTCTGCGGCGAGGTCGCGGAGTACGGCCCCGGCTGCCGCAAGAAGATTCCGACGGGTTCGCATGTGGTGGCCCTTCCGTTGATCCGGCGCGCCGGCGAGCCGCACGCGACCGGCCTGTCGGCCGCCGCGCCGGGCGCGTACGCCGAGCAGGTGCTGGTCGAGGAGTCGCTGATGATGCCGGTGCCCAACGCCCTGCCGGCGGAGCTGAGTGCGCTGACCGAGCCCATGGCTATCGGCTGGCACGCCGTGCGGCGTAGCGAGATCTCAAAGCGCGACGTGGCGATCGTGATCGGCTGCGGACCGATCGGGCTGGCCATCGTCTGCCTGCTCAAAGCCCGCGGGGTACGGACCGTCGTGGCCAGCGACCCCTCCGCCGCCCGGCGCGCGCTCGCGTCGCGCTGCGGCGCCGACGTCGTCGTCGATCCGGGACAGGACTCGCCGTATGAAGCTCGCGACCGCGGCCACCTGAAGACGCTGCCTGACGTCGTCGAGCTGGCGATCTCAACCGCGGAGAAGATGCAGCGCCTGCCGGTCCCCTGGCAGCACGTGTGGCGCCTCGTCGACACGCTCGGGATCGCGCCCAAGCGCCCGGTCATCTTCGAGTGCGTCGGGGTCCCCGGGATCCTCGACGGCGTGATCGCCTCCGCGCCGCTGTTCTCTCGCGTGATCGGCGTCGGCGTGTGCATGGGCGAGGACCGCATCCGCCCCGCCATGGCGATCAACAAGGAGATCGAGGTGCGCTTCGTGGTCGGCTACACCCCGCTCGAGTTCCGCGACACCCTGCACATGCTCGCCGAGGGCAAGATCAACGCGGCGCCACTGCTCACCGGAGTCGTCGGGCTGCCTGGGGTGGCGGCAGCGTTCGACACGCTGGCGCGAGCCGACGAGCACGCCAAGATCCTGATCGATCCGCGCAGCACCGCCACCGAGCCCCAGGCCCCGGTAGGTCTCCCGGCCTGAGCGAACCGCAAGACGCCGACCAGCGAGGAGAGCGCATGGCAACCGTCGACGGAACACAACTCGACATCACCAAGACCAACATCGCCGTGCAGGAGCTGATCGAGGTCACCGATAACCCTCGGCACCGCTACCTCCTGCAGGCCTACGACCGCCATCGCAACCTCGAGCACGCCGGTCGCTACGAGGAGATCTTCGCTCCCGAGATGACCGTCGAGCATCCGGTGTATCGCTTCAACATGATCGGCCAACCCCCGATGCAGCTCGAGGGCCGCGAGCAGGTGGAGCCGCTCTACCGCCACTGGTCAGAGACCAACCAGTCGATCTTCTACAACTCCGCCGAGACGGTCGCGGTCGGCGACTGGATGGTCGTGAGCACGATGCTCGGCTACCAACAGCTCTCCGGCGCGGACCTCGCCGCCGCCGGTCACGACGTCGACGCCGACGCCATGTACCTGCTGCGGGGGCGCGTGGCGATGCTGTGGCCCTACGACGAGCGCGGCCGCCTGGTCGGCGAGAACGTCTGGGAGTACGACCAATCAGAACACGAGCTGATCAAGCTCGACCACGAACAGGTACTGACCACCCACCAGGCCGCCGAGCTTCTCGAGCCGCACATCAAGCCGCTACCGCCGTTCGACGACAGTCTCCTGCCCCGGTCGCGATAGCTCACGCGGAGCGGGCCGGTGCTCGGGCGGGCGGCCGGGCCAGCTCTCGGAAGCGGTCGAAGATCCGGACGAGTCATTGCCGGCCCTGACGTGCGCGGGAACGACGTGGGGTGCTCAACGGCATCCTCTCGTGCCGCCTGAATGGGCTCGGCCGCTTTCTGGGTAGGCCCGTGGGTGGGCGTCGTGCTCAGGGGGCTTTCGTGCTGACTGGCTGAGGCTGACGATGGCCACGATCGCGTCTGCGCGCACGGGCGCGATGAGACGAGACCACGCCGGCGTCATGCGTTGCTCGTCGCGGTACAAGAGGATGTTGCCAACGATGACCGGGCACCTTGTCGGAGTGCAGAACCAGTGGCTGGCGTCTAGGGCCCTGGCGATTGCTCCGAACGAAACGGCCCATCGTCTTCTCGTGCAGCGTCCACACCAACAACTTCCGGATCATGGGGAACATGCGCGCTGGGCTCGCCGAGGGAAGGCGGCTCGGCTTGACCGATCGCGACTTCTGACACTGGTGACACACCAAGCCGATCCCACACCTCAAACCAAACCCACACAGCGAGAATGTGAATGACGCCACTGGCGCTCGCACCACGGACTTACCGTGGTCTTTGGGTTGCAATAGGGCGCAAGCGAGTCAGCGGTAGCTAACCGCGAGACAGCGGCGCCACCGGAAGTTAGGTCGGCGCCGCGTAGTGCGGCCCGAATTTACGCAAGCAAATCACGATGCTGGCGTGCGAGTATAAGGTCGTCCTTGAGCGCAGCAGTGGTATGACGCCCGACGTGCTCTGCTTCTTCGGCAGCGATCTCGACCGACTCCACCAGCGCCCAGCCCTTGGCCGGGATCGTCTCGCCCAGAGCTCAACGTTCGTCGAAAACTAGAGCAATCGCGTCGCGCACCAACTGCCGTCATTGGCACCTTCGGGGGTTCGCCTTCAGGAGCGTCGCTTCAACGGACAACCAGGCGGAAGTCCGGGCCGATGTAACGCAGGGCGTAGGCGGTCTCGTAGCGATTCGTGGCATTCCACGGACCGTGACCGCACGACCCCCGCCCGCATCCCCACTTTCGGTAATAGAGCCGCTGGTGGATCGCCTTGGTGGAGTACTTGGCGCGCCATTCCGCGACCCCGAGTTTGTGCCGGGGGACTTGGAAGCTGGCACCGCCGGTGAGCGTGGTCGAGGTGGTAACGCTGTAGCCGAGCGTGGCGGACAGCAGGCCGTCGGAAACGCCGAGCGAGCCCGTGACCGTGTTGGCCACCGTGAATCCGCGTGAGCAGTTCACAGTGCCTCCATGACTCTGGGCACAGAAATTCCACTGGCCGTAGGTCGTATACGGCGCGCTGATTCGGTTGATCCGCCATTGATACTGGGTACCGCTGATGGCAGAGGCGGCCGGAGCGAGGGCCAGCAACAGGACGCTGGCGAGCGCAACGCTCACCACGCGAATTCCGCGAGGCTTCATCGCGTGCAGTCTAACCGCACCGCACCGCGCGCGTCTCCGGCAAGGGCGCCGCTCAGAGCCTAGGACCATCCCGCCTGTCACCGGTCCCGCCACCGTGCGGCGATCAAAGCTCAGGCTGCCACAGCAACGAGAACGGGCGACGCACGCGGCGCATGGTCAGAGTTTGGGGTAGGCGAGCTCTCGCACTGCGCGCCAGTCCCTGCGGATAGCGCTCCAAGTGCGAAACGTCGCTTCAGCGCTCCAGGCCCCGTCGGATCGCGCTCTTAACGGCGACGGAGCGGTCCCGCGAGACGGGATCTGCCGCGCAGGGAAGGGGGTCGCCGCACCGCTCGCTTCGGGCGGCGCCGCTCCGGTGATAAGCCCGCGCAGGACGTCCCAACTCGTCCCCGGAAACAGCCGGGGCGCTTATACGCCGGCGTGGTTCGCGATCATCGCTTTGGCGTCACGGACGATGGCGCCGCTTCCGTGCTCGCGGGCGAGCTCGGCGGCCCGCTCGATCATGTCTCGGCCGCGCTCCGAGTCGGCGGCTTGGCCATGGGCCAGCAGGGCGCCGCCCCAGTTCAGCCAAGTGCGGGCCAGGAAGAGCGTCGCGCCCACGCGCTGGTGGTAATCCGCCGCGGCGGCGAAGTGCTGCTCGGCGTCCTCCCAGCGTTCGAGTGTGGCAGCCAGCACGCCCAGCGTCCGCTCGACCGAGCCGGTGACCGTGAACACGGAAGTCACGATTTGGTCCCGGTAGGGCAGCAGCTTCTCGTAGATGATCGCTGCCGGCCCGGTTGCGCCGAGCCGCGCGGCTATCTCTGCGTAACGGGCCATGCCGTTGATCCAGCCGATGTCGAACGGCAGAGACGCAAAGTCGTCCGCGGCAGCGCGATCGAAGATCGCCTTGGCTTCCTCGTGCCGTCCCAGCTCGCTGTAGGCAAAGGCGAGCGTGGCCTGCAGCGTCGGCAGTCCGGGGTTCTCGGCCACGCGCTGTTCGAGGATCTCGATCAGCTCCTCCAGGCGCCCCTGCTCGGCGCGGATCGCGAACAGCTGCACTCCGACGATCATCAGCGCATCGGCTTGTGCTGACTCGTGCCCGATGCCCGCCGCCCGGAGCGCGAGGGCTTCGGCGGCTTCGAGCCGGCCGTGGAGCTGTTGTCTCGTCGAGTCGTAGTAGGTGATCACCCATTCGAGCGCAGGCTGACCAATTTGGTTGGCGAGCTCCCGGCCACGCGTCAGCGCACGATCCATCTCGACCGCATCGCCGAGCAATAGTGCGGCGGTAAAGCGCCACTGATATGCACCCCAGAGCAGGAACGGATCCGCCAGCTCCTCCGCGCGGGTCTGCAGCTCGCCGGTCAGCTCCCAAAACGTCTGAGCAGTATCGGCGGAGCCAAGTTGGGTATTGCCGACGTGGTAGAGGACGCGCACCAGAGGCCGAGGGTCATCGAAGGTCCGGGCGCCGGCCAGCGCCTCGTCGGCCAGCGATTTGACGCGCTCGAAGTCGCCCGAGAAGGTCAGCTCCCCTGCGAGCAGGGCGAGCAGGATCGGTCGGTCCGGGGAGCCAGCATCGACGGCGGCGATCGCCGCCTCCAGTCCGTCCACGCGTTCGGGGTCCACGGCACCCGCGGCCGCGTGCCAGCCGCGCGTGTTGGCGAGTGTCGCACGGACAAGCTGGGAAACGTTGCCGGTTCGGCGGGCGATCGTCGCGGCTCGTAGCAGCGTGGCTCGGAACTCTGGATCACCGAGGTCCCTCTGCGCGGTCCCGATGCCGATGAGCAGCTCGCAACGCTCGCTCTCCTGCGCGTCTGGCCCCAGTAACTCCAGCGCCTGGTTGAACCAGCGCAGCGCTTGATCCGGAGCCAGCTGCTCGAGTGCTCGCTGTCCCGCCCGTCGACCGTAGTCCAGCGCCTTGGTGTGGTCGGCCGCCACCACAGCACGTGAGAAGTGGTTGGCGAGCTCCGGCAGCCGATCGCCAGGATCCGCGCCATAGAGCTCCTCGAGCGCCTCGGCGATGCGCTTGTGCATGCGCGCGCGCCGGGTGGCGCTCAACCGCTCGTAGAGCGTGTGGTTGATCAGGGCGTGCGAGAAGCTGAAGCGGCCCACCCGCTCGGCTGATTCGGTCACAACCGAGGCCTCGAGCGCCGTGTCCATGGCATCGAGGATCTCGTCCTCGTCCTGGTCGACCAGGCGGGTCAACAGCTCGAGGTCGAACGTGCGGCCGATCACCGAGGCGATCGTGAGGATGTGACGCAGCTCCTCGCCCAATCGCTCGATCCGCCGGCCCACCACGTCCCGGACGCTCTGAGGCAGCCCCAGCTCCGAGATCGTCTTGTGCAGGTGCCAGCGTCCGTCCTCATCGATCCCGAGCGCCCCGCTCTCGGTCAGGTGCTGGAGGATCTCGCCCACGAAGAACGGATTGCCGTCCGTCTCCTGGGCGATCTGAGCCGCGAGCTCCATACCTACGTGACCGATGTCATGCCCGGCGGCAGCGGTCAGCACCTCGGCGACCTCGTCGGGCCCGAGTCCGTCGAGCGCAATCCGCTGCACGCCGTCGACTCGCCGCAGGTCGGCCAGGACGTCGGTCATCGGATGGTCGCGATCCAGATCGGAGTCGCGATAGGTCACCAGCAGGAGTAGCGGCGCGCGCTCAATCGACTTCGTGATGTGGCGCAACAGCGTCAAGGACTCCTTGTCGGCCCACTGAAAGTCGTCCAGCACCACAGCGATCGGACCGTTCTCGGCGGCGGTCTCCAGCAGGCCGGCCACCGCACCAAAGAGCAAATAGCGCTCGGTCTCAGAGTCCGACGGTTGCGGCTCAGGAAGTCTTGAGACACGCTGTGGCAGAGACCGCGCCAGACGAAGGATCTCTCCTCCATGGGCTGCCACATGCCGCGTCAGGACCTCGTCAGGCGCCCCTTTGATATAGCGATCGAGCGCCTCGATCCATGGGGCGTATGGGGCGCCAAGGTCTTCCGAGGCAGCGCCCCATAGGACCGTGGCGCCCTCGCCGTGGGCATTGATCACGGCATGCGAGGCCAGGCGCGTTTTACCGATTCCCGGCCTCACCGGAAATCAACACCATCCTCCGGGCGCCCTGTTGGACCTGCGTCCAGGTAGATCCCAGCAGCTCCCGCTCGCCTACCCGTCCGACGTAGGCGATCCTCGGGACAGCGCGCAGGGGACCCGGAAGTGGGATCTTCGAGACCCAGGCGTCCACGGGCTCCCAGGCGATCTCATACGCCTCGACCGGTTCGGGGATTCCCTTGAGTTCGAGCTCGCCGATCGGCCTGAAGGCCTCTCGGTCACCGCGCGCGGCCATCAGCCGGACGAGCTCGCCGGCCAGGATGCCGTCGTCGGGCGCCTTGGCGCACAGGCGAGCTGCCTCGATCGAGGGCATGCCGAAGTAATCGCCATCCTCGACTGTCGACTCGCCCATCCCGATACCGATGCGAATGTGCAGCTCGGCATCGGCGCCGCGATTGCGCCGGCCGATCCGCTGTTGCATGGCCTTGGCACATGCGACCGCGTTCGAAGCCGTGTTGAAGGCGACCATCAGGCCGTCGCCGGTGTTCTTGATCTCGCGCCCGCCGTTATCGACAATGGCTTGACGAAGGACTTCGAAGTGCTCGCGCCGGAGCTCGTCCGCGCGCTCGGGTCCGACAGTCGTGTGAAGACGGGTCGATCCGACGAGGTCGGAGAACAGGATCGCGGCTGTCTCGATAGACGGCATAAGAGATGAACTGGCTGGCCCACACCCCGGCCAGGCTTGGCCCAAAGGCCCTCCCGCGAAAAAGTATGCCCGGCTTCGACTGGGATGTCCAGGCAAACGCGGGCGTGGCAACTAGGGGGCCGCGGCTGCCGCCACGTACGTGGCCAGTGGGTGTCGGGTCGGGAGGCGGCTGGCGCCAATCTCGTGCCCGGATTAACCGGGACGAGGTGCTGGCGCGAGCAGGACGGGAAGACCGCCAGCGTGGCAAGCGGTCTCGCGCTGTCTTGGAGGTCGTGGGTGTTGAGATGTCAGGAGCCAGCGAGGGCGGCATGAAATGCCCGGAGGTCCTAATAGCCTTCCGCTCGCCGGATCGAGCCGCTTCCGTCAACGTCGAGGACGTCGATTCCTTCGGCATCGACCTCGTGCCCTTGCGTGGCGTGGGCAGTCATACGCCAATGCGCGGCGATCGGCCGGCCGGCAGGTCGCTGATGATCTCGATCTCGACGTGACTCGCTGCGGCGCACATGCCGCCGGCGAAGTACTCCGCGATCGCTTGACGTCCTCGATGAACGGGACCTCCGATGGGATCCTCGATCTCACCGTTGCGTACCGCGGACACAGCTCATCGGTGGCGGACGCGGTACGCCGCTCTACGAGCTTGGACCCCGAGCGGGGCTTTCGAGAGCCCTCTGACGGACTCGAACCGTCGACCCCTTCCTTACCATGGAAGTGCTCTACCAGCTGAGCTAAGAGGGCGCGGGCGTCAGGGTAGCGCGTCCGGAAGAGCCCGGGCGAGCCTAGTACGAAGATTGCAGCAGCGAGAGCATCGTTCCGGCACTCCCGCCCCCAACGGGCGAGCCGCTGGAATCGGCGAAGCCGATCTCGAGGTGCGGCCCGGTCGACATCCCGACGATTCCGGGCCCGATCGAGCTCATGACCTGACCGGCGCCGACGTGGGTGCCCACGGGCAGCTGGTTCGCCGGGCCGGCGTGTCCGTAGTAGACGTAGTCGTAGCCGCCGATCGATCCGTCGCAATGCAGGACGGGCGCCCACGGTCCGAAGCCGCCGATCCCGTGAAGGACGATCGTCCCGGAGCACACCGCGTACTCGGGCGTGTTGCCCGGCGCGGAGATGTCGACCCCTTGGTCCTGCGACCAGGTGCCGGGCGGCGAGGCCGCGCTCTTGGGCAGCGGGAACACGAAGCCGCTGCTGCCGCGCGACGGCGATGGCGCGCTGGCCACCCCTCCGCTTGAGGAGCTGCTGGAGGACGGCGCGCTGCGGGCCGCGGCCGCCCGCGCGGCGGCGGCGGCCTGGGCGGCCTCCAGTCCTGACAGCTCCTGCTGCAGCGCCGCCACATGGCCGCGGGCGCTGGCGAGCTGGCTGCTCTTCGCGGACCGGTCGCGCGCCACCGCGATCTGCTGGTTGACGAGGGCGATCTTGACCGAGGTCAGGCTGTTTCGCTGGGCGCGGATCTGGTTGGTCAGGGTCTGCTCGCGGACCTCGAGGCGCCCGAGTCGCACGGCCTCGGCGGCGACGGCTCGCCGCGCGGACCGCACCTGGCCGATGATCTGGACATCCTGCTTGCGGATCCGCGCCGCGAATGACAGCTTCTCGAGCAGGTTCTGGAACCCGTTCGACTCGAGCACCACCGTCACCAGGTCGGGGCTGTCGCCTTCATAGGTGCTCACCAGCTGCGCAGACAACACCCGCTCCGCGCGGGCCTCGAACGCCTGGAGCCGCTTCAGCCGGACGTGCGCCGCATGGAGCTCCCTGCGAGTCGCGGCGAGCGCCTCGAGCTTGACGTTCAGCTGCCCCTGAATCCGCGCGATCCGAGCCTCCATTCCCGCGATGCTCGAGTTCAACTGGGTCAGGCGGCGCGTCACGGCATCCACAGCGCCGGCGAGATTCTGGACCTGCCCCTGACCGGCGCTGATCTGCTGCTGCAGCGCGCCTACGCTCGCCGCGCGCGCGCGCGAGTGCGAGACGAGCAACACCACCACCACGCAGGCGCCGAGCGCGGCAAAGGCGACGTGCAGGTATCTCCTTGAGAGGGCGGGCATGGGGGATGACGCGGTCTCACTCCCGGCGAGATGACCGCGCGATGCTGCACGGGGAGACGGGCGGAGCGGCGGAGACGGTAACACGGCGCCCGTGCCGAGGCGCTCGCGAACGCACCTTGCAAGAAAACCTGCAAACGGCAGGAATTCGGCGGGCCCCGGCGTCCGAACCCACCGCGCGATCGCGAGCCGTCAGTCCGCTCTGGTCACCTGGGCGACCTGCAGGTCCCGCGGTGCCCCGTGAGCCTTCAGCCGCCTCAGGCGGCCGGTGCGCACGTGGTCATCCTCGATGCGCTCGAGGATCGAGCTCGACGCCAACACCTGGTCTGGCTTGGCGGCGTCGGCCACCCGCGCCGCCACGTTGACATCGACACCGAGATAGTCGCCGCCGAGCTTCCGCGGCCGGCCCCAGTGAACGCCCGCACGCATCCGCGGCCGGTAGCCGTCGAGCTCGATTTGCTGCACGGCCTCCTGAGCGTCGAGCGCGGCGTCGACCGCCTGCTCGGCCCGCAGAAACGTGGCCATCAGCCCGTCCCCCAGCCGTTTCACGATGCGGCCTTCGTGGGCGAGCACCGCGCGTTCCACCGCTGTGCCGACCTCGCGCAGCAGCTCGAGCACGGCGGCATCGCCGGCCTCGAGCGCCCACGACGAGAAGCCGACAAGGTCGGTGAACAGGAGCGCCATCTGGAGATCGCCGCGCCCGCGCCCGGTCGCCTCGGATAGCGACTGCCACAGCTGGAGGCCCGCGAGCCCAATCTCCTTGGACAGGCTGTCGCGGTCGGGTTGCAGGGACGAAACCCCGCGGGCGAGCACCTGCACCGGCGTGCGACCGGCGGTCGAAAGCGGATCGCCGAATTTCTCATCGCCCGGCAGCCGGCGTCGCAGGCGGCGCGCAGCGGCGAGCAGCACGGGCTGCGCGTCGACCCGCGCCGCCGCGCGGCGGAGACGAGCGACGCGAGCCTCGTCCGCGTCCGGCTCGCGGGCGATGTCGTCGATCGTCTCGCGGAGCTCCCGCTCGTCCCCGTTCATGGCCGCCGAGAATAGTGACGGCGGCTGTGGCTTTGGTTATCCGCCGGACACCGGCGCAACCGGGGTACAGACCGTCGGGTAGTTCGCGTTCGGATCCAGCGCGTTCAGCACGTCGGTGTCCGCGATGTGGTCGTACGGCATCGACAGGTGCTCGCCCTGGTCGAGCGGGCACTGATCCTGGAGCGTGATGTTGGTGACATTCGGGCCTGGCGTGAGGAACGCGCTCGTGTACGGCGTCACCACCTCATCGTTCCTTGACTCGATCACCGTGTATTGGATGTTCGGGTTCGTCTCGCCGCCGGCGTTCAGACTGGTGATGAACGGTGAGCCGGCCTCCTGCTCCTGGCAGGCGGGACAGTCGGCGAGGACCAGGTTGCTCGCGCCGGGGAAGTAGCTGGCCAGCGTGAACAGGCCACCGAGGGTCGTGCCGTGGTTGGAGGGTGCGAGGCCAACGAGCGCATGGACATAGCTCGCACCACCGTGCTTGATGTAGTAGCGCGGCATCATGCCGCCCTGCGAGTGGCCGACGATGTCGACCTGGCTGGCGCCGGTCTGCTGGAGGACGCTATGGACGAACTGCCCGAGCTGTCCTGCGGAGGCCGCAATCTCACCCGTGCCGTAGACGCCAAAGGCGCCGCTTCCGTTGTATGAGCCGTAGTTGAGCGCGTACACGCAGTAGCCGTTGTCGTATAGGAGCGGTGAGAGCGCCTGCCAGTTATCGGACATGTCCTCGAACGTGCCGTGAACGAGGATCACCGGGTAGGGATGCGCGGAGGAGAGCGTGCAGGGATACGCGGAGGAGGGCGTGCAGGGTTGCGCGGAGGAGGGCGTGCAGACGGTGTTGGCTCCGGGCGGGCTCAGCGTCGAGCTGGCGTGTGAGTAGCCGTAGATCCCGTTGTAAATCACCGGCAGCGGTGTGGTCGCCGGCGCTGCCGCCGCGAGGACGGGCGACGCGGACAGGGCAACCGCCAGAACTGACATGGCTGCCGCGACGGACAGACGAGCGCGCATGACTGGATCTCCTCCCGGTTTGACGTCCGTTTACACGTATACCCAAAACCGCGCGAGCGTGACCTGGTGCGAACTCCAGTCGTTCACAATTTGGTGCGACGCGCCAACCGGGCCAGGTATATGGTGGGCCTCGATGGGCGAGACCATGGGTGACCTTCGTAACCCCGAGGAAGCAGAGCGCCTCGAGGCGGTCGCCCCCGACGCGTTTCACACCCGGCGTGACTTCCTCCAGCGCACCGCGGCCGCCGCCGGACTCGCGGCAGGGATGGGCCTTGTCCTCGATCCGGACACGGTCGTCGCCGCGGCCGCTCGCCGGCAGCGGATGCGGGCGCTCCCGTCGCCGCGCAACCTGCCGATCGACACGTTCGTCGTGCTGATGATGGAGAACCGTTCGTTCGACCACTACCTGGGCTGGCTCCCCGGAGCCGATGGGCGCCAGGCTGGCCTGCGCTTCACCGACAGCCATGGCCGGACGTTCGCGACACACCGGCTCCGGGACAACTTCCAGGGATGTGGCTTCCTCGATCCTGACCACTCGTGGGACGGCGGCCGGACGGAGCTCGGCGGGGGGCGGATGGACGGGTTCCTGCGCGCACAGAGCGACGTCTTCTCGATCGGCTACTACGAGGAGGCCGATCTGCCGTTCACCCCGCACGTGGCCAAGGCGTTCACGGCGTTCGACCGCTTCTTCTGCTCGCTGCTCGCCTCGACCTTCCCCAACCGCGAGTACATGCACGCCGCGCAGTCCTACGGCATGATCGACAACTCGATTCCGGCCGGGTCCGGGGGCAAGATGGGCTTCCCCGACACAACGATCTTCGCGGCCCTCTCGAAGGCCGGCGTCTCCAACCGCTACTTCTACACGGACATTCCCGTCTCGGCGCTGTGGGGCCAGCCGGGGATCGCTCGCTCGAGCCAGGTCCAGAACTATTACGAGCAGGCGGCGCGCGGGACGCTACCGGCGCTCTCGTTCGTCGATCCTGCCTTCAACGGCGAGGATCAAGGGACCTCCGGTGACGAGCACCCGCACGGCGATGTCCGCGTGGGCCAGGCGTTCATCGCCGACATCGTGCACGCGTTCATGGAGTCCCCCCAGTGGAAGCGCGGCGCGCTCTTCATCGTCTACGACGAGTGGGGCGGCTTCTTCGACCATGTGGTCCCGCCGCGCGTTTCGGATCTGCGCGCCAACTCCAACGTGAGCAACGACTTCGGCCAGATGGGTTTCCGGATCCCGGCCGTCGTCGTCTCGCCGTACGCCCGCCGCGGCCATGTCGACCATTCGATCTACGGCTTCGAGTCGATCCTGAAGATGATCCGCTACCGCTACGGGCTTCCGCCGCTGACCCCACGAGACCTGTACGCCAACAACATCGCCGCGGCGTTCGACTTCGAGTCAAAGCCCCGGCTCACCCCCCCGGCACTGCCGCAGCCGGCCCACGTCATCTCGATGGCGTGCAGCGGCAGCCAGCCCGTCGATTCGGGCGGCAACGCCGGCGTCGACGACTCGCTGCTCGGCGCGCCGCCCGGCTCTCTGCCCCCACTCCCCGGCCTGCCGGCGAGGGACGCCGCGCCGGAGCGACCGAAGCCTCACGATCTGGACAAGCTCCTCACCAGCGGGTATCTCGAGCGCCTGCGCTTCCACTACCGCAAGGCGACGCCGGCGACGATGTATCGCCACCCCTCGAAGCTGGGGATGCGTGTTTCGTAGGCGGGTGTGGCTGGCGGCGGCTGCGGTGGCCGCGTGCTCGTGCGCGCCAGCGTGGGCGGACAGCTTCAACCCAGTGCAACTCGAGGTCAAGATCGCGCCGGTGGCGCGGCTGCATGTGCAGACGCCGATCACGGTTACGGTCAACGCCGATCCCAGTGTGCTCGACAACGCCAGCGCGCCGCTTCGGGTGCGGGCGAAGCTCGCGGGCGAGTGCGGCGGGAGCTTCTCGACCACACCCGGCGACGTGCTCATCGATCAGCGGCTCAACCCGCAGCCCAGCACCGGGCACGCGTACCACGCCACCGCCCGCGGCGCGGGCCAGCCGAGCGCGTACGGGACCCACACCGTCTGCGCCTACCTGGAGGAGGAGGGCGATAACCGGATGTTCGCCAACGACACCGCGAACCCGCCCGCGGTGACGGTTTCACGCGCGTGCACCGCTCGCGCGGCACGCTTCGACCGGGCGCGGGCAGCGCTGACCCGGGCGCAGCGCCAGTTGCGGCGGGCCCGTGGCCGCGCGGCGCAGGCGCGCGCTCGGCGCGCCGTGACCGCGCGCACCAAGATCGCCAACGCCGACCGGCGCAGCGCGCGAGCAGCATGCGGACCAGGCGTCGCGCTGTGAGTCGCCTCCGGCTCCTCGGTGCGATGCTCGCCCTCGTCGTGGGGGCGTGCGCGGCGCCGGCGGCCGCGCAGGCGGCGCAGCCTCCGATCGGGCACGTGTTCGTGATCGTGCTCGAGAACGAGTCGGCGTCGACGACGTTCGGACCGGGTTCCCCCGCGCCGTACCTGTCCCAGACGCTCCGCGCCCAGGGCGCCTATCTCCCGAAATACTTCGCCACCGGCCACCAGAGCAACGACAACTACATCTCGATGATCAGCGGCCAGGCCCCGAACACCGAGAACCAGGCGGACTGCCAGAACTTCGACGATCTGGCGCCGGGCACGATCGTCAGCAACGGCCAGGCGGCGGGCGAAGGGTGCGTCTATCCCGCGAACGTTCAGAACATCGGCAACCAGCTGCTGAGCACCGGCCGCACCTGGCGCGACTACAACGAGAGCATGGGAGCCACGCCCAGCCGCGAGTCCTCGGAGTGTGGCCATCCCGGCGTGAACATGGTCGACGGTACGCAGAAGGCCACCGCCGCCGACTCCTATGCCACCCGCCACAACCCGTTCGTCTACTTCCACTCGATCATTGACGACACCACGCTGTGCGACACGCATGTGGTCAACCTCGACCTGCTGCCGAAGGACCTCTCGACTGCGGCGAACACTCCCAACTACGTGTTCATCACGCCCGACCTGTGCAACGACGGGCACGACGCGCCGTGCGCCAACGGCCAGCCCGGAGGCCTTCCCCAGGCCGACAACTTCCTGCGCCAGTGGGTCCCCCAGATTACGAACTCGCCGGCGTTCAAGCAGCAGAACGGCCTGTTGGTCATCACCTTCGACGAGGCCGCGAGCAGCGATTCGGGCTCGTGCTGCGGCGAGATCCCCGGGCCCGGCAGCCCCGGTCCCGGCGCCCCCGGTCCGGGAGGCGGCGACGTCGGCGCGGTCCTGCTGTCGCCGTGCATCGCGCCGGGCACGGTGACGCAGCAGCCCTATAACCACTACTCGATGCTCCGTAGCGTGGAGGACCTGTTCGGCCTCGCCCACCTCGGCTACGCGCAGCTGTCCGGCGAGGTCTCGTTCGGCTCGGACGTGTTCACTCGTGCATGCGGGCTCGCGCCGCCGCCGGTGCGGGTGAAGGCACCGGGGATCGCCTCCAGCGCCGGGGCGCTCCCGCGCATCCCCGTCAGCTGGAGCGCCGGCCAGACTGGAGCCCGCTTCAACGTGCAGGTGCGCAGGACGAGCGGGCGGGCGAGCGCGTGGCGCACGCTGCTGGCCTCCTCGACCCGCCGGTCACTGAAGTTCGCCGCCGGCCTCGGGAAGACCTACCAGTTCCGCGTGCAGGCGGTGGCGCCCTCGGGCGTCGGTGGCGCGTGGTCCACCGCCACCACGGTCGTGCCCAGCGCGGCGCGCCCGCACGGCGCGAAGTTCGCCGGACCGTGGCGGTTGATCCGGATGCGCTCGGCTTGGAACCGACACGCGATCGTGAATGACACGGCCGGCGCGACGCTCACCCTCCGCTTCGTCGGCGGCGCGCTGGCGATCATCGGCGAACGTTGGCGCCAGGGCGGTCGCATCCGCGTCACGATCGACGGCCGCGCGCGCACCATCAGCCTCCACGCCAAGCGCAAGCGCGACCGGCAGGTTCTCTACCGCGCGCAGCTCCGCGCCGGGCGCCATCGGATCACGATCCGGGTGCTCCGGGGGACGGTGGCGCTAGAGGGCCTGGCGATCAGCAACCGGCGCTGATCAGCCGGAATGGCGGGAGCAGGATTCGAACCTGCGAAGGACAGAGCCATGTGGTTTACAGTCACACCCCTTTGACCGCTCGGGAATCCCGCCAGGGGCCTGCGAGTCTACCGTCGCGACGAGCGGAGTAACGCCCTGACCGCCCGGGCCGGGAAGAGGCCGGCCAGGCTCGACCTCGTACGCCGAATACTTCGGGCCGCCGAGGAGGATGCCGCTGCCGCCGACCGAGGGCAGACGCCGGTATGTACCAACGCCGACCGTCTCCCACGTGGGCGAAGAGTGCGTCGCAGCGAGAAGGATCGAGCAGCTTGACGAGCGCCACTCCAGCTTTGGTTGCCGCCTCGCGTGGCGAGCGTGACCTCCCAGCGGCCATTCGCTCCATCCATCGAGCGTCTTGACCTGCACTCGCACGAGCTGCCCGCCGAAGTCCGCGACGAAGTCGTAGTCGGGATGATCGAAAAGCGGCGCGTAGAGGCGTACGCGTGGCTTGTCCAAGCCACTCGATGGCTGAGACCTCGCCAAGGTTGCCCTGTCGTCGGGGTGTCCACTTGACTTCTCCATAGGCGCAGAAATACGAGCCGCCTCAGACGGAAAAGCCCTGGAAATTGCAACAAAACTGTTACAATATCCGGACGGGCGAAGCGAGGCAAGCGGCGCGCGAGCGCGTCGGAGCCGACCTCGACCGGACACCCGCGACGCGTACGCGGGTAGGCAAGCCCCCTGAGGCAGCGAGACGCGACGACGTCTACGAAGCGTCGCGGAGCCGCTGCGCCTCGGGCAGCGCCTCGAGCTTCTTCAGCGTGTGGTTCTCGATCTGCCGGATCCGCTCGCGGGTGACGTTGAACGCCCGCCCGACCTCCTCGAGCGTGAACGGCCGCTCGCCGGTCAGGCCGAAGCGCATCTCGATCACCTCGCGCTCGCGCTGAGGGAGCGCCGCCAGCGCGCGCCGCAGATTCTCCCGGCGCAGGTGCTCGGCAGCCAGCTCGAACGGTGACTCCGCCGTCTGATCCTCGACGAAGTCGCCGAGCTCGGACTCCTCCTCCTCGCCGATCGGCTTCTCCAGCGAGATCGGCTGCTGGGCCATCTGCAACACGTCGCGAACCTCGCGCACGGTCGTCTCGAGCTCCCCCGCGATCTCCTCCGGCGTGGGCTCACGACCGAGCTGCTGCACCAACTGCCGTTCGACGTGCACGACCTTGTTCAGCTTCTCCACCATGTGCACGGGGATGCGGATCGTCCGGCCCTTGTCGGCGATCGCGCGCGTCACGGCCTGGCGGATCCACCAGGTGGCGTAGGTGGAGAACTTGTAGCCGCGCCGGTAGTCGAACTTCTCGACGGCGCGGATCAGCCCCATCGAGCCTTCCTGGATCAGGTCGAGGAACGTGAGACCCCGTCCCAGATAGGACTTCGCGATCGAGACGACCAACCGCAGGTTGGCTTCGATCATCTGCTGCTTGGCGTCCATGTCGCCGCGCTCGATGCGCCGCGCCAGCACCACTTCCTGCTCGGCGGTCAGCAGATCCACGCGCCCGATCGATCGCAGGTAGAGCCGCAGCGAATCGAGTGACGGCTCGACGGTCAGGTCGACCTGGACCTTCTTGCGCTGATCCGGCGTCGGAGCCCGCGCCTGCTCGGCAGCCGCCTCGACATTCCCCGCATCCGACTTGGCCAGCTTGCCGTCGGCCTCGACGACCTCGATCCCTTGCTCGTCCAGGTAGGAGTGCAGCTCCTGGACCTGCTCCTTGGTCACCTCCGCCTCTTCCAGGCAGGACGCGATCTGGTCGAAGGTCAAGAATCCACGCTCCTGACCCTCGACGATGAGCGGTCTCAGCTCATCCAGCTCCACGATGGGAGCTTCGTCACTCAATAAAACAGTTGGCGCTTCGCTCACGGCCCCTGAGCTCCTCCATAGGTTTTCAAATCACCCCGACGAGAGCGACTGCCTCTCAAGTCCCCCAATCGATTGTGCGAAGTGATACCACAATCGAGGCCGATGTCCAAAAGCAGCGGGACGGGTCCAGGACCCGCCGCGATAGCTCCAACGGCCCACCCCGGCAGCCCTCCTGCCGGCCGGCCTCGGCAAATCCGCCCCGCCACAGGCCCCAAACCCCCGACGAACTCCCACCCGACGGGAAGACCCCGCGACCCTTCGACGTCTAGGAACACCCAGAGGCGCCCCGGCCCGGCGGCGCGCCCACTCTACCCTTAGGACCCATGACCGCGAACAGCTCCGAGTCTCTGCTCACCAACGACGTCCAGGCTCAGGCCCCGACCGTGCAGCTCAGCCTCTCGCGCGTGGGCGTGACCGCCGTCGAGAAGGTGATCCGCCTCCGCCACAACGGCGTCGAGCAGCTGTTCTCGGCACGCTTCGAGTGCGTCGTCGACCTGGGGCTCGATCAGAAGGGCGCGCACATGTCGCGCTTCGAGGAGGTCGTCAACGAGGCCATCGGTCAGGTCGTGCTCGGCGAATCGACGTTCAAGGCCGAGACGCTGGCCGAGCACATCGCGCAGCTCGTCCGCGAGCGCCAGGGCGCGCGCCGCGCCGAGGTGACGGTGGAGGCGCGCTTCCCCGAGCACAAGCCGGCGCCGGTCTCAGGCACCCAGACCCAGGAGCTGTACACGCTCCACGGCGCCGCGTTCAGCTCCGAGCTCGGCACCCGGCGCCTCATCGGCGTCACCGCCCAGGGCATCACCGCGTGCCCGTGCGCCCAGCAGCTCGTGGCGAGCACGGCGCGCGAGCGCCTGCAGACCGAGGGCTTCGACACCGACGAGATCGAGCGGATCCTCGACGCCGTCCCGGTCGCCACCCACAACCAGCGCGGCCTCGGCACCCTCCACATCGGCTGCACCGAGCGCTGCGAGGACGAGATCGACGCGCGCGCCCTGCTCGAGATCGTCGAGCACTCGATGTCATCGGAGATCTACGAGCTGATGAAGCGCTCGGACGAGGCCCACGTGGTCGAGAAGGCGCACCGGCGCCCCCGGTTCGTCGAGGACTGCGTGCGCGAGATGATCCGCGGCGTCGTCGACGAGTTCCCGAACCTCGCCGACGCCGCGTTCGTTTCAGCGCGTCAGGTCAATCTGGAGACGATCCACCAGCACAACGTGGTGGCGGAGCGATTCGGGACCCTGGGCGAGATCCGCGCCGAGCTCGCGGCGGGCGAGCCCGCAGCACAGCACACGAGCCTGCGGGCCTGGCTCGAAGCCGGCGCCTAACGCGCCGGACCGGAGCTGAGCGGCTCGCGCGTGCTCGCCTCGGCGTTGACGCTCCGCCTCAGCCCGAAGAAGTAGTCGGCCCCCGACAGGATCGTGACGAGCACGGTGGCGTAGACGATCAGCGTCACCCACAGCGGCCGCGTCCCCTCGTGCACGGCGATCAGCGCCAGCACCATCACGACCTGAACCGCCGTCTTCACCTTCCCGAGCGAGCTGGCCGAGATGACCACTCCCTGCTGCGTTCCGACCGCCACCCGCAGCACCGTCACCGCGAATTCCCGCGCGATGATCACCATCGCGACCCACGCCTCGAGCCGCCCCAGCGACACGAGCGCGACGAGCGCGGCCACGATCAGCAGCTTGTCGGCGATCGGGTCCATCAGCTTGCCGAACGTCGTGACCGACCCGCGCGAGCGCGCCAGCCACCCGTCGATCGCATCCGTGATCGACGCCACCGCGAACACGATCGCCGCCAGCAGATCGCCGCCACCTGTCTTCTCGAGCAGCGCCACCACGAGCACCGGCACGAGCAGGATCCTCACCACCGTGAGGACGTTGGGAACGTTCAGGGGGACCATCGGCCGGGCAACGCTAGCGGCTGGCGCCGCTCACGTCAGGCGTCCGAGTGCTGATCGGTGTCCCCGGCCTCCGAGTCGTCCTCGGTCGGGGCCGCGGGCACGCTCTCGGCGTCGTCCGTTCCGGCACCACCTTCCGCCCCCGGCTCCTCGGGCTCATTCTCGGCCGGCTGATCCTGGCTGTCGCCGCGGTGGGTCTCCATAGGCCCAGCAGATACCCGCCGCCGCGCCGGAGCTAACTTGACGCCATGCGCGCAGCGATCCTGCGAACGCCCGGGAGAGCCGCTCACAACGACGACGCTGCCCGACCCCACCCCGCAACCCGGTCAGCTCCGCCTCACCATCTCCGCCTGCGGCGTGTGCCGGACCGACCTGCACCTCCGCGATGGCGAGATCGACACGCCGAAGCTCCCCGTCGTCCCCGGCCACCAGATCGTCGGGCGCACCGATGACGGACGGCGCGTCGGCGTCCCGTGGCTCGGCTGGACCGACGGCACCTGCCACTTCTGCCAGACCGAGCGCGAGAACCTGTGCGTGAGCGCGCGCTTCACCGGCCGCGACATAGACGGCGGCTACGCCGAGCTCACGGTGGCCGACGAGCGCTTCTGCCTCGACCTCCCCGACGAGCTCTCGGACGAGCAGGCCGCCCCGCTCCTGTGCGGCGGGCTGATCGGGTACCGCGCCCTGCGGTTCACCGGCGACGCCCACAACCTCGGCCTCTACGGGTTCGGATCCGCCGCACACATGATCGCCCAGGTCGCGGCCTATCAGGGCAGGAGCGTCTACGCCTTCACCCGCCCCGGCGACACCCGCACGCAAGATTTCGCCCGCACGCTGGGAGCGACCTACGCCGGAGACAGCGACAAGCCCCCGCCCGAGCCGCTCGACGCCGCGATCATCTTCGCCCCGGCGGGCCCGCTCGTCCCGCAGGCACTCGAGGCGCTCGCCCCGGGCGGAATCCTGATCACAGCCGGGATCCACATGAGCGACATCCCGTCGTTCCCCTACGAGCTCCTCTGGCACGAGCGCACGATCAAGTCGGTGGCCAACCTGACCCGTCAGGACGGCCACGAGTTCCTGGCCCTCGCGCCCAAGATCCCGATCAAGACGAGCATCACCACCTACGACCTCGACAACGCCGAGGCCGCCCTCGCCGACCTCAGAGCCGGACGCTTCGAGGGCACGGCCGTGATAAATCCGGCGCCTCGCTAGGGTGTCATCCCATGCCCCTGATTCCCATGGTGATCGAGAGGACCGCGCGTGGCGAGCGCGAGTTCGACATCTACAGCCGCCTGCTGAACGAGCGCATCGTCTTTCTCGGCACCCCGGTCGACGACACCGTCGCGAACCTGATCGTGGCCCAGCTCCTGCACCTGGAGTCCCAGGATCCCGATAAGGACATCTCCATCTACATCAACAGTCCCGGCGGCTCGATCTACTCGGGACTGGCCATCTACGACACGATGCAGTTCATCAAGCCGGACATCCAAACGATCTGCGTCGGCGTCGCGATGTCGATGGGCTCGCTGCTCCTGACCGGCGGCGCCAAGGGCAAGCGGTTCTCACTCCCCAACAGCCGGATCCTGATCCACCAGCCGTCGGCCGGATTCGAGGGGCAGTCGACGGACATCGAGATTCACGCGCGCGAGATCCTCAACATCCGCAGCCGGATCGACGAGATCTACGCCGAGCACACGGGGCAGCCGATCGATCAGGTGCACAGCGACATGGAGCGCGACCGGTTCTTCAAGGCCGACGAGGCGGTCGAATACGGGCTGATCGACCGCGTGATCGAACACCACTGAGCACAGGAGGTACGGCGATGCCGATGGCGGAGCGCACAGCGACGACGGGGTGGGACGGGGATCTCGCTCATGGCAACGGGACGGTCACTGCGGGTAGCGGTGCGCTCGGGGAGCTGGCGGTCACCTGGGCCTCGCGCACCGAGCGCTCGGACGGCAAGACGAGTCCCGAGGAGCTGGTCGCGGCCGCCCATGCTTCGTGTTTCTCGATGGCGCTGGCCCACGGCCTCACGCAGGCCGGGAACAAGCCCGACCACCTCGACGTGAGCGCCAAGGTGACGCTCGACCAGCGCGAGGGCGCACCCACGGTCACGACCTCCGAGCTCACCGTCCGGGGCCGCGTCCCCGGCATCGACCAGGCGGCGTTCGAGCAGGCCGCGAGCGACGCGGGACAGAACTGCCCCATATCCCGCGCTTTGCAGGGCGTGGAGATCAGGGTGCAGGCGACGCTGGAATAAGGGCCGGCTGGGAAGCCGGCCCGTGGTGACTGCCGGCCAAGCGAAGCGGCTTCCTGGACTCGTGAAGCGGAGCGCAGGCCGGCCAGGAGCCGGATGCGTTCTTGGGCCGGCGCCTGGCGGCGCCGTCGTCCCTGGGGCCGGTTCCGCGCCACATCCGTGTGCCGCGGGCGCCGCGTCAATCCTACGTCGCCGGGGCGCGCCGGATCCGCCCCGAGCCCTGCCCGCGCGTCTCGGCGGGCTCGGGCATGACCGGGCGCGCGAACGCCCAGAAGAGCATCAACGCCGCGAACACGAGCATGCCGATTCCGGTCCACAGGTTTACGTTGATCCCCGCTGCCTTGTGCTTCACCGCGTGCGATCCGAAGATCCCGAGCAGGAGTAGGATCAGCCCGTAGAGCACGAACAGCGCGCCGATCAGCCGCCGGATGTCGAACAGGTTGGCCTTCCGGGTGGCCTCGGCCTCGTCCGCGTCGCTGATCTGGGCTCCGGGTGCGTCTTCTGGCGTGGCAGACATGGTCGGCTCCTAGATGAAGAGGATGTTCAGGACGATCAGCAGGACGATCGCCACGCCGGCCAGCAGGTTCGGCGAGCGCCACCAGAGCTTGTCGCGCGGATCCTCGTTGACCTCGCGCTCCTCCTTGCGCGTGAGACCCCAGACGAGCCCGCGCAGCGACTCCTCGGACTTGGGCTTGGTCACCAGGGAGACGACCACGAGCACCAGGCCACCGACGAGGAAGGCGATGATCGCCTGCCAGAAGCTCGCGCTCAGCGCCGAGCCGAAGTGGAACACCGCGTGGTAGGCATTCAGGCGGTTCGTGGCGTACGCCGCCGCCGTTCCCGCCACCAGGCTCCAGAAGCCGCCCCACGCCGTCGCGCGCCTCCAGAACATCGCGATGATGAACGTCGCGAACAGCGGCGCGTTGAAGATCGAGAACAGCGTCTGGATGTAGTTCATGATGTTCGAGTAGCCCTTGGCGATGAACGCCGTGACCACCGAAACCAGGATTCCCACGATCGTCACGATGCGCCCGGACCGCAGGTAGAACTCGGGTGAGCGCTCCTTGAGCCAGTAGGACTGGATCAGGTCGTACGTGACCACCGTGTTGAACGAGGTCACATTCGCAGCCACGCCGGCCATGAACGCCGCGAGCATCCCGGTGACCGCGATGCCGAGCATGCCCTCGGGGAGGAACGAGCCGATCAGCTGCGGGATCGCCGTGTTGTACTGGTTGGCGAGCGCCGTCCCGTGGCCGAGACCGTGCACGGTCAGGACCGCGATCAGCCCGGGGAGGATGATGATCGCCGGCAGGAAGATCTTCGGATAGGCGCCGATCAGCGGGGTCCGCCGGGACGCAGACATGTTGCGCGCCGACAGCGCCCGCTGCACCTCGGCGAAGTTCGTCGTCCAGTAGCCGAAGCTGAGCACGAAGCCGAGGCCGAAGACGATGCCGATCCAGTTGGCCATGAGCGGGTTCGTCACGTGACCTGGCGCCAAGCCCTTCCAGGCGTGCAGGCCGGCCTTCCCGAGCGGCTTGAACGCCTCGACGCGGTGCTTGAGGCCGTTGATGCCACCGATCGAATGCAGCGCGACGATCGTCAGCGGGAGCAGGCTGGCCACGATCACGAAGAACTGGAGCACCTCGTTGTAGATAGCCGAGGTGAGGCCGCCGAGGGTGATGTACACGAGCACGATCGCGGCCGCGACGAGGATGGCGGTCGCGATCGACCACCCCAGCATCAGATGGATGATCAGTGCGAGCGCGAACAGGTTGACGCCGCTGATCAGCACGGTGGCGATGGCGAACGTGGCGGCGTTGAACGCGTGCGCGGGCTCGCCAAAGCGCAGGCGCAGGTACTCGGGGACCGAGCGTACCTTCGCGCCGTAGTAGAACGGCATCATCACGATGCCCAGGAAGATCATCGCGGGGACGGCGCCGATCCAGTAGTAGTGGACGGCGGCGACGCCGTACTGCGCGCCGTTCGCGGCCTGCCCGAGGATCTCGAGCGCTCCCAGGTTGGCGGCGATGAACGCCAGGCCCGTGATCCAGGCCGGCAGCGAACGGCCGGAGAGGAAGAAGTCGAGATCGGTCTTGATCGTCAGCCGCGCGACGAAGCCGATCCCCAGGACGACCACGAAGTAGATCGCCAGGATCGCGTAGTCGATGGTGGATGGATGGAGTCTGAGCACCGGTCCTACCTCCTTTACGGGGACCGGTCTACCCGCTTACCCAGTCTTTAGGCCACGCGATGCTCGACCGAGCCGAGCTGCTCGATCTCGATGCGGATGTGGTCGCCCTCGTTCAGGAACTGAGGCGGGTCCATGTAGACCCCGACGCCGCTCGGCGTCCCGGTGAGAATCAGGTCGCCGGGCCGCAGCGTGCACGTCTCGGAGATGAACTCGACGAGCTTCTCCGGGCCGAAGATGAGGTCGGACGTCCGGCTGTCCTGGCGGAGCTCGCCGTTGACCCACGTGCGCAGACGCAGGTTCTCCGGATCGGGCACCTCGTCCGCGGTGGTGATCCACGGGCCGAACGGGCAGAACGTGTCGGCGCCCTTGGCTCGGGTCCACTGGGGCTCGCGGCGCTGAAGGTCGCGCGCGGTGACATCGTCCGCGATGCAGTAGCCGGCGATCTGACCGTTCACGCCCATCACGAGTACGAGCTCACCCTCGTAGTCGAGCCGACGCACGACCGCGGGGCGGTGGATGGGGCCGCCCGGGGGCGCCACCGAGCCCCTGACCTTGACGAAAACGATCGGCGCCTCGGGGTGCTCGGCGCCCTGCTCGTCGGCGTGGGCCGCGTAGTTGAGGCCGATGGCGTAGATCGCGCTCGGTTCGGGCACGGGCGCCAGCAGCTCGACCTCGGACAGGGGCCAGCTGTCATCGGAGCGCTCGGGCGTGCGGCCGGAGAGGACGTCGACCACGGTGGTGGCACCGCTGAAGGCGACCACGCGGTCGTCGTCGACGATCTCGCCGGCGAGCGGCTCCTCCTGGCCGGGCGCGCGAAACGTCGCGAGCTTCATGGCGGGGGAGCGTATAGGTCAGGCGCCGACCGCCGCGCGCTCCTTCGCCTCGACGTGGGTGACGGGCAGGCCGAGCGCGCGAGCCTTGCTGATCAGGTCGAGCTTCAGCCAGCGCGACATCCCCAGCGGCAGCGTCGAGATGATGATCTCGTCGAAGCTGTTCAGGTTGACCGCGTCCTGGACCGCCATCAGCGGCTCGGCGTCGCCGATGGTCCCGGTGACGTCGCTGCCGGCGGCCTCGCTCAGCTTGGGCAGCGCATCCTCGAGGACGGCCTGGGCCTCCGCCTCTCCCGCCTCGTGCGGGTCGACCGCCTTGTGCAGGCCGTGGGGCTGGCGCGGAACCACGAGGTGGAACCTCGCCGAGCCGCCGGCGGCCCGCTCGCGCACGGCGTCGAGTAACCCGGGGGTCGCCGCCGTCTGGTGGGCGACGACGAGGACGTTGGCAGGCTCTGCCATCTGTTGACCTCCCGAAGGGAATTGCCGGTGGCGGGATTGTTCCACCGGCGTTCGGTGGCGGCAAGACCGCGGGAAGAACGTTCCATTCGCGGAGCGAGACTCGCCGAAGCCGAGAAAGTTCCCGGTCAGCGGGCAGAAAGGCGGCCTCGGCGGATCGGCCGCGCCGAGTGGAACGTTGTTCCCGCCCCGGGGCGCCCCCGCGCCCCGCCCCGGGGCGCCCCGCGCCCCGCCCCGGGGGCGCCCCGCGCTCCCGCCCCGGTGGGCGGGCCCGCGCTCCCGCCCCCGCCTCCGCGCCACCGCCCCGCGCTAAGACAACCGCGCCGCCAGCGCCCGCGCGCCCATGTGCGCCACCGCCTGGATCGAGATCTGGGGGTTCACCCCGGACGCGGTCGGGAACGCCGAGCCGTCGAACACGTACAGGTCGCGGACGTCCCACGTCTGGCCGGTGGGGTCGCAGGCGGAGATCGAGGGGAAGCCGCCCATCCGAGCCGAGGCCATGATGTGGAAGGAGCCGAGGGTGATCTGGCCGGCGCCGTAGCCGGCAGCGTCCGCGTCGGCCATGAAGCGCTCCCGTGAGCCGCCGGCGCCGGGCTCGTATCCCACCCAGCTGGCGTGGGAGGAGAAGATCCGCTTCGCGCCCGCGGACTCGTGGATCTGGGCGGCCCCGTCGATCCCGGTGCGCAGATGGGCGCGGTCGAACTCCGACAGGGCGTAGCGGGGAATCGGCTCGCCGTCGCGGCCGACGCGGACCTCGCCGCCGTCGCGATCGCGGAGCAGCGCGCCGATCGCGACGCTGCTCGACATCGCCTCCATCAGCTCGAAGTGCTCACGCGACCCCCGCCACGGGCTGAAGGGGATGAACAGGTGTGGGTGCATCGCTGCGGTCTCGTACTTGAGGCCGTAGCCGTCGCTCAGGTAGCGGTGCTGGTCGGAGTAGAGGGCCTGCATCACGCCCTCCCAGGGCTTCAGCTCCTCGTCATAGACCCCGAACACCACCGCCACCGGATGGAGCTTCAGGTGCTTTCCGATGTTGGGGTTGCTGAGCCCGGAGCGGCGCAGGAGCGCCGGCGTGTGGATCGCGCCGCAGGACGCGATCACCGCCCGGGAGCGGATCTTCACCGCGTGGCCGTCGGCGGTGCGTCCCTCGATCCCCCGCGCGGCGCCACCGGACACGATCACGCGGGCCACGCGCGTGCGCACGACCAACCGCGTCCCGGCGGCATGAGCATCGGAGAGCCACGTCTTCACCACCGACTGCTTGGCTCCGACTCGGCAGCCGAACGGGCAGTAGCCGCACTCCACGCCCTGGGCGCACCCGCGCACGCCGCGCGGCATCGCATCCACGTGCCAGCCGAGCCCGACGCACCCCTCCTGGAGCTTGCGCTCGCGGGTGGAGGGCTGGTTGTGCTCCTGGTTGACGCCGACGCGCTCCCACACCGCGTCCAGCGAGGACGTGTAGTCGTCGGACTCGAACGCCCGCACCCCGAACGACGCCCACTCCGCGCGCACCTCCTCCGGAGTCTTGAACGACGTCGAGTAGTTGACGACGGTCCCGCCGCCCAGGCACGAGCCCGCGAGCAGGGCCACGCTCTGATCGTGGGTGGCCGTGGGCGCGGCCATGTAGAAGCGGGTGATGGCGTCGAGCTCGGAGCCCTCGAAGTCGACGTCGTCGTAGTAGTCGCCGGACTCCACGACGATCACATCGAGCCCGGCGCCGGCGAGCACACCGGCGGCCGCGCCACCGCCCGCGCCCGAGCCGACGATGACGACGTCGCAGTCGAGCTCGGTGTCGGCGCTCACCGGCGTCATGGTCAGCGCTTTCGGTGGCGCGTCGAGGCGCGGGCCCAGAGGCCCCGGGTAGCCGATCGCGTCCCAGGCGGGGCTGCGGAGCATGTAGTAGAAGAGCAGCGAGGCCTTGCGCAGGGCCTGGAACACGGAGCGCTGCTGGACGACCTTCGAGTCCCCCCACCGCAGCAGCACGCGCTCGCGCTCCTCTCGGGGAAGCGCGCTGAAGCGCTTGAGGCCGGCCCCGGAGAGACCGCCGATCGCCGGGGTGTCCCACAGTGACAGCAGCGCCGCCAGTTGCTGGCGCTCGGAGCGCCGAGGGTTGCGCGCCACCGCCTCGATCACCGCGTCGGGCACGCCGAGCTCGGTGGCGCTCGGCAGCCCGTTGCCCGATGGGCAGAACGCGTCGCAGATCTCGGACAGGGCGCGGTACTGACGGGAGACCAGCCGCGAACTCATGCGCGGACGCTACCGCAGCTGGTACTCGCCGCGGGCCACAGAGACCGCGCTGCCTCCGACGACCACGCGCTCGACGTGCTCGGCCGACCCCTCGACGCGTGCCCTGAGCAGCGACGGCCTGCCGATCTCGACCCCCTGGCGGATCTCGACCTCCTCGCCAAACCCGATCCGGCCATGGCGAGCCAGGTGAAGGGCCAGCGGGCCGGCAGCCGAGCCGGTTGCGGGATCCTCGGGCACGCCGACGCCCGGCCCGAACATCCGCGTCTTGACCCGGCGGCGGGCGGGGGTGCGGCTGGGGGTGGTGGCGCCGGCGGAGAGCGCGAAGCAGCTCACTCCGACCGGAAGCTCGCCGAGCGCGGCCATGTCCGGCCGGACGGCGGCCACCTCGTCCTCGGAGCCGAGGGCCACGTACACGTGCGTGGGGCCATTGGTGTAGGCGTCCACGGGCAGCTCGGACCCGGGGACGCGAAGCGCCGCCAGCAGCTCGTCCACGCGTGAGTACGGCTCGACCGAGGGGATCGGCTGCTCCATCTCGCCGTAGACGATCCGCCCGTCAGCCCGCGTCAGCGCCACCGGCACCAGGCCGGCGCCGGTCTTCAGCCGCACCACCTCGGCGCCGGTGCGCTCGCCGACCAGGAAGGCCGTTCCGAGTACCGGATGGCCCGCGAACGGCAGCTCGAGCGCCGGCGTGAAGATCCGCACCGCCGCGTCCGCGTCGCCGTTGGCGGCGAGCAGGAACACGGTCTCCGACAGGTTCATCTCTCGCGCCGTTCGCTGCATCAGCTCCGTATCGAGGCCTGACCCGTCGTCGAACACGGCCACCGGGTTCCCCTCCAGGGGGACGTCGGTGAACACGTCGAGGATCGTGTATGTGTGCATCGGCTACTCCTCGTCCGCCATCGCCAGCAACGTGGTGACGGTAGTCCAGTTCCGGGCCGTGCCTCCGAGGCGCCGGTCGGCGATCGCCGCCGCCAGCTTCGAGCGGCCGACGCCCTCCGGGTGCCAGCAGTAGAGCTCGCGCCCGGAGGCGACGAGCTGCTCCCCGTGGGCGGCCAGCTTCTGCAGGCGCTCCACGGCGTCCTCGGGAGGGGCCGAGTCGAAGAACGTGACCTGGTAGAGCTTTGGGTTAGCGACCTCGCCGGAGAGCGGATCGCGCGCCACGACCTCGGCGAGCTCGTCGCGCGTGCGCACGACCACGGGCACGTCGAAGCCGAACTCCTCGGCGATGAGCTGCTCGATCCGGCGCGCCACCGCCCCGGGCGAGCCGCGGCCGGAGAGCACGACGTTGCCCGACTGGACGTAGGTCCGGACGCCCTCGAAGCCCGCGCCGGAGAGCAGTTCACGGAGAGCGGGCATGGCCACCCGGCGGTTCGGCCCCAGGTTGATACCGCGCAAAAGCGCCACAACCCTCGTAAACCCAGCCATTTCAGGGCCTCTTGCGGATAACTACTGAGTCGTGCTGTGGCATCGCACGGAAGTCTCCTTGAAGTAATCGGCCGATGTCTCCCATGCCGAAGCGAGTTCGGCGAATTTTTTCCCTCGAAGGAGACCGAATGCCAAGCGCCAAGGAGAAGGGCCGGTTGTCGGCCGAGCAGACCCTGAGCCTCTGGAAGTCCTACAAGGAGTCCGGTGATCAGCGCGTCCGTGACCGCCTCGTCCTGACGTTTGCGCCGATGGTCAAGTACATCGTCTACAAGAAGGTCAAGGAGATCCCGGCCCGTTGTGAGGTCGACGACTTCATCTCCTGCGGCCTCGAGGCGCTGATCAAGTCGATCGACCGCTACGACCCCGCCAAGGGGGCCACGATCGAGCAGTTCGCCTGGACGCGGATCCACGGCGCTGTCCTCGACGAGCTCCGCCGCAACGACTGGGCGCCGCGCTCCCTGCGCCGGTGGGATCGGGACATCAACAGGGCGCGCGAGCAGTTCGTCGGCCTCTACGGCCGCCCGCCGAGCAACAGCGAGCTGGGCGACGCGCTCGGCATCTCGAGCGATGACCTTCGTACCCGGCAGGATGAGATCGCCCGCTCCCACGTCGGGTCGCTGAACGCACTCGTGCTCTCAGACGACGACACGACGATCGAGCGGATCGACACCCTCGAGTCCGACGACCGCGACGCCGATCCCGAGAGCTCGGCGATGCGGGAGGCCGCCAAGGAGCGCTTCCGCGCCGCCTTCGACCGGCTGCCCCCGCGCGATCGCAAGGTCGCCGTCCTGCTCTACGTCTACAACCTGACCCTGCGCGAGATCGGCGACATCCTCGGCGTCACCGAGAGCCGCGTCTGCCAGATACATGGGCAGATCACGAAGAAGCTCCGCATGGAGCTCGACGTGGACGAGCAGCTCTTCAGCGAAGTCGCGTAGCGCTCCACCGCGCGCGGTGCGCCTCGTGGCGCCGGAACCAGCTCTCGTCGACGAACGGGCCGTTGTCGCCTGACAGGCGTGACGGCTCGAAGTCGATGAAGGCCGAGGCGCCGAGCCGCGTGCTCTGAGCGAGCGCGTTCAGCCGGTCCGCATCGGCGCTCTCGCCCCAGCGGCCCGAGTCGACGCGGTGCTGGACCGTGAGCACGCCGGCGACGAGCTCGGCCGGCGTGAAGTTGCAGTGGCTCTGGCGCTCGACGTAGGACTGGCGCAGCAGTCCGCTCGAGTCGGCCCACTCGACGGTGTGGCGGTAGTAGTTCTCCTGCTGAACCGGAACCAGCTGATCCGAGATCGTGTGCATGTCGAGCTCGGGCACCTGGAGATCGCCCCTCGGGACCGACGTGCGCTCGAGCCAGCGGACCGCGTTCTCGTCGGCGTGGATGTTCGCGTTCGCCGTCAGCGTCGCGAGGTCGGCACCGACGTTCAGGCCCGCCTCCCGGTAGAGCGTCCTGACCTCCGGGGCGTACGGAGAGCGATCGAACACCCGGCGGAAGTCGACGCCCGCCGTCCATGCGCTGTTGCCGCCCGCCGCCGACTCGAGGTAGTAGCGGGCGAACATGACGAAGTCCATCGCGGTCAGGCCGCCCGGAGGGGCCGTGAACTGGACGTCGTACTGCTCCTGCTCCTGGGTGTTGTAGTCGTGCCGGCCCGGCATCGGCTGGCCGGGCGCCCAGGTGGCGACGTTCATGAACGCCATCGCCAGCGCCAGCCGGGCGCGCCCGGCCGGGCTCTGCTGGTTGCTCTGGGCGAGCGCGTCGAGTGCCTTGCCGGTGCCCAGGCCGTCTACTGGGCTCGTGAGGTGCACGAGCTTGATCGGCGCGCCGGCGGCGAGCAGCTGGACCATCGCGTACTCGCCGTCGAGCTGGTAGTTGTTGAGCTGAATCCCGCCGGCGACGATCCCGCACGTGGTGAGAGCGCCGGCGATGCGGCCGTTCGAGTGCTCATCCTCGAGCGCGCTGATCAGTCCTCCCATCGAGGTGCCGAAGGCGAGCACCCGCCGAGGCGCCGACGGCAGGTCGGGGCGCACGTCCCGGATCGTCTCGAACTGCTCCTGCAGCGCGCTGCCGAGCGTCCACCAACTCGCCGTGGGGGGCGCCTCCGAGGACCCGGCGAGCGCGTAGCCTCGGTCGAGGAGCGCCTGCTTGGTCGCGGGATCGGGAGCGTCGGCGGCCTGCACCGGGCCGAAGCCGTGGCTGTACAGGATCAGCGTCCCGTTCCACGCGGAAGGGACGTCGGCGACCCAGTTCCCCCCGTCGGAGGTCGTGCCGGAATAGCTCGTCGAGCCGCTCGCCTGAGCCGCCGGGACAGCGGCCAGCGCCAGGACGACCGCGATAGGTATGAGCGCGACGAGAAGACGACGTAGCACCCGTCCAAACGTGGTCATCGAACCCTCCCTCGTGGGCACCGGCCAGGACAGGCGCGAACCTATCCCAGCCGCAAGGAGATTGTCAAGCGACTTGCGATCGTGCCGGGGAGCGCGAGCGGCGGCGTGGTCGGTGGCGAGCGCGGCGCGTGGTCGGTGGCGAGCGCGGCGCGTCGGTCGGTGGCGAGCGCGCGGTTAGCGGCGAGGGCGACTGGCGGCGGCTTAACCTTTGCCGCGAACCGCGATGCTCCCCCGCCCATGAGCCCAGCCGCCCGCCCCGCGCCGATCGGAGTCGAACCTGCCGCCCGCGCGCGGGTGGGCTATCTCGTCTACCGCGTCGAGCGCCGGCTGCGCGCGCGGCTCGACGAGGCGGTGCGGGCGCACGGGGTCACGACCACCGAGTACGTGACCCTCAGCGTGCTGCGCGACCGCGACGGCATGTCCTGCGCCCAGCTGGCGCGGTGGGCGTTCGTGACGCCGCAGGCCATGAACCTGGTCGTCTCGGCGCTCGAGAAACGGGAGCTCGTGCAGCGCCGGCCCGATCCCGCGCACGGGCGCGTGCGCCGCATCAGCGTCACGGCACAGGGCCTCACCGCGCTGGGGCGCTGCGATCGCTCGATGGACGCGATCGAGACCGACATGCTGCGGGACCTCAATCTCGACAGCGTCGAGCTTCTGCGCGGCATGCTCGCCTCTTGCGCGCACTCGCTGGAGGCGACGAGGCCGAGGCTGCCCCCCTCGGCGTAGAGACTCAGGAGGGCTGGTCGCCCGTAGCCGGCGCCGCGCTACCCGGAGCCGGGAACTTCGGCAGCTCGACCGGCGCCTCGGCGGCCGCCTGGTTCTCGCGCTTGACCTCGAGCCAGATCTCCTCCCGGTAGATCGGGAGCGCCCGGGGCGCGTCGATGCCGATCCGCACCGTCTGGCCACGGACCTCCATCACCTCGATGACGACATCGTCACCGAGCATGATCCGCTCGCCCGCGCGGCGGCTGATCCTCAGCATGCTCGGCGCTCGCCCACGCGAGCGACTCTAGAGGAATCTGGGCCGGCGACCACTACCCGGCGGCCGGTTCGCGTTCGGTGTCGAGACTCGCGAACAGCGGTGCGCGCAGCTGGGCACCCGGTGCCTGGTTGATCACCTGGTAGGCGTGGCCGTCCCGGATCAGGATCGGCGCCTTCTGGTTGGCCGTGAACTCCTCCAGCACGTTCGAGGCGCGTACGGTGACGTACACGTCGACGCCGGCGGAGTCGTCGAGGCCGAGCCGTTCGGCCTCCTCCTCCGGCAACTCCACCTCGAAGTCGGCGAAGAACTGGTGCGGGTTGGTCACCGGCAGCGCGAGCTCCGGGTCCTCGACCGACTGGCAGCCACAGGAACGGGGTGTCCGGATCGCGCGCGATCAGCGCATAGCGCGATCCCCCGAGGCCGATCAGGCCCTCGGGGAACTCGATGACCGTGTCAGGGTCGATCTCCACGCGCCCGAAGCGCGAACTCTCGATATCGAGCGTCATCGTCTCGTCCGGCGGAACTCTAGTGGTTGCCTCGGAGCCCACCGGGGCCGTGGGGGGCGGAAGTGCGCTCACCGGGGCTAGCCGCTGAGGAAGTTCATAAGCGACGACTGCACGATCCGGGCGCCGGCCTGCAGCGCCGCCTGGAACGCCGCCTGCTGGGTCGAGAAGGCGATCTCGGTCTGTGCCATGTCCGCGTCCTGGGTGTTGGAGAGGACCTTGGTGGCGTTGTCCTGGATTGCCTGGATCCGCGAGGTGGCCAGGTTGAGCTGGTCGGTGACCGCGCCCACATTCGCCTCCACCTGGGTCAGCGAGCTGAAGTTACGATCCAGGTTCGTCAGATCCGCGCCGCTCAGGGCCGAAGCGTTGCCGGACTGGAGGTCCTGGGCGATCGTGCGCAGGGTGTTGAGCAGCTTCCCGTCAGCCGCCCCCTGGCCGCTGCCGAGGACCTGCGAGATGTCGGCGTTGACCTGGACGGTGGTGCCGGGTCCGATCGCGCGGGTGACGGCACCGGTCCCACCCTGGTAGGTGTCGGTGGCGCCCGACTGGTAGGGCGCGGTCTGGGTGCTCGTGCCGGAGAAGATGTACTGGCCGTTGTACTGGGTGTTGGCCGTGTTCTTGATCGCGGAGATCAGCTGGTTGACCTCGGCCGCCGAGGCCTGGTCGTTGCTGGCGCTGTTGGTTCCGTTGGAGGCCTGCACCACGAGCTCGCGCACGCGCTGGACCATGGTGTCGACTTGAGACAGCGCGCTCGACGCCGTCTGCGCCCAGGCCGTGCCGTCGACGACGTTGTTGTTGAAGGTGTCCAGCTGCGAGATCTGGCCCTTGAGCTGGAGCGCAAGGCTGGTGCCGTAGGGGTCGTCGGAGGGCTGGTTGATCTTCTTGCCCGAGGACAGCTGCTGCTGCGTGGTGTCGAGGCGATCCATCGCCTGCGTGATGTTCGACAGCGTCAGGTCGGCCGTCATCTGGTTGGTGATGCGGCCGATCATCAGCCGCCCCTCCCGACCTGGGTGATCAACGTGTTCAGCGCCGAGTCGACTGCGTTCATGACCCGCGCGGCGGCCTGGTAGGCCTGCTGGTACTGGATCAGGTTGGTCATCTCCTCGTCGAGCGAGACGCCGTCGACGCTCTGGCGCTGGTTCGAGACCGCGGTCAGCACCGACTGCGCGGTCTGCTGCGCGTTCTGGCTCGACTGCACGTCGCCGCCGACCTGCGAGACGAACGCGGTGTAGGCCTGGTCGGCGCTGCCCCCGCTGAGGCCCGCGGCGGCGTTCGCCTCGGCCGCCGTGTAGGGCGGGCTGGCCGTGCTCACGGTGAGCGCCGGGTTGATCGCGATCGTGGCCGCCGTGGTCTTGGTCGGGTCGAAGAACTTCGGCGCGGTGGCGCCGCTCGCATCCGCACCGGCGATCGCACCGTTGACCGTGCTCACCAGCGTCGCGGCCACGCCATCGAGCTTGGTCTGGTAGCCCTGGAGCTGGCCGGTGCCCGTGGTCGAGTCGTACAGGCCGAGCAGCGCGCCGAGCTTGCCGCTCGAGCCGCTCAGGTTCGCGTCCGTGACGTTCTGGCTCAGGTTGACCGTGGAGCCGTTGACCAGCGGCGTCGCGTCGGCGACGCCCCGGGCCGCGGCCACGGCTGCGTTCCCGAAGCTGACGTTGACCATCCCGTTGGGCTGGGTGGTTACGTTGACGTTCGAGTACTGGGAGAGGTCGTCGACGAGCTTGTCGCGCCGGTCGAGCAGGTCGTTGGGGGTGAGTCCGCCGGACTGAGCCTGCGAGATCTGCTTGTTGAGCTGCGCGATCTGCGCGGCGTCGGTGGCGATCGGCCCGGTGGCCGAGGTGAGCTGGCTGAACTGCTGGGTGACCTGCGACTGGAGCGTCGAGACCTGCGCGCTCAGCGTGTTCAGCGACCCCGCCAGCGACTTGCCCTGATCGACCAGCGCCTGCTGGGAGGCAGCGTTGTTCGGCGCGTTGGCGAGCGAGTTCCACGAGTTCCAGAAGTTGTTGAGGCTGGCCGCGAGGCCGCTGTCGGTGGGCTCGTTCAGCGCCGCCTGGGCCTGGCCGAGGATCGTCGACTGCTGGCCGGCGGCGCTGGCGGCGCTGTTCTGCGTGCGGTACTGCACGTCGATGAACTGGTCGCGCATGCGGCTGATGTTGGTGACGTCGACGCCGGCGCCGACCTGAACGCCGTTCCCGTACACCGCCGACATCGCGGGGATGTTCAGCGGGTTGCGCTCGGTCATGTCGACGCGCTGGCGCGTGTAGCCCGGCGTATTGGCGTTGGCGATGTTCTGGCCGGTGGTGTCGATCGCCGCCTGGGCGGCCTGCAGGCCGCTGAGCGCCGTCTCGAGTCCGTGGAAGGCGGGGATCGTCATCGCCTACACCGCCAGGTCCAGCATCCGATGACCGGTGCTCTGCGCCGCGCTCGAGGCGACGCGGTCGCCGCCGGCGCCGTAGCCCGCCTCGCCACCGATGCCGGCAAGACCGAGCAGGTGATCGAGGAACGCGAGCTCCTGCGACATCAGCGCACGGTTGCAGTAGTGCTCGCGCTGGACGACCTCGAG
The DNA here is from genome assembly GCA_963839105.1 of uncultured Solirubrobacterales bacterium. GTDB lineage: Bacteria > Actinomycetota > Thermoleophilia > Solirubrobacterales > Solirubrobacteraceae > Palsa-465. The sequence continues at coordinate 164,487 of CAWITQ010000008.1, forward strand.
CAGGCCGCGCAGCTCCGAGCTGAGCGCACGCGCCCGCTGCGCGCTCTCCTCATCCATCAGGCTCTCGACCAGCTCCAGCGTCACCGAGGCAGCGAGGACCCCGAGGCGGGCTCCCGCTCGCCCGAGCAGCGCGGCGCGCTGGCCTTCGAGCAAGTGACGGCTCTGGAGCTCTGCCTGGAGGGCGCCGGTGAGCTCGACGACACCGCGGACGTCGCGCCGGCGGATGGCCACCCCCTGCTCGAGAACGACCTGAAGCAGCTTCCGTGCGGCCACGAGCTGCTCGTCGAGGTGGACCAGGACCTCGTGGGCGAGGATCTCATCGCCGGCCTGGGGCACGATCACCACGGTGCTCATTTCTTGGCCCCCTTCGCGGAGTCGATCGCCGGATCGAGCGAGCGCGCGAGCTGCGCGGCGACACCGAGGCCGCCCGAGGACATGATGGCGTTGGTGAGCGTCTGCGGGATCATGCTCGAGAAGGCGCTGGTCGCCGGGTCGCCGCCGAGCATTGCGGACCCGCCGGAGGTGGATCCGCCGGAGCTCCCATCCGAGCTGGGGCTCGAGACGGTCTTGGCCAGTTCCTGGCTCAGCTGGTTGACGAGGACGTCCTCGAACCCGAGGCCCTCCTGGTAGGCCTTCTTGGCGGCGGCGTCGCCGTGGCGCACGAACGCCGGCTCGGTCGCCGGGTTGATCGGCGGCAGCGCGCTGCCCAGCTGCGAGCTGTCGAAGGAGAGGGCGCTCACGGCTTGATCTCGTTGGCGATCTGGAGCATCTGATCCTGGTCCTGAATCGCGTTCGACGCCATCGCGTAGGTGCGCTGGGCGGTCACCAGCTTGGACATCGCCTGCGCCATGTCGACGTTCGAGCCCTCGAGCGCCCCCTGCTGGAGCGTGGCCCCGACGGCGGGGCGGATCGCGCCGCTGGCCGCGTTGGCCGTGAACATGCTGTCGCCGACCGGAGTGAGGTTGTCGGGCGAGGGGACGTTCACGAGCTGGATGCGGCCGAGCTGGCGGCCGTTGGCGGTCACGGTGCCGTTGGCGGCGATCGAGACCTGCGAGGGCTGCACTCCGCGCGGGACCGTGACCGGCGGCTGGAGGAGCATGCCCTGCTGGTTGGTGAGCTGTCCCTGGGCGTTCATCTCGAGCACGCCGTTGCGGGTGAGGCCGATCGTCCCGTCGGGCCGGCGCACCTCGAGGTAGCCGGGGCCCTGGATGGCGACGTCGAAGGGGCGGTTGGTCTGCTGGATCGCGCCCTCCGCCTGGCTGCGGCCGATGATCCGGGCGGCCGTGCCGGCGCCGGTGGGGACGTTGCCCGCGTAGCCGCCGTTGGAGTAGAGAAGGTCGTGGAAGCCGAGGATCTGGCCCTGGTAGCCGGCCGTGTCGACGTTCGCCAGGTCGTTGGACACGGCGTCGAACTGCTGCTGCTGGGCCTCCATCCCCGAGGCTGCGGCGTACAGACCTTCAAGCATCAGTTACCTCCCAGGGAGGCGACGTTCTGCGCGCTCTCCTGCATCGTGCCGTCGATCGACTGGATCGCGTTCTCGCCCGTCTGGTAGGTCCGCAGCGAGGTGATCATGTGCACCATCGTCTGGACGGGATCGACCCCGGACTGCTCGAGCTCGCCCTGGCGGACCGAGCCGGTGCCGCGTCCCGCCGGCGTCCCGGTGTAGTTGTTGTTGCCGACCTTGGTCGCGCTCGTGAGGTTGAAGACGCCGAGCGAGGAGGGAGCGACCGTCCCGGAGGCGCTGACCGCGATCGGCGCGCCGTTCTGGGAGAGGACCTGGTTGCCGAGCGAGTCCACGAGCAGCCCCTGGGCGTTGGCCTGGAACTGGCCGTTGCGCGTGTACTGCACGCCTTGCCCGGTGCGCACGGCGAAGAACCCGCTGCCCTGGATGCCGAAGTCGAGCGGCTGGCCGGTCTGCTGGAGCGGCTCGGGGTTCATGTTGACGACCGGGCGGCCCAGGCCGACGCCGGTCTGGATCGACCCGAGCGTCTGCCCGGTCGCGGTGTTGGCCAGGAGCAGGGAGCCGAAGCTCTGCTGCGGCGAAGAATCCGTCTTGTATCCCGGCGTCGAGGCGTTCGAGAGGTCGTTGCTGAGCTGATCCTGGCGCACCTGCTCGGCCTGCATCCCCGCCGCTGCGATGTAGAGACCTACGTCCATACGTTCGCAGTGATCGCCCGTGATGCATGATCCTTGAGGCATGGATCCGATCTCGATGGACATTCGTCTCATCAAGGCCGTGCTCGGCACCGAGCTGCGGATCACGCCCGGGCGCATGATCGCCGCGCGGGTGGTGAACGCCGACGGGCACGGCCGCGGGGTGATCACGATCGCCGGCGAGCCCCTGGAGGCCTCGCTGCCCGAGCACCTCGAGCCCGGGCAGGAGCTGCGGCTCGTCGTGCGCGAGGCGAGCGCCGAGCGCGTCGTGCTGGGCATCGCCGACCAGATCCCCGACCCGCAGGCGGCCGAGGTCCCGCTCCCCGGCGGGGGCACGATCCGCGTGAACGAGGAGGAGGCCCAGAGCCCCCGCGGGGGCGCCGGCGCACGGCCGGACACGAATACCCTGGCCCTCAGATATGACGCCCCCGCGTTGGGGGCGGTCGATCTGCGCTTCGAGCTGGCACCGGGATCGCTGCGGGTGGCCGTGGGCCTGGCCGCCGGGCGCCCGCACCGCGCCGCCGAGGCTCGGGCGGCCGAGCTGCAGGAGGCGCTGCAGGCGGCGCTCGGACGCGAGGTGAGCGTCACGGTGGATCCCCGGTACGACCCCATGGATCTCTATGCCTGACCCGCCCGATCACCCGCGCCGGCGCGCCACCGCCCTGCACTACGAGCCCGGCGCCCGCGCGCCCCGGGTCACCGCCACCGGCAGCGGGCTCGTGGCCGAGCGGATCATCGCGGCCGCGCGCGAGGCCGGCGTACCCGTGCGCGAGGACCCCGCGCTGACCGAGGCGCTGCGAAAGCTCGAGCTGGGACAGGACGTCCCCGAGGAGCTGTGGAGGGCCGCCGCCGAGGCCCTGGCGTGGGCCTACCGGCTCGACGTCGCCGCCGGCAAGTAGGGCCCTCAGGTTTCTCGGCGAGCTGCCGATCAAACCGTGAGCCCTCCCCTCGGAAGGTGGTTCCCTCGTATGGCTCTTCGCCTCACTGGTTCTTCTCTGGCTGCGCCAGATTCCGGCACCGGCACGACCGGTGGACTCCCGCGCACCCCCTCGGCGCTGCGCGCGTACCTGCGCGCCCAGACCGCCCTGCTCATGGCAACGGGCGCGCTCGAGGAGTACCGCGGTCTGTTCGCGCGTCTGAACAAGCTCGACGATCCGCAGCTCCGCCACGCCGGGCGCGTGATCCTGCTCGAGGAGGCCCTGAGCGCCTCCTCCGCCACGACCCTGACCTCCGCCCAGGCGCTGTCGCTGTTCGTCGCCGCCGCGCAGGCGGGCATCGAGGTGCTCGAGGAGGAGCCGCGGGAGCCGGTCGTCCTCAACTATGTCGCCGTCGCGCTCTACGAGCTGTGGAGCATCGACGCGGCCCGCGCGCTGTTCGCGGCCGCCCACCGGCTCGACTCCGAGCTCCCGAACGTGCGCGCCAACCTTGCCGCGTGCAAGCGCCGCGCGCGTGAGCTCTCGCGCGGGCGCGCCAAGCGTCCGCTCCACACCGCGCTGCCCGCGCTGTCGGCCCGGGCCAAGCGCGTCGCCGCCAAGGCGCACCCCGCCAAGGGGCTGAAGCTCAGCCTGTGCATGATCGTCCGCGACGAGGAGGAGATGCTCCCGCGCTGCCTGGCCGCGGCGGCCCCCGCCGTCGACGAGATCGTGATCGTGGACACCGGCTCCACCGACCGCACGATCGAGATCGCCAAGTCCTTCGGCGCCCGGGTGATCGAGCGCGAGTGGACGGGCTCGTTCTCCGAGGCCCGCAACGCCTCCTTCGACGCCGCCACCGGCGACTGGATCATCTACCTGGACGCCGACGAGGTCCTCATCTCCGAGGACGTCGACCGGCTGCGCGGGCTGACCGGACGGGTGTGGCGCGAGGCCTTCTACCTGGTCGAGACGAGCTTCACCGGCGAGTCCGGCGACGGCATGGCGGTCACCCACAACGCGATGCGCGTGTTCCGCAACCGCCCCGGCTACCGCTTCGAGGGCCGCCTGCACGAGCAGATCGCGCACACGCTTCCGACGTACGTGGCCGGCCGGCTCGAGCGGACGTCGATCCGCGTCGAGCACTACGGCTACCTGGGCGCCGTCCGCGACGCCAAGGAGAAGTCGCGCCGCAACATCGAGCTCCTGCGCGCCCAGGCCGCCGAAGGCCCGGCCGACGCCTTCCTGCACTTCAACCTCGGCACCGAGTACGTGGCCGCCGGCGATTCCGTCGCCGCGCTCACCGAGCTCGAGCGGGCCTGGAAGCTGATCAAGGAGTCTGGCGAGGAGTACCGCGACTACACCCCGTCGCTGCTGGTGCGCCTGGTCGGCGCGCTGCGCGCGTGCGGGCGGGCCTCCGAGTCGGTCTCCCTGGCCGACGAGGGCCTCGAGCTGTTCCCGGGCTTCACCGACCTGGTGTTCGCCAAGGGCCTGGCGCTGGTCGCGCTCGGGCGCGAGGCGGACGCGGTCGCCGCGTGGGAGCTGTGCATCGAGATGGGCGATGGCCCCGCGCTCTACGGCTCGGCAGTCGGCTGGGGCACGTTCATGCCCCGCGTCGTCCTGGCTGAGCTCCACGCCAAGCGCGGGGAGCTGGGGCAGGTGCGCGAGCTGCTCGAGTGGTGCATCCGCAACCACCCGGAGTTCATCGGCGCGGTGCAGCCCTACGCCACGGTGCTGCTCCGGGAGGGCACGGCGCCCGCGGAGGTCGTGGCCGAGATCGAGCGGCGCCTGCCGGAGCTGAGCGCCAGCGTTCGCTTCATGCTGGGTAGCGCGCTGTTCGGAGCGGGCGCCATGGACGCGGCCGAGGTCCAGTACCGCGAGGTGCTGGAGAGCCGGCCGCACAACGCCCAGGCCCGGGCCCAGCTGGCTGAGACGCTGCTTCACCAGCGTCGCTACACCGAGGCGGCCGCCGAGGCGGCACTGATCGAGGACGACGAGGCGTTCGGCGCGCTCGCCTGCCGGATGGAGCTGTGGGGCCTGATCGCCGGTGGCGATCTCGATGGCGCCGGCGCCGTCCACGCCCGCTCCGAGAGCAAGGGGATGTCCGCGTCTGAGCTCGAGGTGTTCGGCGGCTGGCTCGAGCTCGCCGGTGGCTCGCACGAGCCGCGGCGGCTTCCGGTCACGTCGATCCCGATGCTCGGCGTGATCATGGACACGCTGCTGCGCTCCCACGACTTCGAGACCTTCGAGACGCTCACCAAGCTCCTGGGCCGCTCCGACCTCCCCCGGCGCGAGCAGCGGGAGCTGCTGGCCAACCTCTACTTCCAGCACGGCTTCCTCGCGTCCGCGGCGCAGGAGTGGATGGCGGTATGCGAGTCGACCGGCGACGCCCGCGCCTTTCACGGCCTGGCTCAGGTCTCGGTGGCGAACGGCCAGCTGGAGGATGCGGCCGTGTTCGCCGGCGAGGCGGTGCGGATGGACCCGGCCAATCACGCGGCGCGCGAGCTCCTGGACCAGGCGAGCGCCGCAGTCCCGATGCCCGCATAGGAGGACCTGCACCCGGATAGAGAAGCTCAGCTTCCGGCTCCCGAGGGGAGCCGCGAGCACGGACAACCTAAGCAGATTGCCAATCGGGGCTCAAGTTCTCGAGGATGCGCTCGATTACCCCACCTGGACGGACCTATTTCTCCGTTCATAGGTAGGAACCGCCGCATCCAAGGAGGAATGCACAATGAGCTTCGACATCACTTCGGTGGCCAGGATGGCTGCCGCGGTGCCCCCGCCCGCGACCAAGGCCAAGAACGTGGAGGCCGCCGCGTCCGCTCATTCAGTGGACTCGGTGACCGTCGACACGATTCCCGCGAGCCCCCCGCCGGAGGTTCACGAGGCGATGGCCGTCGCGGACCAGGCATACAAGAACCTGAAGGACAACGGCAGCGAGCTGCGCTTCAAGGTAGATGAGGCGACCGGGAAGCTCCAGATCGAGGTCCACGACACGCACGGCAACCTGCTGTTCACCCTTCCCCCGCACAAGGCGCTGGAGGTGGCGGAGGGGGGATCCCTGCAATAGCGCTCTAGAGGTCGACACGCCATGTCAACGTCACCAGTCAGCCCGTCCACGACGAGCTCAAACCAGTACTCCACCGGCTCCACGCTGCAATCGCTCGGGAGCGGCACGCCGCTCCAGGTCACGGGGCTCTCCTCGGGCCTGAACACCAACGCGATCGTGACGGCGTTGATGCAGGCCAATACGCAGCGCGTCACCAACCTGACCAACCAGCAGAACGCGCTCACCGCCAAGAACACCCAGCTGGGCAACATCCAGACGGCGCTCAAGGCGGTGTCAAGCGACGCGATGGCGATGTTCGATCCGTCGCTGTACGCCAAGAGCCAGGTGGTGAGCTCGACCAACGCGACGCTGGTCGGCGCCACCGCCATCAACAAGAACGGGGCCGTGCAGGGCGGCTACCAGGTGGGCGTGAGCCAGCTCGCCACCTCGGCGCAGCGGACGTTCACCTACACGCCACCGGCCGCGGCTGACACGGTGACCGTCGACGGTCAGCAGATCCCACTGGCGGCCGGCGCCTCGATACAGACGTTCGTCAGCGCGGTCAACAACAACAACAACCTCGACGTCTGGGCGACGGCCACCGACTCGGGCACCGTGGTCCTGTCCAACCGCGCCACCGGCCAGCAGACCGGCAGCTACATCCAGGTGTCCGACACGCAGTCGGCGCTCACCGAGCAGCCCGCGCTCGCCCAGGCGGGCCAGAACGCGGCGTACACGATCAACGGAGTGGCCGGGACGTCGACCTCGAACACGGTCACGAGCGCGATCCCCGGCGTCTCGCTCAGCCTCAACGGGCTCACCACCGCCGGCGCCACCGTCACCGTCGACGTGAGCTCGCCGGTGGCGAATACCGACAACGTCCAGGCCGCCGTCTCGCAGTTCGTCAAGGACTACAACTCGGCGATCACCCAGATCCAGACCCAGCTCGCCCAGAAGCCGAGCAGCAGCGACCCCACCCAGGGCACGCTGTACGGCGACTCCGAGCTCAAGGACCTCCTCTCCCAGATGCGCACGGCGATGTACACGCCGGGAAGCGGCCTTGCCCAAGGGATGGCGAGCATGCTCGACATCGGCGTGAGCACGGGTGCCTCGAGCGGCTCCGGACCGTCGCAGACCACGCTCAGCGGCCAGCTCACGCTCAACGCCGCCACTCTGACCACGGCGATTCAGAACAACCCCACCGGCGTCGAGGCGATGCTCGGCAGCTGGGCGAACTCGTTCTCGACGATCGTCAACACCGCGGCGGGCGGAGGCGGGACGATCGACCTGCGGATCCAGGACGACAGCCACCAGAGCTCGAAGCTGGCCACCCAGATCAGCAACCTCCAGGCGGCGAACGCCCAGAAGCAGAAGGCGCTGGTGCAGCAGTTCGCCAAGATGGAAGCCGCTCTGTCGGACAGCCAGAGCACGAGCAACTGGCTGACCGGGCAGATCAACGCGCTGCCCACGATCAAGTAGTCCTAACTCGGACGTTTGTCGTCCGGGAGGCCACGCGAGTAACGGACCCGGCGGCGCGGGCCGAAGCTCCTGGTGTCTGCAATTTCGCGGCGACCGTCGTCGCCGCGCCGCCCCCCGCGAAGGGAGTCCCACATGCTCGATTCCACCCTCACCCCAGCCGGCCTGGAGGGCTTGCAGGTCACCCATCGCGAGTTCGACGGCGGCCTCTGCTGCGTCGCGGCGGAGGGCGAGGTCGACCTCGCCACCGCCCCCGTCCTCAAGGGAGCCCTGCTGGCGCGCGTCGCCACCGGCGCCACGCGGCTCGTGCTCGACCTCACCGGCGTGATCCACATGGACTCCACGGGGCTCGGCGTGCTCGTCGGCGTCCGCCGACGCCTTCCCGAGGACGGTGTGCTCGCGGTGGCCGGTGCCCGGCCGGCCGTGCGCTCGGTGTTCGAGCTCACCGGGCTCGACCGCACCTTCAAGCTGTTCGAAAGCGCTGAGGAGGCGCTCGCCGAGCTGCGCGCTCCGGCGGCCCCTCAGCCGGCGCTGAGCCCCGATGCCGCGCTCGTGCTCGGCCTCGCGGCGACGGCGGTTCCCTTCGCCGACTCACGGACCGCGGAGGCCGAGCGGTGGCTGCGGGTGCTTCGCCTCCACGGCGATGCGGGCCGCGAGCTGAGCGCGCTGGGGCTGGGTGAGGCGCCGCTGGTCGAGATCGTGCCGACCGCCGATGCCGAGACGCGGCCCCCGCGGCGCGGACGCGGTGGCGAGCGTGACGCGATCGGCGACGCGGCTCGCGGTCAACCGGGGCGCCGCGATGGTCAGCACCGGCGACCTGCTCGCGGGCGTGCTCGTCGTCTACGGAACCGACTTCGATCGCGTCCTCGAGGCTCACGGCTCGGACTGTGGCGAGCTGATCGCCCATCTGGACATGAACGGCTGGAACCTCGCCGGCGCCTGAGCGCCCGCGCAGGGCCAGATCAGCTCCCGCACTCCGGCATAGGAGACGATCCGCTCGACGCTCCGGCTGACCTGCACGTCCACCTCTAGCTGCCAGTCGGTGGCGCGAGCGCGCCCCAGCGCGGCGAGGATCTCATCGAGGCCGCACAGGTCGATGAACCGGAGCTCGGACAGGTCCAGACGGGTCCGGGCCCCGGAGCGCTCGAGCCGCCGGAGCCGGCGGGCCAGCTCGCCGGCGACGGCGATGTCGACCTCGCCGTACAGCGTCAAACGCCGGGCTCCGTCAGGGTCGATGCGCTCCCGGCACTCGAACCGGAGATCTCCAGAGCTGTTCTCCATATCGTTGCCACCCCCAGGCAGGGTCGGGTACGTCGCGCCTGGCCCCCTGCGGCTGATCGCGACCGCTCACTTGCCCTAAACGCCGGCGCCGGCGGAAACTTGCGCAAAAAAGTGGACCGTCCAGAAGTGCGTCCAGGCGACCTTCAGGTTCGCGCTCGGCGGGACGATTACCGGGGCCAGCCAGGGACCGAGTGGTCCCGCCCACCTCGACCCTCGTAGGAGACTCCACCGTCAATGTCCGTCGCCGCCGCTCCCCAGGCCTACCGCGAGAGCTCCGTGCTCAGCGCGCCGCCGGAGGCCCTCGTCGTGATGCTGTACGACGGCGCCTTGAGGTTCCTGTTCCAGGCCGCCGTCCTCATGCGCGAGAAGCAGATCGAGCCCACTCACCGCAAGCTGCGCCGCGCCGAGGACATCATCATCCATCTGCGCGAGGCGCTCGACATGGAGCAGGGGGAGATCTCCGAGCGCCTGCATGCCATCTACATGTTCTGCCTGCGCCACCTCCGCCAGGCCCGCCTGGACCAGGATCCGGCGAAGGTCGAGGACGTCCGCAAGCTCCTCTCGGAGCTGCGCGAGGCGTGGGCGACGATCAGCCAGCAATGACCCCGCCCGAGGCTGCGCCCTACGAGACGCTGGCGCGGATCCTCGAGCGCGAGCTCGAAGTGCTCGGCTCCGGAGAGCTCGACGCGCTCGACGAGCTGAGCGCCCAGCGGGGTGCGCTGATCGGAAGCCTGCCCGCGGTGCCGCCCGCCTGCGCCCGCCCCGCGCTGGAGCGCGCCGCGCTCACCCACAAACGGGTGCAGATCGAGATCATCCGCCGGCGCGAGGCGATCGTGCTCGAGCTGGCACAGGCGGAGCGCGTTCGCCGGGTGGCGAACGGCTACGCGCCACCCCGCGCGACACGCTCGAGCGTCTACGCCGACGCGTAGCTAAATCTCAAGAATTTCCTGCTTTTGCCGATCTGCCGGGCATGCGCCTGGTTTCGATCTCGAAGGTGCCGCTCGGGGCGAAGCTCGGGCGTGACATCCTCACCGGCCGCGCCGACGGCGCCCCGCTGCTGCGCGCCGGCGTGACCATCGACCAGCGCTATCTCGAGGCGCTGCGCAAGACGGGCATCCACGCCGTCTACGTCGACGACGCGTTCAGCCAGGGCATCGCGCCCGAGCCGCTCGTCACCGAGGAGGTCAGGCTCGCCGCCACCCGCCAGGTGGCCGGTGCCTACGAGGGCGCCAAGCGCTCCCTGATGACGGGCCGCCCGCTCGACAAGTCTGCGACCGAAGCCCTCACCGAGGTCGTCTCGAAGATCCTGCGCGAGATCGAGAACTCCGGCTCGACCGCCCTGGTCCTGTCCGACCTGGCGTGCGCCGACGCCTACACCTTCCAGCACTCGATCGACGTCACCGCGCTCGGTCTCCTGCTCGGCCAGCGGATGTTCACCGAGCACGGCTGGCTCGACTACCGTGGTGTGCGCCAGCACATCCGGCGCGACGAGCGCCTGTCGCGCCTCGGGATGGGCCTGCTGCTGCATGACATCGGCAAGCTCGCGATCGGCGCCGAGCTCGTCAACAAGCCCGGCAAGCTGTCCGAGGCCGAGTGGAAGCTGATGCGCACCCACCCCCGCCTCGGGGTCGAGCTCCTGCGCGACACGAGCGCGTGGTGCCCGCTGGTGCAGGCGATCGTCCTGCGCCACCACGAGCGCTGGGACGGCAGCGGCTACCCCGACGGCCGCCGCGAGACCGAGATCCACGAGATGGCCCGGATCGCCGCCGTCGCCGACGTCTACGACGCCATCACCTCCGAGCGCCCGTACGCGCCGGCGGCTCCCGCCCACGTGGGCGTGCGCGCCATCCTGGACGGCGCCGGAACCCAGTTCGACCCGATGATCTGCGAAGTGTTCTCGCGCACCGTCGCTCCCTTCCCTCCCGGGGTCGAGATCGAGCTCACCGACGGGCGCAACGGATACGTGGTCAGCGTCCCCGATGCGGCCCTCGATCGCCCGGTGGTGCGGTTGAGCGACGGGGAGGAGGTCTCCCTGCTCGCGAACCCGAGCCTCCAGCTCGCCGGCTGGGAGGGCTTCTCGGCTGCCCCCTCCGCCTTCGCGGCGGCCTGAGGCTCAAGCCTCTCTACAGCACGCCGATCTAGAACGTGTAACCCCTTCGACGAAGGACGCCGCCCCGATGAACCTCCTCCTGTCCTCCCTGCGCCGGCAGCTGCTCGCGGCGTTCACAATCGTCACGCTGCCGTTCCTGGCTTCCGTCATCGTCGGATACGCGGCGCTGCCCAGCGGCTCGTCCGCCCGGACGCTGATGCTGGTACTGGTCCTGGTCGCGGTAGCGCTGGCCGCGGCGGTCGGGTTCCTCATCGCCCGAGACATTTCGGCGCGGACGAACCAGCTCCTCGAGGGGATCAAGAGCCTCTCCTCGGCGTGCCTCACGGGACTCGGGAACGGGCTCGAAGCGATGGCGCGGGGCGACCTCACCGCCGACGCCCAGCCCTACACCGAGCCGATCGCCACGACCCGCGCCGATGAGATCGGCCAGCTCACCCAGACCTTCAACGACATGGTCGATACCTCCCGGACCAGCCTCGCGGCCTACAACAACACGCGCGGCAGGGTCGCGGAGATGCTCCAGGAGATCAGCCGCACCTCCGAGCACATCGCCTCCGCCTCACAGCAGATGGCGAGCACCTCCGAGGAGGCCGGACGTGCCGTCGTCGAGATCGCCCAGGCCGTCACCTCCGTCGCGGAGGGGGCCGAGGACCAGGTCCGCTCGATCGGCGAGGCCCGGCACCTGAGCGATGAGGTCGCGGCCGTCACCCTGGCTTCCTCCGAGGGGGCCGAGCAGACCGCCAAAGCGGCCGCGGAGGCCCGCGGCCTGGCCGAGGAGGGCGCCCAGGCCGTCGCCCACGCCACCGAGGCCATGACCGCTGTGCGCGAGTCGAGCGCCGAGGCCAGCTCGGCCATCCGCGCGCTCGACGCCAAGAGCGAGCAGATCGGCGCGATTGTCGACACCATCACCGGCATCGCGGAGCAGACCAACCTGCTGGCCCTGAACGCGGCCATCGAGGCGGCGCGGGTCGGCGAGCAGGGCCGCGGCTTCGCGGTCGTCGCCGAGGAGGTCCGCAAGCTCGCGGAGGAGTCACAGTCCGCCGCCGAGTCGATTGCCCGGCTGATCCAGGCCATCCAGCACGAGACCCGGCACGTCGTCGAGGTCGTGGAGCAGGGTGCGGCGCAGACGGCTGACGGCGTGGCGACGGTCGAGCAGGCTCGCGACTCGTTCGCGCGGATCTCACGGGCGGTCGAGGACATGAGCAGGCGCGTCACGGAGATCGCCGGGTCGATCCAGCACATCGCCGAGACCGGCAGCCGGATGCAGGACAGCATGACCTCCGTCGCCGCCGTGGCCGAGCAGTCGAGCGCCTCCACCGAGCAGGTCAGCGCCTCGACCGAGCAGACCACCGCCTCCGCCCAGCAGATCGCCGCTTCCGCCGGCGATCTGGCCGAGACCGCCGAGCAGCTCGAGCGGCTCGTCAGCCGGTTCACGCTGGCCTAAGCCTGCGCGCGCCCCGCGCGCCGCTGATCGAAGCCTTCGCCCCGCGCGCGCGGCATGGATGCCGTCGCGCCACCGGCCCCAGGGACGCTGCGCGCGCAGCGGCAGCCCCTAAAGAACAACCGCTTTCCGGCCGATCAAGGTAGTGACCAGCAAGGGATGCGGGTCGTAGGTGTAGAGCCCAAGGAGGGCGGCTTTCTTTTTTCGGAACCCCTCTTCTAGATGACTCTGGTCGACACCACCCAAGCTGCCCTCGAGGCCGCGATGAGCGGTTCGGAGCTGCGCCAGACGCTGCTCACGAACAACCTCGCGAACGTCTCGACCCCGGGCTACAAGCCCCAGGACGTCAACTTCCAGGCCACGCTCCAGAACGCACTGTCGAGCGGCCAGTCTCCGACTGACGTCACCTTCCAGCCCTCCACCGACCAGACCACGACGGGCCCGGACGGCAACGGCGTCACCCCCGAGCAGGAGCAGGCCTACATGTCCCAGAACGGCCTGCTGTACGAGACCCTGACGCAGATCGCGGCGCAGCGCGAGCACATCATGCTCACCGCGATGGGCATGGGCGGTGGCGCATGAGCTTCATGGACGCCATCGGGATCGCGGCGAGCGGCCTCACGGCGCAGCGCACGCGCATGGACGTCACGTCCGAGAACCTCGCCAACGCGGACACCACCCGGGGCGCGAACGGCCAGCCGTACCGCCGCCAGGAGGTCGTCCTCCAGCAGATCGGCGGCTTCAACGCGGCGCTGTCGGGCGCCATGGGCAACACGCCGGCCGCGGCCATGGCCACCGGCGGCGGCATTCCCGGCGGGGTCGAGGTCGGCGGGATCGTCAGCGATCCCACGCCGAACCAGCAGGTCTACGACCCTGGCAACCCCTCGGCCAACGCCCAGGGCTACGTGAGCATGCCGAACGTCAACCCGGTCACCGAGATGGTCGACCTGATCGACGAGTCGCGCTCCTACCAGACCGACGTCACGGCCATGACCACGGCCAAGACGATGTACGAGAAGACCCTGAGCCTCCTCAAGTGATTCCGGCGATCTCAGGAGCAATCGGGCCGCTCGGCCCGGCCGAGTGGGGCGTGGGCTCGATCGGTGGCGCCGCCCAGAACGGCGTTGCCGGCGTCGACGCCACCGGCGCGGCGGGGAGCGGGAGCTTCTCGGGCGCGCTGACCGGCGCCATCAACTCGCTCGACGCGTCGCAGAACGTCGCCTCCACGGCGGCCACGCAGCTCGCCGACGGCCAGTCCACCGATCCGACCAAGGCCATCACCGCGGTCGAGAACGCCTCGATGTCGATGGATCTCGCCTCGCAGATCCAGACGAAGCTGCTCACCGACCTCAACACCATCTACCAGACCCAGGTCTAGCGCCCTATGCCAATCCGTCAGTTCGTATCCAAGCTCTCGCCCAAGGGTTGGGCGATGATCGGCGGCTCCGTCGCCGTCGCGATCGTGTTCCTCATGATCGTCATGAGCGTTGCCTCCAAGCCGAGCTACTCCACGCTCCTCACCGGCCTCGATCCGGCGCAGACGAGCAAGATCACGAGCGCGCTCGACGCCAAGGGGATCGGATACGAGCTCCAGAACGGCGGCACCGCGCTGGGCGTCAACGCCTCGCAGACCTCGCAGGCTCGCGTCGCGCTCGCCAGCGCCGGTCTCCTCGGCAGCTCGCAGCCCGGCTTCTCGCTGCTCGACAACCAGAAGCTCGGCGCCTCGAACTTCCAGCAGCAGATCACCTACACGCGAGCGCTCGAGGGTCAGCTCGACCAGACGATCCAGCAGATCAGCGGCGTCGACTCGGCTCAGGTGAACCTGGTCATCCCCAACCAGCAGGACCAGCTCTTCGCCGACACCTCGCAGGCCGCGAGCGCCTCGGTGCTGCTCTCGGCGCCGAACCTAGACCCTGGTTCGGTCAAGGGGATCGCGCAGCTTGTCGCCTCGAGCGTGCCCGGCCTCACCGCGAACAAGGTGACGATCACCGACGGCTCCGGCGCGGCGCTGTGGCCGAATTCGGACTCGAGCAACGGCGGCATGGGCGGCCTGCCCGCGGCCCAGTCGGCCAACCAGCGCTATGACGCGATGATGGCGGCGCAGGTCAACGCGGTGCTGGCGCAGACGCTCGGCCCGGGTAAGGCCCAGGCGGTGGTCAGCGCCGACCTCAACGACAACCAGGCCACCCAGCAGTCGCTGACCTACACCGGCAAGGCGGTCCCGCTCACCAAGCAGACCTCGAGCGAGACCCTGACCGGCGGCAATCCGAGCGCGGGCGGCGTCGCCGGCGCCATCCCCGCCGCCGCGGGCACGACCGGAAGCTCGAGCTCCAACTACAAGAACAGCACCAACAACACCACCTACGGCGTCAACAAGACGATCACCAACGCGACCATCGCCCCTGGCGCGATCAAGACACAGTCGGTGTCGGTGCTGGTCAACAGCACGGTCCCGGCGTCGGCGATCCCAGCGATCAAGTCGGCGGTGTCGGGAGCGGTCGGCCTCAACGCCAAGCGCGGCGACACGATCGCGGTCTCGCAGCTGCCCTTCGTCAAGACCCCGACCGCCACCCCGGCGGCCGGCGGCACGAACAAGATGATCGGCTACGCCAAGTACGGCGTGATCGGCCTCGGCGCCCTGCTCTTCCTGTTCTTCACCACTCGGGCGCTCAAGCGCCGTGAGAAGGAGACCTTCGCGCAGCCGACGTGGCTCAGTGAGCTGGCGACCCCGCGCCCGCTCGCCGCGCTCGGCGGCGGTGGCGAGGCGCCCACCGAGATCCGCCAGCTGGGTTCGGCCGGTGGGGGCAGCATCCCCAAGCGCCAGGTCGAGCAGCTGGTCGAGCGTGAGCCCGACCGCGTCGCCCAGCAGGTCCGCGCCTGGATGAGCGAGGACTAGGTCGATGCCTGCCGAGCTTCCTCAGTCGACGGGCGCGGCTCCAGGTCTTCCGGTCCGCGCCGTGGGCGTCGCCGGCACGCGCAAGGCCGCGGTGCTGTTGGTGTCGCTCGGGCCCGACAAGGCGGCCGAGGTTTTCAAGCACCTGCGCGACGAGGAGATCGAGTCGCTCTCGATGGAGATGGCGAAGCTCCAGCGCGTCGACGCCAACGTCAGCCACTCAGTGCTCCAAGAGGTGGCCGCCACCGCTGCCGCCGAGGCATCGATTGCGGCCGGTGGCGTGGAGTACGCCCGCGAGGTGCTCGATCGGGCGCTCGGCGCGGACCGCTCGAAGGAGATCATCGGGAGGCTCTCAAGCTCGCTCGAGCACCGGCCGTTCGAGTTCCTGAACCGCACTCCGCCGGATCAGCTCGTGACCTTCCTGCGCAGCGAGTCGCCGCAGGCGATCGCGCTGGTGATGGCCAACCTGCACACGACGCTTGCCTCCCAGGTCCTCGCGCACCTGCCCGAGGGCGAGCAGTCCGAGATCGCGCTGCGGATCGCGCGGATGGGCGAGACCAGCCCGGAGGTGGTCAGGCAGGTCGAGGACGTGATGCGGACCAAGCTCGACACGGTGGTGCAGCACGAGTACTCCGCTGTCGGCGGGATCAAGTCGCTGGCCGAGATCCTCAACCAGGTCGACCGCTCGACCGAGCGCAACGTGCTCGACAACCTGACCGAGACCGACGAGGAGCTCGCCGCCGAGGTTCGCCGCCTGCTGTTCGTGTTCGAGGACATCATCAAGCTCGACGACCGCTCGATCCAGATGGTCCTCCGCGAGGCCGACCAGAAGGACCTGGCGCTCGCCCTGCGCGGCGTCAGCGACGAGGTCAAGCAGAAGATCCTGACCAACATGTCCGAGCGCGGCGCGCAGATGCTCGTCGAGGAGATGGAGTTCCAGCCGCCGCAGCGCAAGCGCGTGATCGAGGAGGCGCAGGGCCGCGTCGTCGCGATCGTGCGCAAGCTCGAGGAGGCGGGCGCCGTGGTCCTGTCGCGCGGAGAGGAAGACGCCGTTGTCTGAGCCGGCTTCTGCTTCGGCGTTTGCCTTTCGTCAGCTGGAGGGGTCGCCAGCGGGCGGCCTCGGTGTCGGCGGCGGCGGAGATGTCGCCGACGTGCTGGCTGCCGTGCGTGCCGAAGCCGAGCAGATCCGCGCGCAGGCGCGTGCCGCGGGCGAGGCCGAGGGGCGGGCCGCCGCTCTGGCCGCGGTCCGGGCTGAGGCCGAGGGTTCGTTGCGCGCCCTGGCGAGTGCGGCGGAGAGCGCGGTCGCGTTTCAGGATCAGGTGATCGAGTCTCTGGAGCGCGACGCCACCGAGCTGGCGCTGGCGCTTTGCGAGCAGATCCTGGCCGGCGTGGTGGCGGTGCAGCCCGAGCGTGTGCTCGACGTGACGCGCCATGCGCTGCGCCACCTGGCCGAGCGCCGGCACGTGACCGTTGTCGTCAACCCGGCGGATCTCGAGCTCGTGAGCGAATGCGCCGAGGCTTTGCGAACCGAGCTCGGCGGGATCGAGCATTTGTCGGTTCAGTCGGACCGGCGGATCGGGCCCGGTGGCGCGGTGGCGCGCACCGAGGCCGGCGAGATCGACGCCGCGCTCGAGACGCAGCTGGCGCGGGCCCGTGAGGTCGTGGCCGGTGCGCTCGGTGGCGACGTGGCTGATGCCGATGTCGCCTGAGGGCTCGGCTTTGGGGTCGGGCGCGCTGGAGCGCGTGGCGGAGACGCTGCGGGGGTCGGACTTGTCACGCCGGCGTGGACGCGTGAGCGATCTGATCGGGCTGATCATCGAGGCCACCGGGATCCAGGTCGAGATCGGCGAGGTCTGCATGGTCGGCGACGGGCGCGAGCGCGCGCCGGTGTCGTGCGAGGTCGTCGGCTTCCGTGGCGGTCGCACGCTGCTGATGCCCTTGGGCGAGCTGCACGGGATCGGCCCGGGCACGGTCGTCAACCCGACGGGCGCGCCGTTCCGCGTCGCCGTCGGCGATGAGTTGCTGGGGCGCGTGATCGACGGGCTGGGGATGCCGCTCGACGGCTTCAACGTGCCCGCGACCGGTGAGTGGCGCAACACCACCGCGGCGCCACCGGATGCACTGTCGCGTCCGCGGATCGTCGATCGTGTGGGGCTCGGCGTGCGGGCGCTCGACACGCTTGTGCCGTGCGGGCGCGGTCAGCGCCTCGGAATCTTCGCCGGCTCGGGCGTCGGCAAGTCTTCCTTGATGGGGATGATCGCGCGGTCCACTTCTGCCCAGGTCAACGTGATCGCCCTGGTGGGAGAGCGAGGCCGCGAGGTCCGGGAGTTCATCGAGCGGGACCTGGGCGACGCGCTGTCGCATTCGGTTGTCGTGGTGGCCACATCCGATCAGCCGGCGCTGGTGCGGATCCGGGCCGCCTTCACCGCCACCGCGATCGCGGAGCACTTCCGCGACCAGGGTTGCGACGTGATGTTGATGATGGACTCGGTGACGCGGTTCGCGATGGCCCAGCGCGAGGTGGGGCTGGCGATCGGCGAGCCGCCCGCCACGCGCGGTTACACGCCGTCGGTGTTCGCGCAGCTTCCCCGGCTGCTGGAGCGCGCAGGGACGTCGTCGGTGGGTTCGATCACCGGGCTTTACACGGTGCTCGTCGACGGCGATGACATGAATGAGCCGATCGCCGACGCGGTCAGGTCCATCTTGGATGGCCACGTGGTGCTGACGCGTTCCTTGGCGCACGTCGGGCATTACCCCGCGATCGACGTGTTGCAGAGCGTCTCTCGATTGATCGGGGAGATCGTCTCGGTCGACGTGCGCGACGCGGGCCAGAAGCTGCGCGCGGCGCTGGCGGCGTACCGCGAGAAGGAGGACCTGATCTCGATCGGCGCGTACCAGCGAGGGACAGATCCGGTGCTGGATTCGGCGATCGTGCTGAAGGACCAGATCGATGCCTTCCTGCGCCAGCGCGTGGACGAGCCGTCGTCGTTGGAGACGGCGGACGCTCATCTTCTGGCGCTGGCCGAGGCGTTGTCGCAGGCTGTCGTCGTTGCCGGCGAGGTGGTCGGGGGGGTGCCGGGTGCGCCGGCCGCTCCGGCGCCGCGTCAGGTCGCGGTGGCGCCACCGGGGTCCGCGCCGACGGCGATCCCGGCGCTGCAGCTCGCCGTCTGAGTCCCATGCCCCGCGGGCATGCGGGTGATGCCATCTTTAGTCGCTGAGCGACTAAAGATGGATGCAGCTGTGCGGGTGATGCGATCTGGTTGCGCCTACCGCACTCGGATGGATTCGGACAAGCGTCCAGCGGACTGAAGAGTCGTCGCCACCGGCCGACTACCTCGACCATGAACGGCCAGTTCCGGTTCCGCCTCGAGCGCGTGCGCGCATTGCGCGAGCGCCATGAGGACCAGGCCAAGGAAGCGCTCGCCGGCGCGATGATGCAGCACAAGCACTGCTCCGACGCGGTGGCGCTGGCGGCCGACCACGTCGCTCAGGCCCGGGCCGCCCAGCTGGAAGCCGCGGTGTCGCCGATGAGCGCCACCGACCTGCTGGCGCGCCAGGCGTACCTGGAGCGCACCGAGAAGGTCCACCAGGCGGGCCGGCGTGAGCTGCACCGTCACGAGCTTGAACTGAATCGCCGGCGTCAGGCCCTGACCGAGGCGGCACGTGAGCGCCAGGCGCTCGAGCGCCTCAAGGAGCATCGCCGGCGCGACCACGAGCGAGAGGCCGCCCGCCTCGAGGGCCTCGCGCTCGACGAGATTGCCATCAACGGGTTCCGGAGGAACGCCGCATGAGATCAGGCTTCGCGCCGACAGCACCCGCCGCGGCAACGACAGAGTTGCCGCCCGCCCGCGCCACCGAGTCTCTCGGACCGCCGGGCAGCGGGGGCTCACCTGGCTTCGCCAGCGTGCTCCACGACCAAGTGGCCCGGACCGCATCTGCGGAAGGCCAGCACAAGACCGCCACCGAGACCGGCGGTCACCGCGCCAGGCAGACGTCCGCGCACGCGCCCGCTCGAAGCGAGGTGCGGCATGCGGTTAGCCGTCGCTCTGCGACCGACGTTGGCGCTGCGGTGGCGAGCGGCCACGCGGGTGCCCGGCATGGCCATGCCGACGCTGCGAGCGCAGGTACCACGTCTTCCACCCCCGGCGCAGCGCCGTCGAGCAACGGCGGCGCGGTTGTCCACCAGATGGTTAACCAAATGGTCGACCATCGGGGCGCGGGTGCCGGTGCGGATGCGACCGCAGGTGCGGACGCGACCGCGGGTGCGGCTGCGACCGCCGGTGCGAATGCGACCGCCGGTGCGAATGCGACCGCCGGTGCGAATGCGACCGCCGGTGCGAATGCGACCGCGGGTCCGGCTGGGACCGCCGCCGCCACGGGCGCCCCCCCCGGGACCCCGGGCAGCCCTGGCGCCACGGCCGGAGCGCCCGCCACCGCTGTCGTAACCGCCACCGCCACCGTCGCGCGCACCCCCGCCCCAGCCGCGGCCGCGGCCGCGACGACCTCGGCCGCAACGACCTCGGCCGCGACGACCTCGGCCACGACGACGGCCAACGTCACCGCCGCCGCAACCGACCCCCAGGCGCTGACGACGGCGACCGCCCTCCTTCAGCAGGCCGCCACCGCCGCCCCCGCCACCGCGGACCCGACGGCCGGTCCCGACGCCGCCCAGGCGCAGCAGCCCCAGGCCGCCGCCAGCCAGCAGCAGCCCGCCCAGGCCCAGCCGCTCGCGCTCGCCGGGCAGCAGCCTCAGGCGCCCGCGCAGACGACGAGCGCCACCGGCCACCCGGCCGCGCCCCAGGCGCCCGCCGAGGACGGTGGCGCCGCCGGGACGACCGCGCAGGCCAGCTCGAACCACAGCGACCAGAACGCCACCGGGCAGAACGGTGGCCAGCCGAACGCTCAGGATCCCCGCGCCACGCTCCAGTCCCTGCTGGGCCAGACGCCGGCGAGCGCGCCGAGCGCTGCTCGCGCCACCGCGCAGACCCCGGCCCAGGTCGCTCAGCAGCAGCCCGCATCGGCGCCCAGCCAGACCGAGGCGCCTGACACCACCCTGAACCTGACCACAGCCTCCGGCCTGCTGGCATCCTCGGCCCCCGCCACCGGCACCCCCGCCGCCGCCGCGGCCCGCTACGCGGTGCCGCTTCAGCGCGCGGTCGAGACGGTGCAGATGACGGTCGAGGCCGGCGCGCGCCAGGGCTTCTCGCAGGCGCGGATCCAGCTCTCGCCCGAGGCCTTCGGCGGGATCAAGATCGACCTCCAGCACACCTCCGAGGGCGTGGTGGCGAAGGTCGTGACCGATCACGAGGCCGCCGCGCAGACCCTGACCCAGGGTGGCGCCGAGCTGAAGCGCTCGCTCGAGGCCGCCGGCGTGAACCTCGTCCGCCTCGACATCGAGACCCGCGAGGACAGCGGCGCCGCTTCGCGCGACCCCAACCATCCGAGCTCGAATGGACGCACCGGGACGAGCACCCAGAGCAACCAGGCCGATAGCCGCGGCGACGCCGAAGACGAGACGGGCCGCAACACGCGGACCCTTGTCCTCCCCAGCGGCGCCCTCGTGAACGTCCTCGCGTGACGACGTAACAGAAAGGACCGCCCAGCCATGAGCTTCACGACCCCCCCCACCACCGCCACGACCGGCGCCGCGCCCACCACCGGCACGACCCCCGCCGCCAAGCAGAAGTCGCCGTCACTGAACGAGAACCAGTTCCTCCAGCTGCTGATGACCGAGCTCAAGAACCAGAACCCGATGAGCCCGAGCAGCAGCGACCCCACCCAGTTCATGACCCAGCTGGCGCAGTTCACCTCGCTCGAGCAGCAGACGAACACCGCGCAGTCAACGTCACAGATCGCCGCCGCGCAGAGCGCGAGCTCGGCCGTCGCGCTGATCGGCCACCAGGTCAGCTACACCGACCCGACCACCGGCGCCACCGGCACGGGCCCCGTCCAGAGCGTTCAGATCACCTCCGCGGGTGCCACGCTCACGATCGGCGGCACCCCCGGCATCGCGCCCGCCAACGTCAACGAGGTCTCGTGAGCGCTCCGATTGCCAACGTTGCGCTGACACCGCCGGGCGTCCTCGACGCCGCGCCGGCGATTGCAGCCGCCCCCGCGGCAACCAACGTGGCCCCCGCGACCGGCCCGTCGTTCGCCGCCGTCCTGCACCGGATCGGCGCGGCTCAGCCGCCGAAGTTCTCCCGGCACGCGCTGGAGCGCCTCCAGCAGCGCGGGATCGACTTCGGCCAGCCCACGCTGGGCCGCCTGACCGATGGCGTCTCGCGCGCCGCGGGCAAGGGCTCGAAGAACTCTGTCGTCTTCGTCGATGGCACCGCGTTCGTGGTGTCAGTAGCGAACAACACCGTCATCACGGCGGTGGGAGCGGAGCACATGCGCGAGCACGTGTTCACCAACATCGATAGTGCCGTGATCGCATGATCGAGGCGCTGAAACGCGACTGCGGCTGGACCGTCTCACGGAAGCCGCGAAAGGAAGTGATGCCCCGATGATGAGAGGCATGTATGCCGCGATCAGCGGCCTGGAAGCGCATCAGACGATGCTCGACGTCACGGCCAACAACCTGGCCAACGTTGACACCGTCGCCTATAAGGCGCAGCGGACCGAGTTCGTCGACGAGCTCTCGCAGCTCGTCTCGAGCGGCACCGGCCCGAACAACAACAACGCCGGGCAGAACCCGGAGCAGGTCGGACTCGGCGCCCTCGTCGGCTCGATCGACAGCCTGATGAGCGCCGGCTCGATGCAGTCGACCGGTGTCGCCACCGACGTCGGCATCCAGGGCAACGGGTTCTTCCGCACCGCCGACGGAACGCCGCCGGCGAGTCCGCCCTACACCGCGACGTTCAACAACGTGCAGTACACGCGGGCGGGCGACTTCACGACCAACTCGCTCGGCTTCCTGACCACGCAGACGGGCATGTACGTGATCGGGCGCAACGCCGTTGCCTCCGGCTCGGCGCCGAACGTCGCCTACACGCCGGGCACGAACGACAGCTACATCAACGTCCCGCCGGGTTCGACCAGCGTCGCGGTCGGCCAGGACGGGAGCGTGTCCTACGTCGACGCCAATCCGGGCAGCTCCACCTACCAGCAGCGCGTGACCGCCGGGTACATCTCGATGGCCGCGTTCCCGAACCAGGCCGGCCTCGCGCGTGACGGCGGCTCGCTGTGGAGCCAGAGCGCGAGCTCCGGCGCTGCCGTCGTCGGTACGCCGAACACCCTCGGCTTCGGCCAGACGCTCGGTGGACAGCTGGAGATGTCCAACGTCGACATGGCGACCGAGTTCACCGACATGATCGAGGCGCAGCGCGGCTACCAGGCCAACGCCAGCGCGATCACGACAGCCGACCAGATGCTCCAGACGGTCGTGCAGATGAAGCAGTAGGAGCAGAAAGGCACCTAGGAAGAGTCACGGGGGTTCGTGCATCCGTGCACGAACCCCGAGAGACCGTCTTCCGCCTTTCCTCCGGAGGCGGGCGACGGAACGGCATTGAGGGATGCCGTTCCGCGCCCCCTCCTCCGGATGCCGTCCCGCCGCGTACGGCACAACACCGCGGCAACCCCCGAGGAGAAACCCAAAAAATGATCACCCTGCACCGCCTTGGGCACAAGCTCGAGGTCTTCCATCTCAATCCAGATCTCATCTGCACCGTCGAGGCCACGCCCGACACCGTCATCACGCTCACGAGCGGCGTGAAGATCGTCGTGGCCGAGACGCCGCAGCGCGTCGCCGCCGAGATCAAGACCTACCGCATCGACATCCTCGCGGGCTCGCTCGACCGCCGGCGCGAGCACCGCGCCGCGGCGCACGCGTCCGCGCGCGCAACCGGGTACCTGACCGCCATCGACGGCGGCGAGGGCGCCTGACGGGCGGCTGAAGGTTTCCGATGCACCGCCGATCTAGAAGAGCATGAAGGCCGCAACAGGCATAGGTATCGGTGTCGCCACCGTCGGCATCCTGGTGGCCGCGATGATGGACGGGACCAGCCCGGCCTCGTTCATGAACATCCCGGCGCTGCTGCTGATCGTCGCCGGCACCGGCGGGGTGACGCTGGCCAGCGTCGGCATGGACGGGATGAAGAGATCCCGGCGCTGTTCAAGCTGGTGATCAAGGCCGAGCCCCAGGCGATCCAGGAGCGCGTCGCGCTGCTCGTCTCGCTGGCCGAGCAGGCCCGCCGCGAGGGCCTGCTGGCCCTCGATGCCAAGGTGGCCGAGATCGACGACAGCTTCACCAAGAAGGGGCTGCAGCTGGTCGTCGACGGCACCGATCCGGAGCTCGTGCGGGAGATCCTCGAGGCCGAGATCGACGGTATGGCCGCGCGCCACCACGCCGGCGCGCTCCCGTTCGAGAAGGCCGGCGGGTTCGCTCCGACGATCGGGATCATCGGCACCGTCATGGGTCTGGTGCACGTGCTCCAGAACCTGTCCGCGCCCGCCACCCTTGGGCCTTCGATCTCGAGCGCGTTCATCGCCACCCTGATGGGCGTCGGGTCGGCCAACGTCCTCTACCTCCCCGTGGCCAACCGCCTGAAGGCGATGTCGGCCGAAGAGGTGGAGCTGCGCACGCTGACGCTCGAGGGCATCCTTGCCGTCCAGGCCGGTGAC
This sequence comes from uncultured Solirubrobacterales bacterium, assembly GCA_963839105.1. Classification (GTDB taxonomy): domain Bacteria; phylum Actinomycetota; class Thermoleophilia; order Solirubrobacterales; family Solirubrobacteraceae; genus Palsa-465. Next base: position 188,424 of record CAWITQ010000008.1, read on the forward strand.
AACCCGCGCGTCGTCGCCGACAAGCTCACTTCCTATGTGCCGCCGGCCGAGCGCGATACCGGCGACGGCGACGGTGGCGGCAGCGTCGCCGAGATGCCGGCCGCGGACGCCGAGCAGGAAGCCGCTTAGTCACATGGCTCGCCGCAAGGGCCACGCCGAGGTCCCCGAGAACGAGGAGCGCTGGCTGCTCACATACGCGGACATGCTCACGCTGCTGTTCGCGCTGTTCATGGTGCTGTTCTCGATCTCGTCGGTCAACATCTCCAAGTACCAGGTTCTCCAGCGCTCGCTCAAGGCCGCGTTCTCGGGCGCGATCCTCTCCGGTGGCCACGCGATCCTGCGCACGGGCTCGCAGTCGACGGCCGCTCACAACCCGGCCACGGCCGCGGTCCCTTCGATCGTCCCACTGACGCCGACGCAGGCCGCGCGCTCGAACAGCAGCACGTCCTCGGCCACCGGGAGCGGCGCCACCGTCCACCATATGACGTCCTCCCAGGTGGCCGCCGCGCTCAACAGCATGTCCAAGGCGGTCTCCGAGCAGGACGAGTTCACGATGCTCAAGCGCAAGCTCGACGGCTTCGCGCGCTCGCGTGGGTTCGGCAACGAAGTGCAGACCGAGATCACCCGCCGCGGACTGGTGGTGACCGTCCTCACCGACAAGCTGCTGTTCGAGTCCGGCAGCGCGGCGCTCCAGCCCGCCGGCTCGCCGCTGCTGGCCGAAATCGTCTCGCTGCTCAATCTCGACAAGAGTCATCCGATCATCGTGGAAGGACACACCGACAACGTCCCGATCTCGACCGCGGAGTTCCCGAGCAACTGGGAGCTGTCGACCGCGAGAGCGACGAACGTCGTGCGTTACCTGATCGCCCACGGCATCACTCCGGGGCGCATGGGCGCCGCCGGCTACGCCGCTCTGGATCCCGTGGCCAACAACGCCACGGCCGCCGGCCGAGCTCGCAATCGCCGCGTGGACATCGTGTTCGAGCGGCTGAACCCCCTTCCCCCGTCCTGACCCAAACCCCCACCCCTGATCAACTGCCATGAAGAAGAAGCTCCTGATCATCCTCGTACCGCTGCTCCTCGGTGGCGGGTATGTCGCCAAGGCGAAGCTGATGCCCAAGAAGGTCGTCAAGATGAAGATCGACGGCGAGGTCTACATCATGCCCAAGCAGTTCACGCTGAACCTGCAGGATGGGCGCTACGCCACGCTGACCACCGCCCTGGTGCTCGCGCCGACCCAGCTCGACGGAGCCACGGCTGAGGCGGGCGCCACCGCGTCCGACGCCACTGTCGGAACGCTGCCCGAGGAGGCGGTGATCCGGGCGATCATCACCAACGACATCACCAACCAGACCTCCAAGGCGCTGATCGACGACGCGTCTCGGGTCGCGCTCGAGAAGCGCATCCTGCACGACATCACGACCAAGACCGACGACAAAATCAGCGACGTGCTGTTCACCGACGTCGCCGTCCAGTAGAGACAGGACGATGAGCGAGCCGATCGACTTCCAGCAGCTCCCGACCACCGCCGCACCCCAGGACACGGCGCACACCGCCGGCGACCTCCAGCGCCTGAGCGCCATCCCGGTCGAGGTCAGCGTCGAGCTGGGGCGGGCCAACATGACCGTGGGCGAGACGCTCGAGCTGCATCCCGGCTCGGTGGTCACCCTGAACCGGATGGCCGGTGAGCCGATGGACATGCTCGTCAACGGCACCCCGATCGCCCGCGGCGAGATCGTCGTCGTCGACGAGCAGTTCGGCCTGCGCGTCACCGAGGTCCTCGGTGGCTCCGGCGCGGGCCAGGCAGGCGCTCCGGCGAGCGCCGAAGCCTAAAGATTCCCGCCCGCGCGGCCGAGAATCCAAGTAGCCATGTCCGACCAGTCCGCGCGTCACCTCGTCGTGTTCACGCTCGGTAACGAGCAGTACGGCCTGCCGATCCAGCAGGTGCACGAGATCATCCGCTACACCGAGCCGCGCGCGGTCGCTTCGCGCGTGGAGTGGGTGCGCGGAGTCATCAGCCTGCGCGGGAAGATCCTCCCCGTTTTCGACCTCGCCGGCCGTCTCGGTGTCGAATCTCAGCCGGGCGAGCAGGCCAAGATCGTGATCGTCGAGTGCGACCACGACACCATCGGCGTGATCGTCGACGGCGTCGAGGAGGTCCTGACGGTGGCCCCCGAGCAGATCGAGGAGGTCCCGGGCGCCGACACCACCCTGATCGACGCGATCGCCAAGCTCGGCGACCGGCTTGTGGTCCTGCTCAAGTCGGGCAGCGTCTTTGGCACGGCGGAAGTGGCGGCGGCCATCTAGTGGCCGGTCCGGAGCCCGCCGCTATGCCGCAGTCAACCTCCGCCCCGCGCGTCGTCGTCGCCGACGACAGCGCGCTGATGCGAAGCATCGTCAGCACCCTGCTCCTGCGCGCCGGGATGAAGGTCGTCGGCAGCGCCTGCGACGGCGACGAGGCGCTCGCCCTGTGCGAGCGCGAGAAGCCCGACGCGATGACCCTCGACCTGACCATGCCCGGCCTCGACGGCCTCGGCGTGCTGCGCGCGCTCCGCTCGCGCCCCTGGACGAACATCCCCGTCGTCGTCGTGTCGGCGTTCTCGGGAGGACACGGCGCGCGTGCCGTCGACGCGCTCGCCGAGGGCGCATTCGACCTCGTGGCCAAGCCGGCCAGCCCCACCGACATGGACGCCTTCCGGGACAGCCTGCAGGCCAAGATCAGGCTCGCGATCGCCGCCCGCCGCCGCCAGCACCGCGCGCTCCAGACGCAGGGTGGCTCCACCGCCACCGCGACCCGTCCCGCCACCACTCGCTCCAAGACCGCCCGCGCCGTGCTCGTGGCCACCTCCACAGGAGGTCCCCGCGCGCTGGCCGCGCTGCTGCCAAAGCTTCCCGCCCGGCTCGGGCTGGGGACGATGATCGTCCAGCACATGCCGGCCGGCTTCACCGAGTCGCTGGCCAATCGCCTCGACCAGCGCAGCTCGCTGCACGTGCGCGAGGCGGTCGGCGGTGAGCGCCTCGAGCCGGGAACCGCGCTGCTGGCGCCGGGAGGCAAGCATCTGCGTCTCAGCGGCGAGGGCGTCACGCGGCTGAGCGAAGAGCCCGCGGTGGGCGGCCTGCGCCCGCGCGCGGACCTGCTGATCGAGGACGCGGCGAAGGTGTATCGCGACCGACTCGTGCTCATCGTCCTCACCGGCATGGGCAACGACGGGCTGCGCGGCGCGCAGGCTGTGCGCCGCAGCGGCGGGCGCATCCTCGTCGAGTCGGAGGAGAGCTGCACGATCTACGGGATGCCGCGCGCCATCGTCGATGGCGGGCTGGCCGACGAGGTCCTGACCCTCGACCGGCTGCCCGGCGTGATCGAAGCGGAGGCCGGGCTGTGAGCGCGATCACCCCCGACGACTACCTCACGTTCTGCGCGGGGCTGCGCCAGCTCTGTGGCATCGACCTCACGCAGTACAAGCGCCCGCAGATGGAGCGGCGCCTGCGCGCGTTCTTCGAGCGCCGGGGCACGCACCGGCTGACCGACTCGCTCCCCATCCTCCGCCGCGACCCCGCCGAGCTCGAGGCGCTGCTCGACCGCGTCACGATCAACGTCTCCCAGCTGTGGCGCCACCCCGAGCAGTGGGAGAGGCTCGGTACCCAGATCCTCCCCGAGCTGGCTCGCGGCGTACGCGTGCGCGCCTGGAGCGCGGGCTGCTCCTACGGAGCGGAGGCGTTCACGCTGGCCGCGGTCTGCAAGCAGGCGATCCCGACCGCCATCGTGCGCATCGTCGGGACCGACATCGACTCCCGCGTCGTGGCCCGCGCCCGGGAGGCGACGTTCAGCGCGGAGGACGCCCGCGGCGTCGACGCCCGCCTGATGGAGCGGTATTTCGTGCGCGCCGCCACGGGCTGGCAGGCCAAGCCGGAGCTGCGCGCGATGGTGCGCTTCGAGATCGCCGACCTGCTCCGACTCGATCCGGGCGTCGCCAACTACGACCTGATCATGTGCCGCAACACGGTCATCTACTTCGCGGAGCCGATTCGCGACGCGCTCCACGCGAGGCTGGCCCGGGCGCTGCGGCCCGGCGGCTATCTCGTGACCGGCCCCACCGAGCGGGTCGCCAACTCCAGCGCCATGGGCTTGGAGCCGGTTCACCCATTCATCTTGAGGAAGGCGTGATGGATACCTCCGAGTACATGCCGATGTTCCTCGCCGAGACGCGCGAGCACCTCCAGGCGCTCAACCTGGCCGTGGTCCGGCTCGAGGACGATCCCACCGACCGCCCCACCGTCGACGAGGTCTTCCGGATCGCGCACTCCCTGAAGGGGATGAGCGCGACGATGGGCTTCGACAAGATGGCGGAGCTCACGCACGAGATGGAGGACGTGTTCGAGCTCCTGCGCCAACGGACGGCCGGCGTCGAGACCGAGGCGATCGACACGGTGTTCGCCTGCCTCGACGTGCTTTCGAACTCAGTTGACGCAATCGAGTCCGACGGCCAGGAGAGCCTCGACCCGGCGCTGCTGATCAACCGCCTGCGCAGCCTCGTCCGTCCTCGCTCCGCCGCCCAGGAGGCCGCCCGCGAGGCCGCCGCCCAGGCCGAGCTCGACGCCATCGTCGACGCGGCGCGCTCCGCGGGCGAGCGCGTCGTGCACGTGCGGGTGGCGCTCGCGGACGACGCGATGATGCCGGCGGTCCGCGCGCACATGGTGTTCGCGGCCCTCGGCGACCACGGCGAGATGCTCAGCTGCAAGCCCGCCACCGAAGAGGTCGAGCTGTTCGACGGGCGCGAGATCGAGGCCTGGCTGATCAGCGAGCACGAGGAGGACGCGATCGCCGCCACCGCCGGCGAGGTGTCCGAGGTGGCGCACGTGGAGTGCGTCGAGCTGGGGCCGATCGAGGACGGCGAGGAGGCTGCGCCGGCTCCGGTGGCGCCCGCCCCGGTGGCGCCCGCTCCGGTGGCGCCCGCCCGCGGCTCCCGCGCCCCCCGCACCCCCCGCACCCCCGGCGGCCGCACCCGCAACCCCCGCAGCACCCGTCCCGGCCCCGTCGGCACCCGTCGCCACCGAGCCCGCGCCGGCCCCCGCACCCCCCCCAGCCCCCGCGACCCCCGCCCCCGTCGCCACCGACCCCGCCCCGACCCCAGCTGCCCCCGAGCCCGCCGCCCCGCGCGCGGCCACGCCCCCTCCGAGGTCCCCCAACGCCACCCGCACCGTCCGCGTCGACGCCGAGCGCCTCGACTCTCTGATGGACCTCATGGGCGAGCTCGTGATCCACCGCACCGCCGTCGAGGCCCTGACCGAGAAGCTCGAGATCCCCGGCCTGCAGCAGGCCGTACAGGAGCTGACCCGCAGCTCGCACGCGCTGCAGGCGATGGTGATGAAGGTGCGGATGATCCCCGTGGACGTGGTGCTCCTGCGCCTCCCCCGCCTGGTGCGCGACCTCTCCTCGAAGCTCGGCAAGGAGGTCAAGCTCGAGCTCGTCGGCAGCGACACCGAGCTCGACCGCACCGTCGTCGACGCGCTCGGCGACCCGCTGGTCCACCTCGTGCGCAACTCGCTCGACCACGGCATCGAGGCCACCGAGGACCGCGAGGCCGCCGGCAAGCCCACCGCCGGCCACCTCGAGGTCTCCGCGCGCCACGAGGGACGGAGCGTTGTCATTGCTGTCCGGGACGACGGCCGCGGCCTCGATCCCGAGCTGATCGCCCGTAAGGCGCTCGAGAAGGGCCTGATCGACGAGGCGGCCGCCGCCGAGCTCGACATGCGCGGCGCGATCGAACTGCTGTTCGCGCCCGGGTTCTCCACCGCTGACGCCGCCACCGACGTGTCCGGCCGCGGCGTCGGCATGGACGCGGTCCGCGCCCAGATCCGCGGCCTCGGGGGCGAGGTCGTGATGGACTCCACCCTGGGCGAGGGCACGACGGCGCAGATCCGCCTGCCGCTCACGCTGGCGATCGTCTCCGCGCTGCAGGTCGACATCGCGGGCGCGCCGTTCGCGATCCCGATCGACCGTGTGCAGCGCACCGTGCGGATGTCCGAGCAGACCGTCCGCCCCGTGGCCGGCCGCCAGATGCTCGTGCTCGAGGACGGAGTCCTGCCGCTGCTCGACGGTGCCGAGGTGTTCGGACGCCCAGCGACCGGATCGCACCAGTACGCGGTCGTGGTTCGGGCTCACGACCGCCGCCTGGCCCTGGCCGTCGACGATCTCGTCGGCCAGCGCGAGCTCGTCACCCGGCCGCTCCCCGCGATCGTCTCCGACGGCGAGCCCGTCTCCGCCGGAGCCGCCCTCGCCGACGGTCAGCTGGCGCTGGTCGTCGACTGCGACCTGCTCGCTGCGGGCGTCCTCAGCGGAATTCAGCTGGGGCTGACCTCGCCGCTCGCCGGCGCCAACTCTGCCAGCCGAATGGCTGCCTGATCACCACGACCCCTCACCCAGGAGCATCCGCTGTGACCCAGTCATACAACACCGTTCAGCTCGACGCGCTGCGGGAGCTGTCGAACGTCGCCTCCGGGACGGCCGCCACGTCCCTGTCGCAGATGCTCGGGCGCGACGTGGAGCTGAGCGTGCCGCTGGTCCAGTCGCTGCCGCTGCTCGACGCGATCCAGGAGTCGGCCGACGACGACACGCTGAGCGGCGTCGCGATTCCGGTCGACGGCGACTTCGACGCGGTGCTGCTGATGCTGATCCCCGCGGGCCACGGCGAGACGCTGTGCCGGCTGCTCGGCGTCGAGCCCGGGAGCGAGATGGCCGACTCTGCCCTGCGTGAGATCGGGAACATCATGGGGGCCTCCTACCTGGGCGCGCTCGGGAGCATGACGGGACTCTCGCTGTTCCCCGCCCCACCCCAGCTCGGACGCGCCGGCCTCGGCGAGATCGTCGGCGGAGCACTGGCCGATCGCAAGGACTCGGCGGAGGACGTGCTCATGCTCGACTCCGAGCTCGAGATCTCCGACGACGACATCTGCACGCTCACCTTCCTGCTGCTGCCGAGCACGCACAGCGCCTACGAGCTGCTCGCCCCCTTCGGACTGGCCGAGCGCGCCGCCTGACACATGGAGTCGATCGGCATGGGCATGTTGGGCGTCAGCCGGAGTGAGGACGAGGAGCTCTACGCCCTCGGACTCGGCTCGTGCATCGGCCTGGCCGTGCTCGATCGCCGCGCCCGCGTGGCGGGGCTGGCCCACATCGTCCTCCCCGAGTCCCCCGAGGCCCGCGAGGAGGGCGGCGAGCCCGCCCGGTACGCCGATCGTGCCGTGCCCGAGCTGGTCTTCCGCATGCGCCTCAAGGGCGCGGCCCCGCGCCGGATGGAGGCGGTGCTCGTCGGTGGCGCCCGCATGTTCGCGGGCGCGGAGCTCGACATCGGCGCCCGCAACGCCGAAGCCGTCCGCGAGGCCCTCCAGGCGGTCCAGGTGCGGGTCCACGCGGAGGCGACCGGCGGCACGCTGGGACGAACCGTGCGCGTGTGCGCCAACAAGGGCACGGTGACGATGAAGGAAGTGGGCGGCGCGCCGATCACTCTGCTTGGGGGAGATCCCAGCGATACCCGCACCCCAGCACTGCGAGGAGATACATGAGCGAAAGCCTGACCCCGGAGCAGATCGCCGCCCTGGTCGAGAAGGCCAAGGAGGGCGACCTCCCCGACGCCGAAGAGACGAGCGCGCCGCGCCGCACGCAGCGGCTGCGCACGATCGACTTCTCGCGGCCCACGAAGTTCACGACCGATCAGCAGCGCCGCATGACGCGCGCGATCGAGACCTTCTGCATGAGCGCGGTCACGCGCCTGTCCGCCGAGCTGCGTACCGAGATCGAGCTCGAGACGATCAACTCGAGCCAGGTCACGTGGATGGGCGCCCAGTCGCAGATCTCCGCGGGCTCGGTCACCGCCCGCCTCGAGCTCCAGCCGCTCGGCACGCGCATCCTGCTCAGCGCCGAGCAGGCGTTCGTGCTCACCTGCGTCGAGTGCCTGCTCGGCGGCACGCCGGATAAGCCCCCGCGTGAGCGGCGCCTGAGCGAGATCGACTGGGTCCTCACCCGCCGTCTGTTCGACAACATCGTGCAGCAGCTCTCGACCGTATGGGCGGAGCTGGCGGGGGTCACCCTGGCGGTCGAGGAGATCGAGGAGCAGACCGAGTCAAACCAGCTCGTGTCCGTGAGCGAGCCCACGTTCGTCGTGGTCATCGAGTGCCGGATCGACCGAAACTCCTCCACTTTGACGCTGCTGGTCCCGTGGATGGCGATCGCGCCCGTGGCCGACGACATCGCCGGCCGCGAGCAGATCGCTCCGGAGGCCGACTCGCCCGAGATGCGCGAGATCGAGCGTGCGATGTCGGCCGTGCCGATCACGCTCCGCGCCGAGGTGGCCGCGGTCGAGATGGCAGTGCGCGACATCCTCGAGCTCGGCCCCGGCAGCGTGGTCAGCCTGGGAACCCCGGCGGATCAGGGCGTCTCGATCTACGCGGAGAACATCAAGCTCGGTCGCGCCTATCCCGGCGCCAACGGGGCCAAGCGGGCAGTGCAAGTCTCGGGAATGGATCGGAGGTCACTGTGAGCGGGAGTGAGATCACCCCCAAGGAAGCGCTGAGCCGGCTCGGCACCTCGACCGCGGAGGCGATCGAGGAGGTCCTTGCGACCTGGGCTCCGGGTTCCAAGCGCGGCGAGGTGACCGTGCTCAAGGACGGGGAGTCGCCGTTCGCCAAGCTCTCCCCCGGGACGATCGCGTCGAGCGTCTCCTACGTCGACGGCGTCTCGGGCGCGAACATCTTCCTGCTGACCCCGGCCGGCGCGCGCAAGCTCGCCGAGGCCATGGGCGTGCCGCCCGCCGAGGACGCCGAGGAGACGGAGATCTCCGAGCTCGAGCTCTCGGCCGTGGCCGAGGTCGCCAACCAGACGATGGCGGCCGCCGCCGCGGCCATCGGTGGCGTCCTGGGGCACGAGATCGAGATCTCCCCGCCCGACACGCGGGTCCTCGCGAACCCCGCCGAGGCCGCCGACATCTTCGGCAAGACGCCGCACGCGACCTCGACCACGTTCCTGGTCGGCGGCGAGACCTGCCGGCTGATCCAGCTCGTGCCCAACTCCTTCGTCGTGCGCATGGTGAAGGCCATGGACGAGATGGACATGGTCGAGCGATCAGCCCGCCGGCGACGCGTCCCAGGCGACCTCCGCGCTGCTGGCGGCCATCGGCCACACCAAGCTGCGCGTGTGGGCCGAGCTCGGCCGCACCCGGATGCCGCTCGGGCGGGCGCTCACGCTGCCGCTGGGCGCCGTGATCGACCTCGACGAGGCCGCCGACGCGCCCGTGAAGCTGTTCGTCAACGGCATCGCCTTCGCCCGCGGCCACCTCGTGGTCCAGGGTGGTGAGTGGGCACTGCGCATCGACGCGCTCCTGTCCGGTGGGTCTCTCGCCGCCGCCATGACGGGCGCCGCCTCGCCTCAAGCTTCCACCTTGGAGGCCGAATCAACTGATCCCAGGCAACTCGAAGGAGCACTGACGTAGATGGCCCGCGTACTCGTAGTCGATGACGCCGCGTTCATGCGGAAGGTAGTGAGCGACGCGCTCGCCTCCGGCGGCCACGAGGTGGTCGGGGAGGCCGGGAACGGCAACGAAGCCGTTCAGCGCTACCAGGAGCTTCAGCCCGAGCTGACCACGCTCGACATCACCATGCCCGAGAAGGACGGCCTCGCCGCCCTCGCCGAGATCATCTCGATCAACCCGGGCGCCCGCGTGCTCATGTGCTCCGCCCTCGGGCAGGAGAGCAAGGTGATCGAGTCGATCAAGCTCGGCGCCAAGGACTTCGTCGTCAAGCCGTTCCAGCCGCCGCGCCTGCTCGAAGCGGTCACGAAGGCCCTGGCTTAGTTATTGGGGCCGGCTTCGCCGGCGTCCGTGGGGCCGTTGCGGCCGACATCCGTGCCGGCCGCCAGCGGGTTCTCGGCGCCGGCGATCCACTCCTCCCCCGGCCCCGCGCGTGCACGGGGTCCATGGAAGAAACCCCGAAATAGTCACGGTTTCTTCCCGACCCCCCGGGTCGCCTCAAGATGTAGCGGGCAGCGGCCGATTACAGGAGGGACTCTTCCCTCGGAGTCCTTTCCCTCGATGAAGTCGCACACGCTTACACGTGGCGTCGCGCTGTTCGGCGCCCTCATGCTCTGGCCTGCCGCTGATGCGGCCGCCGCCGCCACCGGCGAGAACACGCCGCTGGCGCCGCTCGGCCACACCACCGCCACCCACGTGGCGAGCGGTGGCGCGAGCATCGTCCGGACGATCGCCGGCCTGTTCATCGTGATCGCGGTGATCTACGGCATCGCCTGGATCCTCAAGCAGGCCAAGAAGGGCAAGAACCGCCCCACCGGCCAGGGCCTCTCCCAGGTGGCCAGCCTGCCGCTCGGCAGCGGCCGCTCGGTGACGGTCGTGCGCGCGGGACGCGAGGTGATCGTGGTCGGCGTCGCCGAGAACGGCGTCACGCCGCTGCGGACCTATTCCGAGGAGGAGGCACTGGCGCTCGGCATCGACGTCCCGGCCGCGGAGGAGAGCTCCGCGCCCGAGGCGAGCGATGTGTCGGGCGGCCGGATGCTCAACACCCTCCGACGGATGACAGTCCGCTCGTGAAGGTCGGCTCTTCTAACGCGCTTCAGATCCTGCTGCTGATCGGCGGGATCTCGCTGATCCCGGCGATCCTGTTCACGGTCACCGGCTTCACGCGGATCCTGATCGTCCTCAGCTTCGTCCGCAGCGCGATCGGCACGCAGAACACCCCGCCCAACCAGGTCCTGGTGGGCATCGCGCTGTTCCTGACCCTGTTCGTGATGTCGCCCACGATCGGCGCGATCAAGAAGGACGCGTACGAGCCGCTCGTCCACCACAAGATCTCGACCGCGACGGCGATCTCCCGGGGTCAGGAGCCGCTGCGTGCGTTCATGTTCAAGCAGACGCGCGCGCAGGACATCTACCTGTTCGCCAACCTCGCCCACATCAAGTCGCCGAAAACGCGGGCGAACGTCCCCACCTACGTCCTGATCCCGGCGTTCACGATGTCGGAGCTGAAGACGGCGTTCGAGATCGGCTTCTTGATCTTCCTGCCGTTCATGATCATCGACCTGATCGTCTCCTCGACGCTGATGAGCATGGGGATGGTCATGCTCCCGCCGAGCTTCGTCTCGATGCCGTTCAAGATCCTGCTGTTCGTCCTGGTGGACGGGTGGGAGCTGATCACCCACTCCCTGATCGCGAGCTTCCACTAGATGGGCCAGGACACCGTCATCAGCCTGGCCATCCAGGCCGTGACCCTCGCGGTCAAGATCGCAGGCCCGATCCTCCTCGCCGGGCTCGTGATCGGGCTGCTCGTGAGCATCTTCCAGGCGGTCACGTCGATCCAGGAGCAGAGCCTGTCGTTCATCCCGAAGATCGCCGGCGTCGCCGCGATCATCGTGCTCCTCGGGCCGTGGATGCTCGACCAGCTGGTGAGCTACACGCAGCAGCTGTTCCTGTCGATCCCGTCGATGCTCGGCCTCGGATGAGCCAGCTCTCGAGCCACCTCATCGCCCAGCTCGGCTCCGGCAAGGCGGTCACGGGGTTCATCCTCGTGCTGGCGCGGATCGCGCCGCTGTTCGTCCTCGCGCCGCTCTTCTCCTCCAAGCAGATCCCGACCCTCGTGCGGACGTCAATCGCGCTCGGCCTGGCGATCGGCCTGACGGGAATCGGCATCCACGGTCAGAACGTTCCCACCGATCCGCTGTCGGTGGCGGCGCTGCTCGTGGTGCAGCTGCTGATCGGGTTCGGCTTCGCGTTCATCGTCTCCGCCGTGCTCGCGGCCGTGCAGATGGCGGGCGGGCTCACCGACATCCTCTCGGGCTTCTCCTTCGGCGCGACCGTCGATCCGATCAACGGCAACCAGGGCGGCGCCTTCGCCCAGTTCTACTCGATGATCGGGCTGATCCTGTTCATCGTCATCGGGGGCGACGCCTGGATGCTGCACGGGATCGCGAGGACCTTCACGATCGTCCCGCTGACCAAGGCCCCGGCGCTCACCCCGCTGGTGAACGGCGCGGTCACAGCGATGGGCACGGTGTTCCTATCCGCGCTCGAGGTGGCGGCGCCGGCGGTGCTGACGCTGCTGATCTCCGACGTGGCGTTCGGCATGGTCTCGCGCGTGGTGCCGCAGATGAGCGTGTTCTCGGTGGCGTTCCCGCTGAAGGTCGGGATCGCCCTGCTCGTCGTGGCCGCGTCGCTGCCCTTCATGGGCGGCTGGATCTCAGACCAGGTGGCGGGCTCGGTGTTCGCCGCCCTGCACTCGCTTCGGATCGCCTGAGCCATGGCCAGCCACGACAAGACAGAGAAGCCGACAGCCAAGCGCAAGAGCGAGGCGCGCCGGCGCGGCCAGGTGGCCAAGAGCCAGGACCTCAACGCCGCCTTGATCCTCGTCGGCGGGCTGATCGGGATCATCGCGCTCGGCCCGCACGTCGTCTCGGGCGCGGGCAGCTCGATGCGCTCCGCCTTCGGCGCGATCGCCCATCCCAACCAAGTCGCCTCGGCGGCGGGGCTGCACGCGTTGGTCAACGGGGCGATGAGCACGCTGTTGACGACGGTGGCGCCGATCGCCGGCATCTGCGCCGGTGTCGGCCTGCTCTCGAACGTCGCCCAGGTGGGCATGCGCCCCACGCTCGTCAAGCTGAAGCCCGACTTCAAGCGCCTCAATCCCGCGAGCGGGGCCAAGAACATCTTCGGGCCCAAGATGGCGGCCGAGGGCGCCAAGGCCATCTCCAAGGTGACGGTGGTCGGCGCGGTGGTGGCGATGGCACTCGTGCCCGACCTGACCAACATGGGCGCGAGCATCGGCACGCCCCCGGCCGCGCTCGGCGCGCTGATCAGCTCCGGGGCGATGGGCATCGCCGAGCGCGCGGCAGCGGCCTACATCCTGATCGCGCTCGCCGACCTCATCTACCAGCGCCGCAAGCACATGAAGCAGATGAAGATGACCAAGCAGGAGGTCAAGGAGGAGGCCAAGGCCTACTCGACCCCCGCCGAGGTCAAGGGCGCGATCCGCCGCCGCCAGATGCAGGCAGCGCGCGCGAGGATGATGGCCGCGGTCCCCCAGGCCGACGTCGTCGTCACCAACCCGACCCACTACGCCGTGGCGCTCAGCTACGACGGATCCAAGCCGGCGCCGGTCGTCGTCGCCAAGGGCGCCGACCTGATCGCGCGCCAGATCCGCCGGATCGCCACCGAGTCGGGCGTGCCGATCGTCCCCGACCCCCCGCTCGCGCGCTCTATGTACGCCTCGGTTGAGATCGGGCACATGATCCCGGCCGAGCTCTTCGCTGCGGTCGCACAGGTACTCGCTTTCGTCTATCGCATGGCCAGCCGCCGGAGGGCCTCATGAACCAAGACACCATCAGGAAGCTCCTGCGTCACACCGACCTGCTCGCCGCGGTCGGCGTGCTGGTCATCGTGGCGATGCTCGTGATTCCGCTGCCGTCGGTGATCATCGACCTGTTCATCACGGTCAACATCTCGGCCGCGCTGGCGGTCGTGGTGTCGACGATGTACCTGAAGAAGGCGCTCGACTTCTCCTCGTTCCCGTCGCTGCTGCTGCTGACGACGATGTTCCGCCTGGCCATCAACGTGTCGGTGACGCGCCTGATCCTGACCAAGGGCGACGCCGGCAGCGTGGTCCACGACTTCGGCCAGTTCGTCGTCGGCGGCAACGTGATCATCGGCCTGGTCATCTTCCTGATCCTGGTCGTGATCCAGTTCGTGGTCGTCACCAACGGCGCCGGACGCGTCGCCGAGGTGGGCGCCCGCTTCACCCTCGACGCCATGCCCGGTAAGCAGATGGCGATCGACGCCGACCTCAACGCCGGCCTCATCACCGACGAGCAGGCCAAGGCCCGCCGCGAGGAAATCGCCCGCGAGGCCGACTTCTACGGCGCGATGGACGGTGCCTCCAAGTTCGTCAAGGGCGACGCCATGGCCGCGGTGGTCATCACCGCCATCAACCTGATCGGCGGCATCGTCATCGGCATGCTCCAGAAGCACATCGGCTTCGGCGCGGCCACCCACAGCTACTCGCTGCTGACCGTCGGCGACGGCCTCGCCGCCCAGATCCCGGCCCTGCTGATCTCGGTCGCCACCGGCATCATCGTCACCCGCTCGGCCTCCGAGAAGGACCTCGGTAGCGACATCGCCAACCAGATCCTGCGCCAGAAGAAGGCGCCGCTGGTCGCCGGTGGCGCGATCTGCGCCTTCGCGCTCGTTCCGGGCCTGCCCAAGATTCCGTTCCTGCTCATCGGCGGCATCCTGGCCGCGATCGGCTGGGCCGTGCGCAACGGGACGCCGGACGAGCTCGCCGCGGCCGAGGCGGCGGCGGCCCTGCCCGCGCCGGTCGAGCCCGATAAGCCCGCCGCCCCGCGCGAGGAAGTGCTCAAGGAGCTCTCGATCGATCCGCTCGAGCTGGGCATCGGCTTCGGCCTCGTGCCGCTGGTGGACCGCCGCTCGGGCGGGAAGCTCGTGCGCCGGGTGTCGATGATCCGCCGCCAGATCGCCTCCGAGCTCGGCATGGTGATCCCGCCCGTCCGGATCCACGACGAGGTCGACCTCGACTCCCACGAGTACGTGGTCAAGGTCCGCGGCACCGAGGTGGCGCGCGGGACGATCATGCCGGGCCATCACCTGGCCATGGATCCGGGCGACGCGGTGGGCACCCTGCCGGGGATCCCGACAACCGAGCCCGCCTTCGGGCTGCCCGCGGTGTGGGTGCCCGAGGCCCAGCACGCCGACGCCGAGGCCCTCGGCTACACGGTGGTCGACGGCGAATCGGTGATCGTCACCCACCTCACGGAGACGATCCGCCAGCACGCCTCGCACCTGCTCACGCGGCAGGACGTGCGCCAGCTCCTCGATCAGCTAAAGGAATCCAACGAAGCTGTCGTTACTGAAGTTGTGCCAGACGTTCTCTCGCTCGGGGAGATCCAGCGCGTGCTCCAGGCCCTCCTGTCCGAGGGGGTATCGATTCGCGATCTCGGCGCCATCGTGGAGTCCGTTGGCGACAAGGCGCGCGTCACGCGCGATCCCGGTCTGCTGGCCGAGTACGCCCGCCAGGCTCTCGGCCGCGCGATCACGGCCCCGCACCTCGCGGGCAGCCAGACGCTCCGCGTGCTCACGCTCGATCCCTCTATCGAGCAGGAGCTCGCCACGTCGATCACACAGACCAACGACGGCGAGTATCTGGCGATGGAGCCCACCCGGGCGCAGGCGGTTCTGGGCGCGGTCCGTGCCCAGTCCGAGCAGGCCGCCGCACGCAGCGGGGCCCGGCCGGTGCTGCTCTGCTCGGCGCGCGTTCGCCGGCACATGCGGCGCCTGATCGAGTCCGCGGTTCCGCACCTGCCTGTCTGTTCCTACAACGAAGTCGCCCCCGGCATTAGCGTCGAGACCATAGGAGTAGTCGCCGCATGAGCACCCAGACGCCCCCCGCCAAGACCAACGGCCACGATCGCCAGCTCGCCGGGGTACGCACCTATCGCGGGCGCAAGCTCGAGGACCTTATCCCGCAGATCCGCGAGGAGCTCGGCCCCGACGCGATCATCCTGCGCCAGCGCGAGGGCCTGACCGGCGGCGTCGGCGGGTTCTTCGCCCAGAAGTGCGTCGAGGTCGACGCCCAGGCGGCCGGACCCACCCAGGTCGACTTCTACGACGAGGATCCGGACGAGGAGTTCGAGATCCCGCCCGCCCCGGATGCCATGGTGGAGGCCGAGTCCGGCGAGATCGTCGACGAGTCGGTGGCGGTTGATCCGGAGCTGTTGTTCGAGTCCTTCGCCACTCGCCTGGAGCAGGCCGCGTCCCAGGTCGGGAACATGAGCGAGCTGGCTGCCGCGGTGGCGTCGAACGGCGACATCCCGGCGGTGGCGCCTGCCCCGGTGGCGGCTCCCACCCCCGTGCCTCCCGCGGCGGCGGCGGTTGCTCCGACGCCGGTGGCGGCACCGGCTCCGGCTCCGGTTCTTCCTCCCGCCGTGGCGGCGGCCCCCGCACCGGGTCCCGCCTCCGCGCCCGCGACGCCTTCCGCTCCTGCCTCTGCCCCGGCGGCACGCCAGGTCGCCCCGGCCTGGGCCACGACCCGCGACGCCGCTACCGAGGCTGGCGAGACCCAGACGATCGTGAACGAGCTCACCGCCCAGGGCATCAGCCCCGAGTGGGCGCGCGAGATCGTCGTGGCCGCCGCCGCGCACCGCACTCCGCTGACCCCGCACGGCACCCTGCGCGAGGCCGTCCGCGCCACCCTCGCCTCGACGATCCCCGCTCCCGTGCCGCTCCCCGCGCGCGGCGCCGCGGTCGCCTTCGTCGGACCGGGCGGCGTCGGCAAGACTCACTGCACGGCGTCGCTGGCCGCCGCCTACGCCCAGGGCTCGAGCCTCGCCGCCAGCGTCGTCTCGCTGGGCAGCCGCGACTGGGGCGCCGAGCTCAAGGAGCTCCTCAAGCTCGAGAACGTATGGGTGACGGTGGCGCCCGAGGCCGGCGACGCGCAGGCCGCTGTGGCCGGCGGTCGCGAGGGCGGCCTCGTGGTCATCGACACCGCCGCTGTCAACCCGAACGACCAGGTCGCCGTCGGTCAGCTCGCCACCGAGCTCCAGTCATTGAGCGTCGACGCGATCTACATCTCGGTCCCCGCCACGTTCAGCGTGCGCGCCGCCGGCAAGCTCGTGGACGCGCTCGCCGCCGTGGGGGCGGACGGAATCGCGATCACCCACGCCGACGGGGACGACCAGCTCGGCGTCGCCGCCGAGCTCGCCTACCAGAGCGGGATGCCGGTCGCCTACATCCACCAGGGCGTCGACCTCCACGGAGCGATGACGGCCGCCGATCCCGCGTCGCTCGCCGCTCGCCTGCTGCCGTGAGCGGACTTCCGGACAACGTCGTCCGGCTGATCGTCGGCGGCCGCGATGGCTGGCTGACGACCTCCAGGGGCGAAGCCGTGCCCGTCAAGGTCTTCGAGCGGGGCCACGAGTTGATCGTGGTCCTGATGGCGTTCCCGGCCGGCGAACTCGACCGCGAGCCGGTGCAGCTCGAATACTC
The DNA here is from genome assembly GCA_963839105.1 of uncultured Solirubrobacterales bacterium. Lineage (GTDB taxonomy): Bacteria > Actinomycetota > Thermoleophilia > Solirubrobacterales > Solirubrobacteraceae > Palsa-465. The sequence continues at coordinate 205,475 of CAWITQ010000008.1, forward strand.
CTCGGTGCGCGGCCTCGTCCGCTTCGACGGCTGCGCCAAGACCGAGTCCCACGACACGGTGAGCTTCCGGCTCGACGAGGCGCCAGAGGTGGTCCAGCGCCGCGAGTTCGTGCGCGTCGATGCCGCTCAGCCGGTCGTGCTCATCAGCGACGAGGACGACGCGGTGCTGAGCGGCCACGCGATCGAGGTCAGCGGCGGCGGCATGCTCCTGACCGGTCCCGATGCGCTCGGCCTCGACGCCACCGTCAGCTTCACGCTCAACCTGGGCGACGGCCTTGACCCGATCAAGGGCCGCGGCCGTGTCGTCCGCGTCGAGGGCTCCGGCCGATGCGCGCTGATGTACGACGAGATCTCGCAGGGCGACCGCCAGCGGCTGATCCATTTCATCTTCGAGCGCCAGCGGACCGCGCTGGCCAAGGGCGCGCGCGTGGCGCCGCTGAAGCGTGGCCGTCGTCGAAGGGGGGTCTGAGATGGCAAAGAAGGCCGACAAGTCCGAGGAGAAGGGCAAGAAGGACAAGAAGGACAAGAAGGACAAGAAGGGCGACGGCGAGCAGACCGTCGCCGCCAGCGTCGCCAACCACCCGCGCGCCCGGGCTTCGGTCCGCCGCGCCAAGGGCTGGGGCGGCCTGATCGGCTTCGCCATCGCCGCCTACCTGTCCTTCAAGGCGGGCGTTCCCGCCGCGGACGCCGGTCTGCGGGCGCTCGCCGCCGGCATCGCCGGCCGCATCCTCGCCTGGGGTTGCGCGGTGGCGGTATGGCGTCACCTGGTCGTCGCCGAGCTCCGCGCCGCCTACGAGCGCGGCGCGATCGCGCCCGGCGCCGGCGGCGAACCGGGCAACGGCTGAGACGAAGCTGAGCGGCCGCCATGGACCCGATCCACCCGATCGTTCCGGTCTCGCCGAACATCCTGCCCATCCTGCCCACGACCCGGATCGGCCAGGTCGACCGCGACGCCGCACGCGATCCCGCCGAGCAGCAGCGGCGCCGCAAGCGGCCGCCGGCGAACGGTGGCGCCACCGATCCCGGCGCCGGTGCCACCGCCGGCGAGCTCCCGGCCGGCGAGCTCCTGGCCGGCGAGGACGACGGGCTCGGCCACGTCGACCTGACGGCGTAGCGGGAACAACGTTCCACTCGCGGCGCCCGATCCGCCGAATCCGACTTTCTTCCCGCCCAGCGGGAACAAGCTCGGCCTCGACGCGTCGCGCTTGCCGAGACCTACGTTCTTCCCGCCCCGCCCCGCCGCGCGCAGCCCCGCCCAGCCGCGCGCAGCCCCGCGCCACCGCGCGCCCCCCAAGCACTCACGCCCCCCGCGCCACCGCCCCGTTGCGGGCTACTACGGATCGTGAAATTCCGCCTCAAGCCCGCCTCTGCCCGGGCGATAACCGGAGAGACCGGCGGCAAGGAGCCACCGGGGGACGAAAACCCAAACTACACACCATGGAGGTGTACTCATGTCCCTTTCGATTCTCACCAACGTCTCAGCGATGGACACCCATCGCAACCTGCAGGCCTCGGCCAACGCGGTCAAGACCGCGATGCAGCGTCTGTCCTCGGGTCTTCGCATCAACTCCGCGGCCGATGACGCCGCTGGGTACGCGATTGCCCAGGGCCTGACCTCCCAGGTCAATGGTTTCGACCAGGCCGGCCGGAACGTCAACGACGCGACGTCGATGGTCCAGACCGCCAGCGGCGCCCTGAACAACGTTCAGAGCATGCTTCAGCGGATGAGCGAGCTCGCCGTGCAGTACCAGAACGGTGACCTCTCCTCGCAGGACCAGGCCAACATCCAGTCCGAGGTGAACCAGCTCACGCAGGAGATCAACCGCCAGCAGGGTTCCGTGCAGTTCAACGGCATCAACCTGCTCGACGGCAGCGCCGGCGGTACCGGCAGCCCGGGCGTCACCTTCCAGGTGGGTCCGCAGGGCTCCGACACGTTGACGGTTTCGTTCGCCAACGTCGAGAACAACCTGAGCACCGGTTTCTCGTGGGGCTCGAACGGCGCGACCGCTGTGTCCGGCGGCAAGGTCTTCGACCTTGGTCAGTCGAACGCAGTCAGCGACATCAACGCGGCGATCAACGCTGTGTCGACCCTGGCGGCTTCGCTGGGTGCGGTGCAGAATCGCCTTCAGTACACCTCCACCGCCATTTCGGTGACGGAGGAGAACATGGCGTCGTCGCTGAGCAACATCCAGGACGTCGACATGGCGTCCACGATGACGAAGATGACCCAGCAGCAGGTCCTGCAGCAGGCCGGTACGGCGATGCTCGCCCAGGCCAACTCGCAGCCGCAGCTGGTCCTCAAGCTCATCACGGGCTGATCCCCTTCCGCTTGGCCGGGTGGCGCCTAGTGCGCCACCCGGACCACGCGGTCAAAGCTTTCGCCTGGGCAGGAGGCGCCGCGCGCGCCGCCTGGACCACGCGACCCAAGCTCGTCCGGCCAATCCGCCGTCGAGAACACAATCCGCCTCGCGCGTCACAACTCGCATCCCCGCGGGGCTATATACACCACGTCCGATTCATCGAGGGAACCGGAAACGGAGGCGGGCTGCCTTGGCAGCCCGCCTCCGGTGGTTAAGAACCAACTCACGCGGCCGATTACACGGGCGTGACGTCCCCTCGGCGTGGAAGCGAGAACGGTCCCGCGTTCCTGTGGCTCGGCGCGGCCTGCGACCCGTCCGGCCACGCGGACGAGCTGCGCGGCTTCCTGCGCGCCCAGGAGCAGGCGGGCGCGGAGCCCGCGCTGCAGGACATGAGGTGGACGACCACCGCCGTCGAGCTCGAGCCCGACGACGCGGCCATGCTCGCACGCCAGGGCAAGCGCTCGCGCGAGAACATCGACGTCGCCGTCCACACCTACCTCCCGATGCCCGGGGGCTACGTCAAGTCCGGAGCCGTGAACGTCAGCCGGGCGATGTTCGAGACCGACCGGCTCCCCGCCCCGTGGCTCGCGCCGCTGCTCGAGCGCGACGAGGTGTGGGTCCCGTGCCGGCAGAACTTCGAGGCCTTCGCCGACAGCGGGCTGCCCGAGAGCAAGATGCGGATCGTGGGCGGAACGCTCGACTTCGACCTGTTCACACCGTCGGTCGAGCCCTACCCGCTGGACATCGACGAGGACCGCTTCGTCTTCCTCACCAACTTCGACTTCTCGGCGCGCAAGGGCTGGGAGATCCTGCTGCGCGCGTGGGCCAGTGCGTTCGATGCCGACGACGGCGTCTGCATGGTGCTCAAGACCGGCTCGTTCTACCGCTCAGGCGGCTACGTCGAGGACCGCATCGCCGCGTTCATCCGCGACGAGCTCGGCGCGGACGGCCGGCGCATGGCCCCGGTGCACCTGCTCACGGACACCCTGCCGGCGCGTGAGATGCCGCGCCTCTACGCCGCCGCCGACGCCTACGTGCTCGCCTCGCGCGGCGAGGGCTGGGGCCGGCCGTTCATGGAGGCGCTGGCGATGGGGCTTCCGACGATCTCGAGCCGGTGGGGCGGCCACCGCCAGTTCGTCGACGAGGACACGAGCTGGCTCGTCGACGGATGCCTCGTCGACGTCCCCGATGACGCGGAGCTCTTCAACAGCCTGTATCGCGGGCATCGCTGGTTCGAGCCCGAGGCCGAGGACCTGGCCGACAAGCTGCGGGCGATCGCCGGTGACTGGGACGCGGCCCGCCGGCGCGCCGCCCCCGCGCGTGAGCGGCTGATCGAGCGCTTCGGTCCGCAGGCCACCGCGGAGACACTGCGCCGGGCGGCGGAGGCCGCAACCGATCGCTTCAACCCCATCCGCCCCGCCTGCGTGATCCGCGGCTCATTCGGCTCGACCGCCTCGCTGGCGGCGGTCAACGACGGGATCACGTCCGGCCTCGAGGCGCTCGGACGGGTCGTTCACCATCGTGCGCCGGAAGCGGCCAAGTCCGACACGCCGGCGCCCGGGATCTCCCACTCCTGGCCCCACGACTTCAGCCCCGTCACCGACGGCCCCTCGATCGTGGTCGTCCCCTGGGAGTACGGCGCGCCCCCCGCGCAGTGGGTGGCGGAGGCGCGAGCGAATGCCGACCGCGTGTGGGTGCCGAGCCGCTACGTGCGCGACGGGTTCATCGCCGGCGGCATGCCCCCGGGCATGGTCGAGGTGGTGCCGAACGGCTTCGACCCGGCCCGGTTCTCGCCCGACGGCGCCGCGCTCGAGCTTCCCCGCCGCGCCGCGTGCACGTTCCTGTTCGTGGGCGGATCGATCTGGCGCAAGGGCGTCGACCGCCTCACCGCCGCGTGGGCCGAGGCGTTCGGCCCCGACGACGACGTGCAGCTCGTGATCAAGGACTTCGGGACCAACACGTGGTACCGCGGGCAGAACGCCGGCGCCGATCTGCGCCGCTTCGCCGAGCGCACGGACATCGCGCCGGTCGTCTACTTCGACGAGGACCTTCCGGCGCGCGAGGTGGCATCGCTCTACCGCGCCGCCGACGTGCTCGTCGTCCCCTACCGCGGCGAGGGCTTCTGCATGCCCGCGCTCGAGGCGATGGCCTGCGGCCTCCCGGTGATCCACACCGGCACCGGCCCGACAGCCGAGTTCGTCCCCGAGGACGCCGGCTGGGCGCTGGCCGCTCGCGAGGTGCCGGTCCCCGTCGAGCTTCGGGCTCCCGGCACTCACCGGGCCGCGCCACCGTTCAAGAGGTCGACTGCGCTGCGCTGGTGAGCCCTTGCGCGAGGCGGCCTCCGACGCGGCTGGCCGCCGGACGCGGGCCGACGGCGGCACTGGCGCCGCTTGCGTCCTACACCTGGGACGCCGTGGCCCAGGCCGCCGAGGCTTCGCTGCAGACGCTCGAGCCGGGAGGCGCTGCCGCTGGCGCGCCGCAGCCGCCCCGATGCCGTCGAGGCGGCTCGTCGGGACTCGACGCTCGTCTTCTACTCGCCCGACTGGAGCGATCACCAGCGCTGGAGCGGAGACGCTCGAGCTGTGGTCGCGCACGTCGCCGCCACCGACCCCGTAACGCTCGCGCTCCACTGCGGCGGGCAGGACGGATCCCGACGCGCTGGCCGGCGAGATCCTTCAGCGCCTCGAGGCACGCGGCTGTCCGCCGATGCGCTGCCCGACCTGATGCTGTGCCTGCCGAGCATCGGCGTGCACGACCTCGTCGCCGCGGCGGACGTGGTGCTCGTCGAGGAGGCGGACCGCTACCGCCCGGAGCTCGTCCGCCGCGCTCTGCGTACCGTGGGCACAGGCGAGGCCGAAGTGCTCGCCTTGCACGACGATCTGGTCGCACACGCGCGCGGCGCCGAGCCGGCGAAGGCAGCGTAGGCGCGGGGGCTGAATCGATGCGCGGACGTGTCCAGTAACGATCCAATGCCCTTCGGTCCGAGAACCCCTGCCGGCTTTGCCGCGGGCACGATCGTGACGAGTGACTACCTTCCGTGGGCGCGCGTGCTCGCGAGCTCGTTCGCCGAGCACCATCCGGGCGTTCGCTTTGTCGTTGCCGTGCTCGACGAGCTGGACCCCGGGCTGTTGCGCGCCGACGACCGGTTCGAGGTCATGGGACCGGGAGATCTCGGTATCGGACCGGTCGAGTTTCGCTGGATGGCCGCGATCTACGACCGGTTCGAGCTCTCCTGCGCGCTCAAGCCATGGCTGCTGCGCCTTTTGCTGAGTGAGGCAGAGGCCGCCCTCTACCTGGATTCCGACATCCTCGTCTGTGACTCGCTGGCCGACGTCGCAGCCCGCGCGGCGTCCACCGGTCTGGTGCTCTCCCCGCATCTGCTCGAGCCACCGCCCCGCGACGGGCTGCTGCCTGACGAGGACACCTTTCTGCAAGCTGGGCAGTACAACGGCGGCCTGATTGCGGTCGGCCGCGAGGGCGCGCCATTTCTGGACTGGTGGAGTGAACGCCTGGCGCGCCAGTGCCTGAACGCCGACCCAGCCACGCCCGCGCGGTTCGTCGATCAGCGGTGGCTCGACCTGGCCCCCAACTACTTCCCGGTCGCAGTGCTGCGAGATCGTGGCGTCAACGTCGCGTACTGGAACCTGGCCACGCGGAGCCTCGCGCGTGGACCCGATGGCTACCTTGTCGACGGCGAACCGCTGCGCTGCTTCCACTTCAGCGGGTTCAACCCGGGTACCCCGGCCGTGCTCACCAAATATCAGGGCATCCCGGCGCGGGTCGACCCGCTGGCCTCGGCGCCGCTGCGTGAGCTGTGCGAGTCGTATGGCGCCCGCTTGCTCGCGGCGGGCCTGCCGCCGGCGCGCGCCGCGCGCCCCCTCGCCCAGCTGGCCGGAATCGCGCTGACGCCCCCGGTCCGGAGCGCCCTTCGAGCGGCGCTGATCGCCGCCGAGTCCATGGATCCCGCGATCATCCCCGACCCCGGCGATTCGGACGCTCTCTGGAGCTGGCTCCGTGCGCCGGTGACGCCGGGCGGCACCTCGTGGTACCTGTGGGGGCTCCACTGCGCTCAGCCCGCGTTGCGCAATGCGTTCCCGCGGGTTCCTGGACCGGACGAGCAGCGGTTCCTGGCCTGGTCCGAGAACGAGGGCTCGCAACTGGGCCTCGTTCCCGCCGGCCTTACCGGGGCGGCGACAGCGCTTGGGCTCGACGGCCTTCGATCCTTCGTCACCCTCGCCGATGCCGCGGAGATCGTTGCCGACCCACATCTGCTGAGCGGCGTCGCGGAGCACTTCTGCTCAACCGACGAGCTGACGCTCCTGATCCACGCCGCCGGCTTCGATCCAGATGCGATCGCACGTGAGCTCGAGCCGCTGCTCGAAACGGTCGGGCTGGATGGCGCCGATGCGCCTGACCTCGTGGCCGTGGTCGCGCCCGCCGCGTCGGCCGCGCTCGCGCCGGCCGTACATGCCGTGCTGACGCGGCGCCCGCCTCGCCCCGCGCTCGCGCGCCTGCCGCACGTCGAGGATGCCACGGCCATGCACGCGCTCTTTGCCGCGGCCGGAACGCCTGATCCCCGAGCCTGCCCGATCTGAGGAGGAAGCGCATGAACCACCAGGTCTCGACCGGAATCTCCGAGCGACTGCGCAGCTTCACCGCGGGCCTTCCGCACGAGCGCACGTCGCTGCTGCACTTCGCGCAGCAGGCAGCCGCGGAGCTCCCGCGCGGCAGCCGCCTGCTCGACGTCGGAGCGGGAGACAGCCCGTATCGCGAGCTGTTCGGCCACCTGGAGTACGAGAGCTCGGACTGGCAGCACTCGGTTCACCCCGGGGCGCGGGCGGTCGACCACGTCGGTCCCGCTCACGATCTCCCCGTTCCGGACGGCACCTACGACGCCGTGCTATGCACGCAGGTTCTCGAGCACGTACCGAATCCCGACGACGTCCTGGGTGAGCTTCACCGCGTGCTGCGCCCGGGAGGCCGGCTCTACCTCACCGTCCCGCTCGTCTGGGAGCTGCACGAGCTGCCGTTCGACTTCTTCCGCTACACGCCGCATGGCCTCGCGCGGATGCTCGGTGACGCCGGGTTCGTACACCTCGATATCCGTCCCCGTAATGATTGCTTCACGACCCTCGCGCAGCTGCTCGAGAACGCGGGCTCGACGATCGGCAGCTATCCGGACGGTCGTGATCGCGAGCGCGCCGAGGCAGTGGCGACGCTCCGCGCCATGGCCGTCAAGATCGCGTCGTATTCAAGCCTCGACGCGCGCATGATATTTCCGCTGGGGTACAGCGTCGTCGCACGTCGTCCCGAAGCACCCGAACGGACCGAGTCACGCCCTGAGCGGGGCGAGCGCCTGCCGGGTAGCCGCCGGTTCGCGACGCTGTGCTTCGCCACCGACGTTCTCGCCCAGCCATCGCTGCTGAGCGCCTACGCGAACCTGTTCACGGCCGCGGACGATGCGACGCTCGTCATCTACGCGCCGAACGTCGACCCCACCGCGGCCGCTGCGCTGCTCGAGGCGCTCGTGACCCACCTTGGACTCGACGGTCCCGACTCGCCGGACATGCTCGCCCTGCCGTACCCATCGCGGGCGCCCGATGAGCCCACGATCGCCTCGGCGGTCGACGCCGTGCTTGCGCTGCGGCCTCCCTGGGGTGCGTTCAGCGGCGTGCCGTGGGCTCACGTCGGCAACCTGACCGACCTGCGCGAGTGGGCAGCCGCGCCCGCCTGAGCACGGCCTGAACTCCTCAAGGTCGCCGGCGAGCTGCCGAGTACATGGCTGTACCTCGATGGCTTCGACCTGCTCGTGACTCCATGAACGACTTCCGCGTACCGTGGGCAAAGCCCTTTCTCAGTGGTGAGGAGCTAGCCGCCGTCACCGCCGTCATGGCGGATCGCCGGCTTTCCATGGGAAGTGAGGTGCGAGCGTTCGAGGCCGAGACGGCCGCACTGGTGGAGCGCCGCCACGGCGTCGCTGTCGCCAACGGGACGGTCGCGCTCGACGTGACCATGAAGCTACTTGGCATCAGCCAGCGCGATGAGGTGCTGGTCTCCGCGCTTTCCTACATCGCCACGACGAACGCGATCGTGTGGCAGGGCGCCGCACCGGTCTTCTGCGACGTCGATCCCCGGACGCTCAATATCGATCCGGCGGACATCCGGCGCCGCATCACGCCGCGTAGCAAAGCCGTGCTCGTGGCCGACTACTGTGGTTCCCCGGTCGACTACGACTCGATTGAGGCGATCTGCGCCGAAAATGGCCTCGCGCTCGTGGTGGACGGGGCCCAGTCGCTCAACGCCTATCACCGGGGAGTGCCGACGTGCTCGCGCGGGGTGCTCGCGACGACGAGCTTCCATACCGCGAAGGCGATGATCTGCGGCGAGGGTGGCATGGTCTTCTGCGATGACCCAGACCTCGCGGAGCAGGCGCGCAAGCTGCGCGGCCAGGGTGAGGTGCCGGGCCGCAAGTACATCCACGACACGCTGGCCTACAACTACCGGCTGACCGAAGTCGCCGCGGCGATCGGCCGGGTTCAGCTCCGGCGCGCCGGCGAGGTCGCTGAGCATCGCGCCGCCCTGGCCGCCCGGTACACCGAGCGGCTGCGCGAGCTGCCCCAAGCCCGCCCAGTCGCTCACCTGGACGACGCGACGCCCGCGTGGTTCTCGTACGCCATCCGCGTCCCGCACCGCGACTCGGTAGCGGCCACGCTGGCCGAGCTCGGGATCGAGACGCGCTCGCTCTACCCCCTCCCGGCCTACCGCCAACCGATCCCGGAGTACCGCGCGTTTGCCTCGACGATCTGCGCGCACGCGCAGGCCGCGAGCGCCGAGGTTCTCAACCTGCCGATGTTCTTCGAGATGACGCTGACCGAGGTCGACGATGTGGTCTCCTGCCTGGCGCAGGCGCTGGACGCCCCGCATCGGCACGAGCATCAGGCCGCCTGAGCCGCCGCCCTGATGGACATCGCACTGCACTGGAGCGGCGACTGGCCCGAACACCTCGAGCCCCTCTTGAATGCCCTCCAGTCCCTCTCGGAAGCCGACCAGGCTCCCGAGGGAACGGTCGTGTTCTGCCCGGATGCCGCGCGGTTCGGGCCGCCGGCGGGTGACCACGCCCTCGTCGCCATGGTCCCGCGCCCTGACCAGCTGCTCGATCCCGCCGCGCGAGACGCGCTCATCCCGGTGCTCGCCGAATGGGCGCGCCACGACGCCTTGTTCACGGTGCCCACTGCGACCGGCGCCGCCACGCTGCGGGTTGCGCTCCCCGTCGCGGCGGAGCGCGTTCGTGTCGTGCCGCTGCCGCTTCCCCCCGCGCGCGTCCTCGCACCGCCCGACGCACCCGGCAGCGACATACTGGCCGTCGACCCCGGCGCGCTCGACTGGCTCCTTTCGGCCACCAGCCTGCTGCGGGCCTCAGGGTTCGAGCAGCGCCTGCTGCTGTGCTCGCCCGAGGCCGAGCGCGTCGCGCAGCCCGGAGGCGGAGGCGCGGCGGTCCACGGCCTCCTCCCGGGTCACGATGTCATCGCCGTACCGCGGTGGCGGGAGTCGCTCCGCTCGGCCGGCGTCGTCGTGCTCGGACCCCACGATCTCGGCATGGGTTGGATACTTCGCGAAGCGCTCGCCACGGGCCGACCGGTCGTCGTGCCGTCAAGCGCCTGGGTACGCGATCACCTGGCCGCCGTCGGTGCGGACGCGTATCTCTATGGCAACCACCAAAGCCTGGTCACGGCCCTGCGCGGCGCGCTGCGACGCCAGCGCGGTGGGGCGCTCGAGGCGGCCGCCCGCGACGCGGTGCTCGCCGAGTCATGGCAACTGAGCGCCGCCGCACTGCTTGGGGCGCTGGTCGAAGCGCTCACGCCGGCCGCCCCGTCGACGGGGACGCCGTCGGCCGGCGCGGGTCGACCGACACCCGCGGTGCGCGTGCGCGACCGCCTCCGCGTCTGCGTGATGAACCCGAACGCCAACGGTGGCGGAGGCGAGACGTTCATGCGCCAGCTTGCTGTAGCCATGGCTCGCCACGCCTCGGCACCCGATATCACATTGATCTGCCAGCTCCGGCCCGGCGCGCCGTTCGATCCAAGGACCGACACGCTCACCAAGGCGGGGGTGCAGGTGCAGATCGTCCACGGCGAAGACGTCACCGGGATTGCGCCGACCGAAGGACCGGCGGCGGACGTCGTCTACTACGCGTGGTCACACGCGTCTGATCCTCCGGCGACGGAGGTCCCGCTCATCTGCACGATCCACGACGTCAACTGGAAGCACTTCGACATCTATGGGCCTAGGGACAGAGCGATGATCGAGCGCCAGGTCCCGGCCTGGCTCGAGCGGGCTGCCGCGGTGACCCACTCCTCCGAGTTCATACGCGATGAGGTCCGTCGCTACTACGGCACCGCGACGGGCATGACCCGGGTCATCCCGCTCGCCGCCGATCCCCCATCCTCGCAGACCAACGACGAGGAACGTGACGACCTACGGCGTCGCTTCGGCCTGCCGGAGCGCTTCCTGCTCAGCCCGAACGGAGCGCACCGCAACAAGAACTACCCCGCGCTGGAGTGCGCGCTCCGGGCATTGCGCCGCGACGGTCGGCCGGTCCCTGTGATCGCGACCGGGATGGGCACAGAGTTCTTCCACGGGCCAGACCTGATCGGGCTCGGATATCTCAAGGCCCGCGAGGTGCAAGCGCTCTACGAGCTGAGCGACGGGATTGTGCAGACGACTCTGTACGAGGCCGGGAGCTTCCCGCTTTTCGAGGCTATGGCGCTCGGCAAGCCGGTGGCGATCTCCCGCATCCCGCCGATCGTCGAGCAGCTCGAGCGTACCGGTGGCGTGGCCGAGCTGTTCGATCCGCTCGACCCGGCGGACGTGGCGCGGGCGATCTGGCGGCTGTGGGCCCGGTCACCCACCGCCGATCCCGGCGCACTAGTCGCCAACGCGCGTGCGGCCGCGGCGCGCACGTGGGATGACGTCGCGGGCGACTACCTGAAGCTGTTCTCGGAAGTCAGGAGATAGGACGTGCGCTTCTACGCTGCTTTTCACAGCCTCGACGTATTGGACGGCGCGCGTAGCAACGCGATTGCCGGCCACTTCCCGCACCTGCGTCTGGTCTCGCTGATCCCGGGGTCGGAGTTGCAGTCCGCCGTCGAGTCATTGCCCCGCCATGTGCGCGACCGCATCGTCGTCGATCCCTCGCCGGAGCTGCTCGCCTCAGGCCAGATCGAAGTGATGCTCAGCACCAACCCCGCGCAGACTCAGGCCAGCTTCCCGGCGGTCACCCCGAGCGACATCGTCACATGGCCGGAGTTGGCGCAGGCATACGATCGCTGGCTCGACACGCACTACCTCCCGTTCCACGCATTTCAGGCGACGTTCACGCCGGATGGCCTCTTCCCCGTCGACTGGCAGCACCCCCACGTCACCATCGAGCTCATCGGCAGCTGCGGCGCCGGATTTCTCGCCGAGGCCGTGCCCGCAGCAGCGTCGGAGTTCGGAGGCCAGATCAGCTGCTTCCACACGATCCTGAATCACCCAGGCGAGATCGCCACGGCGGCCTCAGCGCAGGCGCCCGACCTCCGCGTCGTCGTCCCACCCCTGCGCTACATGCATCCGGCGACACTCGACGGCTTCGTCGACCATCCAGATCACGATCGTCTGTTCGCCGAGACCCGAAGCCATATGCTCGCTTACTTGGAGACCGCGGCGGCCACGCAGACCGGGGCGCCGCTGTTCGTGACCGGGTTCATCGAGCCGTACATGAACGCGGACGGAATCTTCTATCCGACCCGCGAGCTTTCGAACTTCAAGTACTTCGTCCGCTGCCTGAATGACGCCTTGGTCGACTGGTGCGCAGAGCGTTCGATGGCGCATTTCATCGACGCCAACGAGATCGCCGCCGGGATCGGAAAGCATGGGGTCGAGGAAGGCACCCTCAGCTTCTTCTCACACCGCACGCCGCTGGACCGCGCCTACGACGACGGCGTGGATATCGGCTGTCCGACGGTGGCCGTTGCGCGCAGTTTCGCGGTTCGATCCCCTGCCTATTGGATCGCGCTGATCCGGGAGGTCCTGCACCGACACGTGACGATCGGTGCCACCGCGCGCGTGAAGGCAGTGATCGTCGACCTCGACAATACGTTGTGGCGCGGGCTCGCATCCGACGGTGTGGTCGGCTCGTGGAACGGACGACCGCACGGCATCGCGGAGGCGCTCAAGATCCTCAAGCGGCGAGGCATCTTCCTGGCCATCGCGAGCAAGAACGACGAGTCCTACATCCGCGAGCACTGGGACGAGATCCTCGGGGACTGGTCGGAGGTCCCGCTGGGCATGCCGCTCTCACTCGCCGAGTTCGACGTCGTCAAGATCGACTTCCGTCCCAAGTCGGTGACGATCGCCGAGATCCTCGCCGAGCTCAACGTCCTGCCGGATAGCGCGGTCTTCGTCGATGACAACGCATTGGAGCGCGAGGAGGTGCAAGCGGCCTTCCCCGAGTTGCGGATCCTTGGCGCCGAGATGAACTATGTGAGGCGCGAGTTGCTGCACAGCCCGTTCACCCAGAGCGATTTGCGGACGACCGAGGATGCCGTGCGCTCGGCCACTGCCAAGCAGCAAGCACTGCTGAAGCGCCACCACGAGAACGGCAGTGCTTCGAACTTCCTCGAGTCGCTGCGGCTCAAGTGCGCGGTCCGTGAGGTCGTCGACTCCGACTCTCCGGAGGGCCAGCGAGCTGCCCAGCTGATCAACAAGACCAACCAGTGGAACCTCAACGGACGCCGGGTCGCTGCGGGGGAGATCAACGCCACCCTCGCCGCGGGCGGCGACCTACTCATCGCGGAGGTGCGCGATGAGCTCAACCGATACGGCGTCGTCGGAGCGGCGCTGATCGACCGCTTCGGGCGGGTATCGCATCTGGTGGTCAGCTGCCGCGTAATCGGCATGGGCATCGACGACGCGTTCGTCCATCAGCTTCTGGCCGGTCTCGGACCCCTCAAGCTCGCCTTCGCGGACAGTGGACGCAACCGCGCCGCCCGGGCATTTCTGGAGCGCCACCAGGGCGCCCCGGTAGCGGACGCTGAGATCGGACTCGACTGTCTCGCCGCGCCCTCGCACGTCGAACTCGAGGCGCCGCACTTCCTCGCCCTGACCGCGGCCTGACCCGTCCGGCTCAAGCCCGTAAGCCGCCACGCCGATGACCAGAACAGTCTCGCGTTTTCCCCGAATGTGCCTCGTGTCCGATCTTCGTCCCGCGCCAACCGGCTTCATCGCGATCGGCGCCGAGCACACCGCGGTCCTGTCGCAGCTGTTTGAGCGCAACGCCGATCCCGACACCTGCCGACGCTTCGATCCGTTCCCGCTCACCCTCGACACGGCGCGCGCGATCGCCGAAGAGCCCCGGAAAGACCTGTATTTTGCCTCCGAGCGAGACGGAGCGCTGCTGGGGCTGACCATGCTCCGCGGATGGGACGAGGGATACGAGGTGCCGAGCTTTGGCATCCTGATCGACCGGGCGCACCGCGCTCGCGGACTCGGCGCCTGGATGACGAAGCTCACGATCGCTCAAGCGCGCCATCTCGGCTGCCGGCAGCTTCGGCTGTCGGTGTACGCCTCCAACGCGGGCGCCCACGCGCTGTATGAGCGGCTCGGCTTTCGCGAGATCGACCGCTCGCCCGCGGGAGACCGGGATACCAAGGTGTTGATGACACTGGAGCTCGCATGAGCATCACTGACGCCGTAACCCGGGTCGGCCAGATCGATACGCAGATCGCCGCCCTCCAGACCGCGTTCGTACCGCCCGCCTCGGCCAGCACCGCCGCGGCCTCGCACGAGCACCGGCACGGGCTCGGGCTCGGGGTCGTTCGCCGACTGCCCTCTCCCAGGCGCAGGGCACGGCACGATGATGGCGCACGAACCAGAGGCGCCACCGCGCCCGCGGCCCCGCTCTCGAGCGCGGCCCAGGGGATGCTCACGAGCGGCCAGCAGCAGTTCGCCTCGCGCCTGGCCGCCGACACAGGGCTCGACACACACGTGGTCGCGGCCTGGCTCCTCGCCGAGGAGTCCGGCGGCGCCGCCCAGTCGCGCGAGTCGCAGAGCAACAACGACTGGCTCAACATCGGCTACACCGACAGCGGCACGTACGGATCGAGCGACTCGATCTGGAGCAACCCGACCACCGCCGCCGACGCCACCGCGGGCTGGCTAAAGGGCCAGAACACGATCCCCGGCTACGGGACCGCCAGCTCCGGGATCCAGGCCATCCTCCAGACCGCCGGCCAGTCGCCGCAGGCCCAGATCGCCGCGCTCCAGAACTCCGGCTGGGCCTCGAGCGGGTACCCCAGCCTGCCCTCGCTGCTCGCCCAGGTCGGCGGCTAGGCGCGCGCCAACGCAGCACGCCGCGCCACGCGCGCCCACCGCGCTGGGCCGCACGCCATCGCGCGCCGCGCGCCGACGTCAGAACAGCGCTTCCTGGCCCGGGCAGCGGCGCGCCCTCGCCTCGCCCCCGCGGCTGTCCCAGCGCCACCGCCACCTCCCGCGCGATCGCGCCCTCCGAGCGCGACGCGACGATCGGATCCTCGATCCCCTCAACGTGCACGAGCGTCCTGCGCCCGTCGCCGCGGTCCGGTCCCTCGAGCGGGACGAGCGCGTAGACGCGGTCGGCACGGACGTACTTTCCGTAGCCCAGCGGAACCAGCGGTGGTGTGCCTCGCGCCACTGTGTGACGCATGCTACGCACAACAACCCTACTCGCGAGTAGCTTCTGCGTGCCGTGCCAACCAAGGATGGGACCGAGGAGCCGGACGACGAGTTCGAGCCGCGGAAACCGGCTGGCCAAGGAAGGCAAGCTCGACGAGGCCTACGACGCCTACCGCGAGGCCGACGAGGCGGGACACCCGCCGGCGCGGCATACCGCGGGCGTGCTGGCCGAAGGGCGCGGGGAGCTGGGCGAGGCGCAGGAGGCGTACTGCCCGCGCCGACGAGCGAGGCGACGGCTTAGGCGCGTTCCGGCTCGGCCTGTTCCTCTCGCGCCAGGACGACTGGGACGGCGCCCGCGCCGCGTGGAGGCGCGCCGAGGAGCGCGGCCGCGAGGAGCCGCCGTTCGACCTCGAACCGGGTCCTCCACGGCAGTCGAGGGCGACCCCGACGCCATCCCGTCTCGTGCGCGCGCGCAGCCGCTCCGCGTTCACCAACCCGGTGCTTGATCGGCGCCGCCACGGTCCTGATCCTGCTCGTGGCCGTGTTCCTGGCCTACAACGCCGACGCGGGGTTGCCGTTCGTGCCCACCCGCGAGCTCAAGGTCGATATCGCCAACGGATCGGACCTGACGATCGGCAACAACGTGCGCGAGGGCGGCTATCTCGTCGGGCTGATCTCGAACATGCGCGCCGTGCCGTCCCGGAACGGACAGACCGAAGCGGAGCTCACGCTCTCGATCTCCGAGAAGTACAAGAACATCCCGGCCGACTCGCAGGTGTCGATCCGGCCGGCGTCGCTGCTCGGGCTGAAGTACATCGACATCGTCACCGGCCACTCGAAGCACATGCTCGCGGACGGCGCGACGCTGCCGGAGCGCCAGACGCGAGTGCCGGTGCAGTTCGACGATCATGCTGAACACGTTCGATCCTAAGACCCGAGTGGCGATCCAGCAGGACCTCCAGGGCTATGGCGACGCGCTCGCGGCGCGCGGCTCGTCGCTCAACGACACGATCTCGGCGTTGCCGCCGCTGCTC
Source organism: uncultured Solirubrobacterales bacterium (assembly GCA_963839105.1). Taxonomy (GTDB): domain Bacteria; phylum Actinomycetota; class Thermoleophilia; order Solirubrobacterales; family Solirubrobacteraceae; genus Palsa-465. The sequence continues at coordinate 221,559 of CAWITQ010000008.1, forward strand.
GCAGCATCTCGCAGCCGGTGGCGGGCATACCTGTCGGATCCGAGCACGCGACTGGTGCCGTTCTTCGACTCGCTCGAGCGGTTCATGGGCACGGTGGCGCCGGTGGCGAACGCCAAGGTCGGACTTGTTCCGTCAGGCGGCGACGACGTTTCACGCGCTGACCCGGGATCCGAACGCGCTCGAGCAGACGATCGCCAAGTCGCCGTCGACGTTGAGCGTCTCGACCGCGTCGCTGAAGGTGCAGCAGCCGCGAGCTGCCAGGACCTGGCGACACTGGGTAGGGACCTTCAGCCGGCGACGGTGGCGCTCAAGCAGGCGCTGCCTGATGCTGAACTCCGCGCTGGAGGTGGGTACGAAGACGCTGGTGCGCACGCCGGCGCTCGATCAGCGCCTCGCGGGCGTGATGCACTCGCTCAAGGGCCTCGCCCAGGCGCCGGGGACCAACGTCGCCATCAACGCGCTGAACGCCACGGTGACCACGCTCAACCCCCTGATCCGCTACCTCGGCCCGTTCCAGACCACCTGCGACGACTGGGACTACTGGTGGACCTACCTGGCCGAGCATCAGACGGCCCAGGACTCCGTCGGGTTCGCGCAGCGGGTGCTGCTCATGTTCGGCGACAGCCAGCAGCCCGACAACGTCGGCACGCAGGGCGCGGTCCACCCCGCCAACGGTCAGTCGGGTGGGCCGGAGTATCTCCACAGCCAGGTATACGGCGCGGCCGTCGACAACCTGGGCCGGGCCGACTGCGAGACCGGTCAGCGCGGCTACCCGCTCAAGCAGAACTACTTCGACCCCCAGGGCCGCAGGCTCGTCGTCGATTCGCACACCGCGCGCGATCAGGGCACCACGTTCACGGGCCGCGCCCGCGTGCCCGCGGGCGAGACGTTCACCCGCAACCCGACGAGCGGCCCGCAGCTCCCGTATAACCCCAACAACCCATGATCGCAGCCGGAGACGATCACCCTCGGAGGCGACCTCGAAGTCCGCCGCCTGGGCTTCGGGGCCATGCGGGTCACGGGACAGGGAATCTGGGGCGAGCCGGCCGACCCCGCGAGTGCCCGCGCGCTCCTGCGCCACGTCGTCGAGTCCGGGGTCCAGTTCATCGACACCGCCGACTCCTATGGACCGGCGGTTTCGGAGAACCTGATCGCCGAGGCGCTCCGCCCCTACCCCGACGATCTCGTGATCGCCACCAAGGGCGGCTTCGAGCGTCCCGGGCCGAGCGCGTGGCAGCCCAACTGCCGCCCCGACCGGCTCAGGCGCTGCTGCGAGGAATCGCTCCGCCGCCTGGGGCTCGAGCGCATCGACCTCTACCAGCTGCACACCGTCGACCCCAAGGTGCCGATCGAGGACTCGGTGTACGCGCTCGCCGAGCTCCAGGAGGAGGGCAAGATCCGGCACATCGGCCTCTCCAACGTCACGGTCGACGAGCTGGAGCGCGCGCAGTCGCTGGTCCCGGTGGTCTCGGTGCAGAACCGCTACAACGTCGCCGACCGCGCCGAGCCGAGGAGGTCCTACAGGCCTGCGAGGAGCAGCGGCTCGCCTTCCTGACCTGGGCGCCGCTCGCGACCGGCAGCCTCGGCGCGGCGGGCCCGCGGCTGGCCGAGATCGCCCGCCGCCACAGCGCCACCCCGGCCCAGGTGGCGCTGGCGTGGCTGCTCGCGCACTCGCCGGCGGCGCTCCCGATCCCGGGCACGAGCCAGGTCGCCCACTTCGAGGAGAACCTCGAGGCGGCCGAGCTCGAGCTCGACGAGGAGGAGCTCGCCGCGCTCGACGGGCTCGCGCGGCTAGGAGGCGCGCGAGGGAAGGGGGACGACCGGCGCCCCGGGCCCCGCGGCGGGGGCCGCCGGCTCCAGCAGCCGCCGGCACTGCTCGGCGGCCATCGGCCGGCCGACGTGGAAGCCCTGGGCGAAGTCGCAGCCGAGGCGGCGCAGGGTGGCCGTGGTCTCCTCGGTCTCCACGCCCTCGGCGGTGACGCGCAGCCCGAGGTTGCGTGCCAGCTCGATGATCGAGCGCACGAGCACGGCATCGTTGCGATCGCTGTCCATGCGCATCACGAACGAGCGGTCGATCTTGATCTCGTCGATCGGCAGCTGCTGGAGCTGCGAGAGCGAAGAGAACCCGGTGCCGAAGTCGTCGATCGCGATCATCACGCCCATCTCGCGCAGCTCGTCGAGGGTGGCGCGGGCCCGGGGTAGGTCGGCCACGATCCGCGTCTCGGTGATCTCGATCTGGAGCGCGCGCGGCGGCAGCTCGTAGCGCTCGAGCATCTCGCGGATCATGTCGGGGAGGTTGTGGTCGAGCAGGCTGCGGGTCGAGACGTTGACCGCGACCGACACGTCGAGCCCCTCCCCGCGCCAGAGCGCGCACTGCCCGAGCGCTGACTCCATCACCTTCTCGGTGAGCCTGGTGATGATCCCGGTGCGCTCGGCGAGCGGGATGAACGCGTCCGGCCCGATGGGCCCGAGCTGCGGGTGGTTCCAGCGCGCCAGCGCCTCAACCGAGGACTTCCCGCCGTCGCGCAGCGGGACCTTGGGCTGATAGTGCACGAGCAGCTCGCCGCGCTCCATGCCGCGGCGCAGCTGGATGGCGAGGGCCCGGCGATCGATGCTGTACTCGTCGCGCTCGTCGTCGTAGGTCCGGATGGCGCCGTCGGACTCCTTGGCGCAGTAGAGCGCGATGTCGGCGTGCCGGAGGAGCTGCGAGCCTGTGTCGCCGTGCGCGGGGTAGCACGCCACGCCGATGCTGGCGCTCACGTGCAGCCACAGCGAGTCGATCTCGAGCGGCAGCGCGAGCGCCTCGAGCAGGTCCTCGGCGATCCGCGCGGCGGCCTCGTGGTCGCCCTCGAGCAGCACCGCGAACTCGTCGCCCCCGAGCCGCGCCAGCGTGCCTCTCTCACCGACCGCGTCGGCGAACCGCCCGGCGATCCGCTTGAGGACCGAGTCCCCGAGCTCGTGCCCGAGGGTGTCGTTGATCGACTTGAACTCGTCGATGTCGAGCAGCATCACGGCGAGCGAGCGTCTCCTCCTGAGCGGCGCTCGCCAGCGCGCTCTCCAGGCGCTCGGCCAGGAGCAGGCGGTTCGGGAGCTCGGTCAGCGAGTCGTGGTAGGCGCGGTGGGCGTTGACGGCGGCGGCGCGCCCGCCCATGTAGATCGCGAGCATGGGGACGAACGCCACCGGCACCAGCGCGAGGCTGACCTGCGCCGAGGCCAGCACCGCGGGCGCGAACGCCACCAGGCACCCCGCCGTCCACGCCTGGAAGGCCAGGTCGTCGAAGATGTAGCGCCTGACCGGCGAGGCCGGCGAACAGCGCCGCGCCGACGCACGTCAGCAGGTGGTTGACCACGAAGAAGGCGAGCGCCGCCGCGAGCACGGCCGGCAGCGTCGCGCGAGGTGATCCGATCGAGCATCGCGCGAGTGGGTCAGCGTCAGCACTCCCGCCGCCGCGACGATCGACAGCGCGTACTGACCGGCGTTGAACAGCAGCTTGATCGGCGCCACCCGGGCGAGCCCGTCGGCCACGACCAGGCTCACCACGTAGACCACGATCGCGGGGCCGGCCCCGAAGCGCAGCAGGATCGCCAGCGCGAACGCGGAGGAGATCGTCACCCGCGCCAGCCCGTGGCGCCGCGGCACCGGAATCGGCAGCAGCTCCCCGACGATGACCAGAGCGGACAGGAACCAGAACAGCGCCGGCGAGTCGATCCGCCAAGCGCGCGCCCACCCGAAGATCGCCGGCGGCACCATCGCCGCGACGGCGATCGCCGTCGAGTACGACGACGAACGCCCACGGCGCTGCCGGGCCGGACGAGCCGCTGGGCGCTGCCGGGCGAGCATCCGCCGTCTGCCGGGCTCGCCGGGCTCGGATGTCAAGCGAGCTTGTGGCCGAAGATGAGCTTGATCGGCGTCGGGGCTGGCCACGCGCTTGACCGCCACCGGAGCGATCAGACGCCGCGCCTCGGGCGCGGCCGCCTTCGCCGCCGGAGCAAAGCTCGGCAGGATCACCGCCGTCGCCACGACGGCACCAGTAAGCAGTACGACGCGCCCCTCGCGTCGCGCCGAGGATTCCGGACCCACGCATTCCCTGACCTCGCTTCTTTCTGCGCCCCGTGGTGGGGGAACTTGCCGCTTGTCGTATGCAGTATCGGCAGCAAATTCCGCGCTGGCGATCGAACATCCGTCCAGCGCGGAAGGGATCGCTAAGGATGCTCCGAAGAGCGCGGCCTTTAGCCAGGAATGCTCAGCTTTGGAGAATCAGGCTGAGCCGGCGCTCGAGCGCGTCCGCCAGGTGCTCGCGCACGGGACCCGCCTCGAAGCGCTCGACGAGGGCCGAAAGGAAGCCCTCGATCACCAGGTGCTTGGCGTCCTCCTCCTCGAGGCCGTGCGAGCGCAGGTAGAAGAGCTGCTCGGGATCGACCTGCGCCACCGCCGCGGCGTGCGTGCAGCGCACGTCGTTGGCCTGGATCTCGAGGCCGGGGATGGCGTCGGCGTGGGCGCGCTTTGAGATCAGCAGGTTGCGGGACTCCTGGAAGGCATCGGTCTTCTGCGCGCCCGGGGTCGACGATGATGTTCCCGCGCCACACCGCCGTCGAGCGGCCCTGGAGCACGCCCCGGAAGGCGAGGTCCGAGGTCGTGTTCGGCGCCGCGTGCTCCTGGGTGGTGTCGAAGTCGATGTGCTGGCGGCCGTGCGTCGCGTAGGCGCCGGTGACGCGCGCCTCGGAGCCCTCGCCGGCGAGACGGGTCTCCATGCGCACGCGCCCGCGGGTGGAGCCGAAGCCGAGCGCCACCCAGTCGAGCGATGCCGTCGCGGCCGACCTCGGCGCGCTGGGCGCCGAAGATCCAGCTCTTCTCCGAGAGGCGCCTGGCCGCACACGTATCGCAGGTGGGCGGCGTTGCCGACGATCAGCTCGGTCACGACGTTGAACACGCCGTCGAGCTCGGCTCGGCCGACAGATACTGCTCCCAGACCTCGGCCTGGGCGCCCTCCTCGAGCACGATCAGCGTCCGCTGGTTGAGCAGCGTCCCGGCCCCGGCTGCACGGTGGTCTGAGCGGGATCGGCGTGCTCGAGCACGACGCCGCTGCGGCACGTAGACGAAGCGACCCGGTCGCGGTAGCCGGCGTCGTTGAGCGCCACGAACACGTCGTCGCCCTCGGGGATCAGCGACCCGAGGTGCCGGCGCAGGAGCTCGCCGTGCTCGCGGGCCGCCTGATCGATCGAGGTGACGATCACGCCGGCCTCGGTAGGCTCGGCGGCCGGCAGTCTCGAACAGAGCGCTCGCGCCGGCTGCGCCGTCCTCGCGCCGGCGACCGGCTCGTAGGCCGCCAGGTTCAGCGCCGAGATGTCCGTGAACTCCCAGCCCGGGCGGCCCTTGAAGGTCGGGAGCTCCAACGCGGCGCTAGCCAATCGAGCCCTCCATCTGGAGCTCGATCAGCCGGTTCATCTCCACCGCGTACTCCATCGGGAGCTCCTTGGTGATCGGCTCGATGAACCCGTTGACGATCAGCTTCGAGGCCTCCTCCTCCGGGACGCCGTGCGACATCAGGTAGAAGAGCTGGTCCTCGCCCACCTTGGACACGGTCGCCTCGTGGCCGACGTTGACGTCGTCCTCGCTGATGCGGATCGTCGGGTAGGTGTCCGAGCGCGACTTCTCGTCGAGGAGCAGGGCATCGCAGACGACCTTCGAGCGCGACCCGTGGGCGCCCTTGGCGATCTCGAGCAGGCCGCGGTAGGAGCCGCGGCCGCCGTCCTTGGAGATCGACTTGGCGAAGATGTTCGAGGTCGTGTTCGGCGCGGCGTGGATGATCTTGGCGCCCGCGTCCTGGTGCTGGCCGGCGCCCGCGAAGGCGATCGAGAGGACCTCGCCGTGGGCCCGCTCGCCCATCAGGTAGATGCTGGGGTACTTCATCGTGAGCTTGGAGCCGAGGTTGCAGTCGACCCACTCGACGGTGGCGTCCTCCTGCGCGATGGCGCGCTTGGTCACCAGGTTGAACACGTTGGTCGACCAGTTCTGGACCGTCGTGTAGCGGATCCGCGCGCCCGGCTTGGCGATCAGCTCGACCACGGCCGAGTGGAGGCTGACTGCTCGAATAGGTCGGCGCCGTGCAGCCCTCGACGTAGTGCACGTAGGAGCCCTCGTCGGCGATGATCAGCGTCCGCTCGAACTGGCCCATCGACTCGGTGTTGATCCGGAAGTAGGCCTGGAGCGGCATCTCGACGTGCACACCCGGAGGCACGTACACGAACGAGCCGCCCGACCACACCGCGCTGTTGAGCGCCGCCAGCTTGTTGTCGTTGGGCGGGATCACGGTGGCGAAGTACTCGCGCACGAGGTCCCCGTGCTCGCGCAGCCCCGTGTCCATGTCCATGAAGATCACGCCCTGCTTCTCAAGGCTCTCGTTGATCTGGTGGTAGACGACCTCGGACTCGTACTGCGCGCCGACGCCGGACAGGAACTTGCGCTCGGCCTCGGGGATCCCGAGCCGGTCGAAGGTCTTCTTGACGTCCTCGGGGACGTCGTCCCACGAGCGCTCGGCGCGCTCGGAGGCGCGCACGAAGTAGTGGATGTCGTCGAAATCGACATCGGCGAGCATCGGCGAGCCCCAGGTCGGCATCGGGCGGGCCAGGAAGTGATCGAGCGCCTTGAGGCGGAACTCGCGCATCCACTCCGGCTCAGACTTGAACTCGGAGATCTTCGCGACGAGCTCTCGGGTCAGGCCCTTGGGCGCCTTGTACAGGTAGTTCTCGGCGTCGTGGAAGCCGTAGCGCTCGGTGTAATCGGCGTTGATCGCCGCAAGCGCCTCGTTCTCAGTGACGGCCATCACTCCACCTCCAGCTTGATCGTCTCGTCTTCGATGAGCACCGGGAAGGTGTCCACCGGTTCATACGCCGGCAAAGTCTTGGGTCGGCCGGTCTTCAGGTCGAACAGCGACCCGTGGCGCGGGCACTCGACGGTGCACGTCGCCGCGTCGAACTCGCCCTCGGCCAGTGGGCCGTCGTCGTGCGAGCATCGATCCTCGATCGCGTACAGCGCGCCACCGCAGTTGAACACGCCGATCTCGAGGTCCTCCCACTCGACCAGGCGCATCTCACCGGGCGCAAGCTCGGCGACGGGACAGACTTCGATGATCTCCGGCACGAGTTAATCGCTAGCGCGTAGCTTGGATTTACTAGGCCGCGGGCTCCCACTCGACCGCGTGGCCGAGCGAGGCGCCCTTCAGGACCTTCAGCGAGAGCGAGCGCGCACTTCATCCGCGTGGCCGAGATATCGATGCCGAGCAGTTCGAGCACGAACTCGCGGTCGAGCTTGAGGACGTCCTCGACCGCCATCCCCTTGACCTCGTCGGAGGCCATCGACGCCGCCGCCTGGGAGATCGCGCAGCCGTGGCCGGAGAAGCGCACGTCGGCGATCCGGTTCTCCTCGTCCACCACCAGCTTGACCGTCAGCTCGTCCCCGCACAGGGGGTTGAGATCGTGGAACTCCAGGTCCGGGTTCTCGATCTCGGGCGCCGGCGGCGACCAGTTGTGCGGGTGCTTGTAGTGGTCGAGGATGTTCTCGCGGTACAGGTCGTCCATCTGCTTCAAATATAGGGGCCGGCGCCTGCGGCGCCGTCATCCATGGGGCCGGTTGCGCGCCGCATCCATGCGGCGCGCGGCGTGCGACGATCAACGGGTGTCCATCGACCCCCGCGCCGCCGCCGGCTTCGGCTCGCACGTCGAGGCCTACGAGCGCGGCCGCCCGCAGTACCCGCCGGAGGCGATCGACCAGCTGGCGCGGGAGTTCGGCCTGACACGTCAGAGCGCGGTCCTCGACCTCGCTGCCGGCACCGGCAAGCTGACGCGCCAGCTGATACCGGTCGCCGGCCGGGTGATCGCCGTCGAGCCGTCGGCGGCGATGCGCGCGCAGTTCAGCCTCCAGCTTCCGGACGTGGAGCTCCTCGATGGCACCGCCGAGCACATCCCGCTGGGCGACGCGTCCGTCGAGGCGGTGTTCGTCGGCCAGGCCTTCCACTGGTTTCGCCCGGCCGAGGCGTTCGCCGAGATCGCCCGCGTGCTCACCCCCGGTGGCGGGCTCGCGCTGCTGTGGAACCGTGCGCGCTGGACCCAGCCGTGGGCGGAGCGCATTCGAGGCGCTCGTCGACCCGCCGCGGGTGGCGGCGGGCGAGTTTCCCTCGGGCAAGGAGATGCTCGGCGGGAGCCCGCAGTTCGGGTCCTGGCGCGAGGGCCATTTCACCCACGTCCACAACATCGAGCTAGAGGACTTCATGGCCCTCGTCTCCTCGTGGAGCTGGATCGCCAACCTGCCCGACGACGAGCGGACCGACCTGCTCGCCGAGGTGCGCGCGCTCGTGGGCGGCGACGAGGTCCTCGAGCTGACCTACGCCACCGAGGTCTACAGCTGCAGGACCGAGCGCACGCGCTGAAGCCCCGCGATCAGGCGATCCACGTCCTGCGCCGTGTTGTGCACCGCGAACGAGGCGCGGGTGGTCGCGGGGACGCCGAGCCGGCGCATCAGCGGCTGGGCGCAGTGGTGGCCCGTGCGCACGCACACGCCCTCGCGCCCGAGGATCTCGCCGATGTCGTGCGGGTGGGCGCCCTCGAGCGAGAAGGACACGAGCGCGCCGCGCTCGCCGGGCGCCTCGGGACCGTGTATGGACAGCCCCGGAACCTCGCTCGCCAGGCGCAGCAGCGTGTCGGCCACGAGTGACTCCTCGTGGGCGCGGACCCGATCGAGGCCGATCGCCCGCAGCCAGTCGACGGCGGCGCCGAGCCCGATCGCCTCGGCGATCTGGGAGGTCCCGGCCTCGAACTTCCAGGGCAGGTCGGTCCACGTCGACTCGTTGGCCGCCACCGTGCGGATCATGTGCCCGCCGCCGATGAACGGGGGCATCTCCGCCAGCAGCTCCCGGCGGCCGTGGAGCACGCCGATCCCGGTGGGGCCGTAGGCCTTGTGGCCGGTCCAGGCGTAGAAGTCGACGTCGAGATCGGGCAGCCACACCGGCATCTGCGGGATCGCCTGGGTGCCGTCGACGAGCACGGTGGCGCCGGCGGCATGGGCCCGGCGCGCGATCTCCGCCACCGGGTTGATCGTCCCGACCACGTTCGAGACGTGGACGAGCGCCACCAGCTTCGGAGCGCGCTCGAGCAGGGCGTCAAGCGCCTCGAGGTCGAGCTGGCCGTCGTCCTGCACGGGGACGTAGGCGAGCTCCGCCTCCCGGTCCTGGCAGAGCAGCTGCCAGGGGACGATGTTGGAATGGTGCTCCATCTCGGTCAGGACCACGAGGTCGCCGCGGTGGACGTTCACTCGGCCCCACGAGTGGGCGACGAGGTTGATGGCCGCGGTGGCGTTGGCGGTGAACACCGTTTCTTCGATGGTCGATCCCAGCCAGGCCGCGATCCGCTCCCGGGCGCCCTCGTACAGGTCGGTCGCCTCGACGGCTAGCGGGTACACGCCGCGGTGGATCGACGCGCGCGACTCGGTGTAGTAGCGCGTCATGGCGTCGATCACCGGCTGCGGCGTCTGCGAGGTGGCCGCCGAGTCGAGATAGGTGATGGGGTGCCCGCCGATCTGGCGGCGCAGCACGGGGAACTCGCCGGAGAGCTCGCGCAGCGAGAGCTCGGCGATGCCCATTACGCGGCCTGCTCGAGCGACTCGGTGATCCAGCCGTAGCCGCGGGCTTCGAGCTGGTCGACGAGCTCGGGGCCGCCCTCGCGCACGATCCGGCCCTGGTACATGACGTGCACGTGGCTCGGCTGTACGAGGTGGAGGATGCGCTGGTAGTGGGTGATGATGAGCACGCCCATGTCGGGCCCGGCGACCGCGTTGACACCGTTGGCGACGACGCGCAGGGCGTCGATGTCGAGCCCCGAGTCGGTCTCGTCGAGGATCGCCAGCTCGGGCCGCTGGAGCGCGAGCTGGAGGATCTCCATGCGCTTCTTCTCGCCGCCCGAGAAGCCCTCGTTGAGGTACCGGGTGGAGAACTCGCGCGGGACGTTGGTGAGCTTCATCGCCGCCTCCACCGTCTGGCGGAACTCGCGCAGCGGGATCGGCTCCTCGCCGCGGCCGGCGCGGTGGGCGTTCAGGACCGTGCGGAGGTACTTGGTCACGGTCACGCCGGGCACCGACACCGGGTACTGGAAGGCCATGAACAGGCCCATGCGGGCCCGCTCGTCGGGATCGGCCTCGGTGATGTCCTGGCCGCCGAACAGGACCTGTCCCGAGGTCACCTCGAGGTTGGGATGGCCCATGACGACGTTGGCGAGCGTCGACTTGCCCGAGCCGTTGGGCCCCATCAGGGCGTGGATCTCGCCCTTGCCGACGGTCAGGTCGAGCCCGCGCAGGATCTCCTTCTCGCCGGCCCGTACATGAAGGTCTCGTATCTCCAGCTCTGCCATCTCAGTCTCCTCTATGCGTTCTGGACCGCGAGTTCGGCCGGCGCCGTCTCGCTGCGGCGTGAGAACTCGACCAGGTCGGCCAGAGTCGTCGTCTGCAGCGAGCGGATGATCCCGCCCTGGACGCGCATCCACAGGAGCTTCGTCGCGCACCCGCGGCCGGCGTCGGGCTCGTGCGAGCACAGCACCCGCTCGGTGTGGTCGTGCACGAAGCACTCCATCGGCGCAATCGCGCCCTCGAGTGCCTGCACCACCTCGTCCATGCTGATCTCCTCGGCCGGCCGTGCCAGCCAGTAGCCCCCGTGCGCGCCGCGCGCGCTCATCACCAGCTCCGCCTTGCGCAGCCGCGCCACCACCTGCTCCAGGTAGGCCAGCGGCAGCCCCTCGGCGTCGGCGATCGCCTTCAGGCTGGTCGGATGCTCCGGCGATTGGCGCCCCAGCTCGACCATCAGGCGCACGCCGTACTCGGCCTTCGACGAGAAGATCATGTCCATATCCTACCAGCGCGGTAGGTTTACCCGAGCGCAGTAGGCTCACGCGACCGATGCCAGACGGAGCGTCCAGCGTGAGCTCGCTCGCGAGCTCGGAAGACGTCGCGCAGGCCGCGCAGCTGGCCCGCGCGCACGGTCGCCTCGGGATCGACACCGAGTTCATGTCGGAGGGTCGCTACCGGGCCCTGCTGTGCCTGGTGCAGGTCGTGATCGACGATCCCGATGCGCCCGAGGGCCGGCGGATCGTGATGATCGATTCGCTGAACGGCGTCGACACCGCTCCGCTGGCCGAGCTGCTCGCCGATCCCGAGATCGAGGTGGTGCTCCACGCCGGACGCCAGGACGTGGCCATCCTCCGCCGCGTCTGGAGCACCGAGCTCACCAACATCTTCGACACCCAGATCGCGGCCGGGTTCGCCGGCGCCGGCGCCCAGACCGGCTACGGCAACCTGCTCGGAGCGATCCTCGGCCGGCGCGTCAACAAGACCGCCAGCTACACCCGCTGGGACGTCCGCCCGCTCACGCCCGAGCAGCTCGCGTACGCCGCCGAGGACGTGGCCCACCTGCTCGAGCTGTGCGAGGAGATCCAGCGCCGGCTCGCCGACTCCGGTCGGCTCGAGTGGGCGCGCGAGGAGTGCCGGCGCCTCGAGGGCGCCACCGACGAGCGCGACCCCGACACCGCGTGGGAGCGCCTGCAGCGGGTCAACCAGCTCGACCCGCGTTCGCGCGCCGTCGCCCGCGAGCTCGCCGCCTGGCGCGAGCGCACCGCCTCCTCCGAGGACCGGCCGGTGAGCTCGGTGCTGGGTGATCCGCCGATGGTCGAGCTGGCCAAGCGCCGCCCTTCGACCGTCGCAGGCGCTCGAGCAGATCCGCGGCATCCACGGCTCGACCATCCGCCGGCGCGGCGAGCAGATCCTGGCCGCCATCGCCACCGGTCTCGAGGCGCCCCCGATCCCCCGCGAGGAGGCGCGGCCTCGCTCGGAGGCCGGGCGACGCGCCGCTCATCTCCCTCGCCGAGGCGCTCCTGCGAACCCGCGCGCTCGACGCCGGCCTTGCCTACGAGCTGATCGCCTCCCGCGCCGAGCTCGAGGCGATCGTGGGGGCGGCGCGGCGGGGGACCCCGAGCCGGGCGTCCGCACCCTCACCGGCTGGCGCCAGGAGCTCGTCGGCTCCGACCTGCGCGACCTGCTCGGCGGACGCCGCTCGATCGCCGTCGGCACCGACCGCCGGCTGGTCCTGCGCCCCGTCGATCAGAGCTGAGAGGTGCTCAGCTCGAGCATCATCGACAGCGCCGGCTTGCGCTGGAAGACGGCGTGCGAGAGGGCGAGCGCGATCGCCTGCGGCCGCTTGATCCACCCCTCGTCGATGCCGGTGAGATCGGTCAGGGCGGTGGCGTAGGTCACGCGCAGCTTGTGGCCGGGCGAGTCGGCGGCGTGCTCGTTACCGGCGTCGGCGCCCTCCCGCGTCCAGCCGAGCGAGACCAGGCGCTCGCGCTCGATGCCGAGCAGGTCCTGCGAGTCCTTGTAGGAGCGCCCGACGAGCACGATCTGCACCGCGCAGTAGGGGTTCGACCCCTTGTCGCACTGCCGCGCCTGGGCGACGATCTTCGTACCGGGCACGAGCGGGAGCTTGGCCAGGTCGGGCGTGTGGTTGCCGTCCGAGCCGCAGCCGGCGAGCGCGGCCCCGAGCGCGAGGAGGCCCGACACTAGTCTTCCGACTCTCATGGCACGCAGCGTACGCGCCGGATGTGAGGCATGAACGTCACGGCCGGGCGCTACGTCCTCGGCGTCGCGTCGCTGGCGATCGTGTGCGCGGCGATGGCGCTCGCCGGCGTGGCGCTGCGCCGGCGGCTCCTGCCGGAGTGGGTGGGCGCTCCCGCCAGGCTGGCCGAGGCGCTCATCGGCCTGTCGCTGCTGATCGTGATCCTCGAGGTGCTGGGGACGGTCGGCCTGTTCCGCCTGGCGGCGATCGTGGCGGTGTGCGCGCTGGCCGGCGTCGCGAGCGGCTGGGAGATCGCGCGGCGCCGGGTGGCCGAACGCCGGCGCCCCCCGCCGGGTGCGGTGGCTCCCGGTCACGGCGGCGCTCCTCGCCGGCGCCGTGGTGGCCGCCGTCTGGGCCCCGCCGATGCTCGACTCCTACGACCTCGGCATGCATGCCTTCGACACGCTCTGGTACCACATGCCGTGGGCGGCGAGCTTCGCCCAGACCGGGCGCGTCACCTCGCTGCACTACGACCTCGAGTTCCTGCTCGCGTTCTATCCCGCCACCGCGGAGCTGTTCCACGGCTTGGGGATCGTCCTGCTCGCGCGCGACACGCTCTCCCCGGCGATCAACCTCGCCTGGATGGCCCTGACGCTGCTCGCCGGCTGGTGCATCGGGTGCCCGCGCGGGCGCGCGGCGGCCGCGACGACGGGCGTCGCGCTCGTCCTGCTCGTGCCGATGATGGACTTCTCCCAGCCGGGAAGCGCCGACGGCGACATCGTCGGGCTGGCGTTCCTGCTGAGCGCGGCGGCGCTGATCCTCAATGCGAGTGAGGAGGAGCGGCGCGCGCCCTACGCGCTGGCCGCGATAGCGGCCGGCTTCGCGATGTCGATCAAGCTCACGTTCCTGGCCCCGGTGGCGCTGCTCACCCTCGGGGTGCTCGTCACCGCCCGGCGCCGCGCGCGCGCCGGCGCGCGCCGCGGCCACCTGGCTGGTCCCGCTCGTGCTCGCCGGCGGCTTCTGGTACCTGCGCAACCTGGTGGCGATCGGTAACCCGCTCCCGTGGAGCCGGTTCGGCGGCGTCGCTGCCCGTGCCGGCGCCACCGATCCAGCAGCACGTCAGCTTCGCCGTCGCCCACTACCTGACGAGCTCGGACTTCTGGAAGCACTTCTTCGTCCGCGGGATGGCGGCCCAGCTCGGCTCCTGGTGGTACCTGATCGCCGCGGCGGCCGATGATCGGCCCGCTGCTCTGCCTGCTCCCCGGCTCGGACCGCACGCTGCGGATGCTCGCGATCGTCGCCCTCGGCAGCCTCGCCGCCTACCTCGTCACCCCGAACAGCGCCATCGGCCCCGACGGCGATCCGGTCGGCTTCACCTACAACCTCCGCTACGCCGCGCCCGGCCTGGCGCTCGCCTACGCCGTCGCCCCGCTGGCGCCCGGTGTTCGCCGGCTCCGCGGCGTCAGGTGGCGCTGACCCTCGCCTTCGCCGCCACCGCGGTGGCCACGGTGGCGCACCGGTCGCTGTGGCCGAGGCCAGCACGTCGCCGGGGCGGTGCTCGTGGGCGGCGCCGCGCTCGTCGCCGGGCTGCTCCTCGCCGGCCGTGCGCGCCCGACCCCTGCGAACCCGGCCGCTGCGCGCGGGCGCGCTGGCCGCGGTGGCGCTCCTCGCCTGCGCCGGCGCCGCCGCCGGCTACCCCTGGCAGCGCCACTACCTGCGAGGGCGCTACGTGTTCCAGCCCCAGATCTCGCACCTGTCCGGCGTCTGGGCCTACTTCCGCTCCGTGCACCACTCGAGCGTGGCGGTGGCGGGCACCTACGGCGAGTTCTTCAGACTACCCCCTGTTCGGGAATCGACGACTCCAACCGCGTCGAGTACGTCGCCGCGCGCGGGCGCGCACGGCTCGTTCACACGCGATCGGCACCTGCCGGGCGTGGCGCGCGGCCGTCAACCACGGCCGTTTCCGTTACCTGCTGATCACCCCGGAGCGCGACTTCTGGCGCCCGGACCAGCTCCGGCCCGCGCCCGAGCGGGACTGGGTGGCTGGGCGACCCGGCCGCGCACCTGGTGTTCGAGCGCCATGTGACCGGCCAGCCGGTCGACCTGTTCGAGCTGAGCGGCCCGCTCGATCCGAACCGTGCCCGCCCGCCAGCGGCTAGTCTCCGGGGCATCGTGGCTACCACCGACTACCTCTCCGATCCCGAGCTGCTCGCCACCGAGTGGGACCTGAGCCCGCTCATCGACGGCGATGACGAATCGTCGGTCGAGCCCATGTTCGACGAGGCCAACGATCGCGCCGGCGAAGTTCGCCACCGAGTACGCAGGACGAGTCGGCGAGCTCGACAGCCGCCGGCCTGGCCGCGGCGATGCACGAGCTGGCGGCGATCAGCGACCTCGTGGGTCGCGCCGGATCATACGCGGCGCTTCGCTTCTCGACCGACACCGCCGATCCGGCTCGTGGCGCGCTGCTCCAGCGGATGCAGGAGCGGAGCACCGAGATCGAGACCAAGCTGCTGTTCTTCGACCTGGAGTGGGCCGAGATCGACGATGCGCGCGCCGACGAGCTCCTGAACGCGCAGCGAGCTCGACTTCTGCCGCCACCACCTGCGCAGCCTTCGCCGCTACCGGCCTCACCTGCTGAGCGAGAGCGAGGAGAAGCTGCTGGCCGAGAAGTCGATCTCGAGCCAGAGCGCCTGGGGCAGGTCTGTTCAGCGAGCTGTGCACGGCGATGCGCGTCAGCCTCGACGGCGAGGAGGTCCCGCTCGACGTCGCCCTGAGCCGTCTGCAGTCGCCCGACCGCGAGAAGCGGCGCGCCGCCGCCGAAGCCGTATCGGCGCACCCTCGAGCCCGGGCCTGCGCACCCGCGCCTTCATCTACAACACGCTCGCCTACGACAAGTCGGTCGAGGACCGGCTGCGCTCCTACCCGCACTGGCTGGCCACCCGCAACCTGGCCAACGAGGCCTCCGACGAGTCGGTGATGGCGCTGATCGAGGCGGTCCGCGGCCGCTACGACATCCCGCAGCGCTGGTACGCGCTGAAGGCCAAGCTGCTGGGGGTCGACCGGCTCGCCGACTACGACCGCTCGGCGCCCGTGCTCGCCGAGGACCTCGCCTTCTCCTACGCCCAGTCGCGCGAGCTGGTGCTCGACACCTACCGCGCCTTCTCCGAGGAGGCCGGCCGCGTCGTGGCCCGCTTCTTCGACGAGCACTGGATCGACGCCCCGGTGCGCCCGCACAAGCGCGGTGGCGCCTTCTGCAGCTACACGGTGCCGAGCGTGCACCCCTACGTGCTGCTGAACTTCACCGCCCGCCGGCGCGACGTGCTCACCATGGCCCACGAGCTCGGCCACGGCCTGCACGCCGCGCTCGCCCAGCCGCAGGGGATCTTCCACCAGTCGACGCCGCTGACGCTGGCCGAGACCGCGTCGGTGTTCGGCGAGACGCTCGTGTTCGAGCGCCTGCTCGACGAGGCGCAGCGACGGCGACGAGCGGCTCGGGCTGCTCGCCGAGCGGATCGACGGGGAGATCGCCACCGTCTTCCGGCAGATGGCGATGAACCGCTTCGAGCATCTCGTCCACACCAACCGGCGCCGCGAGGGCGAGCTGTCGGTCGACCGGATCAACGAGTTCTGGGTGGAGAGCCAGCGCGAGCTGTTCGGCGACTCGGTCGAGATCACCGAGGGCTACCGCATGTGGTGGTCCTACGTCCCGCACTTCATCAACACGCCCGGCTACGTCTACGCGTACGCCTACGGCCAGCTGCTGGCGCTCTCGGCCTACAGCCGCTACCGCTCCGAGGGAGAGTCGTTCGTCCCGCGCTACCTCGAGCTGCTGGGCGCGGGCGGCTCGCGCAGCCCCGAGGAGCTGGGCGAGATCATCGGCATCGACCTCGCCGACCCGGACTTCTGGGACTCCGGCCTCCGGCTCATCGACGCGCAGCTGAGCGAGGCCGAGGAGCTGGCCGCCGACCGCGCCTAGTGGTGCGTCGCCTTGCCGCGTGCGCGAGCGCTCCTCCTGGCGCTCGACCACGTTGGCGATCAGCTTCATCACCTGCTCGATGCCCGTGGCCTTGGCCTCGCCGTGGACGAACGCGTTCCGCCAGTCGCGAATGTGGCCCTTCGTGGCGAGCTCGTTGAAGTGCGACCGTGAGACCGTGAGCGTGACCTTGGCGTCGCTGGGGACGTCCTTGGTCACCTTGGGGCCGGGAAGCTCGACGCGGTAGATCTGGGTGTCGTGCCGGGCCCGGAGCTCGAGCCCGACCACGAGCTTGAGCTGCTGAAGTGCCGGAACCTCCTCGAGGAACCGCTTGACCGCGGTCTCGATCAGGGACTTGGTGTCGGCCACGCTGGGCGCTCAGATCTTGTGGCGCTCGAGCAGCTTTCGCCCGATGACCATGCGCTGGATCTCGCTCGTGCCCTCGCCAATCAGCAGCAGCGGCGCGTCGCGGTAGATGCGCTCGATCTCGTACTCCTTGGAGTAGCCGTAGCCGCCGTGGATGCGCAGACACTCCTCGGCGCAGAAGCGAGCCGCCTCGGAGGCGAACAGCTTCGCCATGCCGGCCTCGATGTCCGAGCGCTCGCCGGCGTCCTTCATCCGCGCCGCGCGCTGGGTCATGAGCCGGGCCGCCTCGACCTGGGTGGCCATGTCCGCGAGCTTGAACTGGATCGCCTGGTGCTGGGAGATCGGCTTGCCGAACGCGCGGCGCTCCTGGGAGTACTTGAGTGCGAGCTCGAGGGCGCGCTGGGCGAGGCCGACGCCACGGGAGGCCACGTTCACGCGGCCGAGCTCGAGCGCGTCCATCATCTGGGAGAAGCCGCGGTTCGAGGCCCGCCTCCTCGCCACCGAGGATGTTCTCGGCGGGGCAGCGGTAGCCGTCGAATACGAGCTCGGTCGACTCGACGCCCTTGTAGCCCATCTTCTTGATCTGCGGCGGGACGCCCAAGCCCTGATACTCACCCGTGTTCTCGGCCTCGCCCGGCTCCTTCTCGGCAATGAAGCAGGTGAGGCCGCGGTGCCTGGGCTCCGCCGACGGGTCGGTCCGCACGAGCACGAACACGAGCGAGGAGCGCAGGCCGTTGGTGACCCACATCTTGGTGCCGTTGATCTCGTAGTGCGTGTCGTCGGCCTTCTTGGCCGCGGTCTTGATCGCGGCCACGTCTGAGCCCAGCTCGGGCTCGGAGAGCGAGAACGCCGCCCGCATCTCGCCCGTGGCCATCTTCGGCAGGTACTTCTGCTTCTGCTCCTCGGTCCCGAACTTCATCAGCAGGTAGGAGCCGATGAAGTGGGTGTTGACGATGCCGGAGATGCTGATCCATCCCGCGCGAGAGCTCCTCGACGATCATCGCGTACGTCGTCAGGTCGAGCCCCATCCCGCCGTACTCCTCGGGGATGGTGACGCCGAACAGGCCGAGCTCCTTCATCTGCTCGACGATCGGCTCGGGGAAGCTGTCCTCGTGGTCGTAGTGCTCGGCCTTGGGGATGATCTGCTCGTCGGCGAACTGGCGAACCATCTCGCAGATCGCCTTCTGCTCGTCGGTCTTCTCGGTGTAGGGAGTCGCTATGGCCATGGTTTCGAGAATACGCGAGGTCAGGCGGCCACGCCTTCGACCAGCATGTGCAGGTCGGCGCGCCGAACGCGGCCGGGGCGCAGGCCCGCGTCGGCCATCAATGCGTGCACCTCGCGCGGCGAGCGCTCCCGGCCGCCCTCGCACTCCACGAGCATGTGGAGGTCGACCATCGGGGTGATCGGATTTGGACGAGCCGGGTCGAGGTTCTGATCGATGGCGACGACGCGAGACCCCGGCGGCATCTGCGCTCGCAGCCGCGACAGGATGCCGCGACACGCGTCATCGCTCCAGTCGTGGAGGATCCACTTGAGCAGGTACACGTCGGCCTTGGCATCGAGCTCGCCGAACAGGTCACCGGCGCGGCGCTCCACCCGCTCCGCGAGCCCGCGGGAGCGCAGGAATCGCTCGGCTTCGTCGAGCACCTCGGGGGCGTCGACGAGGATCCCGCGCACGCGTGGGCGGCGGCCGAGGATCGCGGCGAGGAGCGTCCCGATGCCGCCGCCGACGTCACAGATGACGCCACGGCGCGGCCAGGGGTACGCCCTCGCGAGCGCCGGCGCGTTCAGGGTGGTCAGCTGCTGCATCGCCTCGCCCGAACCGGACGCCCTCGTCTCCGTGCTTGTCGAAGTGCTCCCAGATCGAGTCGCCGTAGGCGCGCCGGTGCCCGGAGGGCTCTGCTCCCTCGCGCATCTGCGCCTCGAGCTGCTCGTAGGCCCGCCCCGTCGTCGGTGCGGCCATGTAGGCGGCCCATGAGGCGATCGAGTCCGGGTGATCGCTCCGCAGCGGGCCGCCGAGCCGGCTCAGACGGACCCGGCCCTCGCCTCGGCGCTGAGCAGTCGCGCCGCCACCGCTGCACGGAGGACCCGCGCGCTCACCTGCTCGTCGAGCCCCAGCTCTCGGGCCAGCTCGGCGGGGGTCGCGCTGTCTTCGCCCAGGGCGTCGGCCAGGCCGGTCGTGACGAGCACGCCGGCGAGCTTCGTCCGCTGGAGCCCCGCCACGAAGTCCCACAGCGCGCCATCGGCCGGCATCGGAAGCTCGGCCAGATCCTGAACGCGGCGGCGCGCCCCGAGGCCGGCACGCAGCAGCGCCGGCGGAATCGGAAACGGGGGAAGGGCCACGGGCCGGGTCGGCCTGGACTGATCGGGGGGTTTAGCTCGCCGGCGGTGTTGCGGCGGCGGACATGGGCTTCTCGCCCTTGACGCCACCGGTCCACGCGGTCTGCGGGCCGCCCGTGGGGCTCGCCGTCGACTTCGAGGTCGACCTGCTCGTTGAAGAAGCAGAGCAGGTCCTTGACCGCGGCGCCGTCGTGGAACGGGTCGGTGTAGTACCAGACGATGTCCTTGACGACTTCACCGTTCGGGAGCTCGACCGAGTAGTAGTTGGCCTCGCCCTTGTAGCCGCACGTGGTCACGGTCTCCGAGGGCACGAGCTTGGCGCTCACGTCCTCGCGCGGGAGGTACCAGCGCGGAGGCAGGTTCGACTCGAACAGCGCCATCGCGCGCGTGCTCTCGGCGAGCAGCTCGCCGTCGAGCGAGACCCGGACGTGGCGCGAGCTCGGGTACACGTCGATGCGGTGGTAGATGTCCTTGGGGTGGGTGAAGACCTCGGTGTCTTCCTCGAACCAGTGGTCCATGCGGTGGAAGTAGAAGGCGATGTGGTCGCGGATCGCCTCGGCCGCCGGCAGCGGCTCGGGGTAGTACCACGCCGCCGCCTCCTCGACCCGGTCGCCCACGCGAAGCGTGTGGTAGGAGGCCTCGCCCTTCTTCGGGCAGCGCGTGTGCCGGTCCGAGGGCTCGAGCACCTCGCCGCGCACGTCGGCGCGCGGGATGTAGTAGGACGGCTGGAGCCCGGACTCGGACACGTACTGCGCGTGCACGGTGTCGGCGATCGTCTGCCGTTCAGCAAGACGCGGATGCGCTTGGGAATCGGCTCGACATACATCGCCTGTCCGGGTGCAGGCGGCTCGAAGTTCCAGCTCCCCTCCGGCTTGCGGCTGAACGGGCCGCTCCCAGTCATCAACCCCACGGGGCCAGCCTAACATCCGGCGCCCCGCCGCCGTCAAGGGGCACGGCCCAATCTGATCAGGTTCGCGCGCGGAGTTGCCACACTGGCCGCGCCATGAACTTCGCCCGCGACGTCGTCGATGCCGCTCCGCCGCAGCGTCTCGCGCTCGTGGAGCTCGCGCGCGACGGCGCGCGGCGGGAGTGGACCTTCGGCGAGGTCGCCGACCGCAGCGCGCGTCTGGCCGGAACCCTCGCCGCCCATCGGCGTCCACCGCGGCGACGTCGTGATGACGCTCTGGTCGGCAACCGGCCCGAATGGGTGCTCACGATGGTGGCCTGCTTCCGGCTCGGCGCTGTCGCGCTCGCGTGCAACGAGCAGCTCCGCGCCAAGGACCTCCGCCAGCGGATCGACGCCGCCGACCCGCGGCTGATCGTGGCCGACGAGCGCAACACGGCCGAGCTCACGGCCGCTGCGCCGGACTGCCCGGTGCTCACGATCCCCGACGAGACGCTGTTCGAGTCCGAACCGGCGCCGCCACTGGAGCTCGATCCCACCGACCCCTGCCTGATCACGTTCACCAGCGGCACCACCGGCGAGGCCAAGGGCGTCGTCCACGGGCAGCGTTACCTCCCCGGCCAGCGCCTCCAGTCCGAGCACTGGCTGGACGCGCGCGAGGGCGATCTCGTGTGGTGCACGGCCGCCAGCGGGTGGTCGAAGTCGGCGCGCAACGTGTTCATCGCGCCGTGGCTGCGCGGCGCCACCGCGCTTCTGCACGATGCCCGCTTCGACCCGGCGCAGCGGTCGGAGGTGCTGGCGGCGGAGAAGGTGAACGTGCTCTGCATGGCGCCCACCGAATACCGGGTGATGGCCAAGCGCACAACGCTCACGGCGGGTGCCGGCGCTGCGCACGCTCGTGGCCGCGGGCGAGGCGCTCAACCCGGAGGTGCTCCGCGCCTTCCACGAGGCCACCGGGATCGAGATTCGCGACGGCTACGGCCAGACCGAGACCGGACAGCTGACGGCGAACCCGGTGGGCGCGCCGGTGCGGCCGGGGTCGATGGGGCTCCCGCTTCCCGGCGTGGACCTGGCCGTGATCGACGGCGAGCTCGTCCTGCGGGACCCGCAGACCGATCCCACGTTCTTCGTCGCGCACCTCGGAGGCGGCCCGGCACCCAGGCCGAGCGCCCGTGGCGCACCGGCGACCTCGTCGACCCAGGACGAGGACGGCTACCTGTACTTCGAGGGACGCTCCGACGACGTGATCATCTCCGCCGGCTACCGGATCGGCCCGTTCGAGGTCGAGTCCGCGCTCGTCTCCCACGACGCGGTGGCCGAGGCGGCCGTGGTCGCGGCCCCCGACGACGAGCGCGGGGCGGTGGTGCGCGCGATCGTCGTGCTGCGCGACAGCTACGCCCCAGCAGCGAGCTCGCCTGCGAGCTCCAGGAGCACGTCAAGGAGGTGACGGCGCCGTACAAGTACCCGCGCATCGTCGACTTCGCGCCCGAGCTGCCGAAGACGACGAGCGGCAAGGTGCAGCGCGCCTTGCTCCGAAATCCGCCGCGCTAGGCTGGGCCGAGATGGCAGACGAACGGCCGGTGATCGGGATCTGCACCAGCCTGACCCACGTCGCGCTGGGGAGTCTGGGAGCAGCAGGCGGCGCTGCTCCCCTACGACTACATGCGTCAGATTCAACGCGCCGGCGGCCTGGCGGTGATGATCCCGCCCGACCCCGAGCTCGAGCTCGACCCCGACCCGATGCTCGACCTCCTCGACGGGCTGATCCTGGCCGGCGGCGAGGACATCGATCCCTCCCGCTACGGCGCCGAGGCCGCACCCCATGACCGGGCTACCGGTGCCCGAGCGCGACGGGGTCGAGATCGCCCTCACGCGCCGCGCGGTGGAGCGCGACATGCCCGTGCTCGGGATCTGCCGCGGCATGCAGCTCCTGAACGTCGCCTTCGGAGGAACGCTCAAGCAGCACCTGCCCGACGAGGTCGGCCACGAGGACCACCGCCGCGTCCCGGGGAGCTTCGACGGCGCCGACCACGACGTGCGCCTGAAGCCCGACTCGATGGCGGCGCGCGCGGCGGGCGAGGAGGTGCACGCCACCAAGTCGCACCACCATCAGGGCGTCGACCAGGTTCGCCGAGACCCTCGAGGTCACGGGACGCTCGGCCCTCGACGACCTGCCCGAGACGATCGAGGCTCCCGAGCGCCGGTTCGTCCTCGGCGTTCAGTGGCACCCCGAGGCCGACGAGAGCAGTCAGGTGATCGCCGCCCTCGTCGCGGAGGCGCGCGACTATCGCAGCAGCCGGGGCTCGGAGTACCCGGCGCGGCGGACCGCGCCGGTGACGTCCTCGGCGTGATCGTGCCCGCGGGTCTCCAGGACCATCTGGACCGCGGTCTCGCGCACGTGGAGGTCGAAGCCCTCGCGGATGTGCTCGACGTCGAGCACGTTGGCCCCGAGCTCGCCCACCAGGGCCAGGAGCCGGGCCAGCGATCCCGGCCGGTCCGATATGACCGCCTGCAGGACGAGCCGGCGGCGCACCTGGCTCTCGTGCCGGCGCACGATCTCCCCGAGCAGGCCGGCGTCGACGTTGCCTCCGGAGAGGACGACCGCCGTCGTGCCCGCGGCCCCCGCCAGATCGAGCGCACCGCCGAGCAGGGCGGCGACGCCGACCGCGCCGGCACCCTCGACCACGAGCTTGGCGCGCTCGAGCAGGAACACCATCGCCTCGGCGACGTCGTCCTCGTCGACTGACACCACCCGGTCGACCCAGCGCGCGATCAGCGGGAGCGTGAGAGTCCCCGGGCGCTTGACCGCGATCCCGTCGGCGATCGTCAGCCCGGCGTTGACGGGAATGGGATGGCCGCTCTCGAGTGAGGCGGCAAAGGGAGCGCACGTGGCAACCTGGACGCCGATTACCTCGGCCTCCGGATGCGCCGACTTCACAGCGATGGCAATGCCGCTGGCCAGCCCGCCGCCCCCTACGGGCACGACCACGCGCGCGAGATCCGGGACCTGCTCGAGCAGCTCGAGGCCGAGCGTCCCCTGGCCGGCGATCACGTCGACGTCGTCGAACGGGTGCACGAAGGCGAGGCCGTCCGACTCCGCGCGCTCCCGCGCCGCGCCGACCGCATCCACCACCGTCTCGCCGGCGACGCTCACGTGCGCGCCCAGCGCCGCCGTCGCCTCCATCTTCGAGATCGGCGCGCCGTGGGGCATGAACACCTCGCAGCGCACGCCCCGCGCCCGGGCCGCGTAGGCCAGCGCCTGGGCGTGGTTGCCCGCGCTCGCCGCGACCACCCCATTGGCGCAGTCCTCGCCCAGGGCAGCGAGCTTCGCCATCGCGCCGCGGAGCTTGAACGACCCGGTGCGCTGGAGGTTCTCGGCCTTGACCACGACCGTGGTCCCGGTCCGCTCGCTCAGCGTCCGCGAGCTCAGCACCGGTGTCTCGCGCACGACTCCGGCTCCGGCGAGGACGGCGCGCCGGATCTCGTCCGGGCCGATCGAGACCGCCGGGTGCGTCGAGTCGGTCAGGGCAGCGCCACCACCGCGTCGATCTCCACCTTTGCCCCGCGCGGGAGCGCGGCCACGCCGATCGCCACCCGCGCCGGGGGACTCGACTCGAAGAAGGACTCGTACACCTCGTTGACCTCGGCGAAAGTCGCCATGTCGGTCAGGTAGATCGTGAGCCGCACCGCGTCGCCCAAGGTGGCGCCGGCGGCGTGGCAGACGGCGGCCAGGTTCTCGAGGCAGCGGCCGGCCTGAGCGCCGGCGCCCGCGCCGACGAGGTCGCCGGTGCGCGGATCGAGCGGGATCTGCCCGGAGCAGAACAGCAGGTTCCCGGTGCGGATGGCGTGGACGTACGGTCCGACCGCCGCGGGCGCGTCGGGGGCGCTGATCGGCTCACGGTGTCCAGGCAAGTCATCTCCTCCTGCCGGTGGGGAGAACACCGAGAGATAGTCACGGTTTTCCGCCCAGGGGTTCGTTCTGCCTCTAGCGTATTCCTCGCATCTGGCCGTGGGTAGCCTGGGTAAATGTCCAACCGCCTGGCCAGCCAGACCTCGCCCTACCTCCTGCAGCACAAGGACAACCCGGTCGACTGGTATCCGTGGGGGAACGAGGCCCTCGGCCGCGCCGAGCGCGAGGACAGGCCGCTGCTCGTCTCGATCGGCTACTCGGCCTGCCACTGGTGCCACGTGATGGAGCGCGAGTCCTTCGAGGATGAGGACACCGCCGCGCTGATGAACGAGCATTTCGTGTGCATCAAGGTCGACCGCGAGGAGCGGCCGGACATCGACGCGATGTGCATGGACGCCTGCCAGGCGATGACCGGCCACGGCGGCTGGCCGCTCAACACCTTCCTCACGCCCGAGCGCCAGCCGTTCTTCGCGGGGACGTACTTCCCGCCCGAGTCCCGCCAGGGCATGCCGAGCTGGCGGATGGTGCTGGAGGCGGTGGCCGATGCGTGGGAGAAACGCCGCGAGGACGTGCGCGGACAGGGCGCCCAGCTCGTCCGCTCGCTGGGGCGCACCGCGCTGATCGAGCCGTCGCCCGAGCCGATCCGCGAGGCCGAGCTGGCCGCCGGCGTGGCGTCGCTCGCCGGCGCCTACGACCGCACCTACGGCGGCTTCGGCGGACCGCCCAAGTTTCCTCAGCCCTCGGTGATCGGGCTGCTGCTGGCGCGCGGCGAGCACGAGATGTCACTGGCCACGCTCCAGGCGATGGCCGAAGGCGGGATCTTCGACCAGGTCGGTGGCGGGTTCGCGCGCTACGCCGTCGACCGCACGTGGACGGTCCCGCATTTCGAGAAGATGCTCTACGACAATGCGCTGCTGGCGCGGCGCTACCTCCAGGGCTGGCAGGTGTCAGGGAACGACCGGTTCCGGAGGGTGTGCTGCGAGACGCTCGACTGGGCCCTGCGCGAGATGCGCTCCGACGCGGGCGGGTTCTACTCCGCGCTCGACGCCGACTCCGAGGGGGTCGAGGGCAAGTTCTACGTGTGGAGCGAGCCCGAGCTGCGCGATGTGCTGGGGCCGCTGTTCGACGAAGCGGTCGAGTACTTCCGGCCCCGGCCGTTCGAGCACGGGCTGATCCTGGAGGGCCGCGGGCCCGGAGCCGCCCTCGCTGCCCGAGGTCCGCTGCAAGCTCTACGGAGCCCGCTCGCCGCGCGTGCGCCCCGGGCTCGACGACAAGCAGCTCACCTCCTGGAACGCGCTGATGATCGCGGCGCTCGCCGAGGCCGGCGCGGTGCTCGAGCGGCGCGACTACCTCGAGGCGGCGGTGCAGTGCGCCGAGTTCCTGATGCGCGAGCGGCGCGCGGAGGACGGGACGCTACTTGCGCATCCCCGGCGTGCCGGCGTTCCTCGAGGACCATGCGTTCCTGCTCGAGGGGCTGCTGAGCCTGTACGAGGCCACGTTCGATCCGCGCTGGTACCGCGAGGCGGTGGCGGTCGCGGACGCGATGATCGAGCGCTTCGAGGATCCCGAGCGCGGCGGCTTCTTCACGACCTCGGCGGAGCACGAGGAGCTGCCGGCGCGGCGCAAGGACCTCGAGGACTCCCCGATCCCCTCCGGGAACTCCTCGGCCGCGTTCGGCCTGCTGCGGCTCGCGCTGATGGCCGGCGAGGGCAGGTACGAGCGCCACGCGCTCGGCGTCCTGCGCCTGCTCTATCCGCTCGCCACCCGCCACCCGCAGGCGTTCGGACACCTGCTTCAGGCCGCGGACTTCTATCTGGCTCGCGTGCGCGAAGTGGCGATCGTGGGCCCGGCCGACGAGCTCCCGGCGTTCGTGCGTGCGGTGCGCGGCGCGTTTCGCCCCCATCTGGTGCTGGCGGGTGGCGAGGCCGACGGCGTACCGCTGCTCGAGGGCCGCGACCCGGTCGACGGCCACGCCGCGGCCTACGTGTGCGAGCACTTCACCTGTCAGGCGCCGGCACGGACCCCGCAGGAGCTCTCCGCCGCGCTCTGAGCGCGCCGCTTGTCATCCGTAAGCGGTCGTTATTCTCTCGGGAGGATGGTCACGGCGGGCAAGGATCGTCGCAGCGTTCGTGGGTTTGCTGGCCCTTGCCTTCGTACTGGCGGGGTGCGGCTCGAGCGGCGGCGTCTCGTCGGCGAGCCCCGCGCAGATCGTGCCGCAGAACGCGCTGGCCTACGTCGAGGTCAGCCGTCCGGCCGCAGGGATCGCAGAGCAGCGACGCCCAGAGCGCGCTCACCCGGCTGACCGGGCGCAACCCGGTGCCGAACATCCAGAGGGGCTCCAGAAGTCGTTCTCGAGCTCGGGCCTCAACTACAAGAAGGACATCCAGCCGTGGCTGGGCCAGCGGATCGGGATCGCCGTGATGGGCTTCTCGTCATCGCAGCTCGCGCTGATCGCGCCGACCAACAACCAGTCCGCCGCACTGGCGGCGCTCGACAAGGCGCGAGAAGAACGCCCATCTGACCTCGACGAGCTACCGCGGCGTCAACTACCAGGTCGGCAACGACAACGGCAGGCCGATCGCCGTCGGCATCGTCGGCAAGAACGCGGTGGTCGGTGGGCCTGCGGCGTTCAAGGCGGTCATCGACGCCTCCCACGGCGGCTCGCTGTCGGGCAATCAGACCTACTCCGGCGCTGTCGGGAACATCGACTCGGGCGCTGTGGTGCGCGGGTACTTCAACGGCGCCTCGCTGATCTCCGCGTTCGCATCCTCGCCCGCCCTCGCCGCGCTTCCGCCCGCCTCGCGCCAGGCGCTGAACTCCGCGCTGAGCTCTGGCCAGCTTCGCGGCGGCGCCGCCTTCGGACTGACCCTGAAGCCCAAGACGATCAGCTTCGAGTTCCGGACCACCACCCACCGCAACTCCTCCGGGGCCGGCTCCGACGTGAGCGGCCTGCCCGAGGGCTCGTGGCTGGCGCTGGCCAGCGGGGCGGTGAACGCGACTGCGATGAGTCGACGATCAACTCCAACTCGACGACCGCGCCAGATACTCGGCCTGTTCCGCCAGCGCTACGGGATCGACCTCGATTCACGACGTGCTCCCGGCGCTCGGGCCGATCAAGCTCGCGGTCCAGGGCAACGCGCTGCCCGCACTCCAGGCCGGGCTGAGCATCGCCCCCACCAATCCGCCGCCGCCGGGCGCGTGCTCGGCGTGCTCTTCAACCGCCTCAAGCAGACGCCGAGCCTGAGCGTCCAGGGCAAGCCCAACGGGTTCAGCGTGACCAAGCCCGGCCAGCCCCTGCCCAAGGTCAACGTCGCCCAGGTGGGGCGCCTCGTCCTTGCCACCTTCGACGAGACATTCAGCCAGTTCACCTCCCCCTCGAGCACGCTCTCGTCCAACCCGGCGTTCACGCGCGCCAAGTCCGCGCTGACGAGCGGAAGCCATGTGCCGTTCTTCATCGACTTCTCGACGCTGGCCTCGCTGACCTCGCAGATCCCGTCCTTCCAGTCCGGCGGGAAGGACAACAAGGTCCAGGTGGTCCTGCAGCGGCTCGACTACCTCGTGTTCGGGAACGACCCGGGCCGCGGCGACGTTCGCCTGGTGCTCGGTCTTCGCTGAAGGTGACCGGATGGGGCCCTCGGCCCCACGGACGCCGCGCCGGCGAAATCCGGCCTCGCGCAGAACGGGCCGGTCGCGAGCCATCCGGCGTGGAGCCGGATTCCGCAGGCGCGGCCCCTAAAGAACCGGGAGGTAGCGCTCGAGCTCCCAGGGGGTGACCTGGACCCGGTAGTCCTCCCACTCCTGGCGCTTGATCTCGATGTAGCGGTTGAACATGTGCTCGCCGAGCGTGCGGAGCACGAGCTCGGACTCGGCCGTGAGCTCGATTGCGTCGCCCAGCGTCTCGGGCAGCTGCTCGATCCCGAGCCGCCGCCGCTCGTCGGGCGCAATGTGGTACAGGTTCTTCTCCATCGGGTCGGGCAGCTCGTAGCCGTGCTCGATCCCCTCGAGCCCGGCCTGGAGCAGCACCGCGAAGGTCAGATACGGGTTGCACGCCGGGTCGGGGCAGCGCAGCTCCATCCGCGTCGCCTTCTCGCGGCCGGGGTGGTACATCGGCACGCGCACGAGCGCCGAGCGGTTGCGCCGTGACCAGGCCACGTACACCGGCGCCTCGTAGCCGGGCACGAGGCGCTTGTAGGAGTTGACCCACTGGGCGAAGATCGAGCAGATCTCACGCGCGTGGCGGAGCTGCCCGGCGATGAAGGCCTTGCCGACGTCGGAGAGGAAGTAGGGATCCTCAGCGTCGTAGAAGGCGTTCTGCTCGCCCCGGAAGAGCGACTGGTGGGTGTGCATGCCCGAGCCGTTCTTGCCGAACAGGGGCTTGGGCATGAACGTCGCGTGCAGGCCGTACTTGAGCGCGTACTCCTTGACCGCGATCCGGTAGGTCATGCAGTCGTCGGCCATCTTCAGCGCGTCGGCGTAGCGCATGTCGATCTCGTGCTGGCTCGGGCCGACCTCGTGGTGGGCGTACTCGGTGTGGATGCCGAGCTGCTCGAGCGCGAGCACGGTCTCTCGCCTGAGGTCGGAGCCGGCGTCGAGCGTGGTCAGGTCGAAGTAGCCGCCCTCGTCGAGGACCTCGGTCGACTTCGAGTCCCGGAAGTAGAAGTACTCGAGCTCGGGACCGACGTTGAACTGGTCGAAGCCGAGCTGGTGGGCGCGCTGGAGCGCGCGCTTGAGGACGTAGCGCGGGTCGCCCTCGTAGGGGGTGCGCTCGGGGGTGAGGATGTCGCAGAACATCCGCGCCACCCCCTGCTCGGCCGGGCGCCAGGGCAGCACCGCGAACGTGTTCGGGTCGGGCATGGCGATCATGTCGGACTCCTCGATCGGGTTGAAGCCCGTGATCGAGGAGCCGTCGAAGCCCATCCCGCCCTCGAACGCGTCGGTCAGCTCGGTGGCGTTAATCGAGAACGCCTTGAGCTGGCCGAGGATGTCGGTGAACCAGAGGCGCATGAAGCGGATGTTGCGCTCCTCGACGAGCGCCATGACGTCGTCGGCGGTGAGGGTGCGGGCGGTGGTCGTCATCGGCGGCTGAGGTTACTGGCAGTGCTTATGATCGGCGCGTGCAGCTTCGTGGCCTGATCGCATGCGTGGCCGTGGCGGTGTCGGCCGGCGGTGGTGCGACGGCCGCGCTTGCGACGTCCAGTCCTCCGCGATCGGCGAGCGCCCCGTGTGGTCCGACCCGCGCCACCACTCTGGCTGCGAGCTCGGTGGCGCGGGTGTATGCGTCCGGCGGCGAGGTGTTCGGGTGCTCGAAGGCGGCCTCGGGGGCGATCGCGCTCGGCCGGACGCAGTCGTGCATCGGCCATCCGGAGATCGGTCCGGTGAAGGTGCGGGGGGAGATCGCGGGCTATGGGGTGCGCCGCTGCGGCGTCGACACGGGACAGGCGTCGGTCGTCGTTCGCCGCCTCGACACCCGCCGCGTGCTCCACGACGCCGGGGCGATCGATGGCGCCACCGGACCCGAGTCCTATGGGCAGGTGGCCTCGCTCGTGCTCGCGTCAGGCGGGTCGGTGGCGTGGATTGCCACGAGCAGCTCGCTCGTCAGCAAGGGATCCGAGCGGACCGAGGTGCACGCGATCGACCGCGCCGGGCCCCGCCGGCTCGACAGCGGGCCCGGAATCGCTGTCGCTTCACTCAGGCTGCGAGGCCTGCGGCTGAGCTGGCGTCATGGCGCGGCGACGCGCAGCGCGCGCCTGCGCTGAGGGGCCAGGTCAGACGCCGGCGGAGACGCTCGGGCGCCCCAGCCACCGCTTGGCCCACCGCTGGAGCTCCGAGAGGGCGGGCTCGAGCTCGCGACCCATCTTCGAGAGCGAGTACTCGACCCGCACCGGTGGCCCCGGGAGGACGGTGCGCTCGACGATCCCGCGGGCCTCGAGCTCCTTCATCCGTTCGGAGAGGAGGCGGTCCGAGAGCTCCGGGACCGCCTGCGCGATCTCGGAGAAGCGCAGGGGTCCGTCCATCAGGACGCGGAGGATCGCGCCTGTCCACCGACGGCCGACCAACTCGACCGCCTCGTGGTAGAGCGGGCAGCAGGCCTTGGTGTCGCCGGACACGTGGGACGTGGGCTCGCGAGCGCACATCGCCTAGGGAAGCTTACGCTGCCTGCAGCGCTCGCGACGCTTCACTGGACCCGTCGACCGGCACCTCACCGGCGACGTTGACCATCGCGGCGAACACCTCCAGCGCCACCGCGGCGATAGCCTCGAGGATCTGCTCGTCGTCCCAGCCGGCCTCGCGCGCCTCCTCGTGGAGGTGCATCGGGGCCCGGCCGCCGTTCTCGACCACGTCTGCAGGTAGCGCAGGAGCGCGGCTTCGCGCTCGTCCTTGGAGGTGAACTGGCGTGCGTTCGCCACCTCGTCGAGGGCCAGGCCGGCGCCGCGGGCGGTGCGCGAGTGCATCGCGATCCCAGGCTCGGAGTGGTAGTGCTCGGCCACCGCGAGGGCGATCCGCTCGAGCGTCGCCAGCGTCAGCTTTCCGTGGCGAAGCTCGGAGCGGAAGCGTGCGTACGCCCGCAGCGCGGCGGGAGATCCCGCTAGGACACCGAGGAAGTTCGGCAGCTGCCCGCCCGTGGCGAGGGCACCCCGGAGCACCGGGACCGAGCCCTCAGGTGCGGTGAGGTCGTCGTGGATCTGGAATCTGCTCATGGAAGTTTTCATCGTTGACCACCAGAGGTCTCTGGGAAGGCTGGGCTCCTGCCCGAATTACCCAGCCCTTTACTTTCTAGACCTTCTTACTGTTGATAAGTGTAGATCGCGCCGGCGAGTAGCACAAGGTCTTCTTCACACGTTCTTCAAGTGGCCGGGAGGGCGGATTCGGGTGCGGACTCACCCAAGCGGTCCGGCAGAACGGTACTCGCCTGATCCCCTTATACGTGCGCGCATAAACTCCGGATCAGCGAGGCATTCGATATCCGTAAGGGTTCTCCTCGCCGTGCAGCGCAAGACTCGCGCAGGGGTGGGGGGGCGGGTCGGCTGAGCGGCGGCGTGCGTCAGGACGGCCCCGGGTGAGTTGTGTTGGCGCCGCGTCAGTGGACGGCGTGCGCCAGCACCGCGGCGTGCGCGCTGGTGGCGGCCACGAGCACGAGCAGCAGGCCGAGGAACACCGCCCACAGCGCCGCGCGGTCGGGCTTGAACCCGGGACGCTCGTACACCGGGCGGCTCGGGCGCCGGCTCGACGTCGTACGTCCATCCGTAGTCGCGCTCGGCGCCGCGGCCGCGGATCGTCACCGTGCGCCGGCCGGTGGCGGGGGCCGGTCGGTCGTGAGCGGTGGCGTGCGGCCGAGGGCGGAGCGGGGCGGCTGCCGTCCGGAGCTCGGTGGCCGCGGTCGGCGCGTGCGCGCGGTGCGGGAGCGGGCGTCGGCGGCGGCGGGGCTCGGCGCGCGGCCACGGGACCGCGAGCGGGCAGGCGGGTCGAGCGCGCGATCGCGCATCGCCGCGCGGCTGCGGCGCGGGGCCCGCGGCTCCGGTGGCGCCGGGGTGGTGGCGCTCAGGGTCAGCGCCTTCGCGTAGCGCTCGGCGACCTCCGCGGCGATCGGGTTCGCCGAGGGCTGGGGCGAGATGCCGCGAGAGGCTTCGTGGGAGCGCTGGACGGACCGGGGGTCGCGATCGGGTGCGGTCGAGCGGCGGCGGGGGCCGCCTCTCCCAGCTCAGAGGTGTCCAGCGTGAGGACGTTGCCCTCGTCGACCGGGTGACCGTCCACGGCGAGGCGATCGAGATCGACGGCGACGCTGCGCGTCGGGCGATGATGCAGACCGTCGCCGGCGTCGTGTCGCATCGAACGGTGGCGCAGGCCATCGCCGGCGTCCGGCGTGGACCGGCCGTCCGGACGGCTTCGGGCGCGATCATCGTGCTCCAGCGAGACGCCGGCTGGGGGCATCAATCTCCTCTTTCGTTGGCTTACGGGGTTAGCTGACGGGCTCGCGCCGAAAGAGCGGCGCTACGCGAATCCGCGATTCGCCCCTGCAACTTGGGTCCCCCGCTTCCATCCGCCACTTGGATCGGCGGTGCGGGAATTCAGCTTGCGGCCGCGCATGCTAACAGCGTTACCCGACAGAAGTGCACGTATTTGCGGGTCGTTCCTCCGCAAATTGCGCCCATGGAAGGGAACGGAGGTTTCAAGCCCGACGGGCGCTGCTGGAGCGGTTCCCAGGCATAGGCGCCGCCCGAGCCTCCTCGCCGGTCTGGCTTGCCGCGGCGCGTCGCCCGGCGGGCGCGGTCGGCGCTACTCCTGGCCGGCGACGGCGGCCACGAACTGCGCCACGTCCCTGGCGTCCTTGCCCTGGACGATGCCGGCGGGCATCGATGCCGTAGCCCAGGCACGCCTGCGGGCTGGATCGTGGACGGCGGGTTCTGGAGGCAGCCGTTTTTGATGGTGTTGAGCACCACCTGCTCGGACGGGCGGAGCTCGTCCAGGTTCGGCCCGACCTTGCCCGTGGCGTTGGCGGCGGCGAGCGTGTGGCAGAAGCCGCAGCTGTGGCCAAAGACCTCGCGTCCCTGCTTCTCCCCCGCCGTCAGCTTGATGCCGCCGACCTGCTTGTTGGCGTTGGCGTGGTTGCCGGTCAGGAACAGCAGCGGGAGGACGACGCCGAAGCCGACGAACATGACCGTGAGCACGCAGTCGGCCCGCCCTCCGGGCCCGGTAGGAGGCGCCGCCTCTGCTCGTGTGCGGGCGCGGACGGGCCACCGCGGAACGCCACGAAGAAGACGCCGAGCGCGAGCACGGCGAAGAGCGCTATGACCATGAACACGGGGAGCACGTGCGGGCGGCACCTTACCGCGCCGGACAGCCGGATGGCGCCTCATGCGGGGGCGCCCAGGGCTCACCGGCGACGCCCCGATGCGAAGCTCATCACCGGTGGCGCGACCGCCCGGAAGTCCTCGGCCTCGCCGGCCGCGGCCGCGCGCTGCGCCGCCGTGTCCGCATCCGCGCGCACCCGCGCCAGCTCGCGCTCGTCGAGCATCGAGAAGTCCTTGACCTCGGCCACGAGCTGGTCGGGCGCCGCGATCGAGGAGGCGCGGTCGATCAGCACGTTGATCGCGCCGCCGGCGACGGGCAGGCGCTCGAGCTTGCCCTCGACGAACATCAGCGGCTCGGTCCTGACGATCAGCCGGTGGCGCTCGTAGACCTCGGGCGGGACGATCAGGTTGATCGTCCCGTACTCGTCCTCGAGCAGCATGAACACGATCCCCTTGGCGGTGCCGGGCCGCTGGCGCGCCACCACCAGGCCGCCGACGCGCACCCGGCGTCCCATGGTCGAGCGTCTCGAGATCCCGGCTCGTGACCGCGCCCGGCGGGAGGCGCGCGCGCAGGAGAGCCATGGGATGGGCGCGTGTGGTCAGCCCGGTCGTCCCGTAGTCGGCGAGCATCGACTCCCACGAGGACAGGTCTCTCAGCTGCGGCGGGGCGGGCAGGTCGAGCGGAAGCGCGAGCTGGGTGCCGCCGGGGACCTTCCGGCCGGGCGTCGCCACCCCCAGCTGCCACAGGGCGACCCGCCGCGCCGATCGCCGCTCGACGCCCTCGACGAGCGAGTCGCACGCTCCCGACCAGGCGAGCAGCTCGAGCGACGAGCTGCTCGAGCCGGCGCGGGAGGCGAGGTCGGCGAGGCTCCGGAAGCTCCCGCCGGCGTCGCGCGCTGCGACCAGCGCCTTCACCTCCTGCTCGCGCACGCTGCGCACGTAACCGAGGCCGATCCGCACGCGTCCCTTCTCGTCGAGGTCGCATTCGGCGTTGCTGGTGTTTACGTCGGGTGCGCTCACCTCGAACCCGCGACGCTGCGCCTCGTGGACGAGCGCATCGGAGGGATAGAAGCCCATCGGCTGCTCGTTGAGCAGCGAGCACAGGAACTCGGGGCCGTAGTGCACCCGCAGCCACGTCGACTGGTAGGCGAGCAGCCCGAACGCCGCCCCGTGTGCCTTGGGAAAGCCGAAGCCCGAGAAGCCCTGGACCATCGAGAACACCCGCTCGGCCATGTCCTCGCCGACCCCGTGCACGCGCCGTGCCCCCGCCACGAACCGCTTGTGGTAGGCCTCGATCGCCGCCTCCGAGCGCTTGCGGCTCATCGCCCGCCGCAGTCCCTCGGCCTCGCCGGGCGAGAAGCCGGCGAAGGCGATCGCCACCTCGAGCACCTGGTCCTGGAAGATGATCGTGCCCAGCGTCTCGCGCAGCACCGGCTCGAGCGAGGGGTGCTCGTAGGGGACCTCGTAGTCGGGCTCGACGCGCATGCGCTGGCGCCGCGCGATGTAGGGGTTGACCGCGCCGCCCTGGATGGGCCCGGGCCGCACGATCGCCACCTGGATCGTGATGTCCTGAAGCGTCTCGGGCCGCGTGCGGTAAAGCGACTGCATCTGGGCGCGGCTCTCGATCTGGAAGACGCCGGTGGTCTCCGCGCTCTGGATGCATTCGTATGTCGCCGGCATCGTCGTAGGGGATCTGTTGAGAGATCGATGCGCTCCCCCCGCGGTGCGGGCGATCAGCTCGACCGCGCGCTCCACGGCCGAGAGCATCCCCAGCCCCAGCAGGTCGATCTTCAGGAAGCCCGCGTCCGAGCAGGAGTCCTTGTCCCACTGGACGATCTGCCGCCCCTCCATCGCGGCGGGGACGATCGGGCAGCAGTCGACCAGCGGCCGGGTGGCGACGATCATCCCGCCCGAGTGCTGGGAGAGGTGGCGGGGAAGCCCGTGGGCCTCTGCGGCCAGGCGCGCCAGCCACGCCCAGCGGCCCCCCGAGCCACGGCGGCCCGTGCGGTCGGTGCGGTCCGCCCCGGGCTCCTGCGCCGGGGCCGACATCGAAGGCCGCCTCGATGTCCTTGGCCACCTCGCGCGCGTCCCAGCCCTCGCTCCCCCGCGCCACCCGCTCGATCTCGCTCGGCGGCAGCCCCAGGACCTTGCCGAGCTCACGGATCGCGCCGCGGGCGCGGTAGGTGGGAAACGCCGCCACCAGCGCCGAGCGGTCCTGGCCGTAGCGGTCGTGCACGCGCGGGATCAGGACCTCTCGGATGTCCCGCGGGAAGTCGAGATCGATGTCGGGCAGCGAGGTCAGCTCCTCGTTGAGGAAGCGGCCGATCAGCAGCTCGTTGGCGATCGGGTCGACGTGCGAGAGCCCGGTCAGGTAGCAGACGATCGATGACACGCTCGACCCGCGGCCGCGGCCGGGCGGCAGCAGGGCGCGAGCGGTGTCAGGCCCCCGGACCTCGACCGCGACCTCGCGCGCGAGCTCGAGCAGGTCGTGGTGGAGCAGGAAGAACCCCGGGAGGTTGAGCCGCTCGATGATCTGAAGCTCCTGCTCGAGCCGGGCGTGGGCGGTCGCTCGCGTGTCCGCCGGCGCGGAGGCGTAGCGGTCGTGGATCCGCGTCTGGCACAGCTCCGCCAGCTTGCGCATCGCCTCCTCGTCCTCGGCGCCGGGATACCGGTAGCCGAGGTCGCTCGAGAGGTCGAAGCGCAGGCTGTCGGCGAGCGCCACCGTCTCCGCCACCGCATCCGGATGCTCGGGAAAGCGAGCGGCCATCGCCTCGGGCGAGGTGAGGACGTGGCTGAAGTTGCCCCGGCGCTCGGGCTCCGAGGCGTCGAGCGTCGAGTGCAGGCGCAGGGCCACGAACGCGTCCTGGAGCGGAGCCCTGCGAGCGGGCGTGCGCGTGGACGTTGCCCGTGGCCACGCACGCCACCCCCAGCCGCCTCGCCAGGTCGGCCAGGCGCCGGTTGCGAGCGCGATCGTCGCGCAGGAACGGACGCTGCAGCTCGATCCGCAGCCGCGCCACGCCGAACGCCTCTCGCAGCCGCCACAGCGTCAGCTCGTCGTGCACGCCGCGCAGCGCGCAGCCGCTCAGGCACACGAGCCCCTCGGCGTGGTCGAGCACGTGTCCGAGTCTCGACGAACGGCTGCGCCGGCGGGCCCTGGACGCTTATCGCGCGTGTGCGCGTGCGCGCGGGTGAGGATGCGGCACAGGTTCGACCAGCCGCGCGCGTCCTGGACGAGCAGGGTCAGATGGCGACCGTCGCTCAGGTCGATTTCAGCGCCGTGGATCGGCCGCAGGCCCAGAGCCCGCGCCGACACCGCGAACTCCATCGAGCCCGAGACCGAGTTGTGATCGGTCAGCGCCAGCGCGCGGTAGCCGAGCTCCAGCGCCGTCGGTACCAGCTCGTCCGGAAGCGAGGCGCCGTCCAGGAACGAGAAGGCCGAGTGGCAGTGGAGCTCGACGTACGACATCGAACACATGTTCGCATGCACGACGGCGGAAGATGACGCTTAAGCCGCTGGCCAATCCTCCGCCAGCATCGCGTAGACGACGTGGTCGATGAAGCGGCTCGCCGACCCGCTCCGCCTGCCGCAACACCCCCTCCTCGACGAAGCCGAGACGCTCGGGGATAGCGCGGCTGCGCAGGTTCTCGACGCCGGCGCGGATCTCGACCCGGTTGAGCTTCCACGTTCCGAACGCGTAGTTCGTGAGGGCCCGGACGGCCTCGGTGACGGTGCCGCGCCCCTGAGCGTCCTCGGCGATCCAGTACCCGATGCTGGTCGCGCGGTTCTCCCAGTCGAGCCGGTGAAAGCCGAGGCCGCCGACGATCCGGCCGTCGATGGTGATGGCGAGCTGGAAGCCCTGGTTCTCCGCCAGCTGCCGCCGGCTCGTGCGGATGAACTCGCGCGTGCCCTCGAGCGTCTGCTCGGCCGCCCACGGCATCCACGGAGCCAGGTACTCGCGGTTGGCGGCGACCACGGCGTAGAGCTCCTCCGCGTCGGCCTCCTCGAACAGCCGTAGCGAGCGGCGCTCGTCGATCCGGAAGCTGAGCACGGGGTCAGTCTCGCCGATCGGAACGCGGTCGTGGGTGGCCAGACGGGGACGCCGCGGTTGCCCGACGCTTTCTCGCCGACGTCGGCCGGCGGGCGGAGACGTCGGCAGCCAGGGGTCGAAAACCGACCCCTCCCCGCCGACGTCAAGGACCGCGCGCGGTGATCGGCGCATAGGCGTCGCCTCGCAGTTCAAAGCCGGACTCCTTGACAAGTTATTAGTTAGTGCTAACTTATCCGCTTAGTTAGTGCTCGCTAAGAAAGGGGGACGATGCAAAACGAGATCCGCAGAAAGAGCTTGAGGGGCCGGGGACGCGCGGCGACCGACGGGGCCAGGGCCTCGGCGACCGCAGCCGCCGCCCCCGCCACCGGGACCCCCGCCACCGACTCCCGCCGCCGCCGCTGGACCCTGCGCGATCGTCTCGCTCGGCCTGTTCATGGTCGTGCTCGACAACCTGGTCGTGAACGTCGCGCTCCCGAGCATCCACCGCGACCTCGGCGCGTCGATCCAGTCGCTCGAGTGGACGGTCAACGCCTACGTGCTCACCTACGCCGTGTTCCTGCTCACCGGCTCGGCGCTCGGAGATCGGCTCGGCCGCCGGCGGATGTTCATCGCCGGGATCGCCCTCTTCACCGTCTCCTCGGCCGCCGCCGCGGTGGCGCCGACGATCGGCCTGCTGATCGCCGCCCGCGCCGACTCAGGGCATCGGCGCCGCGATCACCACGCCGCTGACGCTCACGCTGCTCGCCGACGCCTTCCCGCCCAACCAGCGGGGCGTCGCGCTCGGCGTGTGGTCGGGGATCAGCGGCATCGCGGTGGCGCTCGGACCGCTGGTCGGTGGCGCGGTCGTCGCAGGCCGCCTCCTGGCACTGGATCTTCTGGATCAACGTCCCGATCGGCGCCGTGCTGGTCCCGCTGGCGGCGTCCCGGCTGAGCGAGAGTCGCGGCCCGGTGCGCCACCTCGACATGCGCGGCCTGACCCTGGTCTCCACCGGGCTGTTCGGCATCGTCTACGGCCTGGTGCGCTCGCAGTCGCTCGGCTGGACCGCGCCCGAGGTGCTGGCCGGCCTCATCGCCGGAACGGTGCTCGTCGTCCTCTTCGTCGTCAACGAGCTGCGCGTCGCCGAGCCGATGCTCCCGATGCGCTTCTTCGCCAACCGCGGCTTCGCGGTCACCAACGCCGTGTCGCTGGCGATGTACTTCGGGATGTTCGGCTCGATCTTCTTCCTCAGCCAGTTCCTCCAGAACGTCCTCCACAATTCGCCGCTCCACGCCGGGGTGAAGCTGCTGGTGTGGACCGGGCGCGACGATGGTCGTCGCCCCCCTCGCCGGAGTCTTCTCCGAGCGCTTCGGTAGCCGGCCGTTCATGGTCGCCGGCCTGGGGCTGCAGGCGATCGCGCTCGGCTGGATGGCGAAGATCGCGAGCGTTGACACCACGCTACGCGAGCCTGATCGCGCCCGTTCATCCTCGCCGGCGCCGGGATGGCCCTGGTGTTCGCGCCGTCGGCCAACGCCGTGCTCTCGTCGGTCCGCACCGACGAGGCCGGCCAGGCCTCGGGCGCCACCAACGCCATCCGCGAGCTCGGCGGCGTCCTCGGGATCGCCGTCCTCGCCACCGTGTTCACCAGCCACGGCAGCTACCTCTCCGCCCACGGGTTCATCAGCGGCCTCGTCCCGGCGATGTGGGTCGGGCGTCGCGGTGCTGGGCGCGGGCGCGCTGATCGCGGCGGCGCTCCCCTTCAGCACCCGCGCCTCGGCCGCGAGCTCATGCCGCCGCCGAAGCGCGCCGCCGTCGCCTGAGCGTGCCCTAGGATCGGCGGAGACCGTGGCCACTACCCCAACCACCCGCCAGCGCGTTCCGGCCGCCGAGCGCCGGGACGCGCTGATCGAGGCCGCCGTGCACGAGTTCGCGCACGGCGGCCTCCACGGCACGCCCGTCGACCGGATCGCCCGGCGCGTCGGCGTCGCCCAGCCGTACGTGTTCAGCCTGTTCGGCAGCAAGCGCGATCTGTTCCTGGCCGCGGTCGAGCGATGCTTCGATCTGGTGGCGGAGACGTTCACGCGCGCGGCCGAGGAGTTCGATCCGGCGATCGCCGAGCCGGACGCCGACGTCCTCAAGGCGATGGGCAACGCGTACGTCGAGCTGCTCGAGCTCGAACCGCGACTACCTGATGCTCCAGCACCAGGCGTACGCGGCGTGCGACGACCCCGAGATCCGCGACCGGGTGCGCGCCGCCTACGCGCGCCTGGTCGTCCACGTCGAGCAGCTCACGGGCGCCGACCAGGAACGGATCGACGATTTCTTCCGCTACGGCATGTGGCTGAACGTGGCCGCCGCGATGGGGGTCGAGGACCTGTCGGTCGGGTGCGAGTGGATCCGCGCCGAGCAGGAAGTCCGGCCCGGGCGACTGATCGGAGCTGCCATCTAGAGTCCGCGGCCATGCCCGGCGTGCTCGTGCCGCAAGCGAAGGACTTCCCTGGCTGGTATCAGGACGTGATCGCCAAGGCGCAGCTGGCCGAGAACGGCCCGGTGCGGGGAACGATGGTGATCCGCCCCTGGGGGTTCTCGATCTGGGAGCGCGTCCAGGCGGCGATCGACGAGCGGATCAAGGCCACGGGGGCGCGCAACGCGTACTTCCCGCTGCTCATCCCTGAAGCCTTCCTGCGCCGCGAGGCCGAACACGTGGAAGGCTTCAGTCCGGAGCTGGCGGTGGTCACGCACGGCGGCGGCAAGGCGCTCGAGGAGCCGGCGGTCGTGCGCCCCACGAGCGAGACGATCGTGAACGCCTCGTTCGCCCGCTGGATCGCGAGCTACCGTGACCTGCCGCTGCTCGTCAACCAGTGGGCGAACGTGGTTCGCTGGGAGCTCCGCCCTCGGCTGTTCCTGCGCACCACGGAGTTCCTGTGGCAGGAAGGCCACACCGCGCACGCCACGCGCGATGAAGCCCACGCCTACGCGCTGCGCATCCTCGACGAGGTCTATGCCGAGGCGATGATCGAGGAGCTCGCGATCCCCGTACACCGGGGGCGCAAGACCGAGCGCGAGAAGTTCGCCGGCGCCGACATCTCGTGGTCCTGCGAGGGCCTGATGCGCGACGGCAAGGCATTGCAGATGGGCACCTCGCACGAGCTGGGACAGAACTTCGCACGCGCCTTCGACATCAAGTTCAGCGACCGTGACGGGGAGCTGCGGCACGTATGGCAGACCTCATGGGGCGCCTCGACCCGCCTGCTGGGGGCGATGATCATGGTCCATGGCGACGATCACGGCCTGCGTGTGCCCCCGCGGATCGCGCCCACGCAGGCGATCGTGCTCGTGGCGCGGGCCGGCGAGGGCGTCGCCGAGGCCGCCCGCACGCTCCACGACGAGCTCGCGCGCGCCGGAGTGCGCGTCGAGCTCGATGATCGCGTCGAGGTGTCGCTGGGACGACGCATCGTCGATCACGAGCTCCGCGGCGTGCCCCTCCGGCTCGAGCTCGGACCACGCGACCTCGCCGCGGGCCAGGTGGTGGTGGCGCGGCGCGCGCACGAAGGCAAGGAGACGCTGCGCGCTGAACGACGTCGCGGCCCGGGTGCCGCAGATGCTGAGCGAGGACCAGGCGGCGCTGCTGGCGCAGGCGACCGCGCACCGTGACGCGAGCACGCGCTCGGTTGCCACGCTCGAGGAAGCGGCCGCGGCGGGAAGGAGCGGGTTGGCGCGGATGCCGTGGCGCGACTGCGGCACCGAGGGAGAGGCGCGCCTGGCGCGCGACGGGATCTCCGTCCGCTGCCTGCTCCGCGAGGACGGGCTACCCGTCGATGATCCCGGCGCCGACGGGGTCGACGCGCTGGTGGCGCGCGCCTACTGAGAGTCGTCAGCCTCGGCGCGCACGCGTACCTCGCCCGTGATCACATCGGGCCTGCCGTCCACCAGGTCACCGAGACTCTCGCTCACCC
The DNA here is from genome assembly GCA_963839105.1 of uncultured Solirubrobacterales bacterium. Lineage (GTDB taxonomy): Bacteria > Actinomycetota > Thermoleophilia > Solirubrobacterales > Solirubrobacteraceae > Palsa-465. The sequence goes on from CAWITQ010000008.1 coordinate 262,414, forward strand.
AGTCCCCGGCCAGCTTCGTGATCTTGGCCAGTGCATCAGCCGTCTTGCACACGGTGATGGAGGCCACGTCGCCATCCCCGCCGTCGATCACGTAGTAGCCGACGAAACCGTCGACTTCCTTGACCTTCTCGACGAACTCCTCCTCCACCTTGCGCTCGAGCGCTGCGGTGTCGCTGGTTCGGTATCTGCGTACGCTGGCGTGCATCGGTTCTCCTCCCGGATCGGATCGGCCGAGCCTAGACGAACGCGTGAGCTCACCGTGACGGCTCTTCATATCTGAGAACTCCCGCGGAAGCTCCACACGGACGCGAGTCGAGTCTGCCGCACCGCCGGTAAAGGGCGGGGCTCCCGCGGCCGATGGCAATGAGCGTGCGGACCAAGCGGAAGCAGGCGCACCCCAAGCATCCCGGCCATCCGAAGCCGCACCGCGGGAAGCCCTCTGGCGGGCAGCGTGGTAAGGCCACTGGCGCGCACCGCCACGCCCCGCCCCGCCATAAACCGAAGCGCCGAGCCCCTCATCAGCCGAAGCCCACGACGCCTCCTCTTCGGGGAGGCGCGCCGGCTCCGGCGCCCCGCCCGCCGACGCCACCGCCACCACCGGTCACCACGCCGCCCCCGACCTTCAGCCAGGCGGATGGTGGCGCACATGGAGCGCCTGCTGTGGCGCGCCGGGTTCGGTCCCGCGCCCGGCGAGGCCCAGCAGCTGGCCGCGGCCGGCGTTCAGCAGGCCGTATCCAGCCTGACTAGGCCGTCCGGCTCGCCTACGTTCACCGGCCCCACGCCGACCGACGAGAACGGCCTGCCGCTCGCACCGGCCGATGCCTGGGGCCATGACCACCTGTACTGGCTCGACCGGATGGTGCGAAGCGACCAGCCTCTGGTCGAGCGGATGGCGCTCATCTGGCATGACTGGTTCGCCACCTCCGAGGACAAGGTGGGCTCTCAGCAGCACATGCTGGACCAGACCGACATGTTCCGCCACCTCGGCCTCGGCTCGTTCCTCGATCTGTTTCTCGCCGTCACACAGGACCCGGCGATGCTGATCTGGCTCGACGGAACCTCGAACAACCAGTGGGATCCGAACGAGAATTACGCCCGGGAGATGATGGAGCTGTTCTCGCTCGGCGCCGACCGCGGTGCCTACACCGAGAACGACGTGCGAGAGATGGCGCGGGCCCTGACCGGCTGGCGCAACGACTGGTCGGCGGCTCAGGGCAACTACAACTTCCGCTTCGATCCCAGCTGGCACGACAGCACCACGAAGACCGTGTTCGGCCAGAGCGGGACCTTCGATTGGACCGACGCGGTGCGCCTGTGCGTCAGCCACCCGCTGCACCCGTCGTTCTTCGTCACCAAGCTCTGGGGATACTTCATCCCGACGCCGCCCGACGGCGCGACGCTCGCCTCGCTCCAGGGTCTCTATCTGTCGAGCGGCTACAACATCCGGGCCGTCGTCGAGGCGATCCTCATGCACCCGGACCTGTACACGGGCGAGGAGAGGGTGGTCGAGCCGGTCGTATTCAACGCCGGGCTGCTGCGAGCCATCGGTCGGGGAATCGACACCTCCGCCTGGGTGTGGCTGTCGGACATGGCCGGCCAGCAGCTCTACCACCCACCCAACGTCGCCGGCTGGGACTACAGCCGCTGGCTTGACACGACAACCATCCGGGCGGCGGTGGCAGATCGCCAACTACGTCGCCGGCCCGACCACCGTCGATCCGTGGCCGTCGGACCCGACGATGGCCTACGACGCCACCGAGGACCCGGCCACGGCGCTGCGCCGGGCGCTCGCCCACTGGGGCAATCCCAGCATCGGCCAGGACACGTGGAACTCGCTGAGCAGCTTCGCATCCTCGGCCCTGCCCGCCTCGCTCGCGGGCTGGCAGCAGAGTCCCTACCGCGCCATGCGCCAGAACGCGCTGCGCATGCTGATCGCCTCCTCCCCTGACATGCAGGCCCGATGAGCGCGCGCCCGGGAGACAACTGCGCGTGCGCGGGCCTGACACGAGCCCGCTTCCTGCGCGGCGCCTCAGCCCGGGCCGGCGCCGGCCTGCCCACTGTCGAGCCAGGGATGCCCGCTCCTGCCGGGACCGGGCTCAGCCGCCGGACGTTCCTCCTGCGCTCCGCCGGCGTCGCACTCTCGGTGTACGGGGCGTCGAAGCTCGGCCTGCACCAGCTCGAGGCAGGTGTGGCCGAGGCGGCGGCCGGGCCAGCGTCCCCGGTCCTCGTCTCGATCTTCCTCGAAGGGGGCGCCGACGGCCTGTCGGTGCTCGCGCCGATTGGCGACCCGGCATACCGCACCCTGCGTCCGACACTCGCGTTGGCGGAGGGGAGCGGCCAGAGCTTCGCCGAGGACACGCGCCTGATGTGGAACCCGGCCGCCGCGTCGCTGGCCACGCTCCATGGCGAAGGCAAGGTAACGACGTTCCCGGCGATCGGCTACGACCATCCGGACCAGAGCCACTTCACGAGCCGTCACTTCTGGGAGGTCGGGGCCCTCGATCCGTCCGAGCGCTTCGGCTGGATGGGGAGGCTCCTCGACACGGTCGGGGACATGAGCAACCCACTCCGGGGTCTCTCCCTCGACGACACCCTCGCCCCCGCGCTCGCTGCCGCCCGCGTACCCGTCGCCGCCGTCTCGACGCCATCGGACTTCTCGTTCTGGACTCAGGGCGTGGACGATCCGATCGCCTCTCCGATGCTCGACGCCTTCGGGGGCCTCGGCAGCCTCTCCACCGGGTCGGCGGCGATGGCTCAGGCGCGGGGCGCAGTGCGGGCCACCGATGTCGTCCGCCGCCAGCTGGCGCCCTTCGTCACTCCCGACGGGTCCCCCGGCTACACGAGCCCTGTCAACTACCCAGCCTCGGGCGGAGACTTCGCCAAGCGCCTCGCGGGTCTGGCAGCGATGCTGGCCGGGGGACTTCCGCTGCAGTGCGTCGCGATCAGCGGCGTGGGCAGCTACGACACCCACTCTGACGAGGGCGCCACGCTGAGCGCCAACCTGGGGGCCACGCTCGACTCCGTTCTCGCGTTCCAGCGCGACCTCGAGGCCCGCGGGCTTGCCGATCGCGTCCTGATCCAGATCTGGAGCGAGTTCGGGCGCCGCGCGTACGAGAACGGGTCGGGCACCGATCACGGCGCCGCCGGAATCGGCTTCCTCGTCGGAACCCGTGCGAGCGGGACGATGGCGAGCGAGTTCCCGGGCCTGGCCGACCTCGACCCCGATTCCAACCTCGTCGCCACCGCGGACTTCCGGGCGGTCTACTGCAGCCTGCTCGAGCAATGGTTCTCCGTCGACGCGGCACAGGTCATCCCCGGCGCCGCCGGGTTCTCCCGTCCCCAGCTCGTGCGGTGATGCGCTTTCGGCTCGCGATCACGGTCGTCTTCCTGGCGATGGCGCTGAGCGCGGCGGCGGCCGGTGCCGTGGCCAAGCCAAGACGATCTCCGCGGCCCGCACAGGGCCACCACTGCGTCCGCGGCCATCGGTGCGCGCGGCGACGGCCGAAGGGCAAGAACTCCCGGCGCCGCCACCGTGCTCCGCGTCCGATGCCGGGAATGGGCATGCCCGGCGGCTCGATGCCGGCGGGATCAGCAACCCCCTCGCCGACAGGCCCAACGTCGAGCGGCTCGTGGAGCGCGGGATCGTCCGCCGCTGGATCCTCGGGCGCAGGGAGCCAGAGTGGCGGCGGTGGGTCGGGCGGCGGCGGCCAGACCGTAGGCGGCCGGACCGGAGGCCCCACCCCCGCGCGGCTCCAGGTGACCGCCCGCGAGTTCTCCCTGACGCTTTCTCATCCCAGCGTCCCCGCGGGTTCCGTGATCGTCGAGCTAGTGGATCTCGGCCAGGATGCCCACGATGTCCATATACGCCCTGCCGCTGGAGGCGCGGACGTCGCCGCCCTGCCGACGGTTCAACCTGGGGCCCACTACGACCAGTTGGTGACCCTGACGCCCGGCACGTACACCGTGTACTGCGCGATGCCCGGCCACGAGGCGCGGGGCATGAGCGTCGCGCTGACCGTCAATTGACGCGGCGCTCGAGCGGGCGCCGCCGAGCATGACCGCCGTGGGTCTCACTGTGGCTCACGCGAGGCGCCCGCGCCCGGCGCCGCGGCCGCCTGCGCGGGCATCCGCGCAGTGCCGGCGGACTCCATGATCTCGCGCGTGCGCTCGTTCCACCAGTCGTTCGGCGCGAGCGACAGCGCGAGCTCGCGCGACTCGTAATCGAGCCGGGTGGCGAGCACGGTGATGGCGACGATCATGTCGTGCAGCCAGTTCTCATCGACGCTGTCGGCCGACTCGGTGGCGACGCTGCTCAGGTTCAGGGCCTGGGAGCTCCAGCTGCGGTCGGGAGTCGGCTCGCGGTGCGCCAGCACCGAGCTGACCCACTCGAGGCGCGCCTGGAGCTCGACGTGCCGGTCGAGCAGGCTCGCGTAGGGCGCTGCGCCGACCATGACGCCGGCGCGGGCGGCGATGACCTCGGTGGCGTGGCGGCTGAGCCGCTCCATCGTCCGCTGGAGGCGCTGGCGGCGCTCGCTGTCGGCGAGGAGCTCGCTGGTCGCCGTCGAGACACGAGCGTGATCGAGCGCCACGCGCGCGCCCTCGAGCAGCGACTCGAGCGCGCCGCTCTGCACCGCGCCCAGCTCGAGCACCTCGAGCATCGCGGTCCAGGTCCAGCGCGCGCTCTGGACGAGCGCGAACAGCACGCTCTGGGCGAGCAGGCTCCAGCGCCGCCGGTTGCGGGCTTCGATCAGCTCGTTGATCACCGCCACCGAGATCACGACCACGACCAGGTTCGCGACGAGCGAGGTCAGCATCGGGTGCCCGGACCAGAACCTCCTGATCCAGAGGTCGGATGCGACCGCCAGGGCGGTGAGGAGCGCGCCGGCGGCGGCGATGCCGACGATGTGGCGCTCGGTGCGGCGGGAGAGGCTGCGCGGGACCATTGCCCTCGACACTACGCGCGCGTCGCTAGTCCGCGACGCGGCGCTCGGGGTAGCGCGGCAGCCCGTCGTCGGGGATCGGCTCCCAGGGGGCGGCGTAGGCGACGAACTGTCGCCATGCGGGTCGGACGCCCGGGTCGCCGTCGATCGAACCCAGACGGACTCCCGCCAACTCGCCCTCGGGCTGGGCGTGAGAACAGCGCCGAGCCGCAGTCGCCGCAGAAAACCTTCTCGAAGCCACCCTCGGGCGCCCAAGCTCGGAGGCGATCCTCGCCCTGGGTGAAGCCTCACGGAGCCGGGGGCCGAGCGCACCGTTGGCGGACGCGGCCGTGCCAGTGCGGCGCTGGCAGCGCGTGCAGTGGCAGTAGCCGGCGCCGAGCAGCGGGGCGCTGAGCGCGAAGCGGACGGCGCCGCATCCGCACCCGCCGGTGAGGGGAAGCTCCGGCGCGCCGGCGGCCGCGGGCTCCTCGCCCAGGCTCAAGCCGCCACCTGCTGGAGCAGGTCGCGATCGGGCTCGATGCCCCAGCGCTCGGCCACGCCGGCCAGGTGCGCGTCGAGGCTCCACCGGTCGGGACGCGCCTCGCCGACGTGCTGCGGGTTCGCGCCCTTGAGCGCCATGCAGCCCGTGTTATCGCCGACGGCGCGGATCGCGTCGACGTCCTCGGGTCCGAGCCGGAGCTCGGACGGGAGGGCCGCCAGCTCGGCGCGCTTGTCTTCGACCGGGCGGGCACCCGGGCCCGCCTCCTGGATCAGCGTCGGGCACAACGCAGCTGACCGGCTCGTGCGCGAGGTTCCACTGGGAGGCGAGCTGGATCATCGTCAGGCCGGCGCGCTCGGCGATTGGGCGCATGGCGTCGAGACGCTCACGGCCGGCCTCGATCCATCCGTCAGGCCGGAAGCCGCGGTGGTCCTGGGGGAGCAGCTGCTGGCCGGGGAGGACATCGTCGAAGAACAGCCCGCCGTAGTCGACGACGCGCGTGATCACCTTCACCTCGGCGGCGCCCGCGGCGGCCAGGCAAAGCTCGCCCGGCCAGGGCTCGAGCGGGTTGAGGATGATCATCGCCCAGTCGATCAGCGCGCCGAAGCGCTCGAGGCAGTCGATCACGTCGAGCGTGAAGCCGTTGGCGGGACCGGGGGCGACGCCGATCATCCGGGTGAGCCCAGCGTCGCGCAGCGCGGCCATGCCGTTCCAGACCTCTTCGCTGCTGTAGCCGATGCGGTCGGGGTTGTGCAGCAGCAGCAGGTCGAAGTGGTCGACCCCGCAGCGCTCGAGGCTGCTGCTCGGTCGCCATCCGCAGGTAGTCGCCGTACTCATGGCGCCGCGCAGACGCGGGTCGGTGAAGCGGGGAAAGCCGCGGGGCCCGTCGCGCTCGCCCGTCGTAGAAGTCGTGCCCGACCGCCCCCACGATGCAGATCTCGTCCCGGGCCCGGCCGGCGATGGCGCGGCCAAGCATCAGGTCGGCATCGCCGGTGCCGTAGACGTCGGCGGTGAGCACGGTGTCGATCGCCTCGTCGGGCGCGATCAACCGCTCCAGGCGCTCGTCGTCGAGCGGCTCGCCGAAGCGCATGAAGCGTCCCCCGCTCCACGTGCCGACCGCGACCGTTCCGGGATCGCGCGGCCCTCTCGTCTGCGCATCGGACATGGCTACGAGTTTAGGGTCAGCGCTGACGCCACCACCTCCCTCCCTCGAGGTCGTGGAAGACGATCTCGTCTCGCCCGCACTTGGTGACGACCTCCCAGTAGCGGCGGCGGAGCGGCCGATCGGTCCACCAGCGATCCTCGAGCAGCCACGACTCGCGCACGGCTTCGACCTCCCGTCCGTCGACGAGCTCGGGCGTCCCGTCCTCGCCCGCGCTGACCGCCACGCGGCGCGGGACTCCGAGGCGACGCGGGCCGGTCATCGGCGGCGAGCTCACCCCTCGAACGGGGTCAGGACCGCCCGGCGCTCCGGAAAGCGGGAGCCGGGATCGACCTCGAGGATCCGCAGGGCGGCGTCCGATCCGGCGGCGGCCCGGGTCTGGCGGATCGCCTCGCGCAGGCGGGCGGCACGCGCAGCGGCGGGATCTTCGAGCAGCGCGCGCTGATCGCTCGCCGGCGGACCGAACCGCTCCACCGCCAGCCGCAGCTCCTCCGCCGGCGCGGGGATGTTCGCCAGCCGCGGCGTCAGCGCCAGCCGCATCCGGACCGGGTCCGCAAGCGCCTCGCGGAACACGACCTGCTCGCGCCAGGTGCCGCCGCCCTCGACCAGCCGCGCCGACAGCGCCACCGAGCGCACCGTCCGCCCGCGCCGCTCGCGCCGGGCGAGCAGGCGGTCGATCAGCAGGCCGAGCGCCTGCTCGAGCTGGGTGCCGGAACCGGCCTCGGGAAGCTCGAGCGACTCGCGGATGTACTCGCTGGCGGGACGGGGACGGAGCGCGCCGTCGCCGCCGTTAGCCAGCTCGTAGGCCACGAGCCCCAGCCGCCCGAACCGGTCGGCCAGCGCCGCGGGCGGCACCGAGGCGAGCTCGCCGAGCGTCCTGATCCCCAATCGCTCGAGCGCCTCGGGCAGCTCGGCGAGCGCGGGACGCGCCCGGAGCAACGCCACCGGCATCGACGCGAGAAACGCCTTCGCCTGCCCCCGCTCGCCGGCGACGATCACCGGCCGGCGCACCCGCGCCCGGGTCGCCGCCGCCACCGCGGCAAAGCGCGAGGGAGCCACTCCGAACCGCGCGGGCACGCGCACCGCTCGCCGCGCCGCGGCGATCACGCTCTCGACGCGATCGCGCTCGCCGGCCAGCCGAGCCCCGTGGAGGCGGAGCAGCCCGCGCGCGTCGAAGCAGGCGAGGCCGGGCCGCTCGGGCTCCACCGCCGCGCCGATCGACTCCAGGCGCACCAGCAACCGCTCCCACAGGTCGGCGACGCCGGCGGGATCGGGCGGCAGCAACGTCAGCCGCGGACATCGCGCCAGCGCCTCGCCCATCCGCATCCCCGGATGGATCCCGAACGCCTCCGCCGCGAGCGATACCTCGCCCACGGCCTGGACCGCTCCCGGTTCGGGGGCGAGCGCCACCGGGGTGCGCAGCAGCTCGGTCCGATCGCCGGCGGCGACGGTCAGCTGGAAGCGGGGGAAGAGGGCACAGACGATCATCAGTCACACGAACACATGTTCGCATGGGTGGCGGATGGATGCGCACTAGGGGCCCACGCGAGCGACACGGGACGCGGGCTCGAAAACCCGTCGCGCCACCATCCCCGCAGTGGTACGGTCAACCACCATGGCCCCTCCGAATCCACTCGACATCGCCGGCTCGGGCGTACGCACGCTGAGGGCCTTCACGCGACGGATCCCGTTCGGTGGCGGGGTGCTCGCGCCCTCGATCGAGAACTCGGTGGAGGACAAGGTCGTACTCATCACCGGCGCTTCGTCCGGGATCGGCAAGGAGGTGGCGCTCAAGGTCGGCGCCGCCGGCGGCGTCCCGCTGCTGGTCGCCCGCTCGCGGGACAAGCTCGAGGAGATCAAGGACGAGATCGAGGCCGAGGGCGGACGGGCCGCGGTCCATCCCGGAGACCTCACCGACCTCGACGACATCGACCGGCTGGCCGACGAGGTGCTCGATCAGCACGTGGCCGTCGACATCCTGATCAACAACGCCGGCAAGTCGATCCGCCGCTCGATCGACCGCGCCTACGAGCGCTTCCACGACTACCAGCGGACGATGCAGCTCAACTACTTCGCGCCGGTCAAGCTGATCCTCAAGCTGCTGCCGGTGATGCGAGAGCGCGGGTCGGGCCACATCATCAACGTCTCGACGATCGGGCTGCAGATGAACACGCCCCGGTTCTCGGCATATGTGGCGTCGAAGGCCGCGCTGGACGCGTTCTCGAAGTCGATCGGGCCCGAGATCATCGGCGACAGGGTCCATATCACCACCGTGTACATGCCGCTCGTGCGCACGCCGATGATCGCTCCGACCAAGATGTACGACCGCTTCCCCACGCTGAGCCCGGAGCAGGCGGCCGACATGATCACCGAGGCGATCCGCAAGCGGCCCAAGCGGATGGCGACCACGCTCGGCAACCTCGGGCAGCTGACCTACGCGATCGTGCCCGGTGCGCAGGACCTGATCGCCAACCAGGCCTACAACCTGTTCCCGGAGAGCGACGGGGCCAAGCAGGACGACCGCCAGACGGCGGAGCAGCGCGCGTTCGCGCAGGCGACGCGCGGCGTGCACTGGTAATGCCGGCGCCGCAGTTCGGCGTCTTCCTCGTCCCCGACGCCGAAGACGTGGAGCGCACCGTTCAACGCGCGCTCACGGCCGAGGAGCTCGGGCTCGACCTGATCGGCGTCCAGGACCACCCGTACCAGCGCCGCTTCCTGGACACGTTCTCGCTGCTGGCCTACATCGCCGGGCGCACGACGAACGCTGAAGCTCGTCCCGGACGTGGCCAACCTGCCGCTCCGCCCGCCGGCCGTCCTCGCCAAGGCGGCGGCGTCGATCGACGTCCTCTCGAATGGCCGGTTCGAGCTCGGGCTCGGCGCCGGCGCGTTCTGGGACGCCATCGAGGCCATGGGTGGACCCCGCCGGAGCCCCGGTGGCGCCGTCGACGCCCTGGCCGAGGCGATCGAGATCATCCGCCGCGCCTGGAGCGGCGAGGCGCGGTCACCGTGAGGGCGATCACTACCGGGTCAGGGGCTTCAAGCCGGGTCCACCGCCCGCGCACGCGATCGGCATCTGGCTGGGCGCCTACGGCCCGCGGATGGTCCGGCTGACCGGCCGGCTCGCGGACGGCTGGCTCCCTAGCGTCCCCCGGCTCCCGCTCGAGGAGGTCCCGCAGCGACAGAACGCGATCGACGAGGCGGCCAAGGCGGCCAAGCGCGACCCGGCGGCGATCCGCCGCGTCGCCAACGTCAACGGCGTCATCACCGCCGGCGAGTCCGAGGGCTTCCTCCGGGGGCCGGCGAAGCCAATGGGTCGACGACCTGCGGCGCCTACACGAGGAGTACCGCTTCGACACGTTCATCTTCTGGGGCGATGGCGATGCCGACGAGCAGCTCCGGCGGTTCGCGGAGGACGTGGTGCCGGCGGCGCGCGGCGGGTAACCGACGCGGCGCCGGCATGGATGCCGGCGAACCCGGCCCCACGGACGCCGAGCGCAGCGAGGCCCCGAAAAGATTAGACGGGGGCGCCGGCGTCGCGCATCAGCCGCCCCACCGGACACCGCGTTCAGGTGCTCGGCGTGCAGCTTCCTCGCCAGCTCGTCGACCAGCGTCTGCACCTCTGCGGGCTTGCGCACGGTCAGCTGGACGACCTCGCCCGGGCGCAGCAACCCGAAGCGGTCACCGCGATCGTCCACGACCACCGCGCCGGCGACGAGGCGACCGCCCGCGCCGTGCGCGAACAGCCACTGGCCCACGCTCGGACCGCTCGAGGCGTAGAGGAAATGCCGGCGTCCCGAGCCGACGAGGTGATGGAGCTCGCGCCGGGTCCCGAGCCAACCGACGATCCCGTGGTTCGTGACCCGCGGCAGGGTGTCGTCGCCGGCCACCGCCACGCCCGACGGGTGGCTCAGGGCAAACGAGGCATGGATCCCGTTGGCGGCCAGCGCATCGGCCACCAGGGGCACGTCGCTCGCCGGCGCGTCGACGAGCACGCCGACCTCCGAGCGCCCCGTCGCCACCGCGGTCACCGGGCGCATCGGCGCGATCCGCGACACGAGCGAGTACGAGGCCCCCGTCGCCATCGCCCAGCCGGCGATCAGGAACCCGGCCAGGGCAACCGTGAACGCCCGGACCGTCCGCAGGCGCCAGGCCGGGAGCCGGCGCGCCCGCCGCTCGTCGTCCAGGATCAGCGACGCCGTCGACGGCCGCCGCGCGAAGGACGGGTCCGGCTCGGGCCGCCCATCGGACAGTGCCCGCTCCAGCGCGGGGCCGAGCGCGTCCAGATCCCGCGCCACCTGGGCGAGGCCGAACCGCTCGAGCGCCGCATTCGACGCCCGCACGTGCCCGTATCCGAACCCGTAGGAGACCACCGGGCACCCGCGGATGATCGCCTCCAGGACGGTCAGGCCCGCGCTCGAGTGGACGAGCGCATCGCTGGCGGCGAGCACGTCGCCCATCCGGTCGGTGAAGCCCATCACCCGCAGCCGGGGCTCGCTCGCCCAGGCGCTCTGACACCTCGGCGCGGAGCCGGTCGTTGCGCCCGCACAGGCAGAGCACGGTGGCGTCTGGATGCGCATCCAGGGCCACGCGCGTGGCTCCGAGCAGGTCGCCGACGCCCCAGCCGCCGCCCGATACCGAAATCACCTTGCCCTCGCCCGGGAGCGCCAGCGCGCGCCGGGCGTCGGCACGCGAGCGCGCGGCCAGGAACGCCGGGTTGGTCGGCGGCTTGGCCCACCGCACCGAGCCGGGTCCGGCGATCTGCTCGACCTCCTCGGCGGACTCGGGATGGGTGATGAAGTGCAGGTCGATCCCGGGGTGCGCCCAGAAGTGCAGGCCGGCGAGGTCGGTGATCGACGAGTAGCAGGGCACGTCCAATCGCCGGCGGCGGCGTAACTCGCCGAGCACCGCGGTCACGCCCGGATACGTGGAGACGATGTAGTCCGGGTCGTGGGCGCGGATCAGGCGCATCAGGCCCCGGTGGCCGAGCGCGTAGAGCAGCCGCCGCGACAGCCACCGCGTCGGCGCGAAGTACATGAACAGCCGGTACTGGAAGTCGAACCACCAGGGCACGAACCGGAACATGAAGGCCGAGTTCTCGCGCAGGATGCGCGTGAGCACGATCCCCATCGCCGGCAGGCCGTTGACGATCGAGATCAGCGCGTCGGGGTCCTCGTCCTTGAACTCGCGCGCCACCGCGCGCGCCGGCAGGTCGTGGCCCTCGCCGATGTCGGCGGAGATGATCAGGACCTTGCGCGGGCCGGCCTCGGCGTCGGGCTCGCCGGCCGGGAATCACCTCGGGCGACGGGGCGGCCTGGGCGCGGCGCCACTCGATGTAGCGGCGGACGCCCTCGGTGAACGGCGTCGCGGCGCTCCAGCCCAGCTCCTCGAGGGCACGGCGAGAGCACACGACCTTGCCGCCGAAATCCCCGGGCCGCGCCGGCGTGTACTCGATCGAGACGTCGCCGATCAGGTCGCGCACCGTCTCGGCGATCTGCTTGATCGAGACGTTCTCGTCGCTCGCGAGGTTGTAGACGCGGTTGGCGGCGACGTCGTCCAGACCCGAAGCCACGCCGTCGGCCAGGTCCTCGACGTACACGAACCGACGCGACTGCGACCCGTCACCGGCCAGCGTCAACGCCTCGCCCCGGAGCGCCTTGCCCACGAACGCGGGGATCACGGCCGCCTCGCGCGCCCGCGGCCCGTACGGAATCCCGAAGCGCAGGATCGTGTAGTCGATCCCGTAGAGCTCCTGGTAGGCCTTGCAGTAGAGCTCGCCGGCGAGCTTCGTGCTCGTGTACAGGTGCGATGGCGCCGGCAGCAGCGTCTCCTCGTCGACCGCCTCGCCCTCGCAATCGGAGTAGACCCAGATCGTCGAGGCGTAGACGATCCGCTTGACGCCCGCGCGCCGCGCCGCTTCGAGCACCGCCACCGTCCCGCGCGCGTTGACGCGCTCGGCGTCCTCGGGCGAGGCGTGGACGTCGTTGACGTCGGCCACCGCGGCCAGGTGCGCGACCGCGTCGCAGGAGTGCAGCGCGCGCTCCAGCGCCTCGCGGTCGGTGATCGACCCGAGCACGGTGTCCACGGTGCCTGTCCTCGTGCCACGGGCGACGGACGAAGGTCGTAGATGACCGGCTCGTGTCCGCGCGCGCGGAGCTTGTCCACGACGTGCGAGCCGATGAAGCCCGAGCCGCCTGTGACGAGAACCCTCATGGCCGGTAGTAGAGCGGTACGCACGAGTGGTTACGCGCGACCCAGTCGGTGTTCGGCAGCTCCAGATCGGAGCGGCCCATGATCCGGTGGCAGGGCTCGTCGTAGACGCGCCCCGTCGAGCGCTCGAGCCAGTCGAACACGATGTACTTGTAGAGCCCGGAGGTCCATGCCCTCCGGGAGCTCCAGGCGCGCAGGATACTGCGGATCGAGCTGCTCGCGCGCGACCGCGGTTCTTCCAGGCCACGATCTCCGGCAGGCGCTCGACCTGGATCAGGCCCAGCGCGGCGGTGAACTCGCTCATGCGGAAGTTGAGCCCCGCGACCTCATAGGAGGGCTTGCCGTAGTTGCGGAAGGCGCGCGCGTGCTCGATGACCTCGGGCCGCGTCGACACGAGCACGCCGCCCTCGCCGGTCGAGACGGTCTTGGTGGCGTACAGCGAGTACACGCCGGCGTCGCCGTAGGACCCGGGCCGCCGGCCGTTCCACGAGGCGCCGTGGGCGTGGGCGCAGTCCTCGATCAGGAAGATCCCGTGCTCGCGGCAGTAGGCGGCGATCTGCTCGGACTCGAACGCGATGTGGCCGCCGATGTGGACCAGGAAGGCCGCCCGGGGCCGGTGCTTCTCGGCCTTGGCCTCGAAGTCGGCGAACGACATGCACAGGTCCTCGCGGTTGCAGTCGACGAACTCGACCCGCGCGCCCGCGCCGATGGCCGCCAGCGGCGTGGCCATGAACGTGTTCGACGGGCAGAGCACGGTCTCTCCGGAGACGCCCGCGAAGGACAGCGCCGCCAGCGCGCCGCCCGCCCAGCTCGACACCGCCACCGCCGGCAGCGCCGTTGTGCTCCTCCCAAGCCGCCTCGAACCGCGCCGTCATCGACGCCTCGGTCCAGCGCTCGGAGTCGAGCACCTCGTCGATCAGCGCGTGCAGGCGTGCGCGGTCGCGATGGTCGAAGCCGATTGCGAAGCGGCCGATGTCGGTCGTGGAGGAGGCAGTCGTCATGGATCTGGGTCGCGTCCAGACACGCGCTCCGCGCTGCTTTCGCCGGCCGGCGAGAACTCGCCCGCGGCGCGGCGCTGCGCATCGTCGCCGCCGGATCCGCAAGCGTGTCAGACAGGCAGGACGGTACCGATTCCGCGGCGATCGAGGGTGTTCAAGATGCTGCACAGGGCCTCCGCAGTCCGCCGATGCGAGCCCCGAGCACTGTAGAAGTCCGCATCGTGCAGGAGAATCACGTCGCCGGCGCCGAGCGCCCGAGTCGCCCGCGCGGCGATCCGCGCGGGCGTCGTGAAACGCCGCCAGTCCTTGCCCCAGCGCGACCAGAGCAGCGGCTCCAGCCCCGCCTCGCGCGCCGCGGCCAGCCCGGCGCCGCTGTAGATCCCGTAGGGCGGGCGGTGCAGGCGCGGAGCGCTCCCGGTGGCCGCCGCGATCGCCGCCGACCCCCGGGCCAGGTCGTCCTGGATCGCATCGGCGCTCAGCCGGAGCTGGAGCCGGTGGCGGTATCCGTGCAGGGCGACGACGTGGCCCGCGGTCGTGGATCTCGCGCGCCAGCGCCGGCCGGCGCTCGACCTGCTCGCCGACGAGGAAGAACGTCGCGCGGGCGCCTGCTGCGGCCAGGATCGAGAGGATCGCCGGCGTGCCCTCGGGATGCGGCCCGTCGTCGAAGGTGAGGGCGGCGCCGGCGGCCGCCGGGCAGGGTCAGCGGGATCCCGAGCCGCCGGGCGACGCCGGGCGCCACCGGTGCGAGCGCGGGCAGGGCGTGGTCGATCACGCCCGGATCATCGCGAACGGCGGGGCGACGTCGGCCGCCGCCCCGCCGTGTCGCTACGTCGTCAGCTGCAGGCCGCGTTCGCGGTCGCGGTCTGCGACTTGCCGTTCTCGGTCGTGAACTTGAGCGAGATGTGGCGCTTGTGGTTGAGCGGGCACGCGATCGACTCGACCAGGTTGACGGTCTTGCCCTTGACCTTCCGGGACTTCGCGGGGATCGACACCGACGCCTGGAGCGTCGCCGCGTCGAGGGTGGTGCTGTTCCCCGGGTGGCGCACCGAGAACGGGACGTTGATCGTCTGGACGAGCGTCGTGCCCTTCTCGGTGGCCTTGACCGCGAACGCGGTCGGCTTCACCTGGCTCGACGGGCACTCGTTCGAGTTGGCCGAGTTGGCGTACACGTAATACGACAGGCTGTTGCCGCCGCCGTTGTACACGGTCAGGTCGACTCGGCAGGTCAGGACCTTGCTCGACGGGTCGCTGGCCAGGCCGACCTCGGCGATCAGGAACCCGGTGCCCACCTGCGAGCCCTTCGGGCACGTCGACGGGCCGCCGCTGTTGAGCTTCGACGTGCTGCAGGTGGGGAACGCGTTCGGGTGAACCCGAACGCCCGCGATCGTCGTCACCACCGTCTTGACCACGTTCGGCCGGTCGCTCGACGGAGTCGGCTTCACCGTGTAGCCGATCGACGCGCCGAATGGCTTCGGGTGGGCCTTGGTGCCCGACTTCTTGGTGACCTTCGCGGTCACGACGTACACCTGCGTGACCACCGTGGCGGCGTACGCCGTCCCGGCAAGGCCGAGCGCGACGAGCGTCGCGATCAGCGGGATTTTGCGCATCAAATCCTCCTTCGGGAAGTAGAGGACGTTCCCCGGCGTCGCGCTGTAACGCCGTGATGGACGCAGGAGTTGCGTGATTAGCATTGCCGCCATAGCCCCCGCCCTCGACAGCTGGGTGCCCGACCCGGCGCTTCGGATCCGGCACAGCCGCGTCATCGAGCGCGCCCCGCGAGCGGCTGTGGGAGGCGGCGCGAACGGTGCGCCTCGAGGACACCCGCCGCCTCGGGCGGCTGGTGCGCTGGCGGATCCCCGGGATCACCGGGCGACATCTCGTTCGACGAGCTGTTCCGCCGCCCTCCGTTCCTCGTCCTCGAGGAGTCCGACGAGGCGCTCGTGTCCGGGATCGTGGGCCGGATCTGGACGCTGCGCCGCGACTACCCGGAGCTGCGCGATCCCGAGGAGTTCAGGGCCTGGTCGACGCCCGGCACGGCGCGGGTGGTGTTCGCCAACTGGATCGAGGGCGATGCCCTCGTTCTCCGAGATCGCGGGTCGATGCGTTCGGCGTGCAGGGGCGGCTGGGCGTGCGCGCCGTGCGCCCGCTGGTTCGCGCCTTCCAGGGTCTGATCGGCAGCGACGGGATCGCGGCTGCGGTGCGGCTCGCTGAGAGCTGATGATGGGCCGCGCGCTGGCGCGCGCGGCGTCCCTGGGGCCGGTTGCGCGCGGCATCCATGCCGCGCGCCCCGCGCATTGCGACATCTCTGCCACCGCGTCGGACGGCGGCGCGCCAGCGGACGGCTAACGTCCCGGGCGGTGGACGAGTTCAACGCCGAGGTGACGATCCAGCGGATCCGGTACTGCAGCCCGGAGACCGGCTGGTCGGTCATCGACGCCGAGGCGGACGGGCGAGCCGGTCGTCCTGGTCGGTCCGCTCAACCACCTCGAGGCGCGCGAGCGCGCCGTGATCGCCGGGGCCTGGGTCGACGATCCGCGCTTCGGCCGCCAGGTCAAGGTCACTGCGGCGACGCCGCTGCCGCCCGGCCGACGTCGACACCCTCACCGCGTATCTGGTGCGGACCAAGCACGTCGGGCCCAAGCGGGCGCGCCGGCTGATCGACCGCCTACGGCGCCGAGGGCGTGCTCGACGCCGATCGACCGCGACCCGCACACGGCGTTCGTCGCCGCCGGTCTCAGCTCCGGGCGAGCATCGGAGGCGGTGCGCTCGTGGGAGCGGATGCGCGTCACGCGCCGGCTGCACCTGATGCTGGCGCCGCATGGGCTCGCCTACCTGGTCGCCCGCATCCACGACACGTTCGGCGACTCCGCCCACCGGCTCGTGGCCGAGCACCCGTACGAGCTCACCAGCGTGTTCGGGGTCGGGTTCCTGATCGCCGACCGCATCGCGCGCTCGCTCGGCACCGGTGAGCTGCGTGACCGCGCCCGCGCCGGCGCCCTTCACCTCCTCGTCGAGGCCGAGCGCAGCGGCAGCACCTGCATGCCGCTCGACGGCCTGCTCGGCTGCGCTCCACGAGCTCGCTGGCGTCGCGATGCGCCGGACGAGGCGTTCGTCGACGAGCTGGTGGCGCGGGGCGACCTCGTGCGCGAGGAGGCAGTGGATCTACCGCCGGGCCACGGCCGAGCTCGAGGCCGAGCTCGCCGAGCGGGTCTCGCGAGCTGATCGGTCGGCGAGCCGAGCGGGCCGCCTGCGCGAGCCGGAGATCGGCGAGAGCGAGCTGACCGAGGAGCAGCAGAGCGGGGGTGCTGGAACGCCTTCTGCCACCGCCTGTCGCTGATCACCGGCGGCCCGGGGACGGGCAAGACGGCGTCGATTCGGACGATCGCCACGGTGGCGGCGGAGCAGGGGGCGCGGGTGATGCTCGTCGCGCCGACCGGGCGCGCCGCGATCCGGATGAGCGAGGCCAGCGGCGTGCGCGCCAAGACCGTCCACTCCGCGCTCGGCTGGATCCCCGGCGAAGGTCCCACGCACGACGAGGACGATCCGCTGCCCGCCGACCTGCTGATCGTCGACGAGACCTCGATGGCGAACCTGGAGCTCCTGGTCACGCTGCTGCGCGCGGTGGGGCCTTCGACCCACGTCGTGCTGGTCGGCGACGCGGACCAGCTGGCGCCGGTGGGCGCGGGCAAGCCGTTCGCCGAGCTGATCGCGGCGGGCGAGGTACCGACCGCGCGGCTGACCCACATCTTCCGCCAGGCCGCGGGGAGCATGATCGTCCAGGGCGCCCACGCCATCCGCCGCGGGACGCTGCCGTCGTTCGCGGCCGGGGAGGGGATGCGGCGCGATCTGTTCCTGATCGAGCGCGCGGACGCGCGCGCGGCGCGCGAGGAGATCGTCTCGCTCGTGTGCGAGCGCCTGCCCACGCACTACGAGCGTCGACCCCGTCGAGCGACATCCAGGTGTTCGCGCCCGTGTACAAGGGCGAGCTCGGGATCGACGCGCTGAACGCAGCGCTGCGCGAGCGGCTCAATCCCGACGGCCGCGCCGTCCGCGGCGGCCGCCTGCGGATGGGCGACAAGCTGATGATGACCGGACGCAATCTGCACGACCTCGGCCTGATGAACGGGACCGTGATCCGGCTGGTCGACGAGGACGACGAGGGGGCGCTCCTGCTGGCGGCCGAGGAGACCGTGTTCCGGCTGGCGAGCGAGGAGTCCGAGTCGCTGCGGCTCGGCCTACGCCTGCTCGGTGCACCGCGGGCAGGGGATCGAGCTCCCGGTGGCGGTGATCGTGGCCCACCCCGCCGCCGGCGCGTTCTTCCTGCGGCGCGAGATGCTCTACACCGCGGTGACCCGGGCGCGGCTGGCCACCGTCATCGTCGGGACGCGGGACGTGATCGCGCGCGCCGCGCGCACGCCCGATACCGGCCGGCGCCACAGCCGTCTGGCGGAGCGGCTGACCGGGGCGGCCGTCGCGACCGGGCCGGTCGTCGTGACCGGTTAACGTTTGCCGGCCGGTGGCCGCCGCCCCGCACAGCCCATCTTCGCCGCGCAAGCGCCACGCGCTCGAGCTGTTCGCCGGGCTGCCCGCGCGCTATGACGGATGGGCGCGGTGATGAGCTTCGGGCAGGACCCGCGGTGGCGGCGGGCGATGATCGAGGCCGTGGGCGCGCGGTCCGGGGCAGCGGGTCTTGGACGTCGCGTGCGGAACCGGACTGGTGACGGCCGCGGTGGCGGCGCGGGGTGCCGAGGTGGTCGGGCTCGACCAGAGCTCCGACATGCTGGGGCGGGCCCGCGCCCGGGGCGTGCCGCGCGCGACCTTCGTCCAGGGCGAGGCCGAGCGGCTGCCGTTCGCCGACGGCGAGTTCGACGCGCTCACGTTCACCTATCTGCTCCGCTACGTCGACGACCCGGCGGCGACGATGCGGGAGCTGGCGCGCGTGGTGAAGCCGGGCGGGCGGATCGGGATGGTGGAGTTCGGCGTGCCCTCGTCCGCGGCGCTCCGGGGGGCGTGGCGGGTGCACACCCGCGTCGGCCTGCCGCTGCTGGGGCGGGTCGTCTCTCCGGCCTGGGTCTCGGTGGGGCGGTTCCTGGGGCCGAACATCGAGGAGTTCCACGCCCGCGTGCCCGACCTCGTGGGGCTGTGGGAGGCCGCCGGGATCGGCGAGGTGCGGCTGCGCCGGATGAGCTTCGGGGCCGGCGTGGTCATGTGGGGGGTGCGCGATGGCCAGCGCGCCACGTGAGCTTCGTCCGGCCTTCTACTCCCTGCGTCGCGGCGGCTGGCGGGATCTCATCACCGTTCTGCACCCGCCGTACACGGCCTGGCATCTGAGCTATGTGGCGCTCGGCGCGGCCGCGGCGCCGGTCGTCCATCTGGACCGGCTGGGCGCGGCGCTGGGCGCGTTCTTCCTGGCGGTGGGCGTGAGCGCGCACGCGCTCGACGAGCTGAACGGGCAGCCCGCTCGACACCGCGCTGTCGCGGCGGACGCTGATCGGCCTGGCGGCCGTGTCGCTGGCCGGCGCGGTGGCGATCGGCGTCGCCGGGGCGGTCGTGATCTCGCCGCTGCTCGTGCCGCTGGTGGTGTGTCGGCGCGCTGCTCGTCCCCGCCTACAACCTCGAGCTCGGACGGGGGCGCTTTCACAACGACACGCTGGTTCGCGCTCGCCTGGGGCGCCTTTCCCGCGTTCACCGGGTTCTTCTCGAGCGCGCTGCGGATCACCGCCGCGGGCGTACTCGTGAGCGTGGCGTGCTTCCTGCTCAGCGTCGCCCAGCGCCGGCTCTCGACGCCCGTGCGCCGGCTGCGCCGGCAGACGCTCGACGTGCAGGGCTCGCAGCGACTGCGCGACGGCCAGGTCCTGGAGGTGACGCGGGAGACGCTCGCCGCACCCCTCGACGGAGCACTGTCCGCGCTGTGGCTGGCGATGGTCGTGCTGGCCGTGGGGCTGGTGGCGGTCCGGGTCTAGCTTTTCCGCTCGAGGCCTTCGTGCAGGGCGCGCATCGCGGCGTGGATCTGGTCGGCGACCTGCTGCCGGCGCTCGCGCGAGGGATCGGGCTCGGGCTCGAAGCGGAGGGGCTCGCCGTAGCCGACGGTGACCTTCGGGAACTCGAGCCGGCGCCAGTTGCGCGCGCGCTCTGAGCCGTAGATCGCCACCGGGACCACCGGGACGCCGGTCTGGAGCGCCAGCCTGCCTACCCCCGGGCGGGCTCGGTTGCCGAGCCGACCCGTTCGCGAGCGACCGCCCTCGATGTACATCACGACGAGATCGCCGCGCTCGAGCAGGACGCGGGCCGTCGTCATCGCCTCCTCGTCACCTAGGCCGCGGCGCACCGGGAAGACGCCGGCGTGGGGGAGGAACCACTCGAGCGGACGGCCGCGGAAGAGCTGGGACTTGGCCATGAAGCGCAGCGGCCGGCCCAGGTGGAAGGCGATCAGCCAGTGGTCCATCGCCGAGAAGTGGTTGGGCGCCAGGATCGCCGGGCCGGCGGCGGGGACGCGCTCCGGATGCACGCCCTTCAGCCGGAACACGAACCAGGCGATCGGCGTGAACACGATCCGGTTGAGCGTCCACACCCAGTCGGGCTCGTGCGTGCGCGCCCAGGCGTGGAAGCGGTCGAAGTGCTCGGGAGGGCGCGGGTCGAGGTAGACCTGCGGCCTCAGCGGTGCCAGGTCCTCCTGCATCGTCGACAATCAATGCTGGCATGCCCATCACTCCGAAGATGTTCGGCGAGCGCGGCCGCCGCCGCGCCCGGTCATTGGGGATCGACCCCGAGCGCCTGCCGCCGGGCCAGTCGCCGACGGTGAAGTGGCCGGTGCTGAGCGTCGGCGGGACGCCGCGCGTCGATCGCGACCGCTGGCTGCTCTCGGTCGACGGGGCCGTGGCGGACCCCTACGTGCTCGACTGGGCGGCGTTCACGGGTCTCGAGCAGGTCGACTGGAGTGGCGACATCCACTGCGTCACCCGGTGGTCGAAGTTCGGGATGCGGTGGCGGGGCGTGGCGTGGGGGCGCTGCTGGAGCGCGCTTCGGCCGAGGCCGGAGGCCTCGCATCTGCTGGCCCACTGCTACGGCGGCTACACGACCAACCTGCCGCTCTCAGACGTGCTCGAGCATCCGGCGCTGGTGGCGTGGGAGGCCGAGGGCGCGCCGCTGGAGGCGGATCACGGCGGGCCCCGCGCGGCTGCTCGTCCCCCACCTGTACCTGTGGAAGTCGGCCAAGTGGATCAAGCGCCTCGAGGTGCTCGAGGGCGACCAGCTCGGGTTCTGGGAGCGAAACGGCTACCACCACCGCGGCGACCCGTGGCGCGAGGAGCGCTGGAGCGTCGACGAGTACGTGGCGCGGACGATGCGCCGGGACGCCCGGGCGCGCGGGATCGACTAGCCCTCGGTTGCAGACGAGCGCTCTGGGGCGCCCGTGATCGATATGCCCCGCTATGCGGGGAAGATCGATCACAGTCACAGACGCCGGGCCATGATCAGCGTGCTGCGCAGGCTGCCGTCCCGCCGGCGGTAGTGGTCGCGCCGCAGGCCCTCGACCTCGAAGCCCATCGCCGCGTAGAGGTTGATGGCGCGGGCGTTGTCGGTCCACACCTCGAGGTCGACCTTGTGCGCCCCGGTGGCGCGGGCGTGCTCGAGCACCGCCTCGAGCAGCGCCCGCCCGCCACCGCGGCCCCGCGCCGCCGGGAGGATCGCCATCCCGAGCGAGAGGACGCCGGTGATGCGCGAGGTGACGCTCGCCTCCCCCACCACCTCGCCCTCGTCCTCGAGCACCCACATGGCCTCGGCGTCCGTCGGAGGCGATCAGCTCGCGGTAGCGCTCGGTCGCGCGCCGGCACGTCGACCGGAGGCTGGCCGCCGAGCATGCCCTCCGGGACCACGGCGGCGTAGACGCGAGCCAGCGGCTCCGCGTCGTCGAGGGTTGCCGGGCGGACTCTCAGAAGACGGGTTGTTCGCGGTAGTCGCCCCAGACCTGTTGCAGGGCCTGGACGATCTCGCCCTCGGTGGCGTGGGCGCGGGCGGCGTCGAGCAGGATCGGCATCAGGTTCTTCGCGCCGGCCGGCGGCCTCCTTGAGGTCGGTGAGGACGGTCTCGACGCGCTGGCCGTCGCGACGGCCGCGCACGCCCTGCACGCGCTCGATCTGCTTGCGCTCGAGCGCCGGATCCATCCGCCAGGTCTCGAGCTCGCCATCGTGACCCTCGGTGAAGCGGTTGACCCCGACCACGATCCGGCGGCCGGCGTCGATCTCGGACTGGAGCTCGAACGACGCGTCGGCGATCTCCCGCTGCGGGAACCCCGTCTTCACCGCCTGCACCATCCCGCCCAGCTCATCGATCTTGTGGAAGTACTCGTAGGCGAGCTCCTCCAGGCGATCGGTCAGCGACTCCACGAAGTAGGCGCCACCCAGCGGATCGATCGTGTTCACCACCCCCGTCTCATGGGCGATGATCTGCTGCGTGCGCAGCGCGATCCGGACCGCCTCCTCCGTCGGCAGCGCCAGCGCCTCATCGTAGGAGTTCGTGTGCAGCGACTGCGTCCCGCCGAGCACGCCGGCCAACGCCTCGATCGCGGTGCGCACGATGTTGTTCAGCGGCTGCTGCGCCGTCAGCGACACCCCCGCCGTCTGCGTGTGGAAGCGCATCCGCCACGACTCGGGCTTACGCGCCCCGAACGTGTCCCGGAGCTCCCGCGCCCAGATCCGCCGGGCCGCCCGGTACTTCGCGATCTCCTCAAAGAAGTCGATCTGGGCGTTGAAGAAGAAGCTCAGCCGCGGCGCGAAGTCATCCACATCGAGCCCGCGCGCCACCGCCTGCTCCACGTAGGTGAGCCCGTCCTTCAAGGTGAACGCCAGCTCCTGCGCCGCCGTGGACCCCGCCTCCCGGATGTGGTAGCCGCTGATGCTGATCGGATGCCAGCGCGGCATGTGCCCGCGCACCACTCGATCATGTCCCCCACGAGGCGCATCGCCGGATCGACCGGGAAGCACCACTCCTTCTGCGCGATGTACTCCTTGAGGATGTCCGTCTGGATCGTCCCGGACAAGCCGCTCCGACGGAATCCCCTTCTCCTCCGCCGCGACCACATAGAAGGCCAGCATGATCGCCGCCGGCGCGTTGATCGTCATCGACACCGACTGACCTCATCCAACGGGATCTGATCGAACAGCGCCTCCATGTCATCCAGCGTGTCGATCGCCACCCCCTCCCGGCCCACCTCACCCAGCGACCGGGGATGGTCGGAGTCATGACCCATCAACGACGGCATATCAAACGCCGTGCGACAGCCCCGTCTGACCGTGCTCGAGCAGATACCGAAACCGCTTGTTCGTATCCTGCCGCCGACCCGAACCCCGCGAACTGCCGCATCGTCCACAACCGCCCCCGATACATCGAGGGATACACCCCACGCGTAAACGGGAACTGACCGGGAAGCCCGATCTCCCCGCGGACATCCGCCTCCGTATACAACGGCCGGACCTCCTCCCCCGACAGACGTCGTAAACGGCGCATCGCGCTCCGGCGTCAACCCATACGCCTCACGCCACTCCTCATACGACGCCGGAACCTTCGCTGCAGTCGCGCTCATCAGGAAATCCTAGCTCCTCAAATAGTCGGACGTCAAACTATTTCTCCACCGCAAAGTCACCCGCGGTCTCGCGCCACGCGCCGAGCGCCTGGGTGACCGACTCGAGCTCGCTCTTGCGCAGCGCGGGCGTCCCGAACCGGATCGCGTGCAGCGCCTCGGTGGCCTCGGCCGCCACCTCGCGCCCTCGGTCGGTGATCGAGGCCAGCGTCGTGCGCCGGTCGCTCGGGTGCGGGGTGCGCTCGACGTAGCCGAGCTTCTCCAGACCGTCGATCAGGTTGGTGACGCTCGTCGGATGCACCTGGAGGCGCGCTCCCATCTTGCCCAGCGGCAGCGATCCGCGCCGGCTCAGGTACAGGAGCATCAGCGCCTCGTAGCGGGCGAAGGTGAGCCCGTAGGCGGCCAGCGCCTCGTTCAGCCGCGCGAGCAGGATCTGCTGGACGCGCATGATCGAGGTGACGGCCATCATCGGCGCCACCATGCTCGTGCCCCAGTGCTTGCGCCACTGGCGGCCCGCCTCCTCGATCGGATCGAAGGGCAGGGTCATCCGGCGATGTCCAGATGACGGCTCATCGGGAGCCCTATTCTCGCGGACCGTGACCGCTGGAGACCGACACTCGCCTGCGCCACGTGACCGCGACCCGTTATGTCGCCCCGCTACGCGAGGGCGGATCGCTGCCCGGGCTGGTCGAAGCCGACGACGACGGCCTGTACGTGATGAAGTTCCGCGGCGCCGGCCAGGGACCCGCGGCGCTCGTGGCCGAGGTGGTGGCGGGGGAGCTGGCGCGCGCCCTCGGGCTGCTCGTGCCCGAGCTGGTCGTCGCCGAGCTCGAGCCCGAGCTGGCCCGGGCCGAGCCCGACGTCGAGATCCAGGAGCTCGCCGACGCCAGCGTGGGCGAGAACCTCGGCGTCGACTTCCTTCCGGGCGCGCTGCCCTTCACCCCCGCCGCGGCGCGGGCGCTCGACCCGGCGTTGGCCGCGGACATGGTGTGGCTCGACGCGCTCGTCATGAACGTCGACCGGACTCCGCGCAACCCCAACCTGCTCGTCTGGCACGGCCGCACCTGGCTGATCGACCACGGCGCCGCGCTTCTACCGCCAGCACGGCGAGGCGCCGCTCGCCGCCTCCGCCCACGCCCCGTTCCCGCTCATGCGCGACCACGTGCTGCTGCCCCGGCCGGCCCGATCGCCGAGGCCGACGAGCGCCTGGCGCAGCGCCGCCGCGGAGGCCGTGGAGGGCGCGGTGGCGCTCGTTCCGGACGGAGTGGCTGGGCGAGGCTCCCGCGGCGCGGCGCGCCGACTTCCGCGGCGTTCCTCGGCGAGCGGCTCAGCGCGCCGCGAGAGTTCGTGACGGAGGCCGAGGATGCCCGTGGTGACGCGTAGCGCGCGCTCCCTTCCAGTACACGATCCTGCGCGTCGTGC
The DNA here is from genome assembly GCA_963839105.1 of uncultured Solirubrobacterales bacterium. GTDB lineage: Bacteria > Actinomycetota > Thermoleophilia > Solirubrobacterales > Solirubrobacteraceae > Palsa-465. The sequence continues at coordinate 287,198 of CAWITQ010000008.1, forward strand.
CGCGGATCGAGCGCGGCGAGTGCATGAACGTCGGCGTGGTGCTGTTCTGCCGCCAGCGCCAGTTCCTGGCCGCCCGGATCGAGCTCGACGAGCCACGACTGGCCGCGTTCGCGCCGGAGCTCGACCCGCCGCCGTGCGTCCGCCTCTCGAGGCGATCGCGGCCGTCGTCGCCGGCGAGCCCGAGGGCGGCGCTCGCTGGCGCAGCTTTCGCCCTCCGAGCGCTTCGGCTGGGTGGCGGCTCAGTCCTCGACGGTGATCCAGCCCTCGGAGGTCCACACCGGGCTGACCGACGACCCGGCGCGGACGCTCGAGCACCTGTTCAGCGTGCTGGTGCCGGTACGCCCGCCGCGGGCTGGTAGTGACCTGCCTCCGTCCGGGTCGCGATCATCAAGCGATTCCACGAGTTGATCGCGGTGATCGCGAACACCAGCTGGCTCAGCTCGTAGTCGTCGAACCGGGCGCTGGCCTCGCTCCACACCTCGTCGGGAACGTGGCCCTCGGTGATGAGCGTGATCGCGTCGCAGAGCGCCAGCGCGGCGCGCTCACGCTCGTCGTAGAGGGTGCTCTCGTGCCAGGCGCCCAGCATGTACAGGCGCTCCTCGGTCTCACCACGGGCTCGGGCGTCCTTCCAGTGCATGTCAATGCAGAACGCGCAGCCGTTGACCTGCGAGGCTCGTAGGGTGATCAGGTCGTGCAGGCCGCGGTCCAGGTCGATCGCGCCCTGGAGCCGGAGCATCGCTCCGTACTGCCGGCCGGCGACCTCCGGCAGGCGCATGCGACCGGCGGGAATGGCGTCACTCATCGGGGAGTCTCCTTTCTTTGCTCAAAGCTTGCGAATGCCGCGCGATCGTGACCGAGGCCGCCGAGAGACGCGTCCAGGGGGCGTCAGGCGCCGGCCTTTGGCCTCCAACCGGCTCGCCGCGCCGGGAGGCGCACGGCCCTGGCATTTCTCTTGCCGGGTCCCGGTCGAACGGCGCTCCGAATGAAGGTAGTTTGGACGCTCGCGGGGGTGGGAAAGTTGATCTTGTGCCGCTGTATAGCTGCCACCGTTGCGGATGGGCCACGGCCTCATCGTGGCGGGACGCAGTCGACGGCCACGACAACGGGTGCCCCGACTGTCCCGGCTCGGTCGAGCTCGTCCCGCTCGCCGGCCGGCCGCAGGAGAACCGTCGCCGCCGTCGAGCGGGTGGGCAGGCCGTTCGAGATGCTCGAGGGCACCGATCTCGACGGCGCGCTGCGGCTCATCCTGCTCGGCGGGCCTCGACATCGTCGTCGCCGACGGCTCACGGCGCGTCTGCGCGTGCTCCGCTCCTGGGGCCGACGACGTTCGAATCGACCTCTCTGCCCTCGAGTTCATCGACTGCACCGGCCTCGAGGCGATCATGGACGAGCTTGCGTCCGCCCGGCGGGCCGGGCACGACGTGGAGGTCGATCGCCCGGTGAGCGCCCCGGTCAAGCGCGTGATCACGTTCATGGACGTCGCCGACGTGCTGTGGCCGGACGAGGCCGGCCAGAGCAGGCCGATGCTGCGCGTGATCGAGGGCGAGGCACCGGCCGAGTCGGTGGAGGCGATCCGCCGCCCCGCGACGCGCATCCCCTCGGGCCTGGTCGGCGATCCCGCCGAGCGGCGGCCCACATCTCCAGGCGCGAGCGCTTCCTCGGACCGCTGAAACGCCCGCGACGCTACCGTCATGGGTGCATGACGCTCGAGCACCTGATAACCCGGGACGGGATCATATGCGTCTGGTGCGGGCGTGAGCTTTGGCGGCGGGACCTGACGGCGGAGCACATCCTGCCCAAGGCCCGCCGGGGCCGGGGCGTGCCCGAGAACCTGGCCGTGGCCTGCCGGCGCTGCAACAAGCAGCGGCGGACGACCTCGGTGGCGGCGTACGTGCGCGCGCAGCGGAGCGCCGGCGCGGAGCCGCGCATCGACCTGCTGACCTCGGCGCTCGAGCGGCTCAGCGCTTCGCCCTCGGGCGCGCATGCGGAGTACGGCCGGCGCCAGCTGGCCCTTCTCGACCGGCTGTAGTGTCCGCGCATGGCGCGAGCGCGGGCCAACCGGCGCTACGGCCCGGGTCCGTATGTGCTCGGCCTTCGGCGTGATCGGGGCGAGTGGCAGCAGGGCTTCCCGTTCGATCTGCCCGCGCTGGAGGCGATCGACAGCATCCGGCTCGGCCAGCCGGTGACGATGCTCGCCGGCGAGAACGGCACCGGCAAATCGACGATTCTGGAGGCCGTCGCCGCGGCCATCGGCTTCGACGCTCAAGGGGGCGAGCTCGAGCGCGTGGGCGAGCTCCCGGCCGTGCCCCGGAGCATCCTCAAGGGCGCCCTCGCCCCGGTGCTCACCGCCACCAAGCCGCGCAACGGCTACTACCTGCGCGCCGAGAGCTTCTTCAACGTCGCCGCGCTGATCGACTCGGGCGCTGCCCTATCCCCCGACATCTCGATCTACGGCGGCGTGCGGATGCACGAGCAGTCCCACGGCGAATCGTTCCTGGCGCTGGCGGCGAACCGCTTCGGCCCCGAGGGGCTCTACCTGCTCGACGAGCCCGAGGCCGCGCTCTCGGTGTCCGGACAGCTCGCGCTCCTGGCCGTGATCGTCCGCGCCGCGCGCGAGGGCGCCCAGTTCGTCGTCGCCACCCACTCGCCGATCCTCCTGGCCTGCCCGTCGGCGGCCCTTTACGAGCTCGACGAGGACGGCGTGAGCTCACCCGCCTACGACGAGCTCGCGGCCGTCCGTCTCACCCGGGGGTTCCTCGAGGCGCCGGAGCGCTACCTCCGGGCGATCACGTCCGAGGACCCCGTGTGAGGGCTACGACCCCGGGCGCGTGCAGTCGGGGCTCAGGCCGCCCGCGCTACATGCCTGCGGGGTGGAACGGCTGGTACTCGCCGCTGCTCAGGTAGTGATCGACCTCGCCCTGGTCCATCTGGTGTACCCCGCCGCTCCCCGAGGACTCGAAGTACTGGCCGAGGACCTCGATCCACACGTGGCCGGAATTCCCCGGGTTCGGGTTGTTCCAGATCGTTACGTAGGAGCCCTTGCCCGACTGGAGGTCCGGCGCAGACGGGATACCGGGCGTCACGTAGCTCTGGTTCCAGGCCCCCAGGCCGTTCGGTCCCATCAGGTAGGAGACGAACCCGGAGCAGTCGGTCCCCTGCTGCTGGATCTGACTGCCGGTGTCCGCGACCGCGTTGTGGTTGCCCTGGTTATAGGTGCCGCCGAGCGCCGCTTTGGCCGCCGAGAGCATCTTCGTCGCGCCTGCCAGCCCGCCGGCTGCGCCGGTCCCGCCCATGCCGAATGACGCGGGGAGCGCCCCGGCTGCGAACGGCGAGAGCCCCGCGCCGCCGGTGGCGCCGGATGGCTGCGCACCCTGGGCGGAGGCCAGCTGCGCGGCAAACTGCGCGGAGCTCGAATTCGGCGCGGTCTTGGAGAGTGACGCCGGGTCCAGCAGCTCTTGCTGGTAGGTGAGGATCTGGTCGATGCGACCAACTGCAGCCGCGAGGCTCATCCCTCTACCCATCGGCGGATCAGCGCAGAACTTGACGCCGGCCCCGGCCCGCGGGTCAGTGCAGCAGGCGTCCGCCGTCGACGAGGAGCGTCTGACCGTGGCGCTGGCGTCGGTGAGACGAAGCCGGCGGCGAGGGCATTGGACGCGGATCCGGTCCGGGCCGAGCTCGCGGGCGAGCATGCCCCGCTCACCCACCCGAGCCGCTCGCCCGCGCCCTCGTTGCCGGGATCGAGCGGACTGCGATGCCGCTCAGAACCACGGCGGCCGCTGCTTAGCGACGCACCCGAGGCGCCGCGACCACGTTCCAGGCGGCGCACGGTCTAACGTCGGCCGGATGCCGGAGTGGGACGCCGAGGTCGAGGTCGACGAGGCGCTGGCACGACAGCTGATCCGCGAGCGCTATCCCGAACTCGACGCCGAGTTCCTTCGAAGGCTTGGCGTCGGCTGGGACAACACCGTGTGGGTCACGGGCGACGGCATCGCCTTCCGGTTTCCGCGGCGCGAGATCGCCCTCCCCGGCGTCACGCGCGAGATGAGGTTGCTGCCGCAGGTCGCGCCGCACCTGCCCCGCGCGGTTCCCGACGCCGCCTATCCCGGCGCCCCGAGCTCGCGGTTTCCGTGGCCGTGGTTCGGCAGCCGGATCGTGACCGGCCGCGAGATCTCGGAGCGGCGGCTCGACGACGAGGCTCGCGGCCGACTGGCGGCCGATCTCGGCGCCTTCCTCGGCTGCCTGCACCGGCTCTCAGTCGCCGCGCTCGACACGCTCCCGATCGATCCGATGGGGCGCGCCGATATGTCCGTTCGCGTTCCGAGAGCTCGCGCCGCATTGGATGAGGTCGACCCGTCGAGCGCACTGACACGCCGTGCCGACGGCATCCTCAGGGCGGCCGCTGCGCTTCCCGCGCCGGACGATGTCGTGCTCGCGCACGGCGATCTGCACGTTCGGCATGCCCTGATCGGCGACGGCGGCGATCTGACGGGCGTCATCGACTGGGGCGACATCTGCCGCGCGCCCGCAGCGGTCGACCTCTCGCTGTTCTGGAGCGCGTTCCCGCCTGGCGCTCGGGAGCGATTCCTCGCCGCCTACGGTCGCGTCGACGATGCCACCCTCGTGCGAGCTCGCGTCCTCGCCCTGTTCCTCAACGCGACGCTGGCGGCGTACGCGCGGGCTCGGAGGATGCCGGAGCTCGAACGCGAGACGCGCGACGGCCTCGAGCGCACTCTTTCGGACTAGGGCGCGTGCTCAGTTCGGCCCCGTCGCCGGGCCGAGGCTCCGTAGATGGTCGCGGTAGCCGATCCCGAACGGCGTCGGAGTCCCGTTGTAGGAGGAGATCAGGCTTGGGCCACCGCGGCAGGTCCAGCCTCCTCCGGCGTCCCAGGCCCATCCCAGGTAGGAGATCCCATGCGTGTCGGCCCACGGGAGGATGCGGTCGATGTAGCCGTGGCCGCAATCGGTCTCGCCAACTTCGCCCATCACCACCGGAACGCGTGACGCTGTGTGCAGAACCGCGGCCTTGCACCCGCCGAAGCAGGGCGCCAGCCCGCCGCCGTAGTTGTGCTCGGAGGCCACGAGCTGGTGGCGCGGGTCACGCGGCTCGTAGCGCAGCCAGCCCCCGAGGTCCAGCGCCCAGTCCAGCCCTCCGAGCATCAGCGGCTGCGTGGCTCCCGTCGCGCGCACGGCGTCGACCAGCTGCTGCATGCCGGCGGCCTGGTAGGCGGGCCGGTGAGGTGCAGCCGCGACCCGGCACCCGTTTCGCCAGCACGTCCAGCTGATGTCGTGCGGCTCGTTATAGAGATCGAAGATCAGCCCGTGGTTGTGCTTGAAGGTGCTGGCGACGGAACCCCAGAACGCCGGTGCGTGGTCGCTGTCTGGCATCGGCTCGATGCTCAGCGCCCGGTGGCGCCCCGGCGCGGCCCAGTGCGAGTCGAGGATCACGTAGAGCCCAGCGCCCTGCAAGGCGGCGACGTAGCGCTCGACGATCCGCCGGTACCGCAGGCCTCCATAGCCACGCGGTGTATTGACCCCCAGCCAGCAGTCCTCGTTGAGCGGGACCCGCACCGCGTTGATACCCCAGCTCTTCATCGCCGCGATCATCGTCGGGGTGTCCTGCCGAAACGGGTGCGGGCTCTCGAAGAAGCCATACCCACCGATGCACTCGTACTCGAGCCCCGAACGGTTGATGCCTCGCAACTGCACGACACGGCCACGGCCCGGGCCGTCCACCAACCTATTGCCGCGCACCCGCAGATCGGCCGCCCGGGCGACCGCGGACACGCCTCCGACCAGTAGCACCACCGCCACCGTGATCGCTGTCCACGACGCTCTCGTCACGAGACGATCATCGAGTGCGCCCGAGCATTAGCGGAACAGCCGCTCGAACTGTGCCGCACTGGCGGGGCGGGGCGGGGCGGGGCGGGAGCGGAGGCGAGTGCAGGCGCTGCCACCGCGAGGTCGCCGGTGAAGGGCCACTCGCAAAACGACAAAGTCATCCGGCACGAATGACTTGGCCATGCGCCGGATGTTACGCCGGGCGCGCGTTGCCGAGGAGCGGCGCCCCGCATCACCGCGGTGGCTTGCGCACCGTGCGTCGGCACCCGTCGCTGGCTGCCAACCGTCGAGGCGGTCTGAGAGGACTCTCACCGCCTCTGCGCAAAACGGGGGTGAGGTAAAGGTAGCCTTCCGCGCGGTCGATCGTCAGCCAGACGGCGCGACGATCGACGATCGGCGATGACCGCTGCCACATTGTCTCCGTTGCCTCCTCGCGGCCGCCTGGGCAGCTTGCTCGCCGCCCGCACCGAGCTGTGGGCACTGCCGGTGATCCTGGTCGCCGCGGCGGTGAATTTCGCGGTGAACGTCGCCTCGTCGAGCTACTTCACCGACGAGGCGTTCAGCGTGATCCACGCGCTGCCGTCGATCGGCACCCTGTTCAGGGTCGTCGCACACACCGAGACGACGCCGTGGACGTACTTCCTCTTCCTTCACGAATGGATGCTCCGCACGGGGTCGCAGGCCGAGTGGGTGACCCGTTTGCCCTCGGTGGTGGCCGGGGTGGTGCTGGTCGGCCTCGTGTACTGGATGGCTCTCGCGTTCGTCGAGCGGCGCGTCGCGCTCGGGGCGGCGGCCCTGGCGGCGATCAGTCCGCTGATCCAAAGTTACGCGCAGGAAACGCGCGTCTACATATTCCTCATGCTCGCGCTCGTCGTCGCGGTCGGCGCCACCGTCCGCGCCGGCCGGAAGCCCAACGCACGGATCGGTTTGTTGACCGTCGGCGCCCTGAGTGGGTTCCTCGCGATCTGGCTGCACTACACCGCTGTCTCGGTGATCTTTCCGCTCGCGATTTGGGTGGCCACGCGCGCCGAGCTGTCGGTGCGCGAGCGGGCTGGATTCATCAGCCGTCGCTGTCGCCGGGGTAGCCACGGTGATGCCATTGCTGCTCCAGCAGTACGGCTACTTCCCCAACGGCGGTGCGATCAGCGGCGCTATCAACTGGAACAACTCGGTGTCGGTGATCGGCACGCCGTTTGGCCTCCGCGTCGGCGTTCCGCTCAACCTGTGGTCGATCGCCGGCGCGGTGACCGTGGTCTGCGCGGTGACGATCTTGCTGCTGGCCCCTCGCCGCAAGCGGGTCTCCGCACCGGGGCTGCTGGTGGCGCTCGCCGCCGTAGGCGCACTCGGGGTGTTCGTTCTCGATCTTGCCGGGAAGCACATCCTGATCACCCGCTATACGGCAGCCACGGCTCCGTTCGTGGTCACCGCGATCGCGGCCGCCTGCGCGGTCGTGCCCCGTAGGGCCGCGGTTTTCCTCGCGGGCGCCGCCGTGGCCGCCTCCGTCGCCGGCCTTGTCGTCAACCACTCTCGATCGGGCTTCTACGCGCCCGCGCGCCCGGTCGTCGAGTACATCGCGTCCAAGCGCCAGCCCCGCGACGTGATGATCACGGCGGGATACCCGCTTGTCGACGTCCCGATCTTCTACTACGACACGCGACTGCTACGGCCCAGGCTGCACTTCATTGGCCTCGGCGACCCCCGCGTGCCGGTGCCGTTCCGCCGACGTAGTCGCCGGATCTGGATCGTAGACAGCCCCGCTTCCGCGACTCGTGCTGCGGCGATCGGAATCGTCGAACCGCTCTTGCGCGCGCACAGGTATCGCGTTGCAAATCTGCGGCTGTACACCACCTCGATCACCTTGGCCGTGATGCTCGCGGTCCCTGAGCGGCGCAGCGGACCGGGCGCGAGCCTCAGAGGGCGGTGAATTTGCCTGCGATGAGTGGCGGGACTGGCCACGAGGGCGATGGCGGCGGTGAGGTGCAACTGACGGGTCTCCGACTCGCCGTCACAGCGGGGGCTGACCCTGCAACGTGCGTCTCCGCGGCAACGCCGACGTGGCGACGGATCATCCGGTTTGCCGCTATCTCGTAGAGCCGACGGGGAGACTCGAACTCCCGACCCCTTCATTACGAGTGAAGTGCTCTACCAGCTGAGCTACGTCGGCGGTCGCGGGCTCAGTCTACCGGCGGTCTCAGCGTGTCCAGGGCCAGCTGGTTGCGCCGGCGCCAGTCCTCGGCGAGGATCGCCCAGCGCTCGTGGTCGCGCCACCGGCCGCCGATCTTCAGATACCGCGGCGAGAAGCCCTCGCGCCGGAAGCCGGCACCGCCGGCGAGGGCGATGGAGGGCCGGTTGCCCGGCTGGATGTTGGCCTCGATCCGGTGCAGGCGCAGCGTGAGGAAGGCGTGGCGGAGGACGAGCTGGAGCCCGTCCCGCATGTACCCGTGGCCGGCGTACGGCTTGCCGACGGCATATCCCAGGTAGGCGCTCTGGAAGGAGCCGCGGGCGATCTGGGAGAGGTTGAAGAACCCGAGGATGGCCAGGTCGTCGCGGCGGCAGACCAGCATCGCCTCGAAGTCGTGGCGCCGCGAATCCGCCAGGTACGCGGCGAAGCGCTCATCGTCGGTCGGCGCGGTGGCCCAGGGCCGGTGGAAGGAGCGGCTGGCGCGCATCAGCGAGATGAACTCGTCCCGGTCTGCGCGCTCGGGTGGGCGCAGGAAGACGCTGCGTCCGCTGCTCATGTGGCCAGAGCGCGCTCCAACCGGTACGCGAGCGCTTCGCAAGCCAGATCCTCGGAGACGTTGAGCTGGAATCGTTGGCGAGTGTCTTCGACGAGCTCGACGGCCTCGCGCAGCTGCGCGGGACTGGCGCTCGTATGGGACCGCAGCTCCTCGAGGCGGTCGACGTGCCGGACGAGATCCTCGGCCCCCCAAGCGACCAGGGCGACGTCCGCGAACCACAGCGACACCAGCTGCAGACCGAGGTCGAGCGCCGAGGTCTCGATCCGGCGCCGCGCGCGCCGGAGACGGTCTGCCCACTCGGTCTCGACGCGCTTGCGCTCGCGCTTCGGGTAGAGCTCGATATCGGCGGTGGCGCGCAGCTCCAGTTCGGCCCGCACCACGTCCCCGCTGCGCCGCACCGCGCCGAGGAGACCTGCCCACGGCTTTACGCCGGCGACCTCTCCGAGTAGCGCCGTACGGGCGAATTGCTCAGCCGCGGCGCGCATCGTGCGGCCCTCCTCGCCCGCCAGCTCCTGGGCCCGCTGCGCGTCGTCGAGCGACAGCCGCGCACACGCGCGGGCGGTGACGCCATCGACCCCGAGGTCCTCGAGCGCCGCCACCACGTCATCCTCGGCGGGCGCATCGAAGCGCACGAGCTGACACCGGGAGCGGATCGTCGGGAGAACCTCGACGAGTCTGTCGGTGAGCAGGATCAGGTGCACGAACGAGGCTGGCTCCTCGAGCGTCTTGAGCATCCGGTTGGCGGCCTCGTCGCCGAGCTCGTCAACGCGCTCGATCACGAACACGCGCCGGCTCGCCTCGAACGGTGTCTTGCTCGCCGCCGCCACCACCGGGGCGTCGATGTCACTGACCAGGATCTCGTGCGCCCCGCTGGGCGTGACCCATGTCAGGTCCGGGTGAGCACCCGATTGCGCTCGATCGCGTGCACTGACCGGATCGGGAGAGCCCGACGACAGCAGCTCAGCGGCGAGCGCCCGCGCGACCGCGCGCTTACCCGCTCCGCCCGGCCCGTGGAACAGGTATGCGTGCGATGCGTCCGCACCTCCGAGAATCGGGGCGAGCACGGCTCGGGCGTGCGGGTGACGATCGAGCTCCGGCAGCACGTTTCGATCGTAGTGACATATAGGGTCAGACCCCACCATGGAGCGAACCGGGCGGCTGATCACGATCGAGGGCATCGACGGGGCGGGAAAGACGACGCTTCAGAGAGAGCTCACCGCCGCGCTTCGGCAGCGAGGTCCCGACGTCCGCGCCCTGCGCGAACCCGGTGGCGTCGCCGCCGCCGAGCGCGTCCGGGACCTGGTGAAGGACCCGGCGCTCCAGATCGGCGCCCGGGCTGAGGCGCTCCTCTACGCCGCAGCGCGCGCGCAGCTCGTCGAGGAGGCAGTCGTCCCGTTGCTCGGGGAGGGGATCTGGATCGTCCTCGACCGGTTTGTCGACTCCTCGCTGGCCTACCAGGGCGCGGGTCGAGGGCTCGGGGTGGAAGCCGTGGCCTCGGTCAACCGGTTCGCCACCGGAGGTCTCCGGCCTGACCGGACGCTCCTGCTTACGATCGACCCGGCCGCCGGCCGCGCGCGCTCCCAGGCGCGGGCTGAGCCCGTCGATCGCCTCGAGCGGGAAGCCGACAGCTTCTTCGAGGCCATCGCCGCTGCCTACCTGACGCTCGCGGAGCAGGAACCAGAGCGAATCCGGACGATCGATGCCGCTCGCCCGCCGGAGGAAGTCCTCGCCACCGCGCTCGAGGAGCTTGCCGACCTACTCTGAGTAGCCGTCTGGGCGCGCCTGGGCGAACGCCCAGGCATCCGCGACCATGTCCTCGAGCTTGGGCTTGCGCGGCGCCCAGCCGAGCTCGGAGCGGATGCGATCGGCCGCGGCCACCAGCATCGGCGGATCTCCGGGGCGGCGGTCCGCTTCGCGCGCGTTCACCTCGACGCCCGTCACCTTCTGAGTCGCCTCGATCACCTCGCGGACGGAGAAGCCACTGCCGTTCCCGAGATTGAAGATCCGGTGCTCGCCCGGCCGCGTCGCGTCCAAGGCTAGGAGGTGGGCGGCGGCGAGGTCGTCGATATGGATGTAGTCGCGGATCGCGGTGCCATCGGGGGTGGGGTAGTCGGTCCCGAAGATCTGGACGTCCGGATTGGCCCCGAGCGCGGCCCTCAGGATGTTCGGAATCAGGTGTGTCTCCGGCTCGTGATCCTCGCCGATGTCGCCACTCGCGCCCGCGACGTTGAAGTAGCGGAGGCTGACAGCGCCGAGGCCGTGGGCCTGGCAGAAGTCGCCGATCATCCAGTCGACGGCGAGCTTCGAGCGGCCGTAGGCGTTCTCCGGTCGCGTCGGGGCGGTCTCTGGGATCGGCACCTCGTCGGGCTGCCCGTAGACGGCGCAGGTGGAGGAGAAGACGAGGCGCTCCACGCCGGCCCCCTGCATCGCCTCGAGCAGGTTCAGCGTCCCCGTCACATTGGTGCGGTAGTAGCGCTCCGGGTGCGTCCCCGACTCCCCCACGAGGGCGAGGGCGGCGAAATGCAGCACCGCGTCGAACCCGTCGTCGACGGCTGCGTCGAGGACCTCGCGGTCGAGCAGGTCGGCGACGACGAGCTTGGCGTCCGCGGGCACGGCCTCGCGGTGGCCCTGGCGAAGGTTGTCGAGGATCACGACCTCGTGATCGGATTCGAGCAGGTGCCGCGCGACGATCGAGCCGATGTATCCGGCGCCGCCGGTCACGAGGAGCTTCATCGGCGTCGCTCCGCCCCGCTGATGGCCGTGCGCATGTGCGCCAGACATATAACAGACGCGCGCCATCCCGCCGGTTCCGGACGGTGGCGCGGAGTAAAATAAGAGGCGGGCTCCACATGCGCGGACGAGGTTTTTCCGTCCGAGCCTTCCGCCATCATTCGCTGCCCGCTCGGCAGATCAGAAGCCGACGATTAGCAGGGAAAATAGCGGAAGACGAGAGGAGCAGGTCGGAATGGAGCAGATCCAGCACACATCCCCGAGCACCACCCCAGCGGTAGGTGACGGCCTCTCCATCAGGCGCTATTTCACGTCGCCCGGGCGGCACCCGTTCGACACCGTGGACTGGGAGCTGCGGGACGCTCGGATCGGCCACGGCGACAAGGTCTCCTTCGAGCAGCGAGACGTCGAATTCCCCAAGACTTGGTCGCAGAATGCGACGAATATCGTCGCCCAGAAGTACTTCCGGGGCCAGCCGGAGTCGCCTGAGCGGGAGCACTCGGTCAAGCAGATGATCCGTCGCGTCGCGGGGACGATTGCCGGCTGGGGACGTGAGCGCGGCTACTTCGCCACCGAGGAGGATGGCGCCGCGTTCGAGGCCGAGCTCACACACATCCTGCTCCACCAGATGGCGGCGTTCAACTCACCGGTCTGGTTCAACGTCGGCTGGCACCCCGTCGGGAGCCCGAAGATGCAGGCGAGCGCGTGCTTCATCCTCTCGGTCGAGGACAACATGGAGTCGATCCTCGAGTGGAACACCAAGGAGGGGATCATCTTCCGCGGGGGGTCCGGATCCGGAATCAACCTCTCGAAGATCCGGGGCTCGAAGGAGCCGCTCAGCCGCGGCGGCACGGCCTCGGGCCCGGTCTCGTTCATGCGCGGCGCCGATGCGTGGGCGGGCTCGATCAAATCCGGCGGCGGCACGCGCCGCGCTGCCAAGATGGTCGTTCTCGACATCGATCATCCCGACATCCGCGAGTTCATCAGGTGCAAGGCCAAGGAGGAGGACAAGGCCGCGGCCCTGCGCGATGCCGGCTTCGACATGTCGATCGACGGGGACGGCTTCTTCTCTATCCAGTACCAGAACGCGAACAACTCGGTGCGCGTCACCGACGAGTTCATGCGCGCGGTCGAGAACGACGAGGATTGGCACCTGCTCGCGCGGACGACGGGCCAGCCGACGGGTGATCCGGTCCCAGCGCGCGAGCTCCTTCAGGAGATCTCCGAAGCGGCATGGCGCTGCGCCGATCCGGGCGTCCAGTACGACACCACGATCAACCGCTGGCACACGTGCCCGGAGTCGGGGCGCATCAACGCGTCGAATCCGTGCAGCGAGTACATGCACGTCGACGACTCGGCGTGCAACCTCGCCTCGCTCAACCTCATGAAGTTCCGCACGCGCGAGGGGCAACTCGACGTCGAGTCATTCGAGCACGCGGTCGACGTGATGCTGCTCGCGCAGGAGATCGTCGTCTCGCCCTCGAGCTATCCGACCGAGAAGATCGGCGAGAACGCTCGCGCCTTCCGCCAGCTGGGGCTGGGCTACGCGAACCTGGGCGCCTACCTGATGGCCAACGGCATGCCGTACGACTCCGAAGCCGGGCGGACTACGGCGGCGGCAATCACCGCGCTGATGACCGGCCGGGCGTATCACCGATCCGCGCAGGTGGCGGCGGCGATGGGTCCGTATGACCGCTACGCCGAGAACCGCCAGGCGCACAACGCGGTGATGAGGATGCACCGCGACGCGAGCTACGCGATCGCCGATGAGACCTGCCCGGACAGCCGATTGGTGCGCGCGGCGCGGTCGAGCTGGGATGAGGCGGTGGCAGCCGGAGAGCGCTTCGGCTATCGCAACGCACAGGCCACGGTGCTCGCGCCCACGGGGACGATCTCGTTCCTGATGGACTGCGACACGACCGGAGTCGAGCCCGACTTCTCGCTGGTCAAGTTCAAGGAGCTCGTCGGCGGCGGTCAGATGACGATCGTCAATCGCACGGTTCCCCAGGCTCTGGAGACGCTCGGGTACGGGGATGAGCAGATCGAGCAGATCATCGCCCATGTCAACGAGCACGGGACGATCGTCGGCGCGCCGCAGCTGGCGGACGAGCACCTCCCGGTGTTTGACGTAGCGGTGGGCGAGCGCGCGATCTCGCACATGGGCCACATCAAGATGATGGGCGCGGTCCAGCCCTTCATCAGCGGTGCCATCTCAAAGACGGTGAACCTGCCGCAGACGGCCACGGTCGGCGACATCTCCGATGCGTACCTGCAGGCGTGGCGCCTCGGGGTGAAGGCCCTGGCCATCTACCGTGATGGCTCGAAGACAGCGCAGGCGCTGCGGACGGACGCGCAGAAGGAAGCCCCGCTGTCGGGCTCGAGCAAGGAAGCGATCGACAAGGCGGTCACGGAGGCGCTGGAAAAGGCGCCACCGAAGCGCCGGCGTATGCCGCGGGAGCGCCAGTCGATCACCCACAAGTTCTCGATCGGCGGCCACGAGGGCTACATCACGGCCGGCATGTACGACGACGGGACCGTGGGCGAGATCTTCCTCACCGACATCGGCAAGGAAGGGTCGACCCTTCGGGGCATGATGAACTCGTTCGCGACCGCGATCTCGATCGCCCTGCAGTACGGCGTCCCGCTCGAGACGCTCGTGCAGAAGTTCTGCTACATGCGCTTCGAGCCGGAGGGCATGACGACGAATCCGGAGATCCCGTTCGCGAAGTCGATGCCGGACTACATCATGCGCTGGCTGGCCTCGCGGTTCCTGGATGCGGACATCCAGGAGGAGCTCGGAATCCTCACCAAGGAGGTCCGGGCGCGCAAGGCGGCCCAGGACGCCGCGACGTCGCACCTCGGCGATACGGCGGGGCCGGCTCGGGCCGGCAGCGCAGACGAGCCGCATGGCGACGGGAACGGCAACGGGCACGCTCACGGGAACGGGCATGCCCACGGCAACGGCTCCACCGTGCGACCGGCGATGGCCGCGTTCACCGACGAGCCGCCAGTCATTCCCGCCGTCCGGGGCGGTCTCGATCTCGGGCCGGCCTGCCAGCAATGTGGCGGGATGATGCAGCGGACGGGCAGCTGTTACACGTGCTCGAGCTGCGGGTTCAACACCGGCTGCGGCTGAGATACCGCGAGCGGGCCCCCGGCCCGCCGGATAGAGGTCACCAGAGGGCTCCGGGGTTCCGGAGCCCTCGTTGCGTGGGTACGCCGTGCGCGCCCAGGCCCACGGTATGCAGACGTGGCCGGCCGCGGCCGGCGCCCCGGTGGCGTCGTTCGCGCCGCGCGCGTTGGATGAGGCCACACGGGGCACCGGGACATGGCTTTTGGCGCCGCTGTAGGTGCTATCCAACGCGTTATGAGCCCGCAGGATCGGGTAGATCCTGAGCACGCGTGAGTCGGGGCGAAGCCCCAGGTAGGTAAGACAAACCCGCGGACGCGCGGAGGAACGCGACGGCGTGAACTCTGTCCGGAGACTCGCCCCGACTCCACTACATCCCGCGATATCGAGCGCGCCGGGGCGGGTGCGCCGAAAGACCGTGGATGCGCACAAGGCCCGTGCCGCGCCGCACGCGGCGGCGCGGGAGCCGAACAACTCAGCCCGTGCGGTGGGGGACGTCGAGCAGCACGTGCCGCCGGCCCGGCGGAGGCGCAACTCCTGGCCCGTGCGACGTCAGGATTCTGACCGTCAGAAATCTGACCCGTGTGCCTGCATAGGAGACGAAGCCGGATACGTTGCGCCGTCGTGAACTTCCTGGAGCCGAACGATCAGCTGGATCACATCGCCGAGTTCGCCGATTCGGGCGTCCGGACGTTCCAGCGCACGGGGTCGCTCGTCGGTATCCCCGGGGCCTACGGGGCGAGGCGCTGGCTCTACAAGCGCTGGGGCAACCGCGGCAACGCGATCTACACCTTCATGGGCTCGCTGGTGGCGATCGCGCTGAGCGGCACGTGGGCGTGGGCGGTCAAGCAGCCCCTCGTATTCCCGAGCCTCGGCGCCACCGCGTTCCTCATCTTCGAGACGCCAACGGCTGAGGTCGGAGCCCCGAGGAACACGATCATCGGCCACGCCGTGGGCGCCGCCGCGGGCGTGTTCTCGCTCGTCATCTTCGGCCTGTGGGAGGCCCCAAGCGTCTACAACGCCGGCGTGAGTCCGGCGCGGATCGGAGCGATCGCCCTCGCCGTGGCGCTCACTGGCGGAATCCTCCGGCTGCTGCGCGCCGCGCATCCGCCGGCAGGTGCCACCACGATCATCGTCGCCTCCGGCCTGCTCGCGAAGCCGATCCAGCTCGTGGACGTGATCGTCGGAGTGATCCTCTTGACGATCGCGGGCTGGATCCTGAACCGGTCAATGGGCGTGCCGGCACCAGTATGGGCTGCCCCCCGGGGCCCGCAGCCGCCGCGTCCCAGGAAGCCGCGCGGGCAGACTCCGCCGCCCTCGGCTCCCGCGCCCTCGACGCCCGCAGCGCGGCAGTAGGCCGAAGACCGGTCGCCCGGGGCGGCCGCACCCTTCCCGCACCCCCACAGAGTGCGACGAATCCCCTCCTTCCGGGGCGGCATTTTTTGATCAAACCACCCGTTGGTTCGCCGTATGACCGCCCGTTGCGAGCATTCCGGAACCCAGAGCGGGGCCACCAGGTACGTCCGCGAGAGCACCGAGCTCCGGTTGGTGATGGTCTGCGACGAGTGCGGGAACGAGTGCGAAGAGCTCCGGCGCGTGGACTACGCGCCCCACGGTCGGCGCTTCATTCGGGACCTCGCCGCCCTTGTGGCTCGGGAGCTCGGCCTCAGCGAGCACCGGATCGGCCGGGTCCGGCTGGCTGCGATGCTGTGCGACGTCGGGCGGGACCAGATCCCAGCGGAGATCATGAACAAGCGCGGCCCGCTCACGGCGCAGGAACGCGCCAGGGTGCAGCAGCAGCCCGAGCTGAGCGCGACGCTGCTCAGCTACCCCGGCTTCGCCGACATCCGCGAGTGGATCGGCGCGCGGCGTGAGCGGCCCGACGGTCGCGGCTATCCGCGCGGGCTCTACGTTCACGAGATCCCGCTCGAGGCGCGCATCCTCGGCGTCGTCGACGCCTACGCGGCGATGACCACCGACCGCCCACACCGCCCCGCGCTCGATCATGGGCAAGCGACGCTCGAGCTCCTCGACGGCGCCGGCAGCCAGTTCGACCCCGAGGTCGTGGGCGCATTCGTCACCGCATCCGCCCGCCGCGTGCCCTACACCAGCCTCGTGGCCGCGTAGCGCGCCCGACGCGCGCGCGCCCGCGCGACCACCCGCCGCCCGAGGCCACCCGCCGCCCCGAGGCCACCCGCCGCCCCGAGGCCACCCGCCGCCCGGCAACCACCCGCCGCCAGACGACGAGAGCCCCGGCGTCACCGGGGCTCCCGTGTTGATGTGGTCGTGTCGAGTCGTGCTTACTTGCGCATGAAGGGGTCGACGTAGAGGTTGTAGAGCTGGTACTCGCCAGGGGCGGTGCCGACAGACAGCCGGAAGCGCACGATCTGCCATCCAGCCGCCTTCGACGGCTTGACCCCGACCCGCTTCGAGAGTGCCCAGCTGCTGGAATTGCTGTGCAGCAGCCCGGTGGTCCGCGGCCTTGCCCACGTCTTCGTGCCCTCATACGAGACGGCGAAGTGGACCCCGGCGTGCCCGGTCACGTCGCGGATCATCGCCCGACTGGTCGGATAGTCCGAGGCCACACACATCGGCGGGCTGACTGCCGTTGAACCGCTCGGCAGATCGAGCACCCGCCCAGCAGCGCCTCCGCCGACGGTCGTGTCCACGATGCTCGCGCCACCGCTGAGCGTCCAGCCCGCGCCCGTGAAGTCAGCCACGGCCTGGCCCGGCA
The DNA here is from genome assembly GCA_963839105.1 of uncultured Solirubrobacterales bacterium. Classification (GTDB taxonomy): domain Bacteria; phylum Actinomycetota; class Thermoleophilia; order Solirubrobacterales; family Solirubrobacteraceae; genus Palsa-465. Next base: position 304,368 of record CAWITQ010000008.1, read on the forward strand.
TCAGTGTGTACAAGTGGGAATCGCCGAACGAAGCGAACGGTTGGGTGAAAGAGACCTGCTGACACGCCGAGGTATCGACGCCCGACTTGGGCGAGCCAGGCACCCTCGTCTGAACCGACGAGGATCCGCCCGCCGCGTGTCGTGAAGCTGCGGCGGCGGCCTTTACCGAAGCGGGTGCGCCGGGGGCCTTTGACAGCCCAGGCGCGTCAGCGGGTTTTGCCACCGCGGTGGAGGCGCCGATCGCGGCGAGAAGAAGACCGAGGGTCGTGGCACGCCATCCGAAAAGGGAGGTGATCATCTGTACTTACCTTCCGTGGTTCGTACTGGCGGCCGAGCTGTCTCACACCGGGACGTGAGACCTCTAGCTTTGCGTCGCCGGCTCACGCCGGGTTTGCCCTTTCAGCTTGGTTCAGAGATGTGATCGGCACGCGGCGGGAAATCTGTAGTGCCGCGATCCCAACTGGACCGACGTTCGATTCCGGCGACCCCGCCCGCGGCCATCCGCGCGGCAAGACCGACCATGCCGCGAGATCCGATCGACCACCCCCACGACACAAGAGCCCCGGCGCTGCCGGGGCTCCCGTGTGGTGGTGGTGTCGGTCAGGGCTTATTTGCGCATGTGGGGATCGACGTACAGGTTGTAGAGCTGGTAGTCGCCGTGGTTGCCGGTGGCGACGAAGCCGAACCGAACGACCTCCCAGCCTCCCCAATCTTGGTAGGGCTGGAGGTTGAAGCTGTCAGACAACGTCCAAGCGCTCGACTTGCCCTTCAGCTTCCCTGCGTTCCTTGGCATCTCCCACGTGTTCGTTCCGGCGTAGGACACGTAGACCTGAACGCCGGACGCGCTGCCGAGGTCGCGGATCATGGCCCGGGCGGTCGGGTAGTTCGACCGGACGCACATCAGCGGGCTGACCGCCGACGAACCGGCGGGCAGATCGAGCGTGTGACCGCTCGAGCCGTCCGCGAGCGCCGTGGTCACGGTCTGGGCTCCGTTGCCGAGGGTCCAGCCGGTGCCGTCGAAGTTGTCCGCGCTCTCGCCCGGCATCAACGTGTAGAAGCCGGCGTCGCCGAACTGCGCAAACGGCTGGAGGAATCCGTGGTCCGTGCACATGGACGTGTCCACCGTCGCCAAGCCGGCGAGCTTGGTTGGAAGCGACGGCGCCGAAGAGGAAGCCGCTTGCGCGGGCGTGGCCGTAAACGCGGCGAGAAGCGTCGCAGCCGCTACCGAGCGCCAGCTGAAAAAGGACTTGAGCATCTGTACTTACCTTCCATGGTTCGTACTGGCAGCCGAGCTATCTCAGACCGGGACTGAGACCTCAAGCTTTGCGTCGCCGGCTCACGCCGGGTTTGCCTTTTCAGTTGTTGCGGGGGAGCGCATCGGCCGGGCGTCCGCGATATGTAGTGGCTCGATCGCGATTTTGGACGTACGTTTGATCGTGACCGGAACCTCAACACCTCAGGCTCATCCGCGCCCGCGGTCCGGCCGATACAGATGGGCCGATGTCGTTGCACCCAAACCTCGAGGAACAGGAGGCGCTCGCGGAGACCTTCCGGCACCAGGCCGCGAAGATGCCCGCGCGTGAGCTCCTGGGCGAAGTCGTGGTCGGGCTCGGATTCGTCGCCCTCGCGGGCACGGTCTGGGCGCTGCACCCGCCTCACAACTTCGCCGCCGTACCCGCCCTGCTCTGCCTGGCGGTGTTCGTAGCTGCCTCATCCGTTCACATCGATACGCCGTTCGGGTACACGCCACCGACGCAGCTGGCGTTCGTGCCGCTCGTGTTCGCGATGCCCCTCGCCGCTCGTCCCGCTGGCCGTGGCCGTCGGGCTCGTCATCCCGCGCCTGCCCGCGGTGCTCCGACGCGAAGTCCCCGCGACCAGACTGCTCCTCTACGCCGGGAACGCTTGGTTCGCGCTCGGTCCGGTGGCCGTGTTCGTGTTCACCGGCATACGGCCTCAGGCAGCAGGGCCGATGCTGCTCATAGCCGCCCTGATTGCCCAGTTCGTCACCGATTTCGTCATCTCGAGCGTGCGGCTCGGAATCGCACGCGGCGTCCCCCCGACTGCCTCCATCGGTCTTCTCTGGGTCGACGGGATCGACGCATGTCTGTCGGGCGTGGCGCTACTCGTCGCCAAGCACATCCGCAGCGACCCCGCGGGCATCCTGGCCATCGCGCCACTCGTCGGCGTCGCGGCGCTGTTCGCACGGGAGCGACACCACCGGCTCCAGAACCTCCTCGAGCTGAACAACGCGTATCGAGGAACGGCGCTCGTGCTCGGAGACGTGGTCGAGGCCGACGATGGCTACACGGGGGAGCACTGCAAGAGCGTCGTCGAGCTGGCGCTCGCAGTCGCCGGCGGCATGGGCCTCGACGCCGAGCGGCGCCGCAACCTCGAATTCGCGGCGCTCCTGCACGACATCGGCAAGATCGTCATTCCCAACGAGATCATCAACAAGCCCGGCAAGCTCGATCCCGACGAGTGGGCGCTGATGCAGACGCACACGATCGAGGGCCAGAAGATGCTCGACCGCGTTGGCGGGTTCATGTGCGAGGTGGGCCGCATCGTGCGCTCGCACCACGAGCGCTGGGACGGCGGCGGCTATCCCGACGGCCTCGCCGGCGAGGCAATTCCGCTCGAGGCGCGCATCATCGCCTGCTGCGACACATGGAACGCCATGCGGACCGATCGCTCCTACCGGAAGGCGCTGTCACACGAGGTCGCGATGGCTGAGTTGGTCGACAACGTCGGCCGCCAGTTCGACCCACGCATCGCCGCCGCCCTCATCCCCATTGTCGCCGCGGAGGCCGCGGCCGAGACCACCGCACCGGCCGGCATCGTGGATGCGGCGCCCGCGGAGCCTGTCGCGTCCGCCGAGGCCGTGGAGCGCGCTGCCCGCCGAGCCGGCGCTGGCCAACTTCGCCCGCAGCTGAACGCCCACTCACCCTGCTGCGCGTCAGCGCCTGCTGGTGCGCGTGCGAACCCGCGTAGGCTCACGCCGGCGCTTGGGCTCCGTCGCGACCGGGGTGCGCGCCACCAACCGGGTCCGGTGCACACGTCCGCGCGGGCGCGCCGAGCTCAGCGCTCCAGCTCGAAGGCGGACCGTGACAAGCGCGGCGCTGTACCTGGGTACCGCGACCGAATAGCCACCCGAGGCGCTCAGGCTGAGGCTCTGGGCCACCGAGCGGCCCGCCCAGCCGGCGTCGGCGGTGAGGTGCTGACCGGCGAACGTCACTCCGGATCGCGCCGCGGGCGAAGGAGCAAGCAGGCGCTGCACGGTCGCGGCGCCGACCCCCGGCAGTCTGAGCGACACATTGACCGAGCGCCGGCCCTTGTCGATCAGAAGAACGTGGAGAGCCCCGCCGCGTACGCTCACGCCCCACGCCTTCACGTGCAGCGCCGGGGCCGCATCCAGGTCCAGGGGAACCAACCGGGCGCCCGGACCGAGCGTGCGCGTGAACGCGATCAGCCCATAGAGCAGCGGCCTTGCGTCGAGGCCGCTCCGGCTGATGGCGAAGGCGGCGTTGACGGCGCGTGCGCGGACGTGGACGTTGACCCCCGAGACGCCGGCTTGGAGGAGCGAGAACAGGGCGTCAGGAGCCCACAGTGCGGTGGCGAAGGCGTTGCTCACGCCGGGCCGTCCGCCGCACGTCACCGAGTTCAGCTCGGTCATGCGAACCGGGAGGCCCGCCCGCCGAGCGGTCGCCACGGCGGGTTCGACCGAGCGGGCGACGCCGGCGGTGGCGTTCTCGCCCAGGACGCGACCGATGGTGGCGTAAGCCGCCGTCCGCGGGAGCGCGCAGCCGGAGTACGGATAGCGGTGGACGGAGATCGCCGCCACGTGCGCGGGCCGGCTGGCGATCAGGGTCGAGACCCACGCGCGGTGGGAAAACGGGAGGGCGAGAGCCGGTCCGAGGAGCGGGACACCCGGGCGCAGCCCGCTCCAGCGCATGCGCATAGGCCTGGAAGTCGTGGGCGTATCTGCGGGGAGTGAGGGCGAGCGGCGGCACGACCTTGCTGTGCGCGACGGTGGCGAGCCAGAACCCGCGGTCGTAGATGTCGGGCTCGTTGCCGATCTCGAAGGCGCTGATGCTCCCGCGCGGCAGCTGTGTTTCCGCCGCTTGCGCCCAGAGCGCGGCCGCTCGCGGCGTGTCCGTGACCAGGTTCAGATCGACGATCAGCCGGAGGCTCAGGTCGCGCACGAGCGTGCTCGTCTCCTGAAGCCACGCCGGGGTCACCGCGAACGCCCAGGACGGCAGCGCTCGGACCGTGGGCATCCAGAAGCTGTGGTCCGCGGAATCGCCGCCGACGCGCAGAACCAGCGGCCCGCCCCCAGCCGGGCGCAACAGCGACAGCGTCTCCTCGAGGACCGACATGTGTCGCTCGAACTCGGGCAGGCCCCAGTACTCGGTGGAGATGCCGAGGAACGAGCGCGGCACCGTCAGCACCGCTCTCGGCGCGAGGGTCACAAGCGCGTGCGCCATGCCCGCCGCCGCTCCCGGCGCGGGCGCCGCCGCCGACCGGGCCGCCGCGCCCGCCCGGTGTTCCGCGCGCGCCGCCGCGGAAAGGTGCGCCATCGCGATCGGTGTTCTGCCCGCGGAGGACGCGTCTGGATCCACGCCGAACCCTGCCAGGTCCTCGGTGCCGGAGGCGAGCGCCCACAGTCCCGAGAGCAACACGAGCACGACACAACCGAGGAGCGCCGCCAGCAGCTTGCGGCGCACGCCGCGGGATCGACCTGGGAGCGGTCCGGGCGCGTCGACGCCGTGATCTCTATTCGTGCGCATGGGCGTCTTGTGGAACAACGATATGGGCCACCCGTCCTGTAATCGGCCCGCGTGAGAATCGTCTAACGCCGCCTAACACGTTCGCAATGGGGGGCGCGCCCAGAGGTCAACTGCCGGATGCGGCGGACCCGGCTGACACGATGGCTCTCAGCAATGGCCACCGAAGTCGAGAGCGAGCAGGAGATCCGGAAGCTGTGCGAGGCGACCCTCCGCCAGAACTGGCGCGAGGGCATCCGCGACGGAGATGGCGTCCCGTTCGCCTACACGTGCCCGAGCCCGCGCCACTACCCCTGGCAGTGGTACTGGGACTCCTGTTTCACGGCGGTGTCATGGCGGCACTTCGACCGCGAGCGCTCGCGCCGAGAGCTCGAATCGCTGCTGGCCGCCCAGCGCGAGGACGGCTTCGTCGGCCACACGATCTTCTGGAACACGCCGCTGCGCGACCTGCGCCGCTTCACCTACAACGTGAGCGACCGGACCGCGGCCGCCACCTCGACGATACAGCCGCCGCTGCTCGCCTGGGCGTGGCGGATCGCCGTCGGTGACCCCGCAACCGAGCCTCGGCTCCGGGGCCACTACGACTGGCTCGCCGCCCACCGCGACCTCGAGGGCGACGGCCTGCTCTGGATCATCCAGCCCGACGAGTCGGGGCTCGACGCCTCACCCCAGTTCGACCCGATCTGGGGGCGACAGGCCCACGGGCGCGCCGCTTTCCCTCTGCTCGTGCGGCGCAACCGCCGGCTCGGCTTCGACCTGCGCCGGGTCGTCAACACTGGCGGCCCCGCGTGCTGCGAGATCGTCACCAACGTCCTCTACGGCCTCTCCCTACTCGCTCTCGGACGACCCTCGATCACCCCCCATCTCATCGACCGCTGCTACGACGACGACACCGGCCTGTTCGCACCGGCGGTGTGGCCGGACCGTGGCGCCCGGATACCGCTGACCTGGGCCGCGCTGGCGCCCCTTGCGCTCCCGGACCTTCCGGAGGCGATCGGCCGCCGGCTGGTGGAGGAGCACCTGCTCGATCCGAGCCGGTTCTGGCTGCCGGTAGCGCCACCGTCGGTGGCGGCAAGCGATCCCTCGTTCTCGACGCGGCACGGCGTCCCCGGACTGAGGCGCTACTGGCGTGGGCCGAGCTGGATCAACGCCGCCTGGCTGCTGTGGCTCGGCCTGATTCGGCTCGGCTACACCGACCACGCTCGGACGCTGGTCGAGCGCGTCGAATCCGCCGTGGAGGGCGCCGGGCTGCGGGAGTACTACCACCCGTATACCGGCCGAGGAATGGGAGCCCGGAGCTTTGCCTGGTCGACGCTGCTCGTCGAGATGATGGATCCGGATCCCCGGGCATCGGCGGCGTACTTGTCCTCAGAGCTAACGTAGAAGACATGGCCACATCAAGAGAGACCGACACCCAGCGCGAGGTCGAGCTCAGCGACGCGCAGTGGCGCGAGCGGCTGACGCCCGAGCAGTACAAAGTCCTTCGCCGTCACGGCACCGAGCACCCGTTCACCGGCCGCTACGTGCACGTCAAGGACGACGGCACCTACCGCTGTGCCGGCTGCGGGGCCGAGCTCTTCAGCTCGGATACCAAGTTCGACTCCGGCACCGGCTGGCCGAGCTTCTATGAGCCGGCGGTCGCTAAGAACATCGAGCTGCGCCGGGACCGGAGCCTGTTCATGGAGCGCACCGAGGTGCTCTGCCGGCGCTGCGGCGGCCATCTCGGGCACGTGTTCAACGACGGTCCCGCCCCCACCGGCCAGCGCTACTGCATCAACTCCTGCGCGCTCGACCTCGATTCCGAGGGAACGCCCGGCAGCTAGGCGGTCCCGCTGCGCTCCGCGCGGCCACGGTCGCGCCGACGCTCGATCCACCACCGAGCCAGGAACCCGAGCACCACGGCCGCGCCGATCCCGAGGCCCACCTCGGACAGGACGCCGGCGGCCGCCTTGCCGCCGTAGTAGCCCGCAAGGCCGTAGGTCAGCCCCCAGGTGACTGCGCCGAACGCGTTCCACAGGAAGAACGTCCGCACCCGCATGTCGTTGATGCCGGCGAGCCAGGCGGTGGCGACGCGGATGGCCACGATCCAGCGACCAAAGAACACGGTCTTGGAGCCGTGGCGCTTGAAGAACCCGTCCCCGATCTCCAGGGCCCTCGCGCGGTGGCGCCGGAGCGGTCCCGGCGCCACGAGCAGGTCGCGCCCGAAACGGCGCCCGAGCAAATAGCCGATGTTGTCGCCGATGATCGCCGAGCTGATGCCGATCACGAGCACCAGCCAGATATGGAGCTTGCCCTGGCTCGCGAGCACGGCTGCGGCGACGAGCGCGGTCTCGCCCGGCGACGGAATTCCCATCGACTCCAGGCCGATGATTGCCGGCAGCAGGTAGCCGAGGCTGCTCGAGACGCTGATGACCGCCGCGAGCGGCAGGCTCACACGCCTGACCCCGGGTTCTCGAGCATCGCGAGCAGCGACAAGCCCGCCGGCAGCGAGCGCCCCTGCTCGAGCCAGCGCGCCTCGAGGCGCAGGGGCCGCTCGAGCAGCGCGTTCAGCCACCCCGGCCCCAGCGCGATCTCCGGCCGGTAGTCAGAGCGCGGCCGCCGGCGCTGCGCCAGCCGCACGGCCGCCGCCGGCGCCAGCAGGAGGCTGTTGAACGAGGTCACCCGCCGCACCCGCCAGCCCGCATCGACGGCCGCTGAGCGCAGGCTCTCACGCCGGTAGCGGCGGTAGTGGTGGTTGGCCTCATCGTGCAGAGACCACAAGGCCGGATACGCCGGCACGGTTACGAGCAGCCAGCCGCCGGCCCTACACACGCGCCGCAGCTCGCGCAGCGCCACGCGGTCGTCGGGCGTGTGCTCGATCACGTCCAGGCACGTGATCAGGTCAAACCACGCGTCCTCATAGGGCAGCTCCTCGAGGCGGCCGTTCCGGACCTCTCCGTCCCCGCGCGCCCGCGCGACCTCCGCCGCCTCGGGGTCGAGCTCGATCCCGTGAACCTCGGCCCCGTAGTCGGCGAGCTCCTGGAGCGTCCGCCCCGAGCCGCAGCCGGCGTCGAGCACCCGCGCGCCCGCCGGCAGCACCAGCCGGTCCAGCTCGGCCCGGATGATCCGACGGCGCCCCCGGTACCACCAGTGGTGCTCGTCGACGTCCAGCATCGTCTTCATCAGATGCTCGTCCATGCCCTGATGCTGTCAGCTGGCTCGCGCCGAGGGCGGTGCGCCCGTTCTCAGCCCACCACGAGGGGATCTTCCTGGGGGGCGTGCGCCACCGGCAGGCGCAGCGTGAACTTCGCTCCCGGGCCGTAGCCGTCGTCGAGTACGAGCTCCCCGCCCATGCGCTGGGCGAGCTCGCGGCCGATGGCCAGGCCGAGCCCGAAGCCGGCCTGCTTCGCGCCCGCGCGGCCGCGCTGGAAGCGGTTGAAGATCAGCTCGCGCTCCTCGGCGGGGACGCCCGGACCGCGGTCGCAGACGCTGAGGCCCGCGGTCGGGCCCCCGGTGAGCTCGATCTTGATGTCGGTGCCCGGTGGGCTGGCCCGGATCGCGTTGTCGAGCAGGATCCGGACGATCCGCGCAACGCTGCCGGGGTCTCCCAGCGCCCACACCGGGCCGCTCGAGTCGTCGAACTCGGAGATGATGCCCTGCGCGTCCAACCCGAGCTCGAACTCAGCCAGTACAGCACGGCTCAGCTCCCCCAGCTCGACCGGCTCTGAGCGGAGCTGGACCTGGGCATCGATACGACTCAGATCGAGGAGGTCGGCGGCGAGGCGAGCCAGGCGCCGTGACTGGGCGCGCGAGCGCTCGAGCAACGACAGAGCATCGTCGAGGTCGGGCGCACCATCGCGCAGGTCCTCTTCGAGTAGCTCGAGCATGCCCTCGAGCGAGGTGATCGGCGTTCTCAGCTCGTGCGAGGCGGTGGCCACGAACGCCCGGCGGGCCTCCTCCTGCTGCTGGAGCTGGTGCTGCATGAGGGCGAAGGTCCGCGCCAGGTCGCCCACCTCGTCGCGGGCCCGGTCGAGCGGAAGCTCGACCGCGGGCTCTCCGCGGGCCAGGCGCAGGGCGGCCTCGCGCAGGATCTGGAGGCGCCGGACCACCGTGCCCGACAACGGGATGGCGAGGATCAGCGTCAGCGCCAGCCCCGCCAGCGCCGCGTACAGGAACGCCGTGCGGATCGCGTTGACCGCGGCGGGAATCTCGTCGATCGGCTTTCGTACCGCGAGCACGTACTCACGGAGCCGTTGCGGATCGTGATCGGGAGCGCCACGCGTGCGTACTCGGTGCCGTTCATCGAGGCGAACGACGGCACGCTCTTGCCGGTCCGGAAGGCCCGGGCCACATCGTTGAAACGGTCGCGCGGCGAGAGCGTCGGGGTCGCTCGGCGGCGCCAGCAGCTTGCCTACGCCGTCGACGTTGAAGTCGCCGAGCAGGTAGACGCTCGCGCCGATCCGGCTGCCGAGGTTGGCCTGCTGGCGCGCGAGGCGCCTCTGCTGGAGCACGCCGACCTCGTGGTCGGGGTCGAGGTACTTGCCGTTGCGCTCTTGGCCGAAGACTCGGCGTCGAGCACGTACTTCAGGTCGAGGCCTTGGAACGTGGCCGTGGCGCCACGTACCTCCCGCAGAAGCGTCGTGCGCGCGGCGTTGCGCAGCGAGCCTTCGAGGCGCGGGAGCACCGCGAGCGCGGCGATCGCCAGCGTTGCGACCGTCGTGACCAGCACCGCCCCGGCAATCCGGCCTCGCAGACCGAGGGCGCCACGATGCGGCCGCCCCCTCAGCATCAGCTTCCTCGCAGGCGGTAGCCGGCGCCGCGGACAGTCAGGATGTAGCGGGGCTTCTCGGGCTCCGGTTCGAGCTTCTCCCGGAGGTGGCGAATGTGGACGTCGATCGCGCGCGGATCGCGGTAGGCGCTGTCGCCCCAGATCGCGCGCAGGAGCTCCTGGCGGTTGAGCAGTCGGCCGGGATCGCCCATCAGCGCGTCTAGGAGCTCGAACTCCGAGAAGGTGAGCCGCACGGGCTTGCCGTCGATCGTGACCTCGCGCTGGGCGCGGTCGAGCGCGATCGGTCCGACCACGAGCACCTCGTCTCCCATCGCGCGCGTGCCGGCACGTCGCAGGACGGCGCGGATGCGGCTGCGGAGCTCCGCCAGACCGAATGGCTTGGTGACGTAGTCGTCTGCGCCCGCCTCGAGCCCCAGCACCGCGTCGGCCTCGGAGTCCAGCGCGGTCAGCATGATGATCGGGACCACGTTGCGCCGGCCCCGCAGCGTTCGGCATACCTCGTAGCCGTCCGGTCCCGCGCCGAGCGCCACGTCGAGCAGGACGATGTCGTAGCTCTCGGTGGTGGCGCGCTCGATCGCCGCGACGCCGTCGGCCACCGAGGTGACGCGGTGGCCCTCGCGCGAGAACGAGCGCGTGAGCATCTCGCGGAGGTCGGACTCGTCGTCGACGACGAGGATGTTCAGCGACGCCTCGCCCGCGCGGGGAGGTTCGGAGCCGAGCTCGATCGACATCGGGACGATCGTACCGAGCGGGACCGGCGTACTAGGTGGAATTTGGGGCCGCGGCTGCGGCCGCCACACCTAGCGGACCGACTCGAGCTCCCGCGCCACCGGCCGCGGCTGCCCCACCGCGACAGCGGCGCGCCGCGGCACCAACCGCCCGGCGGACGCGATCGCCCACAGCACGACCACCCAGGTGGCGGTGGCGAGCGCGACGTGGACCCAGACCATCTCCGCGGGCAGCTTGAACTCGTACTGGACGGTCCCGACGAGGCCCTGGGCGGCGAGCAGCACGCCGAGCGCGGTGAGGGGCTCGAGCGCGCCCTCGGTGGCGCCGCGGTGGCGGCGGAGCAGCCACACCCCGATCACCAGCACCCCGAACAGGGCGGCGATGGTGGCGTGCTGATGGATCGTCCACGTGAGCGTCTCGGCGCCCTTGAAGTGCAGTCGGTGGACGACCTGCCCCGTGAAGCCCCCGGAATGGGGTCCGGCGGCGGTGGCGGCGGTGCCGGCAAGGATCGTGATCGCCCCGACCGGGCCGAGCGCCCTCACCCACCACACCGCGACGCGGTCGCTGGACCGCGGGCGCGACCCGGGCTCGTGCGAGGCGCGCCAGGCGAGCGAAACGGCGCCGATCAGGATCAGCATCGAGAGGCAGAAGTGCGCCATCACGAACCCGGGCGCCAGGTGCTCGAGCACGGTGAAGCCTCCCAGCACAGCCTGCGCCACCACGCCCAGCGGGAGCGTCAGCGCCAGCCACGCCAGGTCGCGGCGGAACGGCCGGCGCGTGAACGCGAGCGCGAACACGACCACGGTGATCACGCCCACGATGCCCGAGATGGCGCGATTTCCGAACTCGATCAGCGCGTGCGAGCTGAGCGGCGGCAGCGGGGTTCCCCCGCACTTGGGCCAGTTCTCGCACCCCAGCCCGGAGTCGGTGAGCCGCACCGCGCCACCGGTGAGCACGATCAGCGTCAGCGCCCCCAGGGCGAAGTAGCTGAGGCGCCGGTACTGATCCGGGGTGACGGCGAGGCGCTCGCGCATCGACCCGAGTCTACGGCCCCGGCGTCGCCCAGGACCGCAACCTTGGGAGCCCTGATCCGTCTCAGGGTAGGACCTGACGTATCCTCTTTCTCGGCGCGACGGGCGCCCGAGGCTTGGGGAAGAGTATCGGTGGTTACAAACACGTCGCCTGAGACCGCGCCGGCCGTAGGCCGGCAGTCCACCCGCGAGTCGGCTCGCGGGCGCACCCTCGTGTTCATGCCCGCATTCAACGAGGAGGACACGGTCGGCCAGGTGGTCCGCAACGTGCTCGCGGAACTGCCGGACGTCGACGTCCTCGTCGTCGATGACGGCTCGAGCGACGCGACGGCCCATGCGGCCCGCGCCGCCGGCGCCCGTGTGGCATCGCTGCCGTTCAACCAGGGCCTCGGCGCCGCGCTGCACACCGGCTATCTAGTCGCGCTGCGGGAGGGCTACGACTACTGCGCGCACCTCGACGCGGACGGGCAGCATCCGGTTTCAGAGCTGAAGCGGCTGCTCAGCAACGTCTGGGAGCGACGATGCGACCTGGCTCTCGGCTCGCGTTACCACCCAGAGAGCGAGACCCCTGTCGGCGCCTACCAGCCGACGTTCGCGAGGCGGGTGGGTATCTCGATCTTCCGGAGACTGCTGGCGCTCACCTGCGGCACCCGCTTCACGGACACCACCTCGGGGTTGCGGGCGGCCAACCGGAGGGCGATCTCGCTGTTCGCGCACCGCTACCAGCCCGACTTCGGCGAGCTCGAGTCGCTCCAGCGCTCGGTCCGTGAGGGCCTCGAGATCGCCGAGATTCCGGTGCGATGCTGCCGCGCGCGGCGGGCTCATCGAAGATCACGGCGTGGCGGTTCGTATTCAAGGGTGTCCTCGTGGTGTTCGTCGGAGCGCTGCGGCGGGCGGAGAACCGGCCATGGTCGTGATCGCGCCGCCACCCAACCGGCGGTCCACCTCACCGTCCAGACGCGCGTCCTCGCCGCACTCCTCGGTCTGGCCTTCACGCTCGCCATCCTCGAGCTGATCCGTCGCCACCGGCTACAGGAGCGTTAACGGTGCTGTGGCTGCTAGTCGGCGTTGGACTCGTGCTGTGCGGCGTCTTCCCGCAGCTGCTGGGGTTCGCGGCCGACGTACTCGGCGTGCGCGACACCAACGTGGCGCTATTCGCGGTGCTGATCGGCGGGCTCGTCCTTGTCGTGCTCCACCTACCGTCGTCATCTCCCGCCAAGCGAGCAGATCACGCGTCTGGCCCAGGAGCTGGCGATCCGCACTCGGAGCTGGAGGTGAGCCGCGCCTACGCGCCGCCCGCTCTGGATCAGGCGGTCGCGCGTGAGCGCACGCCCGCAGGCACGCTCGGCGACTAGCTGAGAGCGACAGGGTTGTGGCGCTGGACCCACCGTAGTCGGAGCGCGCGCGCCACCGTCCACGACCCCGCGGCGTAACGACGAGCATGACGCCGCGCAGGCCTCCCGAGCAAGCGCGCGTATATCGATGCGTGTGCTTCAGCCATCGCGGCCACCGAGTACCGCTCCGCGGCGGCTGGCGCGCGGCGGGGGCGTCCTGAGCATAGTGCCGATAATCGCGGAACACCTCCTCGAGCGAGCGGCCAGGGCTCCGCTGTCGCGGGGTGGGACCACGACGCCGAAACGTCCGACCTGGTCTCTGATCCCGCCCACGTCCGAGGCGACCACCGGGCGGCCAACCAGCATCGCTTCCGAGATCACGCTCGGTAGCGCCTCCAGGTGCTCGGCAGCACGAACACGTCGCAGCTGGCATACAGCTCGGCCAGCTCACTGGGCGACCGACGGCCGAGAAACCTGACCCCGTGCAAGCTCGAGTGCCTCGGCCGCCGCGAGCGAAGCGCCGCCAGGTCAGTATCTACGTGGTAGACGAGATCGAGGCTCACCTCGTGGCGGCGCTGCACCATCGCGAGCGCATCGAACAGATAGTTCAGGCCCTTGAGTGGCACGAGCTGCCCTACGTACAGCAGCCGCCACGGCTCCTCCACCCGGCTCCTCGGGGCGACAAAGCGGAACGTATGCTCGTCGATGCCATTCGGCACCACGTGCTGGCGCGCTCCCAGGTGCCTGCCGGCGCTGCCACGCCGCCTCCGCCTTCGACAGCGCGATAACGGCGTCCGCGCGCGCCCCCACCACCCTGAATGCCACGGCATGCAGCGGCGACGGGTGCGTGCCAGCATGGTTGGTGAACAGAAAGCGTGCCGCGCCCGGATCCACTGCGCAGGTCAAGGCGCCCGGCCCGAGGTGGTGCACGTGGACGACGTCGAACTCGGACAAGTCGCCCGTGGACCAGTGGCCGCGCCCCTCGACGGCGTGACCGAGCGCACGAAGTCCATCCACCAGAACGGTCTCGGGCGTCACCGTCACAACCTCGCGGTAGCGCTCATCCTTGTCGAAGATCCCGCCTACGATGCAGATCCTCACAGTGGCACCTCGCCGACTGGCGGCCGTGGGCCGGCGCAGCGACGCAAGCGGGCCTTCACCGGCAGCACGAGCACGGCGTCCGTCACTACGTACCCGATCAGATACGCCCAGGCGAGGCCAACCGCTCCGAGCGTGGGGATCAGGCCGACGGCGGCGCCAAAGAACGCCGCCGCCAATGCGATGTCGCTAATCAGCCATGCCCGCACAGCGTCGAGGCTGATGCCGGCGCTCGAGAGGACGTTGTTGAGCGCCCCGGGGATCGCGGCGATCGCCAACACGATCAGGACATCTGCATGACGCGCATAGAAGGTGCCGCTGAAGCCCATCACGAACGCGGACAGCGCGACCATCACCGCGGCAGGCACACAGGTCAAAAGGAACGAGAGCGCGACGTTGAGCGTGAACAATCGGGCGGGCGTCCGTCGCCTCGCCACTGGCCTGAAGGTGGGTCATCATCGGCAGCAACGCGGGGGCGACCGAGGCGGGGATGAACAGCAGTCCCAGATGCCAGCGGTAGGCCACGTTAAATAGGGCGACCTGCGAATAGCCGCCGGCACGGTGGCTCAGTAACAGCTGACCACCGAGCAGAGCGGCATACAGCGCGAGGAAGGCGAGAAACGCGGGCAACGCGATTGTCCACATCGGCCGCGGATCGAATCCCTCAATGCGCCTGGTGAGCGTGATACCTGCCGCTCCGGTCTCGCGCCACAGCAGCCACCCCGACCAGACCGCTGCGAGGCCGGTGCCAATCGAGAATCCTGCGAGTGCGCCCACCGAGCCCGCGAGTGCCGCGCCCGCGACCAGACCAGCGGACTGTCCAATCCCCTGCGCGGCCAGCGACAAAGCCGTGCGGCGAAATCCCTGAAGCCCCATCAGCCCCCCCTGTAGAGCCGTCAGGAGCGCGGTCCCCGGGACGGCCGCCGCCGAGGCGAACACGAACCGTGCGCGGTGGGACGATTGCAGCATCGCCGCGGCCACCGGATGGGCGCCGATGACGTACGCGATGGTCACAACCGAAGCGAGAGCGGTCGTGACCCACATCGTCCAGCCTAGGTAGCAGCCGGCGAGCCGCGGGTTCGACGTCCTGCTCTCGGCCACACGCCTGGAGATGCTCACTCCGAGGCCCATGCCACCAATGCCGGCCGCCAGCGTGATCACCGTCTGCACCAGAGCCAGCTCGCCGAACGCGCCGGGGCTCAGAATGCGCGATACAGCAACGGTGGCGACCAGCGCAGCGACTCGAGCGGCGACCGCGCCCACGAGCAGCCACGTGGCGGGCGCCGCCATGCTCCTGGCGACATGCAAGTGGGGGCGCAACCGCATAGCCGACGGCGAGAATAACGGGCTTCTGCCTATGCTTCGGGGCATGGATGGAACGACACGGACGCGCGTCGACAGCGCCTCTACCAGCGTTCCTCGCGCGGCCCGCGACGATCTCGCGCAGCTGCTCGAGGTGTGCACCTGGCCATCGGAGGCGTTCTGGCGCGCGTTCGAACTCGGCATCCTGAAGCACCCCGGCCTGATCGAGCCGCCGGTGCTGGAACTCGGCTGCGGCGACGGCGGGTTCACCGAGCTTCTCGGACTCACCATCGACGAGGCGATCGACCTCAACCCTCGTTCGGTGCGTCGAGCTCGCGATCGCCGGCACGTCTACGGTTCGGTCAGGGAGATGGATATCCGTGACCTCAGCCGAGAGCGGCCGGGGACCTACCAGACGCTGTTCGCCAACAGCGTGCTCGAGCACGTGGACGGGCTCGAGGGGGTGCTCCCTCATCGTCACGAGGTGCTCCGCCCCGGCGGACGCCTCGTCACCACCGTGCCGCTGGCGGATATGAACCGCCACCTGCTGAGCGAGCGACCGGGGTACACGCGGATGCGCCAGGCTCAGCTTCAGCACCACAATCTGTGGTCGGTCGAGGAGTGGCGGATGCGTCTCGTGGCAGCGGGATTCGAGGCGGTGAGCGCGACGCGCTATCTCGACCCGGAGAGCTGTCGCTTCTGGGATCGAGTCGACTTCCCCGCGGGGTGGGGGTTCGGCCGGTACAGGCTGGCGGTGGCGGTGCGCATGGTCACGGATCGCGCTCTCCCGCCGCGCGTGCGAGAGCGTGCGAAGCGGCGGATCGTCGACCAGCTGGCCGCGCGCCACGCGGCTGCGCCCTCCCACCCGTCGGACGGCTGCGCCGCCCTCGTCGTCGCGACCAAGGCCGCCTGAGCGCTCGCCCCCACCCTTGGACATAGTCCATGTCAGCATCGGCGCGCTTCCGCGCGTCTTCACGACGCAGGGTGGAGCAATCCAGCGCCGCGTGGCCGAGCTCGCGCTGAGCCAAACCCGGCATGGCCATCGTGTGATCGTCTACTCGCCGGCCGAGGAGACGGGGGTCCGTCACGTCGAGGGCGTGGAAATCCGCGACGTGTTCTGCCGCCTGCCACGCCCGGGCGCCTACTTGGAGTATCAGGCGCGCGTGACCGCCAGCCTGATGCGCGGACGGCCGCCCGACGTTGTGCATTTCCACAGCGAGCCTGAGGGGGCGGTAATCGGCACGCCGTTGCGCTCGCCGGTCGTCCTCTCCTATGACAACTACTACTTTCGCGGCGGACGCCGGTCGATGCTGTTCGCTCCCTACCGACGGGCGCTGCGCCGGTTCGACGCGCTGCTCCCGTGTTCGCAGTACTGTGCCGCCGCGTCGACCGCGTACTGGGACCTGCCCCACGAGCGCGTCCGCGTGATCTACAACGGCGTGAACCTCGACCAGTTCCGGGCCGACCCCGAGGCGGCTGAGCGCGAGCGTGAGCGGGTGCGGCTGCCCACGGGTCATAAGGTCCTGCTCTACCTGGGGCGCGTGTGCGAGCAGAAGGGAACCGACACGCTCCTCGAAGCGTACGAGCACGTCCGTCAATCGCAGCCAGAGGTCGAGCTCGTGATCGCGGGCCCGCTCGAGCAGTTCTCCGGGGGCAGCGTTCCGGTTGACTGGCCCGCGCTGATCAAGCAGAGGGGTGCCCGGTATCTAGGCCAGGTGCCCGATGTGCGTCTTGCCGGGCTGCTCACCCTGGCCGATGTGTTCGTGATGCCAACCCGGCGTCTCGAGATGTTCGGGATGGCCGCCGTCGAGGCGCAGGCGTGCGGAACGCCGGTCGTGGCCAGCGATCACGGTGGACTCCGTGAGACCGTGCCCGAGGGCACCGGGCTGCGCTTCCCGCCGGGCGACGGCGTCGCCCTCGCCGACCGCCTGCTCCGGCTCCTGGGCGACGCGGACCTGCGGCGGAAGTACGCTCGCGGGGCGCAGGCACACGCCGCGACGTTCGCCTGGGAGCGCATCGCCAGAGATCTCGACGCCGTCTACCGCGCCGTGAATCAGACGGGACGCTGACGGCCCCAGAGGAGCTTGTAGAGCCGCATCTCAACCGCCGCCGGCAGCGGCCTCGGCCCCCAATAGAAGCGATACACCGCTCGGCCGACCGCGCTCAGGTCGCTCTGACGCGCCAGCTCAGCGCGACGGCGATAGAGATCGCGATGCTTTGCCCGAATCCGCCGGTACCACATGCGGTGCCGGCGCCTCGCGCCCGTGAGCATCGTCTCGCCGTGGCGCCGGTAGAGGAATGTCACCTCCGGCACCTTCACGCCGTGCCAGCCGTGGGCCAGCGCGCGCAGCCAGAACTCCCAGTCCTCGTAAGCCTTCATGGACTGGTCGTAGCCGCCGAGGTCCTCGAAGAGCGCGCGGCGTGTCAGCGCGGTGGGACCGATCGTGTGCCGGTAGAGCAGGCGGTACGGATCCCAACCGGGCATGGCGACCTTGCCCGACCAGTCGCCCCACAACTGCGTCTCGCCGTACGCGAACCCCGCCGCCGGATCTCGCTCGAGCCCGCGCTTGAGAGCGCGCAATGCGTCCGGCGGGAGCATGTCGTCGGCGTCGAGTGCCAACAGCAGCGGCGTCTCCGCGGCACCGTAGCCGCTGTTACGGGCGGCGGACAAACCTCGATTGGGCTGCCGCCGCAATTCCACGCCTGGGGGCAAGCCTTCGAGCACCGAGAGCGTCTCAGGATCGTTCGACCCGTCGTCCACGACGATGATGCGGGGAGACCCGCCCGCCTGGCGCTGGAGGCTGGCGATCGCATCGTTGAGGAACGCTCCGTAGTTGAAGCAGGGGATCACCGCGGTGACGTCGTCGTGCTCAGAGGCCGGACTCATCGCGGGTATGGTTGCAGAACCTACTTGCCCCGCCGGCTGGGGTGCGTCGCCGTGCGGCCACTGCGATTTCTGATCTTCAGTCCCTACTTTTCGCCGCACGTCGGTGGCGTCGAGAGCTTCGTCGGAGAGATGAGCGAGGTGCTCGTGCGGGACGCGCAGGTGGATCAGGTGACCGTGCTGGCCCCCCAGCTTCCCGCCGCGGGAGCACCCCGTGAGGTACTCGGCCCCCGCCTGCGAGTCGTGCGCTACCCGGCGATGGAGGTGATTCCGAACTTTCCCCTGCCGAAGTTCTGGACGGTCGGCTTCTGGCGGGCGCTCCGTGCCGCGGCGCCCCAGCATCACGACATCCTGGTGAGCCACACCCGCTTCTTCGTCAGCTCGGCGCTCGCGTTGCTGACCGCGAGGCTGACGAGGCGGCAGGTGGTGCACGTCGAGCACGGGTCTGACTTCGTACAGCTCGGCAGCCACCTGAGCAAGTGGGCAGCTCGCGCGTATGACCACTCCATCGGGCAGGTCGTGCTGCGCCGTGCGGATGCCGTAGTCGCAGTCTCGGCCGCGGCCGCAGCGTTCGTCCGCCGCCTGGCCGGACGCGAGGCGACGGTCATATATCGGGGCTTCTGGCCCCACCGGCTCGAGGAGCTCTCGCCCAATCAGGACGTGCTGACACACGCGGACGGACGCGGCGTCGTGACGTACATCGGTCGCCTGATCGACGGCAAGGGCGTGGCGGACCTGATGCGGGCGTTCGCCCGCATGGAAGGCGATGCCTACGTGCTCTGCCTGGTTGGCGACGGTCCGCGGCGCTCGGATCTCGAACGACTTGCTGATCAACTCGGTATCCGCGACCGCGTCCTCTTCCTCGGGTACGTCGAGGAGCGTCAGGCGCTAGAGAGCATCCTGGCCTCCGACGTGGTGGTGAACCCCAGCTACACCGAAGGGCTTCCGACCACCGTGCTCGAGGCAGCGTTGCTCGGCCGCGCCATCCTGGCCACCGATGTCGGAGGCACCGGTGAGATCGTCGTCGACGGGCACAGCGGCGTGCTCGTCGCGGCACGCGACATCGTGGGGCTGTCGAGCGCCCTCACGCGCCTGCTCGACGATCCCGAGTTGCGCCGCCGGCTCGGCGAGACGGCGCGCCGCGAAGCGGGGCAACGATTCGACTGGACACACAGCGTCCAGCGCTTCCTCGAAGTCGTCCGCGATCAGGTGGACAACCGGTACCAGTCCACGTAGCGTCCGCAGGCCCTCGCCAGCGGCACCTGGAGGCGGGTATCGGAGCTCGGCACAGCGATCACCTGGGGTACGAGGGCCTGCAGGTCAGGTCCGCTCATGAATGACGGGCGGTCGGCCCGGATCGTCACGACGACTGGGGCGCCGGTGGCCGTGACCGAGCCGACGGCGAAAACCGGACCGGGACGATCATCGTAGGCGGGCATCGTCCAGTCGGCGCCCGCGACCGCCACGTGGAGAGGAACAGCGCTCGTGTACTGAAGCGACAGGTCCCACCGGCCTGCCGGCAGCTCCAGCCGTGCGCGGGCGACGCCGCCAGGTGGGATTCCGCCCACAGGCGCCAACACGGGCGCAGCCATCACCGCGGCAACGCCCGGCCGCCGTGAAAGGGCACGACTCTTGGCATCGCGGCAGTTCAGCACCGCACCGGGCGCCCCAGGAGGGTCGAGGACCTGGCGATTCTGGATCGGCGCCGCACGCTTCCACAGCTCGTACATGGGCAGCCGCCGGACCAGCTCGAAACCGGACGGCGGCTGACTTGCGTACGTCGTGTTCGTGGTGATGATGTAGTCGAAACGGTTGATCGTGGCGGGGTCGACAGTGTCGAAGTCGAACGCCGTCCCGTAGACGTAGGGCTTGTTCGGTCGCGCGCCCGCTTGCGCGAGCGACACCGTGTCCGCGGCGATCGCGCTCATCTTGGATTCTCCGAACACCCACGAGACGAAGTCGGAGTGGCCCAGGAATAACAGTGTCCGGTCGCGGGTCTGGTTCGAGAGCGACGCGAGCTCGGCCGTCGATTCGCTTCCCCATACGGGCTCGTCGCGCAGCGCCTGATAGCTCGAGTACACGGCGAGGCCCACGAACGCGATTGCCACCGCAAGGCGCGAGAACGACGCCCAGCGCGGGAGCGGACTCTCCGGGCGACATAGCAGCGCCCGCACCCCGATGACCGCGACCACCCCCGCCGGAATGACCAGCGCCTTGGCGCTGAGATAGGGCGACTGACCGGCATTGGCGCGCCAATACACAATCGCGCATGCCGCCAACGCCGCCGGCAGCACGTATCGGCGTCGCCCGAGTGACCACACCAACCCGAACAGGAGCACACCCACCGCCAAGGCCGCGTACTCGCCGGCGTGGAAGACGTTGTCGGGCAGGAACCGAAAGTCAGGGCGGTTCCAGATCCCAAGGCTCTCGTATGCCGAGAGGGCGTGAGCCAGGTTCCCGAGGTTCGACGCAGCGACGACTCCGCTCGCTGCGGGCGAGACGCCTACGCCCTGGGCGAAGCTGACGATCCGCGGAGCCGTCGGCGCGACCAGGATCACGAACAGCAGCGCCGCGGCAGCAACGGGGATCGCGATGGCCATGAACTTGTCGCGGCTGAGTTGCCCGCGGCGGCGCCACCACCAGCGCGGGCGAGTCACCGCTTCCAGCATCAGCCAGAAGACCACGGTCAACCCCAGCCACGCGAGCGCTGGATAGCTGTAGGTGTAAATCGCGGCCGCGAACATGATGGCCACCGGCAACAGGACGAGCCACCGGGCGCGCGCGGCGCGCTCCCAGTCCGACCGGAAGTCCTCCAGCGCCAGGACGGTGGCCAGGAGCAGAAGGGCCATGATCTGCTCCTTGAAGGCGCCCTCCCCGTAGTAAGCGGCGAGCAGGTAGAGCACCGCCGCCATCACGCCCGCTGTCACGCGCTTCCACCACGACTCGCCGCGCAGCGCCGAGGATCCGACGAGTGCAGTCAGGACGACGGTTCCGATCATCATCCCGGTGAGGGCGAGGTCCAGACGGGCCCCCAGGCCGCTGCTGAGCACATCAGCCAGGCTGTGGGGGCCGAGTGGGTAGGCGCTATTGAGCCCGTACCGCTGGCCGACCACGGGGTGACGCAGTGCCTGCGCCCATCTGAGGTGCGTCGACGTGTCGTTATCGAGGCTCACGCCGAGCAGTCCGACGCGTCCGTTGGCAAGAAACGGGATGGCTGCGCCGAAGGCGGCGACCAGGATCGTCACGACCGCCGTCAGCGGCGCTGCGCGTGCGCCGAGACGTGCTGCCCAGGGGCGTCGCACGGCGATCACCACCCCGGCGATGACCACAACGATCACGATGGCCGTGACCGCGGTGGCGCCGCGCCCGGGCAGCTTGATCGCGATGAACGAGACCACGAGAAGAACGGACAGGCCGGCTGCCGGCGCGGCACGAGTCGAGGCGCGGCACAGCAGCGTGAGCGCGTAGCCGACGAGCAGCGACGCCGCGACCACTGCCACGGCGCTCCCCCAGGCCTGAAGGATCACGATGCGGTGCGCGGGACCTCGGCTGCCGCGCCGGCGCCGTTCACCGAGCCCCCGCCGGCCGGGGGCGGCGTCCGCCCGCTCACCAATTTGCCCGTGTCGAGGTCAAGGTAGAGCCGGTCGTGCGGATCGGCCGGATGGCGGTAGCCGGTTTGGAAGTAGTTGGGCGAGCCCCGCAACGGGATCGCGTCCGGTGCAGGAAAGCGACCTTCGGCCAGATCCGCCCGCACCAGGAAGGCATTCACACCCGATAGCTCGGTGTGAACGAGCCGGTAGCCCTTGTGCTCGCCCAGTCTGCGGATCGCGCCGAGGGATGCGCCGAAGAAGTCCGTGCCGTCCCATGGCCCCTGCTCGCGTGGCTGGACGACCGCGCGGCCCGGGTCGAGAGCGCTGTTGTACTCGATGACCACAACGCGGGGGCGATAGTCCGCGATCGCCTCCCAGATCCAGTAGTCGGCGCCGTCGACGTCGATCGCGAGGACATCGGGCTCGTCGGGAACGCTGGCCTGTTCGAAGAGAGTCTGGACGTTGTCGGGCGTGACCATCTCGTGCCGGGTGCGCACCCGGTCTGACCGCGCGTACTTGCGCTCGAGCTCGGCGTAGCGCTGGCTGTCGCCCTCCATGAACAGTCCGTGCCAGCCGCCCACGTCAGCTAGGAACACGCAGTTGCCCTCGCGCCCTTCCTCGACTCCGAACTCGACGAAGTAGCGCGCCGGCGCGCCGATCCTTCTCAGGATCTCCGCCAGCACTCCGTCCTCTCCGTTCTGGCTGAAAGCGCGCAGCTCCCACGGCGTGAGCTCGCCATCGGTACCGTCGGTGCGCGGCTCTGTCGGGATGTCCTGGTGCATCCGCCGTAGCTCGGACACGGCGAGATACAGCGAGCGGTCGGTGGCGAGAGGGCTGGTGGACGCCGCTGTCTTGAGTTCCTCGATGGCCCGGCTGTGGGCTTCGAGGATGCCGGGCAGCAGGAGCAGAGGCTCGATCGGTCGGAGTTTGGCCAGCAGCTCGGCATTTGACCGGGCCATGCGCAGCCGGACCCTGTCGAGCTCCTGGCCGATCACGTAAAGCGACCTCGTCAGGTCGTCGTTCACGCCCTCCTGATAGATCGTGAACGGCTGCATCACGCGCAGCGCCCCCCTGCGCGCGGTTCGCCGGATCGTGCTGGCCGGAAGGAAGTGGTTCAGGCCGCCCTGCACCCTTCTCTGCAGCGCGCGTAGCACCGGCGCCCACCGCGACTCCGACTGCGCCGCCTCCCAGGCATCGCGGTTAGCCCGGATCTCCTCCAGCCGCTCAACCATGAGCCGCCCGGCGGCAGACGGCGAATGCGTCGATCGGATCGACTGCGCAGCGCGTGCGCCCAGCGCCGCGGCCACCTGTCGGTCATCGAACACACGCCGCATCGACGACGCGGCGTCGGCGGTGTCAGGATCCGCCCATTGCGCATCGGGGGGATAGGGATCGGCCCCGAGGCCGATCGGCACGAGAGTGTGGTCAACCAGAATGCTGTTCTCGTCGGTCATGAAGTCGAGGTTCCCGGAGTATCCGGTCGCGATCACCGGCTTCCCGCAGTACATCGCCTCCGCCATGGTGAGACCGAAGCCCTCCGACCGGTGCAGTGACACATAACAGTCACACAGTGCCGTCAACGTGTTCTTGTCCTGCGGTGTGAAATACCGGTCGACGACGTGGACATCGGGGTGCTCCGCTGCAGCGTCCAGAAGCCGCCTGTGGTTCTCGGGGTCGGCGTCCTCGTTGATGCATTTGATCACCAGGCTCGCCCCCTCCCCCGGATCGAACGCCCGAGCGAAGGCCTCGATGGTTCCCAGCGGGTTCTTGCGCTCGAACACACTGCGGTAATCAAACGAGAACAGGAACAGGAACCCTCCGGGAAGACCGAGGTCGCCCCGTGAGCGCGGCACGATCGGCGGCATCTCGACCGGGATGCGCATCGTGCGTGTCGGGATCGGAGAAACCGCGGCCACGGCTTCGGCCACATGGGCGCTCGGCAGCCACACCTCGTCGAGCGGTTGGAACGACGACATCCACTCCTTCCGGAAGCGATTCACCTCCCAGAACCACAACCCGATCGAGTAACGGCCGCCGAAAAACCAGTCACCCGCCTGGTGAGCGAACTCCGGAAGTGCGTCCGCGTTCATGCAGATCAGGTTGACCGGATACTCGGCGTCGGCATGCCCGAACTGGGTGTAGGCATGGCCTTGTCGGCTGAGCGGGATGGTCTCCCCGTGGACGGGCAGGACCGGCACGCTGTGGGCATCGAGCGCGCTGATCACCTGTCGCGCGGCCTCCCCAACTCCCAGCTCGGAGCGGAAGTAGCCGACGACGTTCACGCCCCAGAGCTCGGAGGGCATCTTCGGGCGAGCGGCCACGATCTCCGCCTGCGCGCGTTCCGGGAGGGGCACGTGAGCGAATGCCGGCACGACGTCCTTGCCGTAGCGCTGCGACCACTCGAGCAACCGCCCCAGATCGGGTCCGCCGAGATCGGGGAACTCCGCCCGAAGATCCCCACGCGTCTCGTAGACATGGGCTAGCAGCCGATGGATCCCCCCGGGCGCGCCGGGCTGCTGGGCGCCCATCCAATCAAGGAACGCGCGTGCGCCGTCGGGGGTGAACGGCGAGACCTGGATCTCGCCTCGCTCCTCGGCGACGAGATAGAGCCGCCGGAGGGTGTCATCGAATGGGACGCCCCCTGGCAGCATGGAGTAGCCGTACGGCCACTGCCGGGCCGTCGCGTAGCCCGCGGCAAGCGCCTCTTCGGCGTACTCGCGGCAGATCCGTTCGAGTACCGGACGCTCGCTCACCCGGATCCGGTCCTGGTACTTGCTCAGCTCGGTTGGCTTCAGTGGATCGAAGCCGCTGTAGTGGAAGAACGCGAGCGGGCGCCCGTCTACGAGATAGCGGCTTCCGTCGTGCTCCAGCGCTCGGGAGTGGAGGTTCCAGTACGCGACGTTGTACTGGCCTTCGCGCACGATCGAGAAGTCGGTGAGAAAGCCCGGCGTGAGATCGAACCAGCGCTGATCGACGAAATAGCCGTAGGCCGGGTCGACCCGGCAGTCGCGAAGCAAACGATCAGCCCACCAGTCGAGTAGGCGCTCGGTGTCCGACCGCGGCGCCAACGACACATAGCCAAGGTTGTAGACACCCGCGATCATGATGTCCACCTGGCTGGGCTTGTGCCCGTCGGGCGGGATCGGCTCAGAGTTGTGCGGAATCAGGATCACGCCGTGCTCTGCCGCAAGCTCGTCGAGTCGTTCGAGCGAGCCGAACACCTTGATGTCCGGGTCCAAGTAGGTGATCGGGCGGCCGGTGTCCTTCATCAGCTGACGCAGCAACCAGGGCTTGACCGCGGTTGACAGCTCGAGGACGCTGTAGCGCGCCGCCATCTCCTCAAACTGCTCGCACCCGATCTGCGCGGGCGTGATGACCTCGAACGGCTCCTCGGCGGGGTCGATGTAGCCGTCGAAGTCATCGATGATGAGCGTCCAGATGCGCCCGTCCGGGTGGTGCTGCGCGAACGAGCGAGCCAGCACCCGAGCCTGGGCGACGTAGTTCTTGGCGATGATCGTGCAGACGTCCAAGGGGGGCAGGGTACCGTTGTCCTCCGGATCGGCGCGGGCGCGCCGACACGATCGCTTGCTAGCTTGGGACGGCGAGTGAGCAACCGAGTAGCGCACAGACTGCTACACGGCCTCGGGATGCGCAGTCGCCGAGGGCTACGCGCTGCGGAGTTGCGGGACATACTGCCGATCCCCCCGCGTGAGATGCGCGAGCTCATAGGCCTGCCCGAAGCCGACGCATTCGACCAGCCTTACGGCGATCCGGTCTTCCCGATGGTGCCAACCGAGCAATATGAGTCGATCCTCGACTTCGGGTCCGGCTGCGGCCGCGTGGCCCGGAAGCTCGCCCTGGCCTCGGCGCCTATGCCCGAGCGCTACGTAGGGATCGACCTGCACCGCGGGATGGTCCAGTGGACCGAGACCAATCTCGCCCCGCACCTGCCCGGCTTCTCCTTCCTGCACCACGACGTGTTCCACCCAGGGTTCAACCCCGATCCCTCGCTTCCGCGCACGAGACCGTTTCCGAGCGACGACCACACGATCACCCTGCTCATCGGAGTCTCGGTTTTCACCCACCTCGTGGAGGCGCAGGCAACGCATTACCTGAGCGAGGTCGCACGGGTGCTTCGTTCCGATGGCGTCGCGCTGTTGACCTGGTTTCTGTTCGACAAGGCGCACTTCCCGATGATGCAGGAGTTTCAGAACGCGCTCTACATCAACCTCGACGATCCGAGCAACGCCGTGATCTTCGATCGCGGTTGGCTCGTTCGCGCGCTGGACGAGCGGGGCCTACGCATTCGCGCCGCCGTGCCTCCCGACATCCGAGGCTTCCAGTGGGTGCTCGAGATCGTTCCCGGTCAAGGCTCGGTCGCGCTGCCTGACGATGACGCGCCGTTCGGGCGTCGACCGCCGCCCACCGGACCCGCCAAGCCAAGCGAAGTGGGCGCCGATCCCCTCGACAGCGGACGCTGATGCGCGGCGGATAGCCGTGCCCGTACCCCGGGATCCGATGTCAGGGCGCCGCCGTGGGCACCGGAGGCGCTCGGGCGGCGAAGCCGACCGAAGGCTCTAGCGGACCTGCGCGCCTCCCGTGCGGGGTCTTGAATTGATGGTGGTCGGTCGGCGCCCCGTCAGCATCGCCGCGAGACGATTCGCCAGCCACTTCACCGCTTCGCTCGGCGGGGAGCTGGCGGGCGCAGAGATCTCGCTCCGCCCGGACGCGGACGCGGACGCGGGCCTCCTGCCCTGGCACGTGAGGATCGCGACCGCGGGCGCGGCCGAGATCTGCGGCCTATAGGTTCTCCGCCACGTACGGCGCGGTGCGGTTGAACACCACGAACCCGAGCGCCAACACAGCCAGGATCACGGCCAGCGGCTCGAGCAGCCCAGCGGCGCCGCCGAGCAGCTGCGCCGCGCTCGGGGTGGAGTGATTGACGACCGCATGCCGGAACTGCTGAAGCAGCGCTGATATCGGGCTGAGCATGTACAGATGCAGCAGCGTCGCGCTCACCTTCTCCTGCACCGTGGTCACGGGCACGATCACCGGCGAGGCATAGAACAGCACCTGGGTGATCACCTCCCAGATCGGCTGAATATCCCGGAAGTAGACGAACAGCGATGCAAGCAGCATTCCGAAGCCGGCGGCGAGCAGCGTGAACAGCAGGACGATCACCGGTATCTCCAGCCAGCTGAGCATCGGCGTCACGCCTGAGGCGACGGTGAAGATGAGCACGACGATCACATTCAGCAACAGGTTGAAAAGCGACACCAGCACGACCGACAACGGGATGACCAGGCGCGGGAAGTCGATCTTGCGCACGAGCGTCTCGTTGTCGACGACGCTGCGCACGCAGCCGCCGGTGGCCTCGCCGAAGAAGGTGAACAGGACGATCGAACCCAGCAGCTGGGCGCCGTAGAAGTGGTTGGGCTCGCCCGGCCCGGCCCCCTTTCCCTGCCCCACGTGACCGATCTTGGTGAAGAACACATAGAGAACGCCGAACAGCAAGAGCGGCCGGACGAGCTGCCAGACGTAACCAAGCACCGAACCGAAGAAGCGCAGCTTCCAGTCGGTCCGCGCGATGTTGAACGTCAGATGCCAGAAGCGCGTCCAGTCATCCGTGAGAGCCTGGGGACCACGTAGGGGCGGCCCCATCGCCTCGGCGAGTTGCGCAGGCAGGCCGACGCTCATGTGCTCGCGCTCGCCCGCTGTGCCGACGCGTGGTCGGGCCGACTCACCGCGACATCAACCGGCACGTCCACCAGCCCCCCCAGGGACGAGGTGGACGTGACCAGGAACGAGGGGGCTCCCTCGTAGCGGTCGATCACATCGACCCCAGAGCCCCAGTGCGCGAAGAACACGACCGGGTTGTAGCGCCCAGGTCCGAGAACGTTGGTGAACGTGAAAGAGAACACCGCCTCCTCGCCGGCGCGGTAGCTGCCGACCCGGTGGGGGTCGGACGAGGTGCTCAAGACCATCACCGTCCTGTGGTCTTCGTTCTGCACGTAAATGCTCATCTGCGGGTCTTCTAAGTCGGCGTGGAACCGCACGCGCGCGTGCGCGGTCACGCGCTGCCCCTGGGGTAGTGCGAACTGCCGCTGGCCCTGTTCGTCCTCCACCCAGACCTCGACCACGCGCGCGTCTCCATCTCCACCGCGCTCGACCTCCTCGCCCTCCGCTTGCGCCGGACGCGCGAAGTTCAGCTCGAGGTAGCTGTGCGCAACCTCGTCCGGCGTACCGACGCGCACCATCGACCCGCGCTCGAGCAGCAGAGCGCGATGGCAGAAGCGCTGGAGTGCGGCCATGTCGTGCGTGACGAACACGATCGTCTTCCCCTCGTCCCGGAGGCGGTTGAACACGTCAAAGCACTTCTGCTGGAACGCGGCGTCGCCGACGGCGAGGATCTCGTCGACCAACAGTATGTCGGCGTTGACGTGCACCGCCACCGAGAAGGCGAGCCGTATCTGCATCCCCGACGAATAGTTCTTGAGCTTCAGATCCTGGTAGTCGTCGAGCTCGGCGAAGTCGATCACGCTGTCGTAGCGGGCGCGCGCCTCGCGCGGCGACAGCCCCATCATGATCCCGTTGACGATCACGTTGTCCCGCGCTGCGAGCTCGGGGTTGAACCCGACTCCGAGCTCGATAAGGGTGGAAACCCGGCCTCGGCGCCAGATCCGCCCCTCGGCGCCGTAGATGCCGGCCAGGCATTTCAGCAACGTGCTCTTCCCGCTGCCGTTGCGCCCGGCCAACCCGAAGAACTCGCCTTCTTCCACCCGGAAGTCGATCTCGTTGAGGACCCGCAGCTCGTGATAGCGCTGGCGGCGCAACGGATGCAGCGCCCGCTCTTTGAGCGTGTGCAGCCGTTCCTCGGGAATCCGGAAGGTCTTGCCGACTCCCTGCACCAGGAGCGCGGGCGGGCGCGGATCAGCCGCAATCGTCATCGCGAAGAGGGTACCCACAGCCTTGAGGTGCCTCGGCTAGCGGAGTGGCCCCGCGAGCGCGGCCCGGCTACACCGGCTGCCGGGAAACGCGGCGGAGGCCCAGCCGCCGCAGCCGAGCCGCGGCGCGGTAACCCGCCCTGATCATCCCGAACAGCGGCTGCCCGATCTGTGGATGCGTCGCCAGCGCCAGGAGCGGACGCTCCAGCTCGGGCGGCAGGATTCCCTCCGGCCCGAGCAGTCGGAGCGCGTCGTCGCTCAAGCCCCGCCGCATCATCCCTCTGGTGCGCTCCCACGCGATCCCGGGACTCGGTGGGGCGTTGCAGGCGGCTCGATAGACCTCGATCAGGCGCAGTCCGGCATCCGCCCAGCGCAGGTTCAGGGACGCGGCACGTACAGCCTCGACCAAGTCGGCGCGGGAGGAGGCGTTGCGCAGCAGCTCGATGGCGCGATCGGCGGTGGCCGCCGCGTCCCACGCGACGACGCCGGCCGCCGTCTCTGGGAGAACCTCGGCGAGCGACGTCCCTGCCGCCCACAGACACGGGACGCCGTACTCGGCAGCCTCGAACGGCACCAGGCCGAAGCCCTCGTAGACGGTCGGATAGAGGACAAGGCTCGCGTGGCCTAGCAGCCATGCCTTCTCAGCTTCGCTCAGGGCGCCGAAATCGAGCACGGCATCGGCCAGGCGTGGGGTGCGCCCCATCTCCTCCTCCTCCTCGGGCCGGGAGGAGCCGAGGACCACGTGGGGGCCGGCCAGGATCAGGCGGCCGCCCCAGTCGTGCCGGCGCTGGAGCTCAGCGAGCACTCGCAGAGCAAACAAGCGGTTCTTGTGGCGGAAGTCAGTGCCGATGCAGACGATCGTCTGCACAGCAGCCGGAAGGTCCGCCGCTCCCGCCGGTGGGGTCGGAGAGGGTGCGAGCCCACGCAGTCCGTGGTCGACCCCGCAGTGGACGACGCTCGCACGGTGCGGCTCGACCAGTTGCTCGGCGAACGCGTCGTCGCGCGCGTGGCTGGAGTCGAACACCGCATGGTCGACGACCGCCAGCACGCGCCGGGTCAGCTCCCGATATCCCTGCCACTCCAGATAGGACCCGAAGTAGGTGGGGTTGCGGTAGCTGATCAGGTCGTGATGGGTGACCACCAGCCGGTCGCTCACCTGCGCGAGGAACGTCAGGTCTGCAGGCGTCGTGACATGGAAGGGACGGTGGATCACGTCCACGTCGAGCTTTCCCCGCAGGGCGTCGTGGGCGGTTACGAGCTCGACCTCCGACAGCGCATCAAGCGCGCGCACGGCGTCAACGCTGAGATCGGGAGGCACGATCGCGCTCACGCGCGCCTCGCCCGTGCGGGCGATCGCCGCAAGAAGCTCGAGGACGTGCACATGGGTCCCGGTGATGGGACCGGTGAGAATTCGCGCGTCGACCGCGACGGAAAGCCCTTTCACGGCCCGCCGCGCGACGGACAGGGCGTGGCTCAGGGATCCTCGGGGGTCTAGACGCAGGCCCTCCACCGAAGGGTGGTAGTAGGGGAAGCGCTCCCCGAGGCGCTCTTCATTGGCCAGCTTCACGGGATTGACGGCGCCGTTGACCGCGAGGCTCACGCCGCCGTGATGGAGCACGAGCACATCGTCGGCAGCCACGTGGGACAGCGCCATCTGAAGGCAGCGCTGGGAGAAATCGACCTCCTCGCCGTACCCGGGGGAAAACGCGAGGTCGAAGTTCCCCGCGAGCTCGAGCGCCGTCCGTCGGACGTACATGCAATGCCCGACCGCGGTCAGCAGCCTCGGACGCAATCGCAGCGATTGCGCGCGCAGCGCGCCGGCGGCGCGCTCGAGGGTCAGCCCCTGCGCGAGCAGGTCGTCCAATCCGGGCACCGACAGCACGCTGGCGTTGTCGGCGAGCGCGCTGGCAGTGGCGACGTTGCTGTCGGAGTAGGCGGCATCGCGAAGTCCTTCGAGCCAGCCCGCGGCAACCACGCAGTCCGAGTTGAGGACGACGACGTCAGCCGGAGCCGCGGCGGCGAACGCGCCGTTTACGTTGGCCGGGAAACCGACATTTTGTTCGCGGCGCAGGTAGAAAAGCTCGTGGCGCCCGGGACGGTCCTCCAACTCCCGGACGAATGCCTCCGAGCGCGCGTCCGGGCTCGCGTCGTCACAGACGAGGATCGGGACGTCGGAGCCGGTGTGCTGGAGGACGCTTTCGAGGCACTGCACGAAGTGGTCGTGTGCGCCGAAGACCGGGATGCAGACCACCACATCGCCGCGACGCCGGTCGAGTGCGTCGCTCGCCCCAATCAGTCGTACATTCACCGCGCCGATTATGACTCGGCCCGTTGCGCCTTCTCGGCCGGGTTCAGATGGGGGCGCGGTCGAGCCCCGCCAAAATCACGCGCAGCCCGCCGACGAGATCGACCTCGGGCTGCCATCCGAGCTCACGCTCAGCACGTGTGGCGTCCAGGCAGCTGCGCCGGACCTCACCGGCGCGCTCGGGCGCGAACTCGGGTTCCGCGATCTCTTCCCTGCCGCCGACCTCACGCAACGCTTCGAGCAGATCGAGCACCGACGTCTCGCGGCCGTGGCCAATGTTGATCGGGCCGCTCGCCGTAGCCTGTGCCGCGGCCAGGTTCGCCCGCACCACGTCGCTCACGTCCACCCAGTCGCGGGTCTGCCGCCCATCGCCGAATACGGTCGGCCGACGACCGTCGATCAGGTGTCCGCAGAAGATCGCCACGACACCGGCCTCGCCGTGGACATCCTGGCGAGGGCCGTACACGTTCCCGTAGCGCAGCGAAACCGTGGAGAGGCCGTGGAGCCGCGTGTGGAGCTCGCAGTAACCCTCCGCGGCGAGCTTGCTCTGGCCATAGGGCGCGAGCGGCCGAATCGGGTGATCCTCGGGCGTCGGAAGCACGTCCGCGTCGCCGTAGAGGCCACCTCCGGTCGAGGAGTTGACCACGCGTGCAGTTCCAGCCCGACGGGCCGCCTCGAGGACGTTGATAGTGCCTAGCACGTTGGCGGCCGCGTCGCCCGCCGGGTGTTCCACCGAGTAGCGGACGTCGATCTGTGCAGCGAGGTGGAATGCGACCTCCGGGCGTACATCGGCAAACACCTCGTCGACGGCAGCGCCGTCGCGAACGTCGACGGTACGCAGCTCGGCGCCGGCGCGCAGCGCCTCGGCGAGGTTCTCGCGCTTGCCGGTTGAGAGGTTGTCGATCACGGTCACCTGCTCACCTTGCGCGAGCAGACCGTCGACCAGGTTCGACCCGATGAATCCCGCCCCGCCTGTGACCAGATACCTCATCTCCGCGGGAGCTTAGTGGCCTGGGGAATGGGCCCGTGCCCCGCTGAGCGCGGCGCGGGCCCGCCATGCTCGTCTCGCACTTGTTGAAGGACGGTTAGGAATTGCGCCGAAACAGCGAAACAACCGGACCGACTTGTCGTTCTAGGTCCTAAGGTTCCGCTCGCACCGCACCGGGTAGGCGTCCGCCGATGTTTGGAACAGAGCCACGGCGGGCCGCCCGACAGCCACCGTCCCCACTCCAGATGTCGGTCACCACCAGCCACGCACAACCACGCCAGGCGCCCGTCGGGCGGCCGGAAACCGTCGATCTGCTCGCGGTTCCGATCGCCCTGACCGACTACGACCGCATGCTGCGCTGGATCGACGACATGGTCGCCGCGCGCGAGCGGGGCTACGTCTGCGTGTGCAACGTTCATACCGTGATGGCGGCGGCGGAAGATCGAGAGCTGCGCGCGGCACTGCATTCGTCGTCGGTGAACGTGCCCGACGGCCAGCCTCTCGTGTGGGCGATAAACGCGCTTGGCCACCGTCTCAGCCGGCGCGTCTACGGCCCCGAACTGATGGCGCAAGCCTGCGGGCGGGCGCCCTCCACCGGGCATCGGTTCTACCTCTACGGCGGGCGCGATCAGGCGGCTCTCTTCCAGCTCGCGCTGACGCTCCGTCAGAGCAACCCCGGCATAAAGATCGTGGGTGGCTATTCGCCGCCGCACCGCCCGCTGAGTCCGGCGGAGCAGGCCGACGTGGTCGATCAGATCAACGCCGCCAAGCCAGACGTCGTGTGGGTGGGCATCGGCGTTCCCAAGCAGGAGAAGTGGATGGCCGAGATGCGGCCGTTGCTCGAAGCCCCCGTACTCGTCGGGGTGGGCGCCGCCTTCGACTTTCACGCCGGCCTTGTCCCCCAGGCGCCCAACCTGCTCCAAGATGCCGGCCTCGAGTGGGCCTACCGTCTCGCTCACGAGCCCCGCCGGCTGTGGCGGCGTTACGTCCGCTACAACCCGCGATTCGTCCTGGCCTTCGCCCGCCAGTGGGCTGTGCACTGGGCGACGGCGCGTCGCCACCGCTGACGGGCTGAGCTCGCTGCGATGGGCACGCCGGCGAGACTGGCCGTGCAGGTCGTGAACTACCGCACGCGATCGTTCCTGAGTACGTGCCTGCGCACCGTCGCCGCGGACCTCGCCCCTTCCCAGCTCGGCTACGAGATCAACCTCCTCGACAACGACTCGGGCGACGACCTTCGGGACCTCGCCCGCACCTTCCCCTCGTGCCGCGCTTTCGCCGCTCCGAGCAACCTCGGCTTCGGCGGCGGCCACAACCTGCTGGCGAGCAAGAGCGACGCGCCGTACCTGCTGATCCTGAACCCGGATGTCGAGCTCGTGGCCCCGAAGACGATCGAGCGACTGCTGGCTGCGGTGACCCGCGAGGAGCGCATCAAAGCGGCCGGTCCCAAGTTGGTCACAGCCGAGGGAACTCCACAGCGCTGGGACCACGGGCGACTCCATGGCGTCAGGGCGCAGATATCGCTACGCGCCGGTCACAGCTATTGGCGCGAGACGGACGATCGCCAGAGTGTGGCCTGGGTATCCGGCGCCGCGCTGATGATCGAGCATGAGGCGTTCAACGCCGTCGGCGGCTTCGACGAGAACCTGTTTCTCTACAAGGAAGATGAGGATCTCTGCCTGCGGTTGCGCCGGGCGGGAGGCCTGGTCCTATATGAGCCGTCCGTGGTGGTCCGCCACCAGGGGTCAGTCGTCGCAGATCGTGCGGCGGCGGTCGTCCGGGCTGAGGACTACTTCTTCGCCAAGCACTTCCCGAACCGCCGCATCAGGCGAGCCTTCGACGTCGCCCATCACGGGCTGGCGCGGCTGCGGCTCTAGCGTTGCGGTGAGGATCGGGCGCGGCGGCCCCTGAGTCGCCGCCGGAGCCGATACGCGCCGCGGTACCCCAGCGCGAGCGCGCGAAAGACGGGAGCGCCCAGCTGCGGATGGGTGGCCAGCGCCAGGAGCGGACGCTCGAGCTCGGCGGGCAGACTGCCCCCGGGTCCGACGAGCAGCATCGCATCGTCGCTGATCGCCCCACTCATGAGGCCGCGGGTTCGCTCGAGCGCCGCCATCGGCGGCGCCGGAGCGTCGCAAGTCATCCCGTAAAGGTGGACCAGAGAGGCCGCGGCCGCGTCCCAGGTCAGGCGGGCCGCGGACGCGCGGATCGTCGCCAGCTGTCGCTTACGCGCCTCCTCGACTCGCATCAGCTCGAGCGCTCGGTCGGCGCTCGCCGCCGCGTCCCAGGGAACGATGGCGGCGGCCTCGGGCGGCAACACCTCGCTCAACGACGTCCCGGGAGCCCAGATGCACGGCGTACCGCGCGCCGCGGCCTCAAATGGGACCAGCCCGAACCCCTCATACGTGGTGGGGTAGACGACCACGCGAGCGTGCTGCAGGAGCCATTCCTTCTCCGCGTCGCCGACCGCACCGAGGTCGACCACGGCGTCCCTCAGGCCGGGATCCCGCGCCTGCAGCTCAGCCTCCTCGTCGCGCGAGGAGCCGGTGTCCACTTTCGGGCCGATGAACACGAGCGAGCCCTCCCACCCGTGACGCGCCTGCAGCTCTCGGAGGATGCGGAGGGCAAACGGGCGGTTCTTGTGACGAAAGTCGGTGCCGAGGCAGAGAACGAACTCGGCACCCACCGTCAACCCCGATCCAACCGGAGGCGCCTGAGCAGGAGCTACCCGCACGACAGCATGGTCGACGCCGTTGTGCACCACACTCGCCCGGGCCGGCTCGACGAGATCCTCGGCGAGAGCGTCGTCGCGAGCATGAGCCGACACGAAGACGACGCGGTCCGCGGCGGCAAGCGCCAACCGAGTCAGGAGACGGTATCCGTCCCAAGCTGCCGTGTCCTCGAAGTACGCGTGGTTGTGGTAGGCGATCAGATCCTGGTTCGTGAGGACCAGGCGCTCGCCCAGGGAAGCCAGGAACGTCAGGTCGCTGGGGTTGCGAGCCTGGTAAGGGCGGTGCACGATGTCGGCTCGAAGATTTCGCGACGCTTCGGCGGGCCGCATGAGGGTCACGTCCGGCATCGTCGCGAGCGCTGCGGCCGCGTAGTCCTGGAGTCGGTCGGGGACGACAGCAGTGACCCGCACCCCGCCCTGGCGCGCGAGCGCTCCGATCACCTCGAGCACCTGTACCTCGGTCCCGGTCATATGCCGGGAGAGGATCCGCGAGTCGATGGCCACCGAAAGCGTGCCGGCGAGCGCTCTCCGATCCCGACTCGAGTGCCCGCCTCAGGGGTCCCTCGTCGTGCGGCACCTCGCTGTCGCCCGCGACGAGGACGTCGTCGGCGAGCACGTGCAGCAGACCGCGCGCGCTGCACCGCTGGTAGAAGCCGGCATCCGGCTGGCCTGCCAGCTCGAGAGCGCTCCGGCGGACGAACACGCACGACATCGACGGCGCGCGCAGCCTCGGTCGAAGCCGGAGCGCACCGGCTCTCACTGCCGCCGCCGCCAGGCGGAGATCGTCGGTCCCAGATGCGGAAATCGCGCTCGCAGTGGCGACGGAGCTGTCGGAGTACGCGGCCTCTCTCAATCCGTCCAACCACCCCTCGGCGACCGCACACGACCGGCTCAGCAGCACCACATCAGCGGGAGCGGCGACCGCGCACGCGTCCGCGAGCGTGGCCGTCCAGAGGACATCCCGAGCGGAGTCAGTCGTTCGGTCCCCGTAGACCACGATCGGAACGTCGGCCGGTGTGTGCTCGAACAGGCCCGCCGTTTCCACCTGCGCCGGGGTGCATACGACGACCGAGCCCCTCCCGGCGCCGACGCTGGCAGGCGGAGAGATCCGGGTCCCGGGCACGGGCGGATTATCACGGCCCCGGTACGCTCGGCGCGTGTGAGGGTCCTCGTCCTCGCCGAGTACTACCCCCGGGCCGGGGACCCCGTGCTCGGCGTGTGGGCGCACCGACAAGCCCTGGCCGCACGCGACGCCGGCGCCGACGTTCGCGTGCTGGTTCTGCACCGCCCGATCCCACCCGCTTCGTCGCTCCGCGCAGGCGAGCTCTCACGTGCCGTTGCACCTTTGCGCCAGCCGGCGCACGTCGAGCTCGACGGCCTGTCGGTTCGATACGCGCGCTACTTCTCGCCTCCGCGCCCATGGAGCTACTCGACGTGGGGCGCATGGGCGGCTCCCGCCGTGCGCCGCGAGCTCGCCGAGCGGCCCGTCGACCTGATCCACGCCCACTACCCGGTGCCCGCCGGCGACGCCGCACGTCGGGCTTGGCCGACGACGCCGCTCGTCCTGTCGGTCCACAGCCACGATCCGCTGGGTGGTGGTGGCGCTGCCGGGCACCGGACGCTGGCCGCGGCCCGCGTGGTTCTGGCCAACAGCGCCGGCACCGCCTCGCGCTGTGCCGCGGCCGGGGCGCGGAATGTGCGCGTCGTGCACCTGGGGACGGACCTCCCGGCCGGGCGCTCGCACGGTCCTCGCCGGCCCGCCGAAACTGGTCACGGTCGCGCACCTGTTCGTTCGTAAGCGCCACGCCGACGTCCTAGCCGCCGTGGCACTGCTGCGCGAGCGCGGTGCCGGCGCTCCGATACACGGTGATCGGAGACGGCCCCGAGCGCCGGCGGCTGGAGCGACTGGCCATGACGCTGGGCGCGGCAGGTCGACTTCCGTGGCGCGGTCCCTCCGGCGCAGGCCATCGAGGCCGCGCGGGGGGCCACGCTGTTCGTGCTCCCGAGCGTCGACGAGGCGCTCGGGGTCGCCTACCTCGAGGCAATGGCCGGAGGTGTCCCCGCGATCGGGTGCCGGGGAGAGGCCGGACCCGATGAGATCGCCGCGCGCGGGCGGCGGAATCGTGCTCGTGCCGCCGCGTAGCCCGGCGGCGCTCGCCGGCGCGATCGAATCGCTTCTACGCGACCCGGTTCGGCTCCGGGTCTTGAGCGAGGCGGCGCGCGCGACCGTGGAGCGGGAGTTCACCTGGGAGCGTTGCGGGATCGAGACCGTCGCCGCCTACGAGGAGGCACTCGCCGCTGCTACTTGACCGCTTCCATGAACAGCGAGCCGGGGCGGTTATCGATTCGCTCCACGTCCGGGCAGCGGCCCTTCGTGTACTCGCCGCCGCTCGACCTCGCGGAAGCCGACCCGACGCAGCAGCGCCTCGAGCGAGCGCGCGTTGTAGTGCCACCAGTGGCGCGCCGAGCGCTTCGCACGCCGACCCCGTCCCTGGTAGATGCTCCACAGGAAGGCGTCGGGGTCCGCCGGGTCGTACTCGGCGACCGTGAGATCGAGATCGGGCACCGAGACGCGGAGGATTCCGCCGCGCTCGAGCACGCGGTGGACCTCGCGCAGGCACGACTCGGCGACGTCGGGATGGAGGTGCTCGAGGACGTGCGACGCGAACACGCATTCGAACGCCCCGTCGGGGAAGCGGAAGCGGCCGTGACAGGTCGAGATAGCGCAAGGACCGGAACGTCCCGTCGCGGTAGCCGTTATAGCGGCGTGCGTCTATCACGCC
Source organism: uncultured Solirubrobacterales bacterium (assembly GCA_963839105.1). Taxonomy (GTDB): domain Bacteria; phylum Actinomycetota; class Thermoleophilia; order Solirubrobacterales; family Solirubrobacteraceae; genus Palsa-465. The sequence continues at coordinate 341,633 of CAWITQ010000008.1, forward strand.
CGCGCGGTGAAGCACGAAGGGAAGGCCCGGGATCCGCGCCACGAGCAGATGCGGCGTGATGTCGGTGTTGACCCAGCCGTCGATGGACCTGGTCGAAGGCTCCGAGATGAAGCTTGCGCGAGAGGACGGCCATGCCGAGCAGCGTAGCCACGGACCCGCGGACGGGCCGGGATCCGAGCCGTATACGCGAGCGAAACCTGCTCGACCGCATCACGCGCCGCGAACACCCTCGAGGCGTACTACCGGTACCTCGAGAAACGCGAGCGAGCTGCTGCTTTACCGTCGGCTCGCGCTGGCCGGCGGCGAGGTGCTGTCAGTGGGGTGCGGCTGGCACCCCGGTCGCCACCTGTTCCCCGCGCCCGCGTTTCGCCTCACCGGGGTCGACACCGATCCTGCGCGGGTCGCTGCGGTGCTCGAGCACCGGCCGCGCCGATGCGGCCTTCGTCGGAGCGGCCGGCGCGCTCGAGCTGCCGGACCATTCGTTCGACGTCGTCCTCTACCGCTTGGTCCTCCACCACATCGTCTTCCAGGGGCCGCTCGCGCCGTGCTTCACCGAGGCCGCGCGCCTGCTGCGCCCGGGCGGCGCGCTGGTGGCGATCGAGCCCGGACTGTGGCACCCGGTGGGGGCCGCGCTGGCGCTCGCCAACCGAGCCGGACTCGCTGAGGCGATCCACGGCACTCCCGACGACGTTCCCTCTCGCCGCGTACGGCTGGCGACGGAGGCCCGCAGCGCTGGGCTCGAGCCCGAGCTGCACGCGGTGACCTACACGTGGCGGCGCCTGCCCCGGCTCTCCAGCGTGCTCCGCGCCCCGGACGGCTGTCGGATCGCGCCCCCGGGCCGCCCGCTTCGGCCACACACTGATGCTGATCGCCCATGCGCACTGAGGATCACGAGCACCGGCGCGCCAGCGCCGGACGAGGGGAGCGCGTTGCTACGCTCGGCGCCGTGTCGTCTCTCGCCACGGCCTCCCGGCCCGCCGAGTCGCGACCGGACCGGACGGCAGTCGGGACACGCTCGAGGCTCGGAATCACGGGCGACGCCGTCCTCGGGCTGGTTCTCGCCGCCGCGCTGGCGCTCATCGCCTTCCTGACCACGGGTGGGACCGATCTCGCACCCAATACCTGGGTTCAGATCGCCCTGACCACGGTCGCGACCGTGGCTGGCGGGCGCGGTGGTGGTGAGCGGAGCGCGCGGCCGAGCCTGGGGCGGGGTCACGCTGCTGCTGTTCGTCGGCCTGGCGGCACTCACCTACGCCTCGATCGCATGGTCGGTGCAGCCGGCGACGTCCTGGCTCGAGGCGAACCGCACCCTCTCCTATCTGGCCGCGTTCGCCGGCGCGATGGCGGTGGCGCGGCTGGCGCCGGGACGCTGGCGCGTGCTCCTCGGCGCGATCGCCGTCGCCGCCACGATGCTCGCCGGCTACGCGCTACTGGTCAAGGTGTTCCCGGGCAGCCTCGATGCCGAGCGACGCCTGGCGCGGCTGCGCGCACCGTTCGGCTACTGGAACGCGATCGGGCTGATGGCGGCGATGGGGCTGCCCGGCCTGCGTCTGGGCGGGCGCGCGGCGCGAGGGCAGCCGGGTGCTCCGGGCGCTCGCGATCCCGGCGATCGCGGTGCTCGTGGTCGTGCTCGTGCTGTCGTATTCGCGCGGGGCCGTGGCTGCCGCGGTGCTCGGGCTGGGCCTGTGGTTCGCGCTCGCGCCGCTGCGACTTCGGAGCGCGCTCGTGCTCGCGCTCGGGGCCGCGGGCGCCGCGGTGCCGACGGCTTGGGCACTCGGATCGCCGGGCATCGCCCACGACGGCATGGCGCTCCACGCCCGCACTGTCGCCGGCCATCACTTCGGCGTCGATCCTGCTGATCGTGATCGTCGTGCTCGACACTCGTCGGGTTCGCCACCGCGTTCGCGATGGAGCGCGTCGTCTCCCCCCGCGCGCCACGCGCGTGGTCGGGCGCGGGCTGATCGGGCTGCTGGCGCTCGTGCCGGTGGTCGGGGTCGTCGCGCTCGCGACGTCCGCGCGCGGGCTGACCGGCCAGATCTCGCACGCGTGGAACGCCCTGACCAACCCCAACAGCGTCGTGTTCGAGAACGCGGGGCGCCTGGGCCAGCTCGGGAGCAGCCGCCCCCGCTACTGGAAGCAGGGCTGACGGTCGGCGAGCACGCGCTGTTGAAGGGCGTCGGCGCTCGCGGGTTCGGCACCGCCAGGACTCGATACTCCTCCGACCCACTGCCGGTGGCCGATGCCCACAGCTACGCGATCGAGACATTTGCCGACTTCGGCCTGATCGGGCTGGCGGTCAACGTCGCCCTGTTGGTCGCATGGGGGATCGCGGCGCGTCGGCCTGCTGGCGCCAGTGAGCCCGGGCGCGAGGGCAAGAGGTGGAGTGGCGCCGGACTGACGGCGAGCGCGTCGGGCTGGTCGCGCTGCTGGCGACCGTGGTCGTGATTTCGGCATCAGCTCCCTGATCGACTGGAACTGGTTCATCCCCGGCGTCGACCGTGCCCGCCCTGCTCTCCGCCGGGTGGCTCGCAGGTCGAGGTCCGCTGCCCGCAACCCGTCGGGCGGGGCGAGCGCCGGCGCAGCCCGCTCGCTCGCCCGCGGTCGGGGCGGGACTCGTCGCGCTGGTGGCGGTGGCGTTGGCCGCCGGGTGGTTCATCTGGCAGCCGCTGCGCTCCGTGGACGCCGACACCTCGGCGATCAACTCGCTCGTCGCCGGGCGCGGGAGCCAGGCGCTCGCGGACGCGCGCACCGCGGTGGCGGCGACCCGGTCTCGGCCGACGCGCTCTCGGACCTCTCGGCCGTATACGCCGGCCTCGGGAACCTGGGCGCGGCACGGGCCGAGCTGGCTCAAGGCGACCTCGGTCCAGCCGGAGAATCCGGCGACGTGGATCGCCCTCGCGCAGTTCGACCTGACGGCACGGGCAGCCGAATGCCGCGGTGCCGTCGAGCTTCGCGCGGCGCTGCGCCTCGACCCGAGCTCGGCGTGGCAGCTCAGGGCGATGCTCGCCGAGGCGCCTCCGGCACCTGATCAGCGCCGCGCGCGCGCCAGCAGCAGCCGCCTGAGAAGCGGGGGACCCGCCACCGCTCGCACGTCCACCTCGGCGAAGCCGAACTCCTCGAGCACCCGACGCAGCGATGCCTTCGTATAGAGGTGGAGGTGGTCGCCGAGCGGCTCGGAGAAGCGCTCGACGCCACCGAGAGCCACCCGGAGACGGCCGTGGGAGGGCGTGGTGATGAGCAGGCGGCCGCCGGGCACGAGCACTCGGCGGACCTCCGAGAGCCAGCGGGCGGTGTCCGCCACGTGCTCGATCACCTCGCTCGCCCACACGAGGTCGAAGGCGTTGTCCTCGAGCGGTAGGGGCCCGTCGATCGGAGCCAAGCGGAAGGGGAGGTTGGGTTCGCGCTCGTGCGCCCTGTCGAGAGCGGCCTGCGCCACGTCGACGCCGACGGGGACGGCGCCGGCGCGCGCCAGCTCGCCGGTGAAGAGGCCATCGCCGCAGCCGAGGTCAAGCGCGCGATCGCCGGCGCGAACCTGGGCGCGCAGGAACGCGAGGCGCGGCTCGAGGTCCGGCGGGTGCAGCTCAGCGGGCAGGCGTTGCCAGAGCTCCTCGTAGTAATCCCGCATTTAGGGGCCGACCGTACTGACCCGGGCGACGTTCCCGGCCGCACAGGATTAGAGTGGTTCGCACATCGGCCGGAGCTCGCAAGCCGAGCCCTCGGCCCGTGCCGGGTGATCCATTGGTCCGGCACGGTCGGACCAGACCATGAGGATCGCCTTCGACAGTCGTCCCACGAAGGACAGCCGCGGCATCGGCCGCTACTCCCGATGCCTGCTCCATGCGCTGAAGACGGTCAAGCGCGGTGAGATCGTGGAGACGGCCGATCCCCGCCGCTGCGACGTCTTCCACGCTCCCTGGATCGACGGCGCCCTGCTTCGCAGCCCGGTCCCGATGGTGGTCACCCTGCACGACCTCGTCCCCCTCAAGCGCCGGGGCGAGTTCCTCCGCGCCGGCCTGCGCTTCAACCTCCGTTACCTGGCCGTGCAGCGCGCCGTGCGGGTGATCGTCCCCACGCAGGCCGTGGCCGGTGACGCTGAGTGCGCGCTCGGGATTCCGTCCGAGCGGATCGCCGTGATCGGCGAGGCCGCCGCGCCGGCGATGCGCCCGCGCTCCGAGTCCGAGGTGGAGGCGGTGCGGGCGCGGTACAAGCTTCCCGAGCGCTACCTGGTGTGGGTGGGCGGTCTGCGGACCCCCGATCCGCGCAAGCGGGTAGCCGCGCTCGCCCGAGCCAAGCGGACGATGCCCCTGGTGCTCGTGGGCGCCGCCGGTCGCTGGGCCCGCGAGCTCCCCGACGTGACCCTCACCGGCGTCGTCGACGACGAGGATCTCGCGGCGATCTACACCGGCGCGCACGCCCTCGTGTTCCCGAGCGCCGACGAGGGGTTCGGGCTGCCGCCCGTCGAGGCCCTGGCCTGCGGAACCCCGGTCGTGGCCAGCGACCTGCCCGCGCTGCGCGAAGTCCTCGACGGCCGCGCGACCCTGACCCCAGTCGACGACCTCGACGCCCTGATCGCGGCCGCGGAGTCGGTCGAGCGGCCGGCGCCGGCGCCATCGAACTGGAGCTGGGAGGACGCGGCGGCCGCCACGTGGGAGGTCTACGCCCAGGCGGCGACGTACAACGAGCGGCCCACGCGGCTGCTCTCCCCGACGGTCTAGGTCGAGGGAGACTCGATCAGCAGCGTCACCGGGCCGTCGTTGACGAGCTCGACGGTCATCATCGCCCCGAACACGCCGCGACGGGCGCGGAGGCGGTCGCAGAAGCGCTCGTAGAGGGGTTCCGCGACCTCGGGCGGGGCGGCGGCCACGAAGCTGGGGCGATTCCCCCGGCGGGCGTCGCCGTAGAGGGTGAACTGACTGACGCACAGGACCTCTCGGTCGCCCAGCGGCTCGTTCATCCGGCCGGTGGCGTCGGGGAAGATCCGGAGGTTCCGGACCTTGTCGGCGAGCCAGTCGCAGTCGGCCTCGCCGTCGGTGTGGGTGATGCCGAGGAGGACGAGGAGGCCCGGTCCGATGGCCGATACGACCTCGCCGTCGACGGACACGGTGGCGCGCGTGACGCGCTGGACAAGGGCGCGCACGGGTTCAGCGGTCGGGGGGCGGAAACAATGTTCCTCTCGCGCCGCCGAACTCGCCGAGGCCGAGTTTCTTCACGCTGAGCGGGCAAACAGTCGGCTTCGGCGAGACACGCGCGCCGAGGGGAACATTCTTCCCGTTCATGCGCGACCGCGGAGCTCCTCGGCCACCACCTCGGGCGCCACGATGTTCAGATGAACCCCGGCGCCGAGCTCCAGCCCCGCCAGATGCGTCAGCCGGGGCACGATGTCGATCCGCCAGCAGAAGTGCTCGGCCCCCCGGGGCGCGGTGCGCACCCACAGGTTGAGCGGCGGGCTCGTGCCGAAGCGAGACTCGAGCAGGCGGAGCGCGCGGTGGAGCATCGCCGCCCCGCTTGGCCCATCGTCCTCGAAGCGCATCCGCGCCACCCGGGGCGCGATCAGCAGCTGATAGGGCACCTGGGCCCCGTAGGGCGCCATGAGCACGGTCTCCTCGTCGATGGCCACGATCCGCCGGCGCCGCCGCACCTCCTCCTGGACCAGGTCGGCGAGGAGGTTGCCGCCCATCGTGCGCGCGGCGTAGCCCCGGAAGCGCTCCCGCTCCCGCGCCACCGTGGCGGGCACGAAGTCCAGCGCGTACATCTGCGCGTGGGTGTGCGGTAGCGAGGAGCCGGCCTCACGCCGCTCGTTGACGATCAGGTGCACATAGGCGGCGTCGGGATGGGCCCGCATCCGCGCCCGCCACACGTCGACCGCCGCGCGCACCTGCTCCACCGAGAGCGCCGCCAGCGAGATCACCGGGTCGGGGGCGTTGACGATCACCTCATGGGCTCCGCTCGCGGGCCCCGCCCAGAACAGGTCCCGGTTGGCGTCGCGCTCGGGCGCGGCCGAGTCGAGGCTCAAGGCCGGATACAGGTTGGGCACCACCCGCACCGTCCAGCCGGTCGAGTCGGGCCCGCCACCGCCCGGCCGGACGGCGTAGACCTCGGGCGGCGTCCGGTCCTCGTGGCCCTCGGCGAACGGGTCGGTGTCGGGATCGAGCGCCGGCGCCGGCGCCACCGTCAACCCGCCGCCCGGCCGCCCGGCCCGATCGCCGGCAACGATTGCGCGCTGGCCGGTGAGCGGGTCGATTCGAACTTCAGGCAAGCACCTTCTCCATCGCGACGTGCTCGATCCCGGCTTCCCAGAACTCGCGGCCACGGGGGCGGTAGCCGGCGGTCTCGTAGAGCTCGCGGGCGTAGGTCTGCGCGTGCAGGACGAGCCGGTTGCCGCCCGCCGCGCGGGTCTCGACCTCGGCCTCCTCGAGCAGCGCGGTGGCCACGCCGCGGCGCCGCGCCGATTGGCGCACTGCGAGCCGGCTGAACTGCGCGGTGGCGCCGACCATGAGCACGCGGCAGGTGCCGAGCAGCTCGCCCTCGCCGAGTGCCACGAGGTGGATACCTTCGTGGTCGCGGCCGTCGAGCTCCTCGTTCTCGGGGACGCCCTGCTCGATGCAGAACACGTCGTGGCGCAGGGTGAGCGCGGCGGTCATCTCCGCCTCCCCCTGAACACGCCGCACCTCGAAGCCTGAGGCGCCGGTCAACCGTGCCTCCGCGCGCGGGGAGCGACGGCCGCGCAGGCGCATTTCATCCGAGCCGGGAAGGGGAAATCACCGCCGGGAAGCTTGACAGAAGCGGCCCGACCCGAGACCCCGCGCGTTCGTCTGTTTGCATCTGCTTAATAGGGCTCATCCTCACGAGCCAGGCTCGGCGAGGGGGGACCGTTCAGGGGATCCTCGTCGCCCCGGTTTCAACGAGGCCGCCTGAGTCGCTCAGACGTTTGCCGCGGCTCGCACATCCAAGACGCAACCTTTCAATCTTGATGGGTGATTCCACCCCTTTCCCAAGCCCTGCAGCGATCGCGCGCGCCGAGCTGTTCACGCGTGAGCGGTTCGTCTACGAGGGCGAGACCCTAGAGGAGGCTCTGGCGCCGGGTTCAGCCCGGCGGCGGGCACTCGATGCCGCGGTCGCGGAGATCGACGCCGACGCCAAGCAGCCCTCGATCGAGTGGCGCCGCTCGTTCTCGCTCCTGCTGGGGCTCGAGCGCCTCCTGTCCGAGGAGGACCCGCACCTGGTCGACGGCACGATCCTCTCGGCCCACCAGGTAGACGCCCTTTCCGGCACCCTGACCGCGCTCCTGGCTGAGGCCCAGCGCAGCGTGAACGGGAGCGGCCCGCCCCCACCGCCGCCCCCCGCGCCCGCGGAGCTCGCCTCCTCCGCCATCCCGGGCGAGGAGGACGAGGAAGAAGACGAGGACGAGGAGCCCGGCGAGGACGAGGAGCCGCTGGACTGGCAGGACGTCGACGACGACGTCCAGTTGGACGAGCAGCCCGAGGACCCGAACGCGGCCAAGCGCTTCTGGTTCGAGCACGCCACCGGCGCCGGCAAGACGGTCGCCGCCCTCGGTTTCGTGGAGGCCTCGCGCACCGGCGGGGTGCTGATTCTCACCCACCGCCGCAACCTCGTGGACCAGTTCAACGGCGAGCTGCGCGACCGCGGCTATCGCGACCGGATCACGTCGCCCCTGCTCGGCGACCGGGACGCTGCCAACGGGCCCGTCACCGTCGAGACCTACCAGTGGTTCGTGCGCAACGCGGGGAAGATCTCCGACGCCTACACGATCGTGATCTGCGACGAGGCCCACACCGCCCTCGGCGAGAAGACCTCGGCCTCGATCCGCGGCTGGTCGGGCCCGATCTTCATCGGCATGACGGCCACGGGCGCGCTGATCGCCCGGCACGTAACCGACCTCTTCCCCACCCAGACCTCGCGCTTCGACCTGGCCCAGGCGGCGCGCCGCGGCGTGATCGCGCCGCTGCGCTGCATCCGGATCCCACCGGGCCCCGGTGTGCGCACGATCGCCAAGGTGCCCCTCAGACGCGGCGAGGTCGACACCGAGTTCGACCAGGAGATGCTCGCCGAGCTCCTCGACCAGACGCCCTTCAACCTGGCCATCGCCGACCTCTACAAGACGCGCTTCAACGGCGTCCCGGGCGTCGTCTACGCCGCGGGCGTCCGCCACGCCTACAACGTCGCCAAGGCTTTCCAGGACATGGGGATGAAGGCCCAGGGAGTCTCGGGCGAGACCCCGAAGCGCCAGCTGGCGAAGATCCTCGCCGACTACGAGTCGGGCAAGATCGACGTGCTCGTCAACGCCCAGCTCCTGGCCGAGGGCTGGAACAGCCCCCGGGCCACGATCTGCATGCACCTGGCGCCCACCGCCTCCAAGCGGATCTACCAGCAGCGCGTAGGCCGCGTGACGCGCCGCCACCCGGGCAAGGAGGCGGGGATCGTCGTCGACTTCGTCCATCCCGCCACCAAGCACGACGACCCGGTGGTCACGCTGCACTCGCTACTCGATCGCGACGTCTACCGCGGTGGCGCGATCGTGGTCGGCCCCGTGCGCCGGGGCCGCGGCCGCCGCGTCCGCGTGGAGCGCCGCGTGCTCCCTGTCACGCCCGATCCGGACCGCCGCGCGCAGGTATTCGAGCGCGAGCTCTGGCGGATCGCGGTCGAGCACCTCGACTACGGCGAGCAGCACGTATGGGCTGCGCTCGCCGGCGCCCGGGTCGCGCCCAACGGGTGGCGCCGGGCCAAGGCGATGCTCCACTTCGACCGCGGTGGCGAGCTCAAGCGGCGGTTCCTGCTGACGGCCGTCCAGCGCAACCGTAACGCCCAGCTGCGCCTGCGGGCATTGCAGGAGATCGCAGCGAGTCGCGACGCCGAGGCCTTCGACACGGCGATCGACATCATGGCCGGCTGGCCGCGCGACGAGCGGCGCGAGGGCGTCAAGATCATGCTCCAAGCGCTCGCCGAGCGCCGCATCGGCCGGCGCGACCAGGCCAACGCCTGGATCTGGCGGATGGCCGAGTACACCCGCGAGGTCCACGAGGAGTACGCCGTCCAGCGCTGGCCCGAGACCAAGCGCCTGCTTGGCCTGCTCGTGAACTCGAGCGGGGCCGCGCACGCCCGCAACGCCCGCCGGCTCGTCCACGCCTCGCGCAAGGAGGACCGGCGGCTGAGCGCGGCGCTCCTCGCCGCCGCCCTGGCCCACACCCCCGAGGCCGAGGAGGCGCTGCGCGGCGCCCGGACCCGGATGGCGCGCAAGCCGGCGGCGCTGGCACGTGAGCTGCTGCGCAACTTCCCCAAGGGCCGGAGGGGCAAGAGCCGGCGCCGGCGCAAGGGTGGCGCGGCCTCCGGCGAGGCCGCCGCGAACGCCACCGAGGAGACGCTGGTGACGACGACGGCCGAGGACGACATCGACGGGCCCGACATCGACGGGCCCGACATCGACGAGGACGACGAGGGCAAGGAGCCCGAGGACGCGGACGAGCGCGAGGACGAGCCGGAGGCTGATGAGGCGCTCGCGGAGCCCGACGCCGATCCCGAGCCCGAGAAGCCCAAGCGCACGCGGGCCAAGCGCGCGCCCCGCCGGCCGCGCACCGACGAGCAGGACACCGAAGCCGCCTAGTAGTGCTGGCTCCCCAGGTGGACCTCGCCCGAGTCGAGCGCCACCGTCCCGTCCGAGGTCCGCACAACGAGCCGGCCGTCGGAGTCGATGCCGGCGCCGCGACCGACGCCACCGCGCCAGCGCACGGGTTGGTCCAGCAGGGCGTCCCGCGCGCGCAGCGCATCGAGCGCGGCGGTGCGGTCCGCCGCCAGCCAATGCTCGAGGCGGCCGAGAAGGCGCTCGAGCGTCGGCTCGATCTGATCGGGCTCGAGGCCCATCGTGCCGGCGCGCTCCCGGAGCTCAGGCGGGAAGTCGCTCTGACAGAGCGCGACGTTGAGCCCGATGCCGGTGACCGCCCACCCCTCCTGGGGCCGGCCCTCGACAAGGATCCCCGCGAGCTTTCGCCCCGCCAGCAACACGTCGTTGGGCCACTTGATCAGCGCGTCGGCACCGACCACGTCGGCCACGGCCGCGCCCGTCAGCAGGGGAAGCAGCCGCGGCGGGTCACGGATCACGATCGAGCACAGCAGGGCGCGCCCCGCCGGAGCGCTCCAGGTCCTGCCCTGGCGGCCCCGCCCGGCCGTCTGCTCGGTGGCGGTGACGAGCGTTCCGTGGGGGGCGCCCGCGCCCGCCAGCTCGCGGGCGCGCTCGTTGGTCGAGTCGGTCAGCCGCAGATGGAGCCGCGGCAGCCCCAGGGCGGCGCTCACGCCGGCCTGATCCGCACGGGGTCGTCCACCGCCACGCCCAGCCGACGCGCCGCGTCGCCGTGGCTGACCGCCACCGCCAGCCGGCGCGCGGCGTCCTCGTAGACCAGCAGGGAATCGGGCTCGACCTCGGCGAACGTGCGGGCGAACGTCGCGCGGTGGACGGCGCCCGAGCCGACCTCGAGCTCGAGCGCCCGGCCGAGCTTCAGCGCACTCCGCGTCAGCTCCTCGTGCTCGACGTTGAGCTGGACGTTCCCGAAGCGGTCGACGTAGACCGCGCTCGCGTCCACGGTGCCGTCGTCGTGGAACCGGGCGACCGGCAGCTCGAGCCGGACGAGATCGTCAGGATCGCACGGCTCCCCCACCTCGGCGATCGGCGTCCCGGCGGCGAGGTGGGCGGCCACGGGCGAGAAGATGTCCCGGCCGTGGAAGGTGGCGGACACAGGCTCGAGCCGGAGCGGCGAGCGCGCGATGTCGACGGCCTCGACCACGCCTCCGCTCATCTGAGCAGCCAGCCACAACAGGCCGTTGTCCGGCCCCACGAGCAGTCGCCCGTCGTCCACCCTGAGCGCCACCGCGCGCCGCTTGGCGCCCACGTCGGGGTCGACGACGGCGAGGTGCACCGCACCCGAAAGGGTGAACGGCAGCGCCCCGCGCAGGATCAGCGCGCCGGCACGGACGTCGTGGCGCGGGATGCCGTGGCTCACGTCGATCACCCGCGCCTCCGGGCAGATCGCGGCCATCACGGCATGGCAGATGCCGACGAACTCGTCGGCGAGACCGTAGTCGGACAGGAAGGTGATCACCGGCGGCGCCACGGCGCAGCAGCCTAACGAGGAGGCGCAGGGCTGCCGATGAGAGAGAGATGCCCCTCAAGAAAAGCTTCCTCGCCGGCTGGTGTGCGCTCGCCGCGCTGCTGGCCATGCCCGCCGCCGCGTCGGCCCATCGTGTCTCCCCCGCCTACCGGATCGTCGCTCAGGGAAGCGTGTCCGGGACCGTCACCCAGGTCAACGGCTCGTACCTCACCGTCGAGACCGCCGGCAAGTGGGGCGGCGTCGTCGACGCAATGACCTCGGCCGCGAGCAAGATCACCCGTCAGGACTTCCCGTACGTGTACGGCGGCGGCCATGCGCGGGCCAGCGTGGCCAGCGTCGGCACGCCCGGCCCGGGCTACAACGGCCATCGCAAGGGCTTTGACTGCTCCGGCTCGGTGGCGGCGGTGCTCGTCGCCGGCGGCCTGTGGCCGGCCGGCGCCGGCGTGCCCAACGACCACTGGGTGATCAAGGAGCTCCTCCAGCAAGGGCTGATCGCCAAGGGTCCGGGCACGGGCCCGGCCGAGGTGACGCTCTACGACGACCCCGGCGTGCACATCTTCATGAGCATCAACGGCGGCTTCTTCGGCACCTCCGACGGCGGCGGTGGCGGCAACCCCCGCGGTGGCGCCGGCTGGCTCTACGACGGCGCCGGGTTCGCCTGGGGCACCACCTACAAGCGCTACCACATCGTGCCCTCGGCGCTGAGGGACCCGGCCGGGACCAGCCATCGGGTGACCTTCCAGCTCACCGATCCCGCGGGCGCGCCGGCCCTTCAGCCGGGCCAGCACGTCCGCGTCGCCTACACCGAGGCGGCGTCGGGCGCGATGCTGGCCGGCGCCATCAGCTGATCGCCGAACTGACGCGCGCCCGGCGCGACGCTAGCCGCGGCGAGGCGCCTGCGCGCCGGCGTCTGCGAGAAGCGCCTCGACCACCCCGTCGATGTCGTGCCGCTCGGCCTCGACGTGCGGCTCGAGTCCGTGCTCGCGCAGGGTCGCGCTCGTCACCGGTCCGATACTCACCAGCCGGCCCCGGGGGCGCGCGCCGGCGCCCAGGAAGAAGCGCACGGTCGAGGACGAGGTGAAGGTCACGTAGTCCGCCGCCGCCACCGCCTCGAGCTGGTCCTCGCTCAGCGACTCAGCCACCGTCTCGTAGAGCGCCACGACGTCGACCTCCGCGCCGCGGGCCCGTAGGGCGTCGGGGAGCACGTCGCGCGCCTCGGCGGCCCGCGCCACCAGCGCCCGCGTGACAGGGACCTCCGCCAGCGCCTCGACCAGCGCCTCGGCCACGAACCGCTCGGGCACGACATCGGCGATCACGCCGTGCTCGCCGAGCGCCGCCGCCGTCCCCGGGCCGATCGCTGCCACCCGCGCGCCGGCCAGCGCCCGCGCATCCAGCCCGGCGCCCCGCAGGCGCGAGAACAGCAGGCGCACGCCGTTGGGGCTGGTCAGGCAGACCAGGTCGTAACGGGACACGTCGGGGAGCGCCCCGTCGAGGGGGACGATCCGGATCGCGGGGGCCTCCACGACGCCGGCTCCCAGCGACCGGAGCGTCGCGGCGAGGCCGCTGCTCTGAGCGCGAGCGCGTGTCACCGCCACGGTGACGCCACTGAGCGCCCGGCCCTCGAACCAGGCGAGGCGCTCCCGGAGCGCGGCCACGGCCCCGAACACGGCCAGCGCCGGCGCCCGCACGCCCTCGGCCTGCGCCACGTCCGCGATCGTCGCCAACGTGCCGCTCACCACCCGCTGCTCGGGCAGCGTCCCCCGCTCGATCACCGCCGCCGGCTCGTCGCGATCGCGGCCTCCGTCGATCAGCCGCCCGGCGATCGCCCGGAGCCGGCGCACCCCCATGTACACGACCACCGTCCCCGGGAACGCAGCCAGCGCCTCCCAGTCGAGTGCGGACTCGGGCTTGGCCGGATCCTCGTGGCCGGTGACGAACGCCACCGCGCTCGCGGCATCGCGGTGGGTCACCGGGATGCCGGCGTACCCCGTCGCCGCGACGCCGGCCGTGACCCCCGGCACGACCTCGAACGGGATGTCCGCCGCGCGCAGCGCCTCCGCCTCCTCGCCACCCCGCCCGAACACGAACGGGTCGCCGCCCTTCAGGCGCACCACCGTCCGCCCGGCGGATCCGTGCGAGACGAGCAGCGCGTCGATGTCGGCCTGGGCCATGGACGGGCCGCCTCCTTCCTTGCCGGCGTAGATCAGCTCGGCATCCGGGCGCGCGCCGTCCAGCGCCCCGCCGGGGATGAGACGGTCGTAGACGATCACGTCGGCCGCCGCGATCAGCTCGAGCGCCCGCGCGGTCATCAGGCCCGGATCTCCGGGCCCGGCGCCCACGAGGTAGACGCTCACCGGAGCATCTCCCCCGCGCCCGCCGAGATCAGCCGCTCCGCCACCCGCGCGCCCAGGCCATCGGGCGCCCCGCGCGCGCGGTCCCGGATCCATGCCGAGCCGTCGGGTCGCCCGACCCAGGCCTCGAGCTCGATCTCATCACCGCCCACCACCGAAGCGAGGGCGCCCACAGGGGTGTTGCAGTTGGCGCCGAGCACGCGCACCAGCTCGCGCTCGGCGGACACGCACACGGTGGCCGCGGGATCGCGCAGCGTCTCCGGGAGCTCGAGGCCGGCCCGCGCCTCGAGCGCCAGCGCCCCCTGCCCGGCCGCGGGGACGAGCTCGTCGGCCACGCCCCCGGCTTCGTCGAGCCGTCCCAGGCGCTCGAGGCCGGCCCGTGCCAGCACAAGGGCGTCGACTTCGCGCGCGGAGAGCTTGCGCAGGCGCGTGTCCACGTTGCCGCGGATCTCCACCACCTCGACGTCACCTCGCACCGAGAGCACCTGGGCGGCCCGGCGTAGGCTGCTCGTACCCACCCGAGCACCGGGCTCCAGTGCGCCGAGCGACGGCGCGCCGCAGAGGACGTCCCGGGGGTCGACCCGCGGCGGGATCGCCACCAGTTCGAGCCCGTCGGGGAGCTCGGCAGGCACATCCTTGGCCGAGTGCACGGCCACGTGGACCTCACCCTCGAGCAGCGCACGCTCCAGCTCGCTCACCCACCGGGACTTGTCCCCGATGGCGACGCCCCGGTCGCCCAGGGTCGTGATCGTCACCACCTCGGCGTCGGGGCCGAGTCGCTCAGCCACCCACCGTGCCTGCGCCAGCGCGAGCGCGCTGCCGCGGGTCCCGATGCGCATCAGCGGCGTCGGGAGCTCGGGGCGGGGAGCTGATGGACCTCGGCCAGCTGGTCGTCCGCCGGGGTGGCGTAGGACTGCTCGTCCACCTCCAGGCCGAACAGGTCCCGTACGAGGGCCATGCGGGCGTGCACGCGGTCGTCGCGGAGCTCCTTCATCCGCGTCGTCGGATCGTGCAGGAGGCGATTGACGACGGTGCGAGCGATCGCCTGCACCCGCTCCAGGTCCCGGTCGGACGCGGATTCCCACTTCCCGGCGTTCTCGCGCACGACCTGCTCTGCGATCTCGCCGGCGTGGCTGCGGAGCGCCGCGAGCGTGGGCAGCACCTCGAGCGAGCCCATCCACGCCGCGAAGTGCTGGATCTCCTCCTCGATGATGCCCTCGGCCTTGCGCGCCTCGGCGCGGCGCACTCCGCGGTTGCGGGCGATCACGGCCTGGAGGTCGTCGATGTCGTAGAGCGAGACACCCTCGATGCCGGCGCAGGCGCCGTCGACATCGCGAGGAACGGCCAGGTCGATCAGCAGCATCGGGCGACCGTCGCGCTGGCGCATGACCTCGGCGATCTCGCCGCTCTCGAGCAGGACGTGCGGAGAGGCCGTGGCGGCGACGACGATGTCGGCGCGCAGGAGCGTCTCCGGGAGGCGGTCGAAGTTGATGCTCGAGCCGCCGTAGCGACGGGCGAGGCCGATGGCGCGGTCACGCCGCCGGTTGCCCACGAACACGATCCGGCCGCCGCTGTCGGCCAGGGCGCGCGCGGTCAGCTCGGCCGTCTCGCCCGTGCCCAGGATCACGACCTCATGGCCGACGAGGGCGCCGAGGAGCTCACGCGCCAGCGACACCGCCACCGAGGCCAGCGTCACCTGGCGCTCCCCGACCGCGGTCTCGGTGCGGACCCGCTTGCCCGTGGCGAGCGCCGCCATGAAGAGGTGGTTGGTGAGCGGCCCGACGGTCTCTCGGTCCAGGGCGGCCTCGTAGGCACGCTTGACCTGGCCCTGGATCTCGGCCTCGCCGACGATCATCGACTCGAGGCCGGAGGCGACGCGGTAGAGATGACGTGCAGCGTCGCAGTTGCGGTGCGAGTAGATGGCCGAGGCCAGCTCGGTGAGGCGGATGCCGGCCTGGCTGGCCAGCATCCCGAGCACCGCGCTCTCGGCCTCGACCGGATCGCCGACCACCAGGTAGAGCTCGGTCCGGTTGCAGGTCGAGATCGCCACCGCCTCGTGGACGCCTCGGCGGCGCGGAGGTCGCGCAGGAAGTCGCCGAACCGGGCCTCCGGGAGGGCAAGGCGCTCGCGCACCTCCACGGGCGCGGTCTTGTGCGAGACCCCGATGCCGAGAAGCTCGCTCACGCCAGCGTCTCCTCGCGGTCGGACTCCTCCTCGCGGCGCGCGCGCTCGTCCTCGACCTCGCGGTGCAGGCGGGCCAGCTCGCGCTCGGTCCGGGTGAGGCGGACGGCCATGATCGTCACGTAGATCAGGATCACCGCGACGAACACGATGTAAGCGGCGGCGACGTAGGGGCCGGCGGTGTGCAGGGGGAGGGCGGGAGCGGCGGCGATCATGACGGTGCGGCGCTCCGGCTCAGGGGTCGAACCTCGTCCGGGCGCAGCGCGCGCCGGACGCGGCGCAGCTGCATGCGGGCGTTCTTGGCGGCCATCTCGTACTTCCAAAGGGTGACGTAGAGCAGCGCGATGCCGAGCAGCGAGACCAGGAAGACCAGGCGCATCGAGCCTGGAAGGTTGCCCCCGCCCAGGGTGAGCACGCGGGGGTGAACGTACTGCTGCGCCAGCCGGACGACGATGAAGTTCAGCGGCACGAAAGCGGCGGCCACGACCGAGAACACGCTGGCGTAGCGCGCCTGGCGCTCGGGATCCTCGATCGAGAAGCGGAGCGGCTGGTAGGTGGCGAACAGCAGCAGCACGATCAGGAACGAGACCAGCGTGGGCTCGTTCCATACCCACCAGTGGCCCCACGACGCCTTGGCCCAGATCGAGCCCGTGATCAGCGCCGCGAGCCCGAAGATCAGGGCCATGTGGATGGCGACATAGGAGCGGATGTCCCAGCGCCGGTCGCCGGTGCGCAGGTGCCCGACGGCGAGCAGGCCCCCGAACACGAAGCCGCACAGGGACACGATCGCCAGCGGCACGTGCAGGTAGAAGATCTTCTGGACGAACCCCTGGTCGGCGTCGAGCGGGGCATAGAAGAACACCAGCGCGAAAGCTGCGCTGATCGTGGCAACCGTGGCAAGGGAGAGGCCGCGTAGGCCGCGCCCGTAAGTCATCAATCCTCCAGCAGAAAGTCGAACACCGCGTAGGCGAGGAGGGCGAACACCAAATCATAAAGAGCCAGGATCGCCACCCACTTCCCCGGCGGTGCGGTCGGGCCGTGAACCGACAGCAGCGGCCCGGTCGCCCGCGCCACCGCGATCAGGGCCGGGATCAGCAGCGGGAGGCCGATGATCGGGCCGATCAGGTCCCGAGCGCGGGTGTGCACGGCGATCGCCGACACCAGCGTGCCGATCACGGCGAGGCCGAGGTCGCCCAGCGCCAGCACCGCCACCAACCCCGGGAGCGGTGGGCCCAGCGACGGCCCGAGCAGGAGCAGTCCGAAGGCCGGGACCGCGACGACCTCGAGCACGACCAGGAACGTGAACAGCGCCGTCGCCTTGGCCACGAGCAGCGCGGTGCGGTCGACGGGAGCGAGGAGGAAGGCGTCGAAGCCCCCCTGCTCGCGCTCGGCCACGAACAGCCGGTTGACGCCGAGCATCGCCGCGAACAGCAGCGTCGCCGTCAGCACCCCGGCCGCGAGCTGGCCGGCGATCGTCTCGCGGTTCAGCCCGAAATGGAAGATCACGAAGGTGACGATCGCGAACAGGATCATCGCCGGCACCGTCTCGAGCGTGCGCAGCTCGAGCAGGAGGTCCTTGCGGAGCACGGTCAGCGCCGTCCTCATCGGTAGAGCTCCTCGATCCGCCTATCGTCGAACCCCTCCGCGGCGCCCGCGTACGCCGTCCGCCCGCCCCTCAGCGCCAGCACCAGGTCGGCCTCGGCCAGCGCCGCGCGCGGGTCGTGGCTGGTGAGCACGCGGGTGGCCCCGCTGGCGCGCCCGATCAGCGGCTCGACCAGCGCGCCGGCAGCCGGGTCGAGGTTGGCCTTCGGCTCATCGAGGAGGAGCAGCGCCGGGCGGTGCAGCACGGCGCGGGCGATGGCCAGGCGCTGGATCATCCCCCGCGAGAGCGAGCGCACCGGCTCGTCGGCGCGATCCTCCATCCCCACGGCCCGCAGCACCTCCTCCGCTCGCCCCGGCTCGACGCCGTGCAACCGAGCGTGGTAGCGCAGGTTCTCGCGCCCGTTCAGGTCGCGGTAGAGGAGCGGCTCGTGGGCGAGCAGGCCGATCTGCCCCCGCACCGCATACCCCTCGCGCGGGAGGGCGCGTCCGAGGACCCGCACCTCGCCCTCGTGCGGCCGCAGCAACGTCGCCAGGATCCGCAGCAGCGTCGACTTCCCGGCGCCGTTGTGGCCGAGGACGGCCAGGGTGGCACCGGCAGGGACGGCCACGGACACTCGCTGCAACGCCGTACGCTCGCCGAAATGGCGTACCAGCCCGCGCAGCTCAATGGCCGGGGGTCGGTCCACCCTCGTGGTGCAACGTCGTGACGACGTGCTCGAGCGTCGGCGCAATCACGGGAAACAGCTCGCGGATCGCCTTCGGGTTGCCCGGGAAATTGATGATCAGCGTCCGCCCGGCGATCCCCGACACTCCACGGGTGAGGATGCCCATCGGCGTGTGCTTGAGCGACTCGGCGCGCATCGCCTCGGCGAACCCGGGCGCGTCGCGGTCGATCAGCGCGCGCGTGGCCTCCGGGGTGACGTCGTCGTGGGTGAGCCCGGTGCCACCGGTGGTGAAGATCAGCGACACCCCCTCGTCGAGTGCGGCGCGGAGAGTGCGCTCGATCTCCTGACGGTCGTCGCGGACGACGTGACGAGCGATCACCTCCGCCCCGGCGGCGCCGGCGAGGTCAGCCAGCTCCGCACCGGACCGGTCCTCGGTGCGCCCGGCGGCGACCGAAGTCGAGATCGTGATGATCGCGGTGCGCACAGCGGCGCGAGGTTACTCGAACGCTCAGCGAACCAAGCTGGGAATGCGCTGCGCGGTCTGCCGGGGATGATCTCAGATGGGATCAGGCCCCGGCAACGCTCGGCGTCCGCCGCGGGGGACGGCCGCCACGCGCCAATCGCTGCGCCGGCGCCTCGACGAAGTAGCGGCTTGCCGCACCGAGCGCCACCGCACTCACCGACACGAGGACGAGCAGCCCCGCCACCGTGACGGGGCCCTGCGCGTGGGCGAACCCGTTTCGCCCCGTGAGCGCGCCGATCACCGCCAGATGCCAGAGATAGATCCCGTAGGACACAGATCCGAGCCACACCATCGGCCGGCTGGCCAGGAAACGGGTCGTGAGGCGGGGGCGTTCGGAGTGCATGGTGCCCACCGCGGCGAGGACGAGGAAGCCGGCGGTGGCGCCGAGCAGCGCGTGGTCGGCGAGCGAGTAGAGCGACAGGAACGGATCGCCGGGACGCGTCGCGACGAGCAGCGCGTAGCAGCCGGTGGCGAGGAGCACGCACGCCCCGGGCCGCGCCGAGAGGGCCGCCACCGGCCGGAGGCTGCTCCCGCCCGCCTCCCAGTCGCTCCCGAGCACGGCGAGCGCCATGCCGATGCAGAACCAGTCGACGAGTCCCGGAAGCCAGGTGGCGGAGACGAGGTAGCCGGGCGAGACCGAATAGCCGATCGAGCCCGCCAGCGACAGGCGATAGAGCGCGCACTCGGCCGCGATGGCGGCGATCATCGCGAGCTGCACGCGGACGGCCCGTTGCTGCCCGCGGCCGCGCGCGAGCCGCGCCATGAGCATCGCCAGCAGCGGTAGCGCGACGTAGAACGTGATCTCGACGCACAGGCTCCAGGCGCCGCCCACGCCGGTGGTGATCACCGTTGACGGCCGATAGATCTGGACGAGGGCGAAGTAGCGCCACCAGTTGCCGGCGCTCACGCCGGCGCCGAGCGGCGCGAGGCTCACCACTGCCAGCACCATCCAGTAGGCGGGGAGGATCCGCAGCGCCCTCCGGCGGAGGTAGGCGCCCAGGCTCGGCAGCGGCCGGCCGGCGCGGATGGCGCGCGCGTAGGGCAGATAGAGCAGGAACCCCGAGAGGACGAAGAAGATCGTCACGCCCACCTTCAGCCCGGCGAGAACCGTGCCGATCGTGCCGAGCCCCATGAGCGCGCAGGCGTGGCAGACGTGGTAGGCCAGAACCGAGAGCGCCGCACACGCGCGCAGCCCATCGAACGCGTCGAGCCGGCGCATGGGGACCATCGAGTTGATGTCGGCCGGCTGGCGGGCCGCGCGTTAGCCGCCGCGGCGCCAGTGGCCGGAGCGGCCACCGGACTTCTCGATCAGCACCACCTCTGCGATCTCCGCTCCCCGCTCGACGCCTTTGACCATGTCGTAGACGGTGAGGGCCGCCACCGACGCAGCGGTCAGCGCCTCCATCTCGACCCCGGTGGGGCCGGTGGTCCGAGCCTCGGCGGTGAGGCTGATCGCGCCGGCGGCCGCGTCGACCTCGCCCTCGACGCCGACGAACGAGAGCGCCAGCGGGTGGCAGAGCGGGATCAGCTCTGAGGTGCGCTTGGCCGCCTGGATCCCGGCGATCCGCGCCACCCCGATCACGTCGCCCTTCGGCGCGTTCCCGGAGGCGACCGCCGCGGCCGTGTCGGGGCTCACGCGCACGACCGCACGCGCCACCGCTCGCCGCTCGGTGGCGGGCTTCTCCCCCACGTCCACCATCCGCGCCCGGCCGGCAGCGTCGAGGTGGGTCAGCTCGGAGCTCACGCCGGGGCGTGGGTCCGGCGGGCGGCCTCGATCAGGTCCCGCACCGCGTCGGCGTCGCCCGCGCGCAGCAGGTCGATCGGGTCGGGCTCGCCGTTGACGATCGACTCGAAGAACTCCTTGCGGTCCTGGTAGGTCGGCAGCGTGGCCTTGGCCCAGCCGCGGGCGTCGCCCAGCATCACGGCGAGCTGGGCGTACTCCTCGCCGAACAGCTCGCCGATCTCGCGCTTCATCCGCTTGGCGAGCGCCGGCGAGGCGCCGGCGGTGGAGATCGCCACCGCGAGCGGCCCGGTGCGGATGATCGCGGGCAGGATGAAGTTGCACAGCGGGGGGACGTCGACGACATTGACGAGCATCGAGCGCGCCTCGGCGTCCTCGAACACCCGGATGTTGGCGTCGGTGTCGGCGGTGGCGGCGATGGCGATCAGCGCCCCCTCGAGGTCGCCCGCGCCCGCATACTCCCGCCGCTCCCAGGCGATCGAGCCCTCGGCCGCCAGCTCCTCGAGCGCCGGAACCGCCTCGGGTGCGATGAGCGTCACCTCGGCGTCGCACGCGAGCAGGCCCTCGACCTTCTCGAGCCCGATCTCACCGCCGCCGATGACCACGCAGCGCCGGCCCTTCAGCCGCAGGCAGGCGATGTAGAACGGCGTGTCGAGCATGTCCCGCACGCACGACTGGTCGCAGATGCCGCGCTTGTACTGGCAGACGCACTCTTTTCCGCGGTAGGCCTGGGCGGGCATGCGCCTAAGGATAGGGGCCGCACGGGCTGCGCCCGCGCGGCATCCCTGGGGCCAAGCGAATCCGTGCCGGCGCTCCGGCAGGCGCTCAGGCTGCCCTGCGCTCCCGGACCGTGCGATCGATCTCGTCGGGGCGGCCGATGTAGTAGCCCTGCGCGCGGTCGATGTCGAGCTCGCGCAGGAGCTCCAGCGTCTCCACGTTCTCGACGCCCTCGGCGACGGTCGTGAGCTTCAGGGCGCGAGCGATGTCGACGAGCGCGCTGGACGATGTGGAGGTCCGCCGTGTCGCGGCTGAGGTTCTGTACGAACTCCATGTCGATCTTCAGCGCCGTGATCGGCAGGCGCTTGAGGTGCATCAGCGAGCCGTACCCGGTGCCGAAGTCGTCGAGCGCGAATCCGCAGCCCAGGCGGGTCAGCGCTTGTGCGAACTCGACGGCGGAGTCGATGTCGGAGAGGGCTGCGGTCTCCGTGATCTCGAAACTGAGGTTGCCCGCGGGCAGGCCGGTGCGGAGCTCCTCGTGAATGCAGCTCGAGGATCGCGGGATCGCCGAGGGTATGGGCGGAGATGTTGACGGCGACGCTCCGGCCCTGCGCGGGCGAGCTCGATCGCCCGAGCGCAGAACCCAGCGATCGATCTGCTCGATCATGCCGAAGCGCTCGGCGATCGGGATGAAGCGATTCGGGGGCACCAGCTGACCGGCCCGATCGACCATCCGCACGAGCAGCTCGTGCTGCACGACCCGGTCGCCCGTGAGCTCGATGATCGGCTGGGCGTGGAGGATCGAGCCGGCTGGCTGCGATCGAGTTCCGGACGTCGGCCACCGTCCTCAGCGTGAGCGAATCCTGGCCGCTGTAGGCCACGGCCCGCCGGCGCCCGGCAGGCCTTGGCGTCATACAGGGCCATGTCGGCGGCTGCCATCACGTCCTCGGCACCGGCGCCCGGAGTGGATCGCGGCGACCCCGGCGCTCGCGCTGGCGCCCGCCGTGCCGAGGTCGGCACCGATGCTCGTGATGAGCTCCTCGGCGGTCCGCAGGGCCGTCCGCGCTGGCGCAGCCATGGAGGAGCACGGCGAACTCGTCGCCGCCGAGCCTGGCCACGGTGTCGCTGTCGCGGACGCTCGAGCTGCAGCGTGTGGGCAACGCGGCGGATCAGCTCGTCGCCGGCGCGGTGGCCGAGCGAGTCGTTGACGAGCTTGAAGTGGTCGAGGTCGATAAAGATGACCGCCGCCGGCCGCACTCGGTGCGCGCGTCGGCAGCGAGGACCTCGAGCCTCGTCTCGAACACGCGCGCGGTTGACCAGGCCGGTCAGCGGGTCGTGGTCGGCGTCGTGGCGGAGCTTTGCCTCAAGGCGCTTGCGGTCGCTTACGTCACGGGCGATCGAGGACACCCCGAGCAGCTGCCCGTCGCCGTCGAGGATCGGAGAGACCGTGACGGCGACCTCGAGATCCGGCGGCCGTCCTTGGTGATCCGTTCTGTTTCCAGCCGCTCCACGCTCTCCCCCGCGTGCACTCGCTCGAGCACCCGGCGGACCGAGTCATGCCGTTCGGGGGCAGCGATCAACTCGATGCTGTGCCCGATGGCCTCGGCACGCGTGTACCCGTAGAGCCGTTCCGCGCCGTCGTTCCAGTGCTGGATGCGACGTTCGGCAATCCAGGCCGATAACCGCGTCGTGGGTGGAGCGCATGATCGCCGCCAGCCGCAGCTGGTCGGCCTCGGCGCGCTTGCGCTCGCTGATGTCGCGGATATGACCGGCTGAACAGCGGCGGCTCGGCGGCGAGCCGCGTGACGGTCAGCTCGATCGGAAATTCGCTGCCGTCGCGATGGATCGCCGTCGACCTCGACGTGCCGGTTGAGGATCCGCATCTCGCCCGTGCCCAGCAGCCGGGCCATCCCCCGCTCGTGTGCCTCGCGCAGGCGCGGCGGGATGATCAGCTCGCTCATCGTCCGCCCGACCACCTCCTCCCGCGCATAGCCGAAGGTCCGCTCGGCCGCCGGGTTGAACTCGATCACGCGCCCCTCGGCGTCGATCGTGACGATGCAGTCGAGCGCGGCGGCGACGATCGCGTCGTGCATCGCCTGCTGGCCCGAGCAGGGCCTGCTCGGCTGCGCGGAGCTCAGTGGACACGCGGCGCAGCTCGAGCTCGAAGGCGACTTCGCGGGCGAGCTCGCGTAGCTCCGCGAGCTGCTCGCCGGCCAGCAGGCGCGGCCGGGTGTCGAGGACGCACAGCACGCCGAGCGGCGCGCCCATCACCGTTCAGGAGCGGAACGCCGGCGTAGAAGCGCAGCCCGAGATCGCCGGTGACGCAGCGGGCTGGCGGAGAAGCGCGAGTCCTCGCGGGCGTCGGGAACGACGAGCAGCTCGCCGGCTCTCGACGGCGGCGGCGCAGAAGGCCAACTGCGGTGGCATCTCGCGCGGATCGACGCCCACGCTCGAGACGATCCAGTGACGATCGTCGGTGAGCGCAGTCACGAGCGCGATCGGCGTTTCGCACATTTCGGCGGCCCGCTGAACCGCGTGCTCGAATTCGGGCAGCACGAGTCCAGGCGCGGCGTAGCGCCCCAGTCCCTGATTGCGGGGCGAAACCTACCTCCATCACACGGAGGATCGGCGTCCCGGCCTCGCCGCTTTAGACGGCGGGCCGGATGCTCAAGGCGCCGTCAGCGCCGGATCAGCGTCGCGGGCCAGCCGCCCGCCGAGCTTGAGCAACGGCCCGGCGCCCTCCTTCAGCGCCCGCGCCCGGATCGAGGGCCGGCCGTAGAGGATCGTCGCGGTCTGTCGCAGGGCCTTGCCGAGCGTCTCGTCGTACGGGTGCCACCAGGCGTTGCGGACCGCCGAGCCCTCCCACACGCGGAGCTTGACGTTGACGCACTCGTAGAGCCCGAACTTCGAGTGGGTGCGCCCGACGCCGGAGTCCTTGACCCCGCCCCACGAGCACTGGCAGGCGCCGTGGCTGAACATGTGATCGTTGATCCAGACCATCCCGGTCTCGAGCTCGCGGGCGATCCGCTCGCCCTTGTCGCGATCGCTCGTCCACACCGACGCCCCGAGGCCGAACTGTGAGTCGTTGGCCAGCGCCACCGCCTCGTCCTCGGAGTCGACGACGACGATCGGGCAGGACAGGGCCGAAGATCTCCTCGCGCATGATCCGCATGTCGTGGGTGACGCCGGTGAGCACCGTGGGCGCGTAGAAGGAGCCCTCGGAGCAGACCGGCGGGCGCCTCCGCCGGGCCGCCGCAGAGCATCGCCGCGCCCGCGGCCACGGCGTCGTCGACGAGCTCGGCGACGGTGCGGTATTGCTCGGCGAGACCATCGGGCCGATCTCGGTGTCCCAGCTCATCGGATCCCCGACGCGCAGACGCTGCGCGCCCGCCACGACGCCGGCGATGAAGCGCTCGGACACCTCGCGCATCACGTAGACCCGCTCGATGCCCGAGCAGGTCTGGCCGGCATTGGCGAAGCCGCCCCAGAGCGCGCCGGCGATGGCGTGGTCGAGGTTGGCGTCGGGGAGCACGATCATCGGGTCCTTGCCGCCGAGCTCGAGCACGGAGCCCTTGAGCTGGCGGGCGCACGCCTCGCCCACCCCGCGTCCGGTCTCGACCGAGCCGGTGAAGAACACCTTGGCCACGGTCGAGCTCACGAGCGCCGGCCCGGTGCCGGGACCGTGCAGGACCCGCACCAGTCCCTCGGGCACGCCCGCGCGTTCGAACACGCGCTGGATCCGGTCGCCGATCAGCGCCGTCAGCGAGGCCGGCTTCAGCACCACGCCGTTGCCCGCCATCAGCGCCAGCGCCACCTCCCCGAACGGGATGCTCCACGGGTAGTTCCAGGGCGAGACGATCCCGATCACGCCGAGCGGCTCGTAGGTGAAGGCCGAGCGCTTGGTCTTGAGGAACACCTGCGGCATCGGGATCTTCTCGTCGGCGAGGATCTCCTGGCCGGCACGCGCGATCCAGTGCAGCGCGTCGATCGTCGGCAGGATCTCCATCGAGAACGCCTCGTTGCGCGGCTTGCCCTGCTCGCGGACGATCAGGTCGCGGATGTCGTCGCCCTCGTCGATCACCACCTGCGCCGCGCGCTCCAGGTACAGCGCGCGGTCGCGCAGAGTCAGCTCGGCCCAGAAGGGCTGGACCTTGGCCACGGCGTCGACGACGCCCTGAACCTCCTCCGGCGGGGTGATCGGGACCGACCCGATGGGCTCGCCGGTGGCCGGGTTGAGCGACTCGAGCTGTGCGGGAACGGCGACGGCCACGGCCTGCGCAGCCTAACCGCTCGGCGCGCGGTGCGGTCTACGCGGCGTTCCGGCCGCCGAGCGCGCGCGCCCGGGCCGAGAGCGCGCGTACGAGCAGCATGCCCAGCCCCGCGATCCGCTCGTCGAAGATGAGCGTGTCGGGCTCGAACGGCTCGTCCCGGTCGAGGTCGACGGCGGCGACGCCGACAAACGTCTCGTGCGATTCGATCAGCGCGGTGGCGGAGATCACCAGCCGGTGGCGAGGATCGAACCGGGTGAGCCGGGCCACCTCAAGCGGGTCGGCGTCGAGGCCCCGCCGCGCCGCCAGCTCGCGGATGGCCCGAGCGTCGCTGGAGCGGGCCAGCCGGACGCGGACCCGGTGCCCGTCTTCAAGGGCGTATGTCCGGTCGAGAAGCATTTACTACAGCGTAGTAGCTTCGGTGGACGGGCCGCCGGGGATCGGACCTTTGCGCTGGAATCGGCGGCGAATCGCGCCGGGGCGGAGATCTAGCTGCGGCCCCGGGCGCCGGGGCGGAGATCTAGCTGCGGCCGCGGGCGCGCCGGAGCTCGGCCAGGCGGTCGCGCAGCGCGGCCTCGGCGTCGTCGGGGGCGTAGAAGCGCTCGCCGATCGCGTCGTCGGGCATCAGCTCCTGGGGCGAGAGATGGCCCGGCGCGCCGGTGCGGGTTGTCGTAGTTGCCGTCGCTGCGCGTCGAGGAGCGCAGGTGCGCCGGCGGCGGCTGCGCGCCGTGCTCGCGGATGTACTCGCGCGCGGCACCGATCGACCGCTTGGCGGCGTCCGACTTGGGCGCCAGAGACAGGTAGATGGCCGCCTGGGCGAGCGCGAACTGGCACTCGGGCAATCCGACGTGCTCGACGGCGGCGGCGGCCGCCGTGGCGACGACGAGCGCCTGCGGGTCGGCGTTGCCGATGTCCTCGGAGGCGAGCACGACCATCCGCCGCACGATGAAGCGCGGGTCCTCGCCGCCCTCGAGCATCACCGCCAGGTAGTACAGCGAAGCATCGGGATCCGAGCCGCGGGTGGCCTTGATCCAGGCCGAGATCGTGTCGTAGTGGCGGTCGGCCTGGCGGTCGTAGAGGAGCGCGCGGCGCTGGAGGGCGTCCTCGGCGCTGGGCGAGGGTCACGTGGCTCGCCGCCCTCGCACGCCAGCTCGAGCGCGTTCAGCGCGGTGCGGGCGTCGCCGCCCGAGCGCGCGGCGAGGAACTCGAGCGCCTCCGGGTCGACGCGGCGCCGGCACACGCCCCGCGCTCGAGCGCGCGATCCAGGAGCACCCGGACGTCATCCGGCGAGAGCGCGTCGAGCTCGTACACGCGAGCGCGCGAGATCAGCGCCGAGTTGACCTCGAAGTACGGGTTCTCGGTGGTGGCGCCGATCAGCGTCACGAGGCCGTCCTCGACCGCGGGCAGGAGCGCGTCCTGCTGGGCCTTGTTGAACCGGTGGATCTCGTCGAGGAAGAAGATCGTCGGCCGGCCGGTGCTGGCGAGGCGCTGGCGCGCGCGCTCGATCACGGCGCGGACCTCGGCCCGGCCCGCCTGCACCGCGCTCTCCTCCTCGAAGGCCGAGTCGGAGGCCTCGGCCACGCAGGCGCGCCAGCGTGGTCTTGCCGCTCCCGGGCGGGCCGTGCAGGATCATCGAATGGGGCCGGCCCTCCTCGAGCGCGCGGCGCAAGCGCCGAGCCGGGGCGCAGCAGCCGCTCCTGGCCGACGAACTCCTCGAGCGTGCGCGGGCGCATGCGCGTGGCCAGGGGGGCGCCCGGTGGCCGGCGCATCGACGGTGGCGCCCTCGTCGCTCTCGAACAAGCGCTCCATGTTCAGAGTATGGCTGCCCATCCGCCGCCGGGACGCGACTCACACCAGGCGCACGATCGCCACGATGCCCACGACGACGATGAGCGCCCGCAGGGCTACCGCGGGGAGGCGCCGGCCGTAGCGGGAGCCGAGCACGCCGCCGAGGACCGAGCCGACGGCGATCAGCGCCGCTGCGCCCCAGGCCACGTGCGCGGCGAACACGAAGATCACGCCGGCGACCAGGTTGACCAGGCCGGCGAGCACGACCTTGAGGGCGTTGATGCGCTGAAGGTCGTCCTCGACGGACAGGCCCAGAATGGCCAGGAGCAGGATCCCCTGCGCCGCGCCGAAATAGCCGCCGTAGACCCCGCTGGCGAACACGCCCGCGGTCGCGAGCGGCCCGGCATGCTCACCGCCGCCGCCCGAGCGGCGCACCCGGATCACCCGGGACAACCGCGGCTGGAGCAGGATCAGAACGAGCGCGACCGCGATGAACGCCGGCACGATCGCCTTGAAGGCCGAGGCGGGCAGGGTCAGCAGGAGGATCGATCCGGTGATGCCGCCGGCGAGCGAGGCGATCACGAGCGGCAGCGCACGACGGCGCTGGCCGGCCAGCTCGCGCCGGTATCCCCAGGCGCCGGACGCCGAGCCCGGGACGAGCCCGATCGTGTTGGAGACATTGGCGACGACCGGCGGGTAGTCGAAGGCGAGCAGCACCGGGAACGTGATCAGCGTGCCGCTCCCCACCACGGTGTTGATCGTGCCCGCGGCGATGCCTGCCGCGAAGATCGCCAGGCCGTGGAGAGGGCTCACGGAGCCCCGCTACCCGGTGCGGCCGATCACGGCGAGCGCCGCGTCGTGCAGCAGGCCGTTGGTGGCGATCGCGTCGCCGCCGTCGGCGGTGCGCCGGCCGGCCAGGTCCGTGAAGCGCCCGCCGGCCTCCTCGACGATCAGCTGCAGGGCCGCCAGGTCCCACAGCGAGGCCGACAGGATCGAGTCGCGATCTCGACCGCTCCCTCGGCGACGAGCATGTAGGACCAGAAGTCCCCCAGGCCGCGGCTGCGGCTGCAGCGCTCGACGAGCGCCAGCATCGCCTCGAGCCGCTCCGACGTGCGCCACTCCTCGAGGTCTCCGAACGAGACCTGGGCGTCGGCCAGCTCGCTCACGCTCGGACACCCGGAGGCGGCGCTCGCCCTGGGCGTCGCGCACGAATGCGCCCTTGCCCTGAGCCGCCCACCACCGGCGCGCCAGCGCCGGCGCCGAGACGACGGCAACGCGCGCCTCGCCCGCCTCCTGGAGCGCCAGCAGCGTCGCCCACACCGGGATCCCGCGGACGTAGTTCTTGGTCCCGTCGATCGGGTCGATGATCCAGCGGCGCGCCCCGGGCCCGGAGCTCGAGCTCCCGTATTCCTCGCCGACCACCGCGTCCTCTGGGCGCTCGCTCGCCAGGCGTGCGCGCACCGTCTCCTCGGCGCCGCGGTCAGCCTCGCTCACCGGGGTCGCGTCGGCCTTGGTCTCGACCGCGAGATCGACGGCGCCGTAGCGGTCCATGCGTGATCGCGTCGCAGGCGTCCGCCAGTTCGAGCGCCAGCGCGAGGTCGTCCACGCACTGCAGATGCTACGCGGCGCGTAGGCTGAGCGAGCATGGAGCTCGAGCGCGAGACCACCGAGGTGCTCCAGCGCCTGGTCCGCTTCAACACCGTCAACCCGCCGGGCAACGAGCGGCCCGCGATCGAGTACCTCGCCGAGTACGCCGCCGACGCCGGGTTCGAGGCCGAGGTCCTCGGCTGCGACGAGGGCCGACCGAACCTGATCGCCGACCTGCGGGCGATCGAGCGACGGCCCCACGCTGTGCTTCCTCGGCCACGTCGACACGGTCCTGGCCGACCCGAGCGAGTGGCGCCACGATCCGTGGTCGGGCGAGCTCGCCGACGGCTACCTGTGGGGCCGCGGCGCGCTCGACATGAAGTCCCAGGTCGCGGCCGAGGCGGTGGCGGGCGTGGCGCTGGCGCGCGAGGGGTGGCGCCCGGCCCGCGGCAGCCTCAAGTTCGTGTTCGTCTCCGACGAGGAGACGGGCGGGGACGTCGGGGCGCGGTGGCTGACCGAGAACCACCCCGACAAGGTCCGCTGCGACATGCTCCTGAACGAGGGCGGCGGCGACGTGTTCGAATGGAACGGCAGCCGCCACTACGGCGTGTGCTGTGCCGAGAAGGGGATCTTCCGCTTCACGATCACCGCGCGCGGGGCCGCCGGGCACGCCTCGCTTCCGCGCACCGGTGACAACGCCCTGCTCAAGCTCGGGCCTGCGCTCGAGCGCCTGGCCGCGGCCGAAGCCCTCGTTCCTGCTGCACCGAGGCTCCGGAGGCGCTGCTGCGGGCCCTCGGCGTGGACCCGGAGGACCCGGCGCCGCGCTGGCGCGGCTCGAGCGACGCCGATCCCGCGCTCACGATCCTGGTCGAGCCGATGCTCGGCGTCACCCTCACGCCGACCATGGCGCACGCCTCCGACAAGGTGAACGTGATCCCGTCGCGGGCGTCGCTCAAGATCGACTGCCGCGTCCCCCCGGGCCACGGCGAGGAGGCGGCACGGCAGCGCATCGCCGAGGTGCTCGGCGACGACGCCGACTCATACGAGATCGCCTTCACCGAGCAGGTCACCGGCAACTCCTCGCCCGTGGTCACCGAGTTCATGGACGCCATCGACCGCTGGGTCCGCACCCAGGATGGCGACGCCGAGACGGTGCCGGTGATCCTGCCCGGGTTCTCCGACTCGCGCTGGTTCCGGGAGGCCTTCCCCGAATGCGTCGCCTACGGCTTCTTTCCCCATGCGCCACATGAATCCTGCTCGAGTCAGCGCCGCTCGTCCACAACGCCGACGAGCGAATCGACGTCCGCGACCTGGGGTTTGCCGCCGGCTTCTACGCGGACATCGCGCGGGAGATGCTCGGCTGACTCCGCCGCTCGAGCTCGCGGGTGGCTCGCTGCATGAGCGCGGCGCCGAGCGCCGCGAAGCCGAGGATGCTGCCCACGCCCAGCACGACGCGCAGGCCGAGTGCGCTCGCCAACGGGCCCGCGACCAGGAAGCCGACCGGCATCAGCGCGAGCGACCCCATCCAGTCCCACGAGCTGACGCGCGAGAGCGCGCGCGGCGGGATGTTGCGCACGAGCGCGGTCTCCCACCAGATCATCAGCAGCGAGAAGCCGACGCCGGTTCCGAACGCGAACACGGCCACGAGCGCGAGCGGCGCTCCGAGCGCGAACGAGCCGGTGAGCAGCGGCCAGGCCATCATCAGCGATCAGGCCCGCACGCAGCGGCCGCGCCGGACGCCAGGCCAGCCCGACCAGGCCGCCGCACACCGCGCCCACTCCGGCCATCGCCTCGAGCAGGCCGAACACCCCGCGCCACCGTAGTAGTCGCGCGCGATCGCGGGAGCCAGGGAGTACCACGGCGCGTACACGCAGAACACGCCGACCGTGAACGTGCCGATGACGGCCAGGACCCAGCGACGGGAGCGGACCTCGCGCCATCCCGAGCGCAGCGCCTGGAGCGCCGGCTCGGCCGGCGCGACCTCGGCCCGCGCGCGCGGGTGGACGCGCATCAGCAGCAGCGCGCTGAGCACGAACGTGGCAGCGTCGAGGGCGAACGCCTCGCCGGCCCCCACGCCGATGACGAGCACGGTGGCGAGCGCGGGGCCGACGACGAAGGCGATGTTCGACGTCGTCTCGGTCAGCGCGCGGGCGTCCTGGACCAGCGACTCGGGGACGGTCTCGGGCAGGAGGCCGCTGTAGGCGGGCTGGAAGAACGCCTGCGCGGCCCCGAACAGCGCCTCGATCACCGCGATCTCCCATATCCGCACCGCGCCCGCGAAGATCAGCGCCGCCAGCAGCGGCGTGGAGCAGCGCCCGCGCCGAGTCGGTGGCGATCATGATCCGCTGGCGCGGCAGGCGGTCCGCCCACACGCCGCCGAGCAGGAGCAGCGTGACCAGGGCCGTCCCCTGCACGCCGAGGACCAGACCCGAGGTCGGTGGGCGATCCCGTGCGCTGCGTGATGTAGAGCGCCAGCGCCACGACCACGACGCGGTCGCCGATCATGCTCGCGGCCTGGCCGGCGAACAGATATCTGAAGTTTGGATGGCGCAGGACGCGCAGGTACGTACTCACGACACACTCTCGACTCGACGGGACAGACTGAAGCGGCGCCGCTGACGTGGAGCGGCGCGGGGGAACGGAGTCAGAGATGTCTGATGCTGAGCATCGCCTTGCAGGCTAGCACCCGCTTCAAGGGGCAAATAGACTGTGATCGCATGTCAGCGCCGGTGTCGGCCCGCGAGCGTCTCGATCCGGCGATCTTCCGCCTGCCGGTGGACCGGATCCGCCGCGGCTACTACTCCGACGCCTACTTCGTCTACACGAAGGGGTTGCTCGAGTCCGCCGGCCACCACCCCTGCGTGACCATGCAGGTGTTCCAGAAGAAGGACTCGGTGCTCGGCGGGATCGACGAGGCGATCGCGATCCTCAAGCTCGGCGCCGGCCACGAGGCCGACGGCGTGTGGGTTCCCGGCTGGGACGACCTGGTCGTGCACGCCCTGCACGAGGGCGACGAGATCGCGCCGCAGGAGACGGTCATGACGATCGAGGGCGACTACAGCCTGTTCGCCCATCTCGAGACCGTGTACCTCGGGTGCCTCGCCCGTCGCTCGCTCGTGATGCGCAACGTGCACGAGGTGGTGGCAGGCAGCCCGGGGCAAGCAGATCCTTTACTTCCCGGCGCGACACGACCACTGGCTGGTCCAGACCGGCGACGGCTGGGCCGCGCACGTCGCCGGGGCGATCGGCGTGTCCACCGACGCGCAGGCCTCGTGGTGGGGCGGGCGCGGGATCGGCACCGTCCCCCACGGACTGATCGCCGCCTACGGGGGCGACACCGTCCGGGCGGCCCAGGAGTTCGCCGAGCGCTACCACGACGAGATGAGCATCACCGTGCTCGTCGACTTCGAGAACGACTCGGTGGGGACCGCGCTGGCGGTGGCCGAGGCGCTGGGCGATCGAGCTCTGGGGCGTGCGGCTCGACACGAGCGAGACTCTGGTGGACCGCGCGCTGCTCGACGAGATGGGGGGCTTCAAGCCGACGGGCGTCAACCCGCGGCTGGTCCACAAGGTCCGCGACGCGCTCGACCATGCCGGGTCACACCGGGGTCCGGATCGTGGTCAGCGGGGGCTTCAACGCCCAGCGCATCCGGGAGTTCGAGGCCGCCGGAGTCCCCGTCGACGCCTACGGCGTGGGTTCGTCGCTGATCCGCGGCGACAACGACTTCACCGCCGACGTCGTCATCACCGACGGGCGCCCGTCGGCGAAGGTGGGCCGCGCAGTACACGCCGAATCCCCGTCTAGAGAGGGTTGAGTAGAGGCCGAGGACTGCCGATGACCTCTCCTGGCTCATGAGCGCTGTCGCGACCATAACCCAGCACGCTGCGCGCCATGTGCTGCCCGGTGATCCACCCGCCGAGCACGTTCCTCGGCTATCCGGACTTCGGGTCCTGGCTCCAGGCGTGGCTGCCCATCATCTTCATGGGCCTGCTGGTCATCGCGATCTTCTCGCTGATGCGCTTCATGCCGCGCACGCGGCCGGAGCGGATCAAGCCCGAGTCCGCTCCCTCGATCGGCTGGAGCGAGATCGCCGGCGCCGACGAGGCCAAGGAGGAGCTGCGCGAGGTCGTCGACTACCTGCGCGACCCCGCGCGCTTCCGTGAGCTCGGGGCCAAGGTGCCCAAGGGAATCCTGCTGCACGGGCCGCCGGGCACCGGCAAGACGCTCCTGGCCAAGGCGGTCGCCCACGAGTCCGGCGCCACCTTCTTCTCCCAGTCGGCGGCCTCGTTCGTCGAGATGTTCGTCGGCGTGGGCGCGGCCCGCATCCGCCACCTGTTCAAGGCGGCGCGCAAGAAGTCGCCGGCGATCGTGTTCATCGACGAGCTCGACGCCGTCGGCGGCCACCGCGGCTTCGACGTCTCCGGCGAGCGCGACCAGACGCTCAACCAGCTCCTGGTCGAGATGGACGGCTTCACCGCGCGCAAGGACGTGGTCGTGATCGCCGCCTCGAACCTGCTCGAGAAGCTCGATCCGGCGCTCCTGCGCCCGGGCCGCTTCGACCGCCAGATCTTCGTCTCCCCGCCCGACGTCGGCGGGCCGCGAGCGGATCCTCGGCGTGCACTCGCGCAACAAGCCGCTCGACGACGACGTCGACCTGAAGCTGGTGGCGCGCCAGACCTCGGGCCTGACCGGCGCCGACCTGGCCAACATCTGCAACGAGGCGGCGATCTTCGCCGGCCGGCGCGGCGTCTACCGCGTGTGCATGCGCGACTTCGACGCCGCCCTGGAGCGCGTCGTCGCCGGCATGCAGTCCAAGCGCACCCTGACCGACCACGAGAAGCGCGTCGTCGCCTACCACGAGGCCGGGCACGCCCTGTGCGGCGAGCTGCTCCCCTCGGTCGACCGCGTGCACCGGATCTCGATCGTCCCCCGCGGCAAGGCCCTCGGGTACACGCTGAACCTCCCCGAGGAGGATCGCTACCTGAAGACCCGCGAGGAGCTGATCGACTTCATGACGATGCTCCTGGGCGGGCGGGCGGCCGAGCAGACGGTGTTCAGCTCGGTGACCACCGGCGCCTCGGACGATCTGAAGCGCGTGGCCGAGATCGCCCACTCGATGGTGTTCGAGTACGCGATGGGAACGGCGTAGCGGCGCACTGCGCGCGGTCACCGACGGCGCCGCCGAGGCGACCCGCCGCCGCCTCGACGTCGAGGTGCGCGAGCTGGCCGACGAGGCCTTCCGGGCCGCGGTCGCGATCATCGACACCCACCGGGAGCAGCTGGACGCGCTGGCCGGGACGCTCCTGACCAACGAGGTGCTCGAGCGACCCGACATCGACCGGATCATGGGCGACGTCCCCGCCGCCGCGCCGCCGCGGGTGGGCGAGCTGAGCGTCGCCGCCGCCACCGCGGTCAATCCCGCGCGCCGCTAGGGGCGCCTCGGGCGCGGGCGCGCGCCGCTAACCTGCGGCGCTCCGTGCTCTCGACTCATCGACCACATCGGCGTCGCCGTCCCGTCCATCGACGAGGCGCTGGCCCTGTACCGGGACGCGCTGGGGATGCCGCTCGTGCACCGGGAGACGGTGTCCGAGCAGGGCGTCGACGCGGCTCTGCTCGACGTCGGCGATGGCCACATCGAGCTCCTCCAGCCCCTCTCCGAGGAGACGCGCGGTCGGGAAGTTCCTGGCGCGGCGCGGCCCCGGGCTGCACCACGTCGCCTACCGGGTCGAGTCGGTCGCGGACACGCTGGAGGCGCTGCGCGAGCGCCGGCCTGCGACTGATCGACGAGCAGCCGCGCACCGGGATCCGCGGCTCACAGGTAGCCTTCGTCCACCCCGCCTCCACCGGCGGCGTCCTCACCGAGATCGTCCAACGGCACCTCATGTCCACGCTTAGCGAAAAGCCCCAGAAGGTCTCCATCGGATTCGACGGCGGCCAGATCCTGAGCGCCCGGGTCGCGCCGGCCGAGCTGACCAAGCTCCGCAACGCGCTGGGCAGGGCAGCGAGGGCTGGCACGACGTGAACGCCGAGGACGGCACCGTGGCGGTCTCGGCTGGGCAGGGTCGTCTACGTGCTCGTCGACCACGAAGAGCACCGGGTCGGGTTCGGGACCTAGCCCGTTGTGGTCGATGTGTCCCGCGTAGCGGGAAAGATCGACCACGCCGTACATTCCCCCGGATGTCGCTGCAGAAGCTGGACGGCGCCGTGCTTCGCCTTGCCCGCACCCGGGGCCACTCCCGCTGGGCCGAATCGGTGGTCGCCGCCTACTCGCGCACCGGCGAGCACGCGGCGATCTGGCTCGGCCTCGGCCTGGCCGGAGCCGCTCGGGCGGGCGAGGACGAGGACCGGCGCGCGCCGCTGGCTGCGCGGGGTCCGGATCGTGGTCGCCGCCTACGGGTGCAACCAGGCGATCAAGTTCACCGTGCGCCGCCGCCGGCCCGAGCTCGCCGACCTGCCCCAGCTGACCCCGACCGTGTCGCGGCTGTCGTTCCCGAGCGCGCACGCCACCACCTCGTTCGCCGCGGCACGCGCGTATACGTCCCTGGCGCCCGCGTGGGCGCTGTACGCCGCCGCGCTCGCGTTCGCGCTCAGCCGCCCGTATCTGGGCGTCCACTATCCGAGCGACGTGCTCGCCGGCGCGGCGCTCGGCACCGCCGTGGCGGAGGCCTGGCCGTCATGAAGGTCGGGATCGTCGGGATGCCCAACGCCGGCAAGTCGTCGCTGTTCAGCGCGCTCACCGGCGTGGCCGCCGAGGCGGCGAACTACCCGTTCACGACGATCGAGCCCAACGTCGCGGTCGTGCCGGTGACCGACGAGCGCCTGGACGCGGTCGCCGCCACCGTGCGCGCCTCGAAGGTCGTCCCCGACACCATCGCCTTCCACGACATCGCCGGCCTCGTGGCCGGCGCCCACCGCGGCGAGGGGCTGGGCAACCAGTTCCTGGCCAACATCCGCGAGACCGACGCCATCGTCCACGTGGTCCGCGCCCACGACGATCCGAACGTGGTCCATCCGGAGGGGCGCGTCGATCCGCTGGGCGACATCGAGACGATCGAGACCGAGCTCATCTACGCCGACCTCGAGCAGGCCGAGCGCCGGCTCGACCGGGTGGCGCGAGCCGCGAAGGGAGGCGATCGCCGATCCGTCGCCGAGGCGGGATGGCTGCGCGAGCTGATCGAGGCACTGCAGCAGGGGCGCCCGGCGCGCACGGTGCCGCCGCCGGCCGACGCGTCGGACGCGATGTCGCTGCTGCAGCCGCTCACGGCCAAGCCGGTGCTGTTCGTGGCCAACGTCGATGAGGGCGCGGGCGAGGTGCCGCCGGAGATCGACGAGTACGCGCGCTCGCAGGGCGCGGCCACGGTCGCCGTCTCGGCCCGGCTCGAGGCCGAGCTGGGCGAGCTCGACGAGGAGGACGCGGCGGCGATGCGCGCCGACCTCGGGCTCTCCGAGTCAGGCCTGGCCGCGATCGTGCGCGGGGCGTTCTCGCTGCTCGAGCTGATCGCGTTCTTCACCGCCGGCGAGGACAAGCCGGCGCAGTCGTGGCACATCCGCCGCGGCTCGCCGATCTGGACGGCGGCCGGCCTGATCCACTCCGACATCCAGCGGGGCTTCGTCCGGGCCGAGGTGGTGGGGTGGAACGAGCTCGTCGACGCCGGCGGCTACGCCGGCGCGCGGGAGCGAGGGACGCTGCGGATCGAGGGGCGCGACTACCTGATGGCCGACGGCGACGTGATCACCGTCCGGTTCACGCCGTAGCGGCGCACTCGCGCGCACACGCCCGAGATCACGAGCTCGGTGGCGCGGGGCTCGAACCGCTCTCGGGGCGCCCGCCTGTCGCGAGCAGCGGCCTGGGCGTCGAGCTCGATGTCGAGGTCCTCGATCCGGCCGCAGCGGCGGCAGACCGCGTGCTGGTGCGCCTCGGTGCGGGCGTCGTAGAGCGCCGCCCCGAGGCCGAGCGTCGAGCTTGCGCGCCAGCCCCAGCTCGACGAGGAGGTCGAGCGCGGCGTACACGGTCGGTATCGAGGTGCCCGGCAGATCCCGGTGCACCGCGCGGTGGATCGCCTCGGCGGTGGCGTGGCCGCCGTGGCGACGGAGCTCGCGCAGGATCACCACCCGCTGCGAGGTCACGCGGTGGCCCCGCTCGCGCAGCAGCGCGACCAGGTCTTCGGTGTCGGTGGAGGTGGCTGGCGGTCATCGCCGTAAGGGAACCCTAATTTAACTCAGTTGCTATAGTAACAGCAAGTGGCGGAGTTGATCGCAGACCTGAAGTCGATCGACGAGCAGGCGTTCGTCCTGCGCTTCGTCCAACCCGGCCTCGTCGGCCTGATCGACGGCACGCTCTCGACGCTCGCGCCGATCTTCGCCGCCGCGCTCCTGTCCGGCTCGCATGCGGCGCTGTTCGTCGGCCTCGCCACCGCGGTGGGCGCCGGCATCAGCATGGCCTTCTCCGAGGGCCTGTCGGATACCGGCGAGCAGACAGGGCGCGGAACAGCCCTCGCCCGCGGGCTCGTCACCGGCGTGATGACCACTGTCGGGGGCGTGTTCCACTCCCTCCCATTCCTCATCAGCCACGTCAACACCGCACTGGCGGTGGCCGGCGTGGTCGTGGCCGATCGAGCTGACGACGATCTCGCTGATCCGCAAGCGGTTCATGGACGTGCCGCTGCGGGTCAGCCTCGTGCAGGTGGCGCTCGGCGGCGCACTGATCGTCGCCGCCGGCGTGCTCCTGGGCAACGCCTAGCTAGAGCGTCGCTGAGGTCCGGTGGCGCTCTCGAGGCGCTCGGCGAGGCGATCCAGGCCGAGCTCGCGCGCCGCCCTGGCGCCACCGGCCAGATCGGTGGCGCGGTCGGGCGGCCGCTCGAGATCGACGTGGCGCAGGGTGGCGATCTCTCGGTAGGCGCGTAGCTCGGAGGCGTGCTCGGTGAGCGCGGCGGTCACGCGCGGGCGCTCCCGCACCGCCCGAGCGATCGCCTCCTCGAGCGAGCCATAGCGCTGGAGCAGGTCGGCCGCCGTCTTCGGGCCGATGCCCGGCGCGCCGGGCAGGCCGTCGGAGGGATCGCCGCGCAGCGCGATGAAGTCGGGCACGAGCTCGGGGCCCACGCCATAGCGCTTCTGGACCTCGGCCGGGCCCATCTCCTCAAAGCCGCTGATCGTGGCCTTCATCAGCAGCACCTTCACGTGCTCGCCGACGCACTGGAACATGTCGCGATCGCCGGTCAGGATCAGCGCCTCGCCGCCCGCGTCCGCTTCGACCGTCCCGAGCGCCCCGAGTAGGTCATCCGCCTCCAGATCCGGCGAACCCTGAGACGTCCAGCCGAAGGCATCGAAGAAGGCCGGCGCCTGCTCGAACTGCCAGGCGAGAGCGTCGGGGACGGGTGGCCGGTCGGCGTGGTAGCTCGGATAGAGCGCGACGCGATACTCCGCGGACTCGAGGCCCCAGCACACGACGATCGCCCGCGGGCGCCGGTCCGATGCCGCGCGCAGGAGCACATTGGCCGCCCCAGCAGCGCGTTCACAGGCCGCTCGGCGGACCCGTGAATCGAGTCGGGAAGCGCGAAGAACGAGCGATAGAGCAGGTAGGGACCATCGACGGCGATGAGTGGGCCGGGCATCGCCGGCGGAGACTAGACGCCCCGTCCGCCTCAGGCGCGGTGGCGGACGGCTCAGGAGACGCTGATCGACGGTCCGTTGATTCCGTCTACGGCGATCCGGTAGGTGCCGGCGCCCGGAACCTGTACCGAGTAGCCGCCGCCGGAGCCGACCTTGGTGCCGGCACGGTCTGCCAGCCGCCGTGCTCGCTCATCTGGACGGTGACCGGATCGCCGGCGTGGCCCGGGAACACCGTCCCGTGAAGGCCAGGCACCGAGTCAGCCACGAGGCTGTGGAC
This sequence comes from uncultured Solirubrobacterales bacterium, assembly GCA_963839105.1. GTDB lineage: Bacteria > Actinomycetota > Thermoleophilia > Solirubrobacterales > Solirubrobacteraceae > Palsa-465. The sequence goes on from CAWITQ010000008.1 coordinate 380,060, forward strand.
GAGGGGACGAGCGCAGCCACGGCGCCGTCGGCCTGCCGGGCTTGGCGTCGCGAGACATCTGGGCGGGGCGCCCATGCCCGGCAGCGTCGTGACGGTGGTGAAGGAGGCGTAGGTGCTGAGCAGGCCGAACAGGCTCTCCAGGCTGTTCGCGCTGACGCGGGTGGTGCCGCCGGTGCCGACGACGTTCGCGGAGACCATGCGCGGATCCGGGGCGTGGGTGACGATCTGGACGCCGATCAGCTGTCCCTTGACCCACCGGCCGAGCTTGGCCTGCGCGCGGCCATCGAGTAGCTGTAGGTCCAGTGGTAGTACGGGTTGCCGCCCGCGTTGTCGTACGGGATCGGGTACGCCCCTGAGCCACGGCTGGGGCGTCGAGCCGGGCCAGGCGTCCTCGATGCTCTCGGTCCAGCCGCCCGTGCTGGCGGAGAAGTAGGTGATCGCCGGCGCGCCGTTGTAGGTGACGATCTGGCCGCGGGTGGCGGCGACGGCGGCGTTGGTGGAGGCGCCCTCGGCGGCCACGCCCCGGTACATCTGCGAGCGCGTGTCGGAGTAGACGTCGAAGGCGCCGCGGTTGACGGTGGTGGTGATGGCGTACGTGCGCGCCGCGACCGCCTGGACCTTGAGCGCCTCAGGCGACCAGCCCGAGGGCATCTCGGCACTGATCACGCCCCGGACGTAGTCCTCGAGGTCGAGCGCGTTGACGGTCTCGATGCCACCGGCGCCGTCGGGACGGAACTGCAGGGCGCCCCGGTACCGGCCGAGCCCGGGGACGTAAAGGGGGCCGTTGCCGATAACGGTGATCGGCGAGGAGAACTTGGCGAGGGTCCTGCCCCTGGCTCCGAGCAGCGCTACGCCGCCATTGCCGAGCGGCCGGACGTAGTAGGTGGAGGCCGGGTTGAGCTTCTTGCCGGGCGCGCTCGAGGCGCCGGAGAACGAGGCCGAGCCTGAGGCGAGCAGCACGCGGATGGTCCGGCTCGGATTGGTCGTGCCCAGCGACGTGCCGGTGTAGTAGTGGGCGAGGATCCAGCGGTAGTCCTTGCCGTGGAGCGCGTAGCCGTACGCGCCGTACTGGCTCATGCCGATTCCGTGGCCGTCGCCTCCGCCCTGGACGTAGAACATGGTGGCGGCGGTGACCGGGCCGGCGGCGATCAGGAGCGCCACCGCGGCCACGCCGGCCCAGCCGGCACGGCGGAGCCACGACAGCGTGGTTCTCAGGAAGGTCAGGTAGGGTCTGGGCATGGCTGAGCGGAAAGCTTCTGAGGTGTTCGTCGAATGTCTTGAGGCCGAGGGGGTTCAGTACGTCTTCGGTATTCCGGGCGAGGAGACGCTCGATCTGAACGAGTCTCTGGCCGATTCGTCGATCGATTTCGTTCCCGTCCGCCACGAGCAGGGCGGTGCCTATATGGCCGACGCGTACGGTCGGTTGACCGGCAGAGCCGGCGTGTGCCTGGGCACCCTCGGCCCCGGCGCGACCAATCTGGTCACGGCCGTGGCCGATGCATTCCTCGATCGCGCTCCGCTAGTCGCCCTGACCGGTCAGTCCGACTTGGAGCGGATGCACAAGGAATCGCACCAGTACTTGGATCTGATCGGCATTATGCGGCCGGTAGTTAAGTGGAACGCAAGAGTCTCGAGTCCGGAGATCATTCCCGAGGTCGTCCGCAAGGCCTTCAAGGTGGCCGAGTCCGAGAAGCCGGGCGGGACCCATCTGGAGCTCCCCGAGGACGTGATGGCGCGTCCGCTCGACGCCGCGCCCCTGCCCCGCCACGCCAACGTCCAGCCCGAGCCCGGAGGCCGCGAGCTGGAGCGCGCCGCCCAGCTGATCGACGAGGCCGAGAACCCGATCGCGCTCGCCGGCAACGGCGCCATCCGCGGCCATGCCAGCCGCGCCCTGCGTGCCTTCGCTCAGACCACCGGGATCCCCGTGGCCGAGACGTTCATGGCAAAGGGCCTGATCGACTACGAGGACCCCAAGGCGCTGGGCACCGTCGGCCTCCAGGCGCGGGACTACGAGATGGCCGGGTTCGAGCACGCCGACCTCGTGATCGCCATCGGCTACGACCTGGTCGAGCACGCCCCCAGCCACTGGAACCCGAACCGCGACAAGCGGATCATCGTGATCGACAGCGTCGCCGCGGAGATCGACGAGAACTTCATCCCCGAGGTCGAGCTGATCGGCGACATCGCTCACGTTCTGGCGCGGCTCGCGGCGGGGACGAACCGGGCCGCCACGGTCGTCGACAGCGGCCGGCGCCTGCGTGAGCTCGTTCTCGGTGCGCTCCGGGACGCCCGGGAGGATCAGCATTTCCCGATTCGCCCGCCGCGCGCGTTGGCGGACATCCGCGACGCGCTGGGGCCCCGGGACATGCTGGTCTCGGACGTCGGCCTCCACAAGCTGTGGATCGGCCGGATGTTCCCCGCCCACGAGCCGGGAACGGTGCTGATCGCCAACGGCCTGGCCGGGATGGGCTTCGCCCTTCCCACCGCGATCGCCGCCAAGCTCGTCCACCCCGAGCGCAAGGTCGTCGCCGTCTGCGGGGACGGCGGGTTCCTGATGAACTGCCAGGAGCTCGAGACGGCGGTCCGCCTGCGCACTCCGGTGGTCGTGGTGATCTGGGAGAACGGCCAGTACGGCTCGATCGTGTGGAAGCAGGACAAGAAGTTCGGCCGCCACTTCGGCGTCGACTTCGGCAACCCCGACTTCGTCAAGCTCGCCGAGTCCTTCGGCATGCCCGCCTGGCGCTGCGGCAGCGCCGAGGAGTTCAAGCAGCGGTTGACTGACGCGTTCGCGCTGGACCTCCCTCTCGATGATCGTGGTCCCGATCGACTACTCGATCGACGTCGCGATCTCCGAGGAGCTCGGCGCCGAGACGGTGGCGACCTAGACCCCACGCCCGGGGCTCGGGAAGAAACTCGGACATAGTCCGAGTTTCCCCCCAAGCGAGTGGCGGCTACAGGTTGCCCGCGGCCATCTTGCGCAGGTCCATCGCCTTCTCGTAGGTCTCCTCGTCGACGCCCATCTCGAGCGCCACCTCGCGCAGGAGCCGGCCGGACTCGGCCGCCTCCTTGACGATCTCGGCGCCCTTGTCGTAGCCGATGTACGGGTTCAGGGCGGTGGCGGCGGCGAGCGTGGACTCGGCGGACATCCGCGTCCCCTCCTCGTTGACCTTGATGCCATCGACGCACTTCTCGGCGAAGATTCGCGAGGTGTTGGTGAGCAGCCGGATCGACTCGAGCAGGTTCCGGGCGATCAGCGGGACGCGCACGTTCAACTCGAACTGACCCTGCGAGCCGCCGATCGTGATCGCCGTGTCGTTGCCGATCACCTGCGCGCTCACCTGGAGCACGACCTCGGGGATCACCGGGTTGACTTTGCCCGGCATGATCGAGGAGCCCTTCTGGAGCTCCGGGAGGAAGATCTCGCCGATGCCGGCGCGCGGCCCCGAGCCGAGCAGGGCCAGGTCGTTGGCGATCTTGGTCAGTGACACCGCGAGCACCTTGAGCGCGCCCGAGAGCTCGACCAGCGCGTCGCGGTTCGCCTGAGCCTCGAACGGGTCCTCGGGAGGACGGATCGCGAGCCCCGACACCTCGGTCAGTTGGGCCCGTACGCGCTCGGCGAACTCGCGGTGGGTGTTCAGGCCGGTGCCGGTGGCGGTGCCTCCGAGCGGGATCTGACCCACCTGGGGCAGCGCATTGCCGATACGGCGAGCGCCCAGCCGGATCTGGGCCGCGTAGCCGGCGAACTCCTGCCCGAGCGTGACCGGCACTGCGTCCATGAGGTGCGTCCGGCCGGACTTCACGACGTCCTTGAACTCCTCCGCCTTCGCCGCGAACGAGCGCTCGAGCTGCTCGAGCGCCGGGAGCAGGTCGTTGGTCGCCGTGTCCAGTGCCGCCAGATGGACCGCGGACGGGAACACGTCGTTGGAGGACTGCCCCATGTTGACGTGATCGTTCGCGTGCACGCCCTCGCCGGCCAGGTTCGCGATCACCTCGTTGGCGTTCATGTTCGACGACGTGCCGGAGCCGGTCTGGAACACGTCGATCGGGAAGTGCTCGTCGAACTCGCCGTCGGCCACACGGTCACCGGCGGTCGCGATGCGATCGGCCACGTCGCCGTCGAGCAGGTCGAGCTCCTTGTTGACCCGTGCCGCAGCCGCCTTGATCCGCCCGAGCCAGTGGACCACGGCTGCCGGGACCCGCTCGCCTGAGACGGGGAAGTTGTTCACCGCCTTGGTGGTCTCGCCACCCCACAGCTGGTCCTGCTCTTGAACGCCCATGCCAGGTCCTTTCCAGTTTCTTTGTCCTTGCTTCGAAAGCTACTCCGGCGCGGCTACGATCGGCGCCCGGTGGCCAGCAGCGGAACAGCGGTCCAACATCCCGGGGTGCTCGCGCGGGCGCCCTCGGGCGTGCTCGTGGTGAGCGCGATCGTCTCGATCCAGGGCGGCGCGGCGCTCGCGGTGACGCTGTTCGACCGGCTGGGGCCGGGAGGCGCCGCGCTCCTGCGTCTGCTCTCGGCGACGATCGTCCTGCTGGCGGTGTGGCGACCCCGGCCGCGCAGCTACACACGGCACCAGCTGATGCTCGTGGTGGCGTTCGGCCTCGTGCTGGGCGGGATGAACCTGAGCCTGTACGAGGCCGTCCACCGAATCCCGCTGGGGATCGCGGTGACGATCGAGTTCATCGGCCCGCTCGCCGTCGCCATCGGCGGCTCACGCAGGCTGCTGGACTTCGCATGGGCCGCCCTCGCAGCGGTCGGGATCATCGCTCTCACCCACGGCGGCACGCACGGCCTCAACGCCGGCGGCGTGGCGCTGGCGGCCCTCGCCGGCTGCCTGTGGGCGGGCTACATCCTGCTCAACGCCCGCCTCGGGCGGGCGTTCGAGAGCGGTACCGGGCTCGCGCTGGCGATGTGCGTCTCGACCCTGCTCGTACTGCCGTTCGGGATCCACGACGCCGGCACCCAACTGCTCAAGCCGCATCTGATCCTGCTCGGTTCTGCCGTCGGGATGCTCTCCTCGGCGATTCCCTACTCGTTCGAAGTCGAGGCGCTGCGACGGATCGCGCCGCCCGTGTTCGGTGTGCTGATGAGCCTCGAGCCGGCGGTCGCGGCCCTCGCCGGGCTGATCGTGCTCGGACAGGGGCTCGGCGCGCGGGCGATCGTCGGCATCACGCTCGTCGTCGTGGCGTCGATCGGCGCCTCTCGGCGGACCCGCGAGGCCCCCGTCGGGTGGGCTAGCCGAAGAACGAGATCAGCTCGCGCGCGACGCCTACGGGATCGTCGTAGGCCATCAGGAACCCGGTGCCGGGCAGCGTGCGCAGCTGCGCGCCGGGGATCAGGTCGAACGCCTCCTGCGCGCCGGCCAGCGGATAGGCGGGGTCCTCCTCGGCCCACAGGAGCAACACCGGGATATCGATGCTCGGGATAGGCATCGAGGAGCTGGAGCTGGGCCGGCACCGGCCACCGGCGCGCGAACTTCGCCCACGAGCGCGCGCGGTTGCCGTTGCCGGCGACGTCGGAGAAGGCATGGCGGATGAGGTCGCGCGCGGCAGGGTTGCGTCTGCGCACTCAGCCGCTCGCCCAGCGGATGGTCCGAACACGAGCTTGGCGCCGTAGGCGAGCAGCCGATCGAGGCCGGGAAGGGCGGCGGCGCGGCACGCCACACGCCACGCGGCTCGCTTGCCGGCGTGCTCATAGCGGCGGTGGAGGCGGTTGGGCATCAGGGTCAGCCTCGCCGGCGCGAACCGGCCGGTCGATGAGCGCCATGAGCGCGAGCTCGGCGCCGATGTCGTGTCCGGCGAGACACGGCCGCGGCCCGGCGACCTCACGGCAGAAACCGGCGATGACGTCAGCGAGCCATTCGGCCGAGTACGGGTGCCGCGGCCGGTCCTCCGAATCGCCGTGCAGCGGGAGGTCGGGAAGGATCACCCGGAAACGCGCCGAAAGTGAAGTCACGATCGGCTCCCACTCACGGTGCGAGAGGCCGAGCGAGTGGAGTAGAACGATGGCTGGCCCGGTCCCCGTCTCCCGGTACGCCACGCGCGCACCGTCGGGATGGTGGTAAAGCCTCAGCCGCATCGGGGCGCTTCCTCTCAATCCGCCCCTTGCAGGTTGTGCAAATGCTGCAAGACCTTCCCGAACCTCCCCAATTGAAGTGAAATGACCGTATGAATCCTTACAGCAAGAGCCCCCTTGGGCTTTCGACCTCTCAGGCGGCCCAGGCCCTCGGAGTCTCACTCGGAACGATCCGGCGTTGGTCCGACATGGGCTACCTCGAGTCTTACCGGACGCCCGGTGGGACAACGCCGCTTCAGCGCAGAGCAGATCGACCAGTTTCTGGTCAAGCTCCAGCGGGGCAGCGGCCCGTCGGATCAGTCGGTCACGACGTCGGGTCAGCGCGTCGCCAGCTGACTCAAAGCTCGGCCGGCTCAGCCGGTCCGGGCTTCCTTGATTCGTCGCTCCATCTCGAGCTCCGTGTCGAAGTCAGCCTCGTCCGCGTGCCGGTAGTCAACGCCCACGCCACGTAAAAGGCTTGCCAGCACCTCGACGTAGCGCCCATCCAGCTGCGTCCCCGCAACTCGCCGCAGCTCGTTCAAGCGCTTCGAACGAGCTCATCTGCGTCCGGTACGTGTCGTTGGCCGGTGAGCGTGTCGTACACCTCGGCCACGGCGATGATCTTCGCCAGCTCGGGGATCTCCTCGTCGATCAGGCCCTTCGGATAGCCGCGCCCGTCCGGCCGCTCGTGATGCGCGAGCACGATCTCCGCCACAGGGCCGTACATCCCCAGGTCCTCGAGCATCTCGGCTCCGAGCTCGGGGTGACGCTGGATCGCCTCCCAATCGTCGTCGTTCAGGATGCACCCCGCGCGTCGCGACGCGGTCGGAAAGCGCGAAGAGTCCGATGTCGTGCAGCAGCCCCGCCGTGTGCGCGAGCTCCTGCTCCTGCTCGCTCATGCCAGCGCCGCTGGCGATGTCCCTGGCGAACTTCGCCACCGCGGCGGCGTGGCGCGCGGCGCGCTGGTCGCGAATGTCGAGCGAGCGCATCAGCCCGGCCAGCACGCCCCAGGAGAGGGAGACGTACTGCTCGCGCCCGCTGGCGCGATTGCATGCAGCAGATGGGCCATGTACGAGAAGCTGAAGACACGGCGGACAGCGCGAATGCGATGCCGGCGTTACCCAGCTTGATCGTGATGCCGGCACCGGCAACGCACGAGCAACACGTTCAGCGCCGTGTTGGGCAGCTAGCTCGAGGAAGGTCCGAATGCCGAGCAGCCCAGTCGCCGGGAACGAAGAGCCAGCGAGATCGGGACGAAGATCGCGAAACTGAGCGAGATCGCGAGCAGTCGACGCTACCGCCACCGCGATGTAGAAAGTGGCTGAGTCCGTCGGCCGGCCCAGCGATCGCATGGCTGAGCAGCGCCGCAGCAATCGCCGGCACAACGCAGGCCGGCAGGTTGATCAGGACCACGGTGCGTACCGGCGTCGTGCGGACGACCGCAATCGACGAGCTCAGAAACGACTGCTGCCACGATCGCCGAGCGTGCGCCCAAGAAGACGCCCGCGAGCGACATAGACGAGGAACGAGGCAGAGACGCCAGCGCTGCCCTCGGGTCCCGACCGCCATCAGACCCAGCGGCGACGGCAGCCACGGCGAGAATCGCGGTGAGACCGTTGATCCGGTCCGCAGGAGCGAACACCGCGGTCACGGCGACGCCGCGAGCAAGCGCGACAACGACTACGAGCGCGTACGGCGAAGCGTTGCCAGCGCGCTGGCGCCCGTCGGGCCTGAAGGCCGACCATGAGCGCACGTTAGCGCGAAACTGCGCGCTAATCCACGAATTCAACGAATGATCAGAACGACGCGGAAACGACATAGCAGACTCTCCCTTGGTCGCCGCAAACGCGGGAACGCCGAATTACCCGCCCCAACCTCCAGGTTTCTGGAGCATTGGCACAGGCTTTTCGCCGAAACTTGTGCAATCCTAGCCCGCCTGCTAAAGGATCACAACGGTTTCGTCGAAATAGCACCGTCTAGACCGTTTTTCCTGCGCATGCGCTACCTCAAGACGAGCGAAGCGGCGACGTTGTTGAACGTCAGCCCCAACACCCTCCGAGCATGGGAGCGGCGGTTTGGGTTCCCGAAACCTCAGCGCTCCCCGGGCCGCCACCGCCTTTACACGCATGGCGAGGTCGCGGCGCTCAGGGATGCGCTGCAGGAGGGTCTGTCGATCTCCTCAGCGGTCTCTCGCGCGCGCGAGGGGCTGGCCGCTGACACCAACTCGCTGGTCGGCGCGCTCGTGTCCTACGAGCGGGAGCGGGCCGACGGAGCAATCGAGGCGGCGCTCGCGCTCCGTTCAGTCGAACGTTCGGTCGAAGAGGTCCTCCTCCCGAGCCTCGAGGACATCGCGCGCAAGAACGGCGCCGACTCCGCGGCCTGGGCGTTCGCCGCGCACTGGGCGGCCGACTGGTTGCGCCGTGCCATCCGGCTGGCGCCGCCGCCGGTGCGGCCGGTATCGATCGTGATCGGCGACGCCTCGCGCGACGAGCTCGACCCCGACGCCCCGTACATCCGCGCGCTCGAGCTGTTCTGCGTCCGCGCCGGCATCAAGGTCCTCAGCCTGTCCGCGCGCGGGATCAACGGGATCGGCGACGCCGTGTCCGTGCACCGGCCGAATCTCGTCGTGGTCGCCGGCAACCACGTCGACGACGACACCGTCGCGCGCTGGGCGTACGCGATCCGGCTGGCGCTCGGGACGCTGCCGCTCGCCGTCTACCGGCGCGGCGCTCAGCGTGGCCGCAGCGCAATGCTGCCCAACGCGCCGGGCGAGGCCCAGCGACAAATGCTGGACCTGATCGAGTCCGAGCAGACGGGACGGCCGGTGCCGGTCGAGAGGACATCCGGGCTTCACGCGCGGGGACCGAGGGCGGCGAGCCTCTAGCGTTCCGGCGGGGGAACGGGTTCGGATGGCACTGCAGCACTCGAGGAGCGGCCGGCCGGCGCTGACGCTCGTACGCGAGCCCGCGCCCCGGGAGGCGGCGCCCTCGATCTCCTTCTGCAGCCACTGCGGCGCACCGGCCGGCTGGCGGATTGCGCGGCGCCCTTCCTCACGCGTGTGCGAGCGACTGCGAGCTCGGCCTCATGCTCCAGTGCAGCGCCGACGACCGCCCCGGCGCCTGACGGCGGCGTTCCTGGTTCTCGACGCGACGCTGTCGGTGTGCGCCGTCTCGGCGGCGGCGGAGCGGCTTCTCGCCGCGCGCGAGACCGAGGCCGTCAACCGGCACATCACCGAACTGATCGTGCCCGCCGACGCCGAGGCGCAGGGTCGCGCCAATTTGGCCGCCGCCGTGACCTGGGCGGCACGCGGCGACGATGAGCCCCGGCGCGTCGTCGTAGCGCCCGGCGAACACGTTCGGGGTTCGGCTCGGCGCCCGGATCTCGAGCTGCGGACCGCCGCGCGCGGCGCTGCTCGTGTTCGATCGCCCCGGCCGCTGAGCACTCCGTCCTGCGACGTCGGCGCCGCGCCGGAGTCGCTATGAACCTCGCCGCGCCGTCTGAGCAAACCGGAACACCTTAATCCAGAGCGCAGCGCGAAATTGATGCTTAGGTTTCTGGAGCTTTACTGAACGATGGCAGCCGGAACCTGCAGGATGCGTTGCGTAGTTGCATGATTCCGCCGCAATTTGGATAGGTTTTCGGAATGGCAGGAATTCGGACTAATGCGGCAGCGGTGATGCTCGGGGTGAGCCCGAACACACTGCGGAGCTGGGAGCGCCGGTATGGGTTCCCTCGCCCTCATCGCTCCCCCGGCGGACACCGCCAATACGCCCTCGCCGAGATCGAAGCGCTGCGGAGCGCACTCGCCGAAACTCACAACGTGTCCTCCGCAGTGGCGCTCGCCCAGCAGCGCGGCACCGGCCCATCATCGCCCCCGCGCCTGGCCAGCGCCTTCGCCGGCTTCGACGAAGGCGCCGCGAACCTGTTGCTCGAGGAGAGCCTCGCGCTTCGCTCAGTCGAGCGCACGATCGAGGACCTTCTGCTCGAGGCAGTGGGCTGGCACTTCGATCCTCAGCGCCATACGGCCGAGTACGACTTCGCCTGGCGCCACGCCACCGGCTGGCTGTCGGCGCTCAAGCGGATCGCGCCGGCCGCCCACCTGACGACGGGAGTGCTGCTCCTCGATGCGTCGGCGCCGCTCGACATCGACGCCCTGTACGCCCAGGCGCTCGAGCTCATGCTCCGGCGCGCGGGCATGCGAACGCTCTGCCTGTCGCCGGCGATCCAGCCGATCCGCCTGGGCCGCGCACTCCGAGCCCTCAATCCGGACGCGGTCGTGCTCACCGGACGGCGGTTGACCCTCGACGGCATCGGGCGCGTGGTCTACGCGGTGCGCGGTGCGGTCTCCGGCGTCACGTTCTTCGATTACCGAGGAGCGTTCCGGACACCGGCGCCAGCGCTATCACGCGCCTCGGCGAGAAGCCGGTGGCGGCTCGGGACCTGCTGCTGGCGCGGCTGAGCGAGCGCCCGGGGTGCGTCCGAGGCGTCGCACGCGCCCGCGCTGGCAGTGAACCACCGCTGAGAGTCCGATCCGCGGTCGTTTCAGCGACCGCGGATCGAAGGGGAGCCGCTCGGAGGGGCTCCTAGAATCCTCCGACCATGCCGTCGCCGCACCGACCGGTCGATTCCCGCGCGTCTTTTCCCGAGCTCGAGGAGCGCGTGCTCGAGCGCTGGCGCGAGCGCGCGGTGTTCGCGGAGTCGCTGCGGCGTCGCAGCGGCGCGCCGCCCTGGGTCTTCTACGAGGGTCCGCCGACGGCCAACGGCCCTCCGGGCTCGCACCACGTGCTCTCGCGCGTGTTCAAGGACATCTTTCCGCGCTACAAGACGATGCGCGGCCACTACGTGGAGCGCAAGGGGGGCTGGGACTGCCACGGGCTGCCCGTCGAGCTCGCGGTCGAGGAGGAGCTCGGCTTCACGGCCAAGGAGGACATCGAGCGCTACGGGATCGCCGAGTTCAACGAACGCTGCCGGGCCAAGGTCCTCAGCCACGTCGAGGACTGGAACCGGCTCACCGAGCGCATCGGGTTCTGGATCGACCTCGACGACGCCTACCGCACGCTCGACCCGACCTACATCGAGTCGGTCTGGTGGGCGCTCAAGACGATCCACGACGAGGGCCTGCTCTTCCAGAAGCTCAAGGTCGTCCCGTACTGCCCGCGCGATCAGACCGCGCTCTCGAGCCACGAGCTGGGCCAGCCCGACGTCTACCGCACGGTCGAGGACCCCTCGGTCTACGTTCGCTTCCCGGTCACCGAGGCGACCGGCCCGGCGCAAGCCGGGGACGACGCTGCTGATCTGGACGACGACGCCGTGGACGCTCGTCTCCAACGCCGCGGTGGCGGCAGATCCCGGAGCTGACCTACGTCCGCGCACGTCACGACGGCGAGACCGTGATCCTGGCCGAGGCGCTGGTGGAGCGGGTGCTTGGCGAGCACGCGGAGATCCTGGATCGCTTCCCGGGAGCGGCTCTCGAGGGCACCGGCTACGACCCGCCGTTTCCGTTCATCGGCAAGGACGCCTACGGCCCGCGCGGGCACACCGTGCTGATGGGCGACTTCGTCACCGCCGGGGACGGCACCGGCCTTGTGCACACGGCGATCGCCTTCGGCGAGGACGACTTCCGGCTCGGCGAGCAGTACGGGCTGAAGGTGGTCAACCCGGTGCGCCTGAACGGGACCTACGACGAGCGGATCGGTCCTTACGCCGGCCGCTGGGTCAAGGACGCCGATCCGGACCTGATCGAGGACCTCCGCGGCCGCGGGCGGCTGTTTCGCTCGGAGACCTACGAGCACTCCTATCCGCACTGCTGGCGCTGCGGCACGCCGCTGCTCTACTACGCCAAGCCCTCGTGGTTCATCGGCACGAGCCAGATCAAGGACCGGCTGCTGGCCTCCAACGAGACCGTCAACTGGTACCCGGAGCACGTCAAGCACGGCCGCTTCGGCAACTGGCTCGAGGGCAACGTCGACTGGGCGCTCTCGCGTGAGCGCTACTGGGGAACGCCGCTGCCGATCTGGCGCTGCGCCAACGAGCACGTCCGTGCGATCGGGTCGTTCGACGAGCTGGCCGACCTCTCGGGAGTTCGCCTCGAGGATCCCCACCGCCCTTTCGTGGACGAGGTCGAATTCGCGTGCGCGGAGTGCGGCGAGTCGATGCATCGCGTGCCCGAGGTCATCGACGTGTGGTTCGACTCGGGCTCGATGCCCTTCGCCCAGCATCACGCCCCACACGAGAACCTCGAGCACTTCCGCGAGCGCTTCCCGGCCGACTACATCTGCGAGGCCCTCGACCAGACGCGCGGCTGGTTCTACTCGCTGCTCGCCGTATCCACGCTGCTGTTCGACTGCTCCTCGTACCGCAACGTCGTCTGCCTCGGGCTGATCCTCGACGACGACGGCCGCAAGATGTCGAAGTCGCTCGGCAACGTGGTGGCGCCTTGGACTGTGATCGACCGCTACGGCGCCGATGCGTTCCGCTGGTATCTGTTCACGGCGAAGTACCCGTGGGACGGCTACCGCTTTTCGCTGGAAGCGATCGCCGAGGCCGTCCGGCAGTTCCTGCTCCCGCTGTGGAACATCTACGGCTTCTACGTCCTGTACGCGAACGCCAATGACATCGGGGCCGGGGTCACCGGAGAGCCCTCAGATCTCGACCGCTGGGTCCTCTCGCGCCTCCAGGCGACGGTGGCGATCATGCGCGAGCGACTCGACGACTTCGACGCCACCGGCGCCGGCCGCGCGCTGGCCGCCTTCGTCGAGGAGCTGTCGAATTGGTATGTCCGCCGCTCGCGCCGGCTGTTCTGGGATGGGGATCCGGCGGCGTTCGCCACCCTGCGCACTTGCCTGGTCACGGTGGCCCAGCTGCTGGCGCCCTTCTGCCCGTTCGTGGCCGACGAGATCTACGACAACCTCGACGGGTCGGAGCCGAGCGTCCACCTGTGCGACTTCCCGGTCCCGACCGACCGGGATCCCGGCCTCGAGGAGGCGATGGCGGTGGCGCGTGAGACGGTGCGCCTCGGCCTCGCCGCGCGCGCCAAGGCCAAGATCAAGGTCCGCCAGCCGCTCCGCGCCGCCGTGGTCGTCGCCACCGGCTTCGAGCGCGAGGCGATCGAGCGCCTCGGCGAGATCGTCCGCGAGGAGCTCAACGTGCGCGAGCTCCGGTTCGTCTCGGAGGCCGACGAGCTTGGGCAGGTCGAGGTCAAGCCGAACTACCGCACGCTGGGCCCCCGCTTCGGCAAGCACATGCCGCTGGCGGCCACCGCAGTCGGCTCACTGGATCCGGCGATCGTGTCGGCAGCGCTTCGGGACAGGCGCGGGATCGCGATCTCGGTCGCCGGCCAGGACCACGAGCTCACGGCCGAGGACCTGCTGATCGGGATGAAGCCGCTAGAGGGCTATGAGGTCGAGCGCGAGGGCTCGCACGCGGTGGCGCTCGAGGTCGAGATCGACCTCGAGTTGCGCGTGGACGGCTGGGCGCGCGAGATCGTCCGCGCCGTACAGAACGCGCGCGTCGCCGCGGGCCTCGAGATCACCGACCGGATCGTGCTCACGCTCGACGGCGACGACGACCTGCTCGGCGCGGCCCGCTCGCACCAGCAGTACATCGCCGGCGAGACGCTCGCCACCGAGGTCAGCTACGAGTCCCTCAACGGCGCCGCGCCCGTCACCATCGACGGGCGCGAGTTGCGGATCGGCGTGGCGCTGGGCATGCCAGGAGGCCCCCGGCGCCCGGGCATCGCTCGTGGTGAGCACCGTGCCGGCACGGTCGGCCGCCGCGCAGAAGCCGCCGGCCAGGCAGGACACGGCGCTCAGCGTGGCCTGCCCGTCGACGTTCTCCGCCGTCCACGCACTCGCCCCGCCGGTCGGGTCGGTGGAGGTGAACTCGTCGCCGGTCTGGTCCACCGCGACGCAGAACGACGTACTGGGACAGGAGACGTCGCTGAGTTGTGGCGAGCCCTGAAGCGCGGTGGCCGACCAGGCGGAGGGGCCGCCGGTCGGATGGTGCGTCGTGAACACCCGGCCGTCCCAGCTCACGACGACGCACAACGTCTCCGACGGGCACGAGACACCGGTCGTGAGATACGGATAGGAGAGGTCGTCGTAGGACCAGGCGGCCCGACCCCCAGCGGGTTGGCCGACGCCTCCACATGCCCGGACATGCTTGTGGCGACGCACAACGATGCCGAGGGGCAGGAGATCCTCCCGAGGTAGGGATCGGCGCTGACTTGCGTGACCCTCCACGCGCCCGCCCCACCCCCGGGGTCGTTCGAGCTGACGAGGTTGCCGGCGGTGTCCACGGCAGCGCAGAACGAGGTCGTGGGGCAGGAGGGGGCGCTGATCGACGCCCCGTTGCCGTACGGCGCCTGATTGTCGATCCGGGACGGCGAGCCCCACCAGAGCGGGTCGGCGGCGCCGGCAGGATCAGCGGTCAGGGTGCTGAGGGCCAATGCCAGCAGCAGAGCCAGCGTCGAGACTGCACCCGTGAAGCGGGTCGTACCCATACACAACCCCCTGCGTTGGGTCGAGCATAACCGACCAGCGTGGCCAGGGAAAGGGGCGCCTCAGGGTCCCGCGCGCGGGCGCCGCGAGGCCCGGGGCGGAGCACGAACGGCCGTGGGCGCCGGCGCGGGTCGCGGCCGACGCCCGGCGAGGCCGGCCGAGGCCGGACCTAGGCGAGCGCGGGCTCGAGCTCGGCGACGAGCTTGCGCTTCGGGTACGCGCCGACGACGGTCTTGGCCGGCTGGCCGTTGCGGAAGACGATCAGCGTGGGGATCGACATCACGTTGAACTCCATCGCCGTGTGCTGGTTCTCGTCGATGTTGAGCTTGACGACCTTGAGCGCGTCGCCGTGCTCCTGAGCGATCTCCTCGACCACGGGGGCCACCATCCGGCATGGGCCGCACCACGGAGCCCAGAAGTCGACGAGCACGGGGACCTCGGACTCGAGGACCTCGGCCTGGAAGTTGTTGTCGGTTACCTCGGTGACGCTGGCTGCCATTGAAGGCTCCTTGTGGTCGTAGCGGTGCTTCAGAAAGTATAGCGCCACCAGGAAGGCAAGCAGAATAGCCTTGGAGAAGAGTCAGATGACCGAGTCGGCGCAGCTATCGGACCCCACCCGCGGCCCCACCAACGGCGAGATCGCCGCCGCGCTCGACGAGCTCGCCGACCTCAACGAGCTCGACGGCGCGGTCATCCACCGGATCGTCGCCTACCGCAACGCGGCGAAGGCGGTTCGTGACGCTTCGGTTTCCGTGCTGGCACTGGCCCGGCAGGGCCGGGCCACCGACCTGCCCGGGGTCGGCGCGATCATCCAGGAGAAGGTGATCGCGCTCGCCGACGAGGGCGCGATCCCGGCGCTCGAGAAGCTCCGCGCCAAGTTCCCGCCCGGACTGATCGCCATCACCCACCTCCCCGGTCTCGGGCCCAAGCGCGCGCGACGGCTATTCGAGGACCTCGGCATCGACTCGCTCGACGCGCTCCGCGCGGCGGCCGAGCAGCAGCAGATCCGAACGCTCAAGGGCTTCGGCCCCAAGGCCGAGGAGGGCATCCTGGCCGCGCTCGCGGCGGCCGGCGCCGGCGAGCCCAAGCGCCGGATCGTGCTCGACCGG
Source organism: uncultured Solirubrobacterales bacterium (assembly GCA_963839105.1). Taxonomy (GTDB): domain Bacteria; phylum Actinomycetota; class Thermoleophilia; order Solirubrobacterales; family Solirubrobacteraceae; genus Palsa-465. The sequence continues at coordinate 395,719 of CAWITQ010000008.1, forward strand.
GCGCTCGCCGTGGGCGAGCAGCTCGTGGCCAAGCTGCGCGAGCACCCCGCAGTGGAGCAGGTGGAGCTGGCGGGCTCGGCCCGGCGCATGACCGAGAGCGTGAAGGATCTCGACGTCATCGCCACCGCCACCGATCCGCCGGCGCTGGCCCGGGCGGCCACCGAGCTCGACATGGTGGAGTCCGCGGGGACGCCGGGCGAGGCCGCAGTCCGGCTGCGCATGCACACCGGGCTGCACGTCGATCTGCGGATCGTGGCGCCGGACCAGTTCGGCAACGTCCTCCAGCACCTGACCGGGTCAAAGCAGCACAACATGGCGCTGCGCGACGCGGCAGTGCGCAAGGGCCTGCACGTATCCGAGTACGGCGTCCTCGACGACGCCACCGGCGAGACCCACCGCTGCGCCACCGAGGCCGAGGTGTACTCGCTGCTGGGGATGGAGTACATCGAGCCCGAGCTTCGCGAGAACCGGGGCGAGCTCGAAGCCGCCGCGCGCGGCACGTTGCCGGACCTCATCGCGCCGGGCGACCTCCGAGGCGATCTGCACTGCCACACGACCGCCTCGGACGGGACGGCCTCGATCGAGGAGATGGCCGAGGCCGCGCGCGCCGCCGGCTACGAGTACCTGGCGATCACCGACCACTCCTACGACGTCCCGGTGGTGAGCCATCAGGTGGCGCAGATCCGCGCCGCGCGGGTCGAGGGCATCGAGCTCCTGGCCGGCGCCGAGGTCAACATCCTCCCCGACGGCTCGCTCGACTACGACGACGAGTCGCTGGCGCAGCTCGACTGGGCGATCGCCTCCGTCCACACCGCCTTCCGGATGTCCGCGGAGGAGATGACGGAGCGGATCGTGAAGGCGATCGAGCACCCGCTGGTCGACGCCATCGGCCACCTCTCGGGCCGGAAGATCGAGCGCCGGCCCGCCTACGAGTTCGACGTCGACCGCGTGATCGAGGCCGCGGCGCGGACCGGCACGATCCTGGAGATCAACTCGAGTCCCGACCGGCGCGATCTGAACGAGGTCCACGCCCGCGCAGCCGCCGCCGCCGGAGTCCCCATCGTGATCAACTGCGACGCCCACCGGGTCGGCGGGTTCACGGTGGCGCGCTACGGCATCGCCACCGCGCGGCGCGCGTGGCTGACCAAGGCGGACGTGGTCAACACGCGCCCCTGGAGCGAGCTCGCGCCGCTCCTCAAGCGCAACCGTTAGCGCGCCCGCGAGGCATCCCCCGAGGGCTGGCTGAGCTGGTGAAGCTATGGCGCAATAACTCAGCCAGCTTCGGTGGCTAGCGCTAGCGCGCGCGGCGCGCGGCGGGCGCGGGGCGCTTCTTCGACGCCTTCGCGGCGGCCGGCGGGCGCGGCGGGCGCACCTCGGGGCGCAGGGCCTCCTCGGAGAGCTCCGGCCCGTACTTACCCCGGCGCTGGATGAGCACGAACCAGCCCAGGCCGATGAGCATGATCAGCAGCGCCACCCAGAAGTTCAGGCGCATCCCGAGGATGTGGACCGAGTAGTCGATCCGCAGGTTCTCCTCGAACAGGCGGAACGCCGAATAGCCGGCGACGTAGAGGGCGAACAGGCCGGGCGGCTTGATCCGCCGGCGCGCGCCCAGCCACACCAGGAAGCCCGCCAGCGACAGGTTCCAGATGATCTCGTAGAGGAAGGTGGGCTGGAAGGTGGCGTACGAAGCGAACCCGGGGGGCCGGTGGGCGGGCGAGATCTTCAGGGCCCAGGGGAGCTTGCTCGGCTTGCCGAACAGCTCCTGGTTGAAGTAGTTGCCGATCCGGCCGATCGACTGCGCCGCCAGCAGGCCGGGCGCGCCGGCGTCCATGAAGCGCAGGACGTCCGCGCGCGACAGTCGACGGCGCAGGATGAACAGCCCGCCGAGGACGCCCCCAAAGATCCCGCCCCAGATCCCGAGTCCCCCCTGCCAGATCGCGAACGGGCCCCACCAGTGATCGGGCACCTGGCTCGGGGTGGTGATCAGGAAGTAGATCCGCCCGCCGATCAGGCCGGCCGGGAACCCCCACATCGCCACCTCGTAGCAGAGGTCCGGGTCGCCGCCCGCCCGGCGCCACCGCACCCGGGTGACCAGGATCGCCGCCGCCACCGCGAACACGTACGCGATGCCGTACGCGTGCACTAACAGCGGGCCGACGTGGAACCCGTTCTCCGCGGGACTGGGGATATACGCGGGGAGCATCAAGGGAGCAGGCGGGGGAGGACTTCCTCAGCGACCGTACGGTCGAGCGCCTCCCGAGAGTACGGCTCGAGCAGCTCGGCTGCGCGCGAGGAGTATCCCGCCACCGGATCGTCGAGGGCTACGCGCAGAGCCTTCGGGAGATCATCGGTGACCAGGCGCGGATCGAGCTGCGCCGCCAGGTCGGACGCCGGATAGGCGCCCGCGGCCGGCGTCGTTACGAGCATGCACCCGTCGGCGAGCGCCTCGAGGGCTGCGATCCCGTAGTCCTCGCGCAGCGGCGCGGTCACGAACAGGTGCGCCCGGCGCAGGAGCGCGCGATACGCCTCGGGCGCCAGGCGCCCGGCGAGCTCGACCCCCGCCGGAATCGCCGAGCGGTAGCGCTCGAGGCCGGCCACCACCAGCGTCTCCCCCGGGTTGCGCGCCCGCGACCAGGCGGCCAGCACCAGGTCGAGCCGGCGCTTCTCGGGGTTCGCCCCGTAGGTGACCGCGGCTATGTCCCGGGTGGCCGGTACGGGGCCGGACCGGGCAACCGGTACCGGGACTACGGCGTCGGCCCGCGCCCCCGGGAGCGCCTGGAGAGCCCGCGGGCTCATCGCCAGCACCATCGGCGCCTCCTCCAGCCGCCGGCGCTCGACGACCCGCTGCCATACCCCGTGGCGTCCGGGGCGATTCTCGGCCGCCACCGAGTCGAGCCACACCGCCCCGGGGCGCGGCCACAGCAGCGCCGCCGTCACCGAGCAGTAGATGACCGCACGCGGGGAATGCTCGGCGATGCCCCGCAGGGCGACGGTCCGCGCCGCCCGCGCCTGGACGAGATCGGTCAGGGCGAACGTGCGCACCAGCGGCACGGTCCCGGTGCCCGCCAGCGCCACCGAGGCCCCGGCACGCCGCAGTGCGTCGACCAGCTCGCCGGCAGCGGCTGTCCACCCCGGCGTGCCGTCGACGTTGACGACGAGGACGTCCGTGCGAGAGTTTCGCGCCGGCGAGGCGCCGATTTCACTCATACCCGGGGGCGCGCCTGGCGAGAGGCACCGTTGAGCTCGAACAGGTTGGAGCGGAAGCCCGGCGTGCGCGCCAGCCGGATCGGCTGCAGCGGCGACGTGCGCTGGATGTAGAAGCGCACGCCGTCGCGCTCCTCGATCGCGCGCACCGCGCTCGCCTGCCGGCGCCAGGCGAGCGCCCACAGGATCGCGAAGCCGGTGGCCACGCCCGGCACCTGCGGGAACACGAACGCCAGAGCGCCCGCCCCCACGGTCGAGAACAGCAGCGGCCACAGTCGGTTCAAGAGCGTCCGCGCCGGCCCGATCTCCGGCAACGAGGTCTGCGGGCGGGCATCGGCCAGCAGCGAGGCGATCTGGTAGGAGGTCTCCGCCCGCCGGCCGATCCAGATCCCGGCGATCGCCGCGATCACCCACCAGGCGGCGCCGATGACGACGACGAGGGGGTCGCCGTTGCCGGCCGCGCCGGCGATCGTGACCGCGGCCAGCGCGGTGGCCGCGCCGGCGCTGAGCAGGACGGTCGAGCGCAGGAAGTCGGTGAATCTCATTCAGCCACGAGCATGCCGAGTAGTTCCTGCACGCCCTCGGTCCCATCGACGACCACGTCGGCCTCGCTGGCGATCTCCGAGGGACCCTCGTCGGAGCGCACACCGACGCGGACCGTCTGCGACAGCTCGCCCCGCTCCGCCAGCTCGCTGAGGGCGCGGAAGGCGTCGAGATCGGTCCGGTCATCGCCGACGTAGAGGGCGATCTCGACGTCGGTTCCCTCCAGGAACGAGGTGATGCCGGCGCCCTTGTCGATCCGCACCGGCGGACGCACCTCGAGCACCTTGCGGCCCCAGTGGGTCCGCAGCCCCGCCTCCTGGGCGCGTGCCGCGATCGCGTCGATCGCCGCGCGCGCCTCCTCCTCGTCGGGAGCTCCTCGCCAGTGGAAGGCCACGATCGCGCCCTTGTCCTCCAGACGGACGCGGCGGCGGCGTAGGTCGGGGGTGTCAGCCTCGCGCCCGAACTCGTGGATGCGGCGAGCGTGATCCTCGACCGCGGGATCGAGCACGGGCTGCGTCCAGCCGGCGCGCAGCAGCTCGACGCCGTGCGATCCCAGGTAGGAGATCGAGCCGATCGAGACCATCGCCCGCGCCTCGGAGGCGCGCCGGCCGCTCACGCACGCCACCACGGCGTAGCGCCGCGCCACCTCGATCAACAGCTGGCGCGTGGCCTCCGGGACGTTGGCATCGGCGGCGTTTTCGACGATCGGCGCCAGCGTTCCGTCGATGTCGAGCAGGATCGCCGAGCGGCGCGGATTCTCGCGCAGCGGCGCGAGCGCCTCGGAAAGGAGCCCTTGCGTCACGGTCCTAGTATGCCCCTTCATGTCTGGCGCCCCCGACCCGGTACTGCTCCTGCACGGGCAGCCCGGTGCCGCCGAGGACTGGGAGCGCGTCCGGGTCGCGATCGGCTCCCGCGCGCCGCACGATCGCCATCGATCGGCCGGGCTGGAACGGGAGCCCGGCCACCGGCCTCAAGGGCAACGCAGCGGCCGCGCTGGCGGCGCTCGACGAGCGCGGGGCAGAGCGCGCCACCGTCGCCGGGCACAGCTTCGGCGGCGCGGTGGCGGCATGGCTGGCGGCGTTTCACCCCGAGCGCGTGTCCTCGCTGGTGCTGGTGGCGCCGGCGGCGAACCGGCCTCGCTCTACCGCCTCGACTACTGGCTGGCGACGCCGCTGGCCGGCTACCTGGCGAGCGTCACCACGCTCGCCGGAGTGGGCGCGGCCTTGCGCGCGTCGCCGCTGCGGCGGTGGGTGGCGGGGCAGCTGGCGCTCGACGACCGCTACCTGCGCGCGGTGTCGCGCCGGATGCTCGCGCCGCCTGCGTGGCGCGCCTACGCCGCCGAGCAGCAGGTGCTCGTGCGCGATCTGCCCGAGCTCGAGCGCGCGCTCCCCACGATCACCGCGCCCACGACGATCGTGGCCGGCAGCGACGACCACGTCGTCCCGGTCGAAGCGGAGCGAAAGCTCGCCACGCAGATCCCGGAGGCCGAACTCGTGCTGCTCGAGCGCACCGGCCACCTCCTGCTCCAGCAGCAGGCCGAGCGCCTGGCCGAGCTGATCGTCCCGCGCTAGCTCTGCCCCGGGGGTCGGATCCGGCTGAGGCTCGACCTCGGGCCCCGGGTCAGGGACGGCCGGCGTGGCCGGCTCCTCGGGCGCGGGAACCGGCGAGGGCTCCTGCGGCTGGGCAGGGGTTCCCGGGTCGGGTACGGCAGGGGTGACTGGGCGCATCGGGCACCGCCGGCGTGACCGGGGTGCTTGGCTGGGGTACCTCAGCAACGGTCATGACTACCTCGCTACCCGATAGCGACCGGCGCTGAACAGACCGCTGTGGTGCAGCGGCCCGCTGCGGCGATCGCGGCGCCCGTCGCGCCAGCCGCGGCGCGGTCCGGTGCGCTTCCGGCTGGCCGCCGAGCGTGTACCTGGCGACGCGCCTGGCGCTGCTCCTGCTCGCGGTGATCGAGCAGGCGGTCCGCCACGTCCCCGTGATCTACGAGCTCGCGAACTGGGACGGCCGGTGGTTCCGCGAGCTCGCCATTGACGGGCTACCCGTCGCACGTCGCCCACGCCCAGACGACGCTCGGCTTCTTCCCCCTGTACCCGGCGCTGATGCGGCTCCTCGGCGGGGGCACGTACACCGGGGTCACCGTGGCCGGGCTGATCGTCTCGGCCGTCGGCGGCCTCGTCGCGACGCTGCTCGTGCAGGAGCTCGCGACCGGCTGGTGGGGCGAATCCGCCGGCCGCCGGCGCCGCGGTGCTCTTCTGCCTGTTCCCGGGCTCGGTCGTGTTCTCGATGGTCTACTCCGAGTGCCTGCTGCTCCCGCTGGCCGCCGGTTGCATCCTCGCGCTCGAGCGCCGGCGCTGGCTGCTGGCCGGCGTGCTGGCGGGCCTGGCAACCGCTACCGAGCCCGACGCGCTGGCGATCATCCCGGTGTGCCTGGTCGCGGCCGGCGGCCGCGGTCCACCGCCGGCGCGAGTGGCGCGCCCTGCTGGCTCCGCTCCTGTCGGTTGCGGGCGCCGGCGCCTTTGCCGCCTACCTGTGGGCGCACACCGGGCACGCCGCTGGCCAACTACTACGCCCAGCACTACGGCTGGGGCGAGAAGAGCGACGTGTTCGCGCTCGTGCACCAGGCACGCAGCCTCGCGGACGAGATCTCCTTCGCGCACTTCAACCACCCGACGATCAACCTCAACCTGGTGGCGGGGCTCGCGGGGGCCGTGTTCCTGGCCTGGGCGGTGGCTTCTGCTGGTCAGGCGGGGCCGCGGAATCTCGCTGGAGGCGGCGGTGTGGACCGGCGGCGATCGGGCTGCTGACGGTGACCTCGGAGTTCGTGCCGCCCAACCCGCGGCTACTGATCACCGCGTTTCCGGTCGTGGCCGTGTTCGCCCACGCCCGGCGGCCGCGGCTGGTGCTCGCCGTGAACGGGATCCTGCTGATCGGGATGAGCTATCTGACCTTCTACGGCCACACGCTACGGCCCTGAGAGCAGGGCCACGCGTATGACCGCGGCGTAGCCGAAGCGGACCTCCCGCTCGACGCGGAACCCGCGCCGGAGCGCGAGGAAGCGCGCGTAGTTCGCCCTCGACGCCGGCGGGCCGTTCGGCTGTCCCTCGTGGCTCGAGACCAGCCACAGCCGCGGGCAGCCCGTGATGTGCGCGCTCGCATAGTCCTCGACGTAGGGGCGGAGCGGCCCCCAGGGGTCGGCCGGAAGCACCGGCCGCCCCGCGTGGCCGTAGTAGGCGAACGGCATCCGCGCATCGGACGGATAGAAAGCGACGCAGTCGCCGGGGCGCGCGTGGCCGACGACGTACGCGGTGGCGGCCCTCCAGTTCTCGGGGGACACGCCGTAGCCGTTCACGAGCGGCACGGCCCGCAACGCGATCAGGGCGCTCACGAGCGCCAGCGCCGCGGGCGCCGGGACCCGCAAGTTGCTCACCGCCACCGCGAGCAGCAGCGCCACCGCGGGCAGGCACACCAGGAGGTTGCGGGGGACGAAGATCGACTGGCCGACCAGAGACTCGATCAGCGCCAGGCCGAGCGGGACGAGCAGCCAAGCGAACAGCGGGCCCACTCCGGGACGGCGAGCCGCGATGATCGTGACCGCGCTGACGATCGTCAGCACGATCGCCACGACCCCGCCGTGGAAGCTCGGCGGGAGCGCCGGCCGAGGCCAGGGTCTGGAGCACCTGCCAGAGCGAGGTCAGATTCGGGCGGGGCACCCAGAAGAGCTGGGTCGAGCCGCGCGTTCAGCGCGAGCACTACGAGCGGCACCCAGCCGACCGCGCAGGCGAGGAGCGGCCGCACGTCACGCCGGCGCCACACGACGAGCTGCGCCGCCACCGCCAGCACGGCCACGAAGCTCATGTACACCGCGAGCACGGTGACGATCACATATGCCACTCGCCGCCGAGAAACCAGGCATAGCCACGAGGCGGTCACGAGGGCCACCATCGGGGCGTAGCCGCGCGCCGACTGGCCCCAGAAGACGAGGGGCAGGCTGACCGCCGCCAAAAGCCCCGCGAACACCGCCACCCGCCGGTCGAACAAGCGCAAGCCGAGCTGCGCCACCAGCGCCACGGTGGCGACCGCCGCGACCGCCGAGAGCAGCCGAACCGCCACCAGGCCGCGCCCGAGCAGCGCAATCACCCCGTGCAGGAGCACGTAGTAGCCCGACATGTTGCCGCCGTCGTGGGCGATCGCCCGCCACAGCGCTTGCCCATGCTGTGCCGCGATGGTCACGCTCGCGGCCTCGTCGAAACCGAGGCTGCGTGCGGAGATCCCGATCAGCACGAGCAGGGCGGCGAGCGTCGCGGGCCCGGCGATGACCGGCCAACCGCGCGGCCGGCACCGCCGCCCGCTCGCGGACCGGACCGGCGCGCTCGGCTACCGCGGTCATGACTCGACGAGCGCGAGCCCGGGTACTTGCTCGCGGCCGCGGCCGCGGACGCCGCGGAGCGCGTACCACGCCCCGGCGGCGTACACCGCCAGAACCGCCGGCGCGCTCTGCGAGCGGCAGCGCCAGCACGCCGTTCGGCTTGACCAGGAACACCGAGAGGACGACCGCGGGCGCGATGACTCGAATCCGCTGCGCGCCCGGACAGGCGGCGAGCAGGGCCAGCCCCCAGATGAAGTACCAAGGCCACGCCGCGGGGCCGCAGAACGCCGCCGCGAGCAGCAGCCAGCCGAGGTCGCGCGGCATCCGCTCGAGCCGCGTGCGCGCCAGCAGCACGAGGGCGCCGACGCCGACGGCGCAGAACGCGATCAGGCCCAGCGCCGCCTCCAGCCCGCGGGCGCTCGACGCTCACCCCCAGGTCGCGCAGCACGGCGGCTCCCGTCCACCCCAGCGCCGTCGCCGGCGTGATCGCCAGCCGCACCTTCTGCGGCGTCGAGAACAACGCCCCCGACAGCCAGCTGAAGCCGATCCCCGGAATCGCGCTCACGAGCAGCGCGACCACGAGCACGGCCGCGGCTGCGCGCGCCAGAACGGCCGCGCGAGCGCCGGGCGTCGGCTGCGTCCGCGCCCACGTCACCGCGATGAACGGGATCGCGGCCGCCGCCGGGAGCTTGACCGTCGCGGCAAGCGCGCACACGACGATCCCGGCGAGCGGCCGGCGCTCGAGCGCGAGGGTCACGCCGGCGAGCATCAGGCCCGCCATCAGCGCGTCGTTGTGGGCCGGCACGATCAGCCCGAGCAGCACGAGCGGACTGAGGGCGGCGAGCCATACCGCCCGGGCCGGGTCGGCGCCGAGCCGGCGGGCGAGGCGCGGCGCAAAGATGGCGATCAGGCGCCACGCCAGCCACCTCGAGCAGCCGCAGGAGCACGACACCGGCGATCGTGCTCGTCCCGGACAGGAGGCTGACCAGCCCGAGGAACACGGGGCCGTAGGGCGCGGTGGTGTGTCGCCAGAACGGATCGACAGCGGTGAGAACCGGGCTGTGAGCGAGGATGGCCGGCGCGTGGTGGTACGGGCTCAGGCCGAGGTGGAGGATCGTGCCCTGGGCGAGGTAGCTGTAGACGTCGCGGCTGAACAGCGCGGGCGCGACCACGAGCGGCAGGCACCACGCCGCGCCGACCATCCACAGGCGGCGAGTCGAGCGCTCGCGCGCCGAGCCCGAGCCAGGCCACCGACGAGCGCGGCCATCCCCAGATACAGCCAGAAGCGCGTTGCCCGGGGCCAGGTGCGGCGCGAACCACCAGCGCACGCCGTAGCGCTCGAGCAGGCGCGGGCCAGCGAGCGTGACGAGGCAGGACCCGGCGAGGCCGAGGCCGGCCCACACCGCACGGGGAGGGGAGCCGGAACCGCCGAGGCTGAGCGATCGCGCGGATAGCTCGGAGGTTAATGAGCGCCGACGGAAGCGCCAGCCTCGCGGCGCGCGACCTCGGCGCGAACCGCGGGCGCGACCTCGGTCCCGAACAGCTCCATCGAGCGCAGCACGTCCCGATGCTCGACCGCGCCCACGCTCATCTGGGCGACGTAGCGCTGGTGGCCGAACAGCTCGTGCTCGAACAGGAGCTTCTCGACGACCTCCTCCGGCGAGCCGACGGCGAGCGCTCCCGTGGGCGAGCGCAGCGCCTCGTACTGCGGTCGGCCCGCCGGCGGCCACCCCCGCTCCCGCCCGATCCGGTTCATCATCGCCAGGTACGGCGCGGCGAAGGCGGCGTCGGCCTGCGCGCGCGTGCGCCCGACGAAGGCGTGCGTGTTGATGGCGACGCGGCCGTCCGGCGCGTGCTCGTGCTCGGCCGCTTCGAGCGCCCGGCGGTAGAGCTCCACCAGCGGCGCGAAGCGCTCCGGCTCTCCGCCGATGATGGCGAGCGTCAGGGGCAGGCCGAGCCCGGCGGCGCGGACCACGGACTGAGGGGTTCCGCCGACGGCGACCCAGATCGGCAGCCTCTCCTGCACCGGCCGCGGCCACACGACCGCGTCCCGGAGCGGAGGCGCGGTGGCGTCCCGACCAGGTGACCCGGGTGGAGTCGCGGAGGGCGAGAAGGAGCCCGAGCTTCTCCGCGAACAACTCGTCGTAGTCGTCGAGGTCGAACCCGAACAGCGGAAAGGACTCGATGAACGACCCACGGCCGGCCATGATCTCGGCCCGTCCTCCGGAGATGAGATCGAGCTCGGCGAACTGCTGGAACACGCGCACCGGGTCATCGGAGCTCAGCACGGTCACGGCACTCGAGAGCCGGATGCGCTCGGTGCGCGCAGCGATCGCGGCCAGCGCCACCGCCGGTGAGGAGATGAGGTAGTCGGGGCGATGATGCTCGCCGACCGCGAACAGGTCCAGACCGAGCTGCTCGGCGAGCTCAGCCTCCTCGAGCAGGTTCCTCATCCGCTGCTCCGGCGTGATACCCGAGCTGAGGTCGGCGAAGGTGGCGAGTCCAAGTTCCATGTGCCCGAGCCTAGCAGGTAGTTGCAGGCACAACTATTCTGAGAGTTCGTGGTTGAACGCGCCCACCTCCGGGCGTAGCCTCACGTGGCGATGGAGCGCCATATCGCCGCCCGCCCCACCCCTGATTTCCCCGCGCGCAGGCGGGCTGCCGGCGAGATCGACCGAAGCGCTCGCCGCACCTCCCCCGAGGAGCGCCGCGCGCGCCGGAACCGTCTGGCGTCGCGCTTGGTCGTCGTCGCCTCCGCGTGGTCGCTGGGGCTGCTGATCGCCGCCTCCGCCCTCCCCGTCTACAACGGCGAGTCGATCTCGAACAGCGCCGGCGTCACGTTCACGAGCACGACGCTCGTTGGCAGCCAGGGGGCGTGGGTGCTGATTCCGACCGCGATCCCGCTCCTGCTGTGCGGGTTCGTGTGGCTCGCGCTGCGCCGTAAGCGCGCCGACGGGAACCAGCTGGCCGCGCGTCTCGCGTGGGTGGCGATCGGGCTGCTCGGGCTGTTCGCGCTGCTCTCGATCCTCTCGATTGGCGGCTTCGTGATCCCGACCATCCTCCTGCTCGCCCGCGCCACCGCGCTGAGCACGCCGCCGGCTCCTAGTCCGGCAGCAGTGGAACCCACGGCCCCGGCTCCCGCCCGACGAGAACACCTCTGGTGATCGCCGCCGAGCCGAACCGCTCCCGGACCAGGTCCACGGTCTCGTCGAGCGCGCGCGAGCGCCCGAACGGCAGCACGAGCTGAACGCCCGCCTCGTCGCACAGGTTGGCGAGCGCGATCCCCACCAGCGTCACTCCCCGGCGTTCGATCAACGGTAAGGCCGCGGCCAGCAGGCCGCTCGCCGTGCTCAGGATGCGATCGGTCTGCGCGGTCGGCTCGGTCATCGTGGCCGACCGAGTTGCGCGCGCGTAATCGACGAAACGCAGCCGGAGGACCACGGTGCGGCACATCCGCTTGGCGGCTCGAAGCCGGCGCGCGACCCGGTCGACGAGTGCGATCAGCACCGTGAGGAGCTCCTCGCGCGTGCGTTGGCGGCTGCCGAGCGCGCGCTGGGCGCCGATCGAGCGCCGGCGCCGGCGCGCCTGGACGGGACGCGGGTCGCGGTTGTGGGCGAGCGCGTGCAGGTGCCGGCCCGACGCGCGCCCGAGCAGCGAGACGAGCGTGCCCTCCTCGAGCTCCGCCACCTGGCAGACCGTGGTTATCCCGCGCGCGCGCAGCTTGGCCGACGTCACGCGGCCGACTCCCCACAGCCGCTCCACCGGGAGCGGATGCAGGAACTCGAGCTCGCGGTCGGGTTCGACGAGGAGGAGTCCGTCGGGCTTGGCGACGCCACTGGCGACCTTGGCCAGGAACTTTGTCCGCGCGATCCCGACGGTGATCGGGAGGCCCACCTCGTCCCGCACGCGCCGGCGGAGCCGCGCCGCGATCTCGACGGGCGTGCCCGAGATGTGGCCGAGGCCGCGAACGTCGAGGAACGCCTCATCGATCGAGAGTCCCTCGACGGTCGGCGCCGTCTGCTCGAACACCTCGAACACCGCGCGGCTCGCCTCGGAGTAGGCCGTCATCCGCGGCGGCACGACGATCGCCTGCGGACACAGCCGGCGAGCTTGGGCGCCTCCCATCGCGGTGGCGATGCCATAAGCCTTGGCCTCGTAGCTCGCGGCCAGGACGACGCCGGCGCCGACGATCACCGGGCGGCCGCGCAGGCGCGGGTCGTCGCGCTGCTCGACCGAGGCGTAGAACGAGTCGAGGTCGGCGTGCAGGATGGTGGCCTGACCAGACAAGCGAACGTACGTTCGCATCACACGAGCGTTTGTGCAAGGCCTGATCGCCTCCGTTCACGCGGTTCAGTTCCGCGCTCGCTGGTAGCGTCCGCTCCTTCGACAGCGTCGGCACCGCCGAGGAGTTCCCACGAGCACACAGCAGACAACCCCGCGGCTGGCTACCGGGATACCCGGCCTCGACATGGTCGCCGACGGGGGGCTCCCCCTCGGCCGTTGCACCCTGCTGGTGGGAACCGCGGGCGCGGGAAAGACGGTGCTCGCCACGCAATGGCTCGCGGCCGGGATCAGTGACTTCGGCCAGCCGGGCGTCCTCGTGACCTTCGAGGAGACGCCCGAGTCGGTACTCCAGAGCGCCGCCAGCTTCGGCTGGAGGCTCGAGGAGCACCTGGCCGCGGGTCAGCTTGGCGTCGTCGACGTATCGCCGGCGCCCGGCCACGAGCTGGTCGAGGTGGGCGAGTTCGACCTGCAGGCGCTGCTCGCGCGCATCCAGGCGGCGATCGCCGAGACCGGCGCCCGGCGCGTCGTGCTCGACTCGGTCACGGCACTGCTTTCCCAGTTCGAAGACGACCGGCGGGTGCGGCGGGAGCTCAGCCGGATCGTCCACGCGTTGAACGAGCTGGGCGTCACCTCGGTCCTCACCGTCGAGCGCGTGGACGAGGAGGGCGCGGTGGCTCGCTTCGGCATCGAGGAGTTCGTCGCCGATGCCGTGATCGTCCTGCGCAACGTCCTCGCTGCGCAGCGCCGGCGCCGCACGATCGAGATCCTCAAGCTCCGTGGCGGCGCGCATCGAACCGGCGAGTTCCCGTTCACGATCGAGGCAGGCTACGGAGCGTCGGTGATCCCCCTCTCGGCGATCGAGCTCGCGCGCCCGGCGTCGGAGACGCGGATCTCGGTGGGCAATCCGTACATCGACGAGCTGTTCGGCGGCGGGATCTACCGCGACTCGCTCGTGCTCGTCTCCGGGCCCACCGGAACCGGCAAGACCCTCACCGCGCTCGGCTTCCTCCAGGCCGCGATCGACGCCGGGGAGCGCGCCGTCCTGCTGTCCTTCGAGGAGAGCCACAACCAGCTCCTGCGCAACGCCTCCTCGTGGCTCCACGGGATCGAGCGCGCCGAGCAGGAAGGGAACGTCCGGCTCGAGTCGATCTACCCGGAACGGATGGGGCTCGAGGACCTGCTCCAGCGCATTTCGCGCGAGCTCGACGAGTACGAGCCAAAGCGGATCGTGCTCGACTCGCTCACCGCGCTCGAGCGGGTCTCGGAGATCCGCGCGTTCCGGGAGTTCGTGGTCAGGCTGTGCGGGCTGCTCAAGGAGCGCGAGATCGCCGCCCTGTTCACGAACACCAGCTCGATGATCTCGGGCGGTGAGACGGTCACCGACGCCTACGTGTCCACGATCACCGACGGCATCATCCTGCTCCGCTACGCCGAGGTGAGCGGCCACGTGCGCCGGGCGATCACCGTGCTCAAGATGCGCGGCTCCGACCACGACCGCCGGATCCGCGAGTTTCACATCACGGAGAAGGGGATGAGGGTCGGCGAGCCGATCGCCGGCGCCGGGGGACTCGTGGTGCGAGGGAGCATCCAGGCGGAGGACGGCGCGGCGTGAGAGGTTGGCGCCGCGGCCACTCCGGGTAGACCCCGGCCGAGGGCCGTTAGCCGCTTCGTTCTGGGAGAGATGCAGAGAACCCGACGCGAATGCACGCTGACTCACAATCCGATCGACCGCAAAACGAGCTGACCGCGTGGGCGCTCAGCCGGGGCGAGTGGCTGCCGACGGCTGTCCGTTCGGTCAAGTTCGAGGTCCCGGTGGGGCCACCGGCCGCCGGCGTCGCCCGCCACAAGGTGATAGAGGCGCTCGGCGACCAGCTTGGGGAAATCGAGCGGAGCAACCTCGAGCTGATGATCTCCGAGCTCGTGACCAACTGCGTGCGTCACGCCGGGATGCAGGAGGACAGCGACCACATCACGGTGCATGCGGCGGTGGCGCCCGACAGGCTGCGGATCGAGGTCTGCGACACCGGCCACGGCTTTGAGCCGGGGCCGCCGCGCCTGCGGAGCTTCGAAGGGCCCGACGGTGGCCTGCGCCCTGAAGGCGGCATCGGCCTGGTGCTGCTCGACCGGCTGGCAAGGGCCTGGGGCGTGGCCGCCGAGGACCAGGTCTGCGTGTGGGCGGAGTTCGATCGGGAAGGCGAGGGGTTGGCGGGGTGAGTGAGCAGCGTTTCGCCGCCGAGCTGCGGCGGTCAGACACACAGGCGGAGATCCATCTGCGAGGGGAGCTCGACGACGCGGCGGCGGCACAGGCGCGGGCGGCCATCGATGAGGCCCTGGCCGGGAGGCCACCGAAGCTGGTGCTCGACCTCGGCGGCTTGGAGTTCATGGACTCGGCCGGCATCTGGCTCGTGATCGAGACCCACAGGCGGTGCGTCGACACCGACACCGACCTGCGCCTGTCGGGCGAGCGCCGGCCGGCGGTCACCCACGCGCTCGAGCTCGCGGGCGTCGAGAATCTGATCCGCGCGCCGCGAGCGGGCAACGCCGACGGGGATCAGGAACGCGTCCAGTTGCGGCTCTACCTCTCGAGCCGGTCGGCCACCGGTAGCGCCGTGGCCCAGACGTTCCGCGCGGCGGCCAGCCGACTCCCCGCCGACGCTGTCGAGATGGAGGTCATCGACGTCTTCGACGAGCCCGAGCGGGCGCAGAGCGACCGGATCATCGCGACCCCGACCCTGATCAAGGTCAAGCCCCGGCCGGAGCTGCGGCTGATCGGCTCGATCGGGGACGAAGAGGCGATCCTCCGCTACCTCGGCCTGCACCACCTCGCGGCCTGAAGCGGCGCACCGGTAGGTTTAGGCAGCTTTAGACAGCCAGACGCAGGAACTCTCCGAATTTCGGTGCTTCGCGGTGATCGGGAGGGCGCAGCACCCGGATGTAGCCACAAGACCGGGAAGCAGAAAATCGCGCTCCGAGCGAATAAGGCGCGACCTGTGACTTTCGTGTTACCGCCGAGTGCCGTACCTTTTCTGACCGTCAGGCGGCGGCGGTATCCGCAAGCAGGCGTGGATGGCGGACCGTGTCATCGAAAGGGACGCCGGCTGACACTCACGCAAAGAGAGAACGGCCGGAGCGAACGCTGCTCGACGCGTTCGAACAGCTTCTGCCCGGACGCGGATTCATGGGAGACAGGGCTAGATCGACTCAGACCGCAACCTTGACGCCGGACGCGCATCGGTTCCGCGCACTCGCCCGCGCCAACGCGATCCGTACGGCCAGAGCCGAGCTGAAGCGACAGATCGCCGAGGGCGAAGTGGAGGCCGCCGACGTGATCCTCGACCCTCCGGTCGCGGCGAGAAGCTGGTCGCTCGGCGAGCTGCTCGTGAGCCAGCGGGGCTGGGGCGCCACGCGGTGCCGGAGGTTCCTGAGCCGGACGCAGATCAGCGAGCGCCGAACCGTCGGCGAGCTCACCGACAGGCAGCGCCGCCTGCTCGCGGGCGAGCTTCGCGCGTTCATGTCTCTCGGGCGCTAGCCGGCCGACCAGTTTGTCGAGGCAGTTGCGCGGGAATCCTGTGCTCGGGATGCCGTTGTACTCGTGTCAGCAGTGCGGATGGGCAACGACCGCCACCTGGAGGCAGGCCATCCCCGGCCACACGTCGGGCAGCCCGGGCTGCCGGGGCACGGTTCAGCTCGTCGGCCATCAGTCGGCCGCGCCGGCGCCGACGGTGGCGCGGCACGGCTCCGATGCGGTCGCCCTGCTGCACCCCGCGCCGACGTTCGGCGGCGGCGGCAGCGCGGCCTGAGCTCGGAGACGTGATTCCCGAGGCGCCTCTCGAACGCGCCGACGGTGGCGCGGCCCCCTCGGGTGCGGGCTGGTTCGTCCTGAACGCGCGCGACGCGCTGTGGCTCGACGGGACGTTCGGCGCGTACACGCGGTTCGAAGGCGACGCCGAGGCGCGGTTCCCGCAGATCGGCATCAACATCGGCGTCCTCTCGCCCGGGCAGCCGGCGTGCATGTATCACGGCGAGGATGCCCAGGAGGACTTCCTCGTGCTCCAAGGCGAATGCCTGCTCCTGATCGAGGGCCAGGAGCGACACCTGAAGGCCTGGGACTTCGTCCACTGCCCCGCGTGGACCGAGCACGTCCTGATCGGAGCCGGCGACGGACCGTGCACCGTCCTGGCGATAGGTGCGCGGCCCAGCGAGACCGCCCCCAGCAGGGACACCATCTACCCGAGCTCCGAGCTGGCCCAGCGCCACCGCGCCGGAGTCGCGCAGGACACGCGTGATCCGCACCAGGCCTACGAGGGCGTCCCCGACGATCGCCCCGCCGGGTACGCAGCGGGCTCGCTGCCGGGCGACTAGGCCCGAGCTCCCGCGCCCCCCGCCCCAGACGCTGCGGGCCGGCACTCGCACTTACGGAAACGCCGCTGGTGTCCGATGAATGACAGATGCGGCGTATCGCCGACCGGTGGTGGCTCGTGGGCGTGGCACTGGTTCTGGCTGTGCTCGCCGCGGGCTGGGCGCTTTACCGGGCCGAGCGCACCCGCCAGGTGGCCCAGCAGGCGGCCACCGAGCACCAGGCCATCCAGATGCTCCGCGAGTCCACGTACGACGTGCTCGCGCAGGAGCGCCAGCTCACCCGCATCCTCGGGGCGATCAGCCCCCCGACCACGGCGCAGTGGCCGACCTTCGCGAACCTGATCACGAGCCAGGACGTCGCCACGAGCGCGGGCCTGGTCCAGCCGATCTCGGCGCGCGGCCAGGCCGCGTTCGAGCGACGAGCGCGGATCCGGCTGACCGAGTCGCCGCGGCCGGGCCAGATCAGGCCCGCCGCCCCTCGCCCGCTCCACCTCGTGCTCACGCAGCTGGTGCAGAAAACGCGCGACCCGTCGCCGATCGGCGTCGACCTCGCCGCCAACCCCCTGCGCCGGAGGCTGCTCCTGCTCTCCGCGCAGACGGGCGTCCAGGCGGCGACGCCGCCCGTCCGGTTTCTCACCGGCAGGGGCAATCGCCACGGCGTGATCGTGTATGCCCCGATCCGCAACCGGGAGGGCCACGTCGAGGGCTGGGTGACCGCGGCCTACGGTGCGGAGCGCCTTGTCTCGGCCGTGACCGCGCGCTACCCCGACATTCGCGTGACGATCAAGGACGGAGGCGACGTACTCGTGTCCGGCCCGTCTCGCCCCAGCGGGCGACCGACGCGGCTGGCGGTCGCCGGCCGGACGTGGACCGTGTGGGCCAAAGTCCCGACCGAGGGCACGTTTCTCACCTCCTGGCTCGTCCTCGGCTTCGGACTCTGTCTCGCGGCCGCCGTGAGCCTGATCCTCCGCCAGGCGACCACGCGCGAGCGTCACGCCACCGGCGCGCTCGCGGCGCGTGACGCCGAGGAGGCCGCTCTGCGTCAGATCGCGACGCTCGTGGCCGAGAAGCGGACGCCCGAAGAGGTGTTCGCGCTCGTGGCCGAGCAGGTCGGCACGCTGCTCGCGCACGTGTCCGCGGGCGTGCGGGCGGTCGAGGACCCGGGCGCGGCCGAAGAGCTGATCCGCGGCGCCGACGACGCCCTCTACTGGGCCAAGAGGAGCGGCCGCAACACGACCTTCCGCTATTCGGCGTCGGTGGCGGCCGCGGTCTGAGCCGCCGTCACGGGGCGCGTCCGTGCCGGGAACTAGGCTGCGCGCCCGCATGCACGGCGACTCGCCACCGTTTCGCATCCGCTTCCGGGTGCCGCTCACCGTGGCCCCGCTTGTCGTGTACGTCGGCGTAGCCGTGCCGCTGTGGAGCGACCAAGCCGAGCTCGAGTTCTTCAGCGCCGCCACGCATGTGCTCGCCATCGGCGCCGTCGGGATGGCGCTGAGCGGGCGCTTCTTCCGTCTGGCGCGCCATCTCGACCAGGGCATCGCCGGCGTATACGTCCTGCTCAACGTCCTGAGCGTGCTCGTCGGCACCGGCGTGGGCCTGTTCTTCTCCTTCCACGCGCTCGCCAACGGGCATTCCGAGACGCCCGACCTCGCGGTGACCGCCGGCGCGCTCGCCTCGGGCATCATCGCCTTCGGGGTGCAGGCGCTGTTCGGGACGCCGGGGATGCGCGAAGACGAATCCAGCGACGACGATTCGCCGTTCTAACCGGTGAACGTCGGCGCGGGGGCCTGGCGGCGCGTCGGCGGCTTCTTCTTCCTGGCGCGCGGGCGCGTCGGCGTGGAGAGCCGCGCGCTGCGGTTCGCCAGCGCCTGGTAGCTACGACACGGCTCCCCGCGCAGCCCCGGGCACGGCGGCAGCCCGGTGGGCACGCTCACGCCCGGCACCACCGGAAGGACCAGGCGCGAGGGCATCTTCGTCGAGAACGCGATCGCCACCGTCGCCGGGCCCTTGGGGCTGGTCTCGCCGAAGGACCAGATCGGCTGGTCGCCGTTGGGCGCGCTGACCGTGATCCGGATGCGCGATCCGGCCCGGTAGACGTGGCCCTCGTAGTAGAGCGGAACCGTCACCTCGACGAACCGGTTGCTGGGAAGCGGCGAGACATCGGACGTGCGGAGCCCCAGAACCGGCTCGAGCGGCGTGCTCTTGCGCGGGTCGAGCTTGCGCTCGTTGGCTCGGACCCAGCCGCTCTGGACGAACGTCTCCCTGCCGTCGGGACGGACCTCGGTGACCGTGGCCTGTAGGTCGGCGTTGGGCGTCGAGGAGCGCACCCACAGGTGCACGGCGCCGGCGCCGACCACCACAGTGTTGGCGCTGAGAGGGCTCGTGAGGTACGAGACGGCGGTGCCCTGCGGGTGCTGCACCCACCTGTACGGCGGCGTCGCCGTCCAGATGCCGCCCGGGCTTCCGTCCTGGGGACCGCTGAAGTCGGTGAGCGGCACGGCGTGGGCGTTCCAGGTGAACGAGTTGGCGGCAGCGCGAGAGGGGGGCCGCGCGGCGAGCGCTCCCCCCTGCGACAGGTACCACGACCGCGCCGTGCTACCAGGAGCGGGGAAGCGCGAGAACGACTGCTCGAAGCCCGGGTAGGGCTGTCCTGGCGAGCTTCCACCCGCGCCGTTGTCGAACAACACGCGAATCGACGGCAGCGCCTCGAACGCGGCGAGAGCTCCGGCGTACGTCGGCTGGGCCTGGATCGGGTCGGGCGGCAGCGTGACCCCGGTGACGCCCATCGCCTGCTGGTAGATCACCGGTGCGGCGGCACGGATCAGCGCCGCGTTGAAGATCGGCGCCTGCTGGGCGACGTAGAGCTCGAGGAAGTCGTACCAGCGGTTGAAGGTGTCGGGATCGAGCGAGTCGACGTGGGTGCCGTTGGTGAACGTGAACCACTTGCGGTTGGTCCCCGTGAAGTGCTCGGCCAGGTCGGGGCAGTGGCCACCGGTCTGCTCGTCGGTCCACTGGCACGCCATGTACACGGGGACCTTGATCTTGTTCACGAACGTGACCGGCGAGAGCGGGTCGGCCACCGAGGGCTTGTAGTGGTTGTTGGCGCGGATCTTCGCCATCAGGTTCACGGCCTCGCCATGAAGGACCTGGTTGGCCCTGCAGGTCTGGTCGCCCTGCTGGACGCGCTGGTAGGCGTACGACTGGCCCCCGGTCGGGGATGCCGGCTCGGCGTCGTGGATCCGCTCCTTCGCCCAGGCCACTGCGAAGCCGGTGTTGAGGATGCCGCCCGGGTAGAGCGTCGTCTGCGTGTTGTCGATCACCGACAGCGGCGAGATCGCGGCCAGGTCGGGCGGGTCGGTCTGGCCGGTGAACAGCTGGCTGATGCCGCCGTAGGAGATCCCCATCATCCCCACCTTGTGGTGGAGCACCCACGGCTGGTGCGCGATCGTCTCGATCACGTCGTATCCGTCGAGGCTCTGCAGCGGCTCGAAGAAGTCGAATGCGCCGCCCGAGCACCCGGTCCCGCGCATGTTGACGTCGACGACCGCGAACCCCATCAGGTTGGCGATGACGGCGATCCCGTTCTGCGGCCCTGCCGGGTCCGCATAGCCGTAGCCGGAGTACTCGATCAGCGTCGGCCACGGCGCTCCGCTCGCGGGCGTCGTCGGGACGGTGAAACCGGACGGCAGCGGGTGACCGGACAGGGGGTTGAGCGGCAGACTGATGCCGGGAGGAACCCCGGGCTCGCCCGCCGGGCTCGTCGGCGGGTGGACGTCGATGGCGAGCTGGATCCCGTCGCGAGTGGTCAGGTAGCTGTACCCGTTGGAGGGAATCGCCTGGCTGTAGAAGCTCGTGCTCGGGGGCGCCGGCCGGGTCGAGAGCACGGTCAACGGCCCGGAGGCCGAGCCGCCCGCCAGCGGCCGAACGCGGTAGCCGCTGCCCGGCGTGACGTTGCGGAAGATCAGGCCGCCGAGAGAGTCGGCCTTACCCGTAGCGACCTGCTTGCCCCGGCTGTCGACGAGCGCCATGCGCTCTCCCGAAGCCAGGCCGACCGCGTACACCTGCTGGACGCTCCCGTGGGCGCTGAAGACCGCCGCCGCCGCGCGTCCCGCGGTGGCGCCCGCCACCGCAAGCAGTGCGAGGGCCACCAGGACCGCAACCGCCGCCCGATGACGCCGCCCAAGATCGCCGCCTCTCCAGACCACGGCGGGCACTAAATCACTTCTTTGGGGTGCGTGTCGCAGTCCGCCGCCTCTTGCTTGGTAGCCTCGCGCGATGGTCCCGGCGCGGGAGGCGGCGAGACGGTGATGAGAGCGCGCCCCACCGGGGCCACGCTCCTGATCGTGCTGTTCGCGCTGGCCGGAGCAGGGTGCGGGTCGAGCACCACCCGCAGCACGGGAACGGACAGCTCGGCGAGCGCCCCGGCGACCGCGCGGAAGCCGGGGACGGGGAAGCCCGCGGTAACCCTCGGCACGAAGAACTTCACTGAGGAGCTGATCCTGGGACAGCTCTACGCCCAGGCGCTCCGGGCCAAGGGCTTCGCGGTCACCTTGAAGAGCGACATCGGCCCCTCCGAGCAGGTCGATCGGGCGCTCTCCGCCAAGCAGATCGACGGCTACCCCGAGTACACCGGGACGATCCTCTCGGTCTTCGGGCACGACGGCGTCCGGCCCTCGAGCGCGCCCCAGGCCTACCGGCTCGCGGCGGGCGTCGAGCGGCACCGCGGGGATGTGCTGCTCGCGATGGCGCCCGCCACCGACACCGATGTGATCGTCGCCAAGCCGCGCTACGCGTCCGAGCACAGCCTGCGCTCGCTGGCCGACCTCGCGCGCCTCGGCTCCTCGGCCACCCTCGCCGGGCCACCCGAGTTCAAGACCCGTGTCAACGGGCTCATCGGCCTCAGACAGGACTACGGGGTCGGCGCGCTGCGTTTCCTCCCACTCCGGATCGGCAGCCAGTACCAGGCGCTGGACGCCGGCCGCGTTCAGCTGGCGGTCGCCTTCACCACCGACGGCAACCTGACGCGCGGCGGGTTCGTGATGCTGAACGACCCGAAGGGCACGTTCGGGTTCCAGAACGTCACGTTCGTCGTGCGCTCGGCCGTGCTCTCGACCGAGGGACAGGCGTTCGCGCAGACGATCGACGCGGTGAGCGCGCGGCTCAGCACCCAGGCGCTACGAGTCATGAACGCGGCGGTGGCGCTCGACCAGCAGAGCCCCTCCGTCGTGGCGCGGCAGTTCCTGGGAGCGAACGGCCTGCTCTAGCTTCCCGGAGCGGTGGCGTTGACCGCCGGGATGCAGGCGCGCACCAGAGTCCCGCTCCCCTCCGGGCTGACCACAGTGAGCGTTCCGTCGAGTGCCCCCACGCGATCGCGCAGGCCCTGAAGCCCCGTCCCCTTCCGCTCGTCAGCACCGCCGATGCCGTCATCCTCGGTCTCGACGACGAGATCGCCCTCGTCGTAGTGGGCGCGGATCGTCGCCGTGGTCGCCCGGGCGTACTTGAGGACATTCGTCAGCGCCTCGGCGACGACGAAGTACGCCACGACCTCGGCGGAGGCGGGCGGCCGCGTCGGCAGGTCGATCTCGCAGGCGACGCGGAGCGGCGCCCGCGCGGCGAGCGACTCGAGCGCGGGAGGGAGGCCGCGAGCGGTGAGGATCCCCGGGTGGATTCCGCGCGCCAGCTCGCGCAGCTCATCCAGCGCGGCCGCGAGCTTGGCATCGAGGCGTTCGATCAGCTCGAGGGCGTCACCGTTGTCCTTGACTCGGTTGCGGAGCAGCCGCAGCTCGACTGCGAGCGCCACCAGCTGCTGCTGGGCGCCGTCGTGGAGGTCGCGCTCGATCTGGCGGCGCGCCTCATTCGACGCTTCCACCAGACGGGCCCGGGAGGCGCGTAGCTCCTCGACCCGCGCCCGGAGATCGGCCTTCAGCCGCTCGTTGTCGAGGGCGAGCGACCCGGCGGCGGCCGCCGCCTGCACGAGCTCTGGGCTCGCCACGAGGCTGGCGTCGTGGATGATCGCGGCAACCCGGCGGCCCTCGTAGTCAACGGCCGTCCAGGCCCGGTCGCTACCGGGGTCGGGGAGCGGCACGCTGTGACCGCGCTCGTCGACGAACCCCTCCCGGTCGGGCAGCCAGTAGGCGATCGCCAGCGAGCGGTCCCCGAGGTTTCGCGCCAGCGTCTCCCGGATGGGCGCCCCCGCCGGCAGGCTCGTGATCAGCAGCGTGCGCACGAGGCCGCGCAGGACGAACGCCGTCCAGTGGGTGACGGCGACGGTGAACACCGCCATGGGAATCGCCAGCAGGCAGAGCACGACGCCCGACCCCGCATCGATCGCGAACGGGCCGAAGTAGCCGCGCGTCGCGCCCACGATCCCGCTGACGCCGAGCACCAGCAGTCCCACGGTCGCGATCGCGCCGGCGCCGATGGGCACGGCCGCGAGCGCGCTCGCCGGCAGCCTCAGCGTCAGCAGGGCGACGCCGCGCCAGAACGCGCGCGACCCGGCGCGGTGCCGGAGCCGCTGCCAGATCGTGCCCTCCGCGGCCCGCCGCAGCGGTGGGAGCGGCGAGATGCGGGCATCTAGCAGGTGGTTGGCCAGCCGGCGCTCGATGGCCGCGCAGCGCCACAGCACGGCGGTGGAGGCGAACAACACGGGCAGTCCGACCCACAGCGCGCCCAGGAGCACGCCGAGCAGGAGCGCGCCGCCGACGAGCACGCCGTAGCCGAGACCGAGCGGGATCCCAACCGCCACGTACGCGAGCTCCTTGAGCATGCGCTCCGCGTGCAGCTCCCGCTCGGCCATCCGGAAGAGGCCCTCGGACGCGGCCGCCGGCTCTACCGCGGCATCCGCCGGCCAGCTCACAGCCCGCCCTCAACCTCGACGCTGCCGCTTCCGCTGTGCACATCGATGGTGAACGGCGCACGCTCGTCCGTGGTCACGCCGCTCACGTGCTGCACGCCGACGCCGGAGTTCGCCACCACCCGGTAGCGCCCCGGCGGCACGAGCGCCGCCGCGTTGCCGCTGCCCGTCACCAGGTCGAGGTGCTGCGGCGCGCACGCTGTCGCCGCATGCAGGTTGCCCCGACCGCTGCGCGCTGACAGCCTGAAGCCACAGTAGGCCTCGACGTCGACGTCGCCGCCGCGCGTCGAGATCGCGGTATCCCCGCTGAAGCCGGTCATGCGGACATTGCCGTCGCGGGTCTGCACCTGCACGGCAACCGACTGCGGCACCTCGAGCTCGTATGACTCCGAGCATGAGCCGACGACGATCTTCGGGCAGCCCGACACGATGCTGAGCACGCCCTGAGCGAGAGAGCGCCGCTCGCGCGCGGAGCGGCCGAACGCGTAGTCCTCGATCCGCTTGACCTGCAGCGTCGAGGAGCTGCTGCCGACGATCGTCGCGTCGCCCGAGGCCACGACCAGGTTGACCCTCGTCAAGGGCCCGCGCACCGAATAGGTGACGGTCTGAGACCGGCGGCTGGCGATCCAGCCGATCCCGAGGGCGAGCGCGAACGCGATGACGATCACCGTGGACACGGTCACAGCCGCATTCCATCCGTGCAGGCGGCGCCGGCGCAAGCTCGGGACACGCGGGCCATCGGTCGCCAACTCCGACGGCGGCGAAGAAGTGTCAGCCAGTGGTTGCGGCACCGCTCCTCACGGTCTGCGTCAGGCGCGCAGGAAAGCCAGCACCGCGAGCACCCGGCGGTGATCGTTCTCGGCGGGCGGCAGCTTCAACTTGCTGAAGATGCTGGTGACGTGCTTCTCGACAGCACGCTCGCTGATCACCAGGCGGCTGGCGATGGCGTGGTTCGAGCGTCCCTCGGCCATCAGCTCGAGCACCTCGCGCTCGCGGTCGCTCAACTCCTCGAGCGGATCCTGCTGACGGTGGCGCCGGAGCAGCTGGCTGACCACCTGTGGGTCGATGACCGAGCCTCCGCCGGCCACCCGGTGGACAGCGTCGAGCAAGGTGCCGACGTCGGTGATCCGCTCCTTGAGCAGATACCCGATGCCCTCGCTCGCCCCGCCGATCAACTCGACCGCATACTGCTCTTCGATGTACTGGGAGAGCACGAGCACACCGGTCTCGGGGTGCTCGCTGCGGATCGTCAGTGCCGCTCGCAGGCCATCGTCGGTGTTCTCGGGCGGCATCCGGACGTCGACGATCGCGACCTCCGGCTTGTGGGCACGCGCCTTGCGCAGCAGCTCGTCAGCGTCGCCGGCCTGCGCGACGACTTCGCAGCCGCTCTCCTGGAGCAGCCTGACCAGTCCCTCGCGCAACAGGACCGAGTCGTCCGCCACCAGGACACGCAGGCCATCGCTCATGCTCGGCACAGAAGGCAGGCTAGCCGGGCGTGGCGTCTCAGCCGGCGAGGAGGGCGCGCAGCCGCTCGCCCGAGAGGTCCGCCTTGGCCACGAAGCCCTTGGCGCCGCACGCCCCGACCAGCGAGCCGAAGTCGCCGCCGTCATGGCTCGAGACGAGCACGACCGCCGGCCCGCGATCCAGCTGCGCCAGCCGCGTCGCGACCTCGAACCCGTCGATGTCGGGTAGCTGGACGTCGAGCAGGATCAGGTCCGGCGAAAGCACGGCGGCCTGGTCGATCGCCGAGCGCCCGTCGTCTGCTTCGCCCACGATCGCGAACCCCTCCGACTCCAGCAGGAGGCGGGCGGATTGCCGGAAGGTGGCGTGATCGTCGACGATCAGAACGGTCGTCTCCATCACCCTGCGATCTCGTCGGAGAACACGCGCCAAGCATTGCAGCGGGGTGTGCCCCGGCTCGGGGGGTTGCTACGAGGCTTCACGTACGGTTAGCCGTACCTGAAGCCTCATGGCCGCCGCACCTCAAGATGCATGGCCGCCACACCCACACGCACCCCCCCAGGTGGGACGCTCTCGCCGTGCTTCAGGAACCCGCAATCCGGCGCAACGGGAACGTTCTCGGGCGTGCCGCTGGTTGCGAGGGTTCCGTCGACATACGGGGCAGCGATGGTTCGGGGCACTTTGCCATCGCCACCGCGGTTCCGGCACCGGCGCCACTCAGGGGCAGACCCGCCGGTGCCGGATCCGTGATCAACCTCCGGGGACACGCGCACGGGGCTGGCGCGTCGATGTAGAAGGGGGCCAAGCGCAGTTGCGTACCTGACCGACAGGGGGCAAGCGACTGACGAGAAGGGGGCTCAGCGCATCTGACGGTATGGGGCTCGCGCGGCGGTCGAGAGATTCGACCGCCGCGCGCCGTCAGCCGCGAGCTTGTGTTCCGCGGGGCGGTCGCCGCGGTGGCCTCGACGCCGTGTTCGCTCAGGGTTAGCGCGAGCGCCTCCCAGTGAGCGACTTCCATGTCGGCCTGCGTGCGGCCGCCGAATGGTTCGTCCGGTCCAACGACGACGCGGGCCGTTCTCTTCAGCTCTCCACGGGCTCACGCGTGACGCCCCTGCCGCCCCAGCCTCGGTCATCCAGGAGAACGATCCGCCGGCCGTCGTCGAGCACGGCGTGGTGAAGCGCCGACACCGAGATTCCCCGCGCGTCGCGGTCATCTATGTCGACGTACGTGACCAGGCGTGTCACGTCAACCATGGGTCCACCCTAACGCCGCAGAGGCCGGCGCATTCGGCCGGCGCTCGGATCCCGATGCGGCGGATAATGCGCGACGCTGGCCGTTCTGCCGGTAAGGGACCACACCGGTTGCCTGGGCAGAAGCGAGACCCGGGTGGTCCGCCAGCCGGTCAACTAAGAGTCCGCGCGCGCCGCGCGACGCCGGCGCTTGCCCTCATGCATCGCCTGGACGCGCGCGACGGGGATCGCGCGGCCTTCCTCGATCAACTCGGCGGGCAGCGACTGCGGCTCGGGGAGATGGTCCGCCCACGGGTCGCCGCCGGCGAGGAGGGACGGCACCGTGTGGATCGTGAAGTCGCTCGGCGTCACGCGGTCGAGCTCATTCCACGAGATCGGAAACGAAACGGGCGTGCCGGGCCGAACACGCGGGCTGTACGCGGCGACGACGGTCGCACCGCCCGTACGCGTCGCGTCGACGAACACCTTGCCTTCCCTCGCCTCGACGACGTAGACGGTCGTGGCCAGGCGCGGGTCGAGGCGCTCGGCGCGTGCCGCGAGCGCCCGCGTAGCCGCGGCGATCTCGTCGCCGCTCGCCGGCTGCTCCACGGGCACGCACACGTGCAGACCCTTCGCCCCGCTGGTCTTCACGGCGCCCGTGAGTCCGGCGTCGGCGAGCGCCTGGCGCACGAGCTCGGCCACGCGGGTGACGGCGACGAACCCTGCGTCCGCCGGCGGGTCGAGATCAAGCACGAGGTGCGTCTGCGCGAAGCCGCCTCCGTCGCCGCGCACGAGCGTCGGGTGATACTCGATCGCACGCTGGTTGGCGAACCAGAGCAGGGTGCGCAGGTCGTTGCAGAGCGCGTAGGCAACCTCACGTTTCGAGCGCTCGGCCCAGATCGGCACCGTCTTCACCCACGGCGGCGCGTACTTGGGGACGTTCTTCTGCATGAACGGCTTCTGTCCACGCAGCGCCCGTATCACGGACAAGGGCCGATCCCGCAGCTCGTCGAGCAGCTGCTCGCTGACGGCTTCGAGGTACTCGACCAGGTCTCGCTTCGTCGCCCCCGCACCCTCGAACAGCGGCTGGTCGAGGTTGGTCAGGACGACATCGTCGTGTCCGTCCATGCCCGGCGACTCTACGGCACCTGCGGTGCATGCTCGGCATGCGACCGAACCGCTGCGGTGCGTGCGTCGCGGTAGCTTGGCGCGCACGGATCCATCCTCGACGGATCCGGGGTTCCAGCCACGACGCGGCGAAGGAATCGAACCTTCCAAGCCGGGGGTTGCCCGGCCCTGCCGGTTTTGAAGTTCAAACGACGAAATGTGATTAGGCGGTTTTGCAGGTCATTCGTATTCTTTAAACATGTCCCAGATCGGGTCAGATTTGCTGAGTTCGGGACACGGTTGGGGACACAGTCGGCCCCGAGGTGCGGTGGCGCCCCTGGCGCGGGCGGCCTTAGACCGTGGAACGCGCACGAGGTCCGTTCGAGTGCCGCCCGCGAGATGATGTGCAAGTACGACGAGCAGCAGCTACGCCTACTCCTCGACCAGGTCCGACGGAATTGTCCGCCTGGACAGCGATGAGATCGATCCGTTTGAACTCGACGATCTCATCCATCACTACAAGCGCTCCGCCCAGAAGCTCTGGAGCTTCTGCGGCTCCAATGGCGGCGGCTGGGAGAGCGCTGCGCTGACCGTCGAATGGTGGCGCGAGCACGGCGAGTCAGAGGGGACTGGTGGGAGGTCGGGCGACCGCGGCGCCGAGGAGGCCGATCGCGCCGGCATCGACCGGGCCGCGCGGCACTACCCGACCCGTGCCGACGATCTGTCGCTTCTACGGCATCGTGATCGCGATGTTCTTCGACGATCACGGACATCCGCATTTCCACGCGCGTCACGCCGGCCGGGAAGCGAAGGTCCGGATCGACCAGGTCGAGATCATCGACAGCGATCTCGACGCTCGCCAGCTCCGGCTCGTGCTGGCGTGGGCCGAGCTTCATCGAGACGACACTGCTGGACAACTGGCGGCGCGCGCGCGCCGGTGAGACAGTGAGAGAGATCGAACCGCTTCGATGACCGGCCTTACGCCCGACATCACTGCCGTCTCCGCCCTGCGCCATGGCGTCCTGCGCCTGACGTTTCGTCGATGGCGTAACCGGCGAAGTCGAGGTGCTCGACCGCATGCGCGGACCGGTCTTCGAGCAAGCACGGACGCCCGCCGGCTTCACTGCGGTCACCGTCGACGACGAGAGCGGAACGATCGTGTCGCCGGGCGGCGCCGACCTCGCGCCCGACACGCTCTACGAGCGCATCCGGACCGGCCTCTGCCCAAGGAGAACGCGGCCGCCTGACGCCGCTCTCCCGCGGACCGCGGGCTTGGAGACTCGTTTATGAGGGGTAGCAGCTATTAAGGCGCGTTCGTTCTCGTCAAACGAACGCCGACGCGGGGCCATCAGTGAGCCGGATGTCGAGTGAAGTTGGGGCGGCTTCACAGGCGAGCCGGCCGCTCCCGCGTCGAGACTTGCGCCTCTTACGGTGGGCCGAGGCGTGCCCCGAGCTCGGAGCGCGAGGAGATCCCGAGCTTGCGAAAGGCGCGTGTGAGGTGTCCCTCGACGGTCTTGGGCGAGAGGAACAGCATGGCGGCGATCTCTTTCGTTGTCCGGCCGGCGGCCGCGAGCTCGGCGGTTTGGCGCTCGCTGGCGGTCAGCGCGCCGGCGCCCGTGCGTGGACGCCGGCGCGGACCGCGCGCCGGCGGCGCGCAGCTCGGTCAGCGTCCGTTCGACCAGCGGCGGCGCGCCGCAGGCGCTCGCCAGCTCGAGCGCTTGCGAGAGCGTTGCGCGGGCCTGGGCTGTGTGTCCGGCGCGTCGCTGGGCGGTCCCCGCGAACATGAGCGACCGGGCCAGCTCCAGCCGCGCCGGCGACTCCTCCAGCACCGCGACTGACTCCTCGAGCAGGGTCGGGATCGTCGCCGACCAGGCCGGCGGTGCGCAGCGCGATCCCGAGCGCCCGGGGGGCCTTCGCCGCGCGGGCCTGCTCCACCTCGGCGGCGGCCAGTGATCGTGCCTGCTCGAGCTTTCCCAGTTGCCAGGCGGCGAGCGCGGCGCTCGAGCGCCACGGCCGCACGCCTGGGTTGACCACGCCGAGCCCACCCTCGAGCTCGGCGCCGGCGGCCTCGAAGAAGCTCAGCGCCGCGGCTGGGTCGCCCGCGGCCAGCGCGACCGCGCCCTCGAACCACGGCAGCGAGATCTGCGTGCCGGGCGGCGCGCGGCGCAGCGCGTCCCGGGCTCCGTCGAGCTCGCCGCGCTCGAGCCGCAGCACGACGAGTGGCATCGCGCACACGGCATCGATCGAGCGCCACCCGAGCTCGCCCGCCGCCAGGACCGCGTCGAGGTCCTCGCCGGCGAGCTGCAGCCGTCCCCGGAAGATCCGGCACCACGCGCGCGTCGCGCGCACGTTCATCTCCGCGAGCGGGTCGCCCAGCTCGACGGCCCGGGCCAGTCCCCGGTCGAGCATCTCCTCGGCGAGCACGGGCTCATCGACCCAGTTCAGCGCGCCGGCCACGTAGAGGAGCGGGATGCCGTGGGAATCGGGATCGATCAGCGGGTCGGCGGCGACGGCGCGCCGGGCCAGCTCCGGCACCTGCTCGATCCGTCTCACCCGTGCCGCCTGGTGGGAGGCCAGCATCGCCAGCAGCGTCGGCTCGGTCGGCGGCGCAGCGTCGACCAGCGCATCGAGCCGCTCGATCGCGGCGGCCGCGAGCTCCGGCACGCTCGAAGCGGCGGTCAGCTCGGCGGCCAGCAGGGACTCCGCGAGCGGGTGCCGCCCGGCAGCTCGGCGCGGCCCCGCGCCCCGGCGGTCGCGGCGCCGGCGAACTCGCCGTAGGCGTACAGCAGCCGCGAGAGACCCAGCCACGCGTCGGCCCGCCGCGCCGGATCCGTCACGCGCGCGAGCGCCTGCTCGAACGTCTCGATCGCCTCCGGCCGGCCCGCGGCCGCGCGCGCGCTCGCCAGCTCGAGCAGCAGCGAGCCGCGCTCATCGCTCACCGGCGGCTCGGCAAGCGCACGCTCGAGCAGCTCCGCCGCGACGACCGGGGCACCTCGACCCATCGCCGCCCGGGCCGCCCGGCGCAGCGCGCCGCACACCCACTCCTCGCCGGCCGGACGGGCGCGCAGCAGGTGCGCGGCGATCCGCTCGGGATCGGCATGGTCGCCGGCCAGCAGCTCCGCCGCCCGCCGGTGCCGGGCGGCGAGCTCGAACGGCGCGATCGTCGCGCTCAGCGCCTCGCCGACCAGCGGCTGCTCGAAGCGCAGCGGCTCGCCGGCGACGAGCACGTGGCGCGCGATCAGCTCGTCGGCGGCGCGGTCGGCGGCGCGCGGAGCGAGCCCGGCCAGCGCCGCCGCCAGCCGCAGCGGCGCCTCGTCCAACACGGCGACCGCCTCGGCCAGCGCCAGCGCCTGCGGACCGGCGTCCCTCGAGGCGCAGCAGACACGAGCCGGGCCAGTCCGTCCGGGACCCGGAGCTCCTCCGTGCCGTCACGCTCGGCGGAGTCGATCAGCTCCGCCACCAGCAGCGGATTGCCGCCCGCGGCCGCGGCGACGCGCGCGCGAACGCCTCGCCGGCGTCGGGCAGCCGCTCACCGACGAGATCGCGCACCGCGACGACACTGAGCGGCGCGGGCGCCAGCATCCACGTCGCCCGCGGCCTGTGCGAGCCGGCGCAACGGCGGCCCCTCGTCACCGCCCTGCCCGGTGCCGATCGCCACCGCGACCGCGACACCGATCTCCTCGCAGCGCACGGCCAGCTCATCGATGAACTCGAGCGATGCCGGATCTCCCCATTGCGCATCGTCCACGACGAGGGCCAGCGGCCCACTGCCGCGGCGAAGCTCCGCGACCAGCGCAACCAGCCCCTCGACCAGGGAGCGCCGCTCACCAACCCCGCCGAGCTCGCCCGTCGAACAGCGGCCGCGCATGCCGCGCCCAGCCCACCTCGAGCACAGACGGCGCCGTGCGCACCGCCGGCTCGAGCAGCCACCGCGCGAGCCCGAACGGAACCTCGCCCCCCAGCCGTGTGGCGCGAACCGACTGCGACGTCACTCCGCGGCGCCTGCGCGCTCGACCAGATCCGCCAACAGCATCGACTTGCCGATCCCCGAAGGACCCTCGATCACCAGCACACCGCCCCCACCGGCAACCGCGCCGGTCCACGAGCGCCTGGGCGACCGCGCACTCCCGCTCGCGCTCCAGTAGCCGCATCGCCGGTAAATCATCGCACCGGTGAAAAGTCAAGGGGCACCCCCTTGCCCAACCGCGGCTATGCTGCCGCCGCGTTCGCGCATGACGGTGGACCCGGGGCATTCGGGCAGGGCGTCTTCCCGTCAACGGACGCGAGAACGAAGCTCGTCGTTGCGTGCGGGCCGCCGGAAGATCCGGCCGCCCTTGATCGACATCAGTCGGGGGGTACCTATGCAGGTCCGGAATCGTCGCGCGTCTGCGTGGAACGTCGAGTCGATCGGCCTCGCCCGTGTCGCGACCTGGCACGGTCAAGCATTGCCATCGGGTTGTGAGGCTTCACGAGTTTCTTCGGGGCGATCGTTGTGGCGTGCCGCCGGCTGGCGGGCGCTGCCATGGGTTGTCGCCGTCGCTGCCGGCTTGGCCGTCGTCGTGGTCTTGCTTCCGGGCGGGGTGGCGCACCGTGGGCATCGCGCGATAACGACGTCGGCCTCCGCGGGCGCGTCGCGCCGTCTCGCGAGTCTGCCTCCCCAGGCGCAGTCGGTGATTTCGTCGGCGGTTGGGTCTTCGGACGCCAGGTACGCCGCGCGCCATGTCGCTGGGGGTCTTGCTCTGGGCGGTGGTGGCATTTCGGGACGATTCGGCGTCGGCGGTGTGAGGTTCAGCAGCGGCACGAGTGCGGCAGCGATCTCGGTCGCAGGTTACGGCCGGGCCGGAACATTGTCTTCGCCGCGGTTGCTGTCGCTGCGTGCCCACGCGAACCGGGTGGACTATGACTACTCCGGGATGTCTGCGTGGTATGCGGGGGGCCCGCTCGGGATTGAGCAGGGCTTCACGGTCAGCAGGAGGCCCGTTGGCATCGGCGGCTCCCTTGTCGTGGCGCTCCGAGTTGGCCCGGGGGCTGCGTGCGGTCCCGGCCGGCTCCGGGCTGCAGTTCGTCGATCGTCTCGGTCATGCCGTGCTGCGTTATGGAGGATTGAGCGCGACCGACGCGACTGGCCGCCGCCTGCGCGTCGCATTGAGCGTCAGCGGCCCGTCGTTGTCCCTGCGGGTGGTTGACCGTGCCGCGCGGTACCCGATCCGCATCGACCCGTTCATCCAGCAGGGCTCGAAGTTGACTCCTACCGGTGCCGGATGTCCGTGCAGCTACTTTGGCCTCAGCCTCGCAGTGTCGGCGGATGGCAGCACGGCGTTGATTGGCAGCGGGACGTCGGGTGAACCCGGGGTGTGGGTATTCACACGCACCGGGGGGACGTGGACGCAGGGGCAGCTGCTCACGCCGAACGACGCGACCAATGGCGCTTCACAGGCCGTCGCGCTGTCGGCCGATGGCAGCACGGCGTTGATCGGCGCCCCGGTAGACACCAACGGCTCCGGCGCTGCCTGGGTGTTCACCCGCTCGGGGTCGACTTACACTCAGCAGGGGTCGAAGCTGACCCAGAGCGACGCGGTCGGTCAGGTCGGATTCGGCGCGTCGGTCGCTTTGTCGGGCGATGGCAACACCGCCGTGATCGGCGGCCCGCAGCAGGACGGCAAGGGCGTAGGCGGCGCCTGGGTGTTCACCCGCTCGGGCTCGACTTGGACCCCGGGACCTGAGCTCGCGCCCAATAACGCGGCCGGCGCGGCGAGGTTCGGGACTTCGGTGGCGTTGTCGAGCGATGGCAGCACAGCGCTCGTGGGTGCCCCCTATGACGGCAACTCCGTCGGCGCCGCCTGGGTGTTCGCCCGCTCGGGCTCGACTTGGGCCCAGCAGGGAAAACTCCTTGCCAGCGACGAGACAGGACAGGCCCAGCTCGGGTACTCGGTGGCGCTGTCGAGCGATGGCGGCACGGCCCTCATCGGTGCCCCCTATGACGACAACTCCGTCGGCGCCGCCTGGGTGTTCACCCGCTCGGGCTCGGGGCGGTGGGGTCAGCAGGGATCGGAGCTCGCGCCCAGCGATGCGACCGGATCGTCCAGTTTTGGCTACAGCGTGGCGCTGTCCGCCGACGGCAGTGAGGCGCTGATCGGCGGGCCGACGGACAACAATCTCATCGGATCGGAGTGGGCGTTTCAGCGCACCAGCTCGGGGTGGTCTCAGCGGGGACCCAAGTTGGTTCCCAGCGATGCGGCGGGCGCCCCTCGGTTCGGCTGGAATGTCGCGATGCCGGCGCGCGGCGACAGTGGCGCTCATCGGGGGCGTGTTTGACAACAGCCAAGCCGGCGCGGTCTGGTCATTCTCGTTCGTCCCCTCGTCGACGTCGACCGGCTTGACTTCGTCGGCGCCGGCGGTCGGCCTACCAGCAGCCCGTGACGTTCACCGCCACCGTCACAACAACAGCGCCCGCCGGAACACCTGCGCCGACGGGAACTGTCGAGTTCGACGCGAACGGGCAGGCTATGTCCGGGTGCGTCACGCGAGCCGATCGTCAGCAGCGGCGGCCAGCTGCAGGCAACATGCACGGAAACAGACCTAACTCCCGGCACATATTCGGTAACGGCGACCTACTCCGGAGATAGCAACTACACGTCATCGACCTCAGGGGCAGTGTCAGAGGTGATCTGCTCGGCAGCATCGACGGCATCACCCGCGGTCCAGAGCCTCGTGTTCTCGATGCAACCGCAGGCCACGCTGAGCACACCGCAGCGATCACGATCACGAACAGCGGCGTCGGATCGACTCCGCTCCAGGTCGCAGGATTCTTGTTCGCCGGCGACGACAACGGCGACTTCCTGGTGACCTCCGACACCTGTCGCAGCCCAATCGCTCAGGGCGCTAGCTGCGTCGTGAACGTGGCCTTTGCCCCGCGAGGGACAAGGTGCGCGTACCGCGACGCTGCAGATCGAGAGCAACGATCCCAATAGCCCGGCCACGGTTGCGCTGTCCGGCATCGGCGGGCCGCTACCGACCGGGCCTGCCGGCGCCGGCGGGGCCTCAAGGACCAGGTGGGGGCACAAGGACCGGTGCGGGCTACCGGCCCTATCGGGGCGACCGGTCCCCAGGGCACCAGTGGGCCTCAGGGACCGGCCGGTCCGCAGGGGCCCGCTGGACCGCAGGGTCCCGCTGGACCGGCTGGGAAGGTCATCTGCCAGAACACCCTGGCCGCGAAGCTCCTCTGCACGATCACGTTCGCACCGGGCACGTGGAGCGTTCCCGCCACCGCACAGACGGCATCGTTCGCGATCGATCATGGACGTCGCACTGTTCTACACGGCATCGGTGGTGCTGAGACGCGGTGGATTCGTTCTGCGGCGAGTACGCGGACTCCGGCCTGGCCGCTACACCCTGGTCGTGACGATGCGACGCGGCCATCGCACGAAGGTCCTGACACGCCGCACCTTCGTCGTCCGTTAGTAGCCGGCCGCCCCAGAAGCGGGTCGACGCGAAGCCTCGCGTTGACCCGCCTATGCGGCATCCATCGCGTGCGCCGAGCTTGCAGCAAGAAGTGGCGCCGGGGGTGCGCGTCGCTCTTCTTCAGGCCCGGGGGGCCTGCTCGGAGGTTGGTTCCTCGGGCGCACCAGCCTCGGTCCTGAGATCGGGCAGCCAAGCCGTACATCGCCGGGTTCGGATGAACGAAATGGAAGAGCGGGCGCTCGACCTCCGCAGGCGCCTACTCCGCCAGGTGAGCAGCGATGCCGTCAAGCGAGCGGGCGCTACCGGGTTCGTGCCAGACCGAAAGGGCGGGGCATCGCGACGGAGTAGGGGTCCAGTGCTTTGCTGAGTTCCGGCTGTACCCCGCCGCTTTGGACGAATCGCTTAGGCACGAGCCTTGCGGCGGGAGCTGTTCCGCTCGAGCCGCAAGAGCGGACACCGTTGAAGGCTCGACCGCTGACTGCTGCCCATGATCCTTGCTAGCGCGTTCGGTCGACGACTGTCAAGCAGCGTCCCCCGCATCCTCTTGTCGTGAACGCCACTGTTGGTCAACGGCCCTGGCGCTGCTTGACAGCTTCGACCGCTCGCGCTTTGTGTCAATGAGGTTGGGCGCTTCGCGCCCCAACCTGCTCAGACGTCATAGCGTCCGCTAACCCCACAAGCAGACACACACTCTACGCACTGCCGTGCTGACAGCGAAACGCCCGGGAACGCCCACGGGCACGACGGCACATCGGCTCTGAGTAACAAGCGCACCGCAGCGAACTAGGCAGCACCCAGACAAACTCAGACCCGGGCATTAGCGGACGTTTCGGAAACGCCCACGCTCAGGTGGTCGGGTTGCGGGTCGATGCCGACTCAGGGATCGGCGGCAGCGCCAACGCCGCTGCCAGTAACTTCGCCTCGCCGCCGCGATCGCGGTGGTGGACGTACCGCATCGTCGTCTGGATATCCGAGTGCCCCATCCACGCCTGGACCGCCGGGACCTCGGCGCGGCGGACGGCGAGCGTGCCGAACGTGTGCCGCAGGTCGTGGAAGCGCAGCGGCTTGAGACCGGCGCGACCGAGCGCCGCCTTGTAGCGAGCTCGTAGCGCGGTCGCCTCGAGGAAGGTTCCGCCCCCGTGCCACGAAGACCAGATCCTCGTCGTCGGTGAACTCGGCCCGATCGCCCAGGCCGGCGAGCGTGCGGGCGACGTCGGGAACCATCGGCACCGATCGGACCTTGCCGCTCTTCGGAGTCCCAAGACCGCCGTGGGCGTTGTAGGAACGCCGCACACGAATCGCCTCGCCGGCGAAGTCGACATCCCCCCACTGGAGCGCGAGCAGCTCGCCGAGACGGAGGCCGGTGAATGCGGCGGTCAGAAACAGCGCGGCGTCCTGCTGAGAGGCAGCGGCGCGGACGAGAGCGTGGATCTCCTCGGGGGAAAACGCGTTGAGGTCGTCCGAGACTCGATACCGCGGTCGCTCCACGTCGGCCACCGGATTGCGAGGGAGGCCCCAGACTTTCATCGCGCGCCGGAAGATGCCGTGAAGGATCACCAGGTACTTGGCGACGCTTCGGTTGGAGAGCGACTCCGAGGCCGACGCCTTCCAGCGCTCGAGCCGCTCGGCCGTCACGTCCTCGAGCCGCAGGTCGCCGAGGTCGCGGACCAGTCGGTCAGCCGCGTGCCGGTACTCGGTCAGCGTCGACCGCTTGAGGACGCGGTCGCGCTCGCAGTAGCGGAGCCACTCAGCCGCGGCGTCCGCGAGCGTGGCGCCGGTGGCGACCATCCCGGGGAGCTCGTTGCGCCTCACGCGCGCGAGGATGTCGTCGAGCCAGTTCTGGGCCAGGCGCTTAGTGAAGTAGCCAGCCGGCGGGCGCCCGCGCGATGTCCACGCAGGACCGAGCTTCTTCTGGACCTGCCGGCCCGACGGCAGCCGGTACTTGGCGTACCACGTCGGGCCGTGCTTGCGCTCAAGCGTGAAGACGTGACCGGTTGCGCGGAGCATCAGTGCAGAAGTCTACGCGATCTGGGGACATATTGGGGACACGCCTCGACTTTCGCGCGTCTGAAAGTGGCTCGCCCGTGGCACAGAAACTGCGAATTTGCGGGCACGACGCGGCGAAGGAATCGAACCTTCCAAGCCGGGGGTTGCCCGGCCCTGCCAGTTTTGAAGACCGGATGGGCCACCAGGCCCCTGCCGCGCCGGCGGGGATGCTACGCGGCCCGGTAGTGATCGATATGTCGCGCTATGCGCGAAAGAGCGACCACAGGCCGGAGGGCGGGCTCAGCTCGTGAGGCCGTGTTCGAGGGCCTCTTTGACGCCGGCGTCCAGGGCGTTGATGCGGTGGAGCGCCGCCGCCTCGACCGAGGCGAAGCGGCCGCCCGGCGCCGACGACGGCCCGTGGTGGGAGAGCACGCAGTGCAGCAGCGCCAGCAACCGCCCCTCGTCGAGCACGCCCGCCGCCCGCTCGGACACGAGTCGCTCGCCGAGGACGACGTGGCCGAGCAACCGCCCCTCGTCGGTCAACCCGAAGTCGGCGCCGTAGGTGAACTCACGCGTGCGCCCGAGGTCGTGCACCACGGCCGCTGTCAGCAGCAGGTCGGAGTTCACGCGCGGGTGGAGTTGACACAGCTCGTAGGCGAGCGTCGCCACTCCCACCGTGTGCTCGAGCAGGCCGCCCAGGTAAGCGTGGTGGCCGGCGCGCGTGCACGGCGCGCGGCGCCACGCCTCCCGCAGCGCGGCGTCCCCCAACAGTGCGTCGAGGAACGACCGGAACCGGCGGTCGTGAACCTCGCCGGCGAGGTGCTCGAGGAACCCGTCGAGCTCGTCGACATCGCGGTAAGTCGACGGCAGGAACGACCCCGGGTCGAACTCCGCTTCCGGGACGCGCGCCACCGTGGAGGCTTCGATCGCGAGCTGGTCGCGGAAGCGCTCGACCACACCCTCCACGAACACGATGTCGCCGCGCTCGAAACCCCCGGCCACGGCGTCGGCGTCGCGGAAGACGCGCGCCGGAAGGGACCCGGTCCGGTCGCGCAGCTCGAGCGCCAGATAGGGCGAGCCGGACCGCGTCATCAGGCGGTCTTTCCGCACGCATGCGAACGCGCCGGCGACCCGCTCTCCCGCCCGCAGGGAGCTGATCGCCACCAAAGACGTATCGCCGAGGCTCACATGCCCATCATGTACGGTGGACCGGATGCAGCCGCTTCAGTGGGAGTACCGGCCCGATGGACTACGTGCCCCTGCGCTCATCTGCGCCTTCAAGGGTTGGAACGATGCGGCCGACTCCGCCTCGAGCGCGCTCAGCTTCGTGGGCACCGCGCTGAACGCGACGCGGTTCGCCACGATCGATCCGGAGGAGTTCTACGACTTCCAGAGCGTCCGCCCGAGGGTCAAGCTCGTCGACAACCATGCCCGCGCGATCGAGTGGCCCGCGGTCGAGCTCTACGAGGCTCGGGTGCCGCGCGCGCCACGCGACCTGGTGCTCATGGTGGGCACCGAGCCCTCGATGCGGTGGCGCACCTTCACCAGGGTGATCGTCGATCTGGCCGAGGCCCTCGGAACGCAACTGGTGGTGACGATGGGGGCGCTGCTCGCGGACGTCCCCCACACGCGGCCGGTGTCGGTCACGGGCCTCGCCTCCGACCAGGGGCTGGTGGCACGGCTCGGACTTACCCGCTCCTCCTACGAGGGCCCGACCGGGATCGTCGGCGTGCTGCACGCGGCATGTCAGGACGCGGGCCTGCCGTCGGCGAGCCTGTGGGCCGCCGTGCCCCACTACATCGCCGCCGCGCCCAACCCGAAGGCGGCGCTCGCACTGGTGCGCAAGCTCGAGGGCCTCGTCGGCGTCGCCGTCGACGCGACCGACCTCGAGGACGCCGCCGGCGACTACGACCGCCAGGTCAACGCCGCGGTGCAGAGCGATCCCGACGTGCAGGCCTTCGTCGAGCAGCTCGAGCAGGCCGCGGGCACAGAGGAGAGCGAGTCCCCGGGGCCGCTCCCATCCGGGGACACGATCGCGCGCGAGCTCCAGCGCTTCCTGCGCCAGCGCGGCGACGAGCCTCCGCGCCCGGTCTGAACCTCAGACCTCGGCTGCCGGGCACACCAGCCGGTAGTCGCACAGCGAGCATGCCGAGTAGGACGGGGTGGGCTCGAAGCCCTGCGACAGGATTCCCTGGGCCACGTCCATCGCCACCTCGCGGATCCACTCGGAGCGATCCTCCCCATCGCCCGAGCCCACCGATACCTTCTGGTCGTCGAGCAGGTAGTAGTAGGCCTGCCGGGAGGCATCGAGGCTCCAGGCCTCGCGCGCGCCCATGGCATACAGCGACAGCTGTACATCCTCGGCGAGCTGCCCCGCCGACTTCGGACGACCGGTCTTGTAGTCGATCAGCTCGTACTCGCCACCGGGCAGCCGATCGACGCGGTCGACGCGCCCGCGCAGCAGGTGCGGCCCGAGCCGGAACGCGAATGCCCGCTCGAACCACACCGGCTCGGACTCGGCCGACTGGAAGCGCTCGTGGTAGCGGGTGAGCGCCGCCGCCGCCTTGCCCCGCAGCTGACGCTCCTCCTCGGAATCGCCGAAGCCGCCGCGCCGCCAGGCGACGTCGAGCAGCCCGAGCAGATCCGGCAGCCCCCCGCCCGAAGCGCCCTCTCGCGCGCCGTGGAAGCGCTCCAGCACCTGATGCACGGCGATCCCGAACCGCTGGTGGATGGTCGGCTCCGACGGGATCCGGAACACGCGCGCGAACTTGTACTTCAGCGGACACGTGCGGTAGGTGTCGATGTCCGAGGCCGACAGGACGACGCCCCCACCTCGCAGAGGCAGGAACGCCTCCAGCGAGGGCTCGTCCCGTGCCACCACCGCCTGAGCGCGGCGGCGGGTATCGCGCTCGGCGTCGAGCAGGTAGTCGTCCAGGGTCGAGGAGGAGAAGATCTCGCGCTGCTCGGCGGTGACCGCCTGGAGGATGCGGGCGTTGACGTCGCGCAGATTCTCGGCCAGGCTCACCCCCTCGGGCTGGGCGATCAGCGCCGCCAGCTTCAGGAGCTCGAGATAGCGCACGACCGCGTGCGAGACGTCCAGATCGGTATCGAAGCGGAGCTCGCCGAGCCGCCCGCCGGCGCGCATCGTCCCCTCGAGGAGCTCGTCGCGGAGCAACCGGTAGGTCGAGTGCAGGGTCTCGGTCGGGCCGAACAGCTCCTCGCGGCGATCCTCCCAGCCGCCGCGTAGGGCTGCCCGCACCTGCTCCACCAGCCGTGAGGGCGAGATGACCTCTGCGCGATCCCCTGATGCGGCGTACGAGAGCACGGCGCGCTCACGCGCTCGCCCCAGCGCGACATACAACAGCTGGCGCAGACACTGCTCGCGCGTGTGCTCGCCGTCCTCGGGAAGATCCTCGCGGAGCAGCGCATCCGGGATCGCCTCGGGCTCCGGCGCTCGCAACCCGGCATGGAGCCCGAGCATGTACACGTGGTCGGCCTCGAGCGCGCCGGCGGCCTCGAGCGGGAGCACCTGGACCACCCGCGCCGAGGCCAGCTCCGGCTCCTCCTGCTCGCGCAGGCCGAAGTCGGCCACGGCGGCTATCTGGCGCGCGAACTCCCGCGGCGTCGCCTGCGGGGCCCGGCGCACGTGCGCCGCGGCGAGCTCGCCGAACTGCGCCAGCGCGCGCAGCCGCTCGACGACGTCGGCCTGGGCAGCGAACAGCTGCTGCCGGCGCAGCCCGAGGCGGTCGATCAGCCGGTGCACGAACAGGTCGGGACGGGCGGTGTCGATCGTGGAGATCCCCGCGCGGTAGAGCTTGAGGAACACGCGGATGCGCTCGCGCGCCTCAGGCGGGACCTGCGGGGCTTCGGTCGCCGCCGCCAGCGCGGCCACCATGTCGAGCTTGCGCCGCCGCGCGATCTGCGTGCACCGCGCGATGTCGACCGAGCGCAACTCGATCGGCGGGCGCGCGAGGGCGCGGACGACCGCCGGCGCGTCGGACGGGTCGGCGAGCAGGCGCAGCCAGGCGAGCACGTCGCGGATCTCGGCGCGCTGGAAGAAGGAGCCCTCACCGACCACCCGGTGCGGCACGGCCCGCTCCTCGAGGGCCACCGCCACCGCCTGGCCCTCGCGGGTGATGTCCGGGACGAGGACCAGGACCCGCCCGGGATCGACGCCCTCCCGGGCCACGAGCCGCTCCACGTCCGCCGCCACCGACTGGGCCTGGGCGCGGTGGTTGGCGCAGCGCCAGAAGGCCACCGACCCGGAGGCGCCCGACGCACCCGACTCCGCGCCGACGAGGACGCGCGCGCCGTCCATCACCGGCTCGGGACAGCGGAGGCTGCGCTCGAGCTCGATCACCCGCGCGCCCGTGCGACTGAAGGCGGCGAGCCCGGAGGCGCCGGCGCCGCGAAAGCGCATCACCGCGGCCGACGGATCGCCGCACGCGGCCAGCCCTTCGCCGCCGACATGGCGGACGAGCGACGCCGCCGCCAGGTCGAGCTCCTGTGCGTCGTCGAGCAGCAGGTGCTCGATCCGCGGCGCGCCGCGCGAGCGAACGATCCGCAGAGCGTCCGCGAGCAGACCGCCGGCGTCGCGCGCGCTGGCCTCGGCGAGCAGCCGCTCGTGGGCCCGGTAGATCTCGGCGAACTCGAGCGCCAGCGACGCCCGCGCCGGGTCGCCTTCGAGCGACAGCGCCCAATCGGCGTAGTCCTCGGGCCCGATCAGCTCCGCCTTGAGCCGGTCGATCCGGCGGATGAAGCCGCCGAGCAATGCGCCCGCGCTGCCGCCGAAGTCGTGCCGTTCGAGGGAGAGCTCGTCGATCCGCTCGAGCAGCATGGCGAGCCGCTCGCCCGCGCCGAGCATCGACGCGAGCGCGTCCACGGCCGAGCCCGCACGGCGGAGGATCAACGCGGCCAGCTGCACCGGCGTGAGCACGAACAGCTCCTCGTAGGCCTCCACGAGGGCGACCTCCAGCCGCGCCCGCACGGCATCGGCCCGCGCCGCAGTGGGCACGACGACGACGATCCGCTCCGCCCGAGTCCCGTGCGCGACGAGCCACCGGAACCGGGTCTCGATCACCCGGGTCTTGCCGGTGCCGGCGGGGCCGACGACGAGGAGCCGTCCGCCGCGATGGGTGACGGCCGCGCGCTGGTTGGCCGTCAGCTCGTCGAGCACCGGGTCGTTTGGAGATTCGACGGGTATGACCTGCTGTACCCCGGCCGCCCTATCAACCTTCGCGCTCACGCCGTCTGCAAGCATAGGTCCGAGATGACCTCCACCCGCTCAGCCCTCGAGGCCGACTGGCTCGGCGCCTGCCGCCGGGCCACCGCCGGCCTCGAGCGAATGCTCGCGGACGCGCCGAGCACCGAGGAGCGCGCGGTCGAGACCGGCTCCCGTGGACACGGCGGCGACCGGACCCTCGAGATCGACCAGGGCGCCGAGCGCCTCGTGCTGGCCGAGCTGGATGGCCTGCGTGAGGAGGGCTTCAGCTTCACCGCGTTCTCGGAGGAGAAGGGCGAGATCGACTACGGCGACCCGCGCGTGCGCGTGATCATCGATCCGATCGACGGCTCGCTGAACGCCAAGCGCGGGATCCCCCATCACGCGCTCTCGATCGCCGTGGCCGACGGGGAGACGATGGCCGACGTGGCCTTCGCCTACGTGTACGACTTCGGCCCCTCGGAGGAGTGGTGGGCGCGGCGCGGCGAGGGCGCGTACCTGAACGGCACGCAGCTCGACCCCGAGCTCAAGGAGCGCCGCGGAGGCGACGGCCGCCTCGAGGTGCTGGGCATCGAGTCGGCCGACCCCCGCTGGGTCAAGTCCTCGATCGACGCGCTCGAGAACGCCGCCTACCGGCTGCGGGCGATGGGCACCATCGCCGCGTCGCTGTGCCAGGTCGCGGGTGCCCGGTTCGACGGCCTGGTCTCGCTGCGGCGGGCCCGAGGCGTCGACTCGGCCGCCGGACAGCTGATCGTCCGCGAGTCGGGGGGCGTGGTCAGCTTCCCGAAATTCGACGACCCGCTGGCGGCGCCGCTCGACGCCGAACCGACCTCGCCGGTGGTGGCGGCCCGGACCCTCGAGACGCTGCGTGAGCTGGAAGGAATCCCGGCATGATCGACTGGATCCTCGCCGAGCGGATCGCCGGCTACGTCGCCGGCACGGGCGACGCCCGCCCGCCGACAGCGGACCTCCCGGCGCTCGCCGCCGAGTCCGAGGCGCGGGTCACCGCCTACACCGGGCTCACGCCCGCGCGTCCGCTCCCGGAGCCCGAGGGGATCAGCCGCCGCGAATGGGTGGCCAGCAACATCAAGGCGATGCGGGCGCTGCTCGACCCGGTGCTCGCCACCAGCACCAAGAACCTGGGGCCGCTGAAGCCCGCGCTCCAGCTCGGATTCGGATTCGTCGTGACCACCGAGGTCGGGGTGGTGCTCGGCTATCTCGCCCAGCGCGTCCTCGGCCAGTACGAGCTCGTGCTCCTCGACGAGGCGGTCGAGGACATGCCCCCGCGGCTGCTGTTCGTGCTCCCGAACCTGGGACAGGCGGTCCAGGCGTTCGGCGCCGAGGAGGACGAGTTCATGACCTGGGTCGCGCTGCACGAGGTGACCCACGCGGTCCAGTTCGCCGGGGTGCCGTGGCTGCACGCGCACATGTCCGGCCTCGTGAAGGAGCTTCTCAAGAGCGCCGAGCTCCGGATCGAGGCTCCGCGCAAGCTCCGGGTGCCGAGCGGCGACGAGATCCGCCGGATCGTGAAGGCGCTGCGGGAGGGCGATCTGATCACGATCGTCACCAGCCACGCGGAGCGCGAGACGCTCGACCGGGTCCAGGCCACCATGGCCGTCATCGAGGGGCACGCCGAGCACGTGATGGATGCGGTCGCTCCCGACCTCCTCCCATCACTGCCGAAGCTCAGAGCCGCCATCGACCGCCGCCGGCGTTCCCAGTCGGGCCTCAACCGGCTGGTCGCGAAGCTGCTGGGGCTCGACCTCAAGCTGCGCCAATACGAGCAGGGCAAGTACTTCTGTGACGCGATCGTGCGCGAGCGCGGACCGGCCGCACTCAAACATGTGTTCTCTGGTCCCGAGGCGCTGCCCAC
This sequence comes from uncultured Solirubrobacterales bacterium, assembly GCA_963839105.1. Taxonomy (GTDB): domain Bacteria; phylum Actinomycetota; class Thermoleophilia; order Solirubrobacterales; family Solirubrobacteraceae; genus Palsa-465. The sequence goes on from CAWITQ010000008.1 coordinate 439,673, forward strand.
GCTCGAGGAGATACGGGCGCCGGAGGCCTGGGTGGCCCGAACCATGCCCCAGGATCTGGAGCAAGCTCACACTTCCAGCGCGTAGCGCCGCGATACTCAGGTATCAACCGCGACGCCCAAAGCAGGGGCTGTAACGACGCGCCCAGGCCGGTGTACAAACGTGTGTTCGACAAATGAACACAATTCTGAACTCGGCAGTAATATCATCGGAATCCACGGGAGCGGAGACGAGACATGGCATCCACAAGCAGCAGCTCGGGCGCTGATAAGCCCACCACCACTCGCCGGAGCACCGGCACCCGCCGCACGTCGGCTCGCTCGACGACCGCCCGGTCGCGCAGCACGAGCTCGTCGCGGAGCCGGAGCACCCGCGCCACCACAACTTCCACGCAGGCCCGGACCATGGCCGAGCGCGCCGTGCTCGTCCCGGTCGGCGCCGGCCTGCTCGCCCGCGACAACGTCGTCTCGACGGTCAAGGGCTTCGCCACCAAGTACCGCACGCGTGCTGGTCTCGAGCGTGAGATCAAGCGCTACGAGCGGCGCGGCGCCAGCGCCCGCAACCGGTTCGAGCGTCAGGTGCGCCGGACGCGGACGAAGTTCGAGCGTGAGCTGCGCCAGCGGCGCACCCGCCTCGAGCGCGGCGTCAAGCAGAGCAGCCGCCGTGTCGAGCGCGAAGTGCGCTCGGTGCGCCGCGACCTCGGCAAGCAGTCCGACGCGCTCAGCTCGCGCGTCAAGGAGCTGATCAACTCCGCGTCGTAGCCCCAAGCTTCCCCCGCAGGCGCCCAGGAGAGCGCCCCGCGGGAAAGGTTCGCCGGCCTCATAACCTCGCCGGCGAATGCAGCACCCTCTCCTCCCTCAACCGCCGGGGCGCCACGAAAGTGGCGTCCCGGTCGGTCTTTAAAGGGGCTGGCCGGATGCCAGCCCGTGGAGACAGCCGCGCAAGCGAAGCGGTCTCCCGGAATCCAGAAGCGGAGCGCAGCGCGGCCAGAAGCCGGATGCGGTCACCGTCCCGGAAGGCCCCCATGCACCTGCCACAATGAAAAGCATGCCTACGCGAGACCAAGTTCTTGAATCCCTCCGCGCCGTGATCGACCCCGAGCTCCGCCGCGACATCGTCGAGCTCGAGATGGTCCGTTCGATCGAGATTCACCCGAACGGTGTGGTCGACGTGATGGTTTCGCTGACCACCGCCGGGTGCCCGATCCGCAACCACTTCCAGACCGGCGTCGCCCAGGCAATCCGGGAGCTGGAGGGCGTCTCGGGCGTCAACGTCAGCTTCGACGTGCTCAGCGACAACGAGAAGCAGGCGCTGGGCCGCAAGCTCGGCCGCGGCCACCTGCCGGAGGGCGCGCTCGCCCAGGTCAAGAACGTGATCTGCGTCGGCTCGGGCAAGGGCGGGGTCGGCAAGTCGAGCGTGACCGCGAACCTGGCCGCCGCGCTGGTCGCCGAGGGCAAGCTCGTGGGCGTCCTCGACGCCGACGTGTGGGGGTACTCGCAACCGCGCATGTTCGGGCTGGGCTCGCAGCGCCCGCGGGTCAACGGCGAGCGCAAGCTGATCCCGCTCGAGGCGCACGACGGCATCAAGGTCATGTCGATCGGTTTCTTCGTCGAGGAGGACGCCGCCGTGGTCTGGCGGGGCCCGATGCTCCACAAGGCGCTCCAGCAGTTCCTCGAGGACGTCGACTGGGGCGAGCTCGACTACCTGCTGATCGACCTCCCGCCGGGCACCGGCGACGTGTCGATGACCCTCGCCCAGCTCCTGCCGCAGGCCAAGTTCCTGATCGTGACCACCCCGCAGCCGGTGGCGCAGAAGGTGGCGCGGCGCTCGGCCGAGATGGCGGCCAAGCTGAAGCTCGAGATCGCCGGCGTGATCGAGAACATGTCCGGCTTCGTCACTCCCGGCGGCGAGCGCTACCAGCTGTTCGGCGAGGGCGGTGGCCAGCTCCTGGCCGAGGAGCTCGAGGTGCCGCTGCTGGCGAAGGTGCCGCTGACGATGCCGCTGCGCGAGCAGGCCGATGCCGGCATCCCGCTGGTCATGGCCGACCCTGACGACCCCGCGGCCCAGGCGATCGCCCACGGCGCGCGCGGGCTGGTGGCGCTGTCCCCGGTGGAGCTGCCGATGATGGCGGTCGCGGCGGGGCCGCCGCAGCCCACGGGGATGTCGCTCCCGATGGCCTGATCAAGCGGCGTCGAGGCCGCGCATGCGGGTGCTCACGCGCGCGCCCGCGCTCAGTGCCCGTGCACGGACGCGATGCACTGCCCCTGGTTCCTGAATCCCCACTGGGCGTACCCGCCCCCCTTGCACTGGTCCTTGCTCGTGGGACCGCTTGCGGGTGGCGGACTCGGCGGGACGGACGCCGGCGGCCCTGAGGACACGGGGCTCGGAGGCTGAGCCGGCGGGGCAGGCCCCCCGCCGTTAGCTGACGACGAAGGCGCTGCGGGGGCAGCCGTGACCGGGGCAGCCACCGTCGGACCCGGAGCGCCGGCGCCACCGGGCGCGGCGCCCGATCCACCGGCCTGCGTCGGGCCGGAGGCTCCCCCCGGGGCCGGACCTGACCCCACGACCGGGGGATGGTGGCCTCCGCCGGCGCTGTGTCGCTGCCCCGTGTGTGGCGTCGACGGCGCACCCCCACCCCCGCTCGTTCCCGGACCGGCTGCACCGCCCGGGCCGCCTGCCGGCTTCGTTCCGGGGTGCGTTCCGGCCCCGCCGCCCGGTGCGCCGCGCGACCCGGCCGGAGTAGCCGATGCGCGGAGCGAGACGTGCGCGATGCTCCGCCCGCTGCCGGGCAGACCCGCATTGGCCGCCCCCACCGCGGCGCTGCCACCGGGGGACGCCGAGGGCGATCCCGCCGCGGTCGAGCTGCCGGCGCGCGAGGCGCTGCTCGCAGGAGCATGACTGCGCTGCGCGACAAGCGCCGGCGACAGGCCAGGCGACGCCGACCCTCGGACTCCTACCGAGGCGACGGCGCCCATGGCGGCCACGCCGACCGCGACGATGCCTCCGATCGTGGCCAGGGCCTGGCCCAGCGCGAGATTGCCTCCAGCGCCGGCGTTGCCGTGCATCCACGCGATCAGCCGCTGGGGCGCCACGGCCAGACCCACCCACGCCAAGCTTCCCCTCCGTCCCGCGTAGTAGCGCAAGAAGGCCCGCACCACCGCGGGATCGAGCTGGCTGCCCGCGGCCTCGACGAGACGGTCGAGCGCCCGCTTGTGGCTCGCCGCGGAGCGGTAAGAGCGGACCGAGGTGATGGCGTCGAACGTGTCGGCCACCGCGACGATCCGGGCCCCGAGCGGTATGTCGGGCCCGCGCAGGCCGGAGGGGTATCCGTGACCGTCGAAGCGCTCGTGATGGTGGCGCACGATCGCCGTGAGCTCGTCGTCGCCGAGCCCGGCGACGAGCGCCGCGCCCTCGGTGGCGTGGCCCTTGATGACCTCGAACTCCTCCGCCGTCAGCTTCCCGGGCTTGCTCAGGAGCGCGGCGGGAACACGCAGCTTGCCCACGTCGTGCACCGCCGCCGCCGCGCGAACGCGCTCGACCTGCCCGTCGGCGAGGTGCAGCTCGCGCGCGACCATCGCCGCGTGCCTGGCCACACGGCGCGAGTGGCCCTCCGTGTACGGATCCTGCGCGTCCAAGGCCACAGCGAGGGCTCGCAGCAGCTCGGCCCGGCGCTCGGAGCCCGGCTCCTCGAGCTCAGCCCGGGCATGGGCGCCGCCCACGATCTCGACGATGCTCGCCAGCTTCCGCTCCAGCCGCACCCGGCGGATCCAGCCCCACAGGAGCAAGTCGCTGAAGACCACCCGCTCGGACCCGTTGCGCCGCTTCCAGTAGGCGCTCCCGGCTGCTACGAGGGCGGCCGAGGCGAGGACGGCAAGGGCGAGACACACCCAGTCCGAGGTGACCTGATTAGTCGCCCGCAGCCACCACACCAGCCCCACCGGGACGAGCGTGACCACGGCCGTCGCCACCGCGACCTGCGCCGTCAACCGCCTCCCCCGAGAGTGTTCGTAATCGCTCACTGCCCGCGCCCGCGGTGATCATGACACGTCCACGCCGCGATAAACAGCCGGATCAGCGGGATTTTCTGCCTGCGCCGGCGCGCATCGCCTCCCTACGCTCACAAACGCTCACGGTTCCTCCGCCGGACGCGCAGGAACGAGCGGCGGCGCCGTTCAGCGGTTGGCGTAGTAGTCGACGTTCAGCTTGGCGTAGTGCTGCCATTCGTCGGGGAGCTGGTCCTCGGCGAAGCATGCATCCACCGGGCAGGCCTCGACGCAGGCGTCGCAGTCGATGCACTCCTCCGGATCGATGTAGAGCATCGTCGCCGCGTCGTAGTCCGGCTCATCCGGGGTCGGGTGGATGCAGTCGACCGGGCAGACCTCGACGCAGGAGTTGTCTTTGGTCCCGATGCAGGGCTCGGCGATGACGTAGGCCATAGCGGTAACAGGTTCCTCTTCAGGGTTCGGGGGCCGCGAGTCTCCCAGGCGGAACCTCGCGGCGGCCCGATTTTACGGAGAGTCGCGCCGAGCCGCCGTGCCGGCCGTCACACGGGCGGGCGCCGGTAGGCTCCGCCCTCGTGCTGCTGCTGACAGGCGCCACCGGCACCATCGGCCGCCCGCTGCTCCGGCGGCTGACCGCGACAGGCGTGCCGGTCCGGTGCCTGGTGCGCGACCCGCGCCGGCTGGGGGCCGAGCGGGTCCGGGTCCAGATCGCGCTCGGGGATCTGGCCGACCCGCAGTCCTTCCGGCACGCGCTGCGGGGCGTGGACACGGTCGTCCACCTGGCTTCGGTGATCCGCGACCAGCCCACGGGATCGATCGAGGAGCTCGCCGGCGTGGCCACCTGGCGGCTGGTACGCGCCGCCGAGCGCGCCGGGGTGGAGCGCTTCGTGTTCTTCTCCGTCCACGGCGCCTCCACCCGCAGCCGGGCCAGGATGATGCGCGCCAAGGCGATCGCCGAACGGGCGGTGGCCGAGTCCTCGCTCTCCCACACCGTGTTCGCCCCCTCAGCCGTGTACTCGCCCGGGGACCCGTTCTTGACGCTGCTCGAGCGCATGTCGCTGCTGCCGGTGATGCCGATCTCCGGCTCGGGGAGCGCGGCGTTTCAGCCGATGTGGGCCGAGGACGTGGCGGACTGCGTGATGGCGGTGCTGCCCGGGGGCGCGCGCGCCGAGGAGGCGAACGGAGCCCGCTACGAGCTGGCCGGCCCCGAGGTCCTCAGCTACGAGGAGATGGTGCGGCTCGTGCTGCGCTCGCTCGGCCGGCGGCGGCCGATCGTCAGGATCCCGGTCCCGATCATGCGCCGCACGCTGAACCTGGTCGAGTTGCTGATGGGCCCGGCGGCGTTCGCCACCTGGGACGAGGTGGAGCTGCTCGAGGAGTCCCTGGTGGCGCCGAACGGCACGGTCGACGCCGAGCGCCTCGGCGTCGCCCCGCGGCCGATGGGCGCCGTCCTAGGCGCCGGCTAGGGCCGGCGGCCGGCGCTCGACCCAGGGCAGCGCCTGCTCGAGCTGAGCGGCGAGGCGCAGGATGACCTCCTCCCGCGCCGGCGGGCCGATCAGCTGAACCCCGATTGGCAGGCCCCCGGTCTCGTACAGCGGGAGCGAGATCGCGGGGAGGCCTGTGACGTTGCAGATCGCGGTGAACGGGGTGAACTCCGCCGAGCGCTGATAGTGCCCCCAGGGGTCCGGTCCGCGGCCGTGGATCTCGCCGATGCGCACGGGCGGCCGCGCGAGCGTCGGCGTGATCACGATGTCGAACGGGGCGAGCGAAGCGACGAGGGATCGACCCAGGCCCTCGAGCTTCCCCTCGGCGCTCAGCATGCTGATCGCGCTCTGGGTGTTGGCCCGGTCCCACATCTCCCATGTGAGCGGCTCGACGTCATCCCGCGTCGGCTCACGTCCGGTCAGCCGGCCACCGATCCAGGTGACGATCGAGATGAGCGGCGCCCACGCCTGGGTGAAGTCGGCGAGCAGGTTCTCCTGTGACCACGGCGCGGTGATCTCCTCGACCTCGTGGCCCAGCGACTCGACCAGCGCCGCCGCGTCACGCGCCGCCTGCTCACATATCGGATCGAGCGCTCCTCCGCGGAGCGGCGGGTTCAGCGCCAGCGCCACCCGCAGCCTTCCCGGCTCCTGGGCGGTCAGCTCGGCGTAGGGGATCGGCTGGGGCGGGGCCCAGGTTGCGTCGCCCAGCTCGTAACCGGCGAGCACGTCGAGGAGCGCTGCCGTATCGGCCACCGTGCGCGTGAGCACGCCGTCGCCGACCAGGAAGCTGCCGCCGCCGTCGGGACCGACCGACACCCGTCCCCGCGCCGGCTTGAGCCCGACAAGGCCGCAACACGAGGCCGGGATCCGGATCGAGCCGCCACCATCGTTTCCGTGCGCCACCGGGACCATCCCCGCGGCCACGGCAGCGGCCGCCCCGCCGCTGGAGCCACCGGGCGTGCGATCGAGGTCCCACGGGTTTCTCGTGGCCCCGAACCGGCGCGACTCGGTGGTGGGGAGGATCCCCATCTCCGGCAGCGTCGTCTTGCCGACGATCACGAAGCCGGCCTCGCGCAGGCGGCGGACGAGGAAGGCGTCGTGGCCGGGGGTGAGATCGCGCCACAGATCGCTGCACATCGTGATCGGCATCCCCGCCACCGGGCGGTTGTCCTTGATCGCGATCGGGACGCCGGCGAACGGCCGGGGATCGCCGGCGCTCACCTCATCGGCGGCCGCGAGCGCGGAGTCGTGGGCGACGTGGGTGAAGGCGTTGATGGTCGGCTGGAGCTCGTCGATCCGGCGCAGCGAGGCCTCGACCAGCTCACGTGCGGTCAGCTCGCCGGCACGGATGCGTGCCGCCAGCGCCGCGGGGGATTCGAACAGCAGCTCGCTCACGCGCGGCAACCTACCGCAGGCGCGCCGACGTTCCCCGGGACGGCGCGCAGAATCGACCACCGGCGACGGATAGCTAGCCTGTGAGCGACCCCCGCCCCAGGAGAACAACGCATGACCGCCACCACCACCGAAGTGCAGTCGGGACTCGAGGGCGTAGTCGCCTTCGCCACCGAGATCGCGGAACCCGACCGCGCCGGTGGCGCGCTCCGCTACCGGGGGGTGAACATCGAGGAGCTCGTCGGGAACGTGCCCTTCGAGCAGGTGTGGGGCCTGCTCGTGGACGGCCGGCTCCTTCCCGGCATGCCGCCGGCCGAGCCCCACCCGCTGCACGTCCACTCCGGCGATCCGCGCGTCGACGTGCAGTCGGCGCTGGCGATGCTCGGGCCGCAGTGGGGGTTCGGGCAGCTGATCGACATCTCCGACGAGGAGGCGCGCGACAACCTTGCCCGCGCCAGCGTGATGGCGCTGTCGTTCGTGGCCCAGTCCGCGCGAGGCATCGGCAAGCCCCCGGTTTCGCAGCGAGAGATCGACCGGGCGACCTCGATTCCCGAGCGGTTCCTGATCCGCTGGCGCGGCGAGGCCGACCCCCGGCACGTGGAGGCGATCAACGCCTATTGGATCTCGGCCGCCGAGCACGGCATGAACGCCTCGACGTTCACCGCGCGCGTCGTCGCCTCGACCGGCGCCGACGTCGCCGCCGCGCTGTCCGCCGCCGTGGGGGCGCTCTCCGGCCCGCTTCACGGTGGCGCGCCCAGCCGCGTGCTGAAGATGCTCGACGACGTGGCCGAGGTCGGCGACGCCGAACGCTACGTCAAGGAGGTGCTCGACCGCGGCGAACGCCTGATGGGCTTCGGCCACCGCGTCTACCGCGCCGAGGATCCGCGCGCCAAGGTGCTACGAGAGACGGCTCGCCGGCTCGGAGCGCCGCGCGTCGACGTCGCCGAGGCGCTCGAGAAGGCGGCCCTCGCCGAGCTCCAGGCGCGCCGGCCCGACCGCGTGCTCGCCACCAACGTCGAGTTCTGGTCAGCCGTCGTGCTCGACTTCGCGCAGGTCCCACCGGAGCTGTTCACGCCGATGTTCACCTGCGCGCGCACCGCGGGCTGGTCGGCGCACATCATGGAGCAGAAGCGTGAGGGCCGGCTGATCCGCCCCACGGCCAAGTACGTGGGCCCGGCGCCACGCCCCCTGTCCGACCTCCGAGACTGACGCCGCACCGGCTCGATCCAGCGGCGCTCGGCGACCACGTCGACCGGCTGTATCGCGCCGCGTGGAGCCTCGCCGGCTCGCGCGAGGAGGCGGAGGACCTGGTCCAGGAGACGTTCGCCCGGGTACTGCGAAAGCCGCGCCTGCTGCGCTCCGAGGACGACCTCGGCTACCTGCTCCGCGCCCTGCGCAACACGTACATCAGCCAGCGGCGATCGGCGCAGCGCCGCCCCGCGACGGTGCCGCTCCCCGAAGACGACTCGGCCGAGGACCCCACGGCGGCCTCGCCGCACGCACACCTCGAGGCAGCCGAGCTGTACACCGCGATCTCCCGACTGCCGGACGACTTCCGCGACGCGCTGGTGGCGATCGACGTCGTCGGCCTCTCCTACCGCGAGGCGGCCCGCGCTCTGAAGGTCGGCGAGGCGACGCTCGCCACGCGACTGCACCGCGCGCGCCAGCGCGTGGCGGGCGCGCTCGTCGGCGAGAGAAGCTAAGCGGCTGTCGGGTGCCACGCGGCGAGGCCGCGTAGCACCGCCGGCGCCACGGCGTGCGCCGTCGAGAGGATGCAGGTGTGGTTGTCCCGCTGCCAGGTGACCACCTGTCGGCCGTTCACGTCGAGCGTGCGCAGTGCCAGGCCACCCATGTAGCTGACCGGGGCGCTCGGCTGAGCCAGTGCCGGCGTGCTCACGATCGTGTAGGCGATCTCCGCGCTCCCCCACCGATAGAACACGGTGTGCATCTTCCGCCCCTGGATCGTGTCGCTGCGCTGGCCACTCGCGCGCCATCCGGTCGAGGACCAGTTGGGGAAGTACACGTCCTGCACGTCGGAGCCGAGCCGCGCGCCCGGGGCGCCGGGGTCGGGTGCCGGCGCGGGCGCCACCGGGCCGAGCGCCGCCACCGCGGTCGCCTGGACGAGCGTCGGCGCGCTCCCGGGCAGGACGAGCACGAGCGTCGCCGCCACCGCGGCCACGGCGCCCGCCAGTCCGGCCGACCACCCGAGTCGCCGGCGCTTCGCGACCGCCTGTGCCCGCGGCTGCGCTGCGGCGAGCCGCGCGCGCAGCCGTTCGGGCGCGCGCTCGGAGGTGCTCACGCCGCGGAGGAGATCGACCACGCGGCGCTCCCGCTCGTAGAGGAGGGCACGGTCGGGCGAGGCGTCGACCCACGCCTGGACCTCTTCTCTACGGGCAGGGTCGAGTGAGCCGTCGGCGAGCGCCGAGAGATCGGCCGCCTCGCGCTCGGTGAGCTCCGACTTATCGGCGGGTGCAGACATGGCGCTTCAAGGTTAATGACGCGACGAGGGCGCCAAAAGTTCCCAGACCTGCGGGAACCCGCGGCTATCCGCGATAGGCGTCGCGGACGTACTCCGCCACCATCCGGGTGGCGCAGAAGCGGGGTCCGAGTGCCGCCAGCGAGGCGCGCATGCGCTCGAGCCAGGCCACGGGCGGCGAGCCGCCGTAGAAGGCCGGCAGGACCTCCTCCCCGAGGACGCGGTGGAGCGCCTCGGCGTCGCGCTCGTCCTGGGCGTGGTGATCGTGATCGACCTCGCCCGAGAGCCCCCATCCGAGCGACGGATCGCAGCCCTCGGCCCACCACCCGTCGAGCACGCTCAGCTGGAGCCCGCCGTTCATGGCGGACTTCATCCCGCTCGTACCGCTCGCCTCCAGCGGCGGGCGCGGCAGGTTCAGCCACACGTCGCAGCCCTGGACGAGAAGCGCAGCCGAGGCGAGGTCGTAGTCGTCGAGGAAGATCACCCGCTCGCCGATGATGCGCGCGTACTTCATGCCGAACAGCCGCTGCACGGTCCGCTTGGCCTCATCGTCGCGCGGGTGCGCCTTGCCCGCGAGCACGACCTGGACGGGGCGGTCGCCATCGAGCAGCTCGAGAGTTCGCTCGGGATCGCGGGTGAGGAGCTCAAGCCGCTTGTACGTCGCCACACGCCGGGCGAAGCCGAGCGTGAGGACGTTGGGGTCGAAGGCTCGGGCAGCGGCGTCCACGTACTCGGGGAGGTCCCCGCGGGCCAGGCGGTCCGTCGTGCTCCGCTCGCGCAGGAACTCGATCAGCGCCGCGCGCTGGCGCGCGCGCACACCCCACAGCTCGGCGTCGGGGATCCGGTGGACCGGCTCCCAGGCGGCCGGGTCGGTCGCGCGCTGAAGCCAGCCCTCCCCCAGATGGCGGTCGAGGAGCTCCCGCATGGGCGCGCCTATCCAGGTCGGCACGTGAACGCCGTTGGTCACGTGGGCGATCGGAACCTCGTCGAGCGAGCTCTCGGGCCACAGGGAGTGCCACATGTCGCGCGCCACCTCGCCGTGGCGCCGGCTCACGGCGTTTGCGGCACGGCTCAGCCGCAGCGCCGCCTGGGTCACGCCGAACGGCTCGTGCTCGTCCTCGGGCCGCGTGCGCCCCAGCGAGATCAGCTTGCCCGGGTCGATCGAGAGCTCCGCCATCAACCCTGAGACGGCGCGCTCGAGCTGCTCGACCGGGTACGTGTCGTTGCCGGCCGGCACCGGGGTGTGGGTGGTGAAGACGGTCCGCTCGCGCGCGCCGGCGAGCGCGGCGTCGAGCGCGTCGCCACCGTGTAACAGCTCTCCGGCGAGCTGGACGGGCGCCAGCGCGGCGTGGCCCTCGTTCAGATGGAGCACGCCGGGATCGATGCCGAGTGCGCGGAGCGCGCGCACGCCGCCCGCGCCGAGCAGGACGTACTGGGCCAGGCGGATGCTCGAGTCCGACTCGTACAGGCGCGCGGTGATCCACCGATCCCGCGTGTCGTTGCCCGCAACGTCGGTGTCGAGCAGGAACAGCGGGATCCGGCCGACCTCGATCCGCCAGATCTGGGCGCGGACCTCGCGGCCGTAGATGGGCACGGTGATGATCAGCGGCTCGCCGCCGTCGGTGCTGACGAGCCCGGCGGGTAGGCGCGCGGGGTCGGTGTCCAGCCAGTACTCGTGCTGCCACCCGCCGGCGTCGATGCGCTGGCGGAAGTAACCCTTGCGGTACATGAGCCCGACCGCCACCAGGGGCACGGCGCTGTCGGAGGCCTCCTTGACGATGTCGCCGGCGAGCGCCCCCAGCCCGCCCGAGTACACGGGCAGCGAGACGTGGATGCCGTATTCGGCGCACAGGAACGCCACCGGGCGCTCCGGATCGATCGCGGTGGCGAACGGCCGCTCCAGGTCGGCCGCGATCCGGGCCTCGAGCGCCGCGGCGCGCTCCAGCAGATCCTCGTCGGCCGCCGCACGATGGAGCACGCGGCTGCTGACCTCCTGCAGCAGTCGCACGGGGTTGCGGCAGCACAGCTCCCACCGCTCGGGATCGACGGCGGCGAACAGCTCGTCGCCGTCGGGCGTCCACGACCAGCGGTAGTTGTAGGCGAGCCGCGCGAGCGGCGCGAGCGCGTCGGGAAGGCGCTCGGCCAGATCCGCGGCGGCCCGGCGCACATCCTCGCGGCCGTCGTTCAGGGTGACCCTGCCCTGGTCCACCCCCGGATTATCACCGAACCTCGCCAGGCCTAACCTCCTGCACGAGGTTGCGCTTCAATCCCCGCGAATGTCTGCACAAACCAGGCGGTCGCCAGATTGCAAGCTGGGAGTGCTGGCCTTCGGAGATTCGATCACCAACGGGGGCGGCGAGCTTCAGTGGGGGGTGGCGCTGCAGTCGTGGGCGCTGTGGGTGGCGCGCGGGCTCGGGATGCCCTACTCCGGGTACGCGGTCGACGGGGCGACGGCCGGCGACGTGGTGCGGGCGCAGATCCCGGCATTCGAGCGCACCGCCGATGGCGAGGCCCGCTTCGACCTGGGCTGCCTGTACATCGGGGTCAACGACGTGCGCTCGATGGACTGGGATCCGGAGACGTTCGAGTTCGGTTACCGGGCCGCGATGGACTCGCTGCAGCGGCGAGCCGACCGCGTCCTCACCGCCACCGCGCCGCTCGACCTGGGGCGTCCCCGGGCCGGCGCCAAGGTGCGCGACCTGAACGCGATCATCGAGCGCGTGGCCCGGGAGCACGGGGCGCTCGTCACCGACCTCAGCGACTTCGGGGGCCGCAACCTGGTGATGACCGACCACGTGCATCCGACCGCGTTCGGCCAGATCGCGATCGCCGAGCGCGCGCTCACGACCCTGGCGGCGGCCGGGATGGCCACGAAAGTGCGTCCGTCGACACTGATCTCGTATGAGACGACGCGGTGGCGGCGTCTCCGTGGAGACCTCACCTACGCCTACCGCCACACCAAGACGAGCGTGAAGGCGACCTACTGGTTCGCTAAGGCACGACTTCGCCGCCAGGCGAACTCGCCACCGAATCGGCGCTAGCCGATTCGGCCGAATCGGCGCTAGCGATTCGCCCGCTTCGCCTCCTCGGTGACGGCGCGAAGGCGCTCCGCCAGCACCGGGGTGAGCGCGCCCGGCTCCATCCGCCACCGCCAGCTCGTCCCGATGCGCCCCGGCTGGTTCATGCGCGCCTCGCTGTCCAGGCCGAGGACGTCCTGAGCCTGGACCATGGCCACGCGCGCCGGGGAGGCGAACGCCAGCCGGATCAGCGACCACCAGGGCTCGTGCTCGCGCACGCCGTGCTCGGCGAATACCTCGTCGACGGCGAGCTGCTCGCGCGCGTCGAGCGACTCGTACCAGCCGCGGGCCGTGTCGTGGTCGTGCGTGCCCGTGTAGACGATCCGGTTCTCGACGTGGTTCTCGAACCGATGCGGGTTGCTCGGGTCGCTCGGGTCGAACCCGAACTGGAGCACGAGCATCCCGGGGAGTTCGAGCTCGTCGCGCAGCGCCTCGACCGGCGGCGTGATCACGCCCAGGTCCTCGGCCACGAACGGCAGCGACCCGAGCTCGTCCTCGATCGCTCGGAAGAGCGCCCGGCCCGGTCCCCGCTTCCAGTGCCCGTTCACCGCGGTGCGGTCGCCCTCCGGCACCGCCCAGTAGGAAACCAGCCCCCGGAAGTGGTCGATGCGGGCGACGTCGAAGAGCTCGAGCGTGCGCCGAAGCCGCTCGACCCACCAGCGGTAGCGCCGGCGGCGGACCGCGGGCCAGTCGTAGAGCGGGTTGCCCCACAGCTGCCCGGTGTCCGAGTAGGCATCGGGCGGGGCGCCGGCCACGAACCCCTCCTGGAAGAGCTCGGGGTGGGCGCGGTGGTCGGCGCTCCCCGGCGCCACATAGATGGCCACATCGCCCAGCAGGCGCACGCCCCGCTGCTCGGCATAGGCGCGGAGCTCCGCCCACTCGCGATCGAAGCGGACCTGATCGGCGACGGCGCCGCGCCTCGAGAAGCGCTCCCAATCGCCGATCCAGAACGCCTCGCGCTCGCGGAACTCGGCGATCTCCTCCTCGGAGACCTCCGCCTGCGGGTCGGCGAGCAGCCCCGGCCACGCGGCGAACGCCGAGCGCGCCTTGTACGGCGAACCGTGCCGGTCCGGAGGCCCGAGCGGGAGCACCTGCCACCACGACTGACCCGCTTCCGCGAGCCAATCGACGAACTCGAAGGCTTCCCGACCGAGGCGGCCCTCAGGCAGGGATGTCAGGTGGAGTTGCACTCCGGAGGATCGAGGCAGCGCATTCATTCCCGCGTGTTTACCCGATACGGGCTCCTGGATACTGTCGAGGAAAGCGTCCTCTCCTCGACCTGGATCCCCATGCCCGAGACCAAAGTCAAGCCCACGGGCAACGCGACCGGTGCCCGCCGCCCGAAGAAGGCCCCGCCGCCGCGGATCGAGATCCAGCTCCCGGCGCCCGCGGTCGACGGCGGGCTTTTCCCGGCCAAGCGGTGCGCGGGCGACACCGTCGACGTGTCGGCGGACATCTTCCGCGACGGGCACGACCTGCTCCGCGCGGTGGTGCGCTACCGGGGCCCCGACGACGCTGACTGGCGCGAGGCGGAGCTCCGCCGGATCGACGCCCACCTCGGCGGCGTGCGCTGGAGCGGCACCTTCACCGTCGAGCGCATAGGGCGCTGGGAGTACACGATCGAGGCCTGGACCGACGTGTTCGGGACCTGGCGCGACGAGCTGGCGCGCAAGGTCGCGGCCGACCAGCACGACCTGGCCGGCGAGATGTCCGAAGGCGTGCTGCTGCTCCAAGCCGCCGCCGCGAGCAAGGGGGCCTCGAAAGCGGACCGCGGCGTGATCGAGCACGCCCTCCAGACGCTCGAGGACGACGCCGTGCCGGAGAACGCCAAGCACGACGTGGCGCTTGGGCCGGAGCTGTTCGCCGCCGTGGAGCGCACGCAGGAGCGCCACGGGAACGTCGCGCTACCCCAGCCGCTGGTCGTCGAGGTCGACCGGCTCCGGGCGCGCTTCGGCTCCTGGTATGAGATGTTCCCCCGCTCGTGGGGAGGGCTGAAGGGCATCGAAGCCCAGCTCCCCCGCCTGGCCGAGCTCGGCTTCGACGTCGTCTACCTGCCGCCGATCCATCCGATCGGCCACACCAACCGCAAGGGGCGCGACAACTCCCTCGTCGCCGGCCCGGCTGATCCCGGCTCGCCGTGGGCGATCGGCGACGAGCACGGCGGTCACGACGCGGTCCACCCCGAGCTCGGGTCGATCGAGGACGTCCGCTCGCTGACGGCGACCGCGCGGGAGCACGGGATCGACATCGCGCTCGACTTCGCGATCCAGTGCTCCGCCGACCATCCGTGGCTTCACGAGCACCCCGAGTGGTTCCACCGCCGCCCGGATGGCACGCTCAAATACGCGGAGAATCCGCCCAAGCGCTACCAGGACATCTACAACGTCAACTGGGAGTCGCCGGACTGGGAGGGGCTGTGGCATGCGCTCCGCGACGTGATGCTGCAGTGGGTCGAGTGCGGGGTGAAGGTCTTCCGCGTCGATAACCCGCACACCAAGCCGTTCGAGTTCTGGCGCTGGCTGATCGGCGAGGTGCACGCGCGGGACCGCGACGTCATGTTCCTGGCCGAGGCGTTCACCCGTCGCTCGGTGATGCGCCACCTGGCCAAGATCGGGTTCACCCAGTCCTACACGTACTTCACCTGGAAGAACGCCCGCTGGGAGCTGACCGAATACGTGTCCGAGCTCGCCCACTCCGGTGAGCAGGAGTACTTCCGGCCGAACTTCTTCGCCAACACGCCCGACATCCTCCACGAGTACCTGCAGCGCGGAGGGCGGCCGGGGTTCGAGGCCCGGCTCGTGCTCGCAGCCACGCTCAGCCCGAGCTACGGCATCTACTCCGGCTATGAGCACTTCGAGAACGTGGCGGTGCGCGAGGGCTCCGAGGAGTACCTGCATTCGGAGAAGTACGAGATCAAGGAGCGCGCACTCGACGGTCCCTTGCTGCCGATGGCACAGCGCCTGAACTACATTCGACGCGAGAATGTCGCGCTTCAGCGCCTGTCCAACATCACCTTCCTCGACACCGCCAACGACGCACTCATCGCCTATGCCAAGCAATCACCGGGCAACACGATCCTCACGATCGTGAACGTCGACCCCCACCAGACGCAGGAGGGCGTCGCCGTGGTCCCGGCGAGCCTCGGGCTGGCGCCGAGCTTCGGCGTGCACGACCTCCTCAGCGACGAGCGCTACCAGTGGCGGATCGGGCCCAACTTCGTGCGCTTGGAACCCGGGGTCCGCCAGGCCCACGTCTTCCGCATCGAGCATTAGTGCCCTCCCCCGCAACTACACCCGCATTCGAGCGGCCCCCGGCGGCGCTGGGCTGTGTCCTCGTCGCCTCGCGCAGCGCTGCTGCGCCACGGCTCCTGCGTCCTTGCCCAGCATCCACCGGTGACCCCTCTCGGTGCGGGCGTACTTACAGGGGAGAACACTGCTGATGGCCGGCCCCCCCACCCTCACGCACCTGATCGCGTCCGAGCGTCCCCAGGCCCGCACCGACGGTCGTCCCGACGCCGGCGGCACGCCCCACCCCCACGCGCAAGCTCGTCAGTGGTTCGAGGCCGAGCCGCTGTGGTTCAAGGGCGCCGTGTTCTACGAGATTCACATCCGCGCCTTCTTCGACGCCAACGGCGACGGCTCGGGCGACTTCCGCGGGCTCACCGAGAAGCTCGACTACCTCCAGTGGCTCGGCATCGACTGCATCTGGCTGCTGCCGTTCTACGCCTCGCCGCTGCGCGACGGCGGCTACGACATCGCCGACTTCAGGAAGGTCCACCCCGACTACGGCACGGTCGACGACGTCCATGAGCTGATCGACGCCGCTCACGCCCGGCGCATCCGCGTGATCGCCGACCTGGTCATGAACCACACCTCGAGCGAGCACCCGTGGTTCCAGGAGGCGCGCTCCAGTCCTGATTCGCCTAAGCGCGACTGGTACGTGTGGTCCGACACGGTGCACCGCTACGAGGAGGCCCGGATCATCTTCCTCGACACCGAGACCTCCAACTGGACGTGGGATGAGACGGCCGGGGCCTACTACTGGCACCGCTTCTTCTCCCACCAACCCGACCTCAACTACGACAACCCCGAGGTCCAGGAGGCGATGCTCGACGTTCTGCGCTTCTGGCTCGACCTCGGGCTCGACGGCTTCCGGCTCGACGCCGTCCCCTACCTCTACGAGCGGGAGGGCACCAACGGCGAGAACCTGCCTGAGACCCACGCCTACCTCAAGCGGGTCCGTCGCGAGATCGAGGAGCGCTACCCCGACCGAGTGCTGCTCGCCGAGGCGAACCAGTGGCCGGCCGACGTGGTCGAGTACTTCGGGGACGGCGATGAGTGCCAGATGGCGTTCCACTTCCCGGTCATGCCCCGCATGTTCATGGCCGTGCGCCGCGAGGAGGCAGTCCCGATCTACGAGATCCTCGAACAGACGCCTCAGATCCCGGATGGCTGCCAGTGGGGCCTGTTCCTGCGCAACCACGACGAGCTGACGCTCGAGATGGTGACCGACGACGAGCGGGACTACATGTACAACGAGTACGCCAAGGATCCGCGGATGAAGATCAACCTCGGGATCCGCCGGCGCCTGGCCCCGCTGCTCGACAACGGCCGCGACGAGATCGAGCTCATGACCGCGATCATGTTCTCCCTCCCGGGCTCGCCCGTCCTCTACTACGGCGACGAGATCGCCATGGGCGACAACGTGTTCCTCGGCGACCGCGACGGTGTCCGCACGCCGATGCAGTGGACCGGCGACCGCAACGGCGGCTTCTCCCGCGCGGACTTCGCCCAGCTGTATGCGCCGCCGCTGATGGATCCGGTCTACGGCTTCCAGGCGGTCAACGTGGAGGCCCAGCTGCGCACGCCCACCAGCCTGCTGCGCTGGATGCACCGCTTCATCGCGCTGCGCAAGGAGCACCCGGTGTTCGGCTTCGGCACCTACGAGCCGATCGAGCCATCCAACCAGCGGATCTTCGCCCACATCCGTCGCTTCGAGGACGACCTGGTGCTGTGCGTCCACAACCTCGCGCGCTCGGCGCAGGCGGTGGAGCTCGATTTGAGCGACTTCGAAGGGCGCTACCCGGTCGAGCTGTTCGGGAATTCGCGCTTTCCGCGCATCGGCGAATGGCCGTACCTGCTGACGCTGGCGCCGCGCGGGTTCTACTGGTTCGCGCTGGTCGAGGAAGAGAAGCCCGAGGCTCCGAATGACTGAGCCAACGCAGGTCCCGGTGGCGGAGATCCGGCAGTGCCTCGACGAGGAGAGCCTGCGCGACTGGGTGCAGCACCAGCGCTGGTACGCGTCGAAGTCGCGCTCGGTGGCGGGCATCGACATCGTCGAGACGGTGCCGCTGCGTGACGAGCCCCCGCTGTTCCTGGCACTCGTGCAGACGCGCTTCGCCACCGGCACGCACGAGCTCTACCAACTCCCGCTGCTGCTGCGTGCCGCCGATGCCGAGGTGAGCGAGCAGGCGATCGCCCGGACCAAGGACTGGACGGCATACGACGCCCTGGCCGACCCGGCGCGGCTGATCGAGCTCGTGCGTGCGGATGGACCGCGGCGACGAGCTCGAGACCCCCGAGGGGAAGCTCAGCTTCCACCGTGCCGACGGCGCCGCCAGCGTGAGCGACGATGCTCACGTGCGGGCGATGGGAGTGGAGCAGTCGAACTCATCGCTGGTGATCGACGATCAGCTCGTGCTCAAGGTCTTCCGCAAGCTCGAGCCGGGGATCAACCCGGAGCTCGAGATGCTGCGCTTCCTCACCACTCACCGCTTCCCGAACATCGCGCCGCTGCACGGCTGGTACGAGTACGACGGCCACGCTCTGAGCGCGACCCTCGGCGTCGCCCAGAAGTTCCTGCCGGGTGCCAGCGGCGGATGGGAGCTGGCGCTCGAGCGCATGACGTCGGACCCCGACTGGTTCCTCGAGCAGCTCGGGAGCCTCGGCGCGGTGACGGCGCACATGCACAACGCCCTGGGCATGGACGCCTCCGATCCGCCGTTCGCGCCCGAGGAGCCGAGCCAGGAGGCGCTGTCGCTGCTCACCGCCACCGTCGACGAGGACATCGAGCGGATCTTCCTGCGCCTACCCGACGACGAGCGCCTCGCTCCCATCGCCGGCCGCGGGCAGGACGTGCGCGAGCGGCTGGCCGCGCGCGCCCAGATCGGCGTCAGCGGCCGCGTGATCCGCACCCACGGCGACTATCACCTGGGCCAGACCCTGTACACCCCGGGTGGCTGGGTCATCATCGACTTCGAAGGCGAGCCGGCGCGCCCGCTCTACGAGCGCCGGCAGAAGCGCTCGCCCTTGCGCGACGTGGCGGGCATGCTGCGCTCGTTCGCCTACGTCACCTCGGCGGTGGAGATCCTGCGTCACTCCGAGGCTCCGCCGGAGTTCGAGGATCACGCCCGCGAACGGTTCCTTGGCCAGTACTTCGCGGAGATCGATCCCACGCTGCTGCCGGCGGGCGAGGCGGCGGTTACGAACCTGCTGTCGATCTTCGAGCTCGAGAAGGCGATCTACGAGCTTCGCTACGAGCTCGACAACCGTCCCACGTGGGTCCCGATCCCGGTTGCGGGCATCCGCCGTCTCGTGGACTCCGCATGAGCGTGACGACAGAAGAGCTCGATGCGCTGGTTCACCGCCAGCACTCCAATCCGCACGCGGTGCTCGGCGCCCACTCCGAGAACGGTGGCGTGGTCATCCGCGCGCTGCGTCCGGCCGCGTGCGAGGTCAAGGCGGTCGTCGACGGAGGCGACACGGTCGAGCTCGAGCAGATACACGCCGGCGGCGTGTTCGAAGGGCACGTGGCGGGGGCGGAGCTGCCGCTCCGCTACCGGCTCGCGGTCGATTACGGCACGGGCGGCAACTTCACGATCGACGACCCGTACGCATTCGAGCCGACGCTCGGCGAGCTCGACCTGCACCTGATCACCGAGGGGCGCCACGAGGAGATCTACGAGAAGCTGGGCGCGCACGTGCGCGAGCACGACGGCGTCACCGGCACGGCGTTCGCGGTGTGGGCGCCGGCGGCGCAGGCCGTCAGCGTGGTCGGCGACTTCAACTCGTGGGACGGCCGCCTGCACGCGATGCGCACGCTCGGCTCGACCGGGATCTGGGAGGTGTTCCTGCCCGGCGTCGAGCCGGGGGCGCGCTACAAGTACGAGATCCTCGCCGCCGACGGGGAGCTCAAGCTCAAGGCGGACCCGTACGCGTTCGAGACCGAGGTCCCGCCCAAGACGGCGTCGGTGGTTGCGCGCTCTGCGCACAAGTGGAACGACGACGACTGGCTCACGCGGCGGGCCGAGCAACAGCCGCTGTCGAGCCCGATGTCGATCTACGAGGTCCACCTCGGATCGTGGCGGCTGAACTCGCTCGAGGACAACCGGCCTCTCTCCTACCTCGAGCTCGCCGACGAGCTCTCGGCCTACGTCAACGACATGGGCTTCACCCACGTCGAGCTGCTGCCGGTGATGGCCCACCCGTTCTCGGGCTCGTGGGGCTACCAGGTGACCGGTTACTTTGCGCCCGCGCCGCGCTACGGCTCACCCGACGACATGCGCCAGTTCGTCGACCGCATGCACGCCAACGGCATCGGGCTGATCCTCGACTGGGTGCCCGCGCATTTCCCGCGCGACGAGTTCGCGCTCGCCCGCTTCGACGGGACGGCTCTGTACGAGCACGCCGACCCGCGCCGGGGCGCGCATCCGGACTGGGGCACGCTCGTGTTCAACTACGGGCGTCACGAGGTCCGCAACTTCCTGATCTCGAACGCGCTCTTCTGGCTGCGCGAGTACCACATCGACGGCATCCGCGTCGACGCCGTGGCCTCGATGCTCTACCTGGACTACTCGCGGCGTGCCGGCGAGTGGGTCCCGAACGAGTTCGGCGGGCGCGAGGACCTCGACGCCGTGGCCTTCCTCAAGGAGCTCAACGAGGTCATGTACGCCCGTGAGCCCGGAATCATCTCCGCCGCCGAAGAGTCAACGGCGTGGCCGGGGGTATCAAGGCCGACGTACCTGGGCGGCCTCGGCTTCGGCTTCAAGTGGAACATGGGCTGGATGCACGACACGCTGGCCTACTTCCAGCAGGACCCGATCTACCGCCGCTACCACCACCACGAGCTCACCTTCAGCCTGATGTACGCGTTCAGCGAGAACTTCATCCTGCCGCTCTCGCACGACGAGGTCGTGCACGGCAAGGGCTCGCTGATCAACAAGATGCCCGGCGACCGCTGGCAGAAGCTGGCCAACCTGCGGACGCTGTACGCGTACATGTGGGCGCACCCGGGCAAGAAGCTGCTGTTCATGGGCCAGGAGTTCGCCCAGGAGGCGGAGTGGAGCGAGGACCGCTCGCTGGACTGGCATCTGCTCGAGACGCGCGAGCACGCCGGCATCCAGGCGCTCGTGCGCGACCTCAACCGGCTGTACAAGTCAGAGCCGGCGCTGTGGGAGGTCGACGCCGATCCGAGCGGATTCTGGTGGCTCGAGCCCAACGACGCCGACAACAACGTCATCGCCTTCGCGCGGCAGTCCCGGGACGGCGAGCGGATCGCCGTGTTCGCCGCCAACCTCTCTCCGGTGCCGCGGGCTCCCTACCGGCTCGGCCTGCCGCGGGCGTGCCGCTGGAAAGAGGCCATCAACACCGACTCCACCTTCTACGGCGGCAGCGACATGGGCAACCTCGGCGGCGTAGCGCCAGAGCCGATCCCCTGGCACAGCCAGCCGGTGTCGGCCGAGATCACCCTGCCCCCGCTCGCCGCCGTCTGGCTCGTGCCTGATGAGTGACGCTCGGACGCGGACGCGTCCGAATCCGGGGACGGGCGAGGAGGCGGAATACCCCTGGGATCGCCCGCTCGGCGCGCGGGTGCTTCAGGACGGTGGCGTCGAGTTCCGCGTGTGGGCGCCGCGCGCCCAGGCGGTGGCGGTCCGGCTCGGCGGCGATCGCGAGGTGCCGCTCGACGACGCCGGCTACGGCGTGTACGAGGTCGCGGTCGATGACGTGAGCGCCGGCGAGGACTACCAGTTCGTGCTCGACGGTGCTGAGGCGTACCCGGACCCGTGCACGCGCTGGCAGCCCGAGGGGCTGCGCGGCCCGTCGCGCGTGGTGGCCCTTCAGGCGCCGGTGGCGCCGCTTGCCGATCCGCCGTCGCTCGACGAGCACGTCATCTACGAGCTGCACGTGGGAACGTTCACGCGTGAGGGCACGTTCTCCGCCGCCGCTCGCGAGCTTCCGGCGCTGGCCCAGCTCGGCGTGAGCGCGATCGAGATCATGCCCGTGGCCGAGTTCCCCGGCCGCCACGGGTGGGGCTACGACGGCGTCTACCTGTCCGCCGCCCAGTCCTCCTACGGCGGGCCGCACGAGCTCGCCGATCTCGTGCGCGCGGCACACGAGGCGGGCCTCGCCGTGATCCTCGATGTGGTCTACAACCACGTCGGCGCGTCCGGCACGCCGGCGCTCGACGCCTTCGGTCCCTACTTCACCGAGAAGTACGAGACGCCCTGGGGCCGCGCCGTGAACTACGACGATGCCGACTGCGACGGCGTGCGCGAGTGGGTGGCCCAGAGCGCCGAGGGCTGGGTGCGCGACTTCGGCATCGACGGGCTGCGCCTCGACGCGATCTGGTCCATCTTCGACTCGAGCGCCGAGCACATCGTGGCCGCGGTGGCGCGCCGCGTCCACAACATCAACCCGAGCGCGCTGGTGATCGCGGAGAGCGGGCTCAACGACCCGAAGGTGATGCGCCCGCGCGAGCGGGGCGGCTACGCCTGCGACGCCACCTGGGCCGATGACTTCCACCACGCGCTGCGTACGCTCGTAACCGACGAGAGCGACGGCTACTACTCGGAGTTCGGTCGTGTGGCCGACCTCGCCAAGGCGTTCCACCGCCCGCACGTGCACGACGGGGAGTACTCGGAGTTCCGACGGCGTCGCTTCGGCGCGCCCGCCGACGACGTCCCCCCCGAGCAGTTCGTCGTCTTCTCCCAGGACCACGACCAGGTGGGCAACCGTGCCTACGGCGATCGGATGCCGCCCGAGTCACGGCCGCTGGCGGCGCTGTGCACGCTGCTCGCCCCGTTCACGCCGATGCTGTTCATGGGCGAGGAGTACGGCGAGGAGGCACCATTCCAGTTCTTCTCCGACCACATCGATGCCGACATCGCGGATGCCACGCGGGACGGGCGCCGCCGCGAGTTCGCGTCGTTCGCCCAGTTCGGTGGCGAGATCCCGGATCCGCAGGATGTGGCGACGTTCGAGCGCTCGAAGCTGACGCGCCGTGGCGATCCCGCGATCCAGCGCCTGTACGTGGACCTGCTGGCGACGCGCCGGCGGATCGGCGGTGCCGGCGACGCCGAGGTCATCGACTTCGACGAGGAGGCGCGCTGGCTCCACGTGCGCCGCGGCGGGCTCGACCTGGTGTGCAACTTCGCCGCCGAGCCGCGGCAGGTCCCGTGCGCGGGATCGACTGTGGCGCTGGCAACCTCGTCCGCGGAGATGGGCGACGGGTTCGTCACGCTCTCCCCCCTCTCCGGCGCATTGGTCGCATGACGAAGCAGTGGCCGGGACGGCCCTTCCCGCTCGGTGCGACGTGGGACGGCACCGGGACGAACTTCTCGATCTTCTCCGAGCACGCCGAGCGCATCGAGCTGTGCCTGTTCGACGAGTCCGACGAGGAGACGCGCGTCGAGCTCACGCGCGGGCGCGCGCTGAACTGGCACACCTACCTCACCGAAGTCGGCCCGGGTCAGCGTTACGGCTACCGCGTCCATGGTCCGTACGCGCCGCACGAGGGTCACCGCTTCAATCCGGCGAAGCTGCTGCTCGATCCCTACGCCAAGGCGATCGACGGGATGGTGGACTGGGCTCACGACGCCAACGTGCTCCCGTACGTGCCCGAACCGGAGGCCGGCGACGAGGCGGACCTCGAGATGGACGACGAGGACGACGCCGCCGCGATGCCGAAGTCGGTGGTGATCGACGACCAGTTCTGGTGGGAGGGCGACACGCCGCCGCGGATCCCCTTCGCCGACACGGTGATCTACGAAACCCACGTCAAGGGCTTCACCATGCGCCATCCCGAGGTCAGAGAGGATCTGCGCGGAACCTACGCGGGGCTGGCGTCGGATCCCGCGATCGCGTATCTCAAGGACCTCGGCGTGACCGCTGTCGAGCTGTTGCCCGTGCATCACATCTCCGACGAGTCGTTCCTCGCCGAGCGCGGCCTCACCAACTACTGGGGCTACAGCACGATCGGCTACCTGGCGCCCCACTCCGAGTACGCCGCCACCGGCCGCCGAGGCGAGCAGGTGCGCGAGTTCAAGGGGATGGTCAAGGCGCTGCACCGCGCCGGGATCGAGGTGATCCTCGACGTCGTCTACAACCACACCGCCGAGGGCAACCACCTCGGCCCGATGCTGTCGTTCAAGGGCGTCGACAACGCCGCCTACTACCGGCTGGTGCCGGACGACCCGCGCCACTACATGGACTTCACCGGCACGGGCAATTCGCTGAACCCCGTGCACCCCAGCGTGCTGCGCCTGATCATGGACTCGCTGCGCTACTGGGTGACCGAGTGCCACGTCGACGGGTTCCGCTTCGACCTCGCCTCCGCGCTGGCGCGAGAGTTCTTCGACGTCGACCGGCTCTCGGCGTTCTTCGACGTCATTCACCAGGACCCGATCCTGTCCCAGGTGAAGCTGATCGCCGAGCCCTGGGACGTCGGTCCCGGCGGCTACCAGGTCGGCAACTTCCCGGTGCTGTGGTCGGAATGGAACGGCGTCTACCGCGACTCGATGCGCGACTACTGGCGCGCCCAGTCCAACTGCGGGGAATTTGCGCAGCGGCTATCGGGATCGGCCGACCTGTACGAGGCTGACGGGCGCGAGCCGTTCGCCTCGATCAACTTCATCACGGCCCACGACGGGTTCACGCTGCGCGACCTGGTCAGCTACGAGCACAAGCACAACGAGGCCAACCTCGAGGACAACCGCGATGGCACCGACGACAACCGGTCGTGGAACTGCGGCGCCGAAGGCGAGACTGACGATCCTGAGATCCTCGCCCTGCGCGGGCGTCAGCAGCGCAATTTTCTGACCACGCTGTTCCTCTCCCAGGGCACGCCGATGCTCCTCGGCGGCGACGAGATCGACCGCACCCAGGGCGGGAACAACAACGGCTGGTGTCAGGACTCGGAGATCTCCTGGTTCGACTGGAACCTGAGCGACCGAGCCAAGGAGATGCATGACTTCACGCGCCGGCTGATCCGCCTGCGCCACGAGCATCCCGTGTTCCGGCGCGAGTCGTTCCTGCGCGGCGCCGAGCTCAAGGGCTCTGGCCTCCCCGACGTCTGGTGGTTCCGTCCCGACGGTCTCAAGATGACCCGTCGCGACTGGAACAGCGGCGAGCCCGTGCTCGGCATGTTCCTCAATGGCCGCGAGCTCGATGTCGCGGGTCCCCACGGCGAGGACATCGAGGACGACTCCTTCTTCGTGCTCTTCAACGCGCACTGGGAGGACCGGGCGTTCAACCTGCCGCGGCGTCGCTTCGGCGCGCGCTGGGCGCTCGAGCTCTCGACCGCCGATCCGCAGGCACAGCCTGGCTCGAGCGAGCACGGCGCCCGCACCGAGGTGACGGTGATGGCCCACTCGATCCTGATCCTCAAGCGCTTGCGATGAGCGCTGCGGGGCGCCCCGAGGTGCGGGCGACGTACCGCCTGCAGCTGACGTCCTCGTTCGGCTTCGCGGCCGCGCGCGCGTTGGTGCCCTATCTCCGGGATCTCGGGATCTCGCACCTGTACCTGTCCCCGTCGTTCCAGGCGCGGCCGGGGTCGACGCACGGCTACGACGTGGTCGACCCGTCGCGGCTCTCTGACGCGCTCGGTGGCGAGGAGGAGTTCCGCCGCCTGAGCGGTGCCGCGCGCGACGCCGGACTGGGGATCGTGCTCGACGTGGTGCCCAACCACATGGGCGCCGACGACGCCAACCGGTTCTGGTCGGACCCCGAGCTTCGCGAGAAGTTCTTCGATGTCGATCCTGTCACCGGCCGCCACCGGCGGTTCTTCGACATCGACGACCTCGCCGCGATCCGCATCGAGGACCCGGATGTGTTCGAGGCCACGCATGCGTACGCCATCTCGCTGGTGCGCGACGGGCTGATCGACGGGTTGCGCGTCGACCATCCCGATGGGCTCGCCGATCCCGCCGAGTACCTCGGCCGGCTTTCCGAGCGGGGCGTGTCGTTCGTGTGGGTGGAGAAGATCCTCGACCCCGGCGAGAAGCTGCGCGACTGGCCCGTCTCGGGGACGGTGGGGTATGAGTTCCTCAACGACGTGTGCGGGCTGTTCGTCGATCCCGCGGGCGAGGACACGTTGAACGCGCTCTGGGAGCGCGTGTCCGGCGACTCACGAGCGTTCGGCGAGTGGGCGACCGAGACCAAGGTCGAGCAAGCGAGCGGGACGTTCCGGCCAGAGCTCGAGCGGCTTACCCGGGAGCTGGGCGACGAGGCACGTCTGGATGACCTCATCGGGGCGGTGTCCTCGCTGCCGGTGTACCGGACCTACGTTGAGCCGTTGCGTGGACGCGTCGAAGATGCCGATCGGGAGGCGGTGGCGGCGGCGGAGATGCCGCAGGACATCGCGCGCATGCTGCTGCTCGAGGACGAGGCTCCGGCCGCGTTCGTCACACGCTTTCAGCAGACGACGCCGGCGATCATGGCCAAGGGCGTCGAGGACACGGCGTTCTACCGCTACGGCCGCCTGCTGGCGCTGAACGACGTCGGTGGCGACCCGTCGCGCTTCGGCGTGTCGGTCGAGCGTTTCCACGCCGCCAACCGCGAGCGGGCCGAGCGCTTCCCGTTCAACCTGTTGACGACCCAAACGCACGACGCCAAGCGCTCGGCCGACGTGCGGGCGCGGATCGCCGCGCTTTCGGGTGTGGCGTCCGAGTGGGCCAGGCACGTCGAGCGCTGGTTCTCGGCGACCGACTCGTTGCGCTCCTCGGAGGGTGCGCCCGACGACATCGAGCGCTACTTCATCTTCCAGACGCTCGTCGGCGCCTGGCCGATCGAGGTCGAGCGACTCGAGACGTACATGGAGAAGGCGCTCCGCGAAGCCAAGCGCAACACCAACTGGGTCGACCAGAACACCAAGTGGGAGGACGCCGTCAAGGGCTTCTGCCGCTCGCTCTACGACCACAAGCCGTTCCTCGAGGACTTCGAGCCGTTCTGCTGGCAGCTCGCCGAGCTGGCCGAGCGGACCGCGCTCGGCCAGGTCGTGCTCAAGCTGACCGCGCCGGGGGTCCCCGACATCTACCAGGGCGACGAGCTCCACTACCTGGCGCTGGTCGATCCCGACAACCGCCGCCCGGTCGACTGGGACTGGCGCCAGGCGATGCTCCGCAGGCTGATGGGCGGCTCCCCGCCCGACTTCGAGACGCGCAAGATGTTCCTGATCCTTCGCCTGCTCGGGCTGCGGGGACGCCGCCCTGAGGTGTTCGCCGGCGGCGGGTATGAGCCCCTCGATGCCGGCGATCGGGTGTGCGCGTACGTGCGCGCCGACGAGGTGATGGTCGCGGTCGCCGTTCGGGGCGACGTCGGCGACGGGACGCTCGAGGTGCCACAGGGACGGTGGCGCGACGTGCTGCACGGCGAGCAGCGCTCATTCGACGGGCGCGCGCGCATCGCCGACGTGCTCGGGGAGCACGGCTTCGGCGTGTTCGAGCGTTTGTAGCCGTCTCGCGGTAGGGTGCGGCGGGGCCATGCGCGTTCTGCTGCTCTCCTGGGAGTACCCGCCCGTCATCGAAGGGGGCCTCGGCCGCCACGTGCGCAAGCTCTCAGAGCACCTGGTGGCCGACGGGGTCGAGGTGCATGTTCTGACCCGTGGCGGCGGTCGCCTCCCGGTCGAGGAGGAGCGTCACGGGGTCGTCGTGCACCGCGTGCGCGAGCCGCAGTTCCCCAAGGACATGGGCGCGTTCCTGCGCTGGGTCAAGGACATGAACGCCGACATGTGCGCGCTCGGGTTCGATGTGTGCTCGCGGCTCGAGCCGGACCTGGTGCACTCGCATGACTGGCTGGTGGCGAGCGCCGCGCGGCAGGTGGCGCGCGGCGCTGGCGCGCCCTGGCTCGTGACCGTCCACGCCACCGAGTACGGCCGTCATCAAGGATGGGTGCAGAACCACCCGCAGTCGCACATTCACGCGGTGGAGCGCGCGATGGTCCGGCGCGCCGATCACGTGATCACCTGCTCGGAGTTCATGCAGAGCCACATGCGCAGCGTGTTCGGGGTCCCGGCGGCGCGGCTCACCACGATTCCCAACGGGATCGACCCCGCCGATCTGGAGCCGTTGGTGGAGGATCTTCCGGGATTGCGTGCCCAGTTCGCCCGGCCGGACGATCGCCTGGTTCTGCTGGTGGGGCGCCTCGTCTACGAGAAGGGCTTCCACCTCGCCCTCGATGCGCTCGCGCCCATCGTTCGCCGCCACGGAAACGTCCGCTTCGTCGTCGCCGGCACGGGCACGGCCGAGGCCGAGCTCAAGCGCCAGGCGCGCCAACTGGGGTTGATGCGTCACGGATCATTCCTCGGGTGGGTCGGCGACGACAAGCTGCACGCGCTCTACCGGGTGGCGGACCTCTGCATCGTCCCCTCGATCTACGAGCCGTTCGGACTGGTGGCGCTCGAGGCGATGGCGTCCGGGTGCCTGTGCGTCGTCGCCGACACGGGCGGGCTTCGCGAGGTCGTGCCCGGCGACGGCACGGTCGGCCTTCGGTTCCCGGCGCGCGACGCGGGAGCGTTGCGCGAGACCTTGGAACGGGTGCTCGTAGACGACGCCACCCGGGCGCAGCTCGTGGCCGAGGCGCGTGAGCACGTGCTCCGCTTCGACTGGGCCGAGGTGGCGCGCCAGACGCAGTTCGTCTACGGGTCGCTCGTCGGCTCGGTCTCACCGGCGCCTTGACCGAGCTCCCACGGCTGCGTCAGGCGGTGCTGGCGGCGCGGTCGCTCGAGCCGGTGGCGGAGGCACTGCGCTCGTCGATGGACCTCGGCGCGCCGTTTGCCGACCCGGGAGTCGGCCACTTCGGCCTGCGCAACGCAGTGTTCGCGCTCGGAGACACGTTCCTGGAGGTGGTCTCTCCGGTGAGCGAGGGCACCGCCGCGGGTCGTCTGCTCGACCGGCGCGGTGGCGACTGCGGCTACATGCTGATGTTCCAGGTGGCTTCGCTGCCGCCGGCTCGTGCGCGGGTCGCCGCGGCGGGGGTGCGTGAGGTGTTCGAGGTCTCGCTCCCGGAGATGGCCGAGGTCCACCTCCACCCCGGCGACATGCGCGGGGCAATCGTCTCGCTGAGCGAGCCGCGGCCGGCGGAGTCCTGGCTGTGGGGTGGACCGGGGTGGTCTGCACGCGGGGGCGGGGCGGGGCGGATCGTGGGCGCGGTGGTGGGCGTGCGCGACGCGGCGGCCGTCGGGGAACGGTGGCGCTCGGTCATCGGTGGCGGCGGCGGCGTATCGCTGGTCGAGGACCCCGAGGACCGCGGCCTGATCGAGGTGCGGATCGCCGGCGCCGGCGCCGGCGCGCGGGACGAGTTCACAGTCGCTGGCGTCCGCTTCGTGGTCACGGACCGGGAATAACGTTCCACTCGGTGCGCCCAGAGCGCCGAGACCGAGTTTCGTCCCGGTGAGCGGGAACAACCTCGGCTACGGCGCGCTCGCGCCGCCGAGTGGAACTTTCTTCCCGTCTCGCTACTCGATCGTCAGCGGCGTCCCGATCGGGAGCAGCCGGCTCAGCCGCTCCACGTCGGAGTTGCGCAGCCGGATGCAGCCGTGCGACGGGTGGCCGGGGATCAGCCACGGCTCGTCGGTCCCGTGGATGCCGATCACGCCGCCACCGGGCCAGTCGGTCTCGACGTTCGACAGCGCGGAGGTCCCGAACGCCACCGGGCCATACAGGCTGTCCGCCGGGAAGCCGGTGATCATGTCGCGGATGTAGAACTGGCCGTGCGGCGTGGGCGTGCTCGGCTTGCCCGGACCGACCGGAGCGCGGAAGATCACGCGGCCGTCGCGATAAAGAGTCAGGGTCGTCTGCTCCGTCGAGACGACCACGTAGGTGTGCACCGTCTGCGGCTCGCCGAGCGCACGCTGCGGGACCCAGCCGATCTGACCCGCCGGACGCAAGGGGAGTCGCACCTGCACCCACCACTCGCCGTGCCGGCGGACGCGCTGCTGCTCGAACACCAGCTCGCTCGTGCCGTCCTGCGTCGTCAGCCCCAGGCGACCGAGGACCCGGCCCCGGCGCGAAGGCGACGCGTACGCCGCCGTCGGCCGCTCCAGGTAGCCCCAGGTCGAGGCGTAGCCCGGATGCGAGAGCACCTGACGCTTGACCTGAGCGCTCTGTCCCGCCGCGGGCACCGCCAGGCCGCTTACCGCAAGCCCGGCGCAGAGCGCCGCGGCCCGAAGGCCGCGGCGCGTCGCGTGACGGTGCACTGACATCAACCGGTGAAGGCCGGCGGATGGTGGGCGGTCGGCACCTTCGGCGCAAACACCTTCAGCTTGGCGTTCGTGCATCCGGTGCTGCGGACGTAGATCGTTCCGCTGTGCTTCGGCTTGACCCTGACGGTCATGCTCCCGCGTGGTGGGCTTGACGGTGATCGTCTTGCCGCCGGGGAGGGTGATCTGCACGGTCGCGCCCGAAAGCGCACCGCTCTTCGTCCGGACCGACACGACGATCGTGTTGGTCTCGCCGGCGCGCACCCGGAAGGACGACCGGGCGGCGACCCGGCAGGCCTCTCGCACGCAGCTCGTGCCCGACTTGACCGTGCCGGGAGGGCAGGTGACCAGCGGACGCGAGACGCACCGCCCGCCCGCCAGGGTCTGGCTCGGAGCGCACGTCGGCGGCTGCGGGTTGCAGGCCGCGCCGGTGCACGACGGAGTGACGCAGGTGCCGTTGACGAGCATCTGACCGCCCGTGCACGTCGTGGTGCAGACACCGTTTACGAGCATCTGTCCGCTCGGGCAGCTCGGGGTCGTGCAGACGCCGTTCACCAGCGTCTGGCCGGTGTTGCACGTCGGGGGCGGAGGCGGCGGGGTGCAGCCACCGCTCGGCGCGGCGATCGTGGCGCTGGCGATGTTGCCGCCGGGTGCGCCGACCACGTAGACCGTCGACTGAGTCAGCCCGGTGAGGGTGAACGTGGTGTGTCCCGAGCGGATGCTCGACGGGGCACCGGTGACGTTGGGCGAGAGGAAGTTGATCCCCCTGGAGCCGGCGCTCGTGCCCGCGGGCACCGAGAACGCAGCGCTCGAGGCGATGTCGACCGTGGCGTTGAAGGTGCCGTCGAGCGGCGAGGCGCAGCTCGTCTGGGCCGTCACCGATACCGTCGGCGGCGAGGGCGGTGGCGGCGGGGGCGTGCACCCTCCGGAAGGCGCGGTGATCGTCGCGCTCGAAGGTGAGCGCATGTAGCCGTTGCCGAGCACGTAGGTCTCGGGGACCGAGGTGGTCACCGTGAACGTCTGCGTGGCTGCTCCGCCACTCGACGGCGAGGTGAAGCTCACCGGCTGGCCCAGGTTCGCCGGTCCGGTCTGGGTTCCGACCGCGCCCTGCGTGAAGTAGTTCTGGTTCAGGCCGGTGTTGCCGTGATCGGTGCTCGTGCTCAGCTC
Source organism: uncultured Solirubrobacterales bacterium (assembly GCA_963839105.1). Classification (GTDB taxonomy): domain Bacteria; phylum Actinomycetota; class Thermoleophilia; order Solirubrobacterales; family Solirubrobacteraceae; genus Palsa-465. The sequence continues at coordinate 470,740 of CAWITQ010000008.1, forward strand.
GTGCACGTTCTGCCCGACCGGGATGTTCTCGACCGTGCCACTGAAGTACGTCTCGGTGATGGTCACGGTGGAGGTGTACTCGCCGTTGAGCGGCGACACGCACCTCGAAGGACCGGCGGATACCGCCAGCGTGTGCGCCGAGGCAACGGACGGGACGATGAGGAACAGTGCAAGTGCAGCGACCGTGCTGCTCACCCTGCGTATGGCGACCATGGTGCTCTCTCCTTGTGGTCGTATTGGTGAGCACATAACGGCCGCTGAGGCCCTACTTTTCCGGCACTTCGCGAGTGGACGCACGAGCTTTTTCGCCCGCTCTGTCCAGCACTTTTCCGCTGGACACAAGAGCCCGTGCGGCCTATCCGTCCAGGCGCGGAAGTCGCTTCGCTACCTTGGCTCTCATGCCCGTAGAGAGGACGGACGCATGACGCCGGACGCGACCGTCGCCCGGTTCATGGCCTCGCTCGAAACCGAGGTGCGCGAGGTCGCTCCCGGCGAATGGGGGCTCACGCTCGACGCCGCCGGGTACCCGCTCGAGGTCGGCGTCTCGATCCGCGGCAGCCTCCTCCGCGCGCAGGCCGCGGTCCTGCCCGCCGGCCTCATCGACGCCCACCAGCTCCTCTACTGGAACCGCCAGGCCCCGCTCGTCTGCTTCGCCGAGAACCGAGCGGGCGAGGTGTTCGTGTGCGGCGAGCTCCCGCTCGCATCCCTCGCCACCGAGACGCTCGACCAGTTCCTCGGCCTGCTCCTCGCGAGCGCCAGCCGCGCCCGCGAGTTCGCGATCCGAAATCCCTGACACCGGCGGGTGCGGGCGGATACGGTTCGACCGTGGGCTACACGGTCGTCAACGTGACGGAGATCGAAGGCGCCGGCCCGGGTGGCGCCGTGCGCTTCGTCCGGCGCGAGCTCGGTGTCGAGGCCTTCGGCATCAATTGGTTCGAGCTGCCGCCGGGAGCGAGGGGCAAGGAGCATGACGAGACGGCCTCGGGACAGGAGGAGGTCGCCGTCGTCGTCCGGGGCTCAGGCCACTGGCGGGTCGGCGAGGAGGAGGTCCCGGTCCGCCCGGGCAGCTTCATCCGCATCGATCCCGAGATGGTGCGCTGTCCCGTTGCCGGTCCCGACGGCCTGACCTTCGTCGCCATCGGCGCGCGGCGCGGGGCCTACGAACCGCGCGGACCGTTCTGATCCGCGTGGTAAGACGGGCCGTCGTAGGCGCGTCGCTGGCCGCGCTGGCCGTCCTCGTCGCGTCCGTGGCCGTTCCCGCGCACTCGAAGCCCCATCCGGTCAGCGGCACGATCTACGTCGAGTCCAACTCATCGAGACCTGGCTCGAACCAGATCCTCGCCTTCCGCTATGCGGGCGGAGTGATCAGCGCGCGCGGCGTCCGCCGGTACGCGACCGGCGGCAGCGGGTCGCACGACCTCAGCAACTCAGGCGTGCTCGACGCCGACCAGGAGGTGATCACCAATTCGAGCCACACGCTGCTGTTCGCAGTCAACTCGAGCTCGGACACGATCGCCGTCTTCCACGTCCACCGCGGCGGTGTGCTTACGCCGGTGGCGGGCTCGCCTTTCCCCTCGCACGGGAAGGCGCCCTCGAGCCTCGGGCTCGCGGGCAGCACACTGATCGTCGCCAACAAGGCCCAGGACGGCGTGCGCGACCTGAGGAGCTTCCCGGCCAACTACACGAGCTTCCACGTCCGCGCCGACGGGACGCTCAGCCCGCCCGTCTCCTCGATCGACGTGCCGCCGAACTCCTCCCCGCTTCAGGCCTACATCACGCCGGACCGAAAGGTGTTGATCACCAGCGAGGAGGTCGGCGTCTTCCGCGCGTTTCGCGTCGGCTCCGACGGCACCCTGACCCAGGGACCGAACTCTCCCTTGCCGATGCCCAACGCCGTGTTCCCGCACGGGCACCGGGTTCCGTTCGTCTGGCCGGCGGGCCTCGTGTCTCACCCGCGCCTGAAGCTTCTTTACGCGCAGCTCGCGAATCTGTCGCGCACGATCGTCTACCGCTGGGACGATCAGGCGCGCCTTTCGTTCGTGCGCGTGCTCCCGAACCGCAACTCGTTCCTGCCCTGCTGGACGCAGGTCAACCGCGCGGGCACACGGATTTACTCGGGGAACGCCGGCAGCGACAACATCAGCGTGTTCGACATCGCGCGGACCCCGGCGCGCCCGCGCCAGATCCAGAGCGTCGCGCTCGACGCGCCGGGCAACCCGTGGAACTTCGCGATCGACCCGAGCGGTCACGTGATCTTCCTGCTCGACATGCGCGCGGTGCGGGAGACGCCGCCTCGCCGGAGCAACGCGCTTCACGCCCTGCGCATCGCCCGCGACGGCCGGCTGACCGAAGAGCGCTCCTCCCCGGTGAAGATCCCGGTGCCCGTCGGCACGAACCCGATCGGCCTCGCGATCGTGCCGTGGAACGACTGAGGGCCCGGCGTCGCCACCGGGCCCTCAGCGAAATCACTGCTGGAAGTTTCGCTTGCGAAACTTCTAAGCGAATCGGCGTTGGCCGATTTGCCTACATCATTCCTGACATGTCGGGCATGCCGCCACCGCCACCGCCGGCGCCGTCCTTCTCCGGAACCTCGGCCACGATGGCCTCGGTGGTGAGGATGTTCTTGGCGATCGACGCGGCGTTCTGAAGCGCCGAGCGGGTCACCATGGCGGGATCGATGATGCCCTCCTTGACCAGGTCGACCATCTCGCCGTTGGCCGCGTTGAGGCCCTGGCCCTTGTCGGCCTTGCGGACGTCGTTGACGACGACCGAGCCCTCGAGCCCGGCGTTCTCGGCGATCTGACGGAGCGGCTCCTCGAGCGCGCGGCGCACGATCGCGGCGCCGGTACGCTCATCGGCCTCCTTCAGCGCGTCGGCCTGGATCGCGTCCTGCGCGGTGAGGAGCGCGACGCCACCGCCCGGCACGATGCCCTCCTCGAGGGCGGCGCGGGTGGCCTGCAGCGCGTCCTCGACGCGATGCTTCTTCTCCTTCATCTCGGTCTCGGTGGCCGCGCCGACCTTGACCACGGCAACGCCGCCCGACAGCTTGGCGAGGCGCTCCTGGAGCTTCTCGCGGTCGAAGTCCGAATCGGTGTTCTCGACTTCGGTCTTGATCTGGTTGATGCGACCCTTGATCGCCTCGGCGTCACCGTTGCCGTCGACGATCGTCGTCGTGTCCTTGGCCACGACCACGCGACGGGCGCGCCCGAGCTGCGAGAGCTGGGTGTTCTCGAGCTTGAGGCCCATCTCCTCGGTGATCACCTCGCCGCCGGTCAGGATCGCGATGTCCTCGAGCATGCGCTTACGGCGATCGCCGAAGCCCGGTGCCTTGACCGCGACGCCGGTGAACGTGCCGCGGAGCTTGTTGACCACGAGCGTCGCGAGCGACTCACCCTCGACGTCCTCGGCGATGATCAGGAGCGGCTTGCCGGACTGGATCGTCTGCTCGAGCACGGGCAGGATGTCCCGGACGGAGCCGATCTTCTGGTTGGCGATCAGGATGTAGGGGTCCTCGAGGGTGGCCTCCATCCGATCCTGGTCGGTGACCATGTAGGGCGAGATGTAGCCCTTGTCGAACTGCATGCCCTCGGTGAACTCGAGGTCCATGCCGAACGTCTGGCCCTCCTCGACGTTGACCACGCCGTCCTTGCCGACCTTCTCGATCGCATCGGCGATCACGTCGCCGATCTCGTCGTCGCCGGCGGAGATGGTCGCCACGCGGGCGATCTGCTCCTTGCCGGAGATCTCGACCGACTGCGACTCGATGTACTTCACGACGTCCTCGACGGCGCGCTCGATGCCGCGCTTCAGCGCCAAGGGGTTGGCGCCGGCGGCGACGTTCTTGAGGCCCTGGCGAACGATCGCCTGGGCGAGCACGGTCGCCGTGGTGGTGCCGTCACCGGCCACGTCGTTGGTCGCGGTCGCGACCTCGCGCACGAGCTGTGCGCCCTGATTCTGGAAGACGTCCTCGACCTCGATCTCCCGCGCGATCGTCACACCGTCGTTGGTGATCGTGGGGGCGCCGAACTTCTTGTCGAGGACGACGTAGCGGCCCCTGGGGCCGAGCGTTACCTTGACGGCGTTGGCGACCGCGTCGACGCCCTGCTCGAGCGCCTTGCGGGCCTCCGCCTCGTACTTCAGTTCCTTGTGTGCCATGTGTGTCTGGTTCTCCCTTAGGACTGGACCTTCGCCAGTACGTCGGACTCGCGGAGGACGAGGAGCTCCTCGCCGTCCACCTTGATCTCGGTGCCGCCGTACTTGCTGTAGAGGACCTCGTCGCCCTCTGAGACGTCGAGCGGAGTCCGCTTGCCAGTGTCCTCGTTCACCTTGCCGTCGCCTACCGCAAGAACCTTGCCCTTCTGGGGCTTCTCCTTGGCGGTGTCGGGCAGGACGATGCCACTGGCAGTCGTCTCCTCCTCCTCGATTGCCCGCACGATCAACCGATCGCCGAGGGGCTTGAGCTTCATAACTATGAAACCTCCGGGTGGGGGGATTGGTGCCTTGGCACTCAGCCTCCCAGAGTGCCAACGGACACAGAATATAGCGCAATTTGGCACTCTCGTGGGCAGAGTGCCAAACCGGGTTCACGCCCCCGCCGGCGGCCGGCCCGCGCGACTTCGCGGGGCGCGGGGCGCGGGTCACCGCTCCCGATGGGCCCCGGCGAGCGCGATGGAGCCGCGGATCGCCGGCAAGCGCTGCCCCCAACCGCGCTGAATACGAGCAGTGTGGAGCGCTTATGCTGCAAAGTCGATCGTTCTGATTCGAGTTATGGGGCTAGCGGGAACTTGGTAGTCGGCGCCGGCGGGCACGTGAGCAACCGAACGGTGTCGATCGAGGACAGCCCACCCGAGATAAGAGAGGACGGTGCTACGTGGCATTCCGCAGCAGGGTCCCCCTGACGATCGCGCTGCCGGCGCTCGCCTGCGCGCTGGCGGTCGGCTGCGGCAGCACCTCGTCCCGCAGCTCACACAGGACATCCGAGCTCGGCCCGACCGGCAAGACCCCCGCCGGGTACTCGGTCTACCACGGGTACGGCTTCTCGTTCGCGCTTCCGCCGGGGTTCAAGCGAGTTCCGGGGACCACGCCTGGACTCCCGGCGGGCGCCTGGAGCACGTCGTTCAGCCCTGCCGGAAAGGGACCGGGCGTCACCAATACCGAGATCGTCGCGATCGTCAACACCAACCTCCAGTACACGGTGGGACAGGTGGCGGCGAATCTGCAGCGGGCCGAGTCCACCGATCCCGCGGTGAGCAAGCTCCAGATGGCGCAGCGAAACGTGGCCGTGCCGGGGGCGCGTGCCGCGCGCATCATCAGCGAGAGCTACATCGCGCCCAATCCACGCACGGCCTACGAGCGGACGTGGCTGATGGTCTCGCCCAAGCCGGGACTTCTGATCGACCTGATCGTCGTCCGCGAGCCCTACCGCGGCTCGAACCTGAACCCGACCGGTGTCATCAACTCGTTCCACCTCGGAACCTAGATGCTGCGCCTCGCAGGTCGAGTCGTGCCGCGGTCGCGCAGAGCGCGCCGAGTCCTGAGCGCCCCCGCGCCCCCGGGGGCCCGCCTAGTTCTGGGCGCCGCCGAGGCCGTGGAGGCGGTCTCGGATCTCCGGAGGATTCTCGATGATCTGGGAGAAGCGCACGACGGTGACCGTGTCCTCCATCTCCACCTTGCGGCCGTAGATCTGCTCCAGGAAGTGGACCATCTCGTCGACCCGCCGGAACTCCGGGTTGTCGTGCTCGATGTCCCGGGGCGAGAGGTCCTTGACCCGCTTGACCTCGACCTGGTCGATGACGGCGTTGAAGATCTTCTCTCGGGGCGAGTGCTGATAGCCGATCGTCACCAGCACGCACTCGTTCTTGTGGTACTTGTGAGACTTGTCTCCCAGCCGGATCGTCGCGGTCTTGCGCCCGCGCCGAAGCTGGTCGGCGAACACCGACGAGTAGAAATTTAGGACGCGCACGGGCGCCAGACTACCGGTCGCGCGACACTCGCGACAACGCCCTGTCGATCATCTCGCGCTCGCCGTCGTAGGTCAGCGCCTGACGCGCCTCCTCGAGCGGCATCCAGCGGGCATCCTCGATCTCGTGGTCGTGATCGGCCACGTCTCCGGAGCGGTACTCGAACAGGAAGAACTCGACGCGCTTGGCGATGCGGCGGCGGTTGCGCTCGTAGCTGTAATGGACGTCCCCAAGCTTGTCGATCAGCTCCGCGGTGACGCCGGCCTCCTCGGAGACCTCGCGCGCCGCGGCCTCCTCGGCCGACTCCTCGCCGTCCGGGTGCCCCTTGGGCAGCGCCAGCACCTTGTTGCCGCGGGCATCACGACGCACGGGCACGATCACGATCACCTCGTGATCGCGCACCACCACCCCGCCGGCCGAGAACTCCTCGCTAATAGACGTACCGCTCCAGCGCCGCAGGGTCATGCACAGTCAGCTTTCCGCGGCCCTGGGTGATTATCCCCGCCCGCTCGAGTACGGCGAGGAAGCGGCTGGCGGACTCACGCGAGGACCCGGCCAGCTGAGCCACGTCCGCCTGTGTGGCGGTGATCAACACGTCGCGCTCGGAGGCTCCGCCGTCCTGCGCGGTCGACACCATCTGTCCGAGCACCGCCGCCACCCGGCTCTGCACGGTCTGGAAGGACTGGCGCGCCAGCCGCTCGTTGGTCTCGCGCAGGCGCCGGCCGAGCGCCGCCAGCAGCTTGATCGAGATCTCCGGATGCTCGCGCAGCAGTCGTCGCATGTCCCCGCCGAGGATGCCCACGACCTCCGTCTGCTCCATCGCCTCCACCGTCGCCGAGCGCCGCTCGTCGTCGAACATCGCCAGTTCGCCGAAGAAGTCGCCCGAGCCGAAGTTCGCCAGCGTGATCGTCCGGCCGTCCTGGTGCTCGCGGATCGCCCGGACCCGCCCCGAGCGGATCACGTAACAGGTATCGCTCTGGTCGCCCTCGCGGAAGACGACTTCTCCGGCGTCGAACTGCCGTGGCACCGCCAGCAGCGCCACCTGCTCGAGCTCGTCGGTGCCGAGCGCCGAGAACACGGGCACGCTGTGCAGTAGCCCGACCGTCTCCTCACTCGTCGCCGGCATGAGGGTCACAAATAGCACAGGACCCACCGTCGAGGGGCTAGATCGCGTCGAGCGCCTGCTCGCGCCGGCGACGGCGAGCCGCCGCGTTCGCCCACCACAGGAGCGCGGCCAGCAGGCCCACCGGCACCAGCACGGCGAGCACGATCAGCGCGACGCCGGCGGCGACGATCAGCACCCGCTTGGCGTCGTGCGCGGCCTTGCCGATCGTGAACGCGCTCGAGTGCGCGACCGGCACCGCGACCGCGTTGATCGTGAGGCCGATCTCGACGTTGTCGATCCGGCGCGTCAACGACGCCAGCGCGCCCTGGGCGGCGGCGATCGCCGCGTCGGCATCGCGGATCTGAGCGTTCAGGCTGTTGATCTGAGCCGTCGTCTGCGCGTTCGCCAGCTGCTTGAGGAGCGCGGTCCGGCGCGCCTGCGCGTCGCTCACCCGGCGCTGCGCCGCGCCGTACTGATCGGTGACGTCCTGAATCCCGTCGGTGCGAGAGGTGACCCGAGCATGCTCGAGGCGCGAAAGCTCCGTCATCGTCTGGCCGAGCGATGCGGCGGGCACTGTCAGATTCAGGTTCGCGTAACCGTCCGACCCGCCGGTCTGCGTGACCGTCGAGTTGCTCACGTAACCGTGGACCGCCCCGATCACGTCGAATGCCTCCTGTGCCACCTCGTCGACCCGGTCGGGCGCTGTCGAGAGCTGCAGTTGCGCCGACTGCACGACCTGCCGACCCGTCCCCGGAGGCACGAGCGCAGCCGGACTGAGTGCCGCGCGGGCCGACGCCGCGCTCCCCGACGAGGCCGCCGCGCTCGCCGCCCCACCCGAGGGCGACGCCTTCTCGGCGATGGCCGGAGTCGAGGCCGTGCCCGGTGCCGGACGATTCGAGGACGGCAGCAGGAGGGCGACGACCCCGATCGCGGCGGCGGCCGCAGCCATCGAGCCAAGCATCATCGGCCAGGCGCGCCGGCGGCGACTGCCCGCGCCCGCACCGGCACCGGCACCGGCACCGGCACCGAACCGGGTGCGCACCCGCTCGTCGAGCGAATGCGCGGCGGTGGGGCCCATATGAGGACGATCGGCGGTGAGTAGCAGCGCCAGCTCCGCGACCTCGGCGTGCTCCGGGTCCACGGGCTCACCGGCGAGCGCGGCGTCGATCGCGTCGAGCGTCGCGGCGACGTCGGGGTCGATGGGGAACTCGTCAAGCCGTCGCATTGCAAGCCTTTCTCAGCTTCTCGATCGCGCGGTGGAGCATCGTGCCTGCGTTCGACTCGCTGACGCCGAGGACCTGGGCGAGCTCGCGGTTCGACAGGCCGCCGTGGAACTTCAGGGCCACCAGCTCGCGCTCGCGCCCGTTCAGCCGCGCGAGCGCGTCGCGCACCAGCGTCCGTCGCAGAGCGGCGTCGACGTCGTCCTCGGTGGCGGCCTCGTCGGATGGCTCGGTCACGAGCCGGGCCAGCCGGCGCCGGCGCCGGAGCTCGTCGAGCGCCGCGTTGCGCGCGATGCCGAACAGCCAGGCTCGCTCCTCGCCCCGTCGGCGGTCGAACATCCGCCGGCGGCGGTACGCGCGCTCGAACGCCAGCGCCGTGACGTCCTCGGCGGCGGCCCGGTCGCGCAGGAGCGTTGCGACGTATGCGTACACGTCATCGCGCGCAGATCGGTAGAGGACATCGAACGCGTCACGTGCCGGCGGTGCATCGATCACATCGACACTACGCGCCGGCACGGGATCCATCACAACGGTGCCAGCGCGGCGAACAGGCGGGGGTCGTTGGTGATCACGCCGGTGACGCCTATCGCCTCGAGCGCGCGCAGCCGCGGCAGCTCGTCGACGGTCCACACGTACACCTCGCCCCCGGCGCCGACCACGGCCCGGACCAGGCGCGGACTGACCAGGCGCCAGTGGACCATGAGCGCGTCGCAGCGGCCGGCGCGGACCGCGGCGGCCGCACGCGCCGGCAGCGCAGCCCGCATCCCGGCGGCCACGACCATCGCCGGCGCCCGCCAGGCGCGCGAGCGAAATGGGTCGCGCCGGATCTTCGGGACCGACCACCCCAGCCGCAGCCGCGGCTCCGCGCCGCGGATCAGCTCCAGGCTCGAGCGGTACTGGCTGGAGATCAGCGTCCGCTCGAGCAGGCCGACGGCGCGGAGCGCGTCCACCACCGCCAGCTCGTAGCCCGGAAGCTTGAGGTCGACGTCGAGCTCGATCCCCGCGAACGCGTCCGTGGCCAGGTACGTCAGCGCCTCAGCGAGCTCGTGCGGCGTGCGCCCGGCCGCGTCCTCGTAATCGTGCGCCAGAACCAGCCGGCCGCCGGCCCGCTCCGGTAGGACGTCGAACTCGATCATGTCGACGCCGGCCTCGCGCGCGGCATCGAAGCTTGCGAACGTGTTGCCCGGCGCGATCAGGTCGGCGCCCTTGTGACCCACTCGCCGGAGGCGTCTCACCTCTGACATCCCGGACACCAGTATGTCGTCCGGTTGGCGTCGCCCTGGCCACGGGACCGGATCGGGGTCCCGCAGCGCGGGCAGGGCCGGCCGCGCCTGCCGTAGACGCGCGGCTGGATCGTCCTCGGCCCGTCGCGGCCGGAGAGCGCCATCCGCGGCCGCGTGAGCTCGATGATCCGCATCAGCTCGTCGTCGCCGACAGACGCGATCGGCCGCCACGGATCGACCTGCGCCTCCCAGCAGCCCTCGGCCTTCCACACGTTGCCGATCCCGGCGACGTTGCGCTGGTCGAGCAGGGCGTCGCCGAGCGGCCGGGTGGGGTCCTCGCCGCGCACCCGCGCCAGGAATGACACCGAGTCGAACTCGTCAGCCAGCACGTCGGGTCCGAGCGCGGCGAGCCGCTGGTCGAAGCGCGTTCGGCCCGCGGTCATCAGCTCGAGCAGCGGCCCGTCGAACTGGACGACCTCGCGGCCGGCGCGCGAGAGCACGAGCCACGCGCGCCGGGGCGAGCGCCCCCAGCGACGGCCGGGTCCGTAGACGCCCCACGCTCCCGTCATCGCCAGGTGAGAGTGCAGGACCAGGCCGCCCTCGAAGCGCAGGAACAGGTGCTTCCCGTGCGTGTCGACACTTTCAACGGTGCGGCCCCCCAGGCGCTCCGGCCAGCGATCGAACGTGTGGCGGGGGTGTGGCGTGCGGATCTCCTCCGGCACGTGCCCCTCCAACACCGGGCGGATCCGGTGCGCCGCCCACGCGATGGTGTCCCCTTCAGGCACTGAGCGTCAGACGCCGCGGTCCCTCCTGGAACCCGAGCGCGATCAGCATCGAGCCCGCGGTGGAGCCGAGCGCCGGCTCGCCGTCGACGCGCTCTAGTGCCAGCCGCTTGATCCGGCCCGCGCGCACCTGCTCGACGAGCGCGCCGAGGGCCGGCTGCACCCGCGGGTCCTCCGCGTCGACGAGCGTCTGGAGAGCGCGGCCGCTTCGCTCCAGGTAGACAATCGGATCCCCGCCCGCCAGCACTACGTACGCCCCCGGCACCCGCGCGGGCCGCCGGGCGCCGTCGCGAGCCGGCCACGGCAGCGCCGCGCCGTAGGCCTGGGCGGGATCGATTGCGGAGAGCACCACCGGCGCGGAGTCGCCCTCGGCTCGCAGGCGCTCCACGGCGCCGGGCAGAGCGAACTGGGCGCCGCCCAGCCCCTCCACGAAGTAGCCGCGCCGGGAGATCCCGAGCGTCTCGAGCTGCGAGAGCTCCGGGTAGATGGCGGTGAAGCCGCCGGGGATGCCCTCTGCCAGGACCTGCTCCCGGGTGAGGATTCCGTAGCGCTCGAGCATCAGCTCCCCCAGCGCGCGGCGGCGCGCCACCGGATCGAAGGGGGCGGCGAACAGCGGCGCCGTCAGCGACCAGCGCCCCTGGACCTGCGCCTGGGTCCCGGCGCGCCGCCGGGAGGCGAACCGCCCGGGGCGTCGCTCGCCGAGCCGGGCGCGGTCGCGCTGGGCGCGGGCCAGCGTCAGCCGCGGCGCCCGCAGCGGCGCGAATGCGTCGTTCGTGGCCTCGCCGGCCCACGCCAGATCCCACAGCGCCTCCTGGATCTCCTCGGGCGTCAGCTCGACGTCGACGAGCAGGTCTGTGAAGAAGCAGGCGCCGGCGGCGAGGCGCTCGCGGATCCGGTCGTGCGCGTCACCCTCGGGAACAGCTCCCTTGTTCGGCGGCGGCCCGAGCACGCTCAGGTCCTCACGGAAATACAGCGCCACGCGTCCGGAGTGGCGCCCGAGGGCGCCGGCGCCGACCCACACGAGCTCGCCGCTCGCGCACAGCTGGTCGATCCAGGCCGGCGAATATGCGCCCACCCGCCGCGGCAGGACGTCGCGCTCCCACACTTCAGCCGGTAGCGCCACCCCCTGCAACGGAACGAGTGCCTCGCGCAGGCGGTCGACGCCGGCGCCGGTGGCGGGGTGCCGGTCGACTCCCTGCCACGCGGGCAGGAAGCGCGCGAGCGCTCGCTGGTCGACGGGCTCGATCTCCTTGCGCAGGACCGCCAGGGAGGCCCTGCGCAACCGGCGCAGCACCTCTGGATCACACCACTCGCGCTCGACGCCGCCGGGGCGGAGCTCCCCTCGCACGACCACGCCGGCTCGCTCCAGCTCGCCGAGCACCGCCGTCGGATCGACGCCGTAGCGGGCGCGGACGTCCGCGGTGGTGAACGGCCCGTGGGTCGCGGCGTAGCGGCGGACGATCCGCGACAGGGCATCCGGCACGTCCTCGATGAAGGCGGCGGGAAGGCCGCCCGGCGGAGCCACACCGAGCGCGTCGCGGTAGAGGCCGGCGTCGGCGGCGTCGATCCACCGCTGCTCGCCGGCGACGCGGACCCGCACGGCGCGCCGCTCGGCCGCCAGGTCGACGAGCATGCGCTCGGCATCGAGACCCGGCAGCACCCGGAGGGCAGCCTCCCCGGCGGTCAGGTCGCCGACGGTCCGCAGGACGTCGTGCAGACCATCGCGGCCGGTGGCGCGGCGGATCTCGGAGAGGAACTGGAGGTCGTCCTCCACCTGCGCCAGCGCGCCGGGGTCGATGAGGTCTCGCAGCTCGTCCTGCCCGAGGAGCTCGCGGAGGAGGTCGCGGTCGAGGGATAGGGCGGCGGCGCGGCGCTCGGCGTTCGGCGTGTCGCCCTCGTACATGTAGGTGGCGACGTAGTCGAACAGCAGCGAGGAGGCGAACGGCGAGGCCGTTGGCGTCTCGACCTCGATCAGCGAGATCTCCCGCCGGTGGAGCTTGGTGAGCAGCTCGGCGAGGCCGGCGACATCGAGCACGTCGCGCAGGCACTCCCGGTAGGTCTCGAGGACTATCGGGAACTCGCCGTACTTCTTCGCCACCTCGAGCAGCGACTGCGACCTCAGCCGCTGCTGCCAGAGCGGGGTGCGCTTCCCGGGCCGCGCCCGCGGGATGAGCAGCGCGCGCCCGGCGTTCTCGCGGAAGCGCGCGCCGAACAGGGCGCTCGAGGACAGCTCCGCCACCACCCGGTCCTCGATCTCCTCGGGATCGAGCAGCACCAGCTCGGCACCGGGCGGCTCGTCGGCGTCGGGGAGGTGGACGATGATCCCGTCGTCTGACCAGATCGCGTCGGACTCGAGATCCAGCTCGTCGCGGATCTTGGCGCTGAGCGCGAGCCCCCAGGCGGCGTGGACCCGGCCGCCGAACGGGCTGAGGACACACAGACGCCAGTCGCCGATCTCGTCGCGGAAGCGCTCGATCACGATCGCCCGGTCAGACGGGACGACGCGCGTGGCCTCCTGCTGCTCGCGCAGGAACTCGACCAGGTTGTTCGCGGCGCGGCGGTCCAGGTCGTATGGCTTGGCGAGATCCTCGGGCTTCTGCTCGACCGCCCACCGCGCGAAGGCGCCGATCGCCTCGCCCAGCTCCCGCGGGCGGCCCATGCTGTCGCCCTTCCAGAACGGGACCGCGCCGGGCAGGCCGGGGGCGGGGGTGACGATCACCCGGTCGCGGCCGATCTCCTCGATCCGCCACGTGCTCGCGCCGAGCAGGAAGGTCTGCCCCGGCCGCGCCTCGTAGACCATCTCCTCGTCGAGCTCGCCCACGCGCCGGCCGTCGGGCAGCGTCACGGCGAACAGGCCACGGTCGGGGATCGTCCCGGCGTTGGTGACCGCGAGCGCTCGCGCGCCCGGGCGGGCCCGGATCGTGCCCTTGATCCGATCCCACACGATGCGCGGCCGGAGCTCTGAGAACTCTGTCGACGGGTAGCGGCCGTCGAGCATGTCGAGCACGTTCTCGAGCTGGGTGCGGCTGAGCTCTGCGTAGGAGTACGTGCGGGTGATCAGCGCGAAGAGCTCCTCCACGGGCACCGGCCGGTCCTCCGGCGCCGCCGCGGCGATGGCCACGATCTGCTGGGCGAGGACGTCGAGCGCGTTGCGGGGTACGACCGTCGTCTCGATCTCGCCCTCGCGCATGCGCTTGGCCACCACGGCGCACTCGAGCAGGTCGGCGCGGAACTTCGGGAAGATGCGGCCCCGGCTGACATCACCCACTGAGTGCCCGGCACGGCCGATCCGCTGGAGGCCGCGCGCCACCGACTTGGGCGACTCGACCTGGATCACGAGGTCGACGGCGCCCATGTCGATCCCCAGCTCGAGGCTCGAGGTCGCCACCAGGCACGGGAGCTCGCCCGCCTTGAGCATCTCCTCGACGACCGAGCGCTCTTCCCGGGCGAGCGAGCCGTGGTGGGCGCGCGCGATCTCCCGCTCGGCCAGGTCGTTCAGGCGCAGCGCGAGCCGTTCGGCGCCGCGCCGGTTGTTGACGAACACGATCGTCGAGCGGTGCTTCTCGATCAGCTCGAGCAGCTCCGGGTAGATCGCCGGCCAGATCGAGCGCCGGGTGGCCTCGGTGCCCCCGAGGAGCGGATCGAGCTCGGCGAATCCTGCGGATTCGCTGGCGAGTTCGCTTCGCGAACTCGATGGTCCCGAGACGCGGTCGGGCTCGACCATGGACTCGACCGGGACCTGGATCTCCAGGTCAAGCTCCTTCCGGATGCCGGTGTCGACGATCCGGCACTCCCGGCTCGGGCCGACCATGAAGCGGGCGACCTCGCTGAGCGGGTTCTGCGTGGCGGACAGGCCGATCCGCTGCACGTCGTTGCCGGCGGCCGCTGTCAGGCGCTCCAGGGTCAGGGCCAGGTGAGCCCCTCGCTTGGTCGACGCCACCGCGTGGATCTCGTCGACGATCACCGACTCGGTCCCGGCGAACAGCTGCTGGGCCCGCCCGGTGAGCATCAGGTACAGGGATTCCGGGGTCGTGATGAGGATGTCGGGCGGGTGGCGGAGCATCGCCTGGCGCTCGCGCTGGGGCGTGTCGCCCGTGCGCACGGCAACGCTCAGCTCCGCCCCGACGCCGCGCAGAGGCGCGCGGAGGTTGCGGTCGATGTCGTACGAGAGAGCCTTCAGCGGCGAGATGTAGACGAGCCCGATGTGATCGCGCGACTCGCCCTGAGCCAGCCGGTCGATCGCCCACAGGAACGCCGCCAGCGTCTTGCCCGACCCCGTAGGCGCGGAGATCAGGACGTGCTCGCCGCTCGCGATCGCCGGCCACGCCTGGGCCTGCGCGGGCGTCGGCCCGTCGAACGCTGACTGGAACCAGTCCCGGGTGCGGGGGCTGAACTGCTCGAGCGACATGGGTCATCCGAGCGTACTGCGCAGATGGGTCAGGTACTGACCGGTTTCACCGCGAAGGCAAACGCCTCGCGGGGACGCGCTCGGCCCGCGCTAGACCGTCGCGACGCGGTAGCGCTCGGTGAGCCCGGCCAGCTTGGCCGCGAGCTCGTTCAGGTTCTGGGCCGCGAGCTGAGACGACTGTGCGCCGTCCAGGAATTGGACGGTGCCGTCCTCGATGCTCCTCATCGACTCGGCGATCTCGTCCATGCCCACGCTCTGCTGCTGCGCGGAAGCGGCGATCTCTTCGGCCGCGTTCGAGGCGGCGCGGATGATGCCGGTCAAGCTCCGGATTCCCTCGTCGGCACGGGACGTCAGCTCCAGGCCGTGCTCCACGACCTTCGCTCCCGCCTCGCCCGCCGCGACAGCGGCGGTGGCCGCGTCCCGGACCTCGGTGAGGATCGTCTCGACCTTGGCCGTGGCGGCCTTGGACTGATCGGCGAGCTGCCTGACCTGGTCGGCGACAACGGCGAAGCCGCGGCCGGCCTCACCGGCGCGAGCCGCCTCGATGGTGGCGTTGAGCGCCAGCAGATTCGAGCGGTCGGCGAGCTCGTTGACCGTGTCGGTGATCACGCCGATCTGCTGGGCGCGCGCCGAGAGCTTGGCGATCTCCTCAGAGACGCCGGCCGCCCGGCGACGGATCTCCTCCATGGCCTCGGCGATCGCGGCGACCGCGTGGGTGCCCTCGTCGCTGACCCGCACCGAGTCGCCGGCCTGCTGCGCGACCTCGTGTGCGCGCTGGGCGGTGCTGTCCGCGGCGGCACGGAGCTGGTTGACGGTGGCCGAGGTCTGGGTGATCGCCGCCGACTGCTGGCTCGCGCTCTCGGTGTGGCGGCTGACCGATCCCAGGATCTCCGCAGTGGACTCTCCGATCTCCTGCACTCCGGCCTGGATCTCGCTGGAGATATCCGCGAGGCCGGCGACCATGCTGTTCAGGCTCCCCGAGAGCTCCCCCAGGTCCTGATCGTCGGAGGCCACGGTGGCGGTCAGGTCACCGTCGGCGACGCGGGCCGCGAACTGGGCGTAGTTGCGCACGGCGACCTCGAGGGCGCGCTTCGACTCGCGCTCACCGTGCGCGGCGGTCTCGAGTTCGCGGTGGCGCTCCTCGGTCAGCTCGTTCAGGCGCCGCAGCGCCAGGCCGAAGCGAACTCCGGCCGCGAGCAGCGTCGCGCTGGCGAAGGCGATGGCCACCTCGCTGGCATGCAGAAGTGGGCTCACGAACAGGATGAGAAGCGCAATCCCCGAGGCGATGGCCGGGATCTTGAATCCCGACGAGGTGTTCTCCCGCACCGCGACGTCCGGATCGGGCGCCAGCCACACCGCGTATGAGATGAGCAGCAGCGAAACCGGCCAGGCCATCGTGTTGAGGAACCAGCCGACATTGGTGGCCACGAGCCCGTTGAACAGCGCCGCGATGTCGCCGGCGGCGTTGACCAGTCCGGCGGCGGCGATCAGGTACCAGCGCCCGCGGCGTCCGGGGGGCAGCATGATGACCCCCAGAACTGTGAACCCGAACAGCAGCAGGTCGCCCACCGGATAAACCAGGTTGACGGCGGCGCCCTCGGTGCCGGCGCCCGAGGCCTTGGCGATCGCGTGGAACGCGAACGCGACCAGCGCCGCCGAGGTCACGAGCGTGGCCACAACCCCATCGAGGTAGTTGGCGGCCGACAGCTTCTTGACGTCGCGCTGCATGAGCACCATCACGCCGATGTAGGCAAGCGGGAAGAAGCCCGCCCACAGGTAGTTGGCGAGCGAGATCGTGGCCGGGGTGGCCCCGCCAAGAGACTCGGCGGTCATGGCAAAGTCGCCGAGCGCCCACGCGACGCCGGAGGCCCCCAGCAACAGCGCGTACCGGCGATCCCGGGCGCTCACCATGCCGCGCGCCAAAACGAGCACGCTAACCAGCAGCTCGAACGCGTCGACGGCCCAGTCCAGCCATGCGGGGTACTTCGCGTCCTGGCCACCCAGGATGAGCGCAACCGCGTAGGCGAGCAGCGCGACGGTCAGGACGCCGTAGAGCGCCTTGATGCCGGGCCCCGCCGGGCTGGTCGCCGTCGAGCGGGAACCGCCGGCGCGGTCTCGATCCGGCGCGTAGCCGGCAAGGTGAGTTCGCTCAACCGGAGCGTCGATGACCGCCATGGTTGCGCCAGTTATCGGCGGGCGCGGCTGATCCTGTAGGCCCCGGGCGTCAACGTCCTCGAGGATCGGGATCCATGAACGCGAGGTTGGTGCTGACGCCGGCGCTCGACCGGACCGTGGCTATCCGCCGGCCGGCCTGCACGGCCGGCCTGATGTCGCCGAGGGTTGCGCCCAGCCGCGCCGCCAGCGCCTCGAGGTCGCGCACCACGATCACCAGCCCCCAGAAAGCGACCCGCTCCGCGTCCGGCGCCTCGACGAGCTCCAGGATCACCGGGCCCAGCCGGCGAAACCCCATCCGCGTGCCCCGCATCTCGGCGATCCGCCTCAGCGGCATGCCCGCGCCGGCGAGTGCGTCCCGCGTGCGCTCGAACGCGGGCGTCGTGACGACCACGTGATCGACCGCCACCGCGCCGTTCGGGTGAGCCGCCGGCGGCCCGCAGCGGCGAGTCAGAGGGGCGCCCGCGAGGCCGTCGATCGGCGGCAGCGTCCAGGCGGTGATCCCGCGCCCGGCGCCACCGAGCTGCAGGGTCACTCCCTCCAGCTCGACCCGCGCCTCGGCCACGCGAAAGCCCAACGCGGCCCACCGCTCCGGCGCGTCGGCCAGGAACAGCCCCTCCAGCTCAGCCAAGTCCGGCCCGCTCGCGAGCCGCGACGAACACCTCGTCGATCATCGGCTCGGTGAGGCGCCCCGTGAAGGTGTTCTGCTGACTCGGGTGGTAGCACCCGAGCAGCTCGTATCTGCCGAGCGCCACGCGCGCGCCATGACCGAACTTCGGACGCGGCCGCGGCGTCTGCACCCCGCAATCCGCCAGAGCCCGGAACGCGGCCTCCCAGGCAAACCCGCCCAGGCACACGATCACCCGCGCCCGGTGCAGGAGCGAGAGCTCGCGCAGGAAGTACGGCAGGCAGTTGTCGCGCTCGACGGGCAGCGGCCGGTTGGCCGGCGGCGCGCAGCGCACCGCGGCCGTGACATAGCACCCGCTCAACGCCAGGCCGTCGTCACGCGCCACCGACGTCGGCTGGTTGGCGAATCCGGTCCGGTGAAGGGACGCGAACAGCCAGTCGCCCGAGCGATCGCCGGTGAAGATCCGCCCCGTCCGGTTGCCCCCGTGAGCGGCCGGCGCCAGGCCGAGCACGATCACGGCCGCATCCGGATCACCGAAGCCGGGAAGCGGCCGGCCCCAGTACTCCTCGCCGGCGAACGAGGCCCGCTTGACGCGCGCCACCTCCTCGCGCCACTCCACCAACCGGTCGCAGCGCCGGCAATCCACCACCTCCCGCGCGAGCGCCTCGAGCTCGTTCACGAACCGAGCATGCCGCCGATGAGGCGGTCGATCACCGGCGCCAGCTCCATCACGTCCTCCGGCACGCCCAGTCGCACGTGGCGCGAGACGAGCTCGCTGATCGCCCCGACGATCGCGACGGGATCGTGTGGCGAGGCGAAGCGCGCAATCAACCCCCGCCCCGCCGCCTCCTCGTTCTCGGCATCGAGCAGGGCGGCGTATCCCTGCACGATCTCGTCGCGCCGGCGTGCGGCCTCGGGTCCCGCCGCCATGCTCTCGATCAGCAGCGTCCGCGCGAACTCGGGATAACGAACGACCGACGCCAGGAACGCGCGCGTTCCCGCCTGCATCCGCTCGATCGCACCGCCGGGAGCGTTGCTGGCCGCCTCGAGCATCGCTCGCCCCACAACGTCGGCGCTGCGGTCGAACAGAGCGAGCATGCAAGCCTGCTTGTTCTCGAAGTGCTCGTAGAAGGTCGCCTTCGACATGCCGGCCCGCCGGCTGATCGACTCGGAGCTGCTGGCGGCGTAGCCGCGGCCGGCGAACTCCTCCGCCGCCGCCTCGAGCAGCCGATCGCGCTGCATCGGCAACCGCACCTCCCGCGGAGGTGCATGACGTCCCCGGGCCGCGGTCACGCCCGCCCCGCCCTCAGCGCTTGAGCGCCCGCCCGTAATGGCGTTCGTAGTACTCGCGATATGCACCGGACCGGATCGGCTCCCACCACCAGGCATTTTCCCGGTACCAGTCGACGGTGCGCTCCAACCCCTCCTCGAAGCGCACCTGGGCGCGCCACCCGAGGCCCTCGAGCTTCTCGGCGGAGAGCGAGTAGCGCCGGTCGTGGCCGGGCCGGTCGGTCACGTACTCGATCAGCGATTCCCCGGCCCCGGTCAGCGCCAGGATCCGGCGCACGACATCGATGTTTTCGCACTCGTCCGGGCCGCCGCAGTTGTAGGCCTCGCCCGGCTCCCCGTGCGCGAGGACGCGCCCGATGCCGCGGCCGAAGTCCTCGACGTAGAGCCAGTTGCGCACGTTGCGCCCGTCGCCGTACACCGGCAGGTGATCGCCCGCGAGCGCATTGAGGATCATCAGCGGGATCAGCTTCTCCGGGTACTGGTAGGGCCCGTAGTTGTTGGATCCGCGGCAGATCATCGCCTCGAGGCCGTAGGTGTGGAAGTAGCTCGAGACGAGCAGGTCGGCCCCGGTCTTGGTCGCGCTGTATGGGCTCGAGGGCTGGAGTGGCGAGGACTCCGTGAACGAGCCCGACTCGATCGACCCGTAGACCTCGTCCGTGGACACCTGGACGTAGCGCAGCCCGCCGGCGCGGGCGGCCTCGAGCAGGACGTGCGTGCCCTGCATGTTGGTGACGATGAACGCCTCGGGTCCGGATATCGAGCGGTCGACATGCGTCTCGGCGGCGAAGTTGACGATCGCCTCGCACCCCTCGACAGCGCCCGCCACCGCGGCCGGATCCTCGATCGCGCCGTGGACGAAGTGGATGTCGTCGATCACGTCGTGGAGGTTCTCCCGCCGGCCGGCGTAGGTGAGCTTGTCGAGCACGGTCACCTCGTCGCCGTGCTCGCGCACGCGCAGGCGCACGAACGTGGAGCCGATGAACCCGGCGCCACCGCAGACGAGCAGCCTCATACCGTGGGCCGCTCGAGCAGCAGGTAGTCCGACAGCCCGTCGCGCCAGTCCGGCAGCGCCGGGGCCTCGCTTCCCCGTTCGCTGCCGAGAACGCTGTAGGCGGGACGAGGCGCCGGGCGGCCCAGGTCCTCGGTCCGGCCCGGCCGGACCTCGCAGTGCAGGCCGCGCGCGTCGACGAGTTCGCGGGCCAGCTCGTACCACGAGCAGGCGCCGGCGCCCGCCACGTGCACGAGCCCGACCACGCGCGCGTCCGCCAGCTCCATCAGCCCCTGAGCGAGGTGGCCGGTGAACGTCGGGGAGCCGACCTGATCGTCGACCACGGTCAGCTCGTCGCGCTCGGCGGCGAGGCGCAGGATGGTCGCCGGAAAGCACGGGCCGCCGGCGCCGAACAGCCACGAGGAGCGGACGATCGTGTGCCGGCCCGGCGCCTCGAGCGCCACCTCGAGCTCCCCGGAGAGCTTCGTCCGGCCGTACGCCGACAGCGGGCGCGTGGTGTCAGACTCGAGGTACGGCTCGCGCTTGACGCCGTCGAACACGTAGTCGCTCGAGATGTGGATCGACCATGCACCCGCCCCGAAGGCGGCACGGGCGACGTTGCCGGCGCCCGGCCCGTTCACTGCGAGCGCCGCGTCCTCGTCGGACTCGGCGCCGTCTACGTCAGTCCAGGCGGCGCAGTTCACGACGACCTCTGGGCGCGCGTCCGCCACCGCCCGCTCGACCGCGGCGTAATCGGTCACGTCGAGCGTGTCCCGGGCGAGCGCCACCGCCTCGTGCCCAGCCGCGCGGGCGGCGTCGTCCACGTCCTGCCCGAGCATGCCCGCTCCGCCGGTGATCAGAAGTCTCATAGGGAGCAGAGGGTAAACGGCCGCCCGCTCGGTGTTAGGGTCGCCGCCATGGGCGAACGCACGAAGTACACACCAGGGACCTTCTCGTGGGCCGACGTCGCGACCACCGATCAGGAGGCGGCAAAGGCCTTCTACACCGACCTGTTCGGCTGGCAGACGGAGGACATGCCGGCCGGCGAGGACGCCGTCTACACGATGGCCAGCCTCCACGGCAAGACGGTCTCGGCGATCTCGCCCCAGCCTCAGCAGCAGCGCGACGCGGGCGTCCCCCCGATGTGGAACTGCTACATCACGGTCGAGAGCGCCGACGACGCGCTCGAGCGGGCCAAGCACCTCGGCGCCACCGTGCATGCGCCGGCGTTCGACGTCTTCGACGCCGGCCGGATGGGCGTCGTCCAGGATCCGCAGGGCGCCTTCTTCGAGGTGTGGGAGCCCAGGCAGCACATCGGAGCCCAGCTGGTCAACGGACCGGGTCTGCTCTCGTGGAACGAGCTCGCCTCGCCCGATCCAGACGGCTCGGCCTCGTTCTACGGCGAGCTGTTCGGCTGGACGATCGAGCCGATCGAGGAGATGCCGATGCAGTACCTGATCGTCAAGAACCGCGACGGGCACACCAACGGCGGCATCCGCGCGGCGGCCGAGCAGGAGCCGCCGTACTGGCTGGCCTACTTCGGCATCGACGACCTCGATGCCGGCGTGGCCAAGATCGGAGCGCTCGGCGGCACGACGCTGACGGAGCCGATGGACATCGGTGGCGGCAACCGGATCGCCGCGGTCCAGGATCCGCAGGGAGCGGTGTTCGCGCTCTACGCGGGCCAGTTCGACGAGTAGGGCCGCGCAACCCGGCGGTGCCTGCGGACCCAGAGCCCGGACCGGGGCCGCAGAAGCGATCCTCCGGGCATACTGGGCCGCGTGCGGAGGTTCGCTCTGACCGTCGTGCTGATCCTGGCCGTGGCCGGCTGCGGCGTCCGCCAGCCGGGCCGCTCATCGACGGTGGCGCATACGACAACCCAGGCGACCGTCCCCGCGCTGCCCCAGGCCCACCCGCAGGCGATCGAGCCCGCCGCGGGCGCAGCGCCCGGCGTCTCACCGGCGGCGGCTGGGGCGCAGCCGCAGGCACAGGACCAAGCGGCCGTCAGCGTGGGTCCGAGCCAGGGCCCGCTGCCCCAGCCGACGTCGACCGCGACGATCCGGCGCGAGCTCGCCGCGAGCGGCATGACGGCGAACCCCAACCAGGCGACGCTGACCTCGGACGGCCTGGCGATCGCGCCCATCGGAGCGCCGCCCGTCGTCCAGGACATCATCGCCGCCGGGAACCAGATCGCGCGGCTCCCCTACCGCTACGGCGGCGGTCACGGCACCTACCAGGACACCGCGTACGACTGCTCGGGCTCGATCAGCTACGTGTTCGACGCCGCCCACCTGCTCTCCGGTCCGGCGGTGTCGGGCGGCCTCATGAGCTGGGGCGACGCCGGACCCGGCAAGTGGATCACCGTGTATGCCAACGCCGGCCACACGTTCATGTACATCGCCGGCTTGCGCTTCGACACCGTGGCCCTGGCCGAGACCGGCACGCGGTGGTCGAACCGGCCGGCTGACGAGGGGGGTATCTCCAGCTTCGCCGTCCGGCACCCGCCGGGGCTCTGATCGTCCCCCGCGGCTAGCTCGTGGCGCCGGCGGGCGCGGGCTCGCGCGCGCCGTCCTCGCGCGCGCCGTAGGTGACGAAGTCCCTCCCTCGCACGAGCGCGAGCGCAAGCACCGCGCCGACGAGGGCGACGATCCCCGCCACCAGGAGGATGTCGTTCATCGCGGCCGCGAACGCGGAGTGGATCGCCACCGCCGCCTGCGCTCGGTGCGAGCCCGGAACCGCGTGCTCCGCCTGCTGGGCCGCGCCGGCCGCAACCGCCCGGGCGACACCGCCGGCGTGAGAGGCGGCGGGGGTCCCCGCGAGCAACGGCGTGAGGTGACGCTGGATCGCGCTCTGGAAGATCGAGCCGAGCACGGCGATCCCGGTGGCGATCCCGACCTGGCGGAAGGTCGAGTTGATCCCGGACGCCATGCCGCTCCGCTGCGGGGGGACCACCCCGATCGCCGTCGACGCGAGCGCCGGGTTGACCAGCCCGACTCCCGCGCCCGCCACCAGGAACCCGGCCAGCAGCGCGGTCCACCCCGAGGCCTCGGTGAGGCCCCGCATCAACAGCAACCCGCCGCCGGTCAGCGCCAGCCCGAGGCTCAACAGCATCCGGACCGGGACGCGCTCGGTGAGGTTCCCTGCGACCGCGGCCACGACGAACGACACCATCGTGAAGGGCAGGAAGCGCAGCCCGGTCTGAAGCGGCGAGAAGCCGAGGATCGTCTGGAGGTACAGGGTCAGGTACAGGAACATCGCGAACATCGACGAGGACACCGCGAAGGCGACGACCGAGGCACCGTCGAAGGTGGGCTTGCGGAACAGGCTGAGGTCGAACATCGCGCGCGACTGCACGGCCTGTGAGATCAGGAAGGCCACGAGCAGCGCGACCGACGCGGCCAGGCAGGCGACGACCTCGGTGCTCCCCCAGCCCAGCGTCGGGCTCTTGATCGTCGCGAACACGAGCAGGAACAGCGCGCCGGTGAACGTGACCGTCCCGATCCAGTCCACCCGCGTCCCCTCCGGGTTTCGCGATTCGCCGACGCGCATCAGGGTCAGCGCCACGGCCGCCGCGCCGATCGGGACGTTGATCAGGAAGATCGACGGCCAGCCGAACCCCTCGGTGAGCGCGCCGCCGAGCAGCGGGCCGACCGCCGCGGACGCGGCGATCGTCGCGCCCCAGGCGCCGAACGCGGTGCCGCGCTCGCGCCCGTGGAACTCCTGAGCGAGGAGGGCGAGCGATGTGGAGAACATGATCGCGCCGCCGATGCCCTGCCCCCCGCGCGCCAGGATCAGGAACAGCGCGCTCGGCGAGAGCGCGCAGAGCAGCGATGCGAGCGAGAACAGCACGAGACCGATCGTGAACACAAGCCGGCGCCCCAGCAGGTCGGCCAGCGACCCCGTGGTCAGCAGCACCGAAGCCAGCATCAGCGCGTAGGCGTCGATCACCCACTGGATGTCCGAGAAGTTCGCCTTGAGGTCGCCGGCGATCTTCGGCAGGGCGACGTTGACGATCGTGATGTCGAGCAGGAGCATGAACGTCGCCACGCAGACGACGATCAGCGTCCACCACTTACGTTCCATAAGAGAGTAATCCTAGTTCAGGGGTGCGGAGATCCGCACTTGCCCGGCTAAGCGCGGCCGTAAACGGGCAGAGCCGCGCCGCTGATCGGGGCGCTGGCCTCCGAGAGCAGGTGGGAGATCACGCCCGCGATCTCGGCGGGCTTGACCCACTTGGCGTGATCGGCCTTCGGCATCGACTCCCGGTTGGCGGGGGTGTCGATCACGCTCGGCAGGATCGCGTTGCAGCGGATGCCCTCGTCCCTGTACTCCGCGGCCACCGCCTGCGCGAACGCGATCACCGCCGCCTTGGAGGAGATGTAGCCGGCGGCGCCCTTGAACGGCTGGAGCGCCGCCCGCGTGCCCACGCACACGATCGAGCCGCCGCCGGCCTCGAGCAGGCGCGGCACCGCCGCCTGGGTGACGAGGTAGGTCGGGCGCAGGTTCAACAGGAACTGGCGCTCGAACTCCTCGATGTCCGTCTCGTGCACCCGGCCGCCCATCGCGAAGCCGCCCACGAGGTTCACGACGCCGCGCAGCGGTGACTGCGCCGCCGCCACCACCTCTCCCACTGCGCCGGCCTCGAACAGATCGGCCCGGATGAGCTCGAGACGCTCGTGCTCGTCCACGCGCTCGAGCTCACGTTCGGCGATCCATGGGACGACCACCCGCCAGCCGTCGTCGAGAAGCTTCGCCACCACGGCGGAGCCGAGCCCGCCGGTACCGCCGGTCACGATCGCGGTGGCTTCCATCCGCGCGTGACTCTATCTTCGTCGCGCCATGCACCCCAACCCCGAGCAGATGGAGTCAGACCTCCGCGAGCTCGTCGCGACGGTCCAGAATGCCCACCTGCGTCGCCTGCTGTCCACCCTGTTCGCCGAGCTGTGGCAGAGCTTTCGGGAGGCCCCGGCGGCCAAGCGCTACCACCAGGCCTATCCGCACGGCCTGCTCGAGCACTCGCTGAGCGTGGCCCAGGCGGTCAGCGCCATCTCGGCCACCTTCCCCGGCATCGACCGTGACGTGGCCGTGACCGGGGCGCTCCTGCACGACATCGGCAAGATCGAGGCCTACGAGGTGCACGACGGCGAGATCTCGATGTCCGATCGCGGGCGCCTCTACGGGGAGATCCCGCTCGGCTACTACACCGTGCGCCGGGCGATCGAGGACCTAGACGCGTTCCCCCCCGATCTGGCCAACGCCGTGCTCCACATCATCCTCAGCCACCACGGCTCGCTCGAGCACGGCAGTCCCGTGGTCCCGTGCACGCGCGAGGCCACGCTCGTGCACATGATCGACAACCTCGGCGGGCGGCTGGGGAGCTTCGATCGTCTGGAGAAGGAGCTGCCCGACGGCGCATGCTGGTCGGAGTACGACCGCGCTCTCGGCGGTGGCGCCTACTTCTCGCGCGCGGCTTAGGGAGGGCCGGCCGGACGCCGGCCCATGGTGACTGCCGGCCAAGCGAAGCGGTCGCCGTGGACTCCAGGAGCGGAGCGCAGGCCGGCCCAAAGCCGGATGCGGTTACGCGAATCCCAACGCCCGCCGCTCACCGGCCCAAATCTCCCCAAATAGCGTTCCGAAGCGGCGGCACGCCGGCGCGCCCCGACTACAGTTGGACGCGGGATGGCCAAGGACACGGAGAAGCTGATACGCCAGCTGTCGCTGATCTCCTATTTGATGGCCGAACGGCGCCCCGTGACCGCGCCGGAGATCCGACGCGACGTCGAGGGCTACAGCGCGATGAACGAGGACGCATTCGCGCGGCGCTTCTACGCCGACCGCTCGGAGCTCGAGGCGCTGGGGATCGCCCTCCAGGTGGAGAAGCCGGTGGACGGGCTGGTCGAGCAGGAGACCTATTCGCTCCCCCCCGAGAACTTCCATCTGCCGCCGATCGAGTTCACCGACGAGGAGCTCGCGGCGCTGCGTACGGCGCTCCACCTCCTCGACCGCGAGTTCGCCTACGCCGAGCCGCTCCGTCTCGCCCTCCAGCAGATCTCGTGGGGGCGCCCGTCGCCGCTGAATGCACCCGAGCACCGCACGGTCGCACTCGGTATCACCGGCGCGGCCGGTGGCCACGAGGTGTCCCAGCGCCTGGCCAAGATCGAGACCGCCATCTTCCGGCGCAAGACGATCGTGTTCGACTACTACACGATGGAGCGCGACGAGGTGGGCAATCGCCGCGTCGACCCCTACCAGCTCCTGTACGAGGGCGGCCAGTTCTACCTCGTCGGCTACGCCCATGACCGCGAGGACATCCGTGTGTTCCGCCTCTCGCGCATCCGCGGCAAAGTCGGGTACGCGACCAAGGCCGAGCACGACTTCCAGCGTCCCGCCGGCTTCGACCCCCGCGCCTACGCCAACCGCATCGCCTGGCAGTTCGGCGAGCCGATCGGCGAGGCCGAGATCTGGATCGGGCCGCGCATCGCCTGGCAGATCGAACGCCACTTCGGGCGCTACGGGGAGATGGGCCCCGCCGACGAGGACGGCGGCCGGCACTTCGTCACCTCCTACGCGAACGCTCGCCAGCTGATCGCGTGGGTGCTCGGCCTCGGAGAGAACGCCCGGGTCCTCGGCCCACCCGAGCTGGCGGCGGAGCTTCATGAGCGGGTGGAGATGCTCGTCGAGCGCCACACCGCAGAGCCCGCCGTCGAGGTGCCCGCCGCCCGCGCCACCGCCTCCGCCCAACCCCGCTCCGAGCGCGGCGAGCCGGGCAACGGTCACCACCCCGACGTGACCATCCGTCCCGAGCGCTTCGCGCGGCTGGTGACGCTGGCCAGCATCCTGATCGACGCCGGGCGCGCCGAGCGGCGGCTGGATGGGGACGAGCTCTGCCGGTCGCTCAAGCTCTCCCAGCAGGAGCTGCGCGAGGACATCTCGGTGCTCAACGTCGTCAACTTCGGCGCCGGGACCTACGTCCTTTACGCCGAGATCCTCCCCGACGGGATGATCGAGGTCGACCCGGAGCCCTACGGCGACTCCTTCGCCCGCCCCGCCCGTCTGCTGCCGGTGGAGGCAAAGGCGCTGATCGCCGCCATCGACCTGATCGGCGAGCACATCCCAGAGGGTTCGCTGGCCTCCGCTCGCGAGAAGGTCGTGGGCGCGCTCGGCGAGGACCCCGTCCACGACGGCCTCCAGATTTCCACCCCGGGCGGCGACGACGGCGAGATCTCGGCCGTGGTCTCCCGCGCGATCGCGGACCGGCGGCTGCTCTCGTTCGAGTACTACAAGGAGAACGAGGACGAGTTCTCCACCCGCACGGTCGAGCCCTACGCGCTCATCAACGGCCGCGAGGGCTGGTACGTCGCCAGCTTCGACCCCGCCCGCGACGCCGTGCGCCACTTCCGGCTCGACCGGATCAAGTCGGCCGCCGTGTCCGAGCAGGCCTTCGAGCCGCGCCCGGACGTCAACCCGGCCGCCGACGTCGACGGCTGGCCGCGGACCGGCGAGGTCCCGGCGTCCCGGCGGGCGCGCCTGTGGATCTCGCCTGAGCGGGCGCGGTGGGCGCGTGAGGAGCGAACGGTGATCGCCGAGCTCGAGGACGGGGCACTCGTCGTCGAGCTGGGCTTCAAGGGGCTCGACTGGCTGGTCCGCGAGGTGCTCAAGGAGGCCGGCGACGCCGCCGTGCTCGAGCCCGAGGACGCGCGGACGGCGGTGCTCGAGGCGGCGCGGTCGGTCCGCGCCACCGCTCAGCTCCTCTCCCGGTGAGCCGGCGCGAGCAGATCAAGATGAGCGGCGAGGAGCTCGCCGCCTTCCTCGACGAGCAGCGCGTCGTCGTCGTGGCCACGATCGGCCCCCGCGGCTGGCCGCACCTCATGCCCCTCTGGTACGTCGTGCGCGAGGGCGAGCTGTGGGCGTGGACCTACGGGAAGTCGCAGAAGGCCAAGAACCTCGAGCGCGACGCGCGGGCGACGCTCCAGCTCGAGACGGGCGAGCGCTACGACGAGCTCCGCGGCGTGATGATCGAGGCCGAGACGGTCGTCCACCGCGATACCGAGCGCGTCGCCGCCCTCGGGAGCGAGCTCTACCGCCGGTACACGGGCCACTCTGACGTCGAGGAGATGATCCGGGCGCAGGCGCCCAAGCGGATCGCCCTCCAGTTCGTGCCGCGGCGCACGACGAGCTGGGACCACCGCAAGCTCGGTGGGACCTACTGAGTACGCTCCCCGGCGATGCAACCGCTAAAGGGGCTGATCCTGTCCGGGGGAAAGGGCACGCGGCTGCGACCGATCACCTACACGAGCGCCAAGCAGCTCGTCCCGGTCGCCAACAAGCCCGTCCTCTTCTACGGGATCGAGGCGATGGCGCAGGCCGGCATCGAGGAGGTCGGCATCATCATCGCGCCGGAGACGGGCGAGGAGGTCAAGGCGGCGGTGGGGGACGGCGGGCGCTTCGGCGTCCGGATCACCTACATCCTCCAGGACGAGCCGCTCGGCCTGGCCCACGCCGTGTTGACCGCCGAGAGCTTCCTCATCGACTCGCCGTTCGTGATGTACCTGGGCGACAACCTGCTCCAGGGCGGGATCGGTGACCTGGTCGATGCCTTCCGCAGCCACGAGCCGGACGCGCTCATCCTGCTCACGCCCGTGCCCGATCCCGAGCAGTACGGCGTGGCCGAGCTCAGCAATGGCGCGGTCGTGCGCCTGGTCGAGAAGCCGCAGGAGCCACGGACGGACCTCGCGCTCGTGGGCGTGTACATGTTCACGCCTGCCGTCCACGACGCCGCCCGCGCGATCGCGCCGTCGGCGCGCGGCGAGCTCGAGATCACCGACGCCATCCAGCACCTCGTCGACCAGGGGCTACGAGTCGAGCCCCACGTCGTGCGCGGATGGTGGAAGGACACGGGGCGGCTCGAGGACATGCTGGCGGCCAACCGGCTCGTGCTCGACACGATCGTCGCGCGCGTCGAGGGTGAGCTCGTCGATTCGCGCGTCGACGGCCGGGTGATCGTCGAGCCGGGGCGCGCCTCGAGCGCTCCTCGGTCCGCGGGCCCGCGATCATCGGCGCGCACGCTCATCTCTGCGACTGCTATGTCGGGCCCTACACCGCCATCGGTGAGCACTGCCGGGTCCAGAACGCCGAGGTCGAGCACTCGATCCTGCTCGCCGGTGCGGTGGTGCAGGACCTCGACGGCCGGATGGAGTCCTCGCTGCTGGGGCGCAACGTTCGCATCGGCCGCGACCACCGCCAGCCGCGGGCCTACCGGTTCCTGGTCGGGGACAACTCCGAGATCGGGATCCTCTAGTGCCCCGTTTGGTTGTTCGTTGGCACCAAGAGGTGCCACTGGTGGATGCCTGGCGAGGACGCAGAATCCGACGTGTACTGGAGGTACACGAGGATTCGAGGACAAAGCCAGGCGCCGCAGGGCGCCTCGACTGCAAACGAACTGGCCAAACGGGGCATCGCCCACGGTCAGCTCGTCGAGCATCGGCAGCTCCGTGCCGGTCACGGTGCCGGGGCCGTTGGGGTTGGCCATGGTCACGCGCGTGCCGCCGCTGATGATCCGCAAGCGCACCAACCGGGCGCCGCTTGCCCGGAAGCGCACGACATCGAACGCGCCGGTGCTCCTCGCCACCGTC
Source organism: uncultured Solirubrobacterales bacterium (assembly GCA_963839105.1). GTDB lineage: Bacteria > Actinomycetota > Thermoleophilia > Solirubrobacterales > Solirubrobacteraceae > Palsa-465. The sequence goes on from CAWITQ010000008.1 coordinate 500,148, forward strand.
GCCACCGTCCGCCAGTTCCGGCCGTCGTTCGAAACTTGGAGCACGTAGCGCGAGGGCCGGAGCGTCAACACCGGCCCCGGGGGCGGAGGAACGTTCGGGCGCGGCGCCGGAGGCCAGTGACGACCCCAGCGAAGTGTGGCGGTGCGTACGCGCGGGCGCCGGCCGGCCACCGCCACCCTCAGCGTCGCCGGGAGCGCGGCGGGCTGCCAGTCGGTGGCGGGGCTGCCGTCAACCGCTGCCAGGGCGGGCGCGCCGGGCTGCGCGCGAGCTCACCGCCGCTCCCCCGCAGCGGACGCAGGTCGCGCTGTCGGGTCAGATCGGGACGCGCCGTCGGCAGCGTCATCGCGTGCCCGCGGGAGAGCCGGCGGCGGCCGCCCGGCGTGGCGATCGCCATCGGCGCGCCGCTCTGGAGCGTCACCCGCTGAGGCGCTGCCCGATCGAGATCGTGAACCGCGCCCGCGCCAGCGAGATTCCGCGCAGCACGAGGCCCGGGAGCTGTCTGTCAGGCTCGGCGCGATCGAGATCCCGGCGGTGCCGAAGCGAAGGCCGGAGTAGCCGTAGAGTGAACTGCTGGAGGAAGCCGCCGATCCCGTCATGAACGTGAACGCTCCGCCGTCGCGCGTCTCGGAGAACTGGTCGAAGACGTCGCGGATGAAGGGCTGGAAGCTGCGCGCCGTGTAGACGAAGCTCGAGCAGCCGGGAGTGCCGAGCGCCGAGGTGTCGATTTCGTTGACGGCGTCGCTCATCGACGGGCCACCCGGATCGGTGCGTGGGACGTAGTAGTTGATGTCATCGTAGCGACGGGCCGCGGCATCGGGTACGCCCACGGGTACTGGAGCAGGGTCACATCCGCCTGCTTGACGAGCTGGCCGCGGTAGCCCCGAACTCGGGATGGACCGCACCCGGGCGGAGGACGGCCAGGCCGCGCGCAATCTGTGTCCAGGCTGCCGGCGGGCGCAGCCCGAGTGCGCGCGCGGCACTCGCGGCATCGAGCAGCGTGGCGCGAGCGGCGACGTTCGTGTATGCCTCGTCGTTGACGTTGGGGTTCTCCTCGTCGGGCCCGGTCACGCGGCGGATGTGGTACCTGCCGTCGCCTCCGCGGACTCGCGCGCGACGCCCAGAACGTCGCGGCCTGCGAGAGCACGGGCCAACCCCGCTGTGCCAGCCAGCGCCGGTCGCCCGTGGCCACGTAGTACTGCCACTGCGCGAGCGCGATGTCGGCGGTGATGTGCTGCTCGAACAGCCCCTCGCTGTTCTTCGACACCGGCGGCGGGATCTGCTCGGTGCCATCGAGCGCGCTCTCCCACGGGTACCGCGCGCCCTTGTAGCCGGTGGCCGCAGCGTGTTGCTCGGCGGCGCTCAGCCGCGCGTAGCGGTACGCGTTCATGCCGGCGGCGAGGTCGGGATGGAAGGCAAGCAGGCGGGGAACATCCACGTCTCGGCGTCCCAGAAGATGTGGCCGTCATAGCCATTGGAGGAGAGTCCGGCCGGCGAGATGCTCCAGTCAACGCCGGCGCGCGTGCTCGACCACAGGTAGAACTGGCTGGCGCGAACCATCTTGGCCAGCGCGGGGCTTCCGGTCACGTCGACACGGCCGGCCCACAGCGCGTTCCATGCGGAGTCGTTGTCGGCGAGCAGCCGGTTCCAACCGGTCGCCGCGGCGCTCGAAGCCTGCGACTGCGCGCCGTCCCGCGTCGCGCCGGCGTACTGCGTGCTGAGAACGCCCACGTACTTGGTGACCGTGTAGGAGTGCCCGGAGGAGACCGGGAAGTCGAGCCGCTGCCCGACGCTCTGGTTGGTGCTCTGATCGACGGGGGTGTCAGTGGCGCCGGTGATGCCGGTGAGGCCGAGCTGACTGGCCAGCGTCGCGGCGATGTCCGTGCCCTCGGTCCGGACCGTTACCCAGTCACGGCGAGCCGCGGGCACCCACCCCTTGTCCACCTGCTTCGTCGTGGTTGGCGGGGGTGCCGTCGATCAGGTCGGTGACGGTCGCGGTGCCCGACCATTGCGGGACCACCGTCAGGCGCACCAGCCCGACGAACGGGCGCGCCCTGTCCGTCAGCACGGTGTAGGTGAGGTCGCTGACGTGGCCGTCGGGGGCGGTCCACCGCGCCGTCGTGGTCACGGTGCCCATGCGCAGGTCGATCGACTGGCGCCACCGCGTCGTCTGCGGCCCGCGTGCCGAGAAGTTCTGTCCTGCGTCGGAGAAGATCAGAGTCGACCACGTGGGGATGTTCGCGCGCTGTTGAACGTCGCCGGGCGGCTGCGCATAGAAGCCCGCCAGCTCGGACTGCGCCGCCACCGTGCCACCTGCGTAGCCCTGGCCGTTCGGGGGTACGCGCACGCCGAGTACGCCGTTGCCCGTGAAGGTGGGCGCGTACATCGGGCCGGTGTTGCCGGCGGTCAGGACCCAGGCTCCTCCGCCGCCAGGTACGGCGCGCGGGCTCGAGGGCGCTGCGGCCGAGGCTCCCCCGATGACCACCAACGAGAACACCCCGGCGCTCAGAGCACCGGCGCAGAGCAGCACCCGACGAGTAAGCATCCTCCACCTCCCAGGAATACGACCAGGCTTCACTCTTCCCATGGCCGAGCCGCTCCGAAACCGATGAAGGACATCAGCGGCAGCGCGATCGCCTCCGTGCCGGTCTCGGCGCGCCGGTGCTTCGAGCTCCTCATCACCGTCGAGGAGTACCCGAGCTGGATCGGCGACTACGTGCGTGAGGTGCATGTGCTGGAGCGAGACCCGCGCGGCCGGCCGGCGCGGGCGCGGGCGGTCGTGCACGTGGCGCAGAGCCCCTTCGGCAAGGACTTCACGGTTGACGTGGAAGTCTCGCCTGAGTCTTCGCGCACGATCCGCGTCACCCGGATACCTGTAGGTCCGGAGGACGAGGATCGGCTCGAGCTCGTCTGGCACGTGGAGCCCGGGGCGAGCGCAACGGTGGCGGTCGAGTTCGCGGCCCAGGTCTCGGCGCTGCCCGGCTGGCTTCCGGTCGGAGATGCCGGCGACACGATCGCGCGGGCGGCGCTGCAGGCGGCCGCCGACGCTCTCGAGGAACGCTTCTCGCGCACGCGCCAGGAAGCATGACCGCACGGCGGCGGGTACTTCCCTTCGGGTCCTGGCCCACGCCGATCACCTCCGAGTTGCTGGTGGCCTCGGCGGTTCGCCTCTCCGAGGTCAGGGTCGACGCGGACGAGGTCGTCTGGGCCGAGGGGCGGCCCGACGAAGGCGGCCGTGTTCAGCTCGTCCGTCGCAGCTCGGACGGGACCGTCAGCGAGCTCCTGCCCGACGGCCACAGCGCGCGCACGGCCGTGCACGAGTACGGTGGGGGCGCCTGGCTGGTGCGCGACGGAATCGTCTGGTTCAGCTCCGCCGGCGACCAGCGCCTGTATCGCCTCGACCCCGACGCAGGATCGTGCCGCGCGCTCACCCCCGAGCCAGAGGTGCCGCGCGGGGACCGCTACGCCGACGGCGACCTGAGTCCAGATGGGAGCTCGATGGTCTGCGTTCGCGAACGTCATCCGGCGGGCGGCCACGGCGCCGCGGACGTGCGCAACGAGATCGTGCGCCTCGATGCGCAGGGCGGTGGCGAACCCGAGGTGGCGGTGAGCGGTCCAGACTTCACGACCAGTCCGCGCTTCAGTTCCGACGGGGCGTGGCTGAGCTGGGTCGAGTGGGATCACCCGAACATGCCGTGGGACGGCACCCGCCTCCTCGCCCGTCACCTGGCCAGCGGCGATCAGCTCCTGATCGCCGGCGGTACCGAGGAGTCGGTGTCGGAGCCGAGCTGGCAGGCCGACGGATCGTTGACCTTCATCAGCGATCGCAGCGGCTGGTGGAACCTCTATCGCTGGTCGCCCGAGGATCGCGCCGTTTCGCCGCTGGTCGAGATCGAGGCCGAGATCGGCGGACCGCAATGGACGCTCGGTGGCTCTCGCTATGCGCACCTGCCCGACGGCAGGATCGTGTTCGCCCGCGTGCGCCAGGGGATCGACGGCCTCGCGGTCCGCCTGGCCGACGGCCGCGTCAGCGACCTCGACGTTGCCGTTTCCGATGTCGCCATGATCCGCCCCCTAGGCGACAGTTCGGTCGTGGCGATCGCGGGTTCGCCCACAGCGGAGGATCAGGTGCTGCGAATCGACCTTGGCACCGGTGAGGAGGTCGCGGAGGTCGAGGCGATCAGGCCGCCGCGGGACCTGTCTGCGCTCGGCGTCACGTCAGAGTGGATCTCCGAGCCGGAGCCCGTCGATTTCGCCTCCGAGGAAGGACGCACGACGCACGCGTTCTTCTACGCGCCGGTCAACCCCGAGTGCGATGGGCCCGAGGACGAGCGGCCGCCGCTGCTCGTGGTCAGCCACGGAGGCCCGACGGGCGCGGCGCATCCGGTGCTACAGCTCGGCGTCCAGTACTGGACCTCGCGGGGGTTCACCGTGGTGGAGGTCAACTACGGCGGCTCGGTCGGCTACGGCCGGCAATACCGGCGCCTGCTGCGCGAACGCTGGGGCGAGGTGGACGTCGAGGACTGCGTCGCCGCCGCTCGCTCGCTGGCGCAACAGCGACGTTGTGATCCCGGGCGCATGTGCATCCGCGGCGGCTCCGCCGGCGGTTACACGACGCTGCTGGCGCTGGCCCTCGAGGACACGCCGTTCGCGGCCGGCGCCAGCCGGTATGGCATCTCCGATCTGGAGGCACTGGCCCGGGAGGGTCACAAGTTCGAGAGCCACGACCTCGAGAACCTGGTCGGCCCGTATCCGGCGCGACGCGAGGTCTATCGCGCGCGCTCGCCGATCCATCAGGTAGAGCGCTTCTCACGGCCGTTGATCGTCCTGCAGGGACTCGAGGATCCGATCGTCCCGCCGAATCAGTCGGAGGCGATCGTCGACGCGCTGCGGGCGAAGGGCGTGCCGGTCGCCTACATCGCCTTCGAGGGAGAGTCACACGGGTTCCGGCGAGCGGAGACGATCCGCCGCTCGCTCGACTCCGAGCTCAGCTTCTACGCGCAGGTGCTGGGCTTCGAGCTGCCCGCGGAGGAGGGCATCGAGCCGGTGGCGGTCGAGAACCTCGGCTAGACGGCCGGGCTCGCGCTGCCGAGCTCGGCGCGGAGCGCCGCCAGGTCCTCACGCAGCGCGGCGACCTCGGCCTCGAGGGCGTCGACCTTGGCCTCGAGGCGGTCGGCCACGGTGGGGCCGGGGTCCGCCGCGACCGGCGCGCTGGTGTGGGGCGCGTGCACCGGACTCACGGGGGCCGGCGCGAGATCCGCGGCAGGAGCCAGGGGCGGGTGGGATGGAGCGGACGCCGAGGACCCGGCGCCGCCGAGGAGGTGCTCGAAGCGGTCCTCCTTCTGGCCGGGACGGCGATCCAGACGCCTTGCGAAGTCGCGCTCGGCCAGCACGGCGAGGACGCGCTCGACCTCCGCCAGCGACTCCAGGTGGACCATACGATCGGCGCGCGCCTTGAGCTCGCCGGGCGTCTGTGGCCCGCGCAGGAGCAGGATCGCGAGTACCGCGAGCTCCTCCCGTCCCAGTCCGAGGGCCTCCTCGGCGAGGTGGCGGTACTTGGTCGCACGGCTGCCGTGGCCGCTGGCGAGCCGCGCTAGTCCGTACTTACACAGCCGCTGAGCCGCGTCGCGCACGGTGGGCTCGTCGTAGCGCGTGACGGGGTCGCGGTTGGTCGACTGGTTGCACGCCAGCCGGAGGGCGTTGAGCGACAGCGGGTACTGGTCGGGCGTCGTCCACCGCTTCTCGATCAAGCAGCCGAGGACACGCTGCTCGGGCGGCGTCAGCTCGCTGAAGTGCACGGCCCGAGGATAGTGGGGAAGCAATCGCCCTCGCAGGCGTCTTTGAGGGCACATGGCTCATCGACGTACACCCGCGCTCCTGCTCTCCTGCCTGGTCGCAATCGCACTCGCAATCGCCGGATGCGGTGCGTCCTCTTCGACGACGTCCTCGCACACGAGCACGGCCGCCGCCACACCGGCCACCACGTCCACGACGACACCGGCCAAGCCCACGCACAAGGTGAAGGCCAAGCCGAAGGCCCACCACCGCGCCGCGGCGCACAAGGCCGCGGCCACTGCAGCCGCGCCCGCCCACGCCGCCGCGACGACGACGCACCAGTCAACCCCGCCTCCGCCGCCTCGTACGACGACCACGCACGCGGCACCCCCTCCGCCCCCTCCGCCGCCACCGCACACCACCACCCACGCGGCGCCACCGCCACCGCCGCCCCCGCCACACACTCACACCACCAGTGGTGGTGGTGGCATCCCCCAGGGGCCGAGCGCGGGCGACGGTGACGGCGACAACCACGGCGCTCCGACCGACGGCGACGGCGGCATCTGAGGACAGGGCCCCGCACGAGCGCCACCGGATCCCGGTGGCGCTCGCCTTTGGTCGTGGCACAGAGCGGGTGCGGGGCCGCCTGCGTCGATCCTGCTCGTCAGATGCCGAAGCCGCCGTAGGCCGCGGAGCCGCCGTCGCTCCCGTAGCCGTAGGCCGCGGAGCCGCCGTCGCTCCCGTATCCGCCGGGGGCGACGTAGCCCCCGCCCGGGATGACGTAGACGGTTCCGCCGCCGCCTCCGTAGCCGTACGGATCGCCGCCGGAGCTCCCGGTGGTGGCGCCGCCGGTGTCAGCACCCGAGCTCCCGGTAGCACCGCTCGAGCTGCTAGAGCCCGTGCCGGTCACCGCGGACCCGTCCGAGGTCCAGCCGACCGAGAACGAGGAGCCGTCACCGGTCAGCGAGGAGGTCTGAGCTCCCGCTCCGGACTGGGTGGAGACGAACCCGGAGCTGTCACCGGCGATGCCGGCGCCACCGCCCGCCCAGTCACCGGATCCGCCGGGGGAGCTCAGCTGGACCTGCTGGAGCGACCAGTTCGGATCGGAGACCGAGCCGGTGTGGCCATCGCCAGAGGCCGACGCGTTCGTGAACGTGACATTGCCGAAGTCGGCCAGCGGCAACACCTGGTGACTGCCGTCCTGGCTCACCGACGACGGTGCTTCGGCGATCCACTCGGCACTGGAGGTGTCGGGGTTGCTCATCTGGAGCTGCTTGGTCACCGACTGTCCGGTGGTCTGATCGGAGAGTGAGATGTTCACCGTGCTTCCGCTCACACTCACCTTGCCGGTCATGTGATCGCCGGGGTGAACGGCCAGGTCAAGCCTCGTCTCCGGCGCGGGGACCAGCTCGTACCAGGCGTAGTACTGCGTCTGACCGTTGACCGTGTCCGCGGAGGTGCCCACCTGCTCGAGCGCCTGCGATTGACCGCTCGATCCGCCCAGGCCGACCCAGAAGGCCGAGTACCCCTGGCTGGTGCTTGAGTTCACGCTGGGCTGGACCCAACTGCCGGACACGCTCGAGAACTGCCCGCTGCCGAGGTTACTGTGGGCGACGTAACCGGCCCAGTTCTGACTGGCGGCCTGCTGTGCATTGACCACGTGCGCCGATGCCGCCGCAGCGCCGTCGAGCACGAACCCGCCGCCGACGGCAAGCGCTGCGCTCGCCGCGAGCGACGGAAGTATGTATCGCTTGCTGTGTAGGTTCATGTGGTGTGACCCTCTGATCTTCGAAGGATGTGAGGGTCACTATGGGCCGCCTCGCGAAGAGGTGGTTACGAACAGCCGAAGAGCTTCATAAGGGTGGTTAGCTACGCTATGGAAGCGGGGTCCGGCCGGCGCGCGGCGAACAACTACCGGGTGAGCACGAACCGACTCGAGTCTTTCTCCGACGGCGTTCTCGCGGTCGCCATCACGTTGCTCGTGCTGAACATCGCGGTCCCCGATCCGGTCACGCATCCGCACCTCGGCCCGGCGCTCGCCAGGCAATGGCCGCAGTACGCCGCCTACGCGACCTCGTTTCTCACCATCGGGATCATCTGGGTCAACCACCACGCGATGATCGGCCGGCTCCGCGCCGCCGACCACAGCATCCTGATGCTGAACCTGGTGCTGCTGCTGACGATCGGCGTGATCCCGTTCGGTACCGCGCTACTGGCCGACTACTTGAGGGAGGGCCACGGGCAGAACCTGGCCGCCGGCATCTACGGCGGTGTGTTCCTGGCGATGGCGATCGCGTTCGCCACGCTCAACTGGCACATCCTGTTTCGCAAGACGCACCTGCTCGCCACCGAGCTGCCCCACGAGCACAGGCGCCAGATCCTCGCGCGGAGCGTCACCGGATTGGCTCCCTATGTCCTCGCCACCGCGCTGGCCGCCGTCTCGCCCTACCCGACGCTCGCCATCTGCGCCGCGCTCGCCGTCTACTACGCGCTCCCGCGCGCCAGCAACTTCGAGGGCTAGTCGCGCCACCAGGCGGCGAGGACGCGCCGCCAGTTGCTCCAGGCCACGGTGCCGATCTCCTCTGGCGTGAGGCCGGCGCGGGCGAGCGCGTCGAGCACCCGGGGCATCCCGGTCACATCGCCGACCGCGGCCGGGATCGTGGCGCCGTCGAAGTCCGAGCCGAGCGCGACGTGCTCGACTCCGATCCGCTCTGCAACATAGGCAGCGTGCTGCGCGATCAGCTCGATCGGCGTTTCCGGGTCATCGGCGAAATCAGCGCGCAGGAACGGGCACGCGAACACGATCCCGACGAGCCCGCCAGAGTCGCCGATCGCGTCGAGCTGGGCGTCGGTGAGGTTGCGCGAGGCCTGGCACAGCGCGTGCGCGCCTGAGTGGCTGGCCACGAGCGGGCCGAGCTCGAGGCGGGCCAGGTCCCAGAACCCCTCCTCGTTCAGATGGCTGACGTCGACCATGATCCCCAGTTCGGCGCAGCGCCGGACGAGCTCGGTTCCGGCGGCGGTGAGCCCGGGACCCGTGTCGGGGGATGAGGGGAACACGAACGGCACGCCGTCGGCGAACGCGTTCGGCCGGCTCCACACCGGGCCGAGGGAGCGCAGTCCGGCCGCCCACCAGAGCTCGAGCGCCTCGAGCCCGGGGTCGATCGCCTCGGCTCCTTCCAGGTGCATCACCGCCACCGGCGGACCATTCCCGTCGAGATCGGCCGCCCGGCGCGCCACCCGGAGCTCGCCGGCCCGCTCGAGCGCGAGCAGGCGGCCGGCCACCGCGGTGGCATCCGCGCTGGCTACGGCGTGGTCCACGGGAGGGGCCGGGGGAATTGAAAACGCCCCGCTCGACCCGAATGACCCCTGATCCTCCCAGCCCGGCGAAGGGGTGAAGATCGAGAAGATCCCCCCGCGCACGCCGCCCGCGCGCATCCGTGGCAGGTCGAGGTGGCCGCCCGCGCGCCCGCGGGCGATGTCAGCGTGGTCTTCGCGGGTGAGCGCGTCGTTGTGGCCGTCGAAGACCGGCTGCACCGGTGGCTACTCGCGCGCCGCGGCGATGTCCGGGAGCTCGAGCGCCGGCAGCCCGTCGATGCTGCGCACGTTCTTCTCGCGCTGGTATTCGCGCAGCGCGTCCGAGCCCCGTACGCGCAGCTTCTTCGCAGCCCACGCGTCGTGGTGCGGGCGCAGCCCATCGAAGCTCATGAGCGGAACGCCGTAGCCGCAGGAATCCGCCACCCGCTCGACGTCGACGACCACGACCGCGCGGCGTGACTCCGCGTTGTCGGGCTCGATGAAGGCGCACCGTTCGAGGAGCTCGTCGAACTCCGGGTCGTTCGCCGCCACGACCTCGCCGCGGCCGTGCAGCCTGAGGATCCGGGGCGGGCCCTGGAAGGCGCACAGCATGATCACTATGCGGCCGTTCTCGCGAAGGTGGGCGATGGTCTCGGCGCCGCTGCCCACAACGTCGAGGTAGGCGACGGTGCGCTCGTCGAGCACCCGCAGCGTGTCGATCGGCCCCTTGGGCGAGACGTTGACATGGCCCTCGCCGTCGAGCGGCGCCGTGCCGACGAAGTACAGCGATTGCCGGGCGATCCAGTCGCGCAGATGTTCGTCGATGCCGTCGTAGACCTTGCCCACTCCGGCCAACTGTACCTTCAGCCTGGCCGCAGTTACCTCCCAAGCCCTACGGACCGCGGCGCCCGACGTCGACCAGCAGCGCGTAGGCGTCGGGCCGGCGGGTGCGCAGGAACGGGAACAGCTCGAGCCAGTCGCGGCGCTGGTCGAGATCGAGCGCCGCCACCAGCACTGCCGGCTCCTCGCGCCCGGCCTGCACGAGCACGCGGCCGTAGGGGTCGGAGATGAAGCTCGACCCGTAGAAGGTGAGCGGGTCCTCGACGCCGATCCGGTTGATCGCCACCATGAACGTGCCGTTGGCCACGCCGTTGGCGACGATCACCTGCTGCCACAGGGGCTGGGTGTCGAAGTCGGGGTGGTCGGGCTCCGAGCCGATCGCCGTCGGGTAGATCAGCACCTCGGCGCCCTCGAGCGAGTACGCCCGCGCCAGCTCCGGGAACCACTGGTCCCAGCACGTCGGCGCGCCCAGGCGGGCTCCGTCGGGGAGCTCGACGAGCGGGAAGGGATCGCCGTCGGCCGGACCGGGGCGGAAGTAGCGATCCTCGTAGTAGCCGGCGGTGACGGGGATGTGGAGCTTGCGCGTCCGCGTCGCCAGCGTGCCCTCGGGCGAGACCACGATCGCCGTGTTGAACCCGAGCCCGTCCTCGGCGTCCGCGCGCTCGTAGAGGGAGGCGTGCACGTACACGCCGGTCTCACGCGCCATCCGCTGAGCGAACGAGAACGTCCGTCCGGTCTCGAGATCCTCGGGCGCCGCGCCGGCGGCTGCCGGGCCGTCGGGAGTGATCGCGAAGTACGGCGACATCGTCAGCTCCTGCAGGCACACGATCCGCGCGCCCTCGCCGGCCGCCATGCGGATCCCGCGCGCCAGCGCCTCCTCGTGCTCCTCGGGATCGGGGTGCCAGCGCTCCTGGACGAGGCCGACGCGGAGTGGCTCGCGCTCGGGCGGCCGCGTCCGCGCCGGCGACTCCGGCGGGTCGAGCACGGTCACGAGCTCAGGCGGCATCGCGCACCGGTACCTGCTGGGTGATGCAGTGCGGACCCCCGCCACCGTAGGCGAGCACCGCCCCGGGAACGGGCACGATTTCGCGCCCCGGATAGGCGTCGCCGATCAGCGCCAGCGCCTCCGGATCGGATTCGTCGCCGCACACGGGCACGATCACCGCCCCGTTGCAGATGTAGAAGTTGAGATAGCTCGCGCCGACCGTCGTGCCCGCGACCTCGACATAGGAGAGGAACGGTAGCTCCACCACGTCGATCCCGGCGGCGCGCAACCGGGCCAGGTTGTCCTGGGCGCGCTCGTGGTTGGGGTTCTCGGGGCCCGGGCTGAGCAGCAGGGCCTTGCCGGGCGCCGTGAACGCGGCGATCAGGTCGACGTGACCGTCGGTGTCCTTGTCCTCGACCATTCCAAGCTGCAGCCACACCACCCGCTCGACGCCGAGGTGCTCGACGAGTGCCGCCTCGATCTCCCCGCGCCCCAGCTCGGGGTTTCGGTTCGGATTGAGCAGACACTCCTCGGTGGTGAGAAGCGTCCCCGCGCCGTCGCCCAGGATCGAGCCGCCCTCCAGGATCAGCGACGCCCGGACCACGCAGTCCCCGAGCCGCTCGGCGATGAGCCCGCCGACGGCCGCGTCGCGGTCGAACGGATCGAACTTCTCGCCCCAGGCGTTGAAGCCGAAGTGCACGGCCCGGCGCCGGCCGTCATCGTCGTAGATGTAGATCGGGCCGCAGTCGCGCAGCCACGAGTCATCCAGCGGCAGCTCCACCACCTCGACTCCGGCGCCGCATGCCACACGCGCCGCGGCGGCGTCCTCGCCGGGATTGGCGATCATCGTCACCGGCTCGAAGGCGGCGATCGCGTTGGCCACGGTGGCGTAGTCGGCGCAGGCCTGCGCCATCGTCTCGCCCCACAGCTCGCGTCGGCAGGGCCAGCCCATCAGGGTTCGCTCGTGGGGCTCCCATTCGGCCGGCAGGCGCACGAGACGCGAGCCTACTAAGGGCGGAGCGTCTTCCGGCCGAGTTAAGAGCCTATGGGCACGTCCTCCGGCTCTGCGCGCAGAGCCCCGATGCTCGCCGGGCTCTCGCTCGGTGGACTCGGCCTGCTCGTGGCCGCCGCCCTCCTCGGTGGACCGATCGCCGCCGTGGCCACGATCGCGGGCGGGCTTCTCGGCGCCACCATCGCCTTCGCCGCCATCCCGGGCCTGGACGCGCGGGTCGCCGAGCGCGAGGCGCCGGTCGCCCCGCCGGTCGCCCGCAACGAGCGCGAGGAGCAGGTCGCCCCGCCGGCCGCGGCCGCGCCCACCCCGGTGGCCGAACCCGCTCCGGAATCGGCGATGCCCGCGCCGGCGCCCCCGCCACCCGCGCTACCTGCACCCGACCCGATCAGCGCCACAGACCCGATCACGGGCCTTCCGGGCGCCGAGCGACTCCAGCGGGACCTGGTGCTCAAGATCGGAGACGTGGACCGGCGCTGGACCCTGCACATGTTCGTGCTCGACGGCTTCAAGGATTACAACGACGCCTACGGCGACGCCATCGGCGACGCTCTGCTCGCGTGGCTCGGGCGCAAGCTCGTCGACGCCGTGGGCGGCGACGGGAAGGCGTACCGGATGCGCGGCGGTACCTTCGCGCTGCTCACGTTCGGCACCGAGCGTGCGAGCGCTCCGGCGCGCGAGGCCGCGGCGACGGCGCTGCACGAGATCGGCGAGGGCTTTCACATCTCCTGCGTCGTCGGCACGGCGAGCGTGCGGACCGAAGCCGAGACGCCCGAGGCCGTCATCGAGCTCGCGCTCCGCCGCGCCCATAGCCACCGCAGCGAGCGCAAGGAACCCGGACTGCGTGCCCCGGCCGATGCCACCGAGGCGCTGCGGCTCGTCCGGCCGCGCTACGACGTCGCCGCCACAGCCAAGCGGATCGCGCGGTGCCTCGAGCTTCACCCCGAGGACATCGAGCACCTGGAGGCGGCGGTTCACCTGTGCGACGTCGGCACCCTCGCGGCCCCGCGCGACATCCTCGGCCGTGCCGGGAAGCTGCCCGAGCACGAGTGGCGCTTCATCCATCTCCACACGCTGGTCGGCGAGCGCCTGCTCGCCGCGGGCCTGGGAATGGAGCCGGTGGCGTCACTGGTTCGCTCCAGCCACGAGCGTTGGGACGGTTCTGGCTACCCCGACGCCCTGGCCGGCGAGGACATCCCACTCGGGTCCCGCATCGTCTTCGTGTGCAGCGCCTTCCACGACATGACCTCGGATCGGCCGCATCAGCCGGCGCTCGAGCCGGAGGAGGCGCTGGCCGAGCTCGAGCGTGGTGCTGGGACGCAGTTCGACCCCGCAGTGGTCGCGGCCTTCCGCCAGGAGCTCGGTCTCACCGTCGAGGCGCCGGCACCGGCGCCTGCGCTGGAGCTACCCCCGGCGATCGACCTCGCGGCGGCCGCCGAATAGCCGGCTCAGCGGCTCAGGTGCAGCCGGTGGGCGACCGCCGCGGCCTGAGTCCGGCTCCGCACGCCGAGCTTCGACAGGATCCGCGAGACGTGCACGCTGGCGGTCTTCTCGGCCATGAACAGCGCGTTGCCGATCTGACGGTTGGTGGCGCCCTCCGCCAGTAGCGCCAGCACCTGCCGCTCCCGGGCCGTGAGGCCGAAAGGGTCACCGGCCCCGTCGTCGTCGGACGCCGCCGGATGGTCGGCCGCAGCGCCTCGCTCCAGGTCGAGCCGGGCCCGTTCGGCCAGAGCGCACAGCTCGTCAGCGAGCCAGTGCGATCCGAGCTCCCGCGCGACGCTCAGCGCCGCCGCCGCCACCTCCGCGGCCGCAGCGCGCTCGCCGCGCTCGACGTACGCCTCCGCCGCCCGCCAGCGGCACGCCGCCGCGAGATACGGGCGGATCAGCGCCTGCCATTCGTCGGCCGCCGCCGTCCACAGCTTCGGATCGTTGCGCCCGCGCGCCCGCGCCAGCTCGGCCTTCCCGACGTCGCTCCACGCCCGCTCGACCGGTCCGCCCTCCTCGGCCGCGGCCCGCAGGCGCTGCACGTGGATTCGCGCCCGGGCGAGTGCGTCGCGCTCGTCGGCCTTCTCGCGCAGGTCGCGCGCGCGCTGCGCGATGTCGGCCTCGACGCGGACGCCGATCGCGGAGATGGTCGCGATCCGCATCACGTCGTCGGTGCACACCTCGAGTCGGTCGAGTGCCTGCGCGACCGCGGTCCGAGCCTCGGTCAGCTCGTGCCGGCGCCGGAAGAGCTCTCCCCGCAGCGTTCCGTAGGCGCCGATCCACTGGGGCTGCGAGGAGCCCACGACGTGCTCCTCGAGCGCCTCGAGGCAGTTGGCGGCGCCCTCGAGATCCCCCTCGGCCAGGGCCAGCTCGGCGCTCCGGACCTGCCGGAACAGCAGCAGGTTCCCCAGCACATGCGCGGACACCGCCGATACGTGCTCGCGCGAGGCGCGCCAGTCGCCGGTCTCGAACTCCATCTCGGCGACCGTCAGCGTGATCCAGTCGCGGCCGCGGGTGGCGCGCCGCGGTGTGACGACGAGGCCCTCGCGGGCGGTGGCGAGCGCCTCTTCGGTGCGGCCGGCGATGTTGAGCATGTCGGCGAGGTTCGAGTAGGCGTCGATGACAGCGTCGTCGTCCTCGTTCTCCTGGGCGATCGCCAGTGCCTGGCGCAGGTCACCCACCCCGCGGTCGACGTCGCCGAGCGCGATGCGCGCCATTCCGAGCGTATTCAGGAGCCCGGCCTGGACGTGCGCGTCACCCGTCGCTATCGCCTCGGAGAGCGCCGCCTCACCTTCGTCGATCGCGTCGCGGTAGCGCCCACGCAGGACCCGGGTCCGGGCGAGCCACGCCAGCAGCGCGACCCGCTCCGGGCTCGCCTCCCGGTAGGGAAGCATGGCCAGCGCCTGCTGGGCGGTCTCGATGCCTTCGAGACCCCGGCTGAGCTGCCACTGCGTACGCGCGAGCGTGCCCAGGAGGGCCGAATACCGGCGCGGATCGAGGTTGGGATCGAGCTCGTCGAGCGCGCGCCTCAGCAGAACCTCGCCGCGCGCGCGATCGCCACCGACGGCGTGGGCCTCGGCGGCGAGCGTGAGCAGCTCAACGTGGTCGAGTGGGAGCATCGTCGACGCCTCGGGCACGCGGGGCCAGAGCTCGAGCGCGCGCTCGGCCAGGTCGGCGGTCTCGCCGTGGGCGTGCACCTCGCGCGCGGCGAGCGCGGCTTGAACGGTGGCGCGCAGCGCTGCGGGCTGATCGCCGGCGGCGGCGTAGTGGCTGGCGATCATCGTCGCGGGCTCGAGCTCGATTTCGCCCCCCATCCGGTCCTCGTAGAGCTGGGCCAGCGCGAGGTGGAGCTCGCCCCGCTCGCCGGGCAGCAGATCGTCGTATACGGCTTCGCGCAGGAGCGCGTGCCGGAAGCCGAGCCGCGCCTCCTCGCAGGCGATCAGAACCTGCTCGTCCACCGCCTGGCGCAGCGCGTCGTGCAGCGACTCGTGATCGCCCGCCTCGGTGAGCTCGGCGATCGTCGGCTCGTCGAGCATGCGCCCCACGGCGATCGCCCGCACGGCCCGCCGCGTCTGCGGCGCGAGCCGCTCGATCCGGAGCAGGAAGGCGTCGCGCAGGCTCTGCGGCGCCGCCCCCCGGCCGTCGAGCCCCGCCGCCAGGAGCTCCTCGGTGTAGAGGGGGTTGCCCTCGCTGCGCGCAAACAGGCGGTTGACGAGGTGGGCGCTCGGCTGGTCGCCGAGGATGTCCTGGAGCGCTTCCGCCAGCTCGCCGCGGTCGAATGGCGAGAGCTCGATCCGGCGGACGAGGTCCAGGCGCTCGAGCTCGGCGAGCAGCGGCCTCAGCGCGTGGCGGCGGTGGAGCTCGTCGATGCGATAGGTCAGCAGCACCATCACGCGCTCGTCGCGCAGGCTCCGCGCGAGGAAGCTCACGAACGCGCGCGTGGAGCGATCAGCCCAGTGCATGTCCTCGAGGATCAGCACGACTCCGTGCTCCTCGCTGCACAGCTCGAGCAGATCGAGCAGGGCTTCGAACAAGCGCACCTGCGCCGAGGGATCGTCGCGCGGAAGCGCGGACTCACCGTCCTCGAGGTCCGGTAGCAGCGCCGACAGCGCCGAGCGGCTGGCGCGGCCCAGTGCCGCGAGCGCCGGGTGACGCCGGCGCACCAGGGGCCTCAGCGCGCTCAGGAGGGGGGCGTAGGGCAGCTCACCATCGGCCTGGAGCGAGGCGCTTCCCTGGAGCACGGTGGCCTCGGAGCCCTGGCGGCTCAGGAACTCCGAGACCAGCCGTGTCTTGCCGACTCCCGAATCACCGCCGACCAGGACGACCACCGGTTGTCCCGCGTCAGCTTCACGCCGTGCCTGTTCCAACTCCGCGAGCTCGCCGACGCGGCCTACGAAGTGACTGCTGGTCAGCCTCGGCCGCATGCCGGAAGTATCGCCGTGCGCGACGCCTGCGCGCAGGCGAGGGGCTGAGTTCGGCGAGACGGGCCTGCCGCTCGGCGAACCGCCGGATGTCATCCTGGTGGGTGCTGCCGATTCCCTGGGTGAGTGTGGGGTGCATTCTGTGCTCCTGTCGTTCGCTTCCACGCTGAGATGAGCATGGACTGAGCCGACAGCGCCCACATCGGGAGGATGCAGCGACTGTTGCATGCCGAGGCCTTAGCGGGTTCCCGGGACCCCTTACGCGGCGCCGGGACACTGCGTGGCCCCGCGCGAGCGCCACGCCAACCAGGCCAGACCGCGGCCTTCCGCCCGTTCGAGGTCAAGCCCCGTTGGTGTAGCTTTCCATGGCCGTCCCGGGTGCTTCCAGGTCGCCCGGGAGGCGATACTTCGCGCTGACGCAGGAGGAGATGTTCCGATGAAGAGCAGGGTTCCGGTTTGGGTTCTCGCCGTCCTCGCGACCGTGATCGTGAGTGCGCTGGCGCCCGGCGTGGCAGGTGCGATGCCACCGAGCACGTTCAACCCGGTCGTGGAGGCGCAGAACTTCTCGATCACCCAGCAGCGCCAGGCGATCTACGACACGCCGCAGTACCAGGCGCAGCTCTCCGCCGTCAGCCTCAACAACACCACGCAGGCCCTCGCCATCCAGGCCTCCGATCCGGGACGCTTCTTCACCGACGACGTGTGCTGGAACCAGGGCAACGGCTGCGCCGGCGACATCCGCCTCTATAACTGGGCTGCGAACGGCTACGGGATCGTCCGCCCGGTGCTGTTCACGGCGCGCAACGGCGCCACGATCTCGGGTCACGTGTGGGCCACCGTGGCGGGACCGGCCAAGCGGCCCGGCGTCGTGATCACCAACGGCTCGGTGCAGGCCGACGAGCAGATGTACTGGTATGCCGCGCAGACGCTGGCCAAGGAGGGCTACGTCGTGCTCACGTTCGACCCCCAGGGGCAGGGCCAGAGCGACACCTACGGGCAATCGCCGGACCAGAACGAGGGCGCGCCCGCGCAGAGCACGGGGACGCCGTTCTACGACGGCACCGAAGACGCGATCAACTTCTTCCTCTCCACGCCCTCGCATCGCTACGAGCCCGTCAGCAGCTGCAACACCGGGACGAGCCACGCCACCAAGCAGAACCAGCGGGTGGCGGCCGGCCTCGACGCCGCCTACAACCCGTTCTGGCGGCTGCTCGACCCAAGCAAGCTCGGCCTTGCCGGGCACTCCTACGGAGCCGCGGGCGTCTCCTACGTCGGTCAATGGGATCCGCGCGTGAAGGCGATCGTGGCCTGGGACGACCTCGGCGGGCCAGGGCCCAACGACGCTCCCGTGCCGGGCGCCGCGCCCGGCCAGCCCTCGCGGACGATCGGCGAGGCCGCCTGCCCGGCTCGTCCCCAGGACCGGACGGTCGTGCCGATAACCAAGCCCGCGCTCGGGATGTCGGCCGACTACGGCCTGCCCCCGACGCCGAACACCCAGCTGCCCGATCCAAACGCCAAGTCGACGTGGTCGCTGAACTACAGCAAGGCCGGCGTCGACACCGGCGAGATCATCATCCGAGGCGGCTCGCATCTCGACTTCAGCTGGATCCCCAACCAGGCCTTCGGCGCCTCGCTGCGCGGCCCGGACATGATCGACTGGTACACGACGGCGTGGTTCGACAAGTACCTCAAGCACGACTCCGGCGCGGACGCCAAGTTGCTGACGCAGCGGTGGCGCAACGACCCCGTGGAGGCAGGCGTCGATCCCAACCACGATCCCAACGCGTTCTCGTTCTATTACTACTCGCGTCTGGACTTCCACCTGGCGAACGGCAGCAAGTACGACTGCGAGAACCTGCGCGACGGGTGCGCCGGCCTCATCCCAACGAGCCAGGACGGATGGTCGGGCGACTACTCCTACGTCAGCATCGACACGACCCCTGACAGCACGCACGGCAGCGGCTCAGCGCTCAAGTCGTCGAGCGGTCTGGCCGCTTGTAAGGCGAAGTCCGCGGTCCTCTTCCGCCTGCCGCGCTACAGGCACCGGGCGATCACGAAGGTGGTCGTGTACGTGGACGGCCGGCGCGTGCTCACCCGCAAGGGCCACGCGCTCCATGCCGTGAGCATCCCGGGGTTCGCCGGGGCCAAGCGCCACCGGGTCAAGGTGTACGAGTACACGAGCAACGGGCTGGCTCGGCGGGTCACTCGCTTCGTCTACGGATGCGCGCACGTGAGCGTCGCGCACAAGAAGGCCCCTACGAAGCAGGCCGCTTCGCGGCCGGGCCGCCCGCGTGCACCCACGTTCACCGGCTGACGCACGCCGCTACTTCCCGGTAGGCTGCCGCGCCGCATGACGGATCTAGCGGCGTTGGAGGCGCAGTTGGGGAGCCAACCTCCCGCGAGCGTGGCCCGTCTGGAGGCGAGTGAGATCGCCGACCTGACCAGTGCGATCCGGGACGCCCGACGCCGCCAGGCGGCCGAGATCGAGGGGGTCGGGGACCGCGCGCTCAGCTTCGTCCCTCGCCTGCTGCGCGGGCCGATCCGGCGGATCGTGGGATGAGCGCCGCCGCGGTCCGAGGCGAGGTGCAGAAACTGGCTCAGCTGCTCGGCCGTGAGCCCGAGACGCTGGCCTACCTCGAGCGGCTCGACCCGGACGACCTCTTCCGGCTGCGCGAGCAGATCACCGAGATGTTGTTCTCCGCCCACGCGGGCCCGCTGGGGAAGCTGGCCGCTGCCAGCAAGCTCCTCCCCGTCGGGGTGATCGCGAGCATCGCCGAGCGCGCCCTCGGGCCGATGCTCACCGCACGCATCGCCGGCATGCTCGAGCCCGAGCGGGCGGTTGAGGTGGCCGGAAAGCTGTCGGGCCCGTTCCTTGCTGACGTGGCCTCAGAGCTTGACCCGCGACGGGCCGGCCCAGTGATAGGGCTGATTCCCGCCGACGAGATTGCCGCCATCACGCGAGAGCTCGTCCGCCGAAGCGAGTACGTGACGATCGGCCGGTTCGTCGGACACCTGAGCGCCGACGCCCGCCTCGCGGCGCTGGTCGAGCTCGACTCCGAGACCCGGGCCCAGGTGGTGTTCGTGGTGGAGGACGAGGCGGGCCTGGAGCAGCTGTTCGCCGACGTTCCGGGGCCCGAGCGCGGCGAGCTCGTCGACGCTGCCGCGCGCGCGGGCCTGTCGGCTGAGCTCGTCGAGGTCATAGACCGGCTGCCGGAGCCCCTGCGCGGCTCCTACCTGGAGCTAGCCACCGCAAGCCGGTGAGCCGCCCGCCGCGGTCCGGACCCATAGAGGGGCTTTCGATGGGCGAGGGCGACACGCCGATGCTGACGGCCGCGCCCGATCTGTATCTGAAGCTCGAGTTCCTATCGCCCACGGGGTCGTTCAAGGACCGCGGGGCGGTGACGCTCGTAGCCCGCGCCGTTGCGCGCGGAGCCGAGCGGCTGATCGCTGATTCGAGCGGGAACGCCGGCAGCGCGATCGCCGCGTATGCCGCCCGGGCCGAGCTCCCCTGCACAGTGTTCGTCCCCGAGGGCACCGCGCCCGGCAAGGTGGCGCAGATCACGGCCTACGGAGCGACGGTCGAGCGGGTGCCCGGCGATCGGACCGCGACCGCGAAGGCCGCGATCGCCGAGGTGGCGCGGACGGGCGCGACCCATGCCTCCCACGTGCACGACCCCATGTTCATCGAGGGCACGAAGACGTTCGCCTTCGAGGTCTGCGACCAGTTGGGCCGCACCCCCGACTCGGTGCTGATCCCGGTCGGTAACGGAACCCTCCTGCTCGGTGCGGCGAAGGGGTTTCGCGAGCTGCGAGATGCGGGGCGGACCGACCGGCTCCCGGCGTTGATCGGAGTCCAGAGTGAGCATTGCGCGCCGCTGGCCCGCGCCTGGGCGGCCGGGCTGCAAGAGCCGGTTGAGATCGAAGCCGAGGACACCGAGGCCGATGGGATCGCCATCCCCCGCCCGGCCCGAGGCCGCGAGATCCTGGCCGCGGTGCGCGAGAGCGGCGGCGAAATCGTGAGCGTTTCGGAGGCGGCGATCGGGCCCGCGGTGCGTGACCTCGCTCGGCGCGGGCTGCTCGTGGAGCCGACCGCCGCAGTGGTCTGGGCCGCGCGGGAGCGCGCCACCGGTACCGCGGTGCTGCCGCTGTGCGGTTCCGGGCTGAAGAGCCGTCGCGACCCCGCCAACGGTGTCTAACCTGACAGCCATGGACCGCCCCATCGCCACCGCTCCGATCGCCGCCGCGGGCCTGATCGCCGGCTACGCCGTTGCGGTCGGGTCCGGCTCACGTCCTCTGGGCGGACTCGTCATGGCCGGCTTCGCGCTTCCCTGCGTCGGCATCTGGCTCGCGCGCGACGGGGCCCGCACCGCCGCGCAGCTCACGGGCATCGGGCTGGCGGCGTTCGCCCTCTCGCATGTGCTCGCCCTCGCGATCGGCGCCTGGCCCGCGGTGCTGACGACCGCGGCGGCCACGGCGGCCGCGTGCTGGCGCCTGTCGGACGCCAGGGCCCGTGCCCGCGCTCGGCTCGGCCTGGGCGCGCCCACGCGCCTGGACGCTCGCGCGGACTGACACATCGCTTGGCGGACCGCCGCCTGCGCGCATATGCTGCGCGAAATGCACAGCGGCGCCGGACCCGCAGGCGCGGCGGGGTCACACGGAAGTTGGACGCAGGTCGAGGCGGGGTTCACCTGGAGCGATCTCGTGCTCCCGGAGTCCCAGGAGGCGATGCTCCAGTCCGCCTCGGCGACGATCGAGTCCGGCGGGCGCCTGCGGCTCCTGTTCACCGGCGGTCCGGGCACCGGGAAGACGATGGCCTGCCAGATTCTCGGTGCCCGCTCCGACGCGCCGGTGCTGTCGCTCGACGTGAGCGGCAAGGACGCCGTCGACGTTGAGGCGGCGGAGGAGCTGCTGCGCGCCGCCGGCCGCGTCGGCGCCGTTGTCGTCCTCGATCACGCCGACGTCCTCCTCCACGGCCGACGGGTATCGCGCTCCGCCGAAGGGCTCGACGCCGACGCCGTCCTCGCCCGGGCCAGCGCGCACGGTGGCGCGGTCGTGTTCACGTCGACCTCCACGCGGGCCGTCAAGCACGAGTTGCTCGAGCAGTTCGATTGCGTTATCGACTTCCCGTTCCCGGATGCCCGCGCCCGCGTCGAGATCTGGCGCCGGCTGCTTCCCGGCGACGCGGTCCTCAGTGATGAGGACCTCGGGTACGTGGCGGAGTCGTTCCAGCTTCCCGGCGTGACCATCCGCGAGTGCTGCACGCTCGCCATCCTGGCCGCCGAGGCCCAGGCGACGCGGGTGACGCTGGCGCACGTGGCGCGAGCGCTCGAGCTCGAGTACGGGGACCGCCTCGCAGGCGATTCGACCATTGCCGCCCTGGGCGAGCTTCGGCGACGCGCAGGCGTGGAGGACGTCGCCGATCTGCCACCGTCACCGATCGAGCCACCGCGTATGCCCGCGCGGCGGCTGCGGCCGGCGCTCAGGATGCCGGGGCGGCCCCATGCGCCGAGGATCGCGGGCGGCGCGCGGCGTCTGCTCCGCCCGGCGCTGGTGGCCATCGCCGCGGTCCTGATTGCGGGTGCCGGGTTCATCGCCGGCCGGGTGACCAGCAGCCAGCGTGCACGCCCGGCGGCTGCCAAGCGCGTCGCGGCCCCGGTCCCGGCGGCCGCACCCGCCGCCGTCTCCACCACGACGCCGGCGGCCACCGCCCCGCAGCTCCCGCCCGCCGCCACGCCCAGCGGCGCCTACGGCGCCGAGCTCGCCAGCGTGACCGTCCCGCTTCGCCACACCCGGTCGATCCTCGGCAACCGTCTGCGCAGGACGCCCTCGTGGACGGTGGCGGCGGCGCAGGCCGCGCAGCTGGCCGCGGTGTACACGACCGCCGCCGCGCGGCTCCGTGCCTTCAACGCCGGGAGCGCCGCGACGGCCAACGCCGCACTCGCCGCCGCGTTCGCACAGATGGCGGCCGCGTTCGACGCTCTGCGCCGGGCTGCAGCTCAACCGCAGCCACGGCCAGCGGGTCACGGCGATGGCGGCGCTTCGGCGGGCGAACCACGCCGGCGCGGTCGCCTACGCCGAGCTCCAGCGCCTCGGCTACCGCATCCGCTGAAGCTCAGAAGTTCCGGATGAAGCGGGCGCGACGGGCCTGGCGGGTGAGGCCCGTCGAGCACCAGAAGGCCATCGCGTGCTCGTCGTCCTCGACCACGATCACCGTCAAGCGCCGCGCGCCCCGGTCGCGCAGGCGGCGCTCGCCTTCTCGCACCAGTGCGGAGGCGATCCCGCGCCGGCGCTGATCGGGCACCACCGCCAGCCGATACAGGCTGCCGCGCCACCCATCCCAGCCGACGATCACCGTGCCCGCGATGCGGCCCGAAAGCTCCGCGACCACGAGCGCGTCGGCGTCGTGTTGCAGCAGGGACGCGACCGCGTCCGTCGTGTCGCTGACGGTGGGAACGCTGCCGGCAGAGCGCCACAGGGCGAGAACATCGCCGATGTCGCGCCTGGTTGCGCTGCGAATGGTCAGCTCCGGCAAGTCGGGACTGATACCACGATCCGGCGCGGGTCGCGCATGGACTAGGCTGGCGCGGATGAATGACGACTGGCGGCTGCGCGTGAATCTGGAGGAGGCCGGTATCGCCCACGAGCTGACCAGCCGCCTCGAGGCCTTCGACCTCGCTCACGACCTGAGGACGTCGTTCGGAGATCGGGTGATCGTCTCCCGCGACGGGCCGGAGGTGTTCTGCTACGCCGCCACGCTCGAGCAGGCTCAGGCCGCCGAGCGAGCGATCCGGGCGGTGGCGGAAGAGCACGGCTGGAACCTCAGCACGAGGGTCGAGCGCTGGCACCCGGTCGCCGAGCAGTGGGAGGATCCGAACGAGCTGCTTCCGGATACGGTCTCGGACACCGCGGCCGAGCGCGCCGAGATGCTGGCGCGCGAGCGCCTCGAGTCTGCGGAGCAGGGCTATCCCGACTACGAGGTGCGCGTCCGCTGCGCCTCGCAGCAAGCGGCACGAGAGCTGGCCGTGCGTCTGCGCGAGGAGGGGATCCAGACGGTTCAGCGCCGGGAGTTCCTGCTCGCGGGCGCGCCCGACGAGGACGCTGCCGCGTCGCTGGCGGAACGCATCCGCCGCGAGGCGCCGGCCGATGCTGGAGTTAGCACCGAGGCCAGCCTGGCCGAGGTGGTGTCCGAGTCGCCGTTCGCCACTCCGTTCAACCCCTTCGCCGTGTTCGGCGGCCTCGCCGGATAGCCCCTCGTGTCCGACTCTCGATCAAACGCTCAACTCCGACTGGCCGCCCGGCCGGTGGGTCTGCCGAAGGCCTCCGACTGGGAGTACGTCGAGGAGCCGGCGCCGCAGCCCGAGGACGGGCAGGTGCTGGTGGCAGTCGAGTACCTCTCGCTCGACCCCGCGATGCGCGGGTGGATGAACGACACGCGCTCCTACGTGCCGCCGGTACAGATCGGCGAGGTGATGCGGGCCGGCGCGGTCGGCCGGGTGGCCGAGAGCCGAAGTTCGGACTTCCAGGTCGGCGATGAGGTGTCGGGCATGTTCGGCGTGCAGCGCTATGCGGTCAGTGACGCCAGCGGCCTGACGCCCGTCGACACCGGCGTCGCGCCGGCTCCCGCCCACCTCGGCGTGCTCGGGATCGGCGGCCTCACGGCCTACTTCGGACTGCTCGATGTCGGTCGCCCCTCGCCCGGTCAGACGGTGGTGGTCTCCGGTGCCGCAGGCGCGGTCGGCAGCGTGGCCGGTCAGATCGCCCGCATCAAGGGCTGCCGGGTGGTGGGGATCGCCGGCGGGCAGGAGAAGTGCTCGTGGCTGCTCGACGAGCTGGGGTTCGACGCCGCGATCGACTACAAGCAGGGCGACCTGCGCTCACAGCTGCGCCGGCACACGCCCGACGGCATCGACGTTTACTTCGACAACGTCGGGGGCGAGACGCTCGACGAGGCGCTGCGCCGGCTGGCGCGCGGCGCCCGCGTGGTCATCTGCGGCGCGATCTCGGGCTACAACGCCGAGGAGCCGCCGCCCGGGCCCGCCAACTACATGCAGCTGCTCGTGATGCGAGCGTCGATGGCCGGCTTCCTGGTGTTCGACTACGCATCGCGTTACGAGGAGGCGCGCGCGGAGCTGGCGGGCTGGCTTCGCAGCGGCGAGCTGCAGTCTCGCGAGGACGTGGTGCGCGGCGACATCGGCGACTTCCCTGAGGTGTTCCTTCGCCTGTTCCGTGGCGAGAACACCGGCAAGCTCGTCCTCGCCCTGCCCGCCGCGCACTGAGTCCGGTTACGGCTGGGTGAGCGCGATCAGGCTGCGACCAGCTGATCGCGCTTGCCGGCCACGCCCTCGAACAGCTGCTTGAACGAGTCGGCGAACTTCTCCACGCCCTCGCGCTCGAGCACGGCCACGACGTCGTCGTAGTCGATCCCGGCCTCCGCGAACGCCTCGAGCGTGCGCTTGGCGTCGTCGACGTCGCGCTCGAGCGTGTTCTCGACGCGGCCGTGATCGAGGAAGGCCTCGATCGTCTCGCGCGGCATCGTATTGACCGTGTTCGGGCCGATCAGCTCCTCGACGTAGATCACGTCGCGGTAGTCGGGGTTCTTGGTCGAGGTCGAGGCCCACAGACACCGCTGCGGGGAGGCGCCGACCGCCTCCAGCTCCTCCCAGTCGCTGCCGCTGAAGAGCTCCTTGTAGGTCTGGTAGGCGAGCTTGGCGTTGGCGATCGCGAGCTTGCCCTTGAGCTCGTCGTGCCCGCCGATCTTGTCCAGGCGCTTGTCGGCCTCGGTGTCGACGCGGGAGACGAAGAACGACGCCACGGAGGCGACAGTGCTCAGGTCGCCGCCATCGTCCTTGAGGCGCCGCAGGCCGCGCAGGTAGGCCTCCGCCGCCTCACGGTGGCGCTGGAGCGAGAACAGGAGGGTCACGTTGACCGGGATCCCGGCCGCGATCGTGTCCTCGATCGCCTGGATGCCCGGCTCCGTGCCGGGGATCTTCACGAACAGGTTCGGGCGCTCGATCATCTTGTGGAGCCGCTTGGCCTCCTCGGCCGTCCCCTGAGCGTCCGTGGCCAGGTTCGGGTCGACCTCGAGCGAGACCCAGCCATCACGCGTGGAGTCGCCGCGGTCGAACACGGGCCGCAGGACGTCGCAGGCGTTCCGGATGTCCACCTGCGCGAGGGCGAGGAACACCTCCTTGGGGTCCTGCTCGGACTGAAGGACCTCGCGCAGCTGGTCGTCGTAGGCGTTGCCGTCGGCGATCGCGCCCTGGAAGATGGTCGGGTTCGAGGTGACGCCGACGATGCCGTCATCGACGAGCCCCTTCAGATCACCGTCCTCGATGAACGAGCGGGAGATGAAGTCGAGCCAGGGGCTCTGACCGGCTTCGAGGAGTTGCTTGAGCGGCGTGGTCATGCGGTGTCCCTCAGCTTCGTGCGTGGTTTGCGGCCGGCGCGCCTCGGTCGGCCCCGTCATGGTGAGCTTACTCCCGCCGGTTACCCCGAATGTGAGGAGATCAGATCGGCGCCGCCGGCGGCCATCAGGGCGCCGAACAGCGTGCCGAGCAGCAGGTCGCCAAGCTGCTCGCGGCCGTAGTCCTGATGCTCGACCCAGTCGGTGCAGGCGCCGTCCATATACCACAGCCACGCTCGCACGGCGGCTCGCACCTGGCCGGGAACCGTGCGCCCGCCGGCGAGCCCGTCGATGATCCTGGCCGAGGTCGCGTCGCGGATCTGGTCGATGAGCTCGCGAACCTCGGCGTGGCCGGTCGCCCCCTGGATGAGCTTGGTGTAGGCGAGCTGATTGGCGTCGATCCACCCCAGGTAGGCGTCGAGGCTGCCGCGCAGGGCATCGAGCGGGGGGAGGGCGGGATCGGGCTCGGTCAGCTCGCGCAGCTGATCGGCCGCGGTCGCGAGCGTCGCCTGGAAGTACTCCTGCTTGCTCGGGAAGTAGTGGTAGAGGAGAGCCTTAGAGATCCCGGCAGCGCGCGCGATCTCGGCCATCGAGAGCTCGTCGTAGGAGTGGCCGGCAAACAGCTCGCGACCGAGCTCGAGCAGCCGGCGGCGCCGCTCGTCGACGTCGAGGCGCGTGTAGGCGGGCTCGGGCATCAGTGGATCCTAGCGTTGTTGACCGGCGGTTGACAAGGGCGCTGGGCAGCGGTATCTTCGCCGCGTCTTTATCGACCATCGGTCAACAGGAGGACCACGTGGCGGCTGCGAACCCGGATTACGAAGTCGAGGAGCGACTCGAGGAGCTCGAACGACGGCTGGCCGCGACCGCCGCGGTCGTGTCGCGGAGCGAGCTTCGCCTCGAGGCGCTCGAGGGGATACGGGCGGCCAGGCTGCCGCTCGTTCGTCTCGATCGGGAGCGCGAGCCGGCGCACTGCGCGCCGCGCGCGGCGGAAGCGCGCGAGATCAGGTCCGCGCCGCCTCCCGCCCCTTCCGGCAGCATGCCCGCGGCACGCCGGGACCGGGTCGCGTGGACGGACTTCCTCGGCGGCCGCGCGTTGGCGTGGCTTGGTGGCATTACCACGCTGCTCGGGATCGTGCTGCTCCTGGCGCTGGCGATCTCGCACGGATGGATCGGGCCGGTGATGCGGGTGGCGCTGGCCGGAGCGGCCTCGGTTGGGCTGTTCGCGGCCGGCATCTGGCTGCACGCGCGTCGCGGGCGGACCGAGGCGGCGGTGACGATGGTGGGGACGGCAACCGCCGGCAGCTTCGCCACGCTGGTCGCGGCCACCGAGATGTACCACCTGATCCCGGCGCTGGCCGGGGTCGGCGGGGCGATGCTTGCCGGCGCCGTGGCCACGGGAGTGGCCATCCGGTGGGCCGGACGTGTGGTCGCCGGCCTCGGCTTGGTGGGCTCCATGCTCGCGCCGGTCCTGGTGGGCGCGCCCGTCGACGCGGCCGCGATCGCGATGCTGGCGGTGGCCACGACCTATTCGATGTGGGTGGTGCTGTGGCGGCGGTGGCCGCTTCTGGCACTTGCGGCCGTGCTCGTGCCGGCGCCGCAGTGGGCGACCTGGGTTCTGAGAGGGCAGGGTGCGCTTGCCGAGGTGACGGTTCTGGCCGTGTTCGGGCTGCTGGCGCTGGTCGGCGCGGTGTTCACCCAGCTGCGCTCGCGGCAGGACGACTCGCTGGCGGTCTCGGCGGCCGCGATCGCGCTGCTCGGCGCCGCGATCATCGGCGCGACGGGCCGGATCGCCCTGGGTCAGACGGCCGGCGGGGCATGCGTCGGCGCGGTGGCGGTGGCGTACGCGGTGGCAGGACTGTGGCGGTGGCCTCGGCTTGCCATCCACGCCACGCTGCGGCGGCTGCTGCTGGCGGTCGCCGTCGTCGCCGGGGACTGTGCCATCGGCATGCTCGTGCACGGCGTCGCCATGTCCGCCGCGTGGGGAGCGGGCGCAGTCGGATTCGCGTGGCTGGTTCGCCGAGGCTCGGACGAGGCCGACGCGCCGTGGCTGGGCGTGGCCCTCGGCGAGCACATCGGGCTGGTCCTGGTGCGCGGACTGATCGAGCTGCCCCCCAGTCAGCTATCCGGGACGCCCGAGCTCAGCTCCGTGTTCGCGATCGCGATTCTCGCCGCACTGTGCCTGGGGTCAGCCCGGGTCACGGACGAGAGATGGGCACTGTGGCGCCGCGCCCTCGACGCGCTCGGGCTGCTCACAATCGCGTACCTGACCGCGGCCACGCTCGGCGGCGTCGCGCTCGTCGGCGCATGGGTGCTCGAGGCGGTGGCGCTGGCGGGACTCGCGCGGCGGACGGAGGATCGCACCCGTCTCTGGGCCGCGATTGGCTTCCTGAGCCTCGCGGGGCTGTACGCCACCGTGACGTGGGCCCCCCCGAGTGCCCTGATCCGCGGCGTGGACGGACTGCTCTCGACGTGCCTCGCTCTGGGCGCGGTCGCTTTCGGCACGGTCTTCGTCGGCGTGACGGCTCGCGACGCGCGGGCCCGCGCGCTGCTGTTGAGCGGCGCCGGGTTCGCGCTCCTCTACCTGGGCTCGGTCGCGATCGTCACCGTGTTCCAGCCGACGGCGGGCACGGTGGACGACACCCTTCTTAGTCTGAGCGTGCGCCAGCAGGGACAGGTGGTGCTGAGCGCGCTGTGGAGCGCGATCGGTGTGCTGGGGCTGATCGTGGGGCTGCGTCGGGACTTCGTGCGAGTGCGGATGGCGGCGCTGGGGTGGCTGCTCGTCACCGTCGCCAAGGTCTTCCTCTATGACCTCTCGATGCTGACGTCGATCTACCGGGTCCTGTCGTTCCTGGTGCTCGGGGCGCTGCTTCTCGGTGGCGCGTTTGCCTATCAGCGGCTGCGCCCGCCCGCGGCTCCGGATCTCCGGACCGTCCACCCGAGCCAGCGGTAGCCTCGGGTGGCCGCGGCCTGGGCTCTGGCATGCGAGGGTGTCTCCGCCCGACCTTCGCGAAAGGAGCACCCTCGTTATGCCGATCGACGTCTGGATGCAGCACCCGACACGTCGCTTCCTCGGCCACGACATGTTCGCCTCCCTGCGGCGGTGGACCGGCGACCAGATGCCCGTCGAAGAGATCCCGCTGGCGGCGACGCTCACCGCCATGGACGGCGCCGGCGTGAGCGTCGGGATCCTGTGCGCCTGGCACGGCCCGCGGGAGGGCGAGCTCATCTCCAATGACGAGGTGGCGGGATGGGTGGCTCAGCACCCCGACCGCTTCCGCGCCCTGGCGTGCGTCGATATCGACAGGCCGATGGACGCTGTGCGCGAGCTGCAACGGCGCGTGAGCGACGACGGGTTCATCGGCCTACGCGTTCTGCCGTGGCTGTGGAACGCTCCGCCGACCGATCGGCGCTTCTATCCGCTCTACGCAGCGTGCGTCGAGCTCGGCGTGCCGTTCTGTACCCAGGTCGGTCACACCGGTCCGCTGCGGCCCTCCGAACCGGGGCGCCCGATCCCGTACATCGACCAGGTGGCTATCGATTTCCCCGAGCTGACCGTGGTCTGCGGCCACATCGGCTACCCGTGGACGGAAGAGATGATCGCGGTCGCCCGCAAGCACGAGAACGTCTACATCGACACCTCGGCATACACGATCAAGCGGCTACCGCCGGAGCTCCGGGCCTACATGAAGACGGGCAGCGGACGTCACAAGGTCCTGTTCGGCACCAACTTCCCGATGATCCTTCCGGCGCACGCGCTCGAGGCGCTCGACGACCTCGGGCTCGATGAGGAGGCTCGGGGGCTGTTCCTGGAGGGCAACGCGCGGCGGGTGTTCCGCTTGGGCTGAGCCTGAGCTCACGCCGCGCGAAGCGCCGGGCGAAACCGGTCGCGGTAGGCGGCGGGCCCGACCCCGACGCGGCGCTGAAAGGCTCGGCGCATCCGGTGCTCGCTGCCGAATCCGCAGTCGACCGCCACCCGCGCGATCTGCGCGCCCGGAGCCTGTAGCAGTTGCTGGGCTCGTTCCACCCGGGCGCGTTCGACATATGCCGCGGGAGTGAGGCCGATCTCGCGCTTGAAGGCGCGCGCGAAGTTCCGTGGGCTCATGTGCGCGCGCTCGGCCAGCGCCTCGACCGTGAGGTCGTGGCCGAGGTTCTCCACGATCCAACCCTGCAGGTCGCGCAGCGGCTCGCGTTCGGCCACGCTCGTCGCGAGCTGTGCGCTGAATTGCGACTGGCCGCCAGGGCGTCGAACGAACATGACGAGCTGTCGTGCCACCGCGAGCGCGGCTTCGCTCCCCGCGTCATCCTCGAGCAGCGCGAGCGCGAGATCGATCCCCGCCGTTACTCCCGCCGATGTCCAGACGTTTCCCTGGCGGATGTAGATCGGGTCCTCCTCCACCGTGACGCCCGGATACCGTCGCCTGAGCACGTCACACGAGTCCCAGTGCGTCGTCGCTCGCAGGCCGTCGAGGAGGCCCGCTTCGGCCAGAAGGAAGGCGCCGGTGCAGACCGAGGCGACGCGGCGTGCTCGCTGGGCCATGCGCGTTATCCAGCCGAGGAGCCGGGCATCGCCCAGGGCCTGCCGCGTCCCCTCGCCACCGGGGACGATGAGCGTGTCGGCTGCGCCGCGCGTGAGGCGGCGGTGGGGCACCAGCTCGAGACCGCTCGAGGTCACCACAGGCAGCCCGTCGGAGGAGACGATCTCGATCTCGTACCCGTACTTGCCGAACCGGGTTGCCATCGAGAAGACCTCCGCTGGCCCGGTGACGTCGAGCGCCTGCACCCCCGGATAGACCGGGATCACGACGCGCCTGGTCGCCGGGCGGCTCGAGTCAGCGCCCGGCATGTGCGCTGGCCTGGCGCGCGAACGCCTGGGTCACTCGCTCCACCACGAAAGCCGGCGCGGTGTCCGGCGAGCCCGCCTGGAACGGCGGATCCGGCGCGTACTCGATCCCGAGCTGCACCGCCTGGGCGGCGGCGTCACCGTGCATGAGCGCCACCAGGCGGAGCGCCATGTCGATGCCGGCGGAGACGCCGGCGGCGGTGAGGATCTTGCCGTGCTGCACCACGCGCTCGGCGACCGGACGAGCACCGAGCGACCCGAGCACGTCGCGCGCCAGCCAGTGGGTGGTGGCGGGAGCGTCGTCGAGAAGCCCGGCGGCCGCCAGCAGGAGCGCCCCGGTGCAGACCGACGTCGTCCACGCGCTCGTGGCGTGGGCGGAGCGAAGCCACGACAGGATCGGCTCGTGCTGCAGCAGCGCGCGGGTGCCAAAGCCGCCCGGCACGACGACGATGTCAGGCGCCGGGATCTCCTCGAGCGAGCGATCGGCCACGAGGGCCAGGGTCCCCGACTCGTTGCGCACCGGACCGGCCCGCTCAGCCACGAGGACGGGCTCGATGTCGGGCGCCGACGCGAGCACGTCGAAGGGCCCGATGGCATCGAGCGCGGTGAACCCGTCGTAGAGCAGAAAGGCCGCCAGCATC
Source organism: uncultured Solirubrobacterales bacterium (assembly GCA_963839105.1). Taxonomy (GTDB): domain Bacteria; phylum Actinomycetota; class Thermoleophilia; order Solirubrobacterales; family Solirubrobacteraceae; genus Palsa-465. Next base: position 531,338 of record CAWITQ010000008.1, read on the forward strand.
TGTCGTCTCCTCGCGTAGGTGGGCGTCGCGATGCCTATGTTCCTCGTGCGCCGGTTTGTCTGCAATGACAACCTCCGGACGATTTCTGCCAGGCGAATGCTTACCGCGCGCGGCGATCGAGCTCGGCCAGACGAACCTCGATCAGCCTTCTGACGAGCTCGGCGGGGAGCGGGCGGTCGACGGGGAAGTGCAACGAGCTCTTCGTCATCTTGTAGCCCTTGAGCTCCGCGCTCAGCTGCTCGAGCACCGAGCCGCTGAAGGGGAGGTAGCTCAGGTGAGCCTTGAACGCGGCGAACCCGGCGATCGTCTTCCCCCGGACGCGGAAGGCGGGCACGCCGTAGGAGATCACCTGCTCAGCCTCCGGGATCACCTCCAGAATGGCGGCGCGCAAGGCCTCGAGGGCGCTGCGCTCAGGCTCTTTCAGAGCGCTCAGATACTCATCAACGCGCTCAGGCGACGTCCCGGAGCCTCGCCCGTGGTCACGCTCTTGCATCATCGCGACGTCTCCTGATCGCTGACATCCGGCGTGGCCGGCGGCGGCACCGATGCGACGGCTCGCTCGTACACACTCACGCTCGTCGACGGCCGGAGCAGAGGCGGGATGATACGACGCGTGCGGCGTATTGCGCTTGCAGCGGTGACCATCGACCTGTTGCTGGTAGCGGTCGGCGTGGGGACCTATCCGGCGTTCTTTACGCAGCCAGGCAGTGTCGCGATCCTGGGGGTGATCGTGTGCGTGCTGCTCATCTACGGCGGGGCTGTTGTGATTGCCCGCCGAGTCACTGATCCGACCCTGTCGCGGGTTCTGCGGACGGCGGCGCTGGCCGGCCTGGCGCTCGGAATCGCCGAGGTCGCGAACATCACAATCGAGACGTTCGCCGCGCTGCCCACTGGCATCGGTCGTCTGGCGCCGCTATATGTCCCGACGCTCTGGCGGGCGGTAAGCGGGGATGCCCGCCAGGAGGTCTAGGACGGTTTGTCCCCGAGGGCGTCCGTGCCCTCAGGCTTTGAGCAAGCTACTTGGTCGCGCCGGGGAGGTCACACAGATGAGCGATCTGTGCGTCCGTCAGGTGAGCGCTGGGGGACGGCAGGGCGCCCGGTCGGAGCTGGCACTCACGGACCATGGGCGCGACATGGATCGGCGTCGGCGTCGATTGAGCGGCTGCTGCTGTGGCGATGCCTACGACGGCGCCACCGATCGCCACGAAGCTGATGATGAGACCCTTGGTTCTCACGATTTGTCCTTTGCGTATCCGTAGCCTCGGGCGAGGACAACCGCGACCATGATACCCACGATCGCGATCACCCCCGCCGCATATGTTTGGCCCACCAGGGCCGTGACGACGGTCGCGCCGAGCGTGACGAGGAGGGTGAGCACCGCCGTCCATCCCCACGCTCGGGCGCTTGGCATCACGGGATCCAGGTGTAGTCCTGGGGCTCGCCGGGCCGGGTGGCGCAGACCTCGCCGAACCGGCTGATCGCGTGCGAGTAGAGCCACGTCCGGATGAGCCCGCCCTGGGAGTACCAGCCGCGACCGCCGTCCCAGAGATGGCTATTGACGTTCGGCACGACGGCATCCCATTCGCTCGCGGCTCTGCCGTTGGACAGGTTGTTGTAGCCGATGAGCGCCTGTCCGTACCAGATGCCGTTGTAGAGGTAGACGCTCTGATGGGTGACGATGTGGCCCGGGAACCAATAGAGCCCGTAGTCGGACGCCCAGCCACAGTTGCCCACGGCGACGTTGCGCGGCCGGACCACGATGTTCGCGCGGTTCTGACAGAGCGCTTCAACGGCGCCGGGGCGGCTGAGCGCCGCCGTTCGAGGCGGGAGGTGCTTGAGCTGACAGAGCACCTTGAGGGGCTGGGCACCGGCCGTGCTGGCGAAGATCGCGCAGCCGAGGATGGCGCCGAGCGGGGCGAGAGCGAGGATACGTCTCATATTTTCCCTTTCACAGGGACGTTGACCGTGCCGTGCACGCTACCGCAATCCGGCCGTCTCTATGTGGGAATTGCCCAGATATTTGCACGACTTCGGCGGCGGCCAGGGCGGTTCGCGGTCAACGCCCCGGTCTCTGGCCGCCTGCGGCGGGAGCCTACGGTACAGGACGGCGGCAGGAGCCTGGCTGCCCAGGCTCGCTCCTCGGCCTTGAACTGATTGACAGAGCTGTCCGGACACGGTTCATCGGGCCGGTGGTCTCGCTTGCAGTTCGGGCCGGGGACCTCCTCCAGGTAGTCGGGGTCGCCCTGGCGGGAGGGGACGATGGCGGGGTTCTTGCCGAGGGGGTCGTTGGTGGCGTTGGCTTGGGTTGTGGGGGGCTGTCCTGATGACTTGGCGCCGACCTATCCGCCACCGCTGCGACGCTTCGCCCCAGGTACTCAATCGCCCGCTCCAAGAGTGTTGGGTCGTCGTGGAAGAAGCCGAGGCCACGGTTGCAACCGCCACAAAGCAGTTGACGCACCCTGCTCGTAACGTGACAGTGATCAACCGCAAGCCGCCGTCCTTCATCCGTACCACCACATGTTGCGCAGACATGAGCCTGCGCTTCCAGCATCGCGTAGTACTGCTCTAGGGTCAGACCGTAGGTCTTCTCCAAGTGATAGGCGTAACGAGCATCGCCTTGGTTGGACGGAGCCGGTTTGGCTCGTCGGTAAGCGTTGTGGCGCTCCAGGTTCTTCGCCTGCCACTCCATCGAGTACCGCACGCCGCAGGGCTTGCAGTACGACCGAAGCCCGCCTTTGCTTCGGCTGTCGTTACTGAACTCGGTGGTCGGTTTCTCGGCGTCGCATCGGGTGCATGACTTCATCGCCCCTTACGGGGCGCACCGACCCATTCCTTAGTGACGTAGGAGCGGACTGCGTGCCCGACTCGGATCCCGTTGCGCTCCATACCGACATCGCCGACGCGGCGCCCAAACCTGAGGATGAGACCGCGCCCGAAAAGGCCCGGTCGTGACGACCATCACCGCCGCCCACCACGGGGACGGCAAAGTCATGCATTTCCGGGACCTTAGTTCGCGCGACGCTCGGCGCGCAGCCGGGAAATGCCCGCCTGGCGTCACCACCGCCGCGCGCGATGGACGGCTCAGCGGCTGGACAGCGGTACCAACTCCTACTGCTAGTGGCGCTCTTTACCGGCCTGAGGATGGGCGAGCTGCTTGGTCTGCGCTGGAAGGACGTTGACTTCGAGGGCGAGGTCATCCGGGTACGCACGCAGCTCAACCGGGAAGGCGAGCACGTCTCGTTGAAGCAGCCGAAGTCGGCTCGCGATGTGGTGATGATGCCGTCGCTGGCGAAGCGGCTGAAGGCACACCGGCTAGCGTCGCCCTACTCGCGTGATCACGACCTCGTATTTCCCTCGGACAACGGCACCGGGCTGGACCACCGCAACGTCCGCAGCCGGGCGTTCTATAAGGCGGTGGAGAAGGCCAAGCTCAACCGGCCCGGGGAGCGGAGGCTGATCTTCCATGACCTCCGGCACGTCTTCGCCAGCGTCCTGATCGCAGACGGCGCGAACGTGGTCTTCGTCTCTCGCCAAATGGGCCACACGAAGCCGTCGATCACTCCTGGTCGAGCGAGCGCCCTCCCTCATTCGTGCGGGCCGGAGGCCGAATGGAGAGGATTGACTCCCCGGTCGAAATAGGCGCTGGGGTTAGCCGGTTGTTAGCCAGCCCGCCTCCTCCGCGTTCTGAAGCAGGTCCTAGTAGCGGAAAAGCACCGCTCCCGGGGCTTTTCTATGTGGCGAGACCCGGATTCGAACCGGGGACACCACGATTTTCAGTCGTGTGCTCTACCAACTGAGCTATCTCGCCGTGGGGCGCGATGCTAGCGCCCGCCCACGCGGCTAGGCGGCGAGATAGTCGAGCACCGCGGCGCTATCGGCTTGCAGTGCTTCGGCATCGTCGGGGGCCAGATCCGCAAACGGCGCCAGCTCGATTTCGCCCTTGCTGATGCGCCAGGTCGCCACCGCCCTGCCCCGCACGAGGGCGAACGGCCGGAACGTCCCGCCACGCACGACGCGCGGTTCATTCTCGCCCAGGATTTCCGCGCGCGAGCGCCAGCCGAGGAGGACCGGCTCGAATGCTCCGAGCAGGCGCGGTCGAGGCGGTTCGGCCGGCGAAGAGCGGCGTGCGAGGTCTATGAGGCCGTCGTCGCGCTCCTGGAGCTCGCCGGCGATGGCGGCGAGACCGGCGCGGGCGTCCCTCAGCGGAATCCCCGCCCAGCGCGCCAGGTCGCGTTCGCTGGCGGGGCCGTGACCTGCGAGATAGCGACGTGCCAGCTCGGCAAGCGCCACGCTGCGGTCGGGCAGCTTGGCGGAACCGAGCCAATCCTCGACCAGCGCGCATGCGTGCCGGCCGGCGATCACTGGTCCCCGCAGAACGAGGCCGCGCACCGACGCGAGCCCGAGGATGTGGACGAACGCCTGGCCTTCGGTGCGCACCCCCGCGGCTTTCAGCCGCTCGCGCAGCTCCGGGCGGGAGAGCGGACCGTCGTCGGCCAGCGCACGCTGGATCACCGCCACCCCCTTTTCCGCCGCCGCCTCGGTGAGTCCCTCCTGCTCCAGACGCCTGGTGGTGGCGGTGCGGAGCGGCGGAGTAGTGAGCATGTGCAGCCAGTGGTAATCCTCCGCCCGGACCAGATGGAGCGTGCCGCGGTTGAGCCAGTCGACGACCAGCGAGCGATCCTCCGTCAGCGCCCGGTCGACGTCGGCCGCCGTGAGCCCGGTGGTTCGGGCTCTAATCGCCAGCCTCGCGGCGCGCTCGTCCTGCGCCTGAACGGCGAGTAGCCGGTCGGCGACCGCCACCGGGTCCCGCGCGGGCTCGCCGGCGAGGAGTTGAGCGGTGAGGCGCTCGGCTTGCATCGCGGCGAGTATGGCGGCGACCCCGCGCGTCGCGTCTCCCGCCTCGCGGCTCGCGGCTCGCCTCGCGGCTCGCGACAATGGGCCCCAGTGTCCGGGACCAAGCAGCTATTCCTCTTGCGCCATGCCAAGTCGAGCTGGGAAGACTCGGGGCTGGATGACCACGACCGGCCCCTGGCTTCCCGGGGCCGACGGGCTGCCCGCGTGCTCGCGGAGCATCTGCGGGCGCAGGGGGTCGCGCCTCAGCTCGTGCTCTGCTCGAGCTCACGGCGCACGCGCGAGACCCTCGAGGGAATCGGCATCGCCGGGCGGCACGTGATCGAGCACGAGCTCTACGCCGCGCGCGCCGAGGACGTGCTCGAGCGCATCCGGCAGGTCCCAGCGGACGTCGGCTCCGTGATGGTGATCGGGCACAACCCGTCGATGCAGACGCTGGTTCTGACGCTCGCTTCCCGGGCGTCCGACACCGCGGAGGTGCGGGCGAAGTTCCCGACCGGCGCACTGGCCACGCTCACCTTCGCCTCGACCTGGGGCGAGCTCGGGCCAGGCCGCGCTCGTCTCAGCGCCTTCGTCCGCCCGAAGACGCTGGCGCGCCGCTGAGCCGGCGCAGCAGCTCGAGCGCGCCTCGCTTTGACAGCGGCTCGTTGAGGTTGCCGCATTTGGGCGACTGCACGCACGAGGGACATCCCGAGCGGCAGGGGCATTCGCCGATCAGGCGCTGCGCGTCGGCGACCAGCCGCCCGAACTGATCGAAACCCCGGCGCGTGATGCCGACGCCCCCCGGATGGCCGTCGTAGATGAAGATCGTCGGTCCCAGCGTCTGCGGGTGGGCGTTGGTCGAGAGCCCGCCGATGTCCCACCGGTCGCACATCGCGATCAGGGGGAGTACGGCGATCTGGCCGTGCTCGAGCGCATGCAGCGCGCCCAGCAGATGCTCGCTGGGAAACGACTCGCGCGCGATCAGCTCGTCGAGCTCGTACCACAGCGCGCGCGTGGGAAACTCGACGGTCGGTAGATCGAGCGCGTGGAAGTCGATCGTCTGATGGTCCTGAAGTCCCTTGCGCTGGTACCCGAGCACGGTCTCCGAGTACACGACCTCACCGAAGGACAGCGTCACGCCGTGTGTTTGCCGCTGCTCGTGCAGTCGCTCGATGTAGGTCATGCTCTCGCGCTTGGACTGCGTGAAGTAGTCGCCCGTGAACGGCTCGAGCAGCGCGCGCCTGCTGTCGAGGTCGAGCTCGAGGACCCGGTAGCTGCGCCCGAGGTGCATATAGATCGCCCCCTCGTGCACCGTTCCGTATGCCCGGACGGCTTCGATCGTGCCGATGAGCTCGCCCGAGCCGACGTCGATCAGCACGAAGCTGTCCGCTGAGGCCGAGCGCAGCGCCACGCGCGCCGCGGGGTAGTCGTCGGCGCGGCTGGGAACGAAGCCTCGCGGCCGCTCGCGCAGAAGGCCCGCCTCGGCCAGCTCTTCGGCATGGGCACGCCATCCCGGGCCGAAGAAATCTTGATCTGGGTGGCTGAGCGGCGCCTCGTGAGCGGCGCAGATCAGGTGCTCGCCGTAGATCTCGGGACTGTGGGGGTCGAGGATCGCCGCCTCGACCGGCCGCGCCAGGAACTCGTCGGGGTGGCGGCAGAAGAACTGGTCGAGCGCGTCCTCGCCGGCCACGTACACGGCGAGTCCGCGGCCGCGCCGCCCCGCGCGGCCCCACATCTGCTTGAGGCTCGCCACCGTCCCGGGAAAGGTGACGCAGATCGCGGCGTCCAGCTCCCCGATGTCGATGCCGAGCTCGAGCGCGTCGGTGGCCACGACGCCCAGCAGCTCACCGCCCGCCAGCCGACGCTCGATGTCGTGGCGCTGCGCCGGCGTGTACCCCGCCCGGTAGGGGGCGATGCGCTCGCCCAGCTCCGGATCGAGCCGGTTAAGCGCGTGGCGCAGGATCAGCTCGACGCCCTTGCGCGACTTCATGAAGCAGATCGTGCGGGCGCCCGCGCTCACCAGCTCCGAGAAGACCTCCGCCGCCTCGTAGAGCACGGAGCCGCGCATCCCGAGCTCCTTGTCGAGCAGGGGCGGGTTCCACATCGCCGTCCGGCGAGTCGCCCTGGGGGCTCCGTCATCGTCGACCAGGTTGAAGTTGTCCAGGCCAGTCAGACGTTCGGCGAGCTCCACCGGGTTGGCGATGGTGGCGCTCGCCATGAGGAACCGTGGCGCGGTCCCATAGATCGCGGCCGCGCGTCGCAGGCGCCGGAGCACGTTTCCGACGTGGGAGCCGAACACGCCGCGGTACACGTGCGCCTCGTCGACCACCACGAACGCGAGGTTCGCCAGGACGTCTCCCCACGACGCGTGGTGAGGCAGGATCCCCACGTGGAGCATGTCCGGGTTGGTGATGATCAGGTTGCTGCGCTTACGGATCGCCGCCCGTTCGGCGCGCGGCGTGTCTCCGTCGTAGATCGCCGGACGGATCGCCTGGCTGAGGCCGAAGGCATGGATCGCTCTCGCCTGATCTTGGGCCAGCGCCTTGGTCGGATACAGGTACATCGCTCGAGCGGCTCGATCGCCGGTCAACAGCTCGAGCGTCGGCAGCTGGAAGCAGAGCGACTTTCCGGATGCGGTGCCGGTGGTGATGATCGTCGGTGCTTCGAACGCGCTCGCGACTGCTTTCGCCTGGTGGCTGTAGAGGCTCGTGATCCCGGCTTGCTCGAGCGCGGCCCGTACGCGGGGGCTCAGTTCCTCCGGGAGCGCGACGAGCCGAGGCGGGCGGGAGGAGTACTCGTCCTCGTGGACCAGGCGCTCATCGGCGCGACCGGTCTCGAGCAGCGCCTCCCACGGCGCGGTGCTGTCGCGAGCGATCGACACCAGGCCAGTATGGCGATGGCGACTGCTACGGTCGCGCGCCGTGCGCTGCGCCTATCTCGACCTCGACGGGACGCTCCTCGGCCCCGATTCCTCTCTTCTCACGGGCGCCGACCGGGGGTTCTCCTCGCTTGGCGTCCGCGCCCTGGAGGCCTGCTCCCGGGCGGATGTCGAGGTCGTTCTGTTCTCGGGCCGGATGCAGTCGAGCGTGTTCGAGGCCTCACGGCTGATCGGCTTGCGGTCCTACATATTCGAGCTCGGGTGCGGCTTGGTGCTGGACGGCGAGCTCGAGTGGCTGACCGGCGGGCTGGTGCCGTCGGATGAAAGCGGGACGATCTACGAGCAGCTCGAGGCATCAGGCGCGCCGGCGTTGCTCCTGGAACGCTATGGAGACCGGCTCGAGTACCACACGCCGTGGTCGCGGGGCCGCGAGGTTTCGCACCTGTTTCGCGGCCTCGTCGACCTCGACGAGGTCCACGGCGCGCTGACCGACGCGGGCCTCGGCTGGCTCCGCCTCGTCGATAACGGCGTCGTTCACGAGCACACCGGCACGCTGGGCCTGCCCATCGTCCACGCCTACCACCTGATCCCGGCGGCGGCCTCCAAGACCCGGGCGGTGGCGCGCCACATGCAGGCGCGCGGCTACCAGCCGGCGGACTGCATCGCTGCCGGCGATTCACGCGAGGACATGGAGGCCGCCAACGTTGTCGGCACGTTCTGGCTCGTCGCGAACGCGCTCGAGCGCGACCCAACGCTGCGCCGCGAGCTCCACGGCCGCGATGGGGTCCGGGTGGCGTCCGAGGGTTACGGCGCCGGCGTCTACGAAGCGGTCGTCACCACCCTGGCCGAGCGCCGCTGACCCCCGGTGGGTGCGGTGGGCGGGCCCTCGCCAGTGCGGCCCGAACTCCGCACTGTGAGCCCAGAGCCTCCCGCTACGAGTCGGTGGCAGGGTGCTTCTCGACCTCGGCGGCGTCATTTACCGCCCAGCCGAGCCGCTCTACGAGCTGCGCCGCGAAGTGGCCGCTCTCGAAGTCGGTCACGGTCACACGCTCGCGCAGCATGATGGCGCCCTCTCCACGGGTGTCGGTGTCGTCAGCGGTCACGATGATCTGAGGCATCGGCTCTCTCCTTCCGCATGTCGTCGGTAGGCAGAGTTGCACCCGCGGTTTCAGCCCCAGTAAAGATCTCGTTGTCAGCGCGTCTCCGTGGTGTGAACCACCCGCGCACGCGTGCCGCAAGCCGGCGCCAGAAGCCGTCGCGGTGTCCGCGTCGTGCCGGCGGCTGCGGCACTGTCGTGCGGACGATCGACATCCACTCCTCGAGAGGGAGCCGGCCGTCGATCAATCCCGCGAGCGCGGTGGTCACGGGGGCCGCGAGGCCGGCGTCGCTCACGGCTCGCGCCAAAAGCGGAACCGTCTGCAGGGCTTCCACCGCCTGGCCGATGCGTCCCGATATGTCCTCCGCCGGGACGCCGTTTGCCAGTAGCTCGCCGGCGCGCCGATTGCGGCTTTCCGGGGCGAGCGCCGTCGCGACGAGGTCGCCCGTCCCCGCCAGGCCGATCATCGACTCCGGCCGGGCACCTTGAGCTTCCGCCCACCGCCACACCTCGGCGAAGATGTGACCGGCCGCTGCGCCGGCGGCATTCAGCCCTTGCGCTTCGGTCGCCCCGGACGCGAGCGCAGCGGCATTCTTGGCGGCGCCGGCGAGTTCGACGCCGATCGGGTCATTCGACTCCTCGCAGACCACGCCGGCGCGGATGAACACGCCTGCCAGCGCGCCCGCGAGGGATGGTTCGGTTGACGCGGCGACCAGCCCTGCCCCCTCGCTCACCATCTCGCGCGCGTGGGCGGGGCCACCGATGCATGCGGTACGGCTGGGACCAAAGCGTCGTCGCAGCATCACGGTCGGCGGCGTGCCGTCCGGAGGCACGAGGCCCTTGGCGAGGGAGACCACCGCCGCGCGCTCCGGCAGCCCCCTCGTCTCCAGGTGCGAGATGAGCTCGTCGAGGTTGGTCGACGGTACGCCGAGGAAGACGTAGTCCGCGCGATGAAGACCGGCATCGAGCTCCTCCACCCGGAGCTCCCTCGGGAGCTCGACCCCCGCCAGATAAGCCTGGTTCTCGCGGTCGCGGACGAGCCGCTCGGCCTGCTCCTTGGTTCGCGTTTGAAGGGTCGTCCGTAACCCACCCCGCGCCAGCAGAACCGCCACCGCGGTCCCGAACGAGCCGGCGCCGATCACCACGGCACGCCGGGTGCCGGGCGCAGGCAGGTTGATCGGGCGGCGCGGGACGAGCGGCATTGCGGCGCGAGCCTACCTGCGCGCCTGGATCACAAGCTCCGGGTGCGCGGGCCGCGTCGCGGTGCCCATGCCTGGCCGTTGCTCGATTCCGGTCTCCAGCGCCCGCATCGAGCGCGGAGGGCGCGGCGTTAGACAGCCTCCCGCGCCCGGCCGCGAGGCTGCTGCGATTGGATCGCCGCCTCATCCTCAGCGCCCACGGCGTCGGCCAATGCGCCCGCGGCCTCCGCCAGCTCGCCGAAGGCATCGGCGACGGTGGCGGCGTTCGACTGCGTGATCGCTCGGTTCAACTCCCCGACCGCCTCGTCGAACCGCGACCACAGGGGCGCCGGCCCGCGCCGGCCCGTTCCCGGACGCAGCTCGTACGGAGGCTCGGCCCCCTCCGCTCCCGGGATAGGTCGCCACAGGAGGCCCGCGGCGTGCGCGTGCTCCCACGCGACCTGCTCGTCAGCAGCCGCATTGGAGAGCGCCCTCAGCCGCGTCGCGAACCCGGCGTCGGGGGGCGCGAGCTTGTGGGCGCGCATCGCCTCCGCCCAGCTGCTGCCGGCCTGCCGTACCGCGCGCATGATGTGAGCGCGTTCCCGGTCCAGGTCATCGCCGAAGGTCATCGTGTCCTCGAGGCCTCAGCTCGTCAGCTGCACGCTGTGGTCGGTTTCTGGTCCGGCCGGATCGCCGGGCGATTCGGGCAGGCCCACCGCCTCGCCGCCCCAGAAGTCCTCGGCGCTCGGGCCGGCGCCGGCGCCTGGCGCGCCGGCGGTGTAGCTCTCGGCGAGCAGCCGGTCGAAGTCCGAGCGCCGGATGCGTACCCGGCGCCCCACACGGACCGCCGGAAGCGAGCCCTGGTCGATCCAGTTGCGCACGGTCTGCTGGTTCAGCTTGAGCGTCTCCGCCACCTCGGCGACGGTCAGAAAGGAGTCTTCAACATCTCGGTGGTTCATGTCCACCTTCTCTAATTGAGACAAACTGGAACCAATTCAGTCAGGTAGACTACCGCGTCGCAAGGACACATCAGCCACCGTGGCGCGAAAACGGCTGGAAACGGTTGGAAACTGACGAAACCGATGTAGGTCGTAAGCAGGGTCCCGGGGAGAGCAACGTCGTCCGGTTCCCCCGAGATTGGCTCGGGCCGCTCGACGAACTGGTCCCGCTAGGTCCCGCTGCGGGTCAGGACTCTGACGCCGGGCCCCCGGGTGATGCTCCGCCTGCCTCCCCTGATTCGGCCTCCTCGCCTGACCCGCCCGCGCCGGCCGAGGGACGTGTCGTGGATTTCACGCCGCCGGCACCCCTCCGGGCCGACACCTTCTGGGGCGAGGACTCCGCGTTGATCCACGACGCTCTGGAGCCGCAGGTGCCGAGCACTGCCACGAGTGCCGCTCCCGCGCCCCACCGGCGCCGACTCGCCGCCCGGATCCCGCGGCGGGTCGGTTACCGCGTCGCCGCCCGAGCTCAGGGTCCCCGCCGGCGCGTGCTCCCGGTTCCCGTGATCGCGGCCGTCGTCGTCGCGCTCGCCGCGGTGGGGCTCGGGATCACTGTGCTCATGGGTGGTTCAGGACCGGTTCCCGCACCGAAAGCCGGTTCCAGCGGTTTCACGTACACAGCCCTTGCCGCTCTCCCGTCGGATATCACGGCAGTCGGGCGGCTTGCCAGGCGCCACCTCCATGCCAGCCGACCAGCGCGTCCGCACCCGCATCCGCACCGACCGCCCTCGCACCCTGGGTCCGCGTCGTCGACTCGCGCCACCGGGGCACCTGCTGCCTCTGGCTCCACCGCCTCGCCATCGGCCGTCGTCTACGCGCAGACGCGTCAGACCTTCACGGTCGCATCCTCCGGGCCAGCGACGAGCCGGCGTTGCTCAGCCGGACGCCGGTGCAGCATCCGACGAATAGCGCGTCGAGCGAGCGCCGGCACCACTCGCACAGTGCGCCGACTCCATTCGTCCACCCGTCCCGCCTTCGGAGCCAACGGCCTTCTCGGCCCGGGCTCATCGCCTAATTCATGAAGCGCCAGATCAACAGACGATCGCGAGAGAAAACTGGCTCCGGGGTCGGAACAGCCTGAGGGTTGTAGGTGCTCATCCAAACGCGCGTCGGGCGGCCGAGACGACAGTGCGTTGGCGAACCCGGAGGTGGAGCTCAACGCGCCGCCGGTCCCAATGACGGTAGCGATAGGGACACAACGGCTAGAGAACGCGTCGGACCAATTGATGAGGTAGTCGCCGTCAGGCGGAATGCCGTTGTCGCTGGGCGCGGCTGCTCGACGAGACGATGTTGCCCTTTGCGGCTACTTGGGCCCAATGGCGAACGGACCCGCCGATCGTCCGTTGGTCGAGCTTGACGCGCCCGACGGAATGGTCGCGGATTTGGAGCGCGCCGACGCTGTGTGGCGGGACGATCCATGCAGCGTAGGCGCCTCCCGACAGGGCCAGGAAGCGACAGGATCAGGGCTAGCGTAGGCGATCACGTTCGAGCGAACATGTTCGAGCAGTCTGGGCGACCACCGAGGCTCCCCCCTTCCCATGCTGTTTCCGTTGGGGTTCAAGATAAGCAGCGCGCAGGACCTTGGCGAACTCCTCGATTCGAGGAGGCGGGCGCCGTATGGCGACGGCGTCCACGCCTGCCGATCTGGCTCTACGTCCTAGCGGCGGTCGCTCGTGTTTGGCTGGACTCGATCGCGCTTCGGATCCGATCGCGTCAGCGGCAGGCGTCGAGACCATCACGACATGTGGGGCAGGATCTTCACGCGCAAAGCAGATCTGGATTCGTGAACACGATGTTTTGCCCCCTGGGACGAACGCGCCACCCGGAATCAGCGTCTACAGGTGCCAAGGGGACGTCCCCGCTGGCGCCCGAGCCGCCTGGGAAGCGGACGCACCGGCGGGACTAATGCTTGTCGGCGCGAGCGTCCCTCGCGGCCAGATGTACAGCATCGACGTCGATGACAACAACGGGTGGGGCGGAGGGTTCTATTGGCAAGGCGGTGGCGCGCAGGTGTCGGACGGCACGACCGGCTTCGCGACCTTCATGCGATCGAGCCAGTTCGGGTTCCAGATCATCTGCGGTGGAGCACATGCAACGGTTCACTAACCGGCTCAGATCACCGTCGAAACGATCACTCTCGCCGCCCAGGAGACACAAGACCCATGGGTCCTCTCGCCAGACGGGTTGTGGCAGGCCAGCGGCTGGGTCCGCGGGACGTGGCCACTGCATTTCTACGGCGACTCTCCTTCCGGGATATGCAGTATGTCTGCGACGCTGAACGGAGAGCCCGTTTCAGGAGCCGATTCGAGTTCGGGGCGGATCCCGTCGGTCTGGCACCAGTGTGCGGCGCCGGCGGTTGATCCGACAGTCTCCACTTGGCTGTATGGCCAAGGACCGGTGCCGCTCAGCCTGAACGTGACCGACGCTGCCGGAGTTCCGATCACCTACACCAAAACGATCGATGTCGACAACAGCACGCCCAGCGTGTCGTTCTCTGGCCCGACTGATGCCCCGTCGACCGCGGGCACGCAGTACGTCACCGCGACCGCCGCGGGCAGTCCGTCTGGCATCGACGGCCTGACATGCGCCGTCGACGGTGGCGCTACGCAGTCGTATCGCGGAGCTACCGCCAGCGTCCCCGTCAGTGGCGTTGGCGTGCATACGGTGCGGTGCGCAGCCGCGAACAACGCCGTCGACAGCGCCGGAAACCACGGTTGGTCGACGTGGCAGTCGTGGACGTTGAAGATCGGCGTCCCGACCGTGAGTGCAATCACGTTCGACCGCGTCGCTGATGCGCTCCGGTGCCACACCGTGCGGACGCGGGTCGGCAAGCGGGCTCATTCGCGCACCGTCGCCACGACGCGCTGCCATCCGCGGATTGTCTGGCGCCGCCGAGCGGTCTGGGTCAAAGGTGCATCGATGCGGCCATACCGAGTCGAATCAAGCGAATTAGTCGCGTTCGTATCGTTCTTCTTCCGCACATGGTGGCATCCACTCGACGCGTCGTCTCATTCGGCCACAAAACGACCGTCAACGGCTGGGTCGGGACAACTTGGGGCGGAGACTCGCCGGCCAGTCGCGTGACCGTCCTAACCGCACCCGATGACGGCCAAGGGCAGGTTTGCGACGGCGGCCGTCGTTACGACGGCCAGGGACGGCACGTGGAGCGCCGGCGCTCCCGCCGGGTCCGTCGCGAACAGTCGAAGCCATCTTCGACGGCGACATCGACCTCAAGGGCTCGACCTCCTCCCAGGTTCACCTCGTCGTGCCGGCGAAGGTCGAACTGCTCAAGATCTATCCCGCGGCGCGTCGCCATGGGGCGGCACGATCCGTATCGTGGGTCGGCTTGACGGCGGCTACCTGCCGCCCGGTGGCGCGCTCGTCCGCCTGCGCATAGGCGTTGGCCCGGCCAAGACAACCTATGGCGTGAAGGAGCACGTAACCGGGTCGGGGCGCTTCACGACCACATACACCTTCGGCCTCGGGGATCCAAGCGTGCACCAGGCTTACTGGTTCCAGGTGGCGTCGCTACCGATGGGCGACTACCCGTTCGCGCCCGCGGACTCGAGACGACTGGGCGTAGTCGTCGGCGGCCACCCGTCGCGGGGCTGAAGGGGGACTTAGTCGCCCAGGGAACGTCGCCTCAAGGCCGACGGACCGCCTCCGACCGAGGACTTTGTCCCTTTCGGCGCGCGCGATTCGCCGAAGGCGCCGTTTGCCGCGCTATCCGCGGGCTTTGTCGACCTCGGCGTTACGAGCGTCGCGAGAGGAACGTTGTCCGCGCTGCACCGGCTCCTCCGGGGCACGACCCCGCACCCGCCGGCGCACAACCCCCGCACCCGTCGGCGCAAGACGCCCGCGCGGGCCTGACCCCCCGCAGCGCCGCCGAAAACCTGACTCAGCGCACGCAACGCGGCGCCACCGCGAGCCAGCCAAATGCCAATGCCGAGCATCGCGACCGGCTAAGCTTTCGGCCAGTGTTCACGGACATCCTCCAGCCAACCCACCTGATCTTCGTTCTCGTGGTCGCGCTGCTGGTTCTCGGGCCGAAGAGACTTCCTGAGGTGGGGCGTTCGCTCGGCCGGGGCTTGCGTGACTTTAGGTCGGCCATGGGCGGCGAGGACCACGACGACCTCCCGGCGGAAACTCCGCCCATGAACCTCGCGACGGCAGAGCCCGCCCATCAGCCGGCGCCGGCGCGCCCCGCTGAGCCTGCGGCGGAGCACACCGAGCCGGTCGCCGAGCACGCCGAGTTCGTGGCGGAGCCCACCGAGCCGGTCGCCGAGCACGCCGAGTTCGTGGCGGAGCACACCGAGCCAGTGGCGGACGCCGCCCCGGCAGCGGCCCACCCCGCGCCGGTGGCGCACCAAGCCGCACCCGCAGCGGCCCAGCCCGCGCCGGCGACGACGGCCACGGCCGAGCAGCCCGAGCACGTCGCCTAACGGCGACAACTGACTCGCTCCAGCGCCAGCACGAGAAGCGTCTGCCGACGGGCCTACGCTCGCCTGCGTGTCCTCGACCGAGACTGAGACGGCTGCGTTGGTGGCGCTTCTGCGCGTCGGCAGCAAGCCACCGCACGTCTACTCCGACCTGGTCGAGGAACGCGGCAGCGCTCTCGACGTCCTCGAGTACGAGATAGGGGGGGCGAATTCTGCTCGCCCGACGCTCTTTAAGGACGAGGCCATGCACGAGCTCCTCGCCACCGCCACCGCCGACCTCGCCACCTGGCGCGACCAGCACGTGCGCCCCCTCACGGTGCTCGACGCCGACTACCCCGAGAACCTCCGCACCGTCCACGACCGCCCGCCACTGATCTTCCTCGCCGGCACGCTCCGCCGCTCGCACGCTCGCTCGGTGGCGGTGGTCGGCGCGCGCCGTGCCTCGCCAGAAGGCATCACCACGGCGCGGGCCATCGCCAACCACCTGGTCGAGGCAGGCTTCGCCGTGGTCTCCGGCCTCGCGGCCGGAATCGACACCGCGGCCCACACGGCCACGCTCGCCGCGGGCGGCCAGACCGTCGCCGTGGTCGGGACGGGGCTCAGCCACGCGTACCCCCCTGAGAACCAGCCCCTCCAGGAGCGCATCGCCCAGCACCACGCCGTGATCTCTCAGTTCTGGCCGGAGACGGCCCCCAACCCCCGGAGCTTCCCGGCCCGGAACGCGACCATGTCCGGTTTCGCGCTCGCCACCGTGGTCGTCGAGGCCACCCACCGGAGCGGCGCACGGGGCCAGGCTCACCGCGCGCTCGCCCACGGACGCCCGGTGTTCCTCCTCCCCGCCCTGACCAAGCAACCGTGGGCCAGTGAACTCGCCGAGAGGCCCGGCGTCTACGTGGCCACGTCTCCAAAAGTCATCACCGAGACGGTCGAGCGGCTCACGGCTACGGACGCGCTCGTCGCGTAAGCGCGAAACAGATGCCGTCGGTCGCTGAACTGAGCGCGCCGTACGCGAACTTCATGCTCGCGCCGCGCACAGGCCCCGGCGTGTGCCGGACGTGCTTCAACCTCACCGATGGCTACGACCGCTGCTACGCCTGCACGCACACCCCTCGCCACCTCGACGTCATCGCGCCGATCTCCTACAGCGTCGCGCACGAGCAGCTGCATCACGCGCTGTCGGCATACAAGCGGCTCGACGGCGCTGTCTCGCGGCGGCTGGCGATTCAACTCGCCGCGGTTCTGTGGCGGCATCTCCGGAGTCACGAGCCCTGCCTCGCGAAGGCGGCGGGCACCTCGGCCTTCGACCTGGTCACCACGGTCCCATCGGGGGATCGGTCGCGGGACGGCAACCACCCCCTCAGATGGATCGTGGCCGAGCTCGTCGAGCCGACGCGCGCCCGCCACGAGCGCCTGCTGCAACGCACCGACGCTCCCGCCGAGCCCCACGATTACACGGCGGCCAAGTTCTCGGCTACCCGGACGCTCGCACAGAACTCGATTCTGCTCATCGACGACACCTGGACGACCGGCGCGAGCGCGCAAGCCGCCGCCGCGACGCTGAAGGCCGCCGGCGCAAGCACCGTCGCGGCGCTCGTGATCGGCCGGCATGTGAACCGCGATTGGCGCGAGAACGATCGCCACCTGCGTGCGCTCGCCCGGCCGTTCGACTGGAGCCGGTGCGTGCTCGGCGGATCGCACGAGCACCAGAGCCCCTAGGCTCCGTCGCCCATGTGGTGGCAGGACGCCCTCATCTACCAGATCTATCCGCGCTCGTTCCAGGACTCGAACGGCGACGGCATCGGCGACCTCGCTGGGATCACGAGCCGCCTCGACCACATCAAGCGACTGGGGGCATCGGCACTCTGGCTATCGCCGTTCTATCCCTCGCCCAACGCGGACTTCGGATACGACGTGAGCGACTACACGGGCGTCGACCCCGCCTACGGCGACCTGGGCGACTTCGATCGGCTGGCGGAAGCCGCGCACGAACGGGATCTCAAGCTGCTCCTGGACTTCGTTCCGGCGCACACGTCGATCGAGCACCCCTGGTTCCGCGAGCGACCCGACTTCTACTTCTGGAGTGACGCTCCACCGAACAACTGGCGGGCGACGTTCGGCGGGACGGCGTGGGCGCTCGATCCCGCCACCGGCCGCTACTACCTCCACTCGTTCTTTCCCGAGCAGGCCGACCTCAACTGGCGCAATCCCGAGGTTCGCGCCGAGATGTCCAAGGCGCTCTCCATCTGGCGCGAGCGCGGCGCCGACGGGTTCCGGCTCGATGCCGTTGACCGGGTGGTCAAGGACGCCGAGCTCCGGGACGACCCGCCGGCGACCGAACCATTCCCGCTCCCCTCCTCGAGGAGTTCGGCCAGCTCAAACACGAGCACTCCGGGAACGCTCCGGACATAGGACTGGCGCTGCAGGCGATGCGCGACGCCGCGGGCGACGCATTTCTGATCGGAGAGGTGTACCTGCCGGCGTCCGCGCTGGCTCCCTACCTGAAGACGCTCGATGTGGCGTTCGCGTTCGAGGCGATGAACGCCGGCCCGGACGCTGAGCGACTCAAGGCGGGGATCGCGACCGCGCACGACACCGGGAAGCTCGCCTGGGTGCTCTCCAACCACGACTTCACCCGGTTCGCGACCCGCTTCGGCGCCGCCTCGCGCGCGGCGATGATGCTGTTCCTGTTCCTCCCGGGCCCCGCGTTCATCTACCAGGGCGACGAGATCGGCGTGCCGGACGGACCCGGGGTCGAGCCTCCCCTCGACAGAGCCGACCGCGATCGCTTCCGGCATCCGATGCAGTGGGACTCCTCTCCCCATGGAGGCTTCACCACCGGCACGCCCTGGCTCCCCACGGTCGACCCGGACACGCGGAACGTCGCCGCGCAGGAACAGGACCCTGCGTCCACGCTCCACCTGGTGAGACGCCTGTCGCAGCTACGTCGAGAGCTCGGGCCGGAGATCGCCGTTCTCGACTCTCCACCCGGCACCGTCGCAATCGAACGTGGTGGCCACGTCGCGGCCGTGAACTTCGCCGCCACCCCGGCGGAGATCGACGCGCCGTCGGGAATCGTCGTCGAGGCGAGGCCCGGCGACGGGGCCGAGCGCGGCGTCGTGCCGCCATTCGGCGGGTGGGTTGCACGGCCGTAACGACGGTTTACAGAGCGAGGAAGCAGGGGTAAGCTGCGCTCCACCTAATCGGAGGGAGAGGGTGAACGCACGAGTCGGTGTGTCGGTAGTGGTGTCCGTGGCCGCGTTTGTGATCGCGGGATGCGGCGGCGGTAGCAAGGGCGTCGCGACGCTCAACTACTACACCTTCCCCGAGCCGTCGGGGTCGTTCGCGAAGGCTGCCGCCGACTGCAGCAAGGCTTCTGGTGGTCGCTATCAGATCACGATCAGCAGCCTTCCGAGTGACTCTGACTCGCAACGGACGCAGCTGGTCCGGCGCCTGGCCGCGAAGGACAGCGCGATCGACATCATCGGTATGGACGTGAACTGGACCGCGGAGTTCGCGCAGGCGGGCTGGGTCCGCCCGTGGACAGGCTCTCAGGCGACTCAGGTCACGACCGGGGTGCTCCCCGGTCCGATCGCCACGGCTACCTGGAACGGCAGGCTGTACGGTGCACCGCTCAACTCCAATACCCAGCTCCTCTGGTATCGCAAGGATCTCGTTCCAACCCCGCCGACGACCTGGTCGCAGATGATCAACGAGGCGATAGCACTGGCCAAACAGGGCAAGCCCCATTACATCGAGGAGCAGGGCAGGCAGTACGAGGGCTACATGGTGTGGTTCAACTCGCTGGTCGACTCGGCCGGCGGCCAGATCCTTAGTGGACCCAGCAAGGTCGCGCTCGGTCCGCCCGCGAAACAGGCTGCGACGATCATCCATGACCTCGCGACCTCGCCCGCCGCTGACCCCTCGCTATCCAACGACCAAGAAGATCAGGCCCGCCTCGCCTTCGAGAAGGGCACGGCTGCCTTCGAGATCAATTATCCATTTGTGTACCCGAGCGCTCAGAAGGACGACCCGAAGATCGCCGCCAAGATGGGGTACGCGGCCTACCCGCGGGTGAACGCGGGCACGCCGGCCCGTGTGACGATCGGCGGGATCAACCTCGGCGTGTCGGCCCACTCGACCCACCCGGCCGCCGCGTTCGAGGCCGCCGCCTGCATGACGGGCCGCCAGTACCAGCTGCTCAATGCGACCAAGGGCGGACTGCCGCCGGTCCTCGCGTCGCTGTATGACGATCCCGCGGTGGCCAAGGCATATCCGTTCCACGCCCTGATCAAGCAACAGCTGTCGACGTACGGAATCCGGCCCAAGACGCCCGCGTATTCAGATGTGTCGCTGGCAATCCAGAAGACGCTTTCCCCTCCGAGCGCTGTCAATCCGAGCAGCGCGGTCAACCAGCTGAGAAGCCAGATCAAGGCCGCCCTCTCCTCGGGAGCGTTGCTGTGAGCACTGGAGGATTCACCGCCGACGTTGCCGGCGCCGCAGCGGCGCCACCCAAGCGGCGAACCCACCTAACCGACCGCGCCCGATCCGAGCGACGGCTCGCCTACTGGCTGATCGCGCCCTCGGTGATCGTGATGCTGCTGGTCACCGCGTATCCGATCATCGATGCGTTCGTCCTCTCGCTGCAGCGTGCCGACCTGCGGTTCCCGAACGGGAACAAGTTCGTCGGATTCAGCAACTATGGACACGTCCTCAGCTCGTCGCTGTGGTGGTCGGATGTGTTCCACACGCTGTTCATAACGGTCATCACGGTGGCGATCGAGCTCGTGCTGGGCATGCTGCTCGCGCTGGCTATGCACCGCGCGATCTTCGTCCGCGGAGCGATACGGGCGATCGGGCTCATCCCGTACGGGATCGTCACCGTCGTGGCCGCGTTCGCCTGGCGCTATGCGTGGGAGGCGGACTCGGGCTGGATCCCCCATCTGCTCGGCCTCAGCTCCGATCCGCTCGCGTCGACCAACGGCAGCTATATCGCGGTGATCATCGCGGAGGTGTGGAAGACGACGCCCTTCATGGCGCTGCTGCTCCTGGGAGGCCTCGCACTCGTCCCAGACGAGCTGCATGAGGCGGCGCGCGTCGACGGGGCGACCACCTGGCAACGCTTCTGGAAGATCACGATCCCGCTGATGAAGCCCGCGATCCTCGTCGCGCTGCTGTTCCGGACCCTCGACGGACTCAGGATCTTCGACACGGTCTACATCTTCAACGCGGGGGCACACGGCACCGAGACAGTGTCGATCCTCGGCTTCAACCAGCTGCTCAACCGCCTGAATCTGGGACTCGGATCTGCGGTCTCGGTGCTGATCTTCCTGATGGTGGCGATCGTCGCGTTCCTCTTCATCAAAGGGTTCGGAGCGGCGGCGCCGGGAGCCGGCGACTAGATATGAGAAGAAGAACCGGAAAGGAAGTAGGAGGCTGGTCGGCAGCGATTCTGGCGATCGTGCTCGTCTCGCTGATCCCCGTCCTGTGGATCATCTCGCTGTCGTTCAAGGATCCCGCGACGATCGGGGACGGTAGCTTCCTTCCCAGCAAGTGGAGCTTCACGAACTACAGCGGCATCTTCAAGCAGGGGATCTTCACCAGTGCGCTGCGCAACTCGATCGGAATCGCGCTGATCTCCACCGTGATCGCCGTGGTCATCGCATCGTTCGCCGCCTACGCGATCGCCCGGCTGGACTTCCGAGGTAAGGGGTTGCTGCTCGGCGCCGCCCTCGCGATCGCCATGTTCCCCGTCATCTCGCTGGTCGGTCCGCTGTACAACCTGTGGCGGAACATCGGTCTGTATGACACCTGGCCCGGTTTGATCCTGCCGTACATGACGTTCGCGCTGCCGCTCTCGATCTACACGCTGTCGGCGTTCTTCCGGGAGATCCCGTGGGAGCTCGAGCAGGCGGCGCAAGTCGACGGGGCGACCCCCTTCCAAGCGTTCACCAAGGTGATCGCGCCGCTCGCCGCGCCCGGGATCTTCACGACGGGAATCCTGGTGTTCATCTTCTGCTGGAACGACTTCGTGTTCGCGACGTCGCTCACCTCGACTTCCGCGGCGCAAACCGTGCCGGCGGCGATTGCGACCTTCCCTGGCGCCTCTCAATTCACCGCGCCCATCGGCTCGATCGCCGCGGCCGCGGTGGTCGTGACGATCCCGATGGTGATAATCGTGCTGCTGTTCCAGCGGCGAATCGTCGCCGGTCTCACGGCGGGCGCAGTCAAGGGCTAAACAAGGAGCTTCACCGGCATGGCCGACATCGAGTTCGACGACGTGACCAAGCGCTACGGCGACGGCTACGAGGCCGTCAAGCATTTCGACCTAGGCGTCGGGGACGGCGAGCTGATGGTCCTGGTCGGCCCGTCCGGCTGCGGCAAATCCACCGCGCTGCGGATGGTTGCCGGCCTCGAGGACATCTCCGATGGCGAGCTCAAGATCGGCGGACAGGTGGTCAACGACAAAGCTCCCAAGGACCGGGACATCGCGATGGTGTTCCAGAACTATGCGCTCTATCCGCACATGACCGTGCGCGACAACATGGGCTTCGCGCTCAAGCTCGCCAAGACCCCCCAAGAGGAGATCAGCCAGAAGGTGACCGAGGCGGCGAGGATTCTCGACCTCGAGGAGCATCTCGACCGCAAGCCGGCCAACCTCTCGGGCGGGCAGCGTCAGCGCGTCGCCATGGGTCGCGCAATCGTCCGCAACCCGAGCGTGTTCCTGATGGACGAGCCGCTCTCGAACCTCGACGCGAAGCTGCGCGTGCAGATGCGGACGGAGATCTCGCGCATCCAGCGGCGGGTCAACACGACGACGATCTACGTCACGCACGACCAGACGGAGGCGATGACGCTGGGCGACCGGATCTCGGTGATGCGCGCCGGCGTGCTTCAGCAGGTCGGTTCGCCGTCCGAGCTCTACGGGCAACCGGTGAACCTGTTCGTGGCCGGCTTCGTCGGGTCGCCGTCGATGAACTTCCTGCCGGGCGAGCTCGAAGGCGCCACGCTGCGTCTGCCGATCGGGAACGTTCAGATTCCTGATGTGCTGCGGCGCAGGCTTGAATCCGGTCCGGGGGGCGGGCGGCGCGGGGTGATCGTCGGCCTGCGGCCCGAGGACTTCGAGGATGCCAAGGTGGTCGGCGACCGTGCACAGGGCCACACCTTCAGGGCCAAGGTCGACGTGCTCGAGTCGATGGGGTCGGAGTACTACGCATACTTCATGGTCGAGTCAGAGCGGGTGTCGTCGCGCGAGCTCGACGAGCTGGCACAGGATGCGGGCTCCGCGGACCTTCCGCATTCACACGAGGGCAGCCAGGTCGTGGCGCGGCTCGCCCCCGAGAGCCAGGTGGCGCAGGGCCAGGAGGCGGAGCTGTGGTTCAACAGCGAGCATGTGCACCTGTTCGATCCCGAGACGGGAAGCAGTCTGCTAGGAGGCGATGGCCCCGCGGCCGCCCCGCCGCCTGAGCGGCGCACTCAGCCGGCGTAGGACGAATCTCTAATCTCGAGCGCGCAATGCCTCAACGGCGCTCAACGGGCATGCCCGGCGTCGATGCGCAGCACGACTTCCTGCGCATGCGACGACACGCAGCGGCCGCGAGGCTGATCGCGCGCCTACGCGGCGAGCCGGACGACATCGGCGTGATCCTGCCCTACGAGGAGGTGATCGCTGCCCTCGGGTTCCAGAGCGAGCGGTCGCTCGGACTGAAGGTCGTTCCGCTCGGCGCCATCGTCGGGACAATCGATCGCGGGCGCGACTTCGATCGCAGCTTCCGCCCGACCTCGCGGCGCGTTCGCGCCCGATGGGAGCAGATCGCGGCCGCGATGCGCCGAGGGGAATCGATGCCGCCGGTCGACCTGCTCAAAGTCGGCGAGATCTACTTCGTGCGCGACGGCCATCATCGCGTCTCGGTTGCCCGGGCCCTGGGACTCAACGACATCGACGCCTACGTCACGGCAGTCGTGACCCGAGTCGACCCCGAACAGGCGATCAAGCTCACCGACCTGCCGCTGAAGAGCCACGAGCGCGTCTTCTTCGAGCGCGTGCCCCTCCCGGCAGACGCGCGCGGCGAGATTCAGCTGTCCGACCCGTGGCAATACGGCGACTTGGCCGAGGCCGTCGAGGCGTGGGGCTTCCGCGCCATGCAGGAGCACGGAGAGCTGTTCGATCGGGCTGAGACCGCCAGGCTGTGGCTCGAGCAGGAGTACCGCCCGGTGGTGGCGACGCTGCGCGAGGCCGACCTGATTCACAAGTCCACCGAGACCGAGGCGTACATGCGCATCGTCACCGAGCGCTACCGCCTGCTGCGGACGCACGATTGGAGCACCGAGGTGCTTCAGCAGGTGATCGAGGGCCGGGGGCGCAAAGCTATGGACCTGTAGCTACTGCGCTAGCCTGCGCGCGTCGATGACGCCGAACCAGCGAGATGCCGCGCCCCGGGCACGGCGGCCGTATGCGCCGCGGATGCCGCCCGAGCAGCGGCGAGAGCAGTTGATCGACGCGGCTCTGAGCGTGATCGTCGAGCAGGGGTACGGCGGTGTTTCGATCGAGGCGATCGCACGTACCGCCGGAGTCACACGCCCCGTCGTCTACGACCACTTTCCGAACCTTGCCCGCCTCCTACACGCGGTCGTGGAACGCGAGGAGCGCTACTCACTCGATCAGCTGGACGCCGTCGTCCCCGACGACCCGGGGGACCGCGACCCAACGGAGCTGCTCGTCGGGGGCGTTCGCCGGTTCCTCGGAGCCGTCGTCGACCGGCCCGCCACCTGGCGGATCATCCTGCTCCCGCTCGAGGGAACGCCCACGCTCGTTCGCGATCACGTCGAGACCAATCGAAGGCGTATGGTCGAGCGCATCGAACGCCTCGTCAGGTGGGCGATGGCGAAGCACGGGCTGCCGGACGACCTCGATGTCGAGCTCACCGCGCGCGCCATCCGCGATCTCGGGGAGGAGGCGGGACGAATGGTCCTCATCGACCCGGAGCTCTACTCGCCCGAGCGCTACGCGCGGTTCGTCGAGGCGGTGCTGGCCATGCTCTGGCCGCGGTAGCGGCGCCGGTTGACTGCGGCAGGCCGATCTGGTCTGCTTGCCGCAACGTCAAGAGGAGGGGAAGTGGCGGACGACACGTCCACATCGAATGCCGCGTTCGACCTCGTGGTCAGCAAGTCGACGGACGCTTTTAGCTGGTGGCAGCAGCTCCCGGCGTGGGTCCTCGGGCTGGCCGCAATCGCAGGCGGCGCAGCGTTGATCGCGTTTCCGAAGCACCTGAGCCCCGATCAATCGCGCGACGCGTGGGCGGCCGTGATCGTCGCGCTCGTGCTCGCGGTGCTGCTGTCATACCGCTCGGCGTTCACGCTGAACGACACTCCGGGCGGCGGCAACCCGCCCGGCCAAGCGCCGGCCAATCAACCAGGGCAGCCGCCGGCGAACCAGCAGCCGCAGTGACCGCGCAGCTCTACGAGGGGCTCCTCAGCCGTGAGCCCGCGCTCGCCACCGCCCTGTTCACTCTCGTCGGTGGCTTTCTGGCGCAGATCGGGCCCGGTGGTGTTCCGAACCACTTGAAGGCGCTCGGGACATCGGTCACGGTGAGCGGGCTCCAGGGCCTGCTCACCCGGGCGAGCGTGTTCAGCCCGGCGACGGTGCGCGCCGGCGGCTCGACCGCGCCGCTGTCACCGAGCGCGCTGCTCGCGCACGGTGCCGAGCCCGCGCTCGCGATGTCGATCGTGGGGACGCTCGCAGGGTTCCTGGTCCAGGTCGTCGGCGGTCACACGAACCTCCTGCAAGCGCTCGGGATCGCCGGCGGGATGGCCGTGACACAGGGGGTCATCACACGACCGCAGGTCTACTCCCCGCGGACGGTGGCGCTGACGCGGCTCGCGGACGGGGCCGGGATGCAAGCGCTCACGGGAACCGCGCCGGCCGCCTCGAGCCCCACCCCGACTCCCGGCCCCCCGCCGGCCCCCGCGACTTCCGTTCTGCCTCGCGCCGCCGCCCCCACGGCACCCGGCGACCTCACGACCGATGCCGGCCGCCAGGCCCTGCTCGAGCGCTACCGCCCCGTAGTGCGCTACGACTCGATGGAGAGCTACTACGCGGACTCGGCCGCGGTGATCACCGACCGTCCCGGCAACAAGCTCCTGCGCGGTGACGGTACGGCGCTGATCCCGGGCCCGGCCGGGCCGGCGCTGTCCCTCGCGGTCCTCAAGGCGGGCGAGTACGCGCCCGGCGTCAAGGCGCAGAACACCGACTACATCCAGGAGGTGGGGAGCGACTACGTCACGCAGGCGCGGGAGATGCATGTGCGGCCGGGCTACGGCGATCGCGTGCACGGGCGTGCCGCGCAGGACTCGACGGGCACCTGGTGGCTTCAGTACTGGTTCTTCATGTACTACGACGACCCGGGCTTCCTGGGCTTCGGGGTCCACGAAGGCGACCTCGAGATGATTCAGCTGCGGCTCGACGCGCAGGGAAAGCCGAACGCCGCGAGCTACTCGCAGCACCGCAGCGGGGTACGTGCATCGTTCGACCAGCTCGAAATGGCGATCACCGTCGACGGCCTCGCGCCCGTCACCTACAGCGCGCGCGGCTCCCACGCGAACCTGCTGCGCGCGGGAACCTCGATCAGCACGCGATCGTTCCTGCCCGACCACAACGACGGGCAGGGCTACCGCGTCCGGCCCGACCTGATCGTGCTCAGCGCTGCGGCCACTCCCTGGGCGCTGTGGCCGGGCAGCTGGGGCGGCACCCACGCCGGCGGACCGCTCGGCGACATCGGCATCGAGGCCAACAGCCCGACGGCGCCCGTCCGCCATCAGGCGTGGTCAGCGCCCGCCGCCTTCCACGCGTCGTGCGACCCGCCCTCCGATGACCTTCCGCCGCCCGGACAGCCGATGGGGCTGGAGCTGGCGCGTCCGGCTGCCCCGGCGATCTCCGTCGAGCAGTCGGGGGCCTCCACCGTCGTCCACTACGCGGTAGCGCCGGACGGGACCGCGCCCGCCGCCGCGAAGATCGTGGCCAGCCTCGCTTCGAAGGACCCCAGCGTCCCGCCGCACACGGTGACCGCGGACATCACCGGCGCCACCGGCACGCTTGAGCTGCCGCCGGCGCCGCCCGGGGAGACGTACGAGGTCCGCGCGACGGTGCACACCGAGAACGGGATCGGCAGCGCCACCCAGCGCGTCGACGTCTGATGGCGCCGTCAGCGCTTCAGCTCGACGCTTCGCGGAGCGCCGATTGGAACTGCTCGAGGTCGCCGGCTCCCGGCTCCGTCGTCGCGAGCCAGTCGCGGAGTGTCCGCGCGAAGCGGTCGGGCTCATCGAGATGGGGGAAGTGGCCGGAGCGCTCGAACACCTCGAGGCGGCTTCCGGGGATGAGCTCGTGGGCGCGACGTCCGTGGGCCACGGGGATGATCCGGTCCCGCGCCCCCCAGACGATGAGCACCGGCAGGTGCGCCGCCAGGTAGAGGCGGTCGGTGGCGCGGACACGCTGACCGGTGGGATCAACGATGGAGCGCAGCGTGTGGACGAACGCCGCACGCGTCTCGGCGTCCCCGAGCGAGGCGTGGCCGCGGGCCATCTCGAGCACGTCGTTGCCCAGCTTGATGCCGAAGCGGTCGAGCATGCGCCCGACGGTCCGGCCGGCGCCCAGCACCCGGCGGCTCGCCAGTAGCGGGATCACGAGCTCGGAGCCGGGGAGCGTCGCCGCGCGCAGGAAGCTGTGCACGTCACGGCCCAGCCCGCCGCTGGAGACCAGGACCAGGCGCTCGGCGAGCTCTGGGAACTGATAGGCGAACTGCATCGCAACGCCCCCGCCGAGGGAATGGCCGACGACCGTCGCCCGGGTGATGTCGAGCGCCACCATGAGGTCGCGCACGCCGCTGGCAAATGCCCCCATGGAGTAGTCGCCCTTCGGCTTGGCGCTGTCGCCATGCCCGAGGAGGTCGGGCGCGAGCACCGTGTGATGCTCGGCGAGCCGTTCCGCGACCGCAGCCCAGTTGGAGGACGAGGAGGTGATCCCGTGGATCAGGATGATCGGAGGACCCTCACCGGCCCGCCGGTAGCAAACCCGGTGGCCGTGCAACATGATGTGCTGCAGCTCGAAACTCATCGCCCTTAACGGCTACCCAGGTAGCCGCAGGAACTGCATCATCTTGGCTACGCCCCGGAACCCAAGGCGGGCGTAGAGGTCCTTCGCCCGAGCTTCGTCATCGGCGCTGATCCAGAGGTCCTGCACCGAGCCGGCGCCCGAGATCGCAGCTCTGGTCACCGCGGTGCCGAGGCCCTGTCCGCGATGGTCGCGACGCACGAATACCTCGCTGATCTCGGCACCATCGGCGTCGCGCTCGAGCTGCGCGAAGGCGATCGGCTGGCCGGCGTGGCGCGCGGCCAGGATCCGCGCTCCGCGCTTCAGCGCGACCTCGCGCGCCTGGCGATGGAAGGCCGCAGGGTCGAGGCCGGGAAAGTCCTCGTGATGCCAGCGCACGCGCAGATCGTCGACCGCGCCGTACGGCACCTCCTCGACGTCGGCGCTGTCCCCCGGTGGAAGCTCGCCCGTGTGGCGCATCCAGAGCAGGCGGAGGGACCTCCACCCGCGCTGCTCGAAGTCCGCTCGGAGCGGCTCGGCGCTCTCGGCGGCTTCGAACTCGATCAACCGGTGCTCGAGACCGGCGAGCGCGCGATCGGCGAAGGCCGAAAGCTCCGCGACGCCCATCGACGTCGGCTCCTCGACGAGGACGACGTTCAGGTCGTAGTAGCTCGGGAAGTCGGTGGCGCGGTAGATCGTGCCGTGCTCCCACGGCTCGACCACGTCGCAGCTTGCTCTCAGGCTGCGCATGCGCCATGCCCGTGCTCGGCGATGCAGTTCGGGGTCAGCGGAATCGGGCTGCGTCTGTGCGGCGGAGAACGGCATCCTTGTCGTCTCATACACCGAACGACAGGAGCGAATACATGGAGACCTGGGATGCCATCACGTCGCGGCGGAACGTGCGGGAGTTCGCGCCCCGCCCGATTCCCAGCCAGGACCTCGAGCGGATCCTCGAAGCCGGCCGTCGAGCGCCGTCGTCCCGGAACTGGCAGCCGTGGGACTTCGTGGTCGTCACCGATCAGGCACAACTGCGCGAGCTCTCCACGGTGTGGCGGGGCGGTGGACACGTGGCTCACTCGGGGGCGACGGTCGCGCTCGTGCTCGCGGAGCCCGACGACGAGCAGACCCGGCTGCGCGCCTACTACGACCTCGGCCAGACGACGATGGCGATGATGATCGCCGCCGCCGATGCCGGCGTCGGATCCGGGCACTCAGCGGTGGGCGACCAGGAAGCGGCGCGCCGGATCCTCGGCCTACCCGAGGATCGCTTCGCCGCCTTCCTGATCGACTTCGGCTATCCGGGCGACCGTGGACTCGCTCCGATCCGCAAGCCGGACCGGCGGCCCTTCGAGCAGGTTGTGCACTGGGGCCGGTGGTAGGAAGGGCCGCTCTACGCGGCTCTGTACTCGGCCAGCCGCGAGACGTGCCTGAGGCGGCCCAGGCTTGGGTCGCCACCCTGCACCTGCCGCATCTCGACCAGCGCCCGCCGGAAGAAGTCGGCGAGCTGTGAGTCGCCTCGGCGCTCAGCGGCGCGAACCATGTCGTCGAGCCGAACGCCGTTGTTCAGGCACTCCTCAGCGAACCAGATGATGTTCGAGTCCCTGCGGTGGCCGTCGCGGCCCGGGTAGCGGATCCTGGTGTCCATAGGGCTCTCCTTCGTCGACACCCATCCGGCTACCCGGCGTCTCGAAAGTCGACACGCCTAATGCGCCGGAATTCGTATTTACGCCGCGCCGCGAGGAGAGCGATCGTCGGCGGCTTGGTGCGCGACCGATCGGAGCCACGCCCGCAGTTGCTCTGCGGGCACATCGAGAAGCGGGAGCGACGGGACTCGAACCCGCGACCTCCGGCGTGACAGGCCGGCGCTCTAACCAACTGAGCTACGCCCCCGGGATGGGGCCCTCAGTATGGCAAGAGATTCGCCGACGCCGAGCGCAACTTTCGCGGGCGGGGGATGTTTGACCGAGCGAAACCGATTCCGACGAGCGCGCCCAACCCGGCCGTGGACGCGTTCTGGGATCCGCGACGGGGACCCAGCTGGGTCCCCGTCGTCGTTAACGGCTCGGTTGCGCGCCGCGCGCCCTCGCCAATCGCGCCCGACCCGACCTTCCACGCGCGCCGGCGCGCCTGCCGCGGACCCGCGCCCTCAGGCGCTATATTCCACAAAGTCGATTGACTTTATGAAGCTCAGGTGACCATGCGCGTAGACATCCATCAGCACATCTGGACCGAGCAGCTGCTCGACGCCCTGGCCGCCCGCCGTTCGATGCCGTTCGTGCGCACCAGCGACGGCGTCACGACGCTCCACTGCTGCACCGAGCTCCCGCACGTGATCGATCGTGCCGCGAACGCTCCCGAGACGCGCGCCCGGCTCGTCCACGAGGATGGGCTCGACCTCGCACTCGTCGCCATCTCCAGCCCGATCGGAATCGAGGCGCTCCCGCGCACCGAGGCCGAGCCGTTGATCGACGCCTACCTCGCCGGCGTCACTGAGCTCCCCCAGGAGTTCGCCGCGTGGGGACCGGTCGCTCTGGACGACCCCGACCCGGACGATGTCGACGACCTGGTGGACCGCGGCTGCATCGGCGTCTCGCTGCCGGCCGGCGCCCTCGCAGGTCCCGCTGCCCTGTATGGGGTCCAGCTGATTCTGGAGCGCGCCTCGGCACGCGGCGTTCCCCTGCTCGTCCATCCAGGGCCCGCTCCAAATGACGCGCCCGCCCACCCGGTATTGGGCGAGCCGTTGTGGTGGCGCGCCCTCACCGACTACGTGGCCCAGATGCAGGCGGCGTGGCTGACCTTCGCCACCGCGGGCCGTCGGGAGCACCCGAACCTCGTCGCCGTGTTCGCGATGCTCGCCGGTGGCGCGCCCCTGCTCAGCGAGCGATTGATCGCCCGTGGCGGCCCGGCCATCGACCTCCGCGACCCGCTCATCTACTACGACACCTCGAGCTACGGCGGCCGGGCGCTGATGGGGATGGCGCAACACGTCGGCCCGGCGCACCTCCTGTACGGCTCCGACCGGCCAGTGGTCGACCCGCCGGCGGCCGCGGGCGACACGCCGCTCGCGGAGAACGCGGCCCGTCTGCTGAATCGCGCCGAGGCGGTGGCGGCGTGACGCCCGCGCTGACCATCCCGCAGCTCGAGCGCTTCGTGGCCCAGCTGGCGGTCACTCCCGATCGGTGGCAGCCGTTCGTTCGCCACGCCGACGACGTTCGCGTCTACGAACAGATCTGGGACGCGGAGGACGTCAACGCCTGGCTGATCTGCTGGAGCCACGACCAGGACACGGGCTTTCACGATCACCACCGATCGGCCGCCGCCATCTCCGTGATCTCCGGCGCCGTGCGCGAGGAGCGCCTGCGCCTCGGATCCACACCCCGATCACGCACGCTCAGCGCCGGCTCTACGTTCACCGTCCCGCCGGTGGCGATCCATCGCGTGCTCCACGCGGGCGATGTGCCGGCGGTCACGCTCCACGCCTACTCGCCACCGCTCACCTGCACCGGCGCGTACCGGATCGGCGCCGACGGTGAGCTCCAGCGCGAGCTGATGACGCTCGAGGACGAGTTGCGGCCGGCCGCGCTGTCGCGGGCGTGACTACCGGACAGCGACACTTACTCGCCAACCTAGGTCACAAAACTGCGTCGTCGGCGGCCAGGGGTCGAAAACCGCACCCTTCTCGCCGAGCTCGACGATTCTGCGCGGTGCTCGGCGCGTAAGGGTCGCGCGGGCGCGCGGCCCGGCAACGACCGCAAGCGATGAAGCGTCTATAACACCGGGACTCGATCAAGCCTCCAGAACAGGAGCGCCGGATGCAGACGACGACCGTCACCCCCACACTGATCCAGCTCACCCGTCTTCGCCTCGTCAATGCCTACCTCGTCCACGAGGACGATGGCTTCACGCTCGTCGACACCATGATCCCGGGCTCAGCCGACGACATAATCGCCGCGGCCGAGAGCCTCGGTGGTGCGATCCGGCGGATTGCCCTGACCCACGGCCACGGTGACCACGTCGGCTCCGTCGACGCGCTGAAGCAGAAGCTCGGTGGCGCCACGACGGTCCTGATGCCCGAGCTCGACGCCCGGATCCTCGCCGGCGAGGCGTTTGCGGACAAGAAGCCGCCGGGGCAGTGGCCGAAGCTCCAGACCGTCCCGGAGACGCTGCTCGCCGCCGGCGATCGGGTGGGCAGCCTCGAGGTCATCCCCACCCCGGGCCACACCCCCGGCCACGTGTCGTTCTTCGACACGCGCGATCGGACCATCATCGCCGGCGACGTGTTCACGACGATCGGTGGCACGACGGTCACCAACCACTTCCACCTCCGCTTCCCGCTTCCCGCGATCGCGACCTGGGATAAGGCCAAGGACCTGGAGTCCGCGCGCGCCCTGCGCGCGCTGGACCCCCAGCTGCTCGTGGTCGGCCACGGGGGCCCGGTCCAGCAGCCGGCTCAGAAGATGGACCAGGCGATCGAGCGCGCGGCGAAGTAGCCTCGCCCGAGCGACGCCCGGCGTGTACACCAGGGTCGAACACGACGGGCAGGTCGACGAGGTCGCCGTCGAGGAGCCGCTCGAGATCCGCGTCGACGGACGACCGCTCACGGTGACGATGCGCACGCCCGGCCACGACGAGGAGCTGGCGCTCGGCTTCCTGTTCGGCGAGGCGCTGATCGACGGGCCCCGTGACGCAGGCCTGACGACGGACTTCGCCGCCAACACGATCGAGGTCGCGGGCCCGCTGAACCGCGACCCGGGGGAGCGGCGCTTTTACACCACCTCCTCGTGCGGGGTGTGCGGCAAGGGCGCGCTCGAGGAGGTCGCGGTGCAGAGCGCGCCCGCGCCGCCCGGTCCGCAGGTGCCGCGCACCCTCCTGGCCGACCTTCCCGAGCGCCTCGAGCAGCCGGGCTTCGAGCGCACCGGCGGGCTGCACGCCACCGGCCTGTTCGACGCAACCGGGCGCCTCCTTCACACCCGCGAGGACGTGGGCCGGCACAACGCGATGGACAAGGTCATCGGCCGCGCGCTCCTCGACGGGAACATTCCCCTCGCCGGCCACATGCTGTGCGTCAGCGGCCGGCTGTCATTCGAGCTCGTGCAGAAGGCCGCGGTGGCGGGCGCGCCCATCCTCGTCGGCGTCGGCGCGCCGAGCTCGCTGGCGATCGAGCTTGCAGAGGACCGCGGGATCACCCTGTGCGGGTTCGCGCGGCGCGGTCGGCTGAATGTCTACACGCGCCCTGAGCGCATAGAAACCTAAGCCACCAGCCCGACCAGCCGCTCGAGCTCCTCCTCCGAGGACCAGGCGCCGATCGACACCCGGATCAGCCCGCCGAGCGGGATGCTCCGCACGACGATGCCCTCCGCGGCCAGCCGCTCCACCTCGCGCTGCGCCGCCTCGGCTTCACCGACACGCCAGGACACCAGCGTCGATCGCCCGCGCGGCAGCACCTCGAGCCCGCGCGAGGACAGCTCGGACGCCAGCCACGCCGCCAGCTCCGCCGCCCGGGAATGCACCCACTCCCAGCCGGCAGTCGCGAACACCTCGAGGGAGGCCAGCGCCCAGGCACTCCGAAGCGCCACCGGGAAACCGTGGTCGAGCCGCGCCGTCCCTTCGGCCGGTTCGAACTCCAGCGCCTGCTCGGGCGAAGCCACCGACGAATACCCCGGCCACGGGATCAGCAGCTCCTCGAGCCGATCGGGATGGACGAACAGGCACCCGCTTCCCTCCGGGCCGCAGAGCCACTTCTGCCCCGACGCCGCGTAGTAGTCACAACCCAGCGCGTGCACATCGACGGGCACGGCGCCGATGCCCTGTGCGGCGTCGAGCAGCACGGGCGCCTCGGCCGCCGCCAGCGCCGCGGTGTCGACGACCAGGCCGCTCACCCACGAGACGTGCGAGCAGGCGACGAGCCGCGTCGAGGACGTCACCTCGCCGGCGATCTCCGCAAAGGGCACGACCCGTACCCGCACCCCGTGCCGGCGCACCGCTCGTCCCAGCGGCGCCAGCAGCCCCGGGTGCTCCTCATCCGAGGTCAGGATCTCGTCGCCGGCGCGAAGGTCGAGGCCGGCGAGAACGGTGTTCACGCCGTCGGTCGTCGACCCGGTGAGCGCCACCTCGGCCGGCGCACAGCCGAGCACGCCGGCGTATCCGGCGCGCAAGCGCGTCGCCAGGTCGAGCACCGCCTCGATGTAGGGCCGCCCGCACCGCCCGCGGGAGGCCTCGAGGTCGATCCGCGCGTGCGCGGCCTCCGCAGCGGCACGCGGGATCGGTCCCTCGGTTCCGGCGTTGAGATAGGAGAGCCGCTCGAAGACGGGGAACTGGGCGCGGAAGGCGTGCGCCGCGTCGACCCCGCTCACCGCGCCTCTTCCTTCTCCTTCTTCTTCTGCGAGGACTTCTTGCTCTGCTTGCCGTTCTGCTTGCCGTCTTTGCCCGAGGCCTTCGACTCCTGCTTGGACTCGCTCTTGCTCTCGTCCTTCTTCGACTCGCCGCCGTCCGAGGAGGAGCCGCGGTCGCCGCCGTCGCCGCCGCCGTCGTCCTCGTCGCTCTGCTCGAGCAGCTCGCGCTTGAGGATCTTGCCGGTCTGGTTGCGCGGGAGCTCGTCGACGAACACGACCTCGCGCGGGACCTTGTAGTTGGCGAGGTTCTCCTTGACGTACTTCTTGACGTCGTCCTCGCTCACCGAAGCGTCGCCCTTCTTCACGACGAACGCCTTCAGCCGCTGGCCGAACTTCTCGTCGTCCACGCCGACGACGGCTGCCTCGTCGATCGACTCGTGGCGGGCCAGCAGCTCCTCGACCTCGGCCGGGAACACGTTCTCGCCGCCGGAGACGATCATCTCGTCGTCGCGCCCGTCGATGAACAGGCGGCCGTTCTCGTCGAAGTGCCCGACGTCCCCGGAGGCCATCAGGCCGTCGATCACGTCCTTGTTGCCGCCGCCCGTGTACCCCTCGAACTGCGACGTGTTGCCGACGAAGATCCGTCCGCTCTCCCCGTCAGGGACCTCCTTGTCCTCCTCGTTGTCGTAGATCTTGATGACCGTGCCGCGGACGACCTTCCCCACGGTCGAGGAGTCGGCCTTCAGGTCCTCGGGCGTCGCGATCGTCGCGTAGGCGATCTCGGTCGAGCCGTAGAGGTTGTAGATGACGGGCCCGAGCACATCGAGTGCGCGCTCGGCCAGCTCGGCGCCCAGCGCGGACCCGCTGATGAAGATGATCTTCAGGTTGGAGAGGTCGCGCTCCTTGATCTTGTCCTCACCCACGTCAAGGATCCGGCGCAGCATCACGGGGACGACGACCATCGCGTCGGCCTTGTGCTCCTCGAGGCTCTCGAGCGTCTTCTCGGGATCGAAGCGCCGGCGGACGACCATGGTCGAGCCCATGCCGATGGCCACCATCGCCTGCATGAACCCAAGGGCGTGGAACATGGGAACGCACAGCTCGGTCGTCTGGCGCGCCCGGAACGGCACCTTGCTGAGCAGGCCGCCGATCAAGCCAAGCGAGCGGGGCTCACTGCGCGGGGCGCCCTTCGGGGTACCGGTGGTCCCGCTGGTCAGGATCGTGATCTTGGGCGGCTCGGACGCACTCGGTGGCGCGCTGTCGTCGCCGTTCTCGATGAGCGCGTCGAGCGTGTCATCGGCGTCTCCCGGATCATCGACCCAGGCGCGGAACCGTCCGCGCGGCGGATCGTCGATCCCCTCGAGCGTCTCGGAGTACTCGTCGTCGTAGACGAGCAGGTCGGTTCCCTCGCGCTCCGCCACCTCGCGGATCTGCGGCCCGGCGAACGACGTGTTGAGCAGGATCACGCGGGCGCCGCACTTGGCGCCGGCGAACAGCGCGTCGAGGAACCCGCGGTGGTTGCGGACCAGGACCGCGACGCCCTCGCCCGCCTCGAGCCCGCGCTCCCGCCAGGCGTTGGCGAGCGCGTTCGAGCGGCGGTCGAGCTCCTTGTAGCTCAGCTCGCCACGCTCGTCGATGATCGCCAGCCGGTCACCGTGACGGATCGCGCCCGCGGTGATCGCCCCGCCGAGCATCCCGTAGCGCTCGAACCCGATGAGCAGCTGCGCAAGCTTGTGCGGCAACTCCGGCCCGACCAATCCGCTGCGCACGCACAGGAGCGCGAAGTACGCCTCGTCGCCGGCTCGCTCGAGGAGCTTGATCGCCTGCCTGGGATCGCTGACCGTCTTCGCCGCGTTGAAGGCTCCTCCCAAGAGTGCCTTCGGATCCAGTTCAACCATGGACTCCTCCGTCGGGTTCAGCTCGTGCGATCGCGCCCGCGGGGAAGGTCGGGCCGTCGACTCGCGTCTTGATAAATCGCGACGCCTGCGTTCGGGAAGGTTCTGTCACCAGGCGGCGTCCTGCAAGTAGCAACCTCAAGGTTTTGACTCTAGATGCACAGCGCGGCCGCCGCCAACAGCACATTCGCCGATCAGGTCTCAACCGGCGCCGGACTTGCTCCGGATGGTGTCCCCTACCCCGCCGATCCAAACCGGGATCGGCGTACCGGCGTCCACCTCGCCACCTCTTCGGGCAGCGGAGCTGCCCGCCCGCACTCGCTGCAGTCTCTGCAGCGATGACCAGCGCCGCCGCCGACCCCACGCGGCGGCGGCGCTCCCATCGCGCGCGGCGCTGACACTTCGCTAACGCGACGAGCGCGGCGGATTGCGCCGCGGCGCCCGAACCCGCATCGAACCTGCATAGCCGCTTGGTTTATGTACGGATGGGTAATACCTAGCGCAATGGTCGGCCGACTGATCACCTTTCCGCTGCGCGTAAGCGTCCGCGGTGCACAGCTCTGGTTCCGCGCCGCCGAGGAAGTCGCGGGCCGCGCGACGCTCGGCGCGATGCGCGTCGTCAGCGTGTTCACGCGCGACGGCGACGGAAGCAGTCCCTCTCCCGCGCCGCCGCAGGCGCGCCCGCAGCGCCCCCAGCGCGAACAGAGCTCTCCCCCGCGCGATCCCCGCGCGCAGGCGGCGAGCACCGAACCGCCGCCCCCGCCGCCCGTGTCCGCCGACGAGGCCGCTGAGCGCATCGATCGCTCCCGCGAAGAGGCAACGCCCCAGCCGTCCCCACCCGAGCCGACTCACGTGTCCGAGGAGGCAACGCTCGTGCGCGAGGAAGCCGAGCCAGGCGCCGAAGACGGCGCAGGCGCGGCCATCACCGTGCAGGAGCCGTGGGAAGGCTATGCGCGCATGAGCGCACGGGACGTGATCGCGCGGCTGGACGGCGCCACCGCTGCCGAGCTTGCCGCCGTGTCGTTGTACGAGACCGGTAACCGGAGCCGTCAAACCGTGCTGGAGGCGGTCCAGCGTCAGCTGCGCACCGCCAACGGCGGCGGCGGCTCGCAAGACTAGAAAGGAACAAGCCCTTGCCCGACGAGAGTCTGAATGCTCGCGATGCCAAGCTGGTCCAGTGGCTGAACGAGGCTCACGCCAAAGAGGCTGAGCTCGAGGCCGACCTGACCGCGCACATCGCCCTCACCGAGAAGATGCCGTACAAGAAGCGGCTGCGGAAGCACCTCACCGAGACGCGCGACCACAAGCGCCGGGTCGCCTCGCGCATCAAGAAGCTCGGCTCGAAGGTCGCTCCCGTCACGAGCGTGCCCGGCGTCCCCGGCGTCGCGGGCGAGGTCGCCGGCAAGGCGGTCGCCGCCGTCAAGGGTCAGGTCGGGACCGCACGCGCGCTCGTGACCAGCCAGGCGGAGACGCATCTGCGCAATGCGCAGGAGGAGCTCCGCGAGGAGCACGTCGAGATCGCGCTCTACAAGCGCATCGAGACGTTCGCCACCGAGGTCGGCGATCGCGAGACCGCACAGCTGGCGCGCAGCATCCGCCGCGACGAGGAGCGGATGGCGAAGTTCCTCGACGCGGAGATCGGCCGCCTCGTCAAGGAGGTCGTTCGCACCGAGATCCCGCGCGAGCTCCGTTCGAAGCCGCGCTCACGCCGGACCACCACGAGCCGGTCGAGCTCGAGCGGGTCGAGCAGCCGCTCGCGGAGCGGGAGCGCCTCGTCCTCTCGGAGCAGCGGCAGCTCGTCACGGAGCGGTGGCACGCGGTCGACCCGCAGCAGTGGCTCGTCTCGCAAGAGCAGCGGCAGCTCGTCCCGCGCCAGCAGCGGCTCGTCTCGCAAGAGCAGCGGCAGCTCGTCCCGCGCCAGCAGCGGCTCGTCTCGCAAGAGCAGCGGCAGCTCGTCCCGCGCCAGCAGCGGCTCGTCACGCAAGAGCAGCGGCAGCTCGTCCCGTGCGAGCAGCGGCTCGTCGCGCAGCGGCGGGAGCGGGAGCTCACGCAACGGCGCCTCGGCGAGCAGCGGTCGCTCGACGCGGAGCAGCGCGCGGTCGCGCTGACGCGTCTCCCGAGCCGCGAAATTTCGTGTTTCACGCGAACGCGGCTCGGGAATATTAGGTTCGAATCGGTCAAGGAACTGCGCCCCCACTTCCTTGACCCCTCCGGGAGGACCCAGATGGACCTGGGTCCTCCCGGGGCAGTTTTTTCTCCGGGGCAGCGGGGCCGGTAGCAACAGTCAGTCGCGCGCATGGAGCGTTCCTCCCCACCGCCAACGGGGTAAGCGGGCATCAACCGACGACAGGAGAGGGTGTATGTCCGCCACCACGCCGAGCGAGCGCGTCCCGGTTCCCCGCGACAAGGAGAACGATTACTCGCGCGAGGCCGCCGAGCGCCGAGTCGAGTTCATCCGCGAGCGCACCGGCACCGAGCTCGAGCACGTCTCGAGCTACTCGTTCGACCCGAAGCTCGTCATGGGCAACGTCGAGCACTTCATCGGCGTGGCACAGGTCCCGCTCGGCGTTGCCGGACCGCTGCTCGTCAACGGCGAGCACGCGCAGGGCGAGTTCTATGTGCCCATGGCCACGGCCGAAGGGACGCTGGTGGCGAGCTACAACCGCGGGATGCGCCTCCTGTACGAGGCCGGCGGAGTCACCACCACCGTCGTCGACGACCGGATGCAGCGCGCACCCTCGTTCGTGTTCGAGAGCGCGAGGGAGGCGCGCGCCTTCGACGCTTGGCTGGACGAGCACTTCGAGGAGATCAAGGCGCACGCCGAGGCCACCACTCGCTCGGGTCGCCTCCAGGACATCGAGCGCTACTCGGCCAGCCGCATGCTCTACACCCGCTTCAACTACACGACGGGCGACGCCGCGGGCCAGAACCTGACCGGCAAGGCGACGGCGGCGGCGTGCAAGTGGATCGTCGAGCAGAACCCGGAGATCAAGCACTTCTTCCTCGAATCGAACTTCGCCACCGACAAGAAGAGCTCGCAGATCAACATGCTGAACACGCGCGGCAAGCGCGTCGTGGCCGAGGCGACGATTCCCGACGAGCTGTTCCGCACGGTCATGCGCTCGAACGTGGAGCTCATGTTCCGGGCACGCCAGGTCTCGACGCTCGGCGGCTTCATGGCAGGCGTGAACAACAACGGCTCGCACTCGGCGAACGGGATCACGGCCATGTTCATCGCCACCGGCCAGGACGTCGCCAACGTCGCCGAATCCTCGGCGGCGTTCGTCTACGCCGAGGTGCAGCCGAACGGCGACTACTACTACTCGGTCACGATTCCGGCGCTGATCGTGGCCACCTACGGTGGCGGGACCAGCCTGGCCACGCAGCGCGAGTGCCTTGAGATGCTCGGCTGCTACGGCAAGGGCAACGTGATGAAGTTCGCCGAGATCGTGGCCGCCACCGTCCTTTGCGGCGAGCTCTCGCTGGGTTCAGCGATCGTCGCCGAGGAGTGGGTGGACGCCCACGACCTCTACGGGCGAAACCGCTAGTACCGCCGCCCCCAGCGCGGCGCGCCGCGCCGGCCGCCCGGCCCATCCGGGTGCGTCAGGCTGCCGCCGCGCGAGCGGCGGATGAAGTACAGGATCAGCGTCGAGCACGCGACCGAGATCACGATGCCGGGCGCCGCGTGCTTCCACAGGAGCCACACGATGATGCCGGCGATGAAGTTGCCGGCCAGCCCAAGCAGGATCGTCTGGAAGATCGACATCGGGTCCGGGCCGGGCAGCGCCAGGCGCGCCAGCGCGCCCACGAACAGGCC
This sequence comes from uncultured Solirubrobacterales bacterium, assembly GCA_963839105.1. Classification (GTDB taxonomy): domain Bacteria; phylum Actinomycetota; class Thermoleophilia; order Solirubrobacterales; family Solirubrobacteraceae; genus Palsa-465. The sequence continues at coordinate 570,886 of CAWITQ010000008.1, forward strand.
GGAGATGGCGAGGATGATGAGGTAGAGCAGAAGTCCCATAGTGCGTGAGCGTATACCCGTTTTCGAAGAAGTCCTTATGGGCCGCACGGGCTGCGCCCGCGCGGCGTCCTTGGGGCCACCCCGCCGGACATCCCTGTCCGGCGCCCGGCCATTCGCCACACTGGGTCACATGCCTGAAGCCCCCGGCAACCGCGCCCGCCTGCTGCCGGTGCTCGCCGTGGGGGTCACGCTGCTGCTGTGGTCCTCCGCCTTCGTCGGCATCCGCTACGCCGACCGCCAGCTCTCCGCCGGTGCGCTCGCGCTCGGCCGCCTGATCGTCGGCAGCCTGGTCCTCGGCGCCGTCGCCGGCGCCCGGCGCGAGCCACTCCCGTCCGCGCAGACGCTCCTGCGCGTCGCCGCCTGCGGCGTGCTCTGGTTCGGCGCCTACAACGTGGCGCTGAACGAGGCGGAGACGCGGGTCGATCCCGGAACGGCCTCGATGCTCGTCAACACGGGCCCGATCCTGATCGCGATCCTGGCCGGCTTCGTCCTCCGCGAGGGCTTCCCGCGCCGGCTGCTCGCGGGGTGCCTCGTCTCGTTCGCGGGCGTCGCGGTGATCGGCCTCGCCACCTCTCGGCACGGTCTGCATCAGGGGTTGGGCACGATTCTGTGCCTGGTGGCGGCGCTGGCGTACTCGGTGGGGATGATCGCCCAGAAGCCGGCTCTCGCCGAAGCATCGGCGCTGCAGGTGACGTGGCTGGCGTGCACCGTCGGCGCCATCGTCTGCCTGCCCTTCGCGCCGTCGCTCTGGCACGGCCTGCACCACGCCCGCGCCGAGACCGTCGTGTGGACGGTGTACCTGGGGCTCGCCCCGACCGCGATCGGCTTCTGCACCTGGGCCTACGCGCTGGCGCGAACCACCGCCGGCGCCCTGGGCTCGACGACGTACCTCGTCCCGCCGCTCGCCGTGCTCATGGGCTGGGCGTTCCTGGGCGAGGTGCCGCCCGTCCTCGCCTTCCCCGGCGGGATCCTGTGCCTGGCCGGCGTCGCGGTCGCCCGCGGCCACGCGCGGCGGCGCGCACCGGCTATCGTAGTTGCGTACTCAACTTCCTCTGGAGTGACTTCGGAATGCAACCCATCGACGGCATCCACCACATCTCCCTGATCACCGGCGACGCCCGCGCCAACGTGGACTTCTATGTGCGCGTGCTCGGGCTGCGCCTGGTCAAGAAGACGGTCAACCAGGACGACCCGAGCGTCTACCACCTGTTCTACTCCGACGAACGCGGCTCGCCGGGCGCGGACATCACCTTCTTCGAGTACCCGGGCGCCCGCCCCGGCCGTGCCGGCGCGGGCATGATCTCCTCGATCATCCATCGTGTCGGCTCCGAGGAAGCACTCGAGTTCTGGCTCCGTCGACTGGAGGGCGAGGGAGTCGCGGCCAGTCTCGAGGATGGGCGCCTGACCTTCGCCGACCCCGAGGGCATGAGCCACGAGCTGGGCGTGTTCGCGGTGGCGGACCGCCCGCTGACCGCGGCCTCGCGAGAGGTCCCGCCGGAGTTCGCGCTTCAGGGCTTCGAGGCGGTACGGGCCCAGGTCCTCGATCCCAGCCGCAGCGAGGCCTTCGTCCGCGACGCACTCGGGTTCGCGGAGATCGCCGAGCACGAGTGGGAGGCGCGCGGTCAGTATCGCGGCGGCCGGATCCTGTTCGAGGCGGCGACGGAGCGCGGCATCTCCGGTGCGGGCACCGTGCACCACGTGGCCTGGTCGGTCTTCCGCGAGGAGCAGGACCAGTGGCGCGAGACCGTCCATCGTGCCGGCGCGCACCCCACCCCCATCATCGACCGGTTCTACTTCGAGTCCGTCTACTTCCGCGAGCCCGGCGGAATCCTGTACGAGCTCGCCACCTTCGACGGCGCCGGCTTCACCAGCGACGAGCCACTCGAGAGCCTGGGCGAGAAGCTGTCGCTTCCGCCGCGCTTCGAGGCGCTGCGCGACAGGGTCGAGCCGATCCTCACTCCGCTGCCGGACGTCCGGCAGTGGCGTCCGGCACCCGCGACCCACACTTAAAGCCGACGGCGGCGGTCCCCCCGGACCGCCGCCGCCGTTCTCTCCGTCCCGAGCTACTCGGGCCGATCTATTGGTCCTGGATCGTCGACCAGGACGCGAAGCTCCATGAGCCGTAGCTCGGCTTCACATCGTCGCCGCTCTTGCTCCCGCACGTGGCGCAGCTCCAGCTGGCGAAGGCGAACGGGGCCTTCAGGCCACCCTGGGCGACGCTCCAGCTACTGAAGCTCCAGTCCCCGGCGATGTTGTTCGCCGCGTTCAGCAGGGTGCTGGGCGTCAACCCGCCATTGGCCGGGTCAGGGTTGATGTCGAAGGCGGCCTTGACCGCGTTGGGCTCCTGCAGTGCAGGCAGCGCCCGCACGAACGGATTGGTGAGCGCGCCCTTGACCTGGTCCGGGGTGAGGTCGCCGTGCTTGGAGAGCACGTCGGCGACGAGACCGGAGATCATCGGGGCGGCCATCGAGGTCCCGCTGGTGCGGATGTACTGACCGCCGATGACGCAGCTCGGGCACTCCTGCGCGAACTGGCTGTCCGGCGCCAGCACCGAGACGATGTGCGCCCCGGGGGCGTAGACGTCGGGCTTGGCGAACCCGTCCTGGGTGGTCCCCCGGCTCGACCAAGAGGCGATCGTGTCGTCGGCCGGGTTGGAGGTGCCGTTCTCGTCGGCGCCCCCGACGGTGATCACGTAGGGATCGTTCGCCGGCGCGAACTGGACCGCGTTGCCCGTCGCCCCGCGGTTGCCTGCGGCGGCGACCACGACGATGCCGTGCTTCCAGGCGGCTTCGACGGCGGCGTCGAGCGGGTCGACCTTGTAGGACTGCGGCGTGGCGGCGTCCAGCGACAGGTTGAGGACGCGGATGTTGTAGTCGTGCTGGTGGGCGATCGCGAACTCGATGCCGTAGATCACGTCGAGCACGCTGGCGTTGCCCTTCTCGTCGGAGGCCTTGATCGCGATCAGGTTCGCGTCGGGCGCCACGCCCACGTACTGGCCGCGGAGCGGATCCGAGCTGGCGCGGTTCTGGCCGTTGCCGGCGATGATGCCGGCCACGTCGGTGCCGTGCCCGTAGGTGTCGAACACCGTCTTCGCGTCCGGGTTGGTGACCGCGGTGGCCACGACCCGCGAGGAGCCGGAGTCCGAGTTGAAGTCGGTGAGGTTGCCGTCGACGCCGGTGTCGATCACGGCCACGCCGACGCCCGCGCCGGTGGCGCCGCCGCGCCACAGAGCGCTCGTGCCGAGGGTGTCGTTGTAGGTGGTTGCGAGCTGGTTCTCCTGCCCGCGGCGCGGGCGCGCCGACTCGGGGCGACCGAGGCGCGGGCCGCCCTCAGAGGTGACCTGAGTGTTGAGCGTCACCGAGTGCACCCCGGAGCTCCCGGCGAGACCGCGGGCCTGAGCGGCGCTCAGCTTCACGGCCAGAGCGTTGATGATCCCCAGCGTGCCGGCGACGCGTCCGCCGGCGTGCGCCGCGAGCACACGGCCGCGGCTCAGGCTGACGTCGGCGTTGAACTGAACGATCGCCTCGAGCTGCGCGCCCGGGTGATGCGCGGCCAGGGCCGCGATCCGCGGGTCGAGCGGCGCCGAGGAGGGCGCGGGAGCCGAGGCCGACGAGCTGAGGCTCGGCAGCTGAGAGTTCGCGCTCGCGAGTACAAACGTCACCGCGAGCGCGAGGATCGCCGCTCCGGCGAGAGCGGACATCCACCTCATCCGCTCGAAGATTCCAATCGAACTTGCCATTTCAGGACGACCTCCGTGTCGCAAAGTCGGATACCAGTCGGTACTGAAACTGGCGGCTGGGCGGTCTCATGCGTGAGATCCCTGGCTTTGCGTCCCCGCCTCGCGACGGGTTTGCCCTGAGCAGTAGTCCTCCCTCATCGGCACCCTGTGCGGCGGACTTTCGCCCTTCTGGACGCTTGTACTACGGGAGGAGCAGATCCCGGATCCGGCGCGGGCTCGCCAGGACGGAGAAGTCGCCCTCGTCACGCAGCCGTTCGGCGGCCGTGATCGCCGCACCCACGGCCGTCCAGGCCAGCGCCCCGCCCACGCTCACCCGCCGCGCGCCGGCCGCCGCGAGGTCGCGCATCTTCATGTCCGGGCGTGCCAGCACGTTCACCGGCCTGGGAACGGCGGAGCAGACGGCTCGCACCTCCTCGAGCGTGGCGAGTCCCGGCGCAAACAGTACGTGCGCGCCCGCGCGCGCGTAGGAATCGAGGCGGGCGATCGTGTCCTCGAGGTCGGGGTTGCCGCGGATGTGGTTCTCCGCACGCGCGGTGACCGTGAAGGGAAATCCGAGCCGCCCGGCGGCCTCGCAAGCGGCCGCGATCCGCTCGCTGGCGTGGTCGATCGAGTAGAGGTGCCCGTCGGGGTCCCAATCCTCGATCGAGCCTCCGACCGCGCCGGCTTGCGCCACCCGCTCGATCGCCCTCGCGGCGTCCTCGGGTTCTGGACCGTGGCCGTTCTCGAGATCCACCGACACCGGCAGGCCGGTGGCGGACGCGATCGTGCGAACGTGGTCGGCCAGCTCCTCGAGCGTGGTGGCGCCGTCGCGGCGACCGAGGGTGAAGGCGAACCCGGAGCTCGTGGTGGCGAGCGCGCGGAACCCGAGCGCCTCCAGCACCTTGGCGGAGCCGGCGTCCCACGGGTTGGGGATGATGAACGGCTCTCCCTCGTGCAGTGCGCGGAAGGCAGCCGCCTTGCGCGCTTGTAGATCCTCGGCCATGAGGGTTAGCTTCGCACGGTCGGGCGGTTCACGTTCGGCCCGCCTTCGGCCGATACCGAGGTGGGGCCCGAGCGCCCTCTTCTCATGGCCGAGGTATACGTCGCAAGACAGCCGATCTTCAACGCTGCCCTGGAGGTGGCGGGCTACGAGCTGCTCTTCCGTGGCGGAGCCGACGCGGAGGCACTCGTCGTCAACGCCGAGGGGGCGACCGCGACCGTGGTGCTGAACTCGTTCACCGAGATCGGCCTCGAGCAAATCGTGGGAGGGTCGACGGCGTGGATCAACGTCTCGCGGGACTTCGTGCTGGGCGGCCTGGCGCACACCGTTCCCGCCGATGTCGCCGTGCTCGAGATCCTCGAGGATCAGGTGATCGACGACGGCTTCGTCGAGGCCCTTCGGGGACTGAAGACCGAGGGGTACCGCCTCGCCCTCGACGACTTCGAGTACAGCCCGTCCGCCGACCCCCTGCTGCCGCTCGTCGACACCGTCAAGCTCGACTTCGTCGCGCTCGGCCGCGACGGGATGGCTCGCCACGTCAAGCAGCTCCGGCCCTACGGCGTCACTCTGCTGGCCGAGAAACTCGAGACGCGCGAGGACTACGCCTACTGCGCCGAGCTCGGCTGCGACCTCTTCCAGGGCTTCTTCTTCTGCAAGCCGGAGCTGGTGCGCAACCGGGGGATCGCCGCCAATCGGCTGTCGCTGCTCCAGACGGTCTCGGCGCTCCAGGATCCGACGGTCGACCTGGCCGCGCTCGAGCAGCTCGTCTCACGCGATGTCGCCCTCAGCTTCCGCCTGCTCCGCTACATCAACTCCGCGTTCTTCGGCCTGCGCATGGAGGTCCGCTCGATCGGCCAAGCCCTCGCGCTGCTCGGGGTGCGAGCGCCTGCGGCACTGGACCACCCTGAGCCTGCTGGGCGAGCGTCGACGACAAGCCGACCGAGCTGACTGTCACCGCGCTCGTTCGAGCCCGCTTCTGCGAGCAGGCGGGGGCGAGGCTCGGCAGCCCCGGCCAGCTGTTCACACTCGGCCTGTTCTCGGTCATCGACGCCCTCATGGACGCGCCCATCGCCGATGTGATCGCCTCGATTCCCTTCCCGCCGAGATGCGGGCGGCGCTGATCGACCACGCGGGCGAGCAGGGACAGCTGCTCGAATGCGTCGGGGCGCTCGAGGGCGCCGATTTCGACCGCGCCGAGTCGATCCTCGCCCAGCGCCGGCGAGCTCTACCTCGAGTCGATGGTGTGGGCGAACGACGCCGCCCAGGCGCTGTTCGAGCGGGCCGAGTCCGTCGCCGCCTGACCTGGCGAACCGCTAAGCGCGGCATCCGCTCCCGCTAAGGGGAAGGCGCGGTGACCGACTCCGAATTGCCGATGTGACCCGGGCGGCCTGGCCCAGACTCGAGGCACGTCGTCGATCGAAGGGAGCAGCACATGAGACTCCGCATCAGCCGCTTCATCCGCCGGATCCGCGAGGTCTGGGCCGAGCTCGATTACGCACAGCGGCGTCTGCTCGAGCTCCGCACCGGGCTGTCACTGGGCGCGCGGGAGGACTTCGGTCCCCCGCGCGGCCGCGCGCATCCGCGCGCACTGAAGAAGCGCTCCTTGCCGGGTTGGCCTCCGCCCGGCTACGGAGTATCGTGCCCGGCGCAAACTGGGTGAGGAGGAGGATCGATGGCAGACGTGTCCACTCCGCCACGGGCGGCTGCTCCTGAAGCAGTTCTCGACGCCGACGGTCTCGATCGCGGCGTCGGGTTCCTCGGGCTGCTGTGGGCCTCCGAGGGCTCGATCATCGGCTCCGGCTGGCTGCTCGGGGCGCTCGACGCGGCGAGTATCGCCGGGCCGTCGGCGCTGATCGGCTGGATCGTCGCGTCGATGATCGTGATCGTGCTGGCGCTCGTGCACGCCGAGCTCGGCGGCATGTTCCCGGTCAGCGGCGGCACCAGCCGGTTCCCGCATTACGCGTTCGGCAGCTTCGCCGGGGCGACGTTCGGCTGGGCGTCCTATCTGCAGGCGGCGACGGTCGCGCCGATCGAGGTGCTGGCGGCGATCCAGTACCTGTCGAGGCTCCACTGGGCGCGCCACTTCTTCGTCATAGCCAGCGCGAACGGGCTCCCCGCGGCACGCTGCACGGTAGTCGGCATCACGCGGTCGCGATCATCCTGATGATCATGTTCGTGGTCGTGAACATGGTCGGGATCCGGTGGCTGGCCCGGTCCAACAACTGCGATCACCTCGTGGAAGGTGTTCATCCCGGTCCTGACGATCATCGTCTGCTGATCACCCACTTCCACAGCTCCAACTTCACCAGCGGTGGCGGCTTCTTCGTCCACGGCGCGGCGATCAAGAGCATCCTGATCGCGATCCCGACCGGAGGGATCGTGTTCGCCCTGCTCGGGCTTCGAGCAGGCGGTGCAGTTGGGGGTGAGGCCAACAACCCAGAGCGCGACCTGGCCCGCGCCGTGATCGTCTCGATCCTTATCGGGGCGGCCATCTACATGCTGCTCCAGGTCGCGTTCATCGGCGCGCTCAGCCCGCACGTCCTGAGCGCGGGCACGGTCGGCTGGACCGACCTCGGCCACCAACACCAACCCGATGGCGGTGGCGCTCAACCGGGCCCCTTCTACGAGGTGGCCAAGGTCGCCGGCCTGGCCTGGCTGGCGTTCGTCCTGCGGCTCGACGCGCGTGATCTCGCCGGGCGGCACCGGCCTCATCTACACGACCTCGTCCTCGCGGCTCAGCTTCGGACTGAGCCGCAACGGCTACATCCCGACCGCGTTCGAGGTGACCAACAAGCGGCGCGGGTGCCGTTGTTCGGGATCGTGTTCGCGGCCATCGATCGGCCTGCTGTTCCTGCTTCCGTTCCCGAGCTGGAGCGCGCTGGTCGGGATCGTCACCAGCGCCTCGGTGCTGATGTACGCGGCCGCCCCGCTGGCTCTGGGCGCGTTGCGCAAGCAGAAGCCCGACCTGCCCCGCGTCTACCGCCTGCCCTATCGCCACCGTGCTCGCGCCGCTCAGCTTCGTGTGCGCCACGTGGATCATCTACTGGTCGGGCTGGCAGACGATCACGACGCTGATGGTGGCGATGGTCGTCGGCTACGGCCTGATCGCCGCGTCCTACGCGTTCAAGCTCAACCCACGAGCGCCCAAGATGGACTGGGGCGCGGCGGTCTGGATCATCCCGTACTTCATCGGGATGCTGCTGATCTCGTACTTCGGCACGTTCGGCGCCGGCGGCATCATCGGCGGCGTCGGGGTGTTCAAGCACGTCCTGCCGCAGGGCGGCAACAACGACCTGGGCCTCTTCGGCGGCCTGGTCGTCTCGGCCGGCTGGAGCGTGATCATCTACTACGTGGCCATGCACCGGCGGCTGACGCCCGCGCAGGTCGACGAGTACGTGCGCGAGGTGTACCCGCCGCCGGTGGTGAGCCACTAGCTGACTTGGGGCCGGGCGAATCCGGCCCCAAAGACTGAGAGCTTGTCATTGCCGTCGAGCCGGATTCGCTTAAGGGAATCCGGCTCCACGGCCCATGCGCTGCCGTAGCCGTTCGGAGCCGAATTCCCTCGGCGCCTCACGCCGTCGCGAACCCACCATCGCCTCCGGAGGCTGGCTGAGAAACCGGTCTATATCACCGGTTTCTCAGCCAGCCTCGGTCGGCGCGCCGCACGGTTATGCATGTTCGTGCACGAACGTGTACACTCGGGCGGAGATGCTGACCGATGAGCGCCGCTCGCTGATCCTCGACCGCACTCCGCACCCGGGGGCGCGTCCTCGCCACCGACCTCAGCTCCGAGCTCGACGTCTCCTCGGACACGATCCGCCGGGACCTGCGCGAGCTCGACGCCGCCGGTCTGCTGCGCCGAGTCCACGGTGGCGCACTTCCCCGCCACGGCGACGCGGCCCCGTTCGAGACCCGCGCGCGCCGCGCCCCCCAGGCCAAGGCCCAGGTGGCGCAGCGGGCCGCCGCGATCGTGCGCGACGGCGATGTCGTCGTGCTCGACGGCGGCACCACGACGCTCGAGCTCGCCCGTGCCCTGCGCGACGATCTCCACGCCACCGTGATCACCACCAGCCCGCCGATCGCGCTGGCGCTCGCCGACCATCCCGGGCTGGAGGTCACGGTCATCGGCGGAACGCTCCGGCGCACGTCGCTGGTGACCGTGGGGGCGTCCGCCATCGAGGCGCTGCGCAACATCCGCCCCGACGTCGCGTTCCTCGGCGTGTGCGGACTGCACCCCGAGATCGGCGTGACCACGCTCGACCTCGAGGAGCGCCACGTCAAGGCGGCGATGATCGAGGGAGCCGCCGAGGTGGTGGCGCTGGCCGATCACGACAAGCTGGGTACGGCGATGCCGGTCGTGGTGGCGCCGATGAAGGCGGTCACGCAGCTCGTGACCGATGCCGCGGCCGACGACCGCGCCCTCGCCCCCTACCGCGCGCTCGGGATCGAGGTGCTCGCCGCGTGAGGCCCCGCGCCGCCATCACGGCCGTGTTCTTCGTCAACGGCGCCCTGTTCGCCACCTGGGCCTCGCGGATCCCGGCCCTGTCCGATCGCGCCCACACCTCGGCGGGGACGCTGGGGCTGTGCCTGCTCGCGCCCGCGACCGCCGCCGTGTTCGCGATGCCACTGGTCAGCCGGTTCCTCCCCGGGCGCTCGAGCCGCGCCTTCTGCCGCGCCGCGGTGGCCGGTCTCATGCTCGCGCTCCTGCTGCCGGCGCTCGCCCACAGCGTGGCGGCGCTCGCGCTCACGCTGCTGCTCGTGGGCGTGGCCAACTCATCGCTCGACCTGGTCATGAACGCCCAAGGCGTGTCGGTCGAGCGCATGCTCGGCCGTCCGATCTTGTCCTCGCTGCACGCCGCCTTCTCATTCGGCGGGTTCGCGGGCGCCGGTCTCGGTGCCCTCGCCGCGTCGCTGCACGTCGCGCCGCTCCCTCACTTTGCGTTCGCGGCACTGCTGTTCGGCGCCGTTGGCCTCCTCGCCACCGAGCGCCTCCCGCGCCACGATGACGACGCCGACGCCGATGCTCCGGCCCTTCGGTGGCGCCGGCTTCCCGCACGGTTGGTCCTGCTCGGCGTCGCGTGCTTCTTCTGTCTCATGGCCGAGGGCGGCGCGTCTGACTGGAGCGCCAAGCTCGTCCGCGACAACCTCGCCGGCACGGCGGCGCTCGGCGCGATCGCCTACGCCGTGTTCAGCGTCGCGATGGGAAGCGGGCGCCTGCTCGCCGACCGGCTGTGGGCGCGGTGGGGGGCGAGCGGCCTGCTGCGGCGCTCGGGCATCCTCGCCGCGGGCGGGTTCGCCGCGGGGCTTGCCGCGGGAACGGTCCCGGCGGCGATCGTCGGCTTCGCTGCGCTCGGCCTGGGCCTCGCCGGGGTCGTCCCCACCCTGTTTCGCTCCGGCGCCGAGCATCCCGGCGTCTCGACGGGACCGGCGCTGGCCGCCGTCAGCTCGCTCGGTTACCTGGGCTTCCTCGCCGGGCCCCCGATCGTCGGCGGCCTGGCAGCGCTGTCCTCGCTGCGCGTCGCCTGCGGCGTGCTCGTGCTCGCGGGGGCCGTGGTCATCCTCCTTGCCCCGGTCGCCGACCCGGGCCCCGGCCGGCGCGCGGCCGCGCTGGCGACGTGACGCCCACCGAGCTCCTCGCCGGCGCCGCGGCGCTCCTGGTCGATCTCGACGGCACCCTGGTCGACTCGAGCGAGCCGGTGGCGCGCGTGTGGCGCACGTTCGCCGAGCGGCACGGCCTCGACCCGGACCACGTCAACCACTTCGCCCACGGCCGCCCGGTGCGGGAGTCGGTCCGCGTGCTCGCCCCCGACGCCGATCACGACGCGGAGACCACGTCGATCAGACGCACTGAGCTTGCCGACACCGACGGCGTGCGCCCACTCCCCGGCGCGGCCGAGCTCCTGAATGCGCCGCCCGTCCCCCTCGCGATCGTGACCTCGTGCTCGACCGCTCTCGCCCACGCGCGCCTGCGCGCGGCCGGCCTGCCGATCCCGCCGATCCTGATCTCATCGGACGGGCTCGAGCGGGGCAAGCCCGACCCGGCGTGCTTCCTGATCGCCGCTCGGCAGCTGGGCGTGGAGCCCGAGGCCTGCGTCGTGCTCGAGGACGCGCCGGCGGGAATCGAAGCGGGCAAGGCCGCGGGCGCCACCGTGATCGCGGTGCGCGGCACCCATTCCGACGAGGAGCTGAGTCAGGCCGACGCGATCGTCGCTCACGTCGGGGAGCTGCTCGAGGGCGCGAGCGTTCGCTCGAGCAGCTCGAACAGCGCCGCGTAGTGGCGCTCGGTCGCCGCCTCGTCGTACACCGCGGTGTCGGACATGGTGTAGCCGTGGTGCGCGCCGGCGTAGACCTCCGTGCGGTGGCGGACGCCGGCCCCATCAAGTGCGCGGTCGAGCGTCGCGATCTGCTCCGGCGTCATGCTGGCGTCCTCGTCGGCGTGCCCGCAGTAGATCTCGGCGTGGACACGATCGGATGAGAGGTGCGGGCTGTCGGGCGCGTCGGTGACGAGGCCGCCGGCGTGGAACGCGCCCAGTGCGGCCACGCGCTCCGCGTGGGACGCGGCGATCCGAAAGCCGAGCCTCCCGCCCATGCAGTAGCCGGTGATCGCGACCGGTCCGGGAGCCTGCTCGGCGAGGAAGCCGAGGTAGGCCTCGCCGTCGCGCGCCAGCGCCTCCGGCGTGAGCTGCTCCATCAGCGGGCGGACCTGCTGAAAGAACGCGGTGCGGCCGTCGGGGTCGGAGAGGTCCGGCATCGGCAGCACGGGAGCCCGGCCGGCGCGGTAGAAGACGTTCGGCGCGAGCACCACGTACCCGCGCTCCGCGATCCGGTCGGCCATCTCCTCGATGCGGGGACGCAGGCCGAACGCGTCGATGATGAGCAACACCGGCGGGTGCGAGCCCCCGCCATCGGGTCGGGTCAGGTAGGCGTCGGCGACCCCGTCGGGGGTCTTCACATCCACGGTCGAGCTGTTCATCGCGCCAGGATCGCATGAGGCGGGGCCGGACGCGGCGCCCGCGACGAGATCTATGATGGGGCGCGTGAGACTGGGCTCGACGTGAGCGGAATTCAGGATCCCCACGAGCCGGAGCCGATCGGGTTCTGGGTGACGCGCAGCGACGAGGCCTCGGGCGTGGTGGTCACGCTGCACGGCGAGCTCGACGTGGCCGCGGCGCCGCAGCTCGAGAAGCTGCTCGACGAGATCCGAGCCGAGAAGCACCGGCACGTGATGGTCGAGCTGAGCGATCTCGGCTTTGTGGACAGCGCCGGCGTGAGCGTGCTGATCAAGGCCAAGAAGGAGGCCGACGAGGAGGGGGCGGAGTTCCTGCTCCGCCGGCCCACGGCCCAGGTGCACCGCGTGTTCGCGCTGGTGGGGATGGTGGACTGGCTTGTATTCGACGACCGGTGAGGCAATGGGCGACTTCACGATCAAGAACCTGAAAGAGGTCGACGACTCGGCCGCCGAGCGGGGCGACGAGATGGAGGCCCGCTTCGGCCGCCAGCACCTCGGCTCCGAGCACCTCGGCGTGAGTTACTTCCGCTACGGCCCGAACATCAAGACCTCGTTCGGCCACCGCCACCGCGAGCAGGAAGAGGCCTACGTCGTCGTCGGCGGGTCCGGCCGCATCAAGCTCGACGATGAGATCGTGGAGCTCCGCCAGTGGGACGCGATTCGCGTCGCCCCGAACGTGGTCCGGGCCTTCGAGGGCGGTCCCGAAGGGCTCGAGCTCGTGGCCATCGGTGCCGACCGCCCCGAGGGCGGCGACGGCGAGATGGTCCACGACTTCTGGACCGACTGATCCGCGCCGGCGGGGTGGCCTGATCCGCGAGAACCCGCTATTCGCGAGCGACGACGCCGAGGTCGTCCGGCAGCTGATCCGGGAGAACCCGTGGGCCACGCTGGTGAGCGGCGCGGGCAGGGGGCTCGTCGCCTCGCACTATCCGATCCTGCTCGACGAGGACTCGCTCAGAGCTCGCGGTCGTCAGCCACGTGGGCAAGCCCGACGAGGAGCTGCACGGACTCGGACAGAGCGAGGTCATGTTGATCGTGCAGGGGCGCCACGGGTACATCAGCCCGAGCTGGTACGCCCCCGAGCAGGCCCGGATCCCCACGTGGAACTTCACCGTGGCCCACTGCTACGGGACGCCCCAGATCCTCGACGCGGACGCGAACCTGCGCGTCCTCACGCGACTGACCGAGCACTTCGAGCGCCGAGTCGAGCGGCCGGCGCTGCTCGAGCCGGCGCTCGGCGCGCGGATGGCCCGGGGAACGGTGGGCTACCGGATGGTGATCGAGCGCTTCGTGTGCAAGGTCAAGCTCAGCCAGAACAAGGACCCCGTCACGCAGCGTCAGGTGATCGAGGCGCTCCGCGCGCCCGGGCCCTACCAGCACGCAGAGCTCGCGGAGGAGATGGAGCGCGAGCTGTTCGACGGCACGTCCTAACCGGGCGCGCAAATTTTTCCTCCCGCCATCGGGCGAGTCGGTTAGCGTGGCTTCTCGGCTGACAGTAGGGAGAGGAGAGGTCGATGAAGCGTCCGCGTCCGTTCACGCTCGTCGCTGCGAGCGCAGTGTTCGTTGCCGTGTGTCTGATCGCGCCGAATGGTGCGCTGGCCGCCGGCAAGCTGCAGAAGACCCGACCGTGGGGGTCGCTCTGCGACAGCAACTCCTCCGTTTGCGCTGACCCACAAGGTTGGCTTGACAACTGGTACGTGGGCCACGACGAGCCCTCGGTCCTGTTCAAGTCAGACCGGCCCGGGACGGGCAACGACATGACCTACCTGCTGACGCTCCCGACCGATCCGCGCAGGCAGCCAAACGCTTCGGGCGCCGACAGCACCACCTGGAACTTCCAGCTGCGGCCGACGTTCTGGTTCGGCATGACGCTGTGCGACACCGAGTCATCGCCCGAGTACACCAAACAGTGCACGCCCGATTCGGATCGCAACGACCTCGAGGGATCGAATCCGAACTCACCGAACTACATCGGCAAGCATCCGGGGAACGCCTACATGGAGCTCCAGTTCTACGGGCCCGGATACGTGCCCCAGTTCGAGGGCTTCGGGTGCACCGCCACCCAGTACTGCGCGGCCATGACCATCGACAGCCGCACCCTCAACCAGAACACCGGCGTGGAGAACACGCGCGCCTGCAACCCCTACATCCTCGGCGGCCCGGAGCCGATCAACTGGGCCTACGTCACCAAGAGCGGGCACTCGCAGGCGCCGGCCAACCCGCTGTTCACCGGAACCGGCGCGAACCCGAACTTCGCGGCGGTGAATCCGGATACGAGCAAGGACCTGCTGATGAGCCCGGGCGACCGGATCCTCGTCCACTTCCACGACACGCCGGCGGGGTTGCGGGTCGACATGGACGATCTGAGCACCGGGCAGTCCGGCTCGATGACGGCTTCGGTCGGCAACGGGTTCGGCCACGTCCTCTACACCCCCGGCTCGAGCACGTGCCAGGAGGCGCCGTACGCGTTCCATCCCGAGTACTCGACGGCCGATCCGCGCGGCAACACCTGGAGTGCGCACACGTACAACATCGCCTACTCGGATGAGATCGGGCACTTCGAGAACTGCCTCGCGATCGACGCGAATGGCAACTGCACGTCACCCGGCGCGCAGGATCCAAGCCTCGACCAGGACGACACCCAGTGCGTCCCGGGCGCCGACTCGACGCTCGTAAAGATCAACGGGTGCTTCTTCGACGACGGGGATTGGGATGGTCAGTCATACCGTCCCGACTGGCCGGGGACGATCCCGAATCCGTTCATCGACCGCTTCTTGCATCCGACGTCCGTTCTCTTCACCAGCCCCGTCAGCCGCGGGCGCAACTACTCGTCGGTCGCGTTCGAGACCGACCTCCCGCGGATCGAGGCCTCCGACGCCCAATTCAATCCGCCATTCTGCGACCCGCAGACGGGAGCGGGCTGCGTGAATCCGCCGCACGGCGCCCGGTTCTATCCGTTCTTCACCACCGGGTGGCACGACGGCACCTGCACGTGGCAGGAGGGCGGCAACTTCATACCGGGCACGATCAACCACTTCGGCGGCAGCTCGACGAGCGAGTTCGGGCCGCTGCTGTTCACGGTGTTCCCGGAACCCGGCTTCACGACCAAGACCGAGACCGACAACTTCAACAGCGGAAACCTGCGGAACGTCTGCCCCGCCGATACGGGCTTCTACGACCGCGGCCGCCACTGAGGGCCGGCCCTCGCTGACCCGCGCGCCCGCGATCTTCGGATCGCGGGCTCCGGTAGCGTCTGCGGCGTGATCGACGGCTTCGTGGCGCCAGGGTTCGAGCCGGTCAGGGACGCGTTCGAGGCCAACTTCCGGGATCGTGGGGAGCTCGGCGCCGCGTGCGCCGCCTACCAGGGCGGCGAGCTCATCGTCGATCTGTGGGGCGGCCACCGAGACGCCGCTCGCCGGCGGCCGTGGGAGCGGGACACGCTGGTGCTGGTCTACTCGACGTCGAAGGGACTGGCGGCCATGACGCTCGCGCTTGCCCACTCGCGGGGCTTGCTCGACTACGACGCCACCGTCGCCGGCTACTGGCCGGAGTTCGCCGCGGCCGGCAAGCACGCCATCACCGTGCGCCAGCTGCTCGCCCACCAGGCCGGCCTGTGCGCGATCGACGAGCGGCTCGATCCGGCGAAGATCGGCGATCCCGACGTGATGGCGGCGCTGCTCGCGCGGCAGCGACCGGCCTGGGAACCGGGCACCCGCCAGGGCTACCACGCGCTCAGCCTCGGGTGGTACGAGAGCGAGCTCCTCCGGCGCATCGACCCCCGCCGCCGTTCACTCGGACGCTTCTTCGCGGAAGAAGTCGCGGCGCCGCTCGAGCTCGAGTTCTACTTCGGCCTGCCCGCGAGCGTCCCCGCCGAGCGCGTCGCGACGATCAAGGGCGCGGGCGTGGTCGGAGCGCTCATGCACCCGCGCGGTATGCCCGCGGCGATGCTGGCGGCGTTCCTGCGGCCGTCCTCGCTCACGTCTCGCGTGTTCGGCAATCCCCGGCTGCGCACGACTGCAGGCCTGGACGCGCCCGCATACCGCGCGGTCGAGATCCCCGCCGGCGGAGGGATCGGCCAGGTGCGGAGCGTCGCGCGCGCCTACGGGGAGCTCGCCACCGGCGGGCGCGGGCTCGGGTTCGCCGAGCGCACGCTGGCGGAACTGAGCGCTCCCCCGACCCCTCCGAGCGCGGGCACCCGCGACCTCGTCCTCATGGCCGACGCGTCGTTCTCGCTCGGCTTCGCCCGCCCGAGCCACGGCTTCCGCTTCGGCTCGAGCGACCGCGCCTTCGGCCACCCGGGAGCCGGGGGCTCGTTCGCGTTTGCGGACCCGGACCTGGGCCTCGGGTTCGCCTACGCGCCGAACCAGCTCGGCTTTCACCTGCGCGACGATCCGAGGGAGAAGGCCGTGCGCGATGCTCTCTACGCCTGCGCGCGCCACCGCTCTCTCGCGGCGGCTTGACTGAGTGGCCCCGGCGGCGCCACGTCATTATGTGTTCGGCTATGGCTCGCTGCTCGAGCGGGTCCTCGGCGGGCGAGACGTCGTGTGCGAGCTCGACGGATACCGCCGGACGTGGAACGTCGCGATGGACAACAGCAGGACGATCCCCGGGTACAAGCACTACGTCGATGAGGCCACGGGCGAGCGCAAGCCCTGGTTCGTCACGTTTCTCAACATCGTCCCCGACGAGCGAGCGTGCGTGAACGGGGTGCTGTTCGCGGCTGACACCCCGCTGCTCGAACGCCTTGACCTCCGCGAGCGCAACTACGAGCGGGTTGACGTGTCGGCTCGCCTCCGCGAACCCCCGGACGGCCAGGTCTGGGCGTACGTGGGCGTCGCCGACGCGGTGGGGCGCTTCGAGCTGGGACGGCGCACGGGCCGGGGGGTGATAAGCCGCGAGTACTACGCGCGCGTGCGTGCGGACTTCGCCGGCGCCGGAGCGCTCGAGCGGTTCGATGAGCTCACGGACCCGCCGCCCTGCCCGATCCTCGCTCTGCGGCGCATCGACCACCCCGCCCCGGTTGCCGGGCGATGCTGATCGCGGTCACCAACCACGCAGCCGAGCGCTTCCGCCAGCGCGTGCGAGGAACGCTCGACGAGAAGGGGGAGATCCGCGCCGCGGTGGCGCAGGCGTGGCAGGAGGGACGGACCGAGCGCGGGCCCCGCGGTGAGCTGCTCGTTCGCGATGCGGCTCGGCGCAACCTGGTGTACGTCTGCCGGCGCGACGATCACGAGCTCGTCGTGGTGACGCTCTGGGAAGAGGGCGAGGGTCAGGCCGTCCCGCGCCGGTTCACCGACGCCTTGCGGCGGGATGATCATCGGGTGCGATGAGGCGGACCTATTGGGGCGGCGCGGAGGCCGGCCCGGGCGGCGGGTGCACGGGGAGGATGCCGGGCGGCCGTGGGGGCTGGGTGAAGTCGAAGTCGGAGCTGAGGTCGCCGAGCTGCGGGCTCGCCTCGCGTACGTCAAGGCGAGGATCCGGGCGCCCGTCCGTGTTCGGGTCCAGCCGCTGCCCGCCGAGAAAGTCGTCCTCGATGAACTTCGTGTAGTTGTCGTGGCTGAGCACCTGATGATCGATGTAACCGCGCCGGGCATACGGGCTGATGACGATCCCCGGGACCCGGAGGCCGAGCCCGTTCTGGTCGACGGCGGGCGGAACCACGTGGTCGTAGAAGCCGCCCCAGTCGTCCCACGACAGGAAGATGGCCGTGCTGTTCCAATCCGGGCCCTGCATGATCGCGTTGATCAGACCCGTCACGTACGTCTGACCCGCGCTCACGAGCGCCGTGGGATGCTCTGAGACCGTGCCGTTGGGATCTACCCACGACACCGCCGGCAGCGTTCCCGCCTGGGCGGCCGCGAAGAAGTTACTCAGCGATTGGACGTTGCCGAGCTCGCCGTCCTGCTGGACGTCGGTGAAGTGCGGGAGCGGGTTCCAGATCCCGGGCGTGGTCGGGCCCTGAGAGACGGGCGTGCAGGTCATCGCCGTGTCGTTCTCGCAATCGGGCTCGGTGCCCTTGAAGACGTAATACGCCCACGGGACCGCGTAGCGATGCAGCAGGTAGGTGATGTCGGTCCACGCGTACAGGGGCGTCGTCGAGAGCGCCGTCCCCGGAGGGTTGGGATTCTGAAGCGCATTGCTACACGAGAACGGGTCGGCTGAATTGGTGCACGACGCCGACCACTCCGAGACCTGGTACAGGTGCTCGGGCAGGCTCCAGGAGGCGTTCGGTTCGAACATGTGGTCCTGGAGGACGTAGTTCTGCGCGTAGCTCCAGTAGTTGGGGATCTCGCGCGCATCGTGGTAACCCATCACGTCGACACACTTGGTGTTGGAGGAGGACGTGCAGGGGCTGCAGTTGGGGTCGTTCGTGGAGCACTTTTGCCCCTTCTCGGCCTGGCCGACGAACCCATCCATCTTGCCGCCGTCGACGTCGGCAGTCGCGTTGCTCTGTCCGTGCGGCCCGCCGTAGTTGCGGTCGGCGCTGTCGTGGAACGGCCGGACGCAGCCGCCGTTGACGGGATCGGGCACGCACACCCCCGGCGGGATCCCGGCGGCGCCGGGGAACGTGCCGAAGTACGTGTCGAACGAGCGGTTCTCCTGCATGATGACCACGACGTGGCGGATCTTGTGGATGCCCATGTACTCGGAGGTGACCGTCACCGCCGGTGAGTTCGAGGCGATGTTGCGCGCGTCGGCGTTCAAGACGGCGCGGAAGGAGAACGTGCCCTCGCCGGCGAGCTGTACGGGCGCGCTGTAGTCAGAGCCGGCATTGAGCCGCGGCGCCGCGACGGATGTCCAGCTCCCGGTGGGGGTCTGCTCCTGGAGCGCGATCGTCTCGCCGGAATGGTTCGGCGTCACGTGGCCGGAGAGGGTGAAGCTCTGCGCCGGGCTGACCGTCGTCTGCGATGCGGTCAGGGAGACGAGGGCTTCGACGGCTGCGGTGACGGTGCGGCTTCGATGGTGGAGCGCGACGACGTAGTAGCGGTGGTTGGTGAAGAGCACACCAGGGCTGCGGCGGAACCTGTATGTGCCGTGTCGGTTCGTCGTCGTCACCGCCACGCGGACGAACCTCCCTCCCGTGGCCCGCCGGCTGTAGAGGAGCACCGCCGTGCCGCGCCGTCCGCCGGGGACGTGACCGGATATCGACACACGTTGGCCCGCGACCGTCGGGTCCGGCCGCACGTCGATCGACGGGCGGGGAGCGTGTCGTGGATGAGGGCGCGGCCGCCTGGCCAGGGACGCCCCGCTCGAGATCGCGACGAGCCCGCTCGCCACGGCGACGACCGACACGAACGCGGGCAGCAGTGAGCGCCGCATCTGCACCTCTCCATCCTCGGATCTCTGAGAAATCCGGCCGCCCGCTAGAACCCGCAGGCGCGATCAGAGTTGCGCGGCGGAAGGCCGCGGGACGGCGTGACGTTAAGTCAATCGAAGGCCGCGATGCGGTCCTCCCCAGGGACGGTGGAGAACATGACACACACGCATACGCGCCCCGCCGGCGTGGGCAGGCCGGCCACTTACCGAACGCCTCGCTACGGACGGCCCGAGCAACGCCGCCCGCCGGTCCCGTCGCGCGCCCGCCATGCGCAGACGGCGCTTCGCTTCGCCACCGGAGGCGCTCTCATGATCGCGCTCGCGGCGGCCCTGTTCACGGTGCAGGGGTTGACGCAGCTCTCACGCTCGGGGTCCCGCGTCGCGGCGCTGCAGGCGGATGTCGAGAACCTGACGGAGCGCGTGCAGCGAGACGAGCGGACCGCCGCAGTCGACCAGCGCCACGTGCGCAGCGCGGTGGCTGCGGCTGCCGGTACGGGGCAAGCGCTCCAGCGCCTGAGCTGGCAGATGGCGAGCCTGCCCTCGGAGACGGAGGTTGCCCACCTGCGCGCGGGGCTGGCCCTCTATGCGGCGTGCATCCCGGAGCTCCAGCGTGAGATCAAGCACGTGGGGATCGCCTGGAGGATCAATCCCTCCAAGCCCGGCCGGGACACCTTCAGAGCGTTCACCGCCGCGCCGATCTCGCGGCAGTGCTCGGCCGCGCTCAGCGGGCGCTAGGTTCGTGGCGGTGGCGGTGGCGGTGGCGGTGGCGCCGGCGGTGGCGCGGGCGCTGGTGTGCACCCCGCGCCGCGGGTCAGGCCGCCAGCGCGCGCCCTTCGGCGTCGCCCAGGCGGATGCAGTTGCGGCCACCGTGCTTGGCGGTGTACAGGGCGGCGTCGGCGCGAGCGAGCAGGGCGTCGAACTCGAACGGATCCCCCGGCTCGGTGACGGCGATTCCGCATGACATCGTCACCGATAGGCCGTCGATGGGCGAAGCCTGAACCGCATCCCAGATCCGCTCGGCGACATGCGCCGCCTCATCGGTGGCGCTGCCGGCGAGCAGCACCGCGAACTCCTCGCCCCCGAGCCGGTAGACCGAGTCGAAGGCACGGAGGTGCTTGCGGATGCGGTAGGCGACCTCCTGGAGCACCACGTCTCCGCGGGCGTGCCCGTGGCGGTCGTTGACCTCCTTGAAGTGATCGAGGTCGGCGATGATCACCGCCACCGGCTCTCCGGTCAGCCGTGTCTGGTGTGTGATCTCCGCCACCCGTGCGACCATCGCCGAGCGGTTGAGCATGCCCGTGAGCTCGTCGACGACAGCAGCCCCGCGGTAGTGGATGGACGAGCGACCGACTGCCGAGCCGGCCAGCCCGATGATGCCTAGCAGTACGAGCGGGAAGATCACGGTGGCCGGGACCGAGCGAACCTGACCGGCGCCCAGCACCATCCCGGCGGAGACCAGCAGGAGCGCGGTGGCGGCGATGCCCAGGACCACGGCCCGGCGCGGGAACACCGCCGCCGATCCGATCACCATGAGCAGGAACAGCGGTAGTGCGAACAAGGGCGAGTTGTGGGCGAGCATGAAGCCGCCGGCGGTCCCGCCCTGCATCAACAGCCAGCCCGTCACCAGTGCGAACTCCGGCCGCCGGAACCGGTCCAGTCGCATCTGGATCACGTTGTAGGCCACGCCCGCGACCACCGGCGGGAGCAGCAGCAGCGGCCCGAACCACGGGACCGCCGAGATGATGGCGGCGAAGATGACGGCCGCGGAGCGGCGGAAGTTCCGCCCGAGGAGGCGGTTGAGGTCGAGCATGTGATCGCGCTCGACCTGGTCGCGGACGAGCCAATTGCCGGTGTCGGCGCGCTCGCGCTCGACCCGCGCGCGCCAGCTACGTGACTGCTGCGGCGCTCCAGGAGCGAGCTGGATCAGCGCTCCCTGGCCGTCGCCGCGGCGTAGTCCGCGTCGGTCCGGGCGGGTACGTGGCGGCCGGGCCTCGACGGCGGCCGGAGGACGTGCGGACACGGTCGAGACACGGTTGCGTCCCGCCTGCTTGGCGGCGTAGAGGGCGCCGTCCGCCCAACCGAACACCTCTTCGAAATCGAACGGAGTGCCGGGGACCGACGCGGCGACGCCGAAGGACATCGTCACGCTCGAGCCCATGATCGGCGTCGCGCCGACAGCCCGGCGCAGCCGCTCCGCAGTGGCGACGGCGTCGCCGAGCTCGATCCCGGCGAGCATGATCACGAACTCCTCGCCACCGAAGCGATAGATCGGCTCGAACGCTCCGAGGGTGCTGGACAGCCGGCCCGCCACCTCCTTCAACACCGCGTCGCCGACGCCGTGGCCGAGCTCGTCGTTGATCGCCTTGAACGAGTCGACGTCGCCAACGATGACGGAGACCCGTTCGCCCGTCGCCGCGGCCTGGTAGGAGAGCTCAGCCGCGCGCGGTACCAGCGCCAGCCGGTTGAAGGCGCCGGTGAGCTGGTCGATGATCGCGGTGCTCCGCGACCTGGCATCGACGGCCCCGAGGCCCGACGCGGTCATCGACAGCACGACCACGGTAACGACGGGCACCAGCAGGATCGGCGGGGTGGCGCTGATCGCGGTCCACACGAACCCCAGGCCGACCCCGATGGTGATCGCGATCGTGAACAACACACCCGGGACGACCACGCGCCGGGGGAACATGATGCTGCCGAAGACGACCGGGAACGCGAGCATCGAAAGGAGGTACTGGCGGGGGCCGTGGGACGCCGCGATGCTGGCGGCGATCAGCACCTCCGCGGCCAGCCACATGGCGATGAGCGCCACCTCGGGACGGCGGAAGTGGTCGAGGCGGCGGGTGATCAGGTAGTAGCCGGCGGCTCCGAGCGCAACGGGGATCAGGGGCAGAGCGCCGTACGTCGGGATCGTCGCCGCCACCGCGACGAGCAGCATCAGGCTGGAGGCGAGCGCGACCGGGCGCAGGCGGCCGCTCATATCGAGGATCCGGCCCCGCTCTTGATCGTTGCTGCACACCAGCCTCCCGTGCACTACCTGTATTTCGGCCGGAGCGGCCGAATCTGGAGTCTGGGCGGCCAGACCGGCCGTATTTCGGGGCCGTTCGGGTGCTGGTGGCGGACTCGACCGGCGCGGCGCCGGCGGTGGCGGCGTGACTCGTGCCAGCATCAATACGATGAATGGCGTACCGATCAGCCCCTCCGGCACTCCGTCGGAGACCCATCGCGAGCGTCCCTGGTGAGGGCGCCCGCGCAGGAGCCGCGGGGCATAGTGCTGGCGCCTGAGGTGATCACGCGCGAGGAGGAGCGCGAGCTCGTGGAGCGGTTCCAGACCATGCGCTGGGACCCGATCGTTATCCGCGGCCAGGCGGCGCGGCGGGTGGCGCGCCACTTCGGCCTGAGCTATGACTACGAGGCGCGAACCCCGCAGCCGGGAGAGCCGATCCCCGAATGGCTGACGCCGGCTCGGAGGAGCGGGGCTGCGCTTGCCGGGGTCGACCCGGAGGAGCTGGTGGAGGCGCTCGTCCAGCGCTACCCGGCCGGTTCTGCGATCGGCTGGCATCGCGACGCTCCGGCGTTCGGAATCGTGGTCGGCATCTCGCTGCTCGGCAATGCCCGGCTGCGCTTTCAGCGCGGGCGCCGCGAGGCCCGTCGCACGTGGGAGGTACAGCTCGAGCCTCGCTCCGGCTACGTCCTCGCCGGCGAGGCGCGACGGTCGTGGGAGCACTCGATCCCTCCGAGTAAGGACCTCCGCTACTCGATCACGTTCCGCACCCTGAGAGCACGGGCGTCGAGTTGAGCGCGATCGCCGTTACAGCGGCCGCGGGAGCTCTCGGCTTCCCGGGCGCGCGGAGACCGTCGAGGATGATCTCCACCAGTCGCGGCCAGCGACCGCGACTCGCCGCCGGGCTCGACTGCGTGGCGGTCCCAAGGCCGCACGCGATCATCGGGACGTCCTCCCACTCGAGGTCCGAGCGGAGCTGGCCGGAGCGCTGAGCCCGCTCGACGAGCTGCTCGGCGAGCTGGGGCAAGCCGGTGGCCCAGGCGGCGGCGTCCATCAGCTCCGGCCGCGATCCCATCACCTCGCACAGCGCCCGGTCGTCGGCCTGGATCTGAGTCGCGAAGCGGATGAAGTCCGCGAACCCGTCCCACGCATCCGCCGACTCGAGGCTCTCCCGCGCCTTCTCCGCCAGCCGCTCGAACCGGTCGGCCACCAGCGCCGCAATCAGCTCGTCTTTCGTCGGGAAGTGCCGGTAGACGGTTCCCACGCCGACGTTGGCCGCCTTCGCTACGTCGGGAACCTGCGTATCGAGGCCGCGCTCCGCGAACAGCCTCTTCGCGGCCTCGATCACGGCCTCGCGGTTGCGCCGCGCGTCGGCGCGCGGTGGTCGGGCGACGCCGGCGGGCGGGTGCTCGCCGGCGTCAGGCTCCGGTGCTTCGGTGGCGCCGGCGTCAGCTCTCCGGTGCCTGGGTGGCGCCGGCGGGCGAGGAGCCTGGTTCGGTGGCGGTGCTCATATGGACGCTCTCGTCGGCATCGGGGCTCTGCAGCCCGCGATGCGGTAGGCGGTCAAATCCTGCGAGTTGCAAACGGAATCACGATTCCGTATATTAGTCGGAATCGGAAGTCCGTTTCCGACTGTCACGAATCATACCGCTCAGGTGTCCCGTTCTCATCTCCCCATTCGTCCTGAGGGTGAGGCACTGAAAAGCAAAGGAGCAGCGAGATGACAAGCCCGCAGGAATATCTCGAACGACGGTGGACGGCATTGATCCTGCTCTGCGTAGCGCAGTTCGTGGTCGTCCTGGACGCCTCCATCGTCAACGTCGCGCTGCCGAGCATCGGGCGGGGCCTCCACTTCTCCGAGCAGAACCTCCCGTGGATCGTCAACGCCTACGTGATCGCGTTCGGCGGCTTCCTGCTGCTCGGCGGCCGCGCGGCGGACCTGATCGGTCGCCGGATCGTGTTCATGACGGGCCTGGTCGTCGTGGCGGTTGCCTCGCTTGCCGCCGGCTTCTCGGCCACCCAGGGAGAGCTGATCGCCGCTCGCGCCGCCCAGGGTCTCGGCGCCGCAATCATCTCGCCCTCAGCCCTCTCGATCGTGACCTCCCTGTTCCGGGACGGCTCGGAGCGGAACAAGGCCCTATCCGCATGGGGCGCGGTGGCCGGCTCGGCCGGCGCGGCCGGCGTCCTGCTCGGCGGCATCCTGACCGACGGCCTTGGTTGGGAGTGGGTCCTCTGGGTCAACGTGCCGGTGGCGCTGGTGGCACTTGCGCTGACGCCTGGTCTGATCCCCGAGAGCCGGTCGACGTCGACGACCCGGCACCTCGACGCCGCGGGAGCGGTCAGCGTCACCGCCGGTCTGTCGGTCCTGGCCTACGCCCTGCTCGACGCCTCGAGCGCGGGCTGGGGATCGACAAAGATCGTGAGCCTTCTCGTGGTGGCGGTCGTGCTGCTCGCCGCGTTCGTGCTGATCGAGCTGCGCTCCGCGGCCCCTCTCGTCCCGTTCCGGATCTTCCGTCTGAGGACGCTGACCGGCGCCAACATCGTCGGGATCCTGCTCGGCGCCTCCCTTATCTCGATGTTCTTCTTCGTCTCGCTGTACATGCAGCAGGTTCTCGGCTACAGCGCGATCCACACCGGCCTGTCCTACCTGCCTCTCGCCGTGATGATCATCGTGGCGGCGGGACTGGGTGGCCAGCTCGTGACCCGCTTCGGCTTCAAGCCGATCCTCGCCACCGGAATGCTGTTGGTCGCGCTCGGGCTCCTGTGGTTCAGCCGCATATCGGTCCACGGCGGGTTCCTCACCGACGTCCTCGGTCCCTCGCTGCTGGCGGCGGCGGGCCTCGGGTTGGGCTTCGTCACCTCCACGATCGCCGCCGTCTCCGGCGTCCGCGAGCACGAGCAGGGCCTGGCGAGCGGGCTGATCAACACCTCGCAGCAGATCGGCGGCGCGCTCGGCCTGGCCGTGCTCTCGACGATCGCGACCACGCGGACCCATCACGCGCTGGCGAACGGGGTCTCCACCATGCCGCACGCGCTCACCGACGGCTTCCAGAGCGCGTTCCTCGGTGGCGCGGTGATCGCCGCGCTGGGCTTCGTGGCCGCGCTCTTACTGATCCGCGGTCGTGACAGCCGGGCGCACGTCGAGATGGCGCAGACGGGTGCGGCTCCGGCCCAGGCGTGATCGCCGGTGGCTCACATCCGCTGCATGCGCTCGCGCGCCACGCCGCGAATCCGGCTGCCGAGCGGCGGGTAATCGGCGAGCAGCACGCCCAGTGACGCGGGGCTGAGCACGAGCAGCCGCAGATCGGACGCCGCGACGACGCTCGCCGTGCGGACGTAGCCGAACCCGGACCCCCAGTCCAAAGCCGCCACCTCGCCGAAGAAATCGCCTTCGGAGAGGTGGCGGACCTGGTCGTCCTCGATCAAGACGTCGGCGTCGCCTTCCACGATCACGTAGAAGTCGCGCGCGCCGGCCCAGCGCTCGATGACGGTTTCTCCGGCGGGCGCGCGCAGCTCGCTGCTCCAGGCCGCGACGCGCGCGAGCTGCTGCTGCGGCAGGTTCGCGAACAACGGCAGCGCCGCGAGCTCGGCGAGCTCGAACGCCGCGTCGCTCGTCCAGCTGTCAGCGACGGACGGCGTCCGGTCGTCGAGCGAGAGGGCCATCTGCGACGACGGGTCGGTGAGCGACGGTTCCGGCGCCCGTGCGAACCACTCGATCGTCCGCTCGACATCCGCCCTCGTCGTCGTGTGGTTGAGGATGCACAGGCGGATCGCGTACCGCCCTTCGAGCGTCGTCGAGGAGACCAGTCCCAGACCGCTCTGCTCGAACTGGCCCACGAGCGCCGCGTTCAGGCGGCCCCGCTTCCACTCTTCGTCGGCGCCCTCGAAGCGACGCCTGAAGCAGACGATCCCGAGCTGCGCGGGCGAGACCAGCTCGAGCTCGCGTTCCTGCGCGATCAACTTCTCCGCGACGAGCGCCAGATCGAGCGACCTGTCGATCGCTGCCCGGAACGCGTCCACGCCGAAGTACCCGAGCGAGAGCCACAGCTTCAGCGCCCGCGCACACCGTGTCAATTGCAGGCCGAGATCGGAGAAGTTCACCTCGGCCTCGTGCGCAGTCGAATCCTTGAGGTAGTCGGGATGGACCTCGAAGGCGCCGCGTAGCTGATCGCCTCGGCGGATCAGGACGCATCCGCATTCGAACGGCTGGTAGAGCCACTTGTGCGGATCAAGCGTGATCGAATCCGCGAGCTCGAGTCCGCTCAGCCAGCTGCGCCCGCGCTCAGTCAGCGCGGCAAACCCGCCGTAGGCCGCGTCCACGTGGAGCCAGGCACCGGCCTCGCGGCACAGCTCGGCGATCTTCGGGAGCCGGTCGATCGCGCCGGTGTTCGTCGACCCGCCGGAAGCCACGACGAGGAACGGCCGCCGGCCGGCGCGCGTGTCGGCGGCCATCGATCCCACCAGCGCGTCGAGGCGCATCCGGTAGTTCCGGTCGCTTGGAAGCACCCGCAGCTGGTCAGAGCCCATCCCGAACGCGCGCGCCGCGCGCGCAATCGAGGAGTGAGCCTGATCGGAGACGTAGACGATCCCGTCCTTGGCGCGATCGGGCATGGCCTCTCGCGCGCACGCCAGCGCGGTCATGTTCGCCGCCGACCCGCCGCTCACGAGGACGCCGGCGGCCTCGGACGGGTAGCCGATCCACTCCTTGAAGCGCTCGAGCACCAGCAGCTCGAGCCGGCTCGGCCCGGCCGACTCCATCCACGACCCGGCGTAGATGTTGAGAGCGCTCGCGATGAAGTCACCGAGCGCGCCCGGGAACGTGCCCGCGGCGGGAATGAACGCGAAGTAGCCGGGGTGCTCGCACCGGCTCATGAAGGGCAGGACGTCACGCTCGAGCTCCTCGAGCAGCGTCTCGAAGTCCTTCGGCCCGTCGGGGCCGCCCGGAAGTCGTGCGTGCATCTCGGCCGGAGACGCACGGCGAAGCGCCGGGCCTCCGGGCACCGCCGTGAGCTGCTCGATCAGCATGTCGACGGTCCGGTAGCCGAGCCGGCGCATCGTCTCCGGGTCGAGGCCCAGCGGGTCACGCTCGTCGGGCAGCCCACGGCTCTCCGGCGACGCGTTCAGAGAGTTGGCTGAAAACCCGCCGGCTACGCGACGGGCCGCGGTGCGCCCCCGGTCCTCCATTCGCCGCGAGTCTAACGCCGCGGACACCTTGTTTCACACTATTTACCCGACACCCGGCGGCCAGGTGCGGGATCTTCACTTGGTCGCGGCTGGCGGCCGATGATCCTCGTACTGATCGTGGCGGTGAATCCAAGACTGGAACACCGGGTCGCTCTCGTTCCGCCCGAGCGGCGTGCGGTCGAGGATGCCGTAGTAGGTCATTACCACCTCGAGCCCTCGTGCCGAGGTGGTATAGGTGAGGTAGGCGTTTCCATCGCGGTGCGCGAAGACGCCCAACCCCGGGCCCTCGGTGAAGTAACCGGTTACATCCGTGCCGCAATCGGAGGCAAACTGCGACACGAATGGCGGCACCTGGTCGGCCCACCCGCTCACCTGCTCTCTCGTGGCCGAGCGGCCGAAGTCCCAGTTGAAGTCGCTGTCATGGCTGGACGCCCAGTTGAAGCTCCAGCCCATGCGATCGCGATAGTCGAGGAGCTTCTCGATCGGCGCGCGGGAGACAGCGATCATGGTGACGTCGCGCGCCTCGAGGTGGGCGATGACGCCGTCGAAGCTGTCGGCGATCGACGAGCAGACCGGGCATCCCGCCTCCCACTCCGGGCCGAACATGAAGTGGTAGATGACGAGTTGTGAGCGCCCGTCGAACAATTCGACGAGGCTCTTCGGCCCGTCCGCAGTACGGAACGTGTACTCCTTCTCGACTCTCACCCACGGCAGCTCTCGGCGCTGCTCGGCGATCTCGTCACTCACGCGCGTGAGCTCCTTCTCCCGCCTCAGCAACTCGCCGCGCGCTGCGTCCCATTCCTCGCGGGTTCCGACTGTGTGCTCTGGCATGGCTGATTCCTCTCGACGGACTTCGCGGGCCGGCTATATAGTTAGCACAATGGCTAACGATATGTTCAGCGCGCTCTCGCACCCCCTCCGGCGAGAGATCGTCGAGCGACTCAGCCGAGGGCCCGCCACCGTCGCCGAGGTGACCGGCGACTTTGCCGTCTCCAAGCCGACGATCTCGCGGCACCTGCGCTTGCTCGAGGAGGCGGGAGTCGTCTCCCGAGTGATCGATGGCCGCCACCATCGTCTCGGCTTGCGCGCCGAGACGCTCGCCGAGGCCGCGGCGTGGATCGAGCTTCAGCGCAGTCGCTGGGAGCGGCTGTTCGACGTGGTCGAGGAGTACCTCGAGGAACGCGACGGCCGACAGTGAACGCGAAGCCCGGCCGCGTGCTCAAGCTCGAGCGCACGTTCAGCGCTCCGGCCGAGGCCGTGTTCGACGCCTGGACCAGCGCCGAGGTGATGCGCCGATGGTTCCACTGCGAGCCAGACTGGAGTACTCCTGAGGCCGACGTGGACCTTCGTGTGGGCGGGGGCGTCCGGATCGTGATGCGGCGGCCGGACGGCTCCGAATCCGGTGCGCACGGTCAGTACACGACGATCGAGCGGCCGCGCCGGCTGGTCATGACCTGGACCTTCGACGAGGACCCATCCAACAAGCAGCTCATCGAGCTCACCTTCTCGGAGTCCGGCGGCCTGACCACGGTGGTGATGGTCAACAGCGGCATCGCCACCGATGCGCGCCGCGAGGCGCAGGACTGGGGGTGGCGCGGGTGCCTGAGCCAGCTGGAGCGGGCCCTGGCCGGGTGACTCCTGCCCGTGCACGGGCGCGCCGGTAGCTTTATCTGCGGTGCACGAGGTTCCCATCCGCGGTCAGATGATCAGGCTCGGTCAACTGCTCAAGCTCGCGGACGTGATCGGCAGCGGCGCCGAAGTCAAGGCGTTCCTAGCGACCGAGCAGGTGCGCGTAAACGGAGAAGTCGAGACGCGCCGCGGCCGGCAGCTTCACCCGGGCGACGTCGTCCAGGTCGGCGAGCACAAGCTGCTCGTCACGTCGGTGCCGGCTGGCAGCCCTGACTAGTCCTGCGTCGCGGCGATCTGGGCAAGCGCCTCCTCGATGGCTCCCTTGCCACCGGGCTTGCCGGTGATCGCCAGCTCGGGGGACCACGTGGGGACGCGGCCGGCGAGCGCCGCGGCACGCTTGCGGCCGGCCGCCTCGATCGGTGCGCGCTGACGGAGTTGGGCCAGGAGTCGCGTGCTGTACTCCTGCGGCGTCTCGTCGGGCCCGATCGCCGCTCGATCGAACTCGAAGAACTCCACCCGTACGTGTGGACGCTCCTTGGGGAACCGCGTGATCGCGGCCGTGCCATTGCAGGCGACGCCGATCACGGTCGTCTCCGGCACCGCCCGCGCCAGATAGCCGATCCCGCTACGCGCGCGCAACACGCGGCCAAGCGAGCGCGTGCCCTCGGGATAGATGCCGATGCAGGCGCCCCGTCGCAGCTCCTCGATCGCGCGGTCGAGGGCCCCCGCGTCGCCCGAGCCACGTTCGATCGGAATCTGGCCCATCCCGGTCAGCACCGCACCGAGGGGCTTGTTATTCCACAGCGAGGACTTCGCGAGGGCCCGGATCTGCCGGCGTGGCATGGCGGCGATCCCGGTCGCAACCGTGTCCCAGTAGCTGTCGTGGTCGCCGACGATCAGCACCGGTCCTTCCAGGGGGATCAGCTCCACACCGGTCGCTCGCATCCGGCCCCACGCCATGACTCCAGCCCACGAGGCGGCCATCACGCCGCGATAGGCCGGTGTGATCCGATCCACGCGATTCGCCATCGCAACGCAGACTACTCTCAGGTAGGCCACCGCGTCAGCGCTCGCGAATCGTGCGCTCAGGCGTCCAGCTGCCATTGGTTAGCGGCTGAGTCGCGGGTCGAACGGGGCTAGGGCTAGCCCGCAGTTCAGGTTTCGCTGGTAGCGGTCGTTATTAAGGGGTAGTCGTTTGACGTCGTCCGCTTGGGCGCCGCAACCGCTGAGACCTCTACCGCGAAGGCCGCCCTTGTGAACGTCGTGAACTCGCCGGATCCCGGCCCCGATGACCTGGCCGAGCGTGACTTTCGCGTCGCCTCGATGCGCCGAAAGATCGCCGTCAGTGTCGGCGGGACTCTCCTCGTCGCCGCCCTGCTGGCGTATGTGCTCGCCGGGCGGGCCGCGCAGTTCAGCGCGGCTCTGCGGACTGCCCCGATCGCTCTCGTGGCGCTATCGGTGCTGCTCCAGATCGGCGCGTTGCTGACCCGGACCGAGGCGTGGACGATCTGCGTGCGAGCCGCCGGCGGCACCGTCAGCCGCCGCGTGCTGTTCCGCTCGGCCGCGTTCGGCTGCATCGCGAGCATCGTCAACGGATCGGTCGGCATGGCGGTGCGAATCGCCTCCGTGCGTCGGGCTGCCCCGCGGGGGACACCGGGGGCACCGGCCCTGGTGGCGGCGGAGGTGCCGATCATCACCGTCGAGCTGGCCCTGGTCGCGATTTTCTCGTTCACGCTCGTGGCTCCGCTCGGCGTCCCGCTGTGGGTGCCGGCGATCATCATCGCGGTGATGGCGGGCCTCGTCGCGACATTGCGCCGCGTGTCCGAGCGTCACCGGACGGGGCTCGGGGCGGGCCTCGCGGTCCTGCGCATGCAAAGCCGTGGCCGCCTGATCACCTTCACGCTGCTGGCAGTCTGCGCCCAGGTGCTGCGCAACTGGCTGATGCTCCGTGCGATCGGCGTTCATATCTCCATCTTCGATTCGATGGCCTTGCTCATCGTCATGTTCACAGTCGGCCAGTTGCCGATCGGTCCGAGCACCGGGCCGGCCGCGGCCGTCCTCATCCTTGGCGCCCACGGTGTCGCCGCCACCGCCGCTGCAGGCGTGCTGGTGACGCTCACCGGCATCATCGGCTCGCTCCTCTTCGCCGCCTGGGCGACCACCGACGGCATCGTCAACCGCCGCCGCGGCGCGACGACACCGCACGCCGCCGCACCGATCACCGAGCGTCCAATCGCCGTGCCACAGGCCTAGCGCTCCACGCCCCGGTCACTGGGCGCCCAGCGCCTTCCAACTATGACGCTCCGGTCCCGATCACCTCGACAAGCTCGCCGGAACGCGACGCCGGCGGCGCACGGTCCACTCCAGCCGTTTAGCTCAACGCTCCTCCGGAACTCGAGCCGACGGGTTGGTTGCGGCGCGTGCGTGCCGGGTGTCCACGTGGCGAGGTGGTGCGGGCGCGCGAATACTCGCTGCGGAGCCGACGGCCTGCGCTAGGCGATGCGCAGCGGTCCTCGACCCGTTCTTCAGCCACGCTAGCAACGGCGCGCCGTTCACCGACGTCGACCGTCAACACCTCTACCGAATCAAGTACCAGCAAGCCGACCCCGACACCCTCGACGAGGAGGTGAGGCGGCTGACTCAACCTGGGAACCTAAAACCGCAAGCGAACTACAGCGGTGGATGGACGCGACCCCGATCCGCGCCGAGACCTCCCAAGCGCGGCGAGCAGGGCGGCCGCTGGGTTGGACGGTCCCAGGACACTCTCGGCGCCGTGAACCGCCCCCGCGCCGAATGGGAGGCCCAGGTCCGGTTCCAGAGCCGGGCCCCGCGTTCGTGCTGCGCCGGAGTGCAGGGTCAGGCTCGGGTGGCGTTTGCGCGACGAGCGAGGAAGATCGGTGTAGCTATGCCCGTGACGACGAAGGCGATCAGTAGCGGTATGCCAATCGCGTTGGGGACAGTAGGACTGGTGCAGTGCTGAATGGCGGGACGGCCGCTCGCGCCGCTCTCCGTGCAGGTTCTGCCTGACCCGATCAGGGCGAGGAACAAGACGGCGCTGAGACCGCCCGGGACGAGGAGCGTGCCGATCACCTTCTCCCGGGGGTTCCACACGCGTGATGCCCAGAGCAGGATCACGGCGAGCACCCAACCCAAGATCGGAATCAGGAACGCGCCGAAGGGTAGGAGGACAATGACTGCCCATTCGAGCTTGCCCGCCCTCGCGGGCTGGATCCCGAGCCGGTCGAACTCCTCGGCGACGATCGCGTCCGGTTCGCCCAGCCGGTCAAGCGCGTTCCGCACCTCAGCCTCAGTTGAACCGGGCGGAAGCGCCTCACGGAGGTGCTCTTGGATCTGCTGCATAAGCTCGTCCCGCTGCCCGCGAGGGAGCAGTCGCGCCCTCGCGCGCAGATGCTTGATGTACGAGTCGATCAGGGGATTTGGAGCTGTCGTGCTCACTTGACCTACTTCCTGAGCAAGCCATCAACGGCGTTGCGAAATCGTGCCCAGTCGCGGGTGAACTGTTCCAGAGCATCACGACCGCTCCTGGTAAGGCTGTAGTAGCGCCGAGGTGGCCCGGCGGTGGACTCCCGCCAGTCTGTCTGGACCGCGCCGTCGCGCCGTAGGCGGGCCAGCAACGGATAGATCGTCCCCTCCGACGTCAACACGCCGTCTGCCTCACCAAGGGTCTTGACGAGTTCGAATCCGTAGTGCTCGCGATCTCGTAGGGCGGCAAGCACGCAGTATTCGAGTACTCCTCGACGAAGCTGAGAGAGAACATCGCGGTCGGGGGGTACCATGCGGCGCAGGGTACCTTGCGCGACTCGTATCGGTCAAGTGATCGGCAGGACGGGTCGCCCTGTGTCGGGCCGGCGCCCAGCGCTCAATAATGGGAAATGCTGACGACCGACGCGCCAGTCAACAGGCCTGCACTCGCCTCGTCGCGACCCTCCGGCCTCTGCCTTGATCGCGCCCTTCCATGCGCGGGCAGCAGGTGAGCGCCGGCTACTCGAGGCGCCGGGGCCCCGACAATCGGCGGGCCGGGCAGGTCGTCGGTTTCTCGGTCGCGCTGTCCCCTCGGGCATCGCCTGTTCGTCATCAGGTCAAAGGGCCGGCATCCGCGCCGGCCGCGACCGAAAGGGTGCAGGAGATGGCGAATTACATGTTCGCGTACAGCGGCGGCAACGGCATGGCCGCAGATCAGGCCGACCGCAATGCGCAGATGGCCAAGTGGGGTCAGTGGTTCGGAGGACTCGGTTCGGCCGTAGTCGACGGCGGCGCCCCGACCGGGACCGCGAAAACAGTCGGCCCGGGCGGCTCGGTCAGCGATGGCGGCTCGCGTGCCCTGACCGGCTACTCGATCGTGTCAGCCGACAGCCTCGATTCGGCCGTCGGGCTCGCTCAGGGCTGTCCGATACTTGAGACCGGGGGCGCGGTCGACGTCTACGAAGCTGTCGTCATGTAGGAGGTGCCCGCCGGCGCCGGGTCAGGGAGGCCGTCGGGTCTCGACCCTGACCCGGTGGCCTCGGGACCTTGGCCGAGCGCGGAAACCGACGCTGGCGAGCGTTCTGGTGGGACGCCGACGGCAAGCACTCGCGGGTGCTGGGGCCGGCGTGGGCGCACAATTCGGGCAGGCGAACTTCGCGTGGCGCGGTTATCTGGCACGCCGCGGACGGGCCCAAGCCGGGCCCGTCCTATCTCACACCGAAGGAGGCGCAGGCTGAGCTTCGACGGTTGCTCGAGCACGAGTCGGCAAGACGCCCGACGCCGCGTACGGAGAGCGGTGCTCCGGTGACCTTTGCTGACGCGGCCGAAGCGTGGCTGCGCCACGGCGAGCGCAAGCGCAACCTGAAGCGCTCAACGCTCAAGGACTACCGCCAGGTGCTAGACGCCTACCTGCTCCCGGCGCCCGACGGCGCGGCGGGCGGAACGCCGTATGGCCGCGCGCGGTTTGCGACGACCCCCCTGCGCGACCTGAGCCCAAGCCAGGTCAAGGCGTGGTACGACAGCCTGCCGTATGGGCGGACCACCGAGAAGCTGCTGATGGCCACCCGGGCGATCCTCGCGCACGCGCGCTCGTCGCGGCTGGATCGATCAGGATCCGACCGCATCGATCGAGCGCCAGCAAGTCCGTTACTCCGGCGACTACGACTTCTATTCCCGCGACGAGATCGCCGCGCTCACCCGCGCCGCGGCCAGCGAGCAGGACAGCGCGATCTACCTGACCGCCGCGATGACGGGGCTGCGACGCGGGGAGCTCGTCGCCCTGCGCTGGCGGGATGTCGACTTCCCCGGGCAGGCAATCAGAGTCGGAGCCAACTACAGCTTCGGCGAGCTGGTCTCGCCCAAGAGCGGCAAGGTCAGAAACCGTCCCGATGGTCCCCGACGTCGCCCGAGCGCTCGCGCGGCTCGGCCAGCGCGAGCACTTCACCGCCGACGAGGATCCCGTGTTCGCCGGTCCCGGCGGCGGCCACCTCGATGCGAGCGCGCTCAGGCGCCGGTACGTGGCGGCGGTCAGCCAAGCCGGACTCCGCCCGTTGCCCTTCCACTCGCTCCGCCACTACTTCGGATCGATGGCGGTCAACCGCGCCACGCTCGTGCAGGTCCAGTCCTGGATGGGGCACTCGCACATCCAGACCACCGCGCGCTACCTCCACGCCAAGAGCCAGGCCGGCGACGCCGCCCTGCTGGCTGGCGCATTCGCGCCCGTCGCTGCCGACCTGACCGCCGGCGATCGGGCGCCGGCGTGAAATACCGCGACATCGTCCGCCTGATCGAGGCCGATGGTTGGCTCCTGTCCGGCCAGCGCGGCAGCCACCGTCAATACGAGCACCCCACCAAGCCGGGCAAGGTGACGATCGCCGGCCACGCCAACCAGGACGTGCCCACGGGCACGGCGGCGAATATCCTTCGTCAGGCCGGACTACGGAGGCCGAATCGATGAGCGAATACCTGGTCGTAATCGAAAATGAAGGCGGGAGCTGGGGGGCATATTGCCCTGACCTGCCCGGCCTCGGAGTCGTCGGGGACACCCAGGAAGAGGTAGAGCGGCTGATCCGCGAGGCGATCCCCTTTCACCTCGAGGGCCTGCGCGAAGCGGGCGACCCAATACCCGCTCCCGCCGCCGTGGCCACGACCCTCGTCGAAGTGCCGGCGGCGTAGAAACCTAGCCCGGCGGGCGGTCGCCTCGTGCGGCTGCGGACCGCCGAGGTCCCTGCATGCGACCGACCCGGACGTTCCGGGACGTTTCTCAGAATGTCCGCAAACGCCCGGAAACGTCCGGTCCTGAGTTCGTCTGAATGCGCCGGCGTCCCGTTGCGAACTTTTTCTTTCCCCGAGGCCGCCACCCGGCAGACCCCGCGGACGTTTGCGGACGTTTCGACCGTCAGCACTTCAGTGCGTGGAGTGTGTGTCTGTGTGTGTCTGTGTCTGCTGGGTGGCAAAGCGGTTGGCTTTGATGTCTGACCAGGTTGGGGCGCTCGCGCCCCAACCTCATTGCCAGAAAGCGCGGACGGGCGACGCTGTCAAGCAGCCCAGGCGCGGTGGCGCGTCAGGGCGACTTGCGTCTCGCGGATGCGATCGAGGCTGCTTGACAGTCGGCGACCGTACGCGCTACGAAGCCGATCGGCTGACATCGCGTGCACGGTGACACGCGACCGAAGCGCGGAGCTACATCATGGCCACGGGACGCGTGCACCACGCGGCCGAGCTGACGACCGCGTTCGTGGTGAAGCACAAGTTGGCGCCGGTGCCGTGGGGGTGCTGGATCGTCGCCAACGCGATCGCCCGCCGCAATGGGCGCCGGAAGACGAAACGGATCGTCGGACATGCGGTCGGCCACGCGTGCCTCTCGGCGATTGCGCAAGCTGGGCTCTTGCTCGCTTCACAGTCCTCCCGACCGCTCGCTCGTGCATGGGCAGAGTAGGGCGGTCAGCGACCGGCGAAACGCTTCTGCGTTAGCCCGATGCGGAAGAAAATCTCGCGGCGATCGAGCGTTCTGCTTTTGCGCTTCGCCCGTTTGCACAGGCGCTTGCCCAGCAAACGGCGACGCGATTGGCGAGCGAGTCGTTACCGAGCCGTACCTCGAATATCGCCGTTCTGGGGCGCTTGCTAGAGGACACCGCCAAAGCCAACGGCGCCCGTCGCGCCGCGGTGCCGCGCCGCCTACGAGAGCGGACGGCTCCGGCGGCGCGAGCTCGTCACTCCCGGTCGTTCGTCCGGTGCAGAGTGACCGCGATGAATGCCGTCACTGCTTCGGCCCGGAGGAGCAGCCACGAATGGGCGAGAGCGGGCTTGCCGGCTGCGCAGCTTCGGTGGTCTCGCTATCCGCTTGAATGCGGCGAAAGGTGGGACCTCTCGGCGAACGCCAACCGCGTGGGCGACGAGGTTGCTCACGAGATGGCAACAGCCTGAGCGTTTAGGTCGGTGGGATCGGCCTTGTGGGTCCTAAAGAGGCGGCTGTGACATCCGCGCGATACCAGCGGTCGAAGAACGCGCCCATTGCGAACGGATTACCGTCCGGACCGAGCTGGTTGTAATCGGCCGGGTATGGCCGGAAGGGTGGAGTTGGGTCAGCGGGCACGCCACCACGCCGGCGGAAACCCGCGATGAAGTCAAAGAAGAATTGGTCATCGTCGGTCAGTAGAGGACCGAGCGAGATCCTCTCGATGTTCAGTCGTCCGTTGATCCGGCCGAACATCGGTGCTAGCACCTGATCGCGAAATGAGGCAGCGCTCATGCCGCGGTCAAGACCACTGTTCCAATGGCGCTGCAGGTAGCTGAACGTCGCCGACGCCGCAGGCGGCCCGGAAGCCGCGCCTGCGCCGTCGCCCCCGAGCGCCCGCAGCGCGTCACTGAGCGTGTGCTCGACGTGGGCCAATCGAAGCGAGCGCGGCGGAACGATGCCGGAGCGGCTGTAAGCAAGCGCCTTGACGTAATGTCCGACCGCACTGGGCACCAGCTGAACCTCTGGTCCCCGCAGAGAGTGCATCACGCGTGGATCCCCGGCCACCGGATCACCCCCCACGAGAACGAGGTGCACGTCGCGCTCGGTCGCGTCGATCAGGTCGCGGTAGGGCGAGTCGGGCGCCCCGCCCGTCGGGCTGTCGGCTGGCCTTTTGATCACTAGCACGTCCGCGTACTTGCCGGGCGCGATCTCACCGATCGGCCAGCGTAGCGTCCTGGCTGGGTTGCGGGTGACCATGTCGACGAGCAGCCGGTCGAGCGCACGCTGGTGCGTCAGCGCCCGAACCTCGTGCCGTGAGCGGCCCAGGATGCGAGGGTCGCGTAGCGCGATGTCCGCGACCTTCAGCTCGTCCAGCAGCGTGTTCGATCCACTCGGCGTCCAGTCGGTGCTGAGCGACACCGTCACCGCCTTGGCGAGCGCGTCATACACGTTCGTGGTGTGACCGTAGAGCAGCAGATTGGACAGCGGCGACCAAACGAGCTTCGCGCCGAGCTTGTCATTGGGCGCGCTCCGGCTGGCCGGTCCGGCACGGCGCATCGCGGCGAAGTCCGCCGGCTCGAGCGCCATCCCGTGCACGACCACGGTGGCGTCGTTTAGGAGGCCTAGACGGCGGATGGTGTCGAACTCGTGCCGGGAGGAGTAGGTGTCGCCCGCGGCGCGATCACGGTTACGGACTCCCTCGGCCAGGTGCACGATCCACGCGTTCACGCTTCCGAGCTTCATCTGACCCCGCAAAGCAGGGGCAACCGCGCTCGCGAACTGCGGGCTTTCGACGGTGGCCACCTGCGTGGCGACGCGGTCGCGCCCGAAGTTCACGCCATCGATGTCGCGCACAAGCAGGCCGTTGACGCCCGGATCCTGGGGCAGCTCGGGCTCGCCCTGCATCGCGACCTCGCCGCCGAGCGCGGCGCGAGCCTCGGCGTGCACGAGCACCTGAGCCTCGAGTCCGAGGGCGTCCCCGAACGCAAGCGCCGTCTCGGGGTTCGCCACGAGGCGCGTGTATTCGGGCGAGGACGTCGTGTTCCACTGGTAGCGGTTGTCGTAGGGCTCACGCCCCGTCGGACGACCGAATTGTGGCTGACGATTCGAAGCTGGAGGCGGCCACAGCGGCAGCACGTCGTAGCTCGGGTGATCGTGGATATCGATCAACCCGGGGAAAATCAGCCCGCGACGCCCGGCCCTGACAACTCGAACGCCGCGCAGGCTCACGCCACGCGGGACGCGCGAACCTGACCAGACCGACACGATCAGCCCGTGGCGAACCAGCACGCGCCCGTTCACGAGCACGCGATGGGCATCATCCATTGTCACGACCGTCCCCTCGAGCAACAGCGGGGTCGGTCCCCCACGGGCAGGAACCGACGTCGCGGGACCCACGCCCGAAAGCCAGCGCCCGCTGGTCAGACCAGCAGACGTATGGCTACGGACTCCAAAGAGACGCCCGTCAGCGAGTGCCGCACCTGCCAGCACAACAACACCCACCACCGCGAAAGCCGAACCCGCGCCCACACGCACACGCACACGCACACGCGGGAGCCTGCCAACAAGCGCCTCGCCACGCAGGCCGCGGAAGACACTCCGGACGGCCGACACCTCGCCTGTGCACGGCGGTGTCATCGCACGATCAGCGTACTAGGACAAGCGCCGGGCGCAACTCCACCGCTGACCGCCTACTCTGCCCATGCACGAGCGAGCGGTCGGGAGGACTTTGAAGCGAGCAAGAGCCGAGCTGCACAATCGCTCAGAGGCACGCGTGGCCGACCGCATGTCCGACGATCCGTTTCGTCTTCCGGCGTCCATGCGGCGGGCGATCGCGTTGGCGACCTACCGCGGCTCGGCTGTCTTGGCGCGCGTGTGCTCTGCCGGCCGAGCGTCCGGTGATCTGTGGCCGCGCCGAAGCGCGGCCACGTTCCTCGGCTCGGGCTGTGTGCCTCAGCTGCGTGCGGGGGTCTGCGGGTCGGCGGGGATCATGGTGCCGGTCGTTCATGGACGGCGGCGATGATCTCGGTGTTGTCGATCCCGCGCAGGTACCGCGAGGTGATGGCCAGGTCCGCGTGCCCGAGTTGTCGCTGGATCACGAGCAGCGAAGATCCCTTCGCGCGACATCTCCACCGCATGCGCATGCCGGAGCTGGTGTGGCGCGAACCGACGCCGGATCCCGGCGGTCGCGGCGGCGTGGTGCAGTTGAGCGCGGATTCCAGCTGACGCGCATGGCCGTCCGCGGGTCGGGCCGCGCAGGACGCAGAACAGGCCGGCCGACCGGCAGCTGACGGCGAAGCTCGAAGCCAAGGATCGAGGTGCATCCACGCCCAGCGGTCCATCCCGACTTCTCGCCGCTTGTCGCCCTTGCCGTGGCGGACCACCAGTGAGCCACGGCTCGGGTCGAGGTCGGTTTCGTTGAGGGCGAGCGCCTCGCTGATTCGCAGCCCTGCGCGCCATAGCACCGCGACGATCCCGCGCAGCCGCAGGCCCTCCGGGCTGTCGCCAGCGGCGCGCATCACCGCGACGATCTCCGCGACCGTCGGTGGGTCTGGCGGGTATCGAACGCCCTTGTTGCTCGGTACGCGTCCTTCGTGGAAGCTGGCTGTGGTCGCTGGTGACCGGCGCCGACCGGCCTTGTCCAGCAGCGGTGTGGCTTGCATGACGTCCTCCTCTGGACGACGATCAAGGGTTGTCATCGGCGCATCACCGCATCACAATGATAAGATGTGGCTGTGGCCAAGGTCCGCACGACACTCACCATCGACGAGGACGTTCTGAAATGGGTCAAGATCCGCGCCGCACGCACGGGCGTCTCCGATAGCGCCGTGATCGAGGAATCTCTGCGCCGCGACCTGAAGCTCGACGTTCTCGACGAGCTCTGGGCAAACGCGACCATGCCCGACGCCAAGGCCACCGAGCTCGCTGTCGAGGCACAACACGCGACCAGGCCTCGCCGACGGGGATCTGGTGCGCGCGGTCGTTGACGTCAACGTCCTGATCTCAGGAGTGCTCTCAGCCAAGGGCCCCTCGGCCGAGATCCTCCGTGCTGGTCGCGACGGCCTATTCGAACTCGTGGTCTCCGAGATGCTGCTCACCGAACTCAAGCGAGCGCTCGCCTATCCCAAGCTGCGCAAGAGCATCCGACCGGAGAAAGCCACCTCGTTCGCCACCTGGGTCAGCCACCACGGGACCTTCGCCGAGGACCCCGCAAGCCCGCCACCGGTCGGCTCCCGAGACCCCGACGACGACTACCTCCTCGCTCTCGCGATCAGCCGGCGGGCCTACCTAGTGACGGGCGACCAGGACCTGCTCGTACTCAGCGACGACCTTCCCATCCTCACGCCCGCGCAGTTCGCGGCCAAACTCCAGGAGCGTCGCTGAGCAGCCCACCCCGCCGCTGCCTCAGTGCCGCTCGCCCCGACCGAACAGGTCCGAACGCGCTACACCCGACGGACGTGGTCGACGAGTCCTGACGCTCGTACACCCGCGGGACGACCCCCAAGCAGCCGCGCCTTGCTTGACCCGCCCGTCCGCGGCCATCCAGGCCTGCTTTGGCCCTGCAACAAGCATCAGCCGGGAGAAGCGAAGAGCCTCGGTGGTGCGCGGATAGGAATCCGCAGCGGTCTGCCGCCACGTTGTTCGGCGTTGCCGACGGCGGCGCCGTTTGCGCTTGCCGCGCAATGGGGGCCTGAGCTCGGCCGTCGCGAGGTACTCGTCGCCACCACGAAGCAGGACTCCAGCGAGTCGTCCAGTCCTTGGCGCGCGGCCGTTGATCGCAGTCGGAAGACTGCTCCTTGACGCCTGAAGCGGTCGCGCAGGCGTGGCCGCTGCTTCGGTCGAAGGTGGTCCCCCGTGCGAAAGATGCCGATATGGAGAACCGATCGTCCGCCTGCGGCGTCGCTCGGGCCCGCGGGCGCAGCCGGAACCTCGCGGAAGCATCACCCGACCCCGGGTCGGGAAGCCTGTAATGACGGAATCGTCTGCGCCCGGCCTCGGACCCGCGCGATATCTGAACCGACGCTGGGCGCAGCACCATTCTCATGGTCGGACCAGGGCAGCCGTTTCGCCCTGACGCGAAACCGGCGCGCGTCGTGAAGGGCGTTCAGCGATCGCGACAAACTTCCATCCATCCCTACGCCTCGGGTAGTGTGGTGTGAACAGTTCGAGAGTCCGTCGCAGCTCACGGACGGGGCGGGAGGAGCGCGGGACATTGGCTAGCTTTCTGATCGTTGGCGCCGGCCAGGCGGGGCTGCAACTCGGGCTTGGCTTGCTTGATGACGGCCATGATGTGACCGTGGTCTCTAACCGTACGCCGGAAGACCTGCGAAACGGACGTCTGACGTCCGCACCGGCCATGTTCGGCTCGGCGCTCGCGACGGAGCGCTCGCTCGGCATCGATCTGTGGGAGCAGGAGTGTCCCCAGATCGAGGGAATGGCGTTCGCCGCTTATACGCCCGCTGGCCCGAGCCCGCTCTTCGACTGGGCGGCGCGTCTGGATCGAGCGGCGCAGTCGGTTGACCAGCGGGTCAAGTATCCGGCCTGGATGGAAATGCTGGAACAGCGTGGCGGGCAGCTCGAGATTGCCCAGGTGGGGATCGCCGATCTCGAGCGCTATTGCGACGCGTACGACCTCGTGGTTGTCGCTGCTGGTGGGGGCGAGACGTCAAGCCTGTTCCGCCGGGTTCCAGAGCGGTCCCCGTTCGAGGAGCCACAGAAGGTGGTTGCCATTGTCGCAGTCAACGGCGTGCCGCCTCGTGCTGGCTGGGAGGGGGTCAACTTCTCGATCGTCGCGGGTGTAGGCGAGAACATCATCTTGCCAACGCTCACCCCTAGCGGGCCAGGCCACCTGATCGTGTTCCAATTCTATCCGGGAGGGCCCTTCGACCGTTGGGAGGGGGTCGACTCGGTGGAGAAGCATCTCGCCGTCGCCAAGCGGCTGCTGGACGATTTCCTGCCAGGGATGTACGAGCGCTGCCGCCACGCCGAACCGATGGACGCCACCGGGTTCCTATTGGGAGGACTCACCCCCGTGGTCCGCGAGCCGGTAGGCCAACTGCCGTCCGGCCGGCTAGTGTTCGGAATCGGCGACGCCCTGGTCGTCAACGACCCGCTGACGGCTCCGGGCGCCAACAGCGCGGCTTGGGCCGCCGACGCTTATCTGGCCGCGATCCGCGCGCACGGCGACGCCCCGTACGACCGTGTGTTCATGGAGCAGACGTTCGAGGACTTCTGGAACTCGTGCATGCGGTTCGTAGTCGAGTGGAACAACATGCTGGTCAGCGGTATGCCCGACCATGTCCTGCGTGTGCTGATGGCAGCAAATGAGGCCCCGGCGATCAGAGACCGGTTCGTCAACGGGTTCAGCAATCGAGCCGACTACTTCGACTGGCTCGTGACACCCGATAAGGCCGCGGCTTTCCTGAAGCAGGTTGAGTCCTCGACGGCGACGGTCAGCTGAAACGTGCCAGCGCCGCTTCGCGCCAGTCGTACTTCCTAGTCAAGGCAGCCGTCGAGCGCCAACGACCGCTCGGTAGCAAAGCAGTCACAGTGTCGGCTCGCCTGGCGCGCGTTGCGCTGCCCCTCCCGGACATAGGCAGCCACCCCGGCGCAGTCAGCAGCGAATACCCGCGCCAACGAACGCGGGTCTTGACCGCCACATCCTCGAGAGACCCGCAAATCGCCACGAGCGGTACCGGCAAGATCGCCGCCCGGCGCGACGATGGCGAGCGTCTTCCTGTCCGCGCAAAGGAGGGGGAATCACCGTTACCGCGAGATGCTCGCGGCGGTCGCAGAGCGGGTCGCGCGCGGTTAGGATTGCGGGGTGACCGTGGCTTCGGGAGAGATCGGTGACGCGGGTTTGGCGGCGGCGGTGTGGGATCTCGACCCGCTCGTCGACGGTGGCGGTGCGGACGGTGCGCGCGCGCTGCTTGACGACGCCGCGCGGCGCGCCGCTGATTTCGCCGTGCGGTACGGCGGGCGCGTGCTGCAGCTTGACGCCCCGGAGTTCGCTGCCGCGGCGCAGGAGTGGTCGGGGATCCGTGAGACGATGCTGCGAGCGTTTCTGTACGCCTCGCTCTCGCATCAGCGGGATCTCTCGGACGCGGCTGCCGGCGCGTTGTATGGGTTTGTCGCGGAGCGGCGCTCCGAGATCGAGCAGGAGCTGCGGTTCTTTGAGCTGGAGTGGGGCGCTGGATCGCGGGACGCCGTGGAGCGGCTGCTCGCGGACGCGGGTCCGGAGGTCGAGTTCGCGGCCCATCATCTTCGTCGGGTGCACGACGCCGCGAGCGAGCAGCTCAGCGTGCGCCGAGGAGCGGGTCCTGTCCGAGACGTCGGCGAC
The DNA here is from genome assembly GCA_963839105.1 of uncultured Solirubrobacterales bacterium. Classification (GTDB taxonomy): domain Bacteria; phylum Actinomycetota; class Thermoleophilia; order Solirubrobacterales; family Solirubrobacteraceae; genus Palsa-465. Next base: position 614,065 of record CAWITQ010000008.1, read on the forward strand.
GAGCCGGTTTGCGTGGGTCCGGCTGGCCAACGAGCTGATCTCGGAGGTGCAATGTGAGGTTGACGGTGAGCAGGTCGGTGTCGGTGCGTTTCTGAGCATGCTCGAGGATCCCGACCGTGGGGTGCGAAAGCAGTTCATGGAGGGGTTTGTGGCGGCGCAGGAGCCGGGTCTTGGAACCCGCTCGTTCGTGTACAACGCACTGCTGCAGGGGCACGCGACGCTGGATCGGCTGCGAGGACGCCGCCATTGGCTTGATGCGCGGAACCGTGAGAACGAGATCTCCGGTGAGGCGGTGCAGGCACTAGTCGACGCGGTGGTCGGCCGCTACGACATCTCCCACCGCTGGCACCGGCTGAAGGCGAGGCTGCTCGGATTGGACCAGCTCGCCGATTACGACGTGCTGGCACCGATCGGAGACCTCGAAGGCCGCTACTCCTATGTCGAGGCGCGAGAGCTTGTGCTCGACAGTTACGGCTCGTTGTCAACGAGGGTGCGCGCGATCGTCGCGCGCTTCTTCGATGAGGGCTGGATCGACGCGCCGCCGCGACCGACGAAGTTCCCGGGGGCCTTCTGTGACTGGTCGTGCACCGTGCATCCACACGTGTTGCTGAACTACCGCGGCCGGATCGGTGATGTGTTGGCGATGGCCCACGAACTCGGCCACGGCCTTCACGCTGTGCTCGCGGCGCCCCGCGGAACCTTTGACTTCATGCCGACGATAACCATCGCCGAGACGGCGTCGACCTTCGGCGAGACACTGCTGATCGAGCGACTGCTTCCAAGCGCCGGGAACGATCGTGAGAGACTGGCGATCATCGGTCGCAGCATCGACAACGCATTGCTGCCCGTGCACTGGCAGATCGCCTTCAACCGCTTCGAGGATGCCGCGCACACCGCGCGCAGAGCCGAAGGGGAACTCTCGCCCGAGACGCTGGGCGCACTGTACGCCCAGGCTATGCGCGACTACTACGGCGAGGCCGTGGAGCCCACCCCCGGCAGTGAGCACTGCTGGTCGACCGTTCCGCACTTCTTCTTCGACACGCCCGGCTACGTGTACAGCTACGCCTTCGGGCAGTTGCTGGCGCTCGCGGCGTACGCGCGCTACCAAGAGATCGGCAAACCATTCGTCAACTCCTACCTCGAGATGCTCGCCGCCGGCGGCTCACGCGACCCACAAAGGCTCGGCGAGATGATCGGCTTCGACCTCAGCGATCCGGGCTTCTGGAATCTCGGCCTCGACCTGATCGATGCTCGACTGCACGAGGCCGAGAAGCTGGCGGACGCCCACGCCAATTGACCCGCCCGCGCACTGCAGGACAAGCGTGGGCCACAGACGCCTACGCGACAACGAGTGCGGATCTCGACGAGCGAGACGCCGGCAATTTCGCAATCGCCAATCCCGCGACTCGCCGCGGGGGGGTGACCTTGCCGCCGAGCCGGCGATCCGATCGTTGCCAAAGGCACCTCCCGTCGGAGCGCTGTCAGACGGTGAAAGCACTCGCCCGTGAGCCTTCGCGCGCTGCCCCGTCACCGCCTCTTGCCGTCGCGAGGCCCGACTTCCGGTCTGGCACGAAACCAACAGCCGCGAGCTTTGCCGTATGGTCGGCTTCGGCGGGGTCTGTCGCCGCTGTCGGATGTAGCCCATAGTGGAAGTGCCGGATGACCTGCTTGCCCGCCGCCTCACGGACGTGGTAGGCCGGGCTAGTGGCGTGCTGGCGCTAACCGCGGCGCGAGAGTTTTGCCTCAGGAATGCTGGGCTCGAAGAGCTCGATCGGGTTGCCCGCTGGGTCCTCAACCAGGACTTGCTTGCCGCCTACCCCAGCGACAACGTCGTTGCGGAACCTCACCCCGTGTTCGCGAAGCCGGGCAACCGTTGCTTTGATGTCGTCGACCTCAAGCTGAAAGCGGTTCCACCCGCCCGGCTCAGGGGTCGTCCCGTCGGGCATCGCTTGTCCACCTCCGGGACCACCGCCGGGCGCGCTCAGTACAAGCCTAAGATCACCGCGCGAGAGCATCGCGAAGCTCGGAGCTGGATGCATGTCCTCGTGGAAGCCCAACTCTTGGCAGTAGAACCCGATCGCAGCGTCGACATCGTCGACGATATAACGGACGCTAACTCTCGCCATGCCGTCTCCTCCGGTTGGTTACGTAGAACGTACCCCAGACATGATTCATCCCCCGGGCGGACGAGTGTTGGTTTGATCGATGAGCGGCAGCAGTCGACGCCCGGTCCCCTCCGCGGTAACGTTGGTTCGTGAGCGTGAGCGGCGACTATGTGGAAGGTCTCGTCCCATTCGTGCACGTAGCGGACGTGATGAGGTCGACGTCGTTTTACGAGCGGTTCGGCTTTAAGGTGCACAACACCTATGAGGAGGAGGGGCGATGCATCTGGTGCTGGCTCGAGCGGCGCCAGGCGCGACTGATGCTCGCCCAGGCCGATGCGATCGTGGACGCCTCAGAGCAAGCCGTCCTGTTCTACCTGTACGCCCACGGGCTGGAGGAACTTCACATTCAGCTGACGGAGGCTGGGCTCGAACCGGGGCCGATTGAAGCGGGTGCCCCTGGCCCTGATCGTCAGTTCGGCATCTCCGACCCGGACGGCTACTTGGTGATGGTCACGGACGCGGTCGCGATGGCGCCTCCCGGCGCCGAGTAAAGCAGCGGAGCCCGCCCTAGGTGTCCCGCTCGCTTCCCCTTTGATCGATCACCGGCAGGCGGAGGTAACCCGATCCAGCAGTCTCAATCGATCGCTCGGGACGAATCCGCGCTGCCGGTGCTTCGTGGAGAGGGAGGTCTTCTAGGCTCCAGGCTGGTTGGGGGCGCCGGCGCTTCTTCACAATGGTGCGATGACCACGGACCGATTTCAGATTAGAGGCGGTTGCCTATGCGGCGGGGTGCGCTACGAGCTTCGGGCCCCATTCCGGCGCGCGAACTTCTGTCATTGCTCGCGCTGTCGTAAGCACTCTGGCGCGGCGGCGCTGGCCCAAGGCCGCGTGCCGGCTTCGGCTTTTACTCTGCTCCAGGGCCGTGAGCTGCTGGTCAACTTCACTGAGCCCGGGCACATGGCCAAGGTTTTTTGTGAGCGCTGCGGGTCGAGTCTGTTCGGCGGGACGTGGCCCGAGGGACCCGAGGTCTCGGTCCGTCTTGGCACGCTCGACGATGACCCGGCAATCCGTCCTAGTTACCACTCGTTCGTGCAGGATGTGCCTGCGTGGGACCAGCTCGCGGACGATGGGTTGCCGCGCTACACGCAGCGACCTTCTGCCAACGTTTCCTAAGGCGCAGTCAAGTCCAAAGCGGCGGACCGCGACTTACGGACTCCGGTTCGTCGCCGATCCGGCAGCGGGCCGCAGACTGCCGGTTCGATCGATGTCCAGCAGCGCCGGAAATAGTCCGAACCGGAAGCAAGGGCTTTTTCGATAATCACGCGGTGGATTGGGTGAGGAAGGGGAACGCTCCGTCGGCGTTGAGGCAGCTGCGCAGCAGAAGCGCAACGCCGATGTCTCCGGTGAAGAGCGTGTAGCGTCCGCGGCCGCTGGCGGCGCGACGCCGGTCGACGTCGGCGGCCGCATCCATCGCGAACATTCGTGCGCGGTGCAGCCAGAGCTCCTCTCGAAAGCGCGTGTGCAGCGCCAAGAACGCGTACACGTTTCCGGCCGTTCCGTGGCACAGGCCGACGCCTTCGACGAGCGGACCGGCTCGCCATGTGAGCTCTCCTCCCGCCGCGAGCAGGCGATCGGTCTGATCGTCGGCGGGAAGACCTGAAAGCGAGATGACCATCCCAGGCGATCCGTGGCACCACTGAACGGGCCGACGGCCGGTTGCGTCGTCGGCCACCGGAAACCACTGAGCGACGCCGTCGCGCTCGACGGCGAGCTCGTGGAATGCCGCGACGATGCGCTGGATCGCATCGTCGGCACGGTCGCCGAGGAGCTCGCGACCTTCGAGCAGCACGAATGCGTTGCTCGCGAATCCGTGTCCAGCGCCGGTGTATCGGCGCTTCTCGCCGTAGAGGTCTTGAACCCACACCTGCTCGCGCCACTCGTCGAGCAGCCAATTGGCCGAGTCTAAGTACGCGTCACGCCAGCGGACTTGGCCTGTCAGCCGCCACAGTTCGAGCGCCGCCAGCATCGTTCCTGGCGAGCCCCAGCAGAGTTCAAGCGAGGGATTCCTGGCGTTCCGCCGGACGCACGTCTCGAGATCATCTAGCTGCTCGCCCCTCCGACGGATCGCCTCGACCGCGAGGAGGATCCCGCTCTCGCCAAATAGCAACGACGCGGCGGGGGGCGGCGCAGGCTCGATGAACTCGACGTTTCGATCTGCCGGCCTAATCCCGCACGGGCGGGGTGTGCCGTCGAGCCGCTCGGTGCTAGGGCGCAAATCGGAGACGTCGAGGGCGGCCCGGGCGCGAGCCTGTCTGCCGCGGTAGGGTCGCCTTGTGGCGGAGCACGATTGGCAGGAGGTCAGGGGGCGCTGCGAGCGGTGGCTCGCGCAGCGCCGTCCGGCTCGGGCGAAGGAGCTGTTGCAGGCTGCGGCAGCGGCGGTTCCGCCGGACGCTTGGCCAGACAGCTACGGAGAGGGCGAGTTCGTCGAGACCTTCGAACGCCGTCTCGCCGATCTCTTGGGCAAGGAGTCTGCGGCGTTGCTACCAAGCGGCACGATGGCACAGCAGATCGCGTTGCGAATTCTCTGCGATCGAAGCGGGGTCGATACGGTCGCATTTCACCCCACTTGCCATCTCGAACTACACGAGCACGGCGGCTACGCGCACCTCCACGGTCTCAAGGCGGAACTGATCGGCGATCGTGACCGGCTGATCGCGCTCGAGGATCTCGAGGCGATCCGCGCGCCGATCGGAGCGCTGCTAATTGAGCTACCGCAGCGGGAGATCGGCGGGCAACTTCCGGAATGGGACGATCTCCTAGCGCAGATCCGGTGGGCCCGCGAGAGGGATGTCGCGACGCACCTCGACGGCGCCCGGATCTGGGAATCCGCGCCCTATTACGATCGTCCGTACCCGGAGATCGGGGCGCTGTTCGACACGGTGTACGTCTCGTTATACAAAGGACTGTGTGGATTCGCTGGCAGTGTCCTGGCCGGACCAGAGGACGTGGTCGCTGAGACCTGCGTTTGGCGTCGTCGTCACGGCGGAGCGCTTCCGAGCATGTTTCCGTTTGCCGCCTCAGCACAGCGTGGACTCGACGTGCTGGCTCCCCAGATGCCTCGGTTTCTCGCGCACGCACGCGCAGTCGCGGCCGCGCTGAGCGAGGTCGCGGGGGTCATCGTTGTCCCCGACCCGCCGCAGACGCCGCTCTTCCATGTCCACCTCAGTGGTGATCTGCAGACGCTCGAGGAACGGGCGCTTGACGTGGCCGAGGATCGGCGGGTGTGGCTGTTTCATCACCTCGCGCCGAGCGTCCTACCAAACGTGAACATAATCGAGATCAACATCGGAGAACCCGCGCTCGAAATCTCGCCGGACGAGGCAGCCGAACTGTTCGGCCTCGTTGTATCCGCCTAACAGGCGCAGTTATCTCGTCCAGCGCTCCGCGAGCGGCACGCCCAGCCAGGACCGGCAAACACTCAGAGCGCCGCGACGAGAGCGGACACGGCGCCGGTCATCGATGTCGTGACCCCCTCGCGAGGATCTCGACGGCGACCAACGTCGAGCGATCGTCGAGCGGCCCAGCCTGCCTGTTGGCGGTCGAGCCGCATGAGGCTCGAGCCAGGTAACGCCACCGTTGCCCGCGACCGTTGCCCAAGCCAGCGGGCGGGAAACTCGTCCTCTGTCCGAACGGGCAAACAAGGCGTTACTGGAGACTTAGGAATGGGCGGTACTGGGCTCGAAGCAGTGACCTCCTGCTTGTAAGGCTCCAGATGCCTGTCGCGGTGCGCCGTGGTTTGTCCTCGAGCGCGATCGGCAGCGGTCGTGTCGACCGTCAAGACGCGGATCCTGCCTTGGCTTGCGGCGGCCTGATGCTTCCACTCCGCTTCCACGCGCGCGTGCACCTCATGCCGTCGCCGCGAACCACCCGCACTCGCCGGGTCCGCCGGCCGTAGCCAGGGGTCGAGCTATCAAATGGGCAGCTGCGAGATGAATGGCCGCAGCGCTCGCTCGAGCCGGATCATGCAGTCGATCATCTCGTCCTGCACGCGGTGCCACTCCGCCTCGTCGTCTCGATAGCCGCCGGAGAACAGGCGCTGAGCGATTCGGCACCCGCGCTTGCTCTCTAGGGGTTCCCAAGACAGCTCCCCGCCATAAGCCGTCTCGATTTCGTCTTTGTGCTCGTGCAGCGAGTCGAAGAAAGCTCTGTTCTCCTCACCGTCTCCTCGATCGATGTACAGCTCGGCGGTTGCGCCATGCTGAGTGATCACGTAGTTGAAGGCGAGACCCCGCTTTCCAGCGCCCGTCCCGACCCAGCCGTATTCGGGTGGTGAGACTGCCGCGTGAAGCCTGGTCCGCGTCTTGGCCCGGTCGAGCAACTCGGCCCAAAAGCGTCGTCTGATGTGGTAGCGCTCGGCGCGGTCCTTCTTGGCCTCGCCCGCTTCGCGACTCTCCTCGCTCGGTCCCACGATCAACGTCAGCAGCGGCGCGGGCAACGAGTCGCCGATCCGGATGCCCTCGATCTTGACCAAGTAAAGGTCAGTCGCAGAGGCCTCGTTTAGCCATGAAATAGCCCGCACGTGCTCAGGACGCGGATCGGCCACGATCCAAATCGCGATGCGCGCCTCCATCATCGCGGTGTACGTGATCAGCTTGCCCAGGTGGTCGTGGTTGGAGCGCTCAAGCTGGTTCTCAATCACCGCAATGCCGCCGGCGTCGTCCTCCGCGATCAGATCAACGCTGAAGGCTCCGGCGGCGCGTTCGCGTTCGACGCTGCCGAGGCGTAGATCGAGCACGTCGTTGAGAACGTCGATGTTCCCCTCAAGCCAGGTGGTCAGGTCATATGCCTCGTGCCGCCAAACTTCCCGTAGTGGGACACGATCGATCTTTCCGATCCCCGGGAGCTGGCGCTTGCGCCGCGACATGCGTATGCCCTCGGCAGGGCCGGGGTCGTCGCCTCGGTCGCGGACTCCCGCCCGTCGTCCATCCGTGGAAGCCTACGCCTGAAGGCGTGCCGATGTCATCGGTTGAGCCATGCGACCATCCGTCTATCTCGCCTAGACGACAGCGATGCCGCGGTAATCGGACTTGATGTTGCGGTCGAGATATCGGCGGATGCGATCATGCACGTCGGGAGTCGGATTGCGGACGACAACGTGGTTGAGATCGGTGCCGCGCTCCACGCCTGCCCGCAGGATCGTTCGTATCTCGATGTCGTCCGCCGGCATCGAGTAGCCGACTATTTCCAACCTCGCCGCCCGGCTGATCGCGCCGTAGGCGTGCCGCCACAGCTCGCGTAGCGGACCGAGGTCCCCGGACTTGCCGTGGGCCATCGTCACCATGTGCGGCTCCGATGCCCGGCTACGTACCATCGAAAGAAAGCTAGACCAACGCTCGATCAGCGCGAATCCGGACCGCCAAATCAATGCGCTTGGTCTTCGGGGGGAGGCTAGGCGTATACGGGCGGGTTCCGAAGAGCCGTTCATTAAGCATCGCGTAGTCTGAGCTCGGCCTGTCGGTCATATGCTGGCCCAGGCACCAATCGATGGAGCCATGTAGCTTCAGAAGTACGACCTCGCTGGGATCGCCGGCCCCCGAGTGCCGGAGCGGTATGCCATGGAGCTGTGCATAGCGCTCGATAGGACATCCCAGTTCGAAGTGATGATGAAATTCCCGGGACTGATCATCTCATCGAGGTACGGGTGCCGCTGCTTGAGCGAGTTGTCGCCCTGCCGCACCTTCTCGATGAGGAGGTGAGCGATCGCAGACTTGAGCGATCGATAGAGGTGCGGAGCATCTGCGAAACCGCCTGGGAGGCCAGCGCCAACATCGAGGTACGTACGCAGCGCTGAGAAGAAATCCACCACGTCGGGCCGGTAGCCGGCGTTGATCGCGTCGGGGTAGAAGTACTTGAACGCCTTGTCGAGCCGCTGCTCAAGTTCCTGTGTCTGCCAACGGCCCGGACGCCGCGCGAGACCCAGCACCCCGTCGAGCAGCATTGCCGTGTTCGGCAGGCCCATTGCGACGGATAGCCCCGCACCGACGAAATACACGTCGCGGTCGCGCGCTGGAATCGGTGCTGGCATGAGCGCGGAACGGTACGACTTCCGCTGACTATTCGACAACGTCCAATGCGGCCATGCTTGAATACGCGCGCAAATTTGCGCTGCAGGACGCCTCGCGTCGTGTCTTCCTGACCGGACTCCCCGCGCTGACTATCACCTCGGCGGAGCCGCCACCGCTTCAAGCACAGCGCCATACTCGCGCTGTAGCCGAGCGCGGCGCTGGACCGCTCGCTCAGCGCTTTTGATCTCGTGCAGGTACACGGCACGGGTGACGTTGCTATTGCCGTGGCCGAGTTGCCACGAGACCTCCTCCGCCGACTCGCCCGCGGCGATCGCGCGACTGGCGGCTGTGTGCCGGAAGGAATGGAAGCTCGGCACCGCGCCCGCGGCAGCCGCGCGCGGCCGTCCACGCTCGTCCGCCTCGTGCAGGATCGGGAACGTCGGACGCCCACGCTCGTCAGTCGCCTTCGTCTGGGCGTTGCGAAGCGCGCGCGACGTTACGCTGCATCAGGGGTCGCCCGGAGCGCGCGGCGAACACGAACGCGCTCGGTCCAGTGTGGCAAGGTCCTCAGCTTGTGCGCGATCATCAGCTGGGCCAGGGCACGGGGCAGCTCGATCGAGCGCTCCGCCGCCTCGGTTTTCAGCGGCTGTCGGCGGCCTTGGCGATCAACTTGCATGACGAACTCGGCGGTGGCCTGGTCGGGATCGGAGAGGTCGAGGTCGGCCCACACGAGGCCGAGACATTCAGAGAGGCGAGCGCCCGTGACTGCCGCAAATGCGAAGAGATGGCGCGTACTCTCAGTAGCGGGACTACTCTCCCGGCGGCTCAGTCACCGTGCACGGCGGCCCGCGACGACCCGGCCAAAAGGCGTTCCGCCAAGCCCACCGCGGGCCTCTGCCCGCACGAGGGAGGACGGAATGCAACGTACGCCCACATAACTGATCGCCCTCGCACGAACCGGGGCTCCTTGAGGAGGGCCTCCAGGCCCGCAAGTCTGAGCGCTACGCGGGCCGGGGCGCCAGGGCAGAACGGGCTACTTCGCGCCGGGGCACGCCGCCCAATGCGCGAGAACCGGTGTTGCCGGGCCATCCGACCACCTCCCCGACCGGAATAGTTGGCGACGGTCAGCGAGGTGACTGAACTCGCTGACTGATCGAGCGAACAGTGGCTTCAGCGCGACCACGCATGGTCGCGCTCCTTCGCGGACAGCTCGCACCGCGGTCATACCTCAGCACCCCCGCCCTCGTCCGCAGAGCGGCCGTCCAGCCAAACAAAGGTCTCACCGGTAGTGATGCTCAGTACCCCTTTGAAGTTCCCGTACCTGATGTAGCCGGCATGGACAAATGTTCGCGGCTCAAGGGATACGTAGTTCGGGGAGTTTTCGAACGTGAGCCGCATCGCCTCACCTTCGCCGGCTCGACCGGATGGACGAACGTCCTGTACGCAACTCGCGGTGCCCTCAAAATGGGGCAACCTGTGAACGCGGTGCGCTATTGAACACCGTCACACGTACCCAGCAACCGCTTAGGGGCAGAAGTGCCGCGAGCGTCTCCTCATACGAGAGGCTATCTGGGTTGAAGAGTTCGTCGACCGCGTTCGACACGCACGAATCACGCCCCAGAGCGCGGCGCCCCGATTCTCGACGTGGTGCCGAACCCGGGCGCGCCCGCCGTCAGGCCCGTGTCGGCATCCGCCGGGGAAACGCGTTGAGCAGAACTTCAGCGAATGCCATCAGTTCCTGGTCGTTGAATCCGGGGTGCGGGACCCAGGTGAATCCGCTGGCGTACGGCCAGATGCGATGCGTGTACCGCGTGTTCAGTTCGAGACCTTCGAGTAGCGGCGGGATGGTTGTCCCGAACACCTGGAAGACGACCGGGCCGAAGAGAATGGTCGCTCCCCAGATATCACGCACACCGCGGTCGGGCTCCCACATCCGGGGCGCGGCCTCGTTCGTTTCTGCGTCGAGTCCCCACATGCTTCCCACGGCGACGGCGTAGGTTCCCGCGTACGTCGCCATCCAGACTCGGACACGGTCGGAGGGCTCGCCGTGCTCGAAGAGGTAGGCGTACTCCTCAGCGGGGATGACGTGACGCTTGGCGCCATGCAGGTGCTCGACCATCATCGAGGTCTTCAGCGCCCACGTCGCTAGAGTCTCTATACCGGCCTGATGCAGAGCCCGACCGTGACCGCGGAGCATCGGCTCAAGGTAGGGCTTCGCCTGCGACTCAAGTTCGGACATCCAGCCGTTGTTGCATCTCTCGCACACCACCCCGACGGTCACCGAGTAGGCATCCTTCGAATAGCGCCGTTCCTCTCCCGGGCGCCCTTCCTGCGTCACCTGCTGGAGGTGTGGGAGAGGTCCCTCTCCTGCGAGCATTGGTGCAGCCCAGTTCGGCCAGACATGTTCTTGGCTGTTGGCCGGCGCACCACAGAAAACGCAACTGCGGGGCATCGTTGGAGCGTAGTGGCCGTCCAGGACGGCTCGATGGCAGCGCTCAGTCTTCTGCCGGCAGATGCTCGGCGATGAACTCGGCCGGCCGGGGTGTGCTCCCAGTTCCGGAACCCGTGGTAGCGCATTCCCTCGTGGATAGGCGACGCTCTCGATGGCGCGAAGCGCCGTCGCGAGTCGCGCATCGTCCTCGGCCCCGAGCGCGGCGCGCATCCTGTCGTTGCGTCAGGAGCTCGTCCACGAGTCCTTGGACGCGGTCTTGGCTGCAGCCGCGCGAAGTTCGGATAGAAGGTCTTACCGTAGGCGAGCTCGGGACTGTCTTCGACCGCCACGATGTTCGTGAGGATGTCGAACTGCGCCAGGCTTGTCAGCAGCTCATCGGCGTCGGCATCGAGGCCGTCGGGGCGCAGGCACTCAAGACGTGCCGCCTGCGCTTCGGCCAGGCTGAGAAGGTTGAGCTCTACAGTCCGGCCGCCCTGTTGGCCTTGAAGGTGCTGGGCTCTGCTCATCATCGTGATGGCGTGTCGTAGCCAGTTGGTCTCGTAGCCCATCAGGCGGTCGGGAAGCTGCATCGTCAGTGTCCGGACCGCTCTCCATTGGCGTCGACGGACCGCGAGTGCGCCGAGCGCGTACAGCCTGGTCATCAGCTGGAGCCAGACGCTCGGTGCCGGCTCATTGGGAGGGATACGCGTGCTGTAGCCGAAACGCTGCGCGTCGTCTGGCCCAAGTGGCATGGAGTAAATCTCGCGCAGCAGCTCGATGACCCTCTCGAACCAGTCCCACTGCTCGTACTCCAGGAAGATGGCCGCAAGGCAGATGATGCTGTCGAGGAGAGCTCGCGAGCTCATCCTCAATCTCACCGGCGTCGATGAACCGGCGGCCCGCGCCCGTGCGTCGTTAAGGAGGTGCTGCAGACCAATCTGGTCGCCTGTCCGAGCGAACTCCAGCGCGGCCAGGCTCATCTCACGCGGCCGCATGTCGAGGTTCACGGTCCCCGAGCGGACGATGAGCTTCCGTCGCGGCTTCATAGCGCTGCCCTCTCCTGGCGGCGAAGCTCTCGCTGCTCCTCGAACCATTCCGCCTTGGCGGCCGCGACGCGTCTGGCGATGACCGTCTCAAGCCCGACCTGGGTCATCCGAGAGCTGCGCGTCCCATCGCGGAAGAAGACGTCGCCCTCGCGGAACGCGGTGTGGTCCCTGCCGTTCCTCTGGTAGTTCCCGACGGCTCTGAAGAAGGCGCAACCGGCCGGGTGGGGGCCGACGAAGATGATGACCACGCTGTGTCCCGTCGAACTCGGCACGCGGGTGCGGAGCTGGAGCGGTCCGGCCAGCTAGCGCAGCATCATCTGGGTGAGCGACGCTTCGTCGAAAGCTCGCAGGTCGGCGCCGTCGAGTTCTCCGGTCGGGACACCGTTGTCATCGACGCCGACGACGATGAATCCGCCGAGGACCTGCATGGCACCGATGTCCTTGGCCAGCTCGACCTTGTCGCCGGTGTCCTGCAGGTCCAAGCGTCCGCTTGAAATCGAGCTCCGGGTACTCGGTCTGCAGCGCGAGAAGCTCAGCGAGCTTCTCGTCGGAGACGATGCCGTCGATGACGACGGGGCTGTTGAGCGGTGAGAAGGACATCGGCTTCTGGGCTCCCGGTCAGGACCCTAGCGGGATGTCTGGTCGCGTTCTCTCGCAAGCTGGCTTGGGGAACCTGGCGCACGCGGCCGCGCGTCCCCTCGTCGTCCTCCATTCCGCCTATTGCAAGGGCCCGTCGCATCGGTATAGATTCCGCTCGTGGCTGGGCGCGTCAGGGGTGTTGCGGCTTGGGTGGCGGGTGCAGGGTTGGCCGTGGTCGGCGGGGCACTGGGCTTGCTCTTCGTCGTCGCGATGATTGGCGGGGGTGTCTACCGCACCGAGTGCACGCTGGACAACGGGGTGCACACAGACTGGTGGGGCTTGAGGGCACCATCCCGTACACGTGGAGCCGGACGACAGTCGCTGTGAGGCGCACACGTTGACCCGGTATGTGCTCGGGAAGGTTGGCGTGATGGGACCGGTGGACTGAGGAGAACAACGTGCTGCGCCGACTACTCCTCCTGGCTGCCGTGCCGGCCGCGCTCGTCGTCGGCGGATGTGGGGTGACTACCGTCTCGCAGACCTACGACCCCGCGCTCATCCGCCAGATTGGCACGGGCTCGAACGCGGTGGCGAGCGTCTTCCCGACGCTTCAGGCCGAGGCCAAGCACACCAACAGCTTTTCGGACCCGCAGACGTCCCAGGACACAGTCCTGCTGTTCCAGGGTCGGCTCGACAAGCTCAACAGCCAGGACCTCGTCCGGCTTGCCAACGCCAACCAGGCGAGCGCCGGGCACTTCAAGGATGCGCTTGGGAAGCTCGACTCACTGGCGGCGTCCATAGCTGCCGACCGTGTGGACCCCGGGGCGTACCAGAACCTCTCCGCGGGAGCTAAGAAGTTCATCGCCGCCTGGAATGCCTACCTGACGGGCTCGGCAAATCAGGTGCGCTCGATGCGCCAGCTGTTCACAGGCTTTGGCCCGGTGTACGGCCAGTTTCAGACGGTGCTTCGAGACGCCTACCAGAGCACGAACACCGGCGCCGCTGCGCAGTTCGATAAGGCGCGCCATGCTTTCGTTGCGAACATGCTGCCGCTCTACACGCGTCTGCAGAACTCCATGAAAGCATTGGTCGCGCCCACGCCAGCGGCCCAGACTCTCGGGAAGGTCGTCAGCAATAGCCAGGAGGCGCGGGCGATAGTGCTCAAGGTCGACCAGCAGTATCCGAACGGCGCGCTCGCCACCGAGTTCAAGCGGAGCTGATGAGGAACTTGAGCCGGGGTGGGGTAGCCGGAGCGGCCATGACCCTCGCGGTCGTCGCCGCCGTGGGGTTCATCGGAGTGGCCATCCACGAGTTCAGCTACGCCAGCGACCACCCGTACGCTTACGGGCCGGCCGAGGTCATCGCCTGGAGCGGGTGCGCGGGAGCCGTCCTCTGTGTCGCGGTCGCTCTGCTCGCGTTCGCGCTCACATACCCTGAGCCGCGGGGGGACTAGGCGCACGGGACGACCGCTGACGCACGCCGATCACCGTCATCGTGCGGGCGCGACTGTGATTGCGCAATAGCCGGAGTTTTGCCCGGCACCACGCCGCATCCGCGCCGCCAGTGCGCTTCCACCAGGCTTCCACAGACCTGCCCGGCCCGCACGCGACCCAACTCTGTGCACCCAAACCACCCGCGCAGACGGGCCTTTTGGGAATGGGCGGTACTGGGCTCGAACCAGTGACCTCCTGCTTGTAAGGCAGGCGCTCTGACCAGCTGAGCTAACCGCCCGTCGCCCCGGATGGTACTGGCGCACGACGGGTCCGGACGGGCGCCTTGTCACTCGGCGAGACGCAGCCGACCGTCGCCACCGAGCGTGAAACCCGGCAGGCCGAACCGCGTCGCCAGCAGCTCCGGCAGCTCTTCGCGCGCCGGCTCGGACACCTCCTGGACAACCGGGCGACTCGGTGATGAGCTGGAGCCGCCCGCTCCAGTCGTGGATCAAGCTCGCGCGTTCCGTCGGGGTGGTGGACGGCGGCGATCACGCCGAACACGAACGCCGAGGTGGGGTTCGTGCACGTCCACCAGTTGCTGGTCTCTATGTCGATGTGGGGCACCGGCTCGGGCACGAAGGCGTAGAGGTCCGACCAGCGCTCCTTCGCCGCGGCTCTGGAGGACGAGCTGCACCCCTCCTCGATCACCCGGAAGCTCCACCCGCTCTGCTCGTACTCCGCGTCGGGATCAGGGCCGAACGGGATCGGGTCGAGCGGCGTGCCGCGGCCGAAGCCGACGTCGGCGTGCCAGACAGAGCCGTCGTCGTCGCGAACCCGGAGCACCAGGTGCGTGCGGGGCCGGATCGTTCCCGGGCGGCGTCCCGACGCGCACCCGCGCCAACATCGGCTCCACCTCGAGCCCGATGTGCGACAGGGCTGCGCCCAGCAGCAGGCTCTGCTCGAAGCAGTAACCGCCGCGCCGCTCGTGCACCAGCTTTCGCTCGAGGTCACTCTCGGCCAGTGACACTGGCACCCCGCGGTGGGGGTCGAGGTTCTCGAACGGAATCGAGGTGGCGTGCGCGCGGTGCAGGTCGTGCAGGGTCGGGCTGGAGAGACCGCTCAGCCCGATCCGATCGAGGTAGGCATCGAAGTCGCGCATGCCCCCGACGACCCTAGCCGAACCCGGCCCACCAGCCGGGAATGAACGAAACCGCAGGACGCGCTTCGGGTATCTCGGATCGTGATGTTCGTTCAGCTGGGGTCGCGTCGCGTGAGGACTCCCGATGGCGTCGAGTGGCGCGTCGGCCGTAGGTGGTCCAGCGACGAAGGGCGGTCGCTCCGGCAACGCCGTCGCGGGCGTGGATCCGTCTGGAGCGATTCGGGCGTCCCGGACCTCGGGGGCTTCGACGCCGGCGACGGGCTGCTCGTCAGCCTCATCGCGCTGGTCGCTCTCATCATCCTCATCCCGG
Organism: uncultured Solirubrobacterales bacterium; assembly: GCA_963839105.1. GTDB lineage: Bacteria > Actinomycetota > Thermoleophilia > Solirubrobacterales > Solirubrobacteraceae > Palsa-465. Next base: position 629,193 of record CAWITQ010000008.1, read on the forward strand.
TCCTGTTCTTCGGCATCGAGCTGATCGTGGTCGGCCTGGTGCTGGCCGTCGGCATCCTCACGCGCGTCTTTGGCTTCCGGCCGTGGGTGGTCGAGGCGAAGGCACTCGCTCCTCCGGCGTCTCCGCGTCAGGTGCAGTGGCAGGTACGAGGCTGGCGGAAAGTCACGCAGACTCATCGGTGACGTCACCGGCGACCTGGCGAAGGGCCGGGACCCGGCGAGCCGCCGGCCGCCGAGATAGTCCGCCCGGTTATCCCCCGGTCAGCTTCGGGCGCCCGATCCCCGGCCCCGGGCACGCCGCTTCGCCCCGCTCGACCTGCGCCACCGACGGCGGATCGGTGGCGAACAGCTCGGGGAGGCTCACCGACCGGAGGTGGCGGCGGCGAAGCTCGGGCAGGAGCGTGGTCAGCGCGCGGATGGTCTGGCCCCGGTTCTCGTGCATGAGGATGATGGCGCCCGGATGGAGGCCGGCTTCGACGTTTCGGATGATCCCGTTCCAGTCCGCTCCGAGCGAGTCACCGGAGTCGACCGACCACATGATCTCGAGCAGTCGGAGTCGCCGGGCGACGCCGTCGACCGACCGCGTTGCGGGCCCCGTACGGGGGCCGGAACAGATCGACAGGCTGGCCGATCGTGCTCTCGATCATGCCCCTCGTCCGCTGGATCTCCGACGTGATCGCCGCCGGGCTGAGCGCGGTGAGCATCGGATGCGTGTAGGTGTGGTCGGCGATCGTGCCCAGCTTCATCTCCTGGGGAAGCCAACGGGGCCACCCGTTGATGCTCCGGCCGACGACGAAGAAGGTGGCCCGTTCGTGGGCCTCGGTGAGCTTCTCGACCGCGTAGTGCGTGTAAACACCGGGGCCGTCATCGAAGGTGAATGCCACCTCGTTCCCGCCCGGGCCGCCGCAGTAGATGGGCATCCCGAGCGTCGCCAGCCGGCGGATGTTCGCGTCCCCGCGTGCCTCGATCGCAGACAGGCGAGCCCCGCGGCGTCGCGGCGACGTGCCTGGCCCTCGCCGCCGCCAGCCGCTTGGCGTGCCTCGACCTCGTTCCACCCTGTGCGACGGCGACTACCGCCACGATCCCCGAGTCAGCGACAGGACCAACGCGGCGATGGCGCCCACGAAACGGCGACGACGGAGCCGCGCCTCCTTCACCGCCCGGCGCGACGCGAGCGATTCGGGCTCGAGCACGGGGCGCAGTCTACGAATCCAACTCGCCACCCCTCGCCCGCCGGTTGACCCTCGAGGCCCAGCCGCCCTCAGGTGTAACGTGACGCCAGGATGAACCTGTCGAAGCCGTCGACTCCGCGCCCGCAGGACCGAGTCCACGACGCCTCCGATCGGCTCGGAACCCTGGCCGCACGCGCGGTGCAGACCGCTTCGCCTGCCGCCCTCGGCCGCCTCCTGCGCTCACCGGCAAGGAAAGTCCTGCTCGACGGGATCTTCTGGCATGCCGCGCGACAGCTCGCCCAGAGCCGGTCGGTGAACCTGAAGTCGACCGTTCGCTGTTACGTGACGCCCGAGGCCGGCAGTGAGCCCGACGTCTACGAGCTCCGCTTCAAGGATGGTGACTGCCGGATGGCCCGCGGCGCCGGCGAAGACAAGGCCGGGACTGACTCTGGCGCTCGACGACGCCGAGCTGGTGAGGCTGATCACCGGCCAGTCGACGGCCGCACAGGGAGTCTTCAACGGCAGGATCATGGTCCGCGGGGACGTCGGCGGATGGCCGCGACACTGGCCGCCGCGTTCGCGTCGCGGCCGCAGGACCGCCGCCACACGTAGAGCCCATCCCGCGGACCAGCGACGACGCGCGGCGGGGCAGCCGTTCACCCGGATGTAGGACGAGAGATCGACGGGTATCGTGTCGTACACCGTGCCCTTCTTCGGACACAAGACGCGCCGCGAGCGGGAGTGGGACGAGGTACGCGCGTCGGCCCAGGACGACCTGGTGTCGCTCGGCGACGACATCCGGTCGCTCGACGTCGACATCCAGATGCCCGGCGTCTCCGCGGAGGCGAAGCAGCGTTACGAGCAGGCGCTACAGGCCTACCAGCGCGCGAGCGAGGTCTTCGACCGCGCAAAGCACCCGGAGGATCTCGCCCCGGTGAGCGAGACGCTCGAAGAGGGGCGATACGCGATGGCCTACGCGAAGGCGATTCTCGAGGGGCGCCCGCCGCCCGAGCGACGGCCGCCCTGCTTCTTCGATCCGCGCCACGGCCCCTCCACGCAGGACATCGAGTGGGCGCCGCCCGGCGGCACTCCGCGCTCCGTACCCGCCTGCGCCGCCGACGTGGTGCGCATCAAGGAGGGCTTTCAGCCCCACGGCCGCCAGGTCGTCGTCGACGGCCGACCCACCGACTACTGGAACGCGCCGCGCCAGTTCGGCCCCTGGGCCGGCGGGTACTTCAGCGGCTTCGGAGGCGGTTTGATGTCGACACTGTTGATGGGTTCGGCGCTGGGCGCGGGCCTCGGTCTTGGAGAGGAGCTGGTGGGCGGCTTGTTCGGCGACGGAGACGGTGGCGGTTGGGGCGATGGCGACGGCGACCGCGGTGACGGTGGCACGGAGACGGAGGAGACGGAGGCTGGGGCGACGGGGGCGACGGGGGAGGCTGGGGTGGCGACGGCGGAGACTTCGGGGGCGGCGACTTCTAACGCTCGACGCTCGCCGACGGCGGCTCGGTGACACCGCCGCCTTGCCGTTCCGCCTTGGCGTTGTTCGCCCAGTAGCGACCAAGCTGACGGGCGTACTTGTACGCGTAGCGCTGCAGGCCTTCGAGTAACCGCACCTCGGTCGCCGTCAGCGACGGATGCCAGACATCGGCGATCAACACGATCCGGTCCTCGTCGGTGTGGTTCCAGGCTTCGTGCTCGAAGTGATCATCGAACACGAGGCAGCGCGCCCTCACTCCACTGGTGTGTCTCGGTCCCAACCCGGATGGCACAGTCTCCTGACGGCACGTCGATCCCAAGGTGACACCGGAGCCTGAGGTTGGTCGGACCGCGGTGAGCGTGGATGTGCGTTCCGGCGCGCATCCGCGACACATAGATGAGCCCCGCTGCGGTCCTCATCGTCCCGTGTCACCTCGATGCCGCGGGTCGTTACCGGACAGGCGTCGCAGACCTCATCGCGGCGGCGGCCGCGCTCGTACAGGAACAGCACATCCCAATCGCCCGAGCGCCGGATCCGTTCGCTCTCCCGGTGGAAGCGCGAGGGATCGAGCGCCAGGATCTCCTCTCGGATCTGCTCGAAGTGTGTCTCGAGGTAACACGCCAAGGGGAACTCCGCCGGGTCATACCACGGCTTGCTGTCGAGTCCGGGATAGATGCCGAGTGGCGCGGACTTTCCGGCGTCGGCCAGCCAGTACACGTAGCGGTGAAAACGCCTCTGCCCGTCGACGTCGAAGTCGACGGAACGCCGCCGAGCCGAACCGGCCGCGGACGACGAAACAGCGTCGTACAGCGCGCGCGGATCCGAGACCAGGGGTGACTCCCGCGCGTCGGGAGTCTCGAGCGCGTCCGTCAGCTCGAGCCACTGCTCGTAGGTCAGCCGCTTGTCCCAGGCCGCCCCGAGGGAGTCGAGCCTTCGCCGGCCTTGACGCGCCCAATCTCTCGCGGTCACGCCATCGCCGGCGCGGTGCGCCAGGTACGCGTGCCAGATGCAGGGCTCGGGCACGACTGGGCAGACCGCCGCGCCGAGCGCCAGCTGGGACATCGCCGACCCGGGTTCCCCGAGCTCCGCCAGGCCGCTCGCGTAGGAGCGCTGGAGCAACGCCTCATCGGCATCCGAGAACTCGGCCAGGTGGGCGACGAACAACGGGAGCCTGATCGACTCGCTGTCGATCAGCAGCTCGGCGAGCTTGCGCAGCCGCACCAGCCAGGCATCGCCGGATGTCTTCTGCTCGGCGAGGTTCGCCATGTGCAGCAGGACGAGCGCGTCGAGCTCGCGATCGGCTCGGCGGCGGACCATCGCCCCCGGTTCAGTGCGAGCCGGGAGCTCCCGCGCCCACGATGCGTGCCGGCAAAGAGCGCGTCGCGCGGTATCGCCGAGAACAGGTAGGCGAGTCCGCTCGGCCCTCTCGCCGGCGAGCTCTGCCAGCTCCGCGCGCCGCGAGAGCGCAAACAACGGTTGCTCGTACACGTCGGTGCCGTAGACGCTGTGTATCAGTGCCGCATATTGGAGTTCACGCGGCTGGGTCCAGCGGCGCACGATGTCGGCTGTGCCAATGAGGTGATCGAGCAAGTGTTCGACTGCGCGCATGCCGGCTATGGTCCGCTCCTTCGGCGGCGAGAAAGGCAATCAGGCGCTCCTCGGAAACCACTCCCCGAGGCTACAACCCCGATGCCCCGCGGTCGGGCACGCCAGCTAGTTACTCTTCCGGCGATGCAAGACGTGTACCTCCTGTGGCACGTCGACGATCACGGGGACAAGGCCGACTCGAAACTTCTCGGTGTCTTCTCCACAGAGGAGAAAGCACGCGCATGGCAGCAGGAGGCAAGCGAGTTACCCGGGATTTCGCGACGCGCCGGAGCGGTTTCTCCTCGACCGTCAACGGCTCGACGAGCCCTTGTGGGAGGAGGGCTTCGCGCCTGCGCCGGGGATGAGCCGGTCGGCGACCTAGAGCCGGCCGAGGCGCCAATGGGGCGTGCCCGCGGACTCCAGCAGACGGCCGGCGCTCGCGAGCTGCAGCCCGATCGCCTCGAGCGAGACGACCAGCTCCGTCGCTCGGCGGCCCAGGTGGCTGCTGAACAGCTGGAGCATCCCGAGCAACTGGGCCCGTCACCGATAGGAACGAGCACGCTCGAGTTCATGCCCGCTTCGGCCGCTGCCTTGAGCAGGCGATCACCGGCGCCGGCCAGCGGTGCGGTGGCGGCTTCGGACCGCGCGTCCGCCGGCAGCTTGTGCCGGTGCTGCCATACGCGGGTCTCGAACGTGGTCGCGCTGAGGGCCTCGTTGCTCCACATGGCGGCGCACTTCATGTCCTTGCGCCGCTGCTCGGGCGACCACACCACGACGGCATCCCAGATCCCCTCGACGCCCACGACCTTCACCGCCTGCTTGAGCGCGGCGCGCCAGTCGCTGATCGAGACGAGCTCGGCTGAGAAGGCGCGCTGGGCGGTGAGACTCCAGGTCGGCGCTCCCGGCGCGGGTTGCGTGGCGGCCACGCTACTCGTCGCCGGCTCCTCCGCAGGCAGATCCGCCGCCTGGCTCTGCCATTGGGCGAGCTCTGCGTGCGCGGCGCTGAGCTCCGTGCGCAAGGCTTCGATGGTCTCTCGCTCCGCCTCGGCCGCCGCCGCGGCCGCCGCGAGTTGCCTTCCGGCTTCCGCGCCCGACTGCTCCGCGACCGCCCGCTTGGCCGCCTTGAGCTCGGCGCGCAGCGCGGAGAGCTCGTCACGCAGCTTCTTGACCGTGCGCTGCTCGGCGCTCAGCGCGCCCGATGACTCCGACGCCACGACCGCGGCCTGCTCTAGCTCGGCGACGCGATCGGCAAGCTCCAACGCCTCCTGGCGCGCCTGCCCTGCCGCCGCCTCGGCCTCGGCCGCCCGCACCCGCTCGTGCTCGACCTCTTCGGGATCCGGTCGCTCCGCCGCCGCGCGCTTGGCGATCCCCAGCTCGGCCCGGAGGGCGGACAGCTCCTCGCGCAGCCGCTTGACCGTGCGCTGCTCGGCGCTCAACGCACCCGAGGACCCGGCCGCCTCAACCGCGGCCCGCTCCAGCTCGTCCACCCGCTCGGCAAGCTCTGCGGCCTCCCGGCGCGCGCGCTCGGCCGCCGCCTCGGCCTCAGCCACTCGCGCCCGCTCCTGTTCGAGCTGCTCACCATCCGGACGCTCCAAGAGGACCGCAGCGGACCCGCTCGAGCTCAGCGCGCGCCTCGGCCAGCTCGCCTCGCAGCGCCACCACCGCCTGCTTCTCGGCGTGAAGTGCATCGGCCGTCGCCGTTGCCTCTTCATGGGTGCGACGAAGCTCCGCGCGAGCCTGGGCCAGGGCGGACTTCGCCTCGGCCTCGGCCAGCTCCGCGCGCGCTCGCGCGGAGGCCAGGCTGGCCGTCGCGCGGTCGGCGCGCCGACGCTCCTGTTCGAGCTCATCGTGAGTCGGCGCCTGCGCCACCGCCTCTGAGGCGGCACGGCGAGCGCGCCCCACCTCTTCCTCGGCGGTGCGCAGCTCGCCGCGCAGAGTCTCGACCGTCCGCCGCTCCTTGGTGAGCGCTGCGGTGAGAGACGCCACCTCCGACTGAGCCTGTTCGGTGGCGAGCTTGGCTTCATGCGCCTGCGCTCGCTCAGCCTCGAGCTCCTCGGGCGTCGGAGCGTCGCTCGCGACGGCGCGGAGCCGCTCGATCTCCTGCTCCAGCGCAGAGCGAGCGCGCTCCAACTCGGCCGTCCGCGCCTCGGCCCCTGCGAGCGACTCCTCGAGCGCGGCGCAGCGTGCGCGCTCGGCCGTGACGGTCCGGAACATGTCCTGAGCGCGGCGTGCGGAGAGCACGGAGGACTCGCGGAGCACCATCACCTGGCGCCGCTCCTCAGCCAGGTCCTGATCGAGCCGCGCCGAGGTCTCGAGTGCGGCATCGAGCTCGGCGGCCATCGCTGCGAACTGGTCGGCGTCGCCGGAGTCGGCAGCCTGTGGCTCGGGCTTCGCCGCCGGCGCGGGAAGCTCGACCGCGGCATCGTCGGCCGGGGTCAACCCCCACTCCGCGACCAGCTCCGCGCGGACCGCCTGCTCGTCGCTCGTCACCCAGCCGGCGAGCCGCATCAGCCGCGCGCACTCCGAGCGGGCAAGGTGCGCCTGCGGCAGCGGCGCGGCGATCCCGCATACGGCCGTCGGCTTCGCCTCCGCGCCCCTCAGCGCGAAGCGCAGCACCGCGAACGGTGGACGATCGTCGCCCGTCGCAACGGTGTACTCGAACTCGAGCGGCTCCCGCTTCGGATCGTGTCCGTCGCGCAGGCGCAGCCCTTCGACCGATTGGCCCTGAGCCAGCTCGTCGTCGGACTTGCCGAGTACCTCCTCGGCCGCCGTTCCGAGCGCGGCGGCGTACTTGCCGTTGACGCGAAGGTAGCGCCGGTCCATGTCCTTGAGCCAGACGATCGCCGGGCTGCTGTCGATCGCGTCACCGAGCAGCGCGCTGGCGCTGTCGCCGGCTGTCTTCGCCGGCCGGGCGCACGATCGTGAGCAGCGCGTGGCGCTCGCCCTCGCCGTCGAGAACGGCGGCGATCTCGAGAGTCGTGCGGTCGAGCCGGAGGCTCGACTGATCGGCGGAGCCGCCCGTCACTGCCTCGACCTCCGCCTCGCAGTGGACGAGGAACGCCTCGGGCGCGCCACAGCAATCGAGGAACAGGGCCGTCGCGCGCCGCATCGTCCCATCGCCGCCGACGAGCGCCACGGCGGCGAGAGGGTGTTCTGAGATCGCGGGGGCCGGCGCGGCCCCGCTCAGCGAGAGCGTGCCCACACCTACGAATTCGACCCGGAGCACCCCGGAGGATGGCAACGGCGAGGCTTCTTGGACGGATTGGCAGCGGCCGGCTCGAGAGCACGGACCGGTGTGACCGAGCGGGAGCGCTCAGGCGTGCTCGGGTGCGCTTTGCGCGGGCAGATCGGCGACCGGGCGGTCCCGGTCGGATCGGCGGCCGAACACGCGGAGGCACTTCTTCAGGAACCGGACGATGGGCCCACCCTGCGCTGCCACCACGGGAACGGGAGGCAGCGCGGTCTCCGGCTGATCGGCGGGAGGCGCCACCGACACCGGCGGCGGTGTGCTCGCGCCCGGCGCCTCGGCGCGGGCGCTGCGGCGCGCGTTGTCGTGCACCGGACCGGCATTGGCCTGGGCCCGTGCCGCGTCGCCCTGATGGAACAGCGACTCGGCCGCACCGTTGGCCCAGATCAACGACTCGAGGTACAGCTCTCCGGCATCCTCGATCAACCCGCTCGCCCGCTCGTCGTTGCCGGCTTCGAGCGCGGTCACGCAATCGAGCAGCTGCCCCTTGGGGCCGCGGCGAAGCACGAGGGCCTCGCGCATGTCGTCGGCGAGCGGGAGCGAAGCCGCGACGTCGTGCATCGGCGCATCCATCATGCCGTCGATGACCGAGAACAGTCCCAGGGTGAACGCCTCGGCCGGGCTGATGAAGCCGAGGTGAGCGGCCGCCAGCTCGCAGAAGCGGGCGCGGATCAGCGCGGTCAGCGTGAGCTCGGTTGGCTTGTTGTCGACGCTCGCGAGGACGCTGAGCGTCGCCCACCGCCTCACGTTCTCTACGCCGAGCAGAGCGAGCGCCTGCCCGATCGACCGGACCTCCCCGCGCAGCCCGAAGAACGCGGAGTTGACGTAGCGCAGCAGCCGGAAGCTGAGAGCGACATCGCGGACGATCAGCTGCTCGATGTCCTCGAGCTCGATGGCGGGATCGTTCAGCGCCGCGACGACCTGAAGGAGCGCCAGCCGGTTGGCCTCGATCCCTCGCGTGCCCACGACCGCGGGGCGGCAGAAGAAGTACCCCTGGAACAGATCGCAGCCGGCCTCGACGCAGAACTCGTGCTCGGCGCGGGTGCCGAGCTTGTCGGCGAGTACGAGCGCCGGATACGGGCGCAGGCGCTCGACCTGCGCGGCCAGCTCCTGGTGCTCAAGCTCGGCCGTGTTCAGCTTCACGACGTCGAACAGCTCGAGCGCCGCCTCGGACTCGGGCCGGGATCGGAAGTCGTCGAGCGCCAGCTTGTGGCCGTGCTCCTTCAGCTCGCGAAGAGCCGTCACGAGGTCCTCGCCACCGAGCTTGTCCTCGGGAATCTCGAACCCGACGACACCGGCTGGAATGGCGAGCGCCAGGCCGCCGAGCACGAACTCCCGGGAGACGTTGATCCAGGCGGTCCGGTTGCCGACGATCCGCTTGAGGTCGAGCTCCGTCACCGCGTTGAGCAGCACGGTGGCGGTGGCCTGCTCGGGATCGTCGATCAGGGCGTCGGCGGCGTACCCGCGGCCGCGGAAGAGCAGCTCGTAGCCGACCGCCTTGAGATTGTGGTCGAGAATCGGCTGTCGAGCGATGAAAGCGGCGGGCATGCGTGGACCTGGATGGTCGTCTTCCGTGTATTCGACCGCCGGCCGCAGACCTTCAAGCCGAGCACGCGTTTTCTCAGCCATCGGCCGAGACCCGAGGGCGGATCAGGTGCGGGCGCGTGCCCGCCGCCACTCCTTCACGACGCGCTCGGTGTCCACGAGCGCGAGCTTGACCTCGGGACCACGGATCCCGGCCCGGATCGCCTCGCGGATCTTCTCGTTGATGGCGCCGATCCGCTCGCGCACCTCGGCTTCGGTGCGGGCCTGGGTTGCCCCCTCGACGACATCGTGGACCTCTTTGCGCAGTGCCAGTGACGGCGGGAGGTAGGACAGCCCCTCGCGGCGGAGCTTGCCCTTGACCCACCACAGCTCGTCGTAGGGCTTGCCGAGACCCGCCAGCGGGGCGCCCGACCCAGGGAGATCCTCGAACTCGCCGCGCTCGGTGGCCTGACGGATCTGGCGGTCGATCCAGGTCTCGAAGCGCACTCCAGCCGGTTTCCGCTCCGTCATCCCCCTCATTGTGGCGGCGCGGCGGGGAACGCCGGCGGGGGTGCCGCCTGCGGGCGGGACCCCCGGGCGCCGCCGACGGGCGCGCCCGGGTCGTCAGAATCGCGTCGCACCCACGAATCGAAGGAGACCGAGAATGCCTGTCGGCAAGGCAAAGGCGGCAGCAGCGGGGACCCAGGGCGAGGACTTTCGCTTCGCCGTGCCGTGCTTCACCGCGATCAACGAAGCGGCCATCCGGGACCACCTGGAGAGGGACCACTTCTTCTGGCTCGACCTGACCGCCCCCGGGCCCGCCGAGCTCGCGAAGCTCGGCGAGCTGTTCGGGTTTCACCCCCTGGCGCTGGAGGACACCGAACACTTCCAGCAGCGCCCCAAGCTCGACAACTACGGCGACTACGTGTTCCTCGTCTTCTTCGGGGCCTGGCGCCACAACCCCGCCGACATGGAGCCGCTGCGCGAGGTCCACCTTTTCGTATCCGGGCAGTACCTCGTGACGGTCCACCGCGATCCGCTGCCACCGCTCGATGCTCAACGCGAGCAGCTCGACGGCCGGGTCCTCCACAGCGAGCAGTTCCTCCTCTACCGCGTGCTCGACGCGCTGACCGACAGCTTCTTCCCGATCCTCGGCGACATCGACGACGAGATCGACGTCCTAGAGGCGGAGGTCGTCGCGAATCCGACCGACGAGGTGCTCCAGCGGCTGTTCGGACTGAAGCGCCAGCTCGTGGCGATGCGAAAGGTCGTCTCTCCGCAGCGGGACCTGTTCGCCCGCTCGGTCGACCAGGTGGCCGAGCTCCCCGGGCTCGAGCTCGACGAGCGCGACTACTTCCGCGACGTCTACGACCACCTGATCCGCATCAGCGACCTGATCGACTCCTACCGCGACCTGCTGTCCGGAGCGACCGACCTCTACCTGTCGACGGTGAGCAACCGCCAGAACGAGGTGATGAAGCAGCTCACGATCATCGCCACCATCTTCCTGCCGCTGTCGTTCATCACCGGCTTCTTCGGCCAGAACTTCGGCTACATGGTCACCCACCTGATCACGCGCGAGTGGACCTTCTGGGTGGTCGGGGTCGGAAGCATGCTGGCGACGGCCGTCGGGCTGTTGATCTTCTTCCGCCGCAAGAGATGGGTGTGAGTGAACGGACCAGCGCCTACGCCAGCACGTCCGCGCGGTTGAAGCGGATCAACGCCGCCGTGAGGAAGACGCTCGTATAGGCGACCTGCACGAGGAGCGCGTGCGCGAGCCCGGCGGTCTGGATCGGGCGAGTGAAGAACCCCGTCCACAGAGTGGTGCCCGCGTCGGTCACGGGGAGCCACGGACTGAGCGCGTGCAGGCCGGGAATGTTGTCGAGCGCGCGCGAGAACAGACCAAGCCCCACCCCGCCGGCGACGGCGCTGAACGGCCGGTCGGTGAAGGTCGACAGGAGCAGCGCGAACGCGAAGGTGCTGCTGAGCATGAACAGGACGTAGGCGGAGGCGAGCGCAAGGCGGGCCACGGCGGCGAGCGGCGTGAACCTGGCGGAGGCGACGATGAACGGCGTCGTGTGCTGGAGGTCGAGCATCGTCAGCGGCTTCCAGCCGAAGGCGGCAACGCCGGTCAGCAGCGACACGAGCACGACGACGAGCACCGCGGTCAGCGAGTATCCGGCGGCAACCGTCAGCTTGCTCAGCAGCACCCGCCACCGCGGGACCGGGCGCGCGAGCAGGTAGCGAAGGCTCCCCCACGAGGCCTCACCGGCCACGGGCTCGCCGGCGAAGATCGCCACCGCGAGGGGAAGGAGGAACAGCAACGTCGCGCTCAGGGCAATCAATGGCAGCGTCAACCCGGACGTGCTCGTCACGACCGACCCCCAATCGCCGACCCGCTCCGAGATGCCGGCGCGGCTCACCCCGATGACCAGCGTGAGCAGCGCGGCGAGAGCGGCGAGGACCGAGAGCGTGACCCAGTTGCGTGGCCGTCGCAGCTGCTTGGAGAGCTCGATCGCGATCACGTGAGGATGTCCTTGCGAGCGAACCACCACCATGCGATCGACAGCAGGACGGCGACGTACACGAGCTGGAGGATCAGAAAGCGCCCCATCCCGGCCGTATCCGCGGGGTGCTGGAAGAGGTGCTGCCAGAGGTCGACGTCGTTGTTCGGCATGTAGCCATTGAGCACGGCGACGCCCGGCAGGTAGTCCGCGTTGAGCACGCGCGAGACGATCGTCAGTCCCACCCCGCCGGCGACTGCGGCAAACGGCCGCGTGGTCACCGTGGAGAGCAGGAACGCGAACGCGAAGATACTCATCATGCCCCCGGCGACGTAGGCGGTGCTGAGCGCCAACCTCGCGACCGACGCGCCGGTGCCAAACGTGACCACCGCGGTGTGGAGCGAGGTCGAGCTGCTCCCGTCGATCGCCGTGAACGGGTGCCACCCGAACGCGATCACGCCGACGGCCAGCGCGCTCAGCGGAACGAGCACGATCGCGATCAGCGAGAACAGGAGTGCCACGGCCAGCTTCGAGGCGAGATACCGGCTGCGCGAGGTCGGGCGGATCAGCGCGTAGCGCAGGCTCCCCCAACCGGCCTCGCCCGCCACAGCCTCCCCGGCGAAGATCGCCACCGCGAGCGGGAGGAAGAACTTCATCGTGCTCGAGAGCGCGATCACCGGGACCGACAGGCCAGACCGCGCCGGGGCGATCAGCAGCGGCACGTCGCCCACGCGCTCGAGATTCGCCGCGCCGCTCGCCGCGAGCGCGATCGTGAGCGCGATCGAGAAGCCGGCGAGGGTCGCGAAGGTGATCCAGGTCCGGGGCCGGCCGATCTGCTTGGCGAGCTCGGCCCGGATCAAGTCGTGCTCTCCCGGGCGCGGACCGGATCCACCTCGGCGCCCCGATCGACAAGCGACATGTAGGCCTCCTCGAGCGAGTGACCCGGCTCGTCCACGTCGGGGCGGACCGCGCTCCGACGCTCGACCAGGTCCGCGACCGCGCCGTAGGCGACGAGCCGGCCGCGCCTCATGACGGCAACGTGACTGCACACCTGCTCGACCTCGGAGAGGAGGTGGCTCGAGAGCACGACCGTGACGCCGCGCTCCGCACACTTCGCTATCGCCCCTCGCACCTCCCGTACGTGTACCGGGTCAAGGCCGGTGGTCGGCTCGTCGAGAAGCAGCAACTCGGGTGAGCCCAGCAGCGCCTGGGCCAGCCCGAGGCGGTATCGCATCCCGTGTGAATAGGTCCGGTAGGGCCGGTGGATTGCGTCGTCGAGGCCGCGCGATCTCGATGGCGGACTCGAGCCCGGAGTCGCGTTCGCCGGGGCGCGAGAGCTTCCACGCCAGACGGAGATTCGCGAGCCCTGACAGGTGGGGCACGAAGCCCGGACCGTCGACCAGCGCGCCGACCCGGGCAAGCGCGGCCGCGCCCGGTCGCGCAGGCTCCCCGAAGAGCTCGACCCGGCCGCTGCTCGGGCGGACGAGGCCGAGCAGGATCTTCAGGGTGACCGACTTGCCCGCGCCGTTCGGCCCGGCGAGCCCGAGCACCTGGCCGGCTTCGACCCTCAGGCTCAGGCCGTCAACCGCGGTCACACCGCCTGCCAGGTGCTTCGTGAGGTCCTCGATCAGGATCGGCGGTGGGCTAGCCACCATCGGAATCGCCTCCTCCACTGTTCTCGCGCTCCCCGGACGGCGTGAGCGAGGTGATGTCGACCACCGTCCCGGAGGCGGGAGGCGCCACCTGGGCCGGCACTCCGAAAGGATGGAGCTCGACGAGCGCCCGCCCGTCTCCGGAGCCCGGGAACTGCGCCTGGTACTCGATCACCCGTCCCGTCCTGTCGACCCACACGGAGAACGGGACCACGTCTGATGGGGCGCTCGTCAGCTGTTGCTGGACGGCGAGGGCAAGCGCCGGCGCCGAGGGGCCGCTCAGCCGGGCGAGCACGCGCGCCAGATCGACGGACACCCGGTAGTGCTCAGCGGGGATGCGGCTGATGAGCTCGGGGCCGAGGGGGCGCGCCACCGTCGTCCCCAGCGCGAGCTCTGAGAGCCCGAGCGCCGGATTGACGCCCTCGACACCGACGACGAAGTGCGGGAGGTTGGTGCTCACAGGGTCCGAGCCGACGATGGTCGCCGACACCCACTGCTTTCCTCGGGGCAGCGTCGTGCCTTTCGGCTGCAGATACACGCGCGAGGGGAAGATGATCGCGTGCTCGTTGCCCAGCTCTTGGCGCACGGCCTCCGGCAGATCGATCAGAGCCGTTCCCTTCCCCGCCGCCAGGTCGAAGCTAGCCCGTCCGAACACGGGCGCCCGCGCGGCGCCGAAGGCTCGAGCCCCGTCGAGCCGGAAGGACACCGCCGCCGTCAGCGACAGGGTGTACCGGGCCGCGCGTGAGACCGCTTGCGCGGACGGCGATGCCGAGCCACTCGAGGCAGCGGGCACGCTGGACGGCTGCGTCGCCGAGCCGCAGCCGGCGAGTGCGAGTGCGAGTGCCCCGGCCAAGGCGAGGCAAGCGAGCTTCCCACGTTGCATGCTGCCTGGAAGGACGCCGCCGATCCTCGATTGTTTCCGGGGCGCCCGTCCGTACGGGGGCATCCGCCCCACGAAAAGGGCGGCGGCTCCAGGGCATGAGAGCCGCCGCCCGTGTCCCGCTGAGGACCGCGGCGCCTGAGGCGCCGCGTTCGCTGTCGCGGTCCGCTCTAGGAGTCCGCGCCGTCGTCGTCGCCGCCGGCGCCCGTCTGCGAGGACGAAGAGACGAGATCGATCTTGTCCCACGTCGCCCCGGCGCCCGAGACCTTCAGCTCCGCCTCGCGCACCACGGTGCCCGGCTGGAGATCCGCGGTGGAGCAGTTCTGCGCCTGCCCCTGATCATCGTTGTCGTTGGCTTCGCCCTGGTCGTTGCCGTTGTCATCGCCCTGGTCGTTGCCGTTGTCATTGCCCTGGTCACCGTTGTTGCGACCGTGGTCATCGCGCTGCATGGTGCTGCTCGAGTCCTGGGTGCTGCTCGTGTCCTCGGCCTGGCACTCGATCTGGGTGTCCGGCGTCACTTTGCCGCTCACGCTCGAGTTATCGGGAAGGGTGATCGTCAGCGTGCCGTTTTGGAACAACGCGATCTTCCCGGCAGCCTGCCCGTTGTCCTGGCCCGACTGAGTGCTCGACGTGCTCTGCGAGCTCGAGCTGGAAGCGGCACCGAAGCGCTCGAACCGAACGCGCGAGTGACGGCGAGCATGGTGGCGGGCGTGATGGTGAGCCTTGCTGTGATGGCGCGCCGCGAGTGCTGTCGCCGGGACGAGCGCAACGAGCGCACCGCCGACCAGCACCATGAACAGGATCCTTCTCATCGAGATACCTCCTTGCGCCGAGCCTGCGATCTGCTTCGACGCCTCCGTGAACCTTTCTCACCGGAAGAGTCAGTGTCTTCCGAAAGGTCACGCGCGAATTCGAGCCCGCGCTGTTACTTCCCCGAACTGTCAGATGACGACGAGTCCCGGCCGCGCGTACTTCCCCTGCTCGAGTCGCTCGAGCTCGGGCTCGAAGATCCACCGTCGCCGGAGCCGGTCACCGTCGAGGCCACATCGCCGGATGATCCGCCTCCGTGTCCGCCGTCGGAACTGCTCGAGCCCGAGACGCCGCTCGACCCTCCGTCGCCCGAGCCGCTCTGCCCGCTCGCCGGCGTCTGCTCGCCGCCGGAGCCGCGCGATTGCCCGCCGTCACCCCCCGTCGGCTGCGCCGTAGCCGGGCCGCCGCCCCCCGACTGGCGACCATCGACGCCGGTGGCGCCATCCTGACCGCTTCGCGACCCGCCGTCGCCGCCGGACGGCCGGCTCTCCCCGGCCCCCGCGCCACCGATAACGCGCGCGTGGCCGTCGCGGTGCTCCGAGGAGCCACGCTCGTGCCGGCGGGTACGGTCTCCACGAGCGCTGCCGCCGGCGACGCCGACTCCGGAACGCACGACGCCGACCGCCGGGGCTCCCAAGCCGCGCGCGCCGAGGATTGCTGGGGCGGATCCGGGGCCATGGCCGCGCGCACCCGCGGCGCTGACGGGCACGGCAGCCGCAGACTGTTGCGCGGAGCTGGAGAGGCGTTGTGAATGTGTCCGCGCCGGTGGCGCGGGCCGGTGCGTGGAGCGCGCGGGCAGCTCCGAGCTGACGACTCCGGTGGCGATGGCGCCGGAGGCAAGGATCGCCCCGAGCTTGAGAGCGACCGCGGCCGCGGAGCCAGTCCCCGCGCCGAGCGCGACCTCCGGCGCTTGACCCGTCGTCGGAGAGTCGCGCAGTGCCGCCGCCCAATTGGCCAGCGGGGCCGGTGTGATCGCCGCCGCCGCGGCGCGCAGCGTGGCGCGAGCGCGGTGCATGAGCTGTCGCACCGCGCCTTCGGAGAGACCCATCGAACCCGCGACGGCGGCTCGGCTCTCCCCGCCAAGAGCGCTCGCGACGAGCACTTGGCGCTGTCGCTCGGGAAGGGCGGCGATCGACGACAGCGCGTCGAACGCCAGCATCCGGCGCTGTGAGGACTCCTCCAGCGACTCACTTGTGGCAAACGTGGGATCCAGCGCGACCTCGACGACCGGTTGGCGCGCCGCCCGGGTGGCCTCGTTGCGGAGGATGCGATACAGCCAGCCGCGCAGGTGCGTCACCTCGGTACCGGCGCGCAGCGCGGTGAACGCGCTGAGGAAGGTCTGCTGCACGAGATCGTCGGCTCTTCCGTCTGAGCGCATCCGGCCGGCGAAGGCGTGGAGCTCGCGCCGGTAGCGCTCGACGATCGCGGCGAACGCCCGGTCGCTGCCCTCGCGCGCCAGCATCACCAGCTGCTCGTCGGACTGCAAGCTCAGCAACGCGTCCCGCGGCGCCATGCCCATAGGATGCCGCCCGCCGGTGGAACCTTCCCCGCCACGCCGAATCGGCACGCTTCGTGGAGCTACCGGCGTACGAGGTTGCGCACTCACACTCTGCCCCGCCCTCGGCGATGCCGGCTACAGCTCGAGCTGGCGCGCCAGGCGCTGCCGCGCGCGGTGTAGACGCGTCGTCACCGTCGCCTCGAGGATCCCGAGCGCGTCTGCGGCCTCCCGGTAGGACAGTCCCATCACGTCGACAGCGACGAGCACGTCGCGGAAGATCTCGGGCAGCCCCGTCAGCGCCTCGTAGACCTCCACGAGCTCGAGCCGGGCATCGGGCTTGGCCGCGGATTCATCCTCGAGCAGGTCGTGGGTGTCGGGAAGGCGCACGGTCTGCGGCCGGCGAGACGCTTCGCGCCGGCGCGTCAGGAACGTGTTGCGCAGGACGCGGAGCAGGTAGCCGAGGTCATCGTCGGAATGGAGCAAGCGCGGCTTGAGCAACACCCGCGCGAAGGTGTCCTGGACCAGATCCTCGGCCTCGTCGCGTGAGCCGCACAAGAACCACGCCGCCCGGTAGAGCCGGTCGATGTGGCGGCCGAGCGTCTGCGGGTCGAGTTGGCGGCGAGGGCGCACAGGCTTCGTCTCGTCGCGTACGGGAACAATCCCGGCCGGCGCGACGTGCGCGTAGCTCATGACCCCACCGGGGGCGACTTGCCTGGCTGATGATTTCCGCTTGGTTTGACCACATGGCAAAGGTGCTGCACAGCCGGTCGGGAAAGCAATAGGACCTTGGTCGTATGACCCGGCGCGTCGTTTCCGCCACCCGCGCTCCGGGAGCGTCGAACCCGCATAGCGATTCGGCGCTGAGCAGGGACTTCTTGTGAAGGTGGGCCGGCGGCGGTCTTAAGACCTCGGGCAACGACGTGCCCCGCCGCGGCGGATCCCGCCCGAGAGAGACGCGCGCCGGAAGGGAAAGCCCGAGGCCGGAGTCTTTGGCTGGTGCCTCCAGGGCTCCGGAGAGGCGGACGTGGAAGACGATCGACGAATGGCGAGACACCTTGACGCGGCCCGGCGCACGCCCCGCGCCCTGCCCCCCACGCCGCGTCAGCGGCCCGGCGGCCCGTGCCCTGCGCGGGCCGCCGGCCGATTTCCGTCAGGGCGCCGGCCGGCGCGGCGATCACTCAGCGAATGGCGCAACTAGCTCCTCCCATCCTCTCGGCCGACCGCGCCGTGTCCACAGCCGCGCCCGAGACGGAATCCATCACGGTTCTCGTGGTCGACGACCACCCGCGGGTTCGACGCGCGCTCGAGTCCGCGCTGCGCCGTGCTGCCGGCCTCGTCCTCGTCGGCTCCGCACGCAACGGCGAGGAGGCGATCCGGCTCGCCTCCCGGCTGCGACCGAGGGTGGTGGTGATGGACCTGGCGATGCCGGGCATAACCGGAGTGGAGGCGACGCGCCGGCTCATGGCGCAGCGGGAACCCCCGGCGGTCGTCGCGCTCTCCGGCTCCCGGGAGCTGATGCGCGCTGCGGTGGCGGCCGGTGCCTGCTCGACGGTGTTGAAGGACGCGGACCTAGCGGAGCTCCTGGCGACGATCAGGCTCGCAGCGACGCGATAGGGTGATGGCCGCTGTCTCGGCTTCAACGCACGCGGCGTCGGCGTGACCCCTCGGTGGTGGGGGCGGTCGCGCGGTTCGCGTTCACCGGGCTCGCCGCGCTCGCCCTGCTGACATTCGTCGCGATCCAGCTGCTCAGCAGCCGCGGCACCGCCGAAGCCATCCGCAACGCCAAGCAGCTGACTCGGTTCGCGGGCAAGGGCATCGTGGCACCGTCCCTGACGCCCCAGTTGCTCGCGCGCGAACCCGCGGCGATCGCCGCGTTCGACCGCCAGGTCCTACCCCGGCTGCTGATCGACCCGGTGGTTCGGGTGAAGATCTGGGACGCGACCGGACGCATCATCTATTCGGACGAGCCCCGCCTGATCGGTGCGCGGTACGACATCGGACCAGACGAGGCGACCGCGCTACGCGACGGCGGCGTCGACGCCGAGGTCTCGAACCTGTCCCGTCCGGAGAACCGCTTCGAGCGCAAGTACCACAAGCTGCTCGAGGTCTACTACGGGATGCGCGCGACCAACGGCGCTCACGTCCTGTTCGAGCTCTACCAGCGCTTCAGCTCGATCGCGGCCAGCGGTAACCGCCTGGTCAGGGCGTTCTTCTTCCCCATGGTGGCCACGATGGTCCTGCTCGAGCTTGCCCAGATCCCGCTTGCGCTCTCGCTGGCTCGCAAGCTGCGCCGCGGGCAGGAGGAGCGCGAGGGGCTGCTGCACCGGGCGATCGAAGCGTCAGAGGTCGAGCGACGGCGAATCGCCCGGGACCTGCATGACGGTCCCGTGCAGGACCTGGCCGGAGTCTCCTACACGCTGAGCGCCGCGAGCGACGAGCTCGAGCCGGTCGATGCCGAGATGGCGGCGACGCTCGACCAGACCTCCCGCCAGACTAGGGAGAGCATTCGCGCCCTGCGGACGCTACTCGTCGACATCTACCCACCGCGCCTGCACAGCGAGGGCCTCGTCGCGGCCGTCTCCGACCTGCTCTCAGGACTGTCCGCCGCGGGAATCGAGGCGACGCTCGACGCCGATTCACAGCTCCGGCTTGCTCCGAAGGTCGAGGGAGTGCTCTTCCGCGCTGCTCAGGAGTGCCTGCGCAACGTGCTCGAGCACGCAGGCGCGTCCCGGGTCACCGTGAGCGTTCGTGAGCAGCCGGGCCGGATCGTGCTCGAGGTCGAAGACGACGGGCAGGGCTTCGACCCCGCGACGCACGCCGGCGGCGAGCACTTCGGCCTGCGAATGCTCGAGGACCTCGCGCGTGACAACGGCGGCGGGCTCGTCATAGACTCGGCCGTCGGCCGGGGTACCACCATGCGCTTGGAAGTCCCAGCAGAATGATCCGACTCCTCGTGGCCGAGGACCACGGCGTCGTGCGCGATGGTCTCATCCGGCTGCTCTCAAGCCTGCCCGACATCGAGGTCGTGGGCTCGGCCGCCGACGGCGCGGAGGCGATCCGCATGGCCGACGAGCACCGCCCCGACGTCGTCCTGATGGACTTGCGCATGCCGGGCATGGACGGCTCCGAAGCCACCCGCCGGCTCCTGGAGAACGACCCTCAGGCCCAGGTCGTGATCCTCACCTCGTTCTCGGAGCGCGACGAGATCCTGAACGCGCTCGACGCCGGCGCCATCGGCTACCTGCTCAAGGACGCGGAGCCGGACGAACTCATCCGCGGCGTGCGGGCGGCGGCCCGCGGCGACTCACCGCTCGCGCCGAAGGCGGCACGCACGCTCCTCACCTCGCGGTCCTCATCAACCTCCGGCGATCAGCTGACGGCGCGCGAGCGCGAGGTGCTCGTGCTGGTGGCGCGCGGGCTCCCCAACAAGCTCATCGCGCGGGAGCTCGGGATCGCCGAGAAGACCGTCAAAGCGCACCTGACGACGGTGTTCCAGCGGATCGGGGTCACCGACCGTGTCCAGGCCACGATCTGGGCGCGCGACCACAACCTCACGTAGACGCGCCGAGCGCGACCGCCGAGAGCTTCGAGTTCACGCACCGGAGCAACTGGCTGTAGGAGTCGCAAAATGACTGCAGGCCGTCGCGCTCCAGCTGGTGAGTCACCGCACCGAGGTCGATCCCAGCGGCCTCGATCAGCCGGAGCGTCTCGTGTGCTTGCGCGGGATCGGTGTGCAGAGTGGGCGTGACCCGACCGTGGTCGCCGAATGCGCGCATCGTCGTCTCGGGCATCGTGCTCACGACGCCGGGTCCGATCAGCTCCGCCACGTACAGCACGTCCGAGTAACGGGGGTCCTTGGTGCCCGTGCTCGCCCACAGCGGGCGCTGCGCGCGAGCTCCCAACCGTGCGAGCCGCTCCCACTCGGGACCGGCGAACCTGGCTCGGTAGCGCTCGTAGGCGATGCGCGCGCCGGCGAGCGCGACCCGCCCGCGCAGCGGTGAGGAGTCGGGAAGCTGCGGGTCCACCTTGGCGTCGATGCGGGACAGGAAGAACGAGGACACCGACGCAATCGTGTCGATCCGGTGGCCCGCCGCCGCCCGCGCCTGAAGGCCGCGCAGGTAGGCGTCGATCACCTGCTCGTAGCGTTCGATCGAGAACAGCAGCGTCACGTTGACGTTGACGCCCATACGCGTCAGCTCCTCGATCGCGTCGAGCCCGGCCTCGGTGCCGGGGACCTTGATCATCACGTTGGCTCGGTCGAGACGCGACCAGAGCCTTCGCGCCTGCGCGACGGTCGCCTTCGCGTCGTCCGCCAAGTCCGGCGTGCACTCGAACGAGACGAACCCGTCGCCGCCGCCGGAGCTCTTGTATACCGGGCGGAGCAGTGACGCCGCCCGCGCCACATCGTCGAGCGCGAGCGAGAAGAACAGCTCCTGCGGGTCGCGCTCGCCGGCGTCGGCCAGGTGGTGGAGCTGATCGTCGTACAGGTCAGAGCCGGTGATCGCCTTGGCGAAGATCGTCGGGTTCGAGGTGGCGCCGGTCACGCTGTAGTTGCGGATCAGCTCCTCGAACTCGCCGCTCTGCACCAGGTGGCGGGAGAGCGTGTCGAGCCAGATGGATACTCCGGCCTCGCGCAGCGCGCGGAGATTCTTGTTGGGGACCATTGCCACTTCCTCCAGGTAAGCGTGGTCACTGCTCCCGTCTTAGCGCCCGCGCGCGCCCCGGCCTTACGTCATCGAGCCGGCGGCCGCTCGGCGACAACGGCGATCTTGCGCACGCGGCCGTCGCGCAGCCATCCGCTCCACAGCCGGTGCGCGGCGACGAGCTCGTCCAGTGCGCGACGGCCGATCTGCGCCGCAATGCCCTCGGCATCAGCTGTGAATGCCTCGATCAACGAATCGGCGACAGCCCGGTGCGAGTCGCTGTGGTCCTCCTGCCAGCGGACGGCGAGCCCGGCCCGCACCAGCGACGCGTCGATCTCCGCGAGCGGGCTGAGCCAGACCGTGTCGGCGTCGGGCATGCTCTCGCGTTCGACGTCCGTGAGCGGACGGCCCGCTTCGAGGGTGAACGCGAAGCGCCCCCCCGGCGCGAGCGCTCGGGATATGTCCTCGACCAGCGGCTCCTTCTCGGGGAACGCAAGCATGGTCTCGAGCAGCAGCACCACGTCGTACGGGCCCCGCGGCACCGGGGGTATCCGTGCGACCTCGAACCGGCAGGGAAGGTCGCCCGCCCGCTCGCGCGCGATGGCGAGTGCGCTGGCGCTCAGGTCCACCCCGAGGTACGTGCAGCCGAGCGCACGAGTGATGAACCTTCCGGGACCGGCCACGCCGCAGCACAGGTCGAGGACCCTCACGCCGGGCGCGACTCCCGCCCGGCGCGCCAGGGCGAGAATCTCGCTCGCGCGCATGAAGCTCTCCTGGCCGACGAACTCGCCGGGGGCGTATGCGGCCACGCGGGCACGCTCCAGGGCCCGGTCGAACGGTGCACGCTCATGCTGCTGCACGGCTTCAGGATGACAAGGCTTTCGGGGAAGACTTGATACGACGGGGGCGTCACGGTGGACATGGAGCTCAAGCACGCGGGGGCCGGGGCGGCCGGCGACCTCGCCACAATCGACGCTCGCCAGGGGCTGGGCGAGCCGTGGCAGGCAGGTCCGGCCCTCGGGCTGATCGCGCAGTTGCTGCTGCTCGTCGTGCTCGCGTCGACCGTCGGCCTGGGCCGCGCCGGCTGGGTCGTCGGACTCACCAGTGGAGTGATCATCGACGCGGCGCTCGCCTACGGTCTCTCCCGCTATCGCTGCGAGCGGATGGCGCCCGCCGACTGGGTCACCCTTGCCCGCGCGACGCTGGCGGTCGCCGTCGCGGCCCTGGTCGCGGAGTCGTTCGTTCATCGCGCGCCCGTCGCCGTGCTGGTCGTCGCTCGCTGCGGTGGCGCTTGCGTTGGACGCGGTTGACGGGTGGGTCGCGCGCCGCTCGCGGACGACGGCTGGGTTGGGCGCGCTGTTCGATGGTGAGGTCGACGCGTTCCTGATCCTCGTTCTTAGTGTGTATGTCGCTCGTTCGGTCGGCCCTTGGGTGTTTGCGATCGGGGCGGCGCGGTACGCGTTCCTGGCCGCGGGGTGGTCGCTCCCGTGGATGCGTGCGCCACTGCCGCCGCGGTACTGGCGCAAGTTCGTAGCCGCGACGCAGGGGGTCGTGCTGACCGTCGCGGCCTCGAACCTCCTGCCGCTGCCGGTGAGCGAGGCTGCCCTGGGGGCGGCTCTCGTTTTGCTCGCGGAGTCGTTCGGCCGCGACGTTCTGTGGCTGCGGAGCCCGCGAAACTTTGCGCGGGCTCCAGCAGCGGGGAGTGCGCCTCCTGACCCCGGTTCGGAAGGCGGTCCGCTCCCGGATCCTCCCGTCGGCCGTGCGCGTGGAGCGGTGCGAAATGTGGTCTCGGTCGCGTTCACCGTGTTGGCCGTGCTCGTGGTGTGGGCGGCTTTGGTCGCTCCGGATCAGCCCACCGAGATGACGTTGAGTGCGTTCGTGAGGATCCCGCTTGAGGGGCTGTTGCTCATGTTGGCCGTGCTGGTCATGCCGCGCAGGGGCCGGCGCGTGTTCGCTGTGGCCGCCGGGCTGCTCGTCGCTGTGGTGGTCGTTCTGAAGATCGCCAACTACGAGATCTTCACCTACTACGACCGCTCGCTCGACCCGGTTGGCGACTTGAGCCAGATCAGCAACGGGATCGAGACGCTGCGCTTCCTCGACGGTCAAACGAAGACGACGATGATCGAGATCGGGGTGGTGGTCGGCGTCGTTGTCGCTACCGCGGGTCTGTGCTTGGCGATGCTCCGGCTGACCCGGGTCGCGGTCCGCAACCATCGGCGGTCGGCCGGCGCGCTCGGCGCGCTTGGCGTCGTGGCGCTGCTGTGCTGGGCGTTCGGCGCTCAGCTCATCCCGCGCACACCGATCGCCTCCACCCTGTCCGCCGGTTTCTTCGTGCACGAGGTCCACGCCGTGCAGGCCGACATCCATGACCGCGGCGTGTTCGCCAAGCAGATCAAACACGACTCCTTCAAGCCACCGCCGACCGGTCAGCTCCTGAGCGCTCTGCGTGGCAAGGACGTGCTGCTCGTGTTCGTCGAGGCTTACGGCCGAGCCGCGGTACAAGGCACGTGGTTCTCGCCCCAAGTAGACAAAGCTCTCGCATTAGGCGACCGGCGGCTGGCGGGCGCCGGATTCTCGTCTCGCAGCGGTTTTCTCACCTCGGCGACGTACGGTGGGATCAGCTGGCTGGCTCACTCAAGCCTGCAGTCAGGGCTCTGGGTCAACAGCGAGATCCGCTACAACGAGCTGCTCCAGGCCAAGCGGTTCACGCTCGCCGCTGCGTTCAAGCGGGCTGGGTGGCGAACTGTCGCAGATGACCCCTCGAACGACCGCCCCTGGCCGGACGGGCAGGCCTACTACCACTACGACCAAATCTACAACCGCAACACGGTCGGGTATCGCGGTCCGACCTACACCTACGCCTCAATGCCCGACCAGTACATGTTCCTGGCACTCCAACGGCTGGAGCTCGGAAAACCCCACCGCAAACCGCTGTTCGCCGAGGTCGACACGATCTCAAGCCATATGCCGTGGAACCGCATCCCAGAGGAGATCGGCTGGAACCAGGTCGGCAACGGCTCGATCTACAACCACCTTCCCGAGGACAAGAACCTCGACGGACCGTTTTGGGTCACCCCCAAGCGAGTCCAGGCGGCCTACACGGCCTCAATCGTGTACTCGCTCAACACCCTGACCTCATTCGTGCAGCACTACGGCAAGAAGAACCTGGTGATGATCGTCGTCGGTGACCACCAACCCCTGCCGAACGTAAGCGGACAGAACTCCAACCACAACGTCCCAATCTCGATCATCGCCCACGACGCGACGGTGCTGAAGCAGATCGGGAGCTGGGGCTGGGGACCGGGCCTACAGCCCAAGGCAGAGGCGCCGGTGTGGCCGATGAGCGCGTTCCGCAACCGCTTCTTCAATGCCTTCGACTCTCGTACCGGGACCGGGTGAGGCGTGACGAACCCCGATGCGCCTGCGCTGGCCGGATCCCGGCGAGAGCGGCTGCGCGGGCTTGACGGCATCCGGGGCCTGGCCGCGCTGTTCGTCGTGGTGAACCACGTCTTCCTGCGCGCGTTCCCCGGCTACCCGGTGGACAGGGCACCGTTCTGGGCGGCCTGGCTCATCTACGGCCGCTTCGCAGTCGTGGTCTTCATCGTGCTGTCGGGCTTCTCGCTGGCGCTGTCGCCCGCCCGACACGGCTGGCGGCTCGGCGACGCGACGCGGTTCGCCCGCCGGCGCGTGCGGCGCATCCTCCCCGCGTATTGGGCCGCGCTCGCCTTCAGCCTCGCGGTGGCGTGGCTGATCGTCCCTCAGCCCGGACGCGGCTTGCCCGACGTGAAGTCGGTCGTGGTCAATGGGCTGCTCGTGCAGAACGTGGTCGGCGCGCGAACCCCCAACGTCGCGTTCTGGTCGATGGCCGTCGAGGCGCAGCTCTACGTGCTCTTCCCGCTGTTGCTGCTCATGGTGCGCCGGCGCGGCGCCATCGCCATGGCGGCCACGGCCACCGCCGTGGTGGCGGCGATCGGCGTCGTCGGGCCCCACGTCGTCGGCCTTCGCACCTTCGTGATCGAGTCGGCGCCCGACCTCGCGGCGCTGTTTGCGCTCGGCATCCTGGCCGCCGGCATCGTGCGCGCGAGCGCCGCGCGCAGGTCGTGGCCCTGGGCGTGGTTCGCGCTCGCGGCCGCGGTGCCGACGCTCGGGGTTATCTGGTGGCGTGGCTCGGTGTGGACGGCCGGTCACCTGTTCTGGGTCGATCTGGCACTGGGACCGGCGATCGCGTGCCTGCTCGCCGGCCTCGCCACCGGGCGTCCCGCCGCGCTCCTGCGAGTGCTCGACGCGCGGCCGCTACGCACGCTGGGAGCCTCGTCCTACAGCCTCTACCTGACGCACGCGCCGATCGTCGTGCTCGTCTACGAGAAGGTCGTGGCCGGCCGAGTTCCTCAAGGGGTTCCCGCCTTCCTCGTCACGCTCGCACTCGCGCTGCCGCTGACGATCGGGTTCGCGCGGGTGTTCGCCGCGGCGTTCGAGACTCCGTTCCTGCAGCGCAGGCGCTCGGCGGTGCCGCGTCCGCGCATCGAGGGGGTGGTGGCGGGATGAGCCGCACCGTGTGGACGTGGGGCCGCGTCGCGGGTCCCACCGCGATTCTCGTGCTTCTCGTCTGGCGCCTCGGCACCGGGCCGTTCCTCGCCGGGCTTCGCACTGTTGACGGCGGAGCGCTGGCGGCGGCCGCCGCGCTCGGGACGCTCACCACCGTGTGCTGCGCGTGGCGCTGGAGGACCGTGGCCGGCGGCCTGGGACTCGACCTGCCGCTGAGCGCGGCGGTGGCGGCGTACTACCGCTCGCTGTTCCTCAACGTCACGCTGCCGGGCGGCGTCGTCGGCGATGTGCACCGCGGGGTCAGCCATGGCCGCGACGTGTGCGATGTCGCGCGCGCCCTGCGCTCGGTCGTATGGGAGCGGTTCGCCGGCCAGGTCGTGCAGGTCCTCGTCACGCTGGCTCTGCTCCTCGCGCTGCCATCGCCGGTGCAGCCTTCGATGCCACTGGTGGCGATCGCAGTCCTCCTGATGCTCGCCGGGTGCGCGGTGGTGGCTAGGGCGCGACGCGGCGGCGAACACTCGCCGCGCGCGAGGGCGCTCCGGACCGCGTCCGCGGACATCGCCGCGGGCCTGATCGCCCGCAGGGCGTGGCCGAAAATCACGTTCGCATCGGCGGTGGTGCTCGCCGGCCACGTCGTCACGTTCCTGATCGCGGCCCGCACCGCCGGCGCCACCGCGCCGCTGGGCCGGATGCTGCCGATAGCGTTGCTCGTGCTGGCCGCAGGGGTGCTGCCGAGCATCGGCGGCTGGGGCCCGCGCGAGGGCGTCACCGCGTGGGCGTTCGGCGCGGCCGGCCTGGGGGCGCAGAACGGCGTCGCCACCGCGGTCGTCTACGGCGTCATGGTGTTCGCCGCCACGCTGCCGGGCGCCGTCGTCCTCCTGATGGCATGGTTCCGGGGCGCCCGGCCTTCGGCCGGGACCGAACCGCCGCTCGTCGAGGGAGCAGCCCATGCCTGATCGCCCCTACACCCTGCTGAGCTGTGGCATGTCGATCGACGGCTACCTCGGCGCCGCGACCCCACGTCGCCTGGAGCTTTCCAACGCCGCCGACTTCGACCGGGTCGACGCCGTGCGCGCCTCCTGCGACGCGATCATGGTGGGCGCCGCGACCGTGCGCAACGACAACCCACGGTTGCTGGTGCGCTCGAAGACCCGACGCGACGAGCGCGCCGCGCGTGGCCTGGCACCGTCGCCGATCAAGGTGACCGTCACCGAACGAGTGGAGCTCGATCCGTGTGCGGACTTCTTCACCGCCGGTGAGACGCAGAAGCTCGTGTACTGCGCGAGCGCGCGCATAGTCGATGCCCGCTCGCGCCTGGGAACGGTGGCGACCGTGGTCGACGGAGGCGAGCGGGTCAAGATGCGAAGGCTCAGCGAGGACCTCGGTGGCCGCGGCGTCGAGCGGCTGATGGTCGAGGGCGGCGGCAAGGTGCATACCCAGTTCCTCACCGAGAACCTCGTCGACGAGCTCCAGCTCGTCGTGGCGCCCTTCTTCGTCGGCGACTCGCGTGCCCCGAGATTCGTGAGCGACGGCCGCTTCCCCTGGAACGCCGGCCGGCGCGCGACGCTCGCCGAGGTCCGCCAGATCGGCGACGTCGTGCTGCTCCGCTACGCGCTCTCACCGCGGTTCGAGTGCGAGTGACCCGGTAGATCCATGCCGGTGCCCCCCGCCACGATCCGGACACAGGTGTCGGTGCCGCTCAGGTTCGCCGACGGCTACGCCACGCGCGCCCGCGTGTTCAGCTTCGACGGACTCCTCGATGGCCAGGAGAACCTCGCTTTCGGATTGGGCGACCGGGCCAACGCCGTCACGTGCGCCGAGAGCGAGCGGGTGCCGCTGGTGCGCCCGCACAGCGAGTGCCTCACCGGAGACGTGTTCGGCAGTCAGCGCTGCGACTGCGGGGCGCAGCTTCGCGAGGCGGTCGAGCGCATCGCCGACGCCGGTGGCTATCTGCTCTACCTGCGCCAGGAGGGGCGAGGGATCGGGCTGTACGCCAAGCTCGACGCGTACGCGCTCCAGGACACCGGGCTCGACACCTACGAGGCCAACCTCGCCCTCGGCCACGGTGAGGACGAGCGCAGCTACCTGGCGGCGGCGCAGATGCTGCGGGCGCTGGGAGTCCCACGGATCGCACTGCTCAGCAACAACCCTGAGAAGGCGCGGCAGCTCAACCGCTTCGGAGTCGCGGTGAGCGTACGGGTGCCGACGGGCGTTCACCTGTCCCAGGCGAACGCTCGCTACCTGGCGACCAAGGCGCGCCGGGCGGCGCACACGCTCGATCTGCCGCTCTCGGCAGGGTGAGCGCGCGCGCCCACGGCTCAGCGCGGGAGCGCCAGCAGGTCGGCGTGGTCGACCACGACGGTAAGCCCTCCAGCGGCGAGCTGCTCGAGGCGCCGAGATCTGTACACGTCGATCTCGGGAGCGAGCTCGGGCTGCTGCTCGGACGCAGCCCCCACCCACCCGGCGAGCCACTCCACAATCAGGCCTGTGTGCTCGGCTCCGAGCTGCCAGGGGCTCGGCCGCACGAGGACCTCCGCCCCGAGGCGGCCGAGCTCCTCCACGGCGAACGCGACGGCGTCCGGGCCGAGCAGGCGGCCGCGCTCGGTCACGCGGCGTTGATGAGCGTTGAAGGCCTCGGTGACGCTCGGGTCCAGTCGGTCCGCGGGGTGCACGATGACGCGCCCGACGACGGACAGGGTCAGCAGGATCGGGCAGCCAACACCGGAGCAGACGCCGAGCAGCCGCACCAACTCGTGCTCGGTGAGCATGTCCAGAAGTGCCGAGGCGGTGACCAGGGTGGCGCCGGCGAGGTCCCGCGCGTCGAGCCGGGTGATGTCGGAGCGTCTCCCCTCGATCGTCACCGCAGCACCGTCGGCCGCGCTCGGGGGCGCGACGGTGGCGGCGAGCGCCAGCAGGTCCTCGTCGCGCTCGTGGATCACCCATTGCTGCGTTCCCGCCAGGCGGGGCGCGAGCCAGCGCCCCATCGCGCCGGTGCCGCCGCCGAGGTCATGGATCAGCCAGTCGCCGCCGGGCGAAGAGTCGCGCTGGAGTTGATCGGCGAGGTCGCGGGCGCGGGCCGCGGCGTCGGCCGGCTCGCGGAGGGCGAGCCACTCCCGGCTGACGCTGATATCTCCGGCTTTCATCGGGCGGGGGCGAGAACCGTTGCCAGGGCTGACGCGGTCGCCGACCAGCGGGGGAGCGTCTCCCGCCGCTCGCGGGCGGCGCGCCGCCACGCCGCCCGGAGCTCGGGGTCGGTGAGCCACGCCCTGAGCGCGGCCGCGAGCGCCGCACTGTCCTCGGGCGGGACGAGCCGGCCCGGGCGCGCGCCGCCGGCGCCTTGACCGAGGGCCTCCGTGACGCCGCCGACGTCGGAGGCGATCACCGGCAGGCCGCGGGCCAGGGCCTCGGTCACGACCATGCCGTATGTCTCGGCACGCGACGCGAGCACCACGAGGTCGGCCGCCGCGTAGGACCGGTCGAGATCGTCGCCGGTGCGCGGCCCCGGGAACGAGACACGGCCGGCGGGCGCGCGGCCGCGAAGTCGATCCGCGAACGCCTGATCGCGATCCAGACGGCCGACGCACACGCACTGCCAGGGGAGATCCCCGAGCTCCTCGAGCGCGTCGAGCAGCACATCGTGGCCCTTGCCGAAGGTGATCGCCGCCACGCAGAGGAGATGCGCGCCGTCGCCGGTCCCCGGCGCAAGCCCGGCCTCGTCGACCCCAGGCTCGGCTACGTGTACGTTGGCGGGCGCCAGGGGGTACAGCTCCAGCAGCCGGCGCCGGGACCAGCTGCTGGTCGTGACGACGGCGGTGGCGGACTCGAGGACTGCGTGCTCGCGCGCGCGTGCGTCGCGCGTTGGCGTGAGCCCGAGGGGCATGTGCACGAGCACGACCAGGCGCAACCGGCGCGCCTGCGGAACTAGCACATCGGGCGCGGTCGAGGCGACGAGCCCGTCGAGCAGCACGGTGGCGCCATCCGGGATTTGCTCGACGGCGTCCCCGAGGACGGCGAGCGCCGTCGCGTCGGGCCGCGGCCAGCGCCCCGGTACAGCGTGCTCGCGCACTTCCCAGCCGCGCGCGATGAGCTCGCGGCGGACGTGGCGGTCGTAGGTGTTACCGCCGCTCGGGCGCGCGGGATCGTGGATCCCGTCGGGCACGACGAAGTGCAGCGGCGTCACAGGGGCCGCTCATAGCTCGCCCAGGCGATGTGCGACTCGTGCAGGGTGATCGTCAGCCCGTCGAGCGCTCGGCCGGCGTCGCCGAGAGCGCCGGCGTGCACGCGCTCGGCAAGCCGGTCGGCGACCACGCGGGCGAGCGCTTCGGTGGAGGTGATCGTCCCGGCCAGGGCGGGCTCGTCGTCGAGGTTGCGGTAGGTGAGCTCGCCCACCACGGCGCGGAGCTCTTCTGCTGCGCGACCGATGTCGACCACGATGTTGTCGGAGCCGAGCTCCGCCCGGCGGAACGTCGCGTCGACGACGTAGGTGGCGCCATGCAGGCGCTGGGCGGGTCCGAACACCTCTCCCGGTAGGCTGTGGGCAATCATCATGTGGTCACGCACGGTGACGCTGAACATCTTCTACGCTCCGTCGTAGGTGATCGTGTGGCAGAGAGCCGGCAGGCTTCCTGTCGCTAGCCGCGCCATCACGTCGGGCAGCTCGCGGAATCGTGAGTGTCCGGTGACGAGCGCGTCGAACGCAGGATCGCGCAGCAGCTCCAGCGCCAGCTCCAGGCGATCCGTGGCGGTGCGGCGCGCCCGCTGCTCCGGCGAGACGATGCTTACCTGGCTGGCGCGGATCGTGAGGCGACGTGAATGGAATGCGCCACCGAGCGAGAGCCGAACCTGTTCGTCGCCATACCAGCTCAGGTCGATCACCGTCCCCTCGCGGGCGAGCAGCTCGAGCGAGCGCTGCAGCCCGGCGGACGTTGCGCTGGCATGCACGACGAGGTCGCGGTCACCGACGGCCTCCGCCGGGAGCGCGAAGTCGACGCCGAGCGCGTCGGCGACGTCGGCACGGCCGGCATCGACATCGACGAGCGTCACCTGCGTCGCTGGAAACCGAGCCAGCAGGCGCGCTACGCAACACCCGACCATCCCGGCACCGATCACCGTCACCCGGTCTCCGAGCAGCGGCGCCGCGTCCCAGAGCGCATTGATCGCTGTCTCGACCGTGCCGGCCAGAACGGCCCGCGTGGGTGGCACGCCGTCGGGGACGACGGTCACCGCGCCCGCCGGTACGACGTAGGCGGTCTGGTGCGGGAACAGACAGAACACGGTCCGCCCCCGCAGCGCCGCGGGTCCCTGCTCGACGGCGCCGACGTTGAGGTAGCCGTACTTGACCGGCGCCGGGAACTCCCCCTCCTGGAAGGGCGCGCGCATGGCCGCGTACTGGGTCTCCGGCACGGCGCCACGGAAAACGAGCGTCTCGGTCCCCCGGCTGACACCGGACTGCAGGGTGCGCACCATCACTTCGTCGCGCTCCGGCTCGGGCAAGGTGACGGCCCGGATCTCGCCGCGACCCGGCGCGCTCAGCCAGAACGCCTGCGCTTCGAACGGCATGGGGAGTCACTCTACGGACAGCGGGTCCCGAGGAGCCTCGGGCGCCGGAGATCACCCGCCGTCGCCGGCCGCGCGTGGCGACCGGCAAGGCGGATGCGGGTGGTGAGCGGACTAGGCCGGAGGCTCGTAGAGCTGCAGATCGTTCCCGTCGGGATCCTCGAAGGTCACGATGCGACCCCACGGGTGCTCACTGATCTCGCCGCTGATCTCAACCCCGGCGTCGCGCAGCTCCTGGGCGGCGGACTCGAGGTCGCCACGCGGCTGGAAGGCGATGACCGCCCCGCCGTCGCCGCTCGGATCCTCACTCGCGTTGAGCCCGATGTGGAGGCCGTTGGCGTCGAGCTGGGCCCAGTCGCCGTCGCGTTGGATCTGCTCGAGCCCGAGACGCTCGGAATAGAAGCTGACCGCCTTGTCGAGATCGCTCACGGGCAGCCACACGACTGCAGTTCCGTGCACCATCAGGCCGCCACCCCCTGGCGCTCGAGGTCGCGCTCGGCGACACCCTCGAGCAGGGAGCCGAGTTTCTGCGCCGCGGCCTCCTCCTGGGCGAGGATCCGCTCCGCGACGGAGACCGTCTGCTCGTCGCCCGCGCGGCGCGCCACCTCGCGCAGCATCCGGTAGCTGGCGATCTCGAGGTGCTCGAACGAGAACGCCTGGATCGCGAGCTTCCCGGAGGTGTCGGGGGCTGACTTGGCCACCATGCCCGTCACCTTCGCGGCGCCCTTCTGCGCGGCGTCCTTGAGCGACGACGACGACGCGCCGTACGCGTCAAGCCTTTCGCTGACCAGTCGCTCGTGCTCCTCGGTCTCGGCGAGATGCTCGCGCAGCGCCGAGGCGAGCGCCTCATCCTCGGCGCTCTCAGCGCCGGCGCGCAGCTGCGTGATCGCGTTCTCCTCCGTTGAGTGCACGTCCTCCAGGTACTTCACCAATTGCTCTTGCAGATTCTCCGCTGGCATCGGTCCTCCATCGTGTCGGTTGGGTCCCGTACCGGGTTTGATGCCCAGCCAGGCCCTGGGTAAACGTGCTGTTAGGAATATCTGCACTCGCTGTTGGACCACCTCGCTGCTGAGTGTGGCCAAGCCTCGCATCGGCGTGCACGCTTGGGTATGTTCCGCTGCCAAGTGTCGGGCGACGGAGGCAAGCGCGGAGACTCTGCGGTTCTGGGGCGAGTCGAGTCGAATGCCGACACCGCGGACACGACGCCGCGCGTCGCGGCGCGGAACGACGGGGCGCGCCTCGTCGGCCTCAGCTTCCTGATGCTGTTCGTGGAGCTGGCGCTGATCCGATGGACGGGTTCGAGGATCGCTCTATCTCTCGTATTTCTCGAACTTCGTGCTGCTCGGGAGCTTCCTCGGCATCGGCCTCGGATTCCTGAGTGCACATCGTCGAGTCGACCTGTTCAGATGGGCTCCCGTGGCGCTGGCGTTGCTCGTAGCCTTCGTGAGCGTTTTCCCGGTGGTGGTGCAGCGCGCGAGCAGCCAGGTCATCTACTTCGGAAAGCTCCATCAGGGCGGATTGCCCGCGTGGGTGACGCTGCCGGTGATCTTCCTGGCGTGCGCGGTGGTGATGGCGTTCATCGCCCAGGGTGTTGCGCGCACCTTCTCCCGCTTCCCGCCGCTCGACCGCCTACCGCTACGACATCCTCGGCAGCCTCGCCGGGATCGCGACGTTCTCATTGCTGTCGTTCCTCGATGCGCCACCGCTCGTGTGGGGAGCGATCGCGGCAGTCATGCTCCTTGTTCTTGCCCCCAGGCGTCCCGGGTTGGCGCCGATCGCGGCGGTGGTGGTGATCCTCGGGCTGCTGACCGCGGAGTCGCTTCAGCGCGATCACTTCTGGTCGCCGTACTACGAGATCAGCCTCGCCCGCTACTCGGACTACACGATGGTCTCGGTGAACGGCATCCCCCACCAGACGATCCAGCCGAACGCGCGGCGGCGCCAGACAGAGCCGGTCTACTTCGAGCCCTATCGCCTGCTGCGCCACAACCCGCTGCGCAACGTGCTCATCATCGGCGCCGGCAACGGGAGTGACGTGTCGATCGCGCTGCAGTCGGGCGCACGCCATGTCGACGCGGTCGAGATCGATCCCCGCCTCTATGCCCTTGGCCGCAAGCTCAATCCGGAGCATCCCTACAAGGACCCGCGGGTCCACGTGACGATCGACGACGGGCGCGCGTTCCTACAGCGGACGAACCACCGCTACGACCTCATCTTGTTCGCGCTCCCGGACTCGCTGACATTGGTCGCCGGCCAGGGCTCGATCCGCTTGGAGAGTTACCTGTTCACGCTGCAGGCCGTCCAGCTGGCTCGTGCCCATCTCCGCTCGGGCGGCGCGTTCGGGATGTACAACTACTACCGGGAGCAGTGGCTTCTGGATCGCTTCGCACGCACCGAGTACGAGGCGTTTGGAAGCCGGCCGTGCGTGACGCAGTACGGGCGGCTGTCGCTGCTCCTGGTTGGAGTGGGTCCCACAGCGGTGCAGTGCAAGACCACGTGGTCTCGCGGGAACCGTGCGATCCCGCCACCGGTGAGCGACAACCACCCCTTCCCCTACCTACGGACCCCGTCGATTCCCCCGATCTACATCAACGCGCTGTTGCTGATCCTCGTGGCCTCGGCGACGCTGGTGCGCGGCGTGGCCGGTCCAATCCGGCCGATGATCCGGTATCTCGACCTGTTCTTCATGGGAGCCGCCTTCCTCCTGATCGAGACGGAGAACATCGTGCGGTTCGCCCTTCTCTTCGGGACCACGTGGTTCGTGAACGCCCTGGTCTTCGGGGGCATTCTGTTCTCGGTCCTCGCGGCGATCGAAGTGTCTCGGCGAGTGACCATCAGTAAGCCGGTGAGGCTCTACGCCGCGCTGATGGTGTCCCTGCTCATCGCGTGGTTGATCCAGCCGAGCTCGCTCCTCACCCTTGGTGCCGCGCCGAGGTTCGCGGCCGCCACGACCATCGCGTTCCTACCAGTCTTCTTCGCCAACCTGATCTTCGCGCAGCGGTTCCGGGACGTCGGCTCATCGGTGACCGCCTTCGGCGCGAACCTGATCGGCGCCATGGTCGGCGGAGTCCTCGAGTACGCGGCGTTGGTCGAGGGCTACCACGTGCTGCTCGTGGTGATCGCCGGCCTCTACGCCCTCGCGTTTCTCGCGGGACGAAGGCACCTCTCGGCTCCGGCCATGCCATAGCACCGGAGGAACCCCGGGGCTGCGAAGCGCGGCGCCGATGACTGCTACCTACGGTCGCGACGCCGGTGCAGCCGCTGCATCGTCGACGGCGTTGCGGAGAAGGATGAACGTGGTCTCACCATCTCTTTAGTACCTGGCGCGCGACGGCGGGCATCTTTGTATTCGTGACTCTGGGGGTCGTTTGGCCGGCATGACGGTGCACACCTGCGGCGACCTGCTGGGTTGATGCCGCGATCAGGACAGCTGGCCCTGACGGCGTTGGTGCTCTCGGGCCTCGCCATCGCGGTGTTGCCTCGCCGGTTCGATGACGCCACCGGCACCGCCGTGCCCCGGCTCGGCGCGCCCGTCACGGTGACGGTCTCGTCGCGGCCCATGGGGGGTCCGGTGCCACCCGGGTTCCTCGGGATGTCCTTCGAGTACCCAGCGGTCCTGTCCTACGCCGGCGCCGATCCAGCGACCCCCAACCCGGTCCTCGTTCAGCTGATACGGAACCTCGACCCGGGTGGGTCCCCGGTGATCCGAATCGGCGGCGACAGCACTGACTCGACCTGGTGGCCGATCCCGCGATGGCGACCTCCGTGGGTCATGTACACGCTCTCACCGCGCTGGCTCGCCGTGGTGCGCGCACTTGCAAGCCGAGCCGGAGCCAGGCTGATACTCGGGATCAATCTCGAAGCCGACAGCCCGCGCGTGGCTGCTGCCGAGGCCAATGCGTTGGCCTCCGGGTTTGGGTCTCGCTTGCTGGCGCTTGAGCCGGGCAACGAGCCGACTCGGTACGCCCTCTTTCCCTGGTACCGCAACCGCCGCCACCGCGCGGTGTGGGCACGGAAGAGGAACTACGCATTCCACACCTTCAACACCGAGTTCGTCCGCACAGCGCGGAGCATCCCGCGGCGCGTGACCCTCGCCGGGCCCACGCTCGGCGGTCCCGCCTGGATGGACCACCTCGGACGGTTCCTCACCACCGAACCACGCGTCGGCCTCGTCACCTACCACAGCTATCCGCTCAACAGATGCTTCACGCCGCCATCGGCGCCGACGTCCGCGACCGTCGCGCACCTCCTCAGCCGCAGCGCATCCGGCGGACTCGCCGCCGGCGTGGCCGGGTACGTCAAGACCGCACGCCACCGTCACCTGCCCTTGCGCGTCGATGAGATCAATTCCGTGGCCTGCGGCGGCCGATCGGGTGTCAGCGACACGTTCGCGTCGGCGCTCTGGGTACTTGATACGTCCTTTGCCATGGTGCGGGCGGGCGTCCAGGGACTCAACGTTCACAGCTTTCCGGGCGCCGCCTACGCACCGTTCCGGCTTCGCCGCGTCTCCGGCCGCTGGCGGGTCATCGTCAGCCCCGAGTACTACGGGCTACTCGCCTTCGCCCACGCCGCGCCGGCTGGGTCACGGCTGCTCAGGCTGAAGCTGACGCCAAGCAACGCGGTACGCGCGTGGGCCACGCAGGGCGCCGACGGAAACCTTCGCCTCGTCCTCATCAACACCGACACAGTGCGATCCCACCCGGCACAGATCGTGTCGCCGGGTGCGACCACGCGAGCTCGCGTGGAATGGCTGACGGCGCCCAGCGTCCACGCCACGACGGGCGTCGCTTTGGCGGGTACTCAAATCGGATCTACGACCGGCCTCCTCACGGCTCCTCGACTCGACGCATTGCACGGTTCGATGCCGGGACGGTTCCGACTCGTCGTCCCCCCGGGTAGCGCCGCAATCGTCACCACGACGCTCGGGTAGTCCGAGCGGAGTCGATCGGACGCGCGAGCTGGTCGGAGTACAGCCCGCCAGCGCCGCCGGGCATGTGCAGGTGTCGAGCGGAATCTCGTAGCCTGGGGACCGTAGATGAGCGCGACCACACCCGAGCTACAGCGGCCCTTCTGGCGGCGCCGACACCGTCAGAAGCCGCCACCGCCTCTCGATGCGACCCTGATCCGTCATCCGCTGAGGTGGCTGAGGAACAAGGTCCTGGTGTTGGTGGACGGCCTGGTGCTCGTCCACATCGGCACGCTGATCGTCGTGGCTCTGTATTACCTCGCCTTCCAGACGATCCACGGCGTCAAGTACGACTGGGATCACCTCTTGACGGGTGGTCTGCACTTCTGGGGTGCTCACGTTCATCTCGCGGTGCTTTCAAAGGCTCATTGGGCCGAGTGGCGTCACTTGATTCGAAACGTGAGTGAGGGCCTCCTCGGCGGCGTGTTGGGCCAGGCGATCATCTGGAACCACTTCAAGCACCAGCCGAAGCCTCGGAACTGGATCGACAGGGTCGAGATCGCGCTGCACATTCCGAATCTGAAGGACGACCGGCGGACATCGGGCTGGCAGCTGATGGCCCTCCCGATACTCGTCCTCGTGTATGCGGTCCCGGGCTTCGCGATCGGCGCCGGCGTCACGCGCCTGATTCAGCACGGGCTCGCGCACGTGCATATCCACCAGGTCTCCTCCGATGCGCTGATTCAGAGCCTTTGGACCGGCAACGTCTCCCAAAAGGTCGTCGGGCTCTTCGCCTCGATCGTGTTCGCCCGACGAGTCGGCCGTGGCGTCTACGACGACGTCCAGCTGTTCTTTGCCGAACGGCGGCGGGCGGCAGGGAAACCGCTCTCCGCCTATCACAAGCTCGTGCCTACGTTTGCTGCCCGCTACAACGGCCTTGGGTCGAGCGAGGCCGCGGCCAAGGCGGTCGGCGAGCGAGATCGCTGGGCAACCTGGGTTCTGGTCGGGTCGATCCCGCTCGGACTGGCCCTCGCCGCTTTCGGCTACTACGTGCTTGCCTACATCGCGACTGGCAAGGCCTGACCACCGCGCACGCCCTGAGACGTCGGTCGTTCCGACCGGCAGTGCGATCGGCCCGGTCGGCGGGCGTATGGGGTCTGCGCCTTGGCGGCGGCGATTCGCGGCAGCATCAAGGGCAATCCTGCGACAACAGCTCGGCCAGCATGACGTCTCCGCGGAGACGCTGACTCCGGGCATGGTCCCTCACGACCCGTCGGGGAGGTCTACTCAGCGACGGGGGCGCCGCGTTTTGCCGGGGCGCCGGCGCGCGCGGCGTCCCGTGTCCGAGTCGGCGACATCGAGGATCTGATCCCAGCTCGCTGCGAGAACGGACCGCTGCTCGTCGGTGAGATGGTCGAGGAACAGCTGGCGGACATGGGCGCGGTGCGAACGCCGCGCGGCGGCGAACCGGCGCCTGCCGAGCGGGGTGAGCGTCGCGAGCAGGGAGCGGCCGTCATGCTCGTCGGGTTCGCGACGAACCTGGCCGAGCGCCTCGAGCTCATCGACGATGCGAGTGAGACCGCTGCGGCTGAGGAACGCGACCTCGGCAAGTTGCGACATACGCAGGCGGCCGTCGCTGATCGCCAACTTGTAGGAGAACCTCGTACTCGCCTCGCGTGCCCCGGCGGCGGGGCGGCGCATCGCGCCTTCAAGAGCGTCTACTCGCTCCCCGTGCACCCCAACGCCAAGTTCGGCGGCGCGACGGGAGGGGGCTGGGCCACTGGTAGGGTGGGAGAGATATGAAACGAGCATTGACGGCGGTCATGGCGGGGAGTTCGGTGGGACTCCTGGTTGCGCCGGACGCGCTCGCGCGGGGCGGCAGCGGTAGCTCGCACTTTGGGGGCTTCGGTCGCGGCGGCGGTAGCTTCGGCCGCGGGTTCGGTCATGGGCATTTCCTCTTCATCCCGGTCGGCGGCGGGGGTGGCCTGTTCCTGTTCCTCGTCGTGTTGGTGGTCATCTTCTTCGTGCTCCCGCGCCTCATGACGTGGTGGCGGCGTCAGCAGAGCGCGGGCGTGGCCTCGCGCCGACGGGTCGCGCAGCGTGAGCGTCGAGTGCAGCTCGCCGCCGCGGAGGCGGCCGAGGACGACTCGGCGTTCGAGCCCGAACAGGTTCGCTCACAGGCGGTCAGCTTGTTCCTGAAGGTCCAGGCCGCTTGGGACGCGGGCGACCGCGCTCGCTTACGGGAGCTTGTGGCGCCGGAGCTGCTGGCCGAATGGGAACGGCGCCTGGACGACTTCGATCGCAAGGGCTGGCATAACCGTGTGCAGCCGCTAGGCGACCCATCGATCGGATACGTGGGTCTCACCAACCGGGGCGACGATCGCGCGGACCGTGTCGTGGTCCGAGTCGAGGCGCGGTTGCGCGATTACGTGGAAGACGCGCGCGGCCAGCGCGTCGGCCGAATTGACGCCGCCGGCGACATAGCCCGGGTGCGTGAGTTCTGGACTCTGGCCAAGGGCCAGGATGGGCGCTGGCTACTACAGTCGATTGAACAGGGCGCGGAGGGTGCCCACCGGCTGAGCGAGGATGTTGTGGCGACGCCCTGGGCGGACGAGCAGGCGATGCGCGACGAGGCGCTGGTGGAGGGCGCGGTACAGGACGCGGTGCCCGAGGGGACCAAGATCGCCGAGGTTGCCGATCTCGATTTCCAAGGTGATGGACGCTCCGCGGCGCTCGACCTGTCACTCGCCGACGGCAGATTCGCGCCCGACGTGCTCGAGGTCGCCGCTCGCCGCGCTGTCGCGGCATGGGCCGATGCCATCGACGGAGACGACGGCCCGTTGCTGGCCCTGTCGCACCCCGACGCCGCGCGCGAGCTGCTGCATCCCGGCGACCCAAGCGAGCGCACGCGCCTCGTAGTGCGCGGTCTCGAGGTGCGTCGCATCGAGATTGTCTCGCTCGACCCGGCGGCGGAGCCGCCGACTATGACGATCAACGTCGAGCTCGCCGGCCGACGATATCTCGAAGACCGGGACACCGCCGCAGTCGTGAGCGGCAGCCAGTCGCGAGGGGTCACGTTCGCCGAGCGCTGGACGCTCGCCCTCGACGGGCCCGACGAGCAGCCCTGGCGAATAGCGGCCGTCGGCGCGCCCGCGGGACGATCCTAGGCGGCGCCCCAACGCTGCGCGTGTTGCTGCCGGTGACCGGTGGGCCGCGAGTTGCAGCGCTCTGAGGAGTAAGTAAGTACCCCAGCCGGAGTCGAGCCGGCGTGCCTCCCGCCAGCCTCACGACACCTGCTTTCTGCCGAGGGCCGCTCTGGCCAGGGACCCCGCATCGCGCTCGAGATTCCGCGCGAACGCAATCGCTCGCGTAGTCCGCTGGGGCCACCGCCGCGGGTCCGCCCGGGCAGCGCCTGGGACCGGGTGGATGGTGAGTGAGCCTGCCTACCGGCCTGGG
Source organism: uncultured Solirubrobacterales bacterium (assembly GCA_963839105.1). Classification (GTDB taxonomy): domain Bacteria; phylum Actinomycetota; class Thermoleophilia; order Solirubrobacterales; family Solirubrobacteraceae; genus Palsa-465. The sequence continues at coordinate 668,652 of CAWITQ010000008.1, forward strand.
CAGACATGTCGCCGGCCGCCCAGAGGCCCGGTCGGTATCGGCCGTTTCGACCCTTTGCGCAGTCGATAGTCGGTCAACCGTCGTCGACGAGGCCGGCCAGCGGGCCGAAGAGCCGTCGCGATCGGCGCGAGACACCGGGGAGTGCGATCAGTCGGTGGGTGGCAGGTTCTCCTGCTTGCTTGCGTCGCAGTTGTTCGCTGGCCACCGGGCGCCAGCGTTCGATCACGACCGCACGCGGATCTTCCCGAGCGATTGTCTCGGCGTCGATCTGGAGGTGCTCGGCCCAGAGCCGCACGCGGGTCGCGCGGGCGAGCTCGGGGTCGGTGCTGACCACGTTCATCTCGGTATCGTTGAACAGCGAGTGGGCGTTGAGGTTGGCCGAGCCCACGGTGAGCCAGCCATCGTCGACTATCCCGACCTTCGCGTGCACGTAGAGCCGGTCGTCCCGGTGGCCGCTGAGCGACCGTGTCGTGACCGCGAGAAGGCGGTCTGAGCCGGCATCGGCATCGGCAAGCACGCCGAGCTGGCCGATGGTGTCGTCCTGGCCGTTGTTGGCTTTCGCCGGCAGCAGGATGACGATCTGAAAGTCGTCGCATGGAGGGTGGCGCAGTCTGTCCGCCAGCAGTTGCACGATCTCAGGCGCCCATAGAAACTGGTTCTCCAGGTATATGAACCTCTGCGCGCTCGAGATCGCGCGCACATAGCTTTCGAGGATGCGAAAGTCGCCGCGCGGCAACGACCGGTACATGTCCTCGGCAACCGTCCGTACCACCTGGACCTCGTGCTTACCAGCGCGAGGTGGCGCTTGTGGCTGTTGCACTTGGTCGCCGGTAAGCTCGCGCCAGCGCAGGGCGAAGTGGCCGTTGACGTCAGCCACGGCAGGACCGCGCAGGCGCGTGGATACGTCATGCCATCCCAGGCGGCGGCGCGCGGGATGGTCGCTGGTGTCGTATCTGTCTCCACCAAAATCGGTGATGTCGATGCCACCAACGAACGCCACCTTGCCATCCACAACGACCGTCTTTTCATGGTGGCAGTGCAATGGATGCTCGCGCGGATCGATCTCGCAGCGGATCCGCGTGCGCCGGGTGAGCATCTCGACAGAGTCACGCACCTCGGCGCGCGTAGGGTGAAATGCGCGGATCGGAGAGCCCGCCCAGACGAGCACCCTGACGTCGAGCCGTTCTGCCGCTTCGGCCAGCAGCTGGCCAAGCACCGACGACCGGCCATCTCGCTCCAGCTCGAAGTGAGGTGCCACGTGCCAGCCGGTGATATGAACAAAGTCCCGTGCGGCTTCGATCTCGCGCGCCATCGAACGGAAGGCTTCCGCCCCGTCGATCAACACCTCGAGCGAACAGCCGTCCCGGGGCGCAGGCTCGCCGGTCGCCCAGAGGCCACCATCCTTCGGCACGAGCGCCCGACCCCAGCCAAGACGAGCAAGACGACGCCGATGCCTCCGCCGCACCGCCGTCTCGAGCCCGTTGCCCACGACCGAGTCAAAACGCGAGAGCAACGAGAGGGGCGAACCGGACATCAACCTAGTCCTTTACCAGATTCCGATCCACCAAGCCCGCATGAAGCTCGGCGCCCTCCCTCCCAACGTTCACTTGGCTCGGCCAGCAGTGCGAGGTCGGCCCCGGCGAGTCGCTCACCCGCTCGACCGATACCGAATCAGCGGCGGCAGCTCGACTCAGAAAGCCGGCGTCCTACCAGGCTTTTCTTAGGTACCCCCAACCGGATTCGAACCGGTGATCTCCTGCGTGAAAGGTCGGGGCGAGGGTCGGTAGATGCGGGTCGGATGCCGGTTTCGCCCCCGTTTGCGGGGGTTTGGCGGCCCTCTGATGATCGGTGGGGAGGCGATCGCGGGCCCGAGCGCTTCCAAAATGCTTCCATCCCGGGCGGTCCCCGGTCGCGTGCGAAACTGTTTGGCATGAGCGCCGAACGCGCGGCCCGCGTCACCCTCAGCGGCGATCTCTCTGGCGAGTACGTTGTCGTCGAGCAGCGAGAAGATGGCTCTGTGGTCGTCAAGCCAGACACGTCGATGGCGGCGATCCATCGTCGCCCGGGCCTCACTCCAGGCACGCTTGAAGAGTTCGAGGCCAAATACGGGCCGATCCAGCCGCCTGACGGGGTGGGTTGAGGTGGCTTCGCCGCGGTCCGGTCGACTTCGCTGAGCAACTCGTCCAGCCGCCCGGTGACGTAGTCGCCGAGGTGGCGCCGCTCTTCCTCGAAGGGGCGACCGTGGGTCACCATCCGGGCCTCGCGCGAATCGGCGCTCAGCAGAACCACCCCGGCGTCGGGCCCGCTCCGGTAAGTCTCCTCGGCGCCACGGTGCGCGTCCTGCGCCTCTTCGTACCGATCCCGCGCGTACTCCCGAGACGTTCGCAGCGACGTGGTAGACGACGAGAAGGTCGCCGCGCACTGGCCGACGCTCGGTCGCCGAAGCAGTCGCACCGCTCGGCGCCAGGCTGCGGCGCGTCGGCGGCTTTGGCACCGCGCGATCGCCTTTCGCGCCGTGGGCACGCCCCCGTCCGCCGGGGCGTCAGCTGAGCTCACGCGGGTCCCGTGTGCCCTGCGAACGCTCTCGGTTTCGCACGAAGCGCGGCGCATCCAAACGTCGGACCGGACGGCATATAGTACGCGTATGTCTTCGCGCCTCCGGGTGATTGTCGCGATAGGAGCTTTGGTCAGCATTCCGTCGGGAGCAGCCTTGGCGGCGAGGTTCCCCGTCGGCGCGGTCGGACCGAAGATCACCATCTATTCGGGCTCGAATGCGGCGGGGCGGGTGCGGTTCAAGTTGGTGACGCCGCAGAACGACAGCGGCAAACCTACCGGGCCGTCGGTTGTGAGCGGCTTTAATTTCGCCAACAAGTGCTCAAAGCGCGGGACCACCGTGAACGCGTCGATCACGGTCGGCCCCAAACACCGTTTCGCTTATCAACACGGTGGAATATCCATCAGTGGCGTGCTCCTTGGTCCAGGCCTCTCGCAGGCGAGCGGGAGCACACGTGCGCACACGTCAGCGTGCGACAGTGGTGTACTGAGGTTCCGCGCCGCGTCGCCTGCGGCGCCTGCTGCGCCGACGTTCACGGGCTAGGGCCGCCCTGCGGCGGCCCGCCGCTGACATCATGCTGGCGGTGGAGATGCGCTGCCCGAACTGTTTCTCAGGGGTGGCCGAGGGCATGCGCTTCTGCGGCAACTGCGGTACGCCACTCGGCGTGCTGTGTCCGGCATGCGGAACGGCTTCTTCTCCCGGCCAGCGCTTCTGTGGAGCCTGCGGGACAGCGCTTGGGCCAGCGTCGGCGCCGCTGCGCGAGCGGCGGCTTGTCTCCGTCCTGTTCTGCGATCTGGTCGGCTTTACCAGCTTTAGCGAGTCTCGCGACCACGAGGATGTTCGAGATGTCCTCGAGCAATACTTCGCCGCCGCCCGGGGGATCATCACGACATACGGCGGCACGATTGAGAAGTTCATCGGCGACGCGGTGATGGCGGTGTGGGGGGCCCCGCTGGCGCAGGAGGATGACGCTGAGCGCGCGGTCAGGGCAGCCCTCGGGCTCGTCGAGGCCGTCGCGTCGCTCAGGCATCGCCTCGGTGTTCCCGAGCTCCGCGTGCGGCTCGGGGTGCTCACCGGGGAGGCAGCGGTGACTGTCGGGACGACTGACTCGGGCATGGTGATCGGTGACTCCGTCAACACGGCTGCGCGGATTCAGTCGGTCGCGGACCCTGGGACAGTGCTCGTTGATGACACCACGCGCCTTGCCTGCGAGCGGGCGGTCGCGTTCGAGCCCGCCGGCGCTCATCAACTCAAAGGTAAGAGCCAACCGGTCCGCCTGTGGCGTGCGAAGAGCATGCTTGCCGGGTCAGCGGAGACCGCGAGATCGGGCGCGGTAGAGCCGCCGTTCGTGGGCCGCCATGAGACCCTGAGGGCGATTGCTGCCGCAGTCGACCAAGTGCTCGCGCCTCATCCGAGCGTTTCGATTGTGAGCGTCGTTGGTGACGCGGGGATTGGCAAGACGCGCCTCAGTTGGGAGCTCGAGAGGCGGCTACGCGGCGCGGGCGCGAGCTGGTACCGGGGGCGCTCGGTGGCGTTCGGCGAGGGGATCGGCCTGAGCGCCCTCGTGGATGTCGCGCGCGACAGCGTCGGCATTTCGCGCGATGCACCGCCGGACGCTCAACGGCGGGACGTCCTGCAGTTCCTGTCAGACCGCTTCCCCGATGGGGATGAACGCGCGCGGGTCGCGCGAGCGCTTTGTCGCCTGCTCGGCCTCGACGATGACGGCGCGATCGAGCAAGGCGAGCTCTTCTCGGCCTGGCGCGAGTTATTCGAGCGGCGCGCGGCCGAGGAGCCGATCGTATTGGTGTTCGAGGAGTTGCAGCTGGCGGATCAGGCGCTGCTCGACTTCATCGCGCATCTGTGGGAGTGGGCAGATGATGCGGCGATGCTGATCCTCGTGCTCAGCCGTCCCGACGCGCGACTGGAATCGCTTCCCGCATCGGTGGGACCAATTGAGCTCGGGCCCCTCAGCGACACTGAGATGGAGGAACTCGTTGTTGGCGCGGTGCAGAGGGCGCCGGAAGCCCTGGTTTCGGCGATCCGCGCCGATGGCGGAGGAGTCCCGCTGTACGCCGTCGAAACGCTTCGTGAGCTTGCCGATCGCGGAGTGTTGGGGCCCGCCGGATCACACTACGTCGTTCTCGGTGCGCTGGGTGAAGTATCGGTGCCGCCGACGATTCGCGCGCTGGTGTCCTCGCGCTTGGACCGAGTTGGCCCGCTTGAGCGCCGTGTCCTTACTGCAGGGGCCGTTCTGGGTGAGCGCTTCTCCGCGGTAGGCGCGGCTGCGCTCGCGGACCTCATCGAGGCCGATACCCGGGTGCTGCTGGACGGTCTAGTCTCCAAGGCGCTCCTCGATAACGAGCCTGACGTGCGCTCGTCGCCTCAGGCTCGCTATGCGTTTGTGCAGGGAGTGGTCAGGCGTGTTGCGCTCGATCGCATCTCGCGGCGCGAGCGCCGACGTTTGCATCTCGCCGCCGTGGACCATCTCTCCCAGGAGTCCGCCTCGGCACCCGACCTGGCTGCCGTTCTGGCCGCGCATCTGCTCGCTGCCGCGGATGCGGATCCGAAAGCCGGCGATATCGAAACGATCAAGGAGCGCGCCCGAATGATGCTGCGCGCTGCCGCCGAACGGTCGGCGGCTGTGGGAGCGGTGACGGAGGCGTTGTCGATGTTCGACAAGGCCGTCGAACTGGAGGTAGACGAACGAGCACAGGCGACGCTGCTCGAGCGGGCTGCGACGGTCGCATACCGATCCGGATCTTCCGACGCAGCGGCCGAGCGTTATCGGGGCGCAGAGGAGATCCACGCCGCCGCCGGCCGTACGCGCGAGCGCCTACGCGTGCGCGCGCAGCACCTACGTGCTCTAAGTCTGTTCCGCCCGCCCGCCGATCTGCTGCCGGCGCTGCGCGAACTCGACGCCGAGCTTGGCGATCACCAGGACTCGGTCAAGGCCCTTGCGGGTGGCGTGCTCGCATTCGCGCTCTATCAGTGCGGTGAAGGCGCCGAAGCGCTCGCCGTCGCATCACGGGCGCTCGAGACGGCCGAGACGTGCGGCGACCAAGCTGAGGTGGTGCACGCGCTCGGGGCGCAGGGTAGTGCGCTAGCGCAGCTGGAGCGACCCCATGAGGCGATCGCCGTCTATACCCGCGCGCTCGCCCTCGCCGAGCGCCACGATCCGCGCAGTCTGCCTCCGCTCCTGTACAACCTCGCCGCCTCGCTCGCCCAGGTGGGCCAATACCGGCGGTCGGCTGAGCGCGCTCAGGATGCGATTGCCGCGGCGCAGCGTGGGGCGGCGCGTATGTTCGAACGCGGCGCGCGGCTTGCGCTCGGGTGTGCACTGTGCTCACTCGGAGACTGGGATCAAGCAGTCATCGAAATCGAGACCGTCAAGCACGACCTGCCGCCCTTCTTCCTAGGGACTGCAGCCTCGCCACTGGTCGTAATCGCGCTCGAACGCGGGCAGGATGACCGTGCGCTAGCACTCGTAGCCGACTACGACCGCCGACGCGTTGGCGCCGCCTCGAGTGTGCTCGACACGGACTTCCGCGTCTTACGCTCCGCGGTGTTATTGATGCACGACAGTTGCTCGGCATCCGAGCTGGCTCGGCTCCTTGAGAATGCGGAGAGCGCCGATTACGGCGAATGGACCGGCTGGCTTACCCCGATCGTCGACCGGCTCGTCGCCACGGGCGATAGGCAGCCGATCGAGGTGGCATCCGCGGCGTTGCGCGGACCGGGAGAGATGAAGCAAACCGCCCCGGTGCGTGCCCAGGCTGAGCGGCTCGACGCACATCTCGCCGCCCACCTAGGGGACGAAACGCGCGCGCTCGAGTACTGGGCAACGGCGCGCCGCCTCGCCCGCGACTGCGGGCTTGTGTTCGAGGCCGCTGTGGTTGCGCTCGAACGTGCGGAATACGTCGCGCGAATGGCCGCGCCGCAGGACGTGGAGGGGTTAGCTGACGCCCGAACGACGTTCGAGCGACTCGGCGCCGCGCCGTGGCTAGCACGGGCGGAACAGCTGCTCGGCAACGAGGTCACTTACCTTGATGACCGGGACTCCGTTTGAATCTGGCCACTCGTCCGGTCGCGACGGAGTGGCGGCAGCAGGGTGCGCACGGGTTCGCGGGGCCGAGCCACCATCCTCAGAATGACCACCTGTGCAGGGAACCGCGAATACCCCCAACCGGATTCGAACCGGTGATCTCCTGCGTGAAAGGCAGGCGTCCTAACCGCTAGACCATGGGGGCCGGGGATGCTGATTGTATGGCCGCAGGCTGGCCGCGCCACCGAGCGCCGGTCGTCGCGCGCTTAAGGCCTAACGGGGCGCCTAGGAAAGACGCCCCGTCAGGGAGGGAGAGGAGAGGGGGAGAGGATCCCTCTTCATCCACCAGCTCTTGGGGAGCCGGCAGCTTGCCGATGGCCGGCGTCCAGCCGGTTCGGTAAAGACGGGGGCGCCACCGCAGCGTCGCCGTGCGCGATCGGGCCGATAACGATCGTTTGGCCATGACCTACGTCAAGCACGCGAGCGAGAGATGAGGGCACGGTGAGCATTCGCTGAGCGACCGGCGACTCGTACTGCTTGCGGGTACCCGCAGGTCGCAGCATTCCCGGTCGGCGATCGATCTACCCGTGAGTAACCGCGTTCAAACGCCGTAATCGCCTGGCTGCGAGCGTTTGCGGGGTCATGGGGTCGGAAAGCTCATTGTTGTGGCCGAGGAGATCCCGGACCCCTCGTCTGTACATCTGGAGCTCGATAGCCAGGCTGAGAGCGTCGCGCTGGTGCGCGCGATGCTCGCCGGCGTCGCCGAGCTCCTCGACTTCGAGGGCGAGCTCCTCGATGAGCTCAACACGACGGTCAGCGAAGCGTGCAACAACGTGGTCAGGCACGCCTACGACGACGAGGTCGGCCCGCTCATCGTCCACCTCTCTGCGGACGGCGACTGCGTCGAGGTCACGATCCGCGACCACGGGATCGGGCTCGGAGCCGCCGGCGCGTTCGAGGACTCGGATGCGGACACGGCCGCGGCCGCGGACGAATCCGGCGGCGTCGGCATTCCACTGATCAGCGCCCTTGCGGATCGTGCCGAGTTCCTCGCCCACCCCGACGGCGGCACTGAGGTCCGGATAGCGTTCAGCCGGGGGACGAGCAAGCCCCGTGCCCGCTGGGGCGCCGCCGCGGACGCCGCCACCCTGCGGCTCAGCGACTCGGGCGACGTCGTGGGCACGCTCGCGCCCGTCAACCTGCTGGGCGGGGTCCTCGGCCGGATGGCGCGGCTCCTGGCGGCGCGCGCGCGCTTCTCGCTCGAGCGCTTCTCGGATCTGTACCTGCTCTTCGATCAGCTCGCCTTCCACGCGGCGCGGCGCGCTCGGACGCCGACGATGACCTTCTCGCTGTCCGCCGAGACCCGCCGGCTCGAACTCGAGCTGGGCCCGATCGCCTCCCTGAGAGACGGCACCAACATCTGCGACTGGGAGGATCCGCCGGCCAACCTTCGCGTGCTCGCCGACGAGCTCACGGTCGAGCCGATCGACGACGGCCTGCTGCTGCGCGTGGTGGTCGGTGGCGCCGGCCCCCAGAGCGACGGCTGAGACCGCCGCCGGCCCCCAGAGCGACGGCTGAGACCGCCGGCGGCGCCCAGAGCGACGGCTGAGACGGCCCCTGCGCCGGCGCACCTGCCCGGAACCCGCTGACTCAGCGCGGCACCCGCCGAGCCCACCGCTTCGACCACGCCTCCACCGGCTCGAGCGCAGTCAGCAGCTCCTGGCCCTCGGCGGTGAGCCGGTAGCCGGCGCCACCGTCGGCCGCAACGATCTCCGCCTCGCGCAGCTCGCGGAGCCGGTCGTTGAGCACGCTCGAGGACACACCCCCGCACCGCTCCTGAAGCTCGCGGAACGTGAGCGCCTCGCCCGCCCGAAGCTCCCAGAGGACCCGCAGCGCCCACCGCCGCCCGAGGAGATCGAGCAACGCCATCTCGGCCCGTCCGGTCCGGGATCCGCGGACTGGTCTTCCCGGCAGCGGAGTCGACTTGCGTGCTTTGGAATCCGAAGCTATGATCCGCCTCCCCTCGCCGCTTTCAATTCCGAAGCAAGGACCGTACATCATGTCCCGGATCGCGCCACTTGAACCTCCCTACGACCCGGAGACCGCAGAGCGCCTCGCCCGGTGGATGCCGCGCGAGAGCACGATCGAGCCGCTGGCGCTCTTTCGCACGCTGGCGCGGCACGAAGAGCTCTTCTCACGCATGCGCCCGCTGGGCGCCGGCATCCTCGCCCACGGCCGGATCGCGCCCCGCGACCGTGAGATCGTCATCCACCGAACCTGCGCCCGCACCGGCGCCGAGTACGAGTGGGGCGTACACGCGGTCGTGTACGGCGGCCCGGTCGGGCTCACCGAGGAGCAACTGGCGGCAACGCAGCATGGCGACGCGGACGACCCCGCCTGGTCCGTGGCCGATCGTGCCCTGATCGAGCTCGCCGATCAGCTCCACCACACGTGCACGATCGACGACGGGCTCTGGGCCCGCCTCACGAACCGCTTCGACGACGACCAGCTGCTCGAGCTCCTGCTCGTGGCCGGCTGGTACCGCCTGATCTCCTACGTCGTCAACGCCGCCGGCGTCGAGCCGGAGGCGTGGGCAGCCCGGTTCGCCGCCCGCGCGGGCTGACCGCGAGCCGACTCACGCCGAACCCCCGGATCGGAGCGCGACGCACCCGCCACCGCGCCCCTTCGCGTCGTAGACGGCCGCGTCGGCGGCCTCCAGGAGCTCGTCGGGATCGTGCTCGCCGAGCGCCCCGCCGATGCTCGCGGTGAGGCGGTGCTCGGCGTCAGCCGCGTTCAGCGGTGCCTCGATCGCCTCCTGCAGCCGGTGCCCCAGTGCCAGCACAGCCTCCCGGTCGACGTCCTCGCACACGACCACGAACTCATCGCCGCCGAGCCGCGCCACCGTGTCCTCCGGCCGCACGGTGGCGCACAGGCGGCGCGCCACCTCGACCAGCACCGCATCCCCGGCGGCATGGCCGTGCGCGTCGTTGACGTCCTTGAAGTTGTCCAGGTCGACGAACAGGAGGCCGGCCGTCCCAGGCCCGCGCTTGGCCAGCGCGTGCTCGAGCCGGTCGCGCAGGAGCGTGCGGTTGGGCAGCCCGGTCAGCGGGTCGTGCACGGCCTGGTGGCGCATGCGCTCCTCGTTGCGGATCCGGCCCATCGCGGTGGCGAGGATGTGGGCGATGGCGCGGACGAGGCTCATCTCCTCGTCGCCGAGCCGGCGCTCGGGAACGACGAGCAGGGTGTCGCCGCGACCGAGGTCCAGGTCCACGGCGCCCGCCAGCGCCCCGAACGACGCCATCGCCGTGCCGTCCGCCAGCCGCACCTCGGCTCCGGTGATCGGCAGCGTCGTGCGCATCAGCTCGACCGCCTCGGCCGCGAGGTCGGTCGGGTCAGCCCCGGCCAGCGCCCGCTCGCCCATCGCCGCCGCCGCGCGTAGACGCGCCTCCTTGGCGCGGCGCTGGGTGATGTCGCGTCCGATCGCGAGCAGCAGGGGCCCGCTCGTCGTCTCCGCGATCCCCCAGCTCATCTCGCCGATGAACTCGGAGCCGTCACGTCGCAGCCCCCACGCCTCGGTGGAGAAGCGCAGCGGATGCTCGGTGGCGAAGTAGAGCTGCATGTTGAGCTTGTAGCGCTCGCGGACGCGCTCCGGCCACAGCATCTGGACGGGGGCACCGACGATCTCCTCGCGCGGGTATCCGAACAGCTCCTCCGCCAGCGCGTTGACGAACACGATCTCTCCGTCGCGCCGAGCCGCCACAACCGCGTCGGGCAGGCCTTCGAGAACTGCGAGCAGCAGATCATCGGTCGCCGGATCGCCCTGGCGAGCCCCACCTCCCGGGTTCCCTCCTACATCCATGTTCCCCTTCCTCCTGCGCACAGCGTACAACCGGAAGAGGGTGTGGTGCGCCTGTTGCACACCACACCCTCGTCAGCGGCGTCAGCTGACGGCGGAGCGCGAGAACAGACGGATCGAAACCGCGGTCATGCACGGCGGCGAACAGCGCCACCACCGCAAGGCTCAGCCACGCCTCGGCGGTGACGTTGCTCATCCCCCAGATGTCGTGCAGGCCGTGGCCGCTCGGGTCGACCAGGGCGTAGCGCATCAGCGCCAGCGCGTGGGTCAGAGGCAGGAACCGTGCGATCGCGGTCAGGGCGCCAGGCATGGCGCCGATCGGGAACAGGGCTCCGGCGAGGAAGAAGGGCAGGATCGCCACCACGGGAGTGGCACCCACGTACTCCTCCTGCTTGGTCACCCGGCTGGCGAGCGTCTCCGCCACGCCGTACATGAATACGGTGAAGAGCAGCGCTCCGCCGGCAAACCATCCCACCCCCGCGACCGTCACCCGGAACGAGGCACCGCGGAGCGCGGCCAGCGCGATCAGCACCGCGACCTGGAGGGCGGCCAGGCCGAGCGCCACGACGAGGTTGCCGAGCACCAGGTAGGCGCGCGGGATCGGAGCGGTGAGAAGCTCGCGTTGGGCGCCGCTGTGGCGGTCGACGAGCACGCTCAGCCCGGCGAAGATGCACGTCAGGGGGACCACGAGGCCGACGGTGCCCACGCCGACGAACGATTGGTAATCGAGGTGCGAACGGAGGCCGCCGGTCGCGACCTGCAAGGCGGGAGCCACGACCAGCGCCAGCAGGGCCGGCCCCAGAAGCGGCACCAGGATCTGCCTTGGGTTACCCGCGGTCAGAGTGGCGCGCCGGCGGGCGAGGGTGGCGAGCGCGCTCCCCGCCGCGGTGAGGCGCGGCCGCCCGGCGGCGACAGGGAGTGGTTCGGCTATGGCTGTCATCGAGTTGCTCCTCTCGTATTCATGCGGCCTCGCTGAGCGAGCCGCCGGTGAACTTCAGATAGACGTCGTCGAGGTTGGGCGCGCGTGTGCTGATCTCGAACGCGCGCAGGCGCTCTGACTCGATCACCTCGAGGGCGTCGCCGACGGCGTGCTCATGCAGCGGGACCGTCACCCGCGCCCCGACCGTGAACGCGTCCTCACGCGCGATCCCGCGCTCGTGCAGCACTCGGACCGCTTCCCCGAACTCCCGCTCACGCGGAACTCCAGGATCTCCCGCCCCAGCCCCGACAGGAGCGCCGTCGGGCTGTCGAGCGCCACCATCGACCCCTCATGGATGATCGCGACGCGATCGCACAGGCGCTGGGCCTCTTCGAGGTAGTGCGTGGTGAGCAACATCGTCAGCTCGTCCCGCGCGCGGAGCCCGGCGATCACGTCGAGCAGCTCGGCCCGGATCCGAGGATCGAGCCCTACGGTCGGCTCGTCGAGGAACAGCACCTGCGGTTGCGAGCAGAGCGCGCGGGCGATCTCGAGTCGCCGGCGCTCGCCACCGCTGTAGCTCGAGACCGGCCGCGAGATCAACTCCGAGAGACCGAACGCGAGCACGAGCTCGTCGATCCGCCGCGCCGCCGAATCCGCCGAGACCCCCCAGAGTCGCGCGTGGAGCTCGAGGTTGGCCCGCCCGGTCAGGCCCCGGTCGACGACCGCCTCCTGAAATACGACGCTGGACACGCTCCGCGCCAGGAGCGGCGAGCGCGCGACGTCGTGGCCGGCAAGCCGAGCCCGGCCGGAGGTGGGCACGACGGTAGTCGTGAGCATCCCCACGGTCGTCGACTTGCCCGCGCCGTTGGGTCCGAGGAGGCCGAAGACCTCGCCGCGGCCAACCTCGAACGAGATGCCCTTCACCGCCTCCACCCCGCCGGGATAGGTCTTGCGAAGCTCGGATGCTTCGATTGCGTTCATGTCCGTCCTCCTGAGAGCTGGTCACACCGGGCGCCCCCGGTTCGTCACCTGAGTGACGTAGCCCGGCGAGAGGATGTGACAGATGAACCCAGACCAGTGGCAGGCCGACGAGTTCGAGCGACACCGCGCTCACCTCCGGGCCGTGGCGCAACGGATGCTCGGGTCCGCTGGCGAGGCCGAGGACGCCGTGCAGGAGGCGTGGCTGCGGCTGAACCGCAGCGACACGGCGAACGTGGAGAACATGCGCGCCTGGCTGACCACCGTGGTCGGCCGCATCTGCCTCGACGCGCTGCGGGCGCGTCAGGCGCGGCGCGAGGAGCTCGTTGACGGGTGGCTGCCTGAGCCCGTGGTGACCGCCCCGAGCGACAGTGATCCCGAGCACGAGGCGCTGCTGGCCGACTCGGTGGGTCTCGCGCTACTGGTCGTGCTCGAGACGCTCTCGCCGCCCGAGCGCCTGGCGCTCGTCCTGCACGACATGTTCGGAGTCCCCTTCGAGGAGATCGCGCCGATCGTCGACCGCAGCGTTCCCGCCACCCGGCAGCTCGCCAGCCGTGCCCGCCGGCGCGTGCGCGGCGCCCACGAGCCGGACGTCGGCGACGTGGCCGCGCAGCGGCGCGTGGTGGAGGCGTTCCTGGCCGCGTCGCGCAACGGCGATTTCGAGGCGCTGCTCGAGGTGCTCGATCCCGGCGTGGTGTTCCGGGTGGACGTTGGCGCGACCCGGCTGCCGGTACCGCGCGAGCTCACCGGCGCTCCGGCGGTGGCGAAGCTCGTGCTCGCCCGCGGCACGCCGTTTGCGCACCTCGGCCGGCCCGCGATCGTCAACGGCCGTCCCGGCGCGGTGGTGGTGCTGCCCGACCGCGTGCAGTCGGTCGTCGCGTTCACGATCGTCGACGGACGTGTGACCGAGATGGACCTGCTCATCGACCCGGTCAAGCTCCGGGACGTCCGTGTGTGAGCGGCTACCGGTGGCCGGTGACCGCGACCGCCTGGTAGAAGGTGCCGCGGTTGTCGAACGGCTGGGGCGGGATGTTGATCGCGCCGGCAGCGGTGGGGACGATCTGGTCACAGCTCGGCGGCGTGGTCACCGCGCACGTGACCGGCAGCTTCCAGGCCCCCATCGATGGTCCGTACCGAGCGCGCAACCGGGCCGCCGCCTGCAGCAACGTGCGCACGAGCAGCGCGCGACAGCGCTTCAGCTTCCCGCTGCCGCAGTACGTGCGTGAGAACCGTCCCGCCACGGGCCGGTGGAGAACCTGGCGCAGGTCCTGCTGGACGTACATCTCCCACCCGGCGAAGAAACCATTGCCCGTCCCGTCGCGGATGCCGTCGGGCTGGATCGAGTTGAACTGGTTGCTGACGAAGTCCATCAGCGGCCTGCCGACCGCGGGCTGGAACTCGGCGCGGACGAGCAGGGGCCACCAGGTGTCCATCAGCAGCACCGCCGGGCTGTCCGCCACGACGTTCGAACCCCCCGCGGAGCGGCGCTGGGAGCCGCCCGCGGCCCAACCGTTCAGCAGAGCCACCATCCGCCGCACCTGGGCGTTGCGGCTGCGCCCGATGACCCGGCGCAGCCACGGCCATACCGCCATCCCGCGCAGGTCCGCGGTCAGCGACGGAGCGGTCACCGCGCCCGTCAGCCCCGCGAGGTCGACCCGCCCGCGCCGCAGTGCCGCGTTCAGCAGATCCTGGAGGATCGTCGCCCGCACGACCGCGCCGTTCGACCAGTCGCCGGCGGCCACGCGCCAGCCGCGCGCGATCGCGTTGTTCCAGTTGACCAGGTAGCCCTGCTTGGGGTTGATCGAGGTCGGATTGGCGCTGCCCGGCAGCCGCGCGTAGCCGTTGCTCGAGGGCTGGAAGTGACGCCAGTCCCACTGGCCGGTCCCCCAGATCGGCAGGTCCGGGTCGCTGCCGCGCGCGTGCACGGGGAACCACCCCGACTGGAGCACGCCGATGTTCCGGCGATCGACGTAGAACCAGTTCTCGCTGCCCGTGTACGGGCGCATGGCGGAGACGAAGCTCCGGGGCGAGGTGGGCACGTTCTCGGCCAGGCGCATGAAGGCGACGTAGCTCTGGGCCTCGTGCTCGTGCGTGGCCGCCGCGATGGCCAGGGCCACGGGAACGCCGTGAACGCGAGCGTAGCTACCGATCGGGCCGTGGACCGAGTCGAGCGTGCGCAGGGTGACCGTCTGCGGCGCCCCCGGCGAGGTCGGCGCCACCGGCGTCTGCTCGACGACGGCTCGCGAGCCGAACGCGATGCACCGCCCGTGGTACAGGTAGTGAGTGGAGCTGAAAGACGGCCGGGAGCGATCGGGGTTGCACAGCCGCTCGGCGAACACGTCCTCGTTGGCCGAGAAGGCGGAGGTGCCGGTCCAGGCGAAGTCGATCCCGTGGCCGATCAGCGGATACGGGCTGGCGCCCGGGAAGGACACGCCGCTGACGTCGATGCCGGGGGCGTGCATCTCGTACTCGAGGAAGACCTCGGGCGTGTAGTAGCCCACCTGCGGCCCCATCACGGCGAGCGCCTGCCCCGTGCCACTGCGCCGGGCGTCGACCAGCACCGCGTTTGACTCCAGGTGCGGCAGGTGGAGACCCTCCGATGCCAGCCGCGCCGCCCACCCCGGCAACGTCCGCGCCCGGACAGCGTCCCGCGAGCCACCGCTGCTGACGGCGTTGCGCGCCATCAGCGACCCGGGATCGAGCAGCGCCACCGAGCGAGGGTTGACCCGGCCCGTGGCGTCGGAGTGGAAGCGGCGGGGAAGCGTCACGACCGCGCCCGGATCGGCGGCGAGGCGGAGATCGCGATACAGAGCGGCGCCGCGCCGCTGGCCCAGGCGCTTCTCGGCCATGGCCAGCGCCTCCGCCTGCTGGGGCTGCTGGCCGCCGAACACGGTGAACTGGCCGATCAGGTAGACACCCACGGCCGCGGTGTCGGCGAGCGTCCACGGCTGCGGGACGATCCCGAGCGCCGGGTACTCGGCGGGCAGCTCGCGCCGGGACGGTTCGCGCCAGGTTGATGAACGCGTTGACGCCGGCGACGTACTGCTGGACGTCGCTCAGCGCCTGCGCGCCCTCGGCGCCCATCGTCTTCGGCAACGAGTTCATCTCATCGGTCAACCGCTGCGGCGAGTCGTCCTGGATCCCGAGCTGCTTGCTGTCGGCGGCGGCCGCGCTCGGCCCGAGCAGCTCCGCGGTCGTGCCCTCGGCGGTGTGGCGCAGCACGTCCATCAGGAACAGGCGGTCCTCGGCCGTGACGTAGCCGGCGGCCCACATCGCCTCGGCCCGCGTGTCCGCATAGATCCGCGGAACTTGGGTGTTCGGGTCGCGCACGACGACGACGCCCTGCTCCGGGGTCTCGTTGCCGGGCGGAGAACCGCTCGTGCCCGACCCTACGAGCCCGGTCACGCCGCCCAGGCCCGGAAGCCCGGGTAGCCCCGGGAGGCCGGGAGCTCCGTTCAGCGGACCGGGCGCCGGCGGCGGCTGGAAGTCGGAGTCCTTGTAGTACCTGGGGAGCTCAGATGCGGTGAACCCCGGCCACGCCTGCTCCAAGCCTTCGTACTGCGGCGCCTGGTCGATGTCGGCGGGCGGCACGGAGCCGTTGGCCTCGTAGGCGGCGAGGTCCTGCGGAGAGGTGCTCTCGCCCTCGCCGAAGGCCAGCACGGAGTGAAAGCCGCCGAAGATCGGCTCGGCCTGGGCGACGGCGGGTAACGCCAAGCCCAGGCACAGCACGCACACGAACGACAGGACGCGTCGCACCATCAACCGGAACACTATGTGGCCGAGTTCACGCGCGGCGCCGGTTGAGTCGTACGCTTTGTGAACGCCGACCGAGCACTCGAGGTACTTCCACCCGCCGGGCCTTCACGGGATCGAGGCGCTCCATGCGCGCTTCGTCCACCACGCCTACCGCCCGCACTCCCATCCCACATGGACGGTGGCGGTCGTCGAGCGCGGAGCCGCGCGGTTCCAGCTCGACGCCACGCAGCAGCGGGCGGCCGAGGGAGAGCTGTTCGTGCTCGAGCCAGAGGCGGTGCACACGGGCATGGCCGCCGTCCCCGAGGGCTGGGCCTACAAGGTCCTGTACGTCGACCCCGCCATCCTGCACGACTGGGCCGAGCGCGACGGACCTCCGCCCCGCGCCGCCCGCTGGGTGGTGTTCCGCGACCGCGCGCTCCGCGCCGCCCTGCTCGCCGCCCATGCCGCGCTGGCCGAGGAGCCCGCGCCCCGAGGCCTCGCCGTCGACGAGCCGGTCCTGCGGGCCGTCGCGGCGCTCCGTCCCCACCTGCAGCCGGGCCCCGAGCGAACCACCACGAACTCCGAGCACGCGGCGGTCCGTCGTGCCCGCCACCACCTGCGCGAGCGCTGGGACCAGCCGGTGAGCCTGGCCGAGCTCGCCACCGTGGCCGGGCTCAGCCGGTTCGAGCTCGTGCGTCGCTTCCGCGCGCAGATCGGCGTCACGCCCCACACATTCCAGAGCAACCTCCGGATCGACCACGCCCGCCGAATGCTCGCGACCGGCGTGGCACCTGCGGCGGCGGCCGCCGCGTGCGGTTTCGCCGATCAGCCTCACCTCACGCGCGTGTTCAAGCGAGCGGTCGGTGTCACTCCCGCGCGGTACGCGCGCGCCACCGCCGCCTTCTAGCGCAACATCGTTCAAGACAGCACGCCCTCACACGGGCGACGATCCCGCACATGGGCGTCAGGCAGTTCGACACGAAGGTCGCGGTCGCGGTGCGGGACGACCTCGAGTCCTGGCAGCGCCTCAACGTGACCGCGTTCCTCATGAGCGGGATCACCGCCGCCGCGGGAACGGGGGCGATCGGCGAGCCGTACGAGGACGCCGACGGCCACGCCTATCTGCCGCTATTGGTGCAGCCGGTGCTCGT
Source organism: uncultured Solirubrobacterales bacterium (assembly GCA_963839105.1). Lineage (GTDB taxonomy): Bacteria > Actinomycetota > Thermoleophilia > Solirubrobacterales > Solirubrobacteraceae > Palsa-465. Next base: position 685,887 of record CAWITQ010000008.1, read on the forward strand.
GTTCGAGGCCGGCGCCGCCAAGCTCACCACCGTGCTCGAACGCGCTGATCGCCGGGGGCTCGCCGTCGCCATCTACACGCGCGAGATGTTCGCCACCGGCAACGACGAGGACAATCGCGCTGCCGTGCGCGCGGTGCCCACGGCCGAGCTCGACCTCGTCGGCGTCGGGCTGCGCGCGCCCCACCGCGACGCCGACGCCGTCCTGCGCGGCCTCGCCCGCCACCCGTGACCCCGGTTGACAGCGCACAGCCGGCCCCGCACCGTGCGCCTCACACCGCCGGAATCGCGGTGTTCGTGCTCGACCCGCGCTAGTCGCGCTTCGTCAAGCGGCCGACGATGAACCCGGCCACGAAGGCGGCCACGGCCGCTACCGGTATCGGGTTCTCACGCGCCTTCTGCGACGCCTGAGTCGCGGCCTCGGTGGCGCTGTCCGGGGTGGCCTGGCGCGCCTTGCCCAGCAGCTCGTCCTTCTTCTCTGCGACCGACGCCTTCGTCTCCTCGATCCGCTCCTTGGCCTGGGCCTTGACGTCAGCCTTATGGGCGAGGGCCTCGATCGTCTCCCCGAGCTCCTCGCGTGTCTGCTCGATCTCGCTCTGGATCTGCTCTGGCTCGCGCGCGTCGCTCACTTCCGCGCCGCCTGTGCGTGGGCCTTCGCCACCTGCAACGTCCTCTTTGACGCTCTCGGCCGCCTGCTCGGGCACCGGCGGGACCGCCTGCTGGACCTCGCGCTTCCCGGTGAGGGCAAGGATGCCGGCGATCGCGCCCAGAACGGCCGCGACGATCAGCGCCGCGAGCCACGGCGCCACCGCCCTGGAGAGACCGAGGATGGCTGCGGCGGTCAGCGCGCCCACCATGTAAAGGGCGAGGACGCCGGCGCCACCGAACATGCCGGCACCGAGTCCCGCGCGCTTGCCCTTGGCCTGAAGCTCGGCCTTGGCCAGCTCGACCTCCTGGCGCGCCAGCCGGCTGGTCTGCTCGGAGAGCTGCTTGACGAGCTCCGCCATCGAAGCCTGCGACGCTCCGGCCGAATCCCTGGTGCTGGTTGGACTCCCGGCCATGTTCTCCTCTCCCGCACTCATCTGATGGGCTCGGGATTCCCGGTCGGCCAAGAGGTAAACCCGTCGGAGGTCCACAAACCTCGATCGGCGGCGGCCGATGCCGGCCGCGAGTCCGTGATCGGCGTCATGCAGGACGTGCCGGGAGACCACTCAGGCGGTACCCTGGGCGAAGGCCGGAAGCCCGGCGCACACGGGTGCCAAGGAGACACGGAGGCCAGATGCCGAATGCCGCCACGGGGGCGCGTCGACGGCATCGGACGGACTAGATGAGCGAACACGGCGAAGAGTGGGCGGCGAGCTCGAGCGAGGCGCTGCGCGCACGCAAGGCGGAGTTGCGCCGGCGACACCTACGGCGGCGGATTGTCGCCGTGCTCGGGGCGTGTGCACTCGTCGGCGCCGCCGTGGCCGGCGTGCTGCTCGCCACCCACTCCGGCACCACGGCGCGGGCCGCGCGCATCGGGCAGGGCCGCCACGGCGCTCGGCGGGCCGGGGCGCATGCGAGCCCGGACCCGGCGCGGCGAGCGGCGCTGAAGGCGCTGCGCGAGAACTCGGCGATCGACCGGCTGCTGACTCGCCAGCCGTTCATCCGCTCGGGAGGGCCCGAGCGCCGGGAGATCGCGCTCACCTTCGACGACGGCCCGGGCCCCTACACCCCGGGGGTGCTGGCCAAGCTCGGTCACCTCCACGCGCCGGCGACCTTCTTCGAGGTCGGGTTCATGTTCCGCTGGTTCAAGGCCGCCTCCGCGCAGGCGCAGCGGATGGGCGACGCCATCGGCGACCACACCGAGACGCACCCGCGGATGGCGCTGCTCCGCTCGGCGGTGCAGCGCAAGCAGATCCTCGACCAGACCCGGTGGGTGCAGAAGGACGGAGGCTCGTTCCCCCGGCTCTGGCGGCCGCCGTACGGGTCCTACAACGCCGCGACCCTCGCCGTGCTGCACCAACTGCACATGCTGATGGTGCTGTGGACCGTCGACACCGACGACTACCTGCGCCCCGGCGTACCGGTGATCGTGCACCGGGCCCTGGCCGGCGCGCGGCCCGGCGCGATCATCCTCCTACATGACGGTGGCGGTGATCGGACGCAGACCATCGATGCCCTGCCGCTGATCGTCCGCGCGCTCCGGAAGCGTGGCTATGAGCTGGTCACCGTGCCCCAGCTGATCCTCGACGATCCCCCGCTCGCGCCGCAGACCCTGCCGGCGCACATGTCCGGCGACTAGCTCCGCTCGATCTCCGCCACGAGCGGCGAGTGGTCCGAGAGGCCGGCGCGGCGCCACTCGTGCTCGTAGCGACATTCGCTGACGCGCACCGAGGAGGAGACGATCAGATGGTCGAGGCGCCAGCCCCCGCCCCACTTCGGCCACTCCCAGGTCGGCTCGCGCTCGGCGTAACCGTGCAGGGAGCGGAAGGCGTCGCGGAAGCCGTACGGCTCGAGCCCCCGGATCAGTGCCAGCTCGGCGGCGTCCCAGCGCTCACCGCGCTCCTCGCGCAGCCGCCCGTAGCTGTCGCGCGCGAACGTCCACACGCGGCCGTCGGGATGCTCGCGGCGGGGTGTGTTGAGATCTCCGCACAGCGAGCACGCCGCCGACGCGCGCCCGCGCAGATACGCGTGCACCGCCTCGTGCGTCTCGACCTTGACCAGGCCGGGCGTCTGGCTGATCGGCGAGTGGACGTTGACCAGCTCGAGTCCGTCCTCGAGCCGAACCACGAGCGCCCGCTCGGGCCACGGCACGCCGTCGATCCCGCCGACCCAGGTCACGGGCGCCCTCGTCGCGGTGAGCACGGCGAGCCGTCTGCCGCGCCGTTCCCCGGGGGGGCCCGCGGGCGGCGGCGGATGCGAGACGTGCTCGAGCCCGAGCGTGCGCAGCGCGTGCTCCCACAGCGGCGCTGCGCGGGCCGTGATCTCCTGGAGGCACACCACGTCGGGGCGCAGGCGGGCGACCCGGACCGCCTGCTCGGGCATCCGGGTCACCTTGCCGGCGACATTCCAGCTCAGCAGCACCACCCGGCCAAGGGTGGCAGCACCTCAGGCCTCCGCGCGGAGCTCGTCCGGCGCGGGGAACTCGATCGGCCCCTCGGCGGGCTGGGTGAGCCGGAGCGGATTCCCGAACGGATCGCGCATTCCGCAGTCGATGCCGTAGAAGCGCTCGGTCGGCTCCTCGGTGAACTCCACGCCGGCGGCGTGCAGCCGCTCGTAGTCCCTCCGGCAGTCGTCGGTCTCGACGATGAACCCGGAGCTGCCCCCCTTCGCCACCAGCTCGCGGATCTGCGCGGTGGTCGCGTCGTCGTAGGCGGGCGGTCCCGGAAGCATCAGCCCGACTTGCACCTCGGGCTGCTCGGGGAAGTTGACCGTGAGCCAGCGCATGAAGCCGAGGTCGGCGTCGGTGTTGACGACCATCCCGAGCTTGCCCACGTAGAAGTCGAGGGCCTCGTCCTGGTCGAGGACGTGGATGAATGTGTGAGTGATTCGTTTGAGCATGGCGGCAACGCTAGACCGGCACGCGAGCCGTCGCTTCTCCAAACATGCTCTTTCAGCCGAGCGGACGCATCCACACCCTGGCCCAGCACGCGGGGACCCGGAGCGCCGCGCCCGGGCCGGCGAAGCGGGCGCGGTAGGCCGACGGCGACTCGCCCACGATCTCGCGAAACGTGCGGCTGAACGTCCCCAGGCTGCCCCAGCCCACGTCGAAGCAGATCTCGGTCACGGAGCGATCGGTCTCACGCAGGAGGTCCATCGCGCGTTCCACGCGGCGGCGCTGCAGGTAGCGGTGCGGCGACTCGCCGAAGGTGTGGCGGAACTGGCGGCTGAAGTGGGCCGGCGAGACGTTCGCCACTCGTGCCAGCGCGGGAACGTCGAGCGGCTGCGCGAAGGAGCGATCCATCGTGTCCCGGGCGCGCAGCATGCGCCGGTTGCGATCCTCGGTGACGAGCGACATCGAGCCCGCTCGAGTCTAAGACGCCGCGGCGCGTTCTAGTCCGAGTTGCCGCGGGCGGCGCGAATCGTCTCGCGCAGCGTGTCGAGGCCGCTGTGCTTCGGCTCCCAGCCGAGCTCCTGCTTGGCCTTGGTCGTGTCCATGATCGACGGGTGACTGATCGCCTCGACCCACTCGGCGGACGGTGGCGCGAAAGGAGGCAGCGCTTTCGTCGCGGCGCGGGCCACGCCGTGCACGACTCCGCCCGGGATCGGCACGGGCGCGAACCCGAGCTCACGCGCAACGTCGGCGCCGGAGAGGACCCCGTCGCCGGAGATGTTATAGGCGCCGGGCGAACCCTCGCCGAGGACGCACTTGAGCAGCGCGCTGCCCACGTCGTCCTCGTGGATGAACTGGAGCTGAACGCCCGCGGCGAGCACTGGCACGGGGATGGGCAGGCGACCCACGACGCCGAGCATCTGCTTGCCGAGTCGGGCCAGCGGCTCCGGAAGGCCGTCCTTTCCGCCCACGGCGTGGGGACCGAGCACGATCGGCGGGCGGACCATGTACAGCGACGGGCGATCACCGCGCTCGGCCTCGTCGGTCAGCAGCTCCTCGACCTCCGCCTTCTCGCGCGCGTAGAACAGGCGATCCGCGGGACGGGTCGGCCAGTCCTCGGTCATGCCGACCGGGTTGTCGCGATGGAAGCCATAGGCGGCCACGGAGGAGGCGTAGACGAATCGCTCCGCCCCCGCCGCTCTGGCGGCGCGGAAGGCGTTGAGCGTGCCTTCGATGTTGATCTCGCGGATCGTGCGGGCGCTCGCGGTGCCCGTGATCATGAACGCGAGGTGGACGACCACGTCCGCGCCCTCGAAGGCCTCCTTCAGAGCGGCCGGGTCGCGCACGTCGCCCTGGCGGTACTCCATCTTCGTCCACCCGTGCTCAGAGGGGTCGAAGGGCCGACGGGCGATGCCGATGATCCGGGCCACCCGGCCCTCGGCTTGGAGCAGCGGAACGAGTCCGAACCCGAACGTTCCGGTGGGACCGGTGACGGCGACCACGAGTCGGTTCTTCTTGGCGGGCGGCACTTCGCGGACGGTACCCGGTGGAGGTTGATTTGTACCTACTGACGGGTAGATATCGCGGCGGGCAACCGGAGCGAAAGGACTATTCAAATGGAAGCAGCGTCTGCCGAGCAGCAACAGGCGGCCACGAACGGCGAGGCCGACAAGCCGCCGTTCTCGCTCGAGCTGAGCCAGGACCAGAAGGACATCCGAGACTGGGTCCACGGGTTCGCCGAGCAGACGGTCAGGCCCGCCGCGGCCGAGTGGGACGAGCGCGAGGAGACGCCGTGGCCGATCATCCAGGAGGCGGCGAAGATCGGGCTCTACAGCCTCGAGGGGATCGCCCAGTTCTGGTACGACCAGAGCGGGATCATGTTCCCGATCGTCAACGAGGAGCTGTTCTGGGGCGACGCCGGGATCGGGATGTCGATCATGGGGACGACGCTGGCGGTGGCCGCGATCCAGGCAAACGGCGCGCCCGAGCAGTGGGGCGAGTGGATCCCGCAGTGCTTCGGGACCGAGTCCGAGCCGCAGGTCGCGGCGTTCTGCGTCTCCGAGCCGGACGCCGGCTCGGACGTCTCGTCGCTGCGCACGCGCGCCAAGTACGACGAGGCCAAGGACGAGTGGGTGCTGAACGGCCAGAAGGCGTGGGCCACCAACGGCGGGATCGCCAACGTCCACGTGGTCGTCGCCCAGGTCGACCCGGAGCTCAAGGCCCGCGGCCACGCCTCGTTCGTGATCCCGCCCGGGACCAAGGGCCTCGAGATGGGGACCAAGGTCAAGAAGCACGGCCTGCGCGCCTCGCACACCGCCGACGTGTTCCTCGACGACGTCCGGATCCCGGGCTCCTGCCTGCTGGGCGGCAAGGAGAAGCTCGACGAGCGCCTCGCGCGGGCGCGCGAAGGCCAGAGCTCACGCGGGCAGGCGGCGATGCGCACGTTCGAGGTCTCGCCGGCCGACCGTCGGCGCGCAGGCGCTCGGGCATCGCCCGCGCCGCCTACGAGTACGCGCTCGACTACGCCAAGAACGCGCTCGCAGTTCGGCCGGGCGATCATCGAGAACCAAGCGATCGCCTTCACGCTCGCGGACATGAAGATGGAGATCGACGCGGCGCGGCTGCTCGTGTGGCGCGCGGCCTGGATGGGGCGCAACGGCCACGACTTCAACAACGCCGAGGGCTCGATGAGCAAGCTCAAGGCGGGCGAGGTGGCGGTGTGGGCGACCGAGCGCGCGATCCAGATCCTCGGCGGCAACGGCTACACGCGGGAGTTCCCCGTCGAGCGCATGCACCGCGACGCGAAGATCTACACGATCTTCGAGGGGACCTCGGAGATCCAGCGCCTGGTCATCTCCCGGGCCATCTCGGGCATGCAGATCCGGTAGCAGCGCGTGCTCGATTTGCCGCAATAGCGCGCGAAGATCGAGCACGGCGCCGGTAGGCTCGGGCCATGCATCGCGTCGTGGTGGTCGGTGGCGGCTTCGGCGGCATCCAGGCCGTCCACAAGCTGCGCCGGGCGCCGGTCGAGATCACCCTGATCGACCGGCGCAACTTCCACCTGTTCCAGCCCCTGACCTACCAGGTCGCCACCGGCGCGCTGTCGGCGGGCGAGATCGCCTATCCCCTGCGCGCGATCTTCAAGCGCCACCACAACGTCCGCGTGATGATGGCCGAGGTGACCGACGTCGACCTCGAGGCCCACCGCGTGCAGCTCAAATCCGTCGACGAGGTGCCGGCGCCACCGAGCATCGAGTACGACACGCTGATCGTCGCCGGCGGCTCGCGCTACTCGTACTTCGGCCACGACGAGTGGAAAGAGTTCGCCGGCGAGGTCAAGTCACTCGAGAGCGCGCTGACCGTACGCAGTCGCATACTCGAGGCGTTCGAGGCCGCGGAGTCAGAGATGCAGCCCGACGAGCGCGAGGCCTGGATGACATTCGCCGTGGTGGGCGCGGGGCCGACGGGGGTGGAGATCGCGGGGCAGATCGGCGAGCTCTCACGGGACACGCTGAAGCGCGACTTCCGCAACATCGACCCGCGGACGGGCCGCATCCTCCTGGTCGAGACCGCCGACCGAGTCCTCACGTCCTTTCCGGAGTCCCTCTCCAAACGGGCGGCGCGCTCGCTCGAGCGCAAGGGCGTGACCACGCTCCTGCGCGCGACCGTCGTCGGCATCGACGGCACGTCGGTCACGATCCAGCACGCCGGTGGCGAGACCGAGCGGATCCCCGCCCGGACGGTCGTGTGGGCGGCGGGGGTGATGGCGTCGCCGACGGCGGCGCTGCTCGCCGAGCACTCGGGGGCTGAGCTCGACCGCGCCGGACGGATCGCCGTCGAGGCCGACCTCACGCTTCCTGGCCACCCCGAGGTGTTCGCGCTCGGCGACATGGTCCGGGTGCGCGGACGCGACGGAACGGTGGCGACCTTCCCGGGCGTCGCGCCGGTGGCCATGCAGCAAGGGCGCTACGCGGCCAAGGCGATCGCCACCCGCCTGCGCTCGCAAACACCCCACGACTTCCGCTACCACGACAAGGGCAACCTGGCCACGATCGGGAGGGGCGCGGCGGTGGCGGACATCAGGGGCCTCCACCTGTCCGGATTCCTGGCCTGGCTGACGTGGCTGTTCGTCCACCTCTTCTACCTGATCGGGTTCCAGAACCGGCTCCTCGTGTTCATCCAGTGGTCGTTCAGCTTCTTCACCCACGGGCGGGGCGCGCGCCTGATCACCGCGGGCGGGAAAGACCCGCACCCCTCCGGCTAATCCGGGATCCAGGCGCCACCGATCATCGTCCGGAGCACGCGCAGGTCCTCGTCGAGGAGCACGAGGTCGGCGTCCAGTCCCGCGGCGATGGAGCCCTTGCGGCTCTCGAGGCCCAGCAGGCGCGCCGGCGCCACTGACGCCATCGCCACCGCCTCCTCGACGGCGACCCCGAGAAACCGCGCCGCGCCGCGCACCGCGGCGTCCATGGTCAGCGTGCTCCCGGCGAGCGTCTGCGTCCCGGTGAGGACCGCCCGGCCTTCGGTCACCGTCACCGAGGCGCTACCGAGGCGGTAGCCGCCGTCGGGCAGCCCCGCCGCCTCGATGGCGTCGGTGACGAGCCGAACCCCGGCGACGCCCTTCGCGCGCACCGCCAACCGCAGCGCCGCCGGGTCGACGTGCACCCCGTCGCAGGTCAGCTCGCAGCTCAGCGCGTCCAACTCGAGCGCCGCGCCGAGAATCCCGGGCGCGCGGTGGTGGAGAGGGCGCATGGCGTTGAACAGGTGGGTCACCGACCGCGCCCCCGCATCGACCGCCGCGCGCGCCTGCGCATATGACGCGTCGGTATGCCCCAGCGACGCCACCACGCCCGCCCTCGCGAGCGCGCGCACGAGCGCCAGCGCGCCCGGCAGCTCGGGCGCCAGCGTCACCATCCGCACGCCACCAGCCGCCAGCAGGCGCTCCAGCACCACCGGATCCGGGTCGAGGAACACGTCGGGATCCATCGCCCCCGGCCATGCCCGTGAGATGAACGGACCCTCGAGATGGGCTCCGAGCACGCCGGCGCGCTCGACGGCCCGCAGCGCGGCCTCCAGTTCCCGCACCGGCGCCGCCACCGTCGTCGCCAGCAACGCCGTCGTCCCGTGGCGCGCGTGGAAGGCGGCCACCGACGCGATCTCGTCGGGGTCGGATGTGTTGCACTGTGCGCCACCGCCCCCGTGAACGTGGGTGTCGATGTAGCCGGGCACGATCCACGCTGCGTCGCCGGGCCCCTTGCCCGCGCGAGGGCGCACCGACGCGATCCGGCCCTCCTCGACCACCACCTCGCCGGCGATCGTTCCCGCCGGTACCACGATCCGCTGGCTGCGCAGTCGCACGGCACCGCATGGTGACGTGCCTGCGCCCCTCGGCGCAGGCGCCTGTTAGCTTGACGGCCATGCGGATGCGCCGCGTCCAGGTCCCGTTCGCAGTGCTGTTGCTCGCCCTGACCGGGTGCGGCGCGCGCACCACCACGGAGCGCGCAACGACGACGCACGATCCGGCCGCGCCCGTCAGCCAGATCCCCCAGGCGCGACCCCAGGTGATCGAGCCGGCGGCCGGCGTCCAGGCCGCCGCGGCGACTCAGTCACCGAGCGATCCCGTCGGCGACGTGAATGCCCACGCGCCGCCGCTCTCACAGATCCGCTCCGAGCTCAAGAAGGAGATCGTGGCGGTCAAGGTCTCCGACGCGTCCTACATCGACCCACTCCAGTACGTCAACCACTGGGAGCGCACCGACCAGGGTGTCGACGCGAACATGCCCGTGGGCGCGCCGATCCTCGCCCCCACGCAGATCAAGATCCTGGCGATCGAGCCCAATTGGTACGCCGGGACAGCCGCTCGTCTACTGGGAGCTGCTCGAGGGGCGCGATGCGGGCAAGATCCAGTTCGTGGCCGAGGAGATAACCGACATCGCCCCGCCCGGCAGCATTCTCCAGCAGGGACAGGTCATTGCCCGCTATGCGGCCACGGGGACCGGGATCGAGTTCGGTTGGTCGACGCCCAACGGGATCACGCTCGCCATGGCCACCACGGGCTATGAGGAGGGGCATCCGACGCCGGCGGGACTCTCGATCCGCGCATGGCTGAACAGCCTCGGCGCGAACGCCGGGATGTACTGAAAAATTGCGGGCCGAGCCGCGAGGGCCGGACGGCGGGCATCCCTGCCCGCCGGGCGCCGCGTTCACACCACGTGCACAGGCGTGCCGAGTCCCACGTGGCGCGCCAGCCAGGCGTCGTCGGAGACCCCGAGCCGGATGCAGCCGTGGGAGATGTGGCCCGGGATGCCCTGCGGGTCGTAGTAGGGGCCGTGGATCCCGACCACGCCGCCGCCCGGCCAGTCGCTCAGGGTCGAGTAGTCGGTGGTGCCGAAGGCGTAGGGGTAGTAGCCCGAGCTGGGATCGGCGATCTTGAAGCGCTCGTTGATCCAGTAGCGGCCGGACGGCGTGGGGCTGCTCGGCTTGCCGACCCCCACGGGGGCGCTCCAGATCCGGCGGCCTCCCCGGTACAGGTACATCCGCAGGCGCGCGCGGTTGACGACCACGAGCAGGTGCGTGAGATGGAAGGAGCCGAGCGTGCCTCGCGGCACCCAGCCCGTGCGTCCGTTGGGACGGCCGGGGATGCGCAGCTTGACCCACTCCTGCCCGTGGCGATCCCAGTGGGCGCGGAGCACGAGATAGACCGACGAGAAGCCGTCCTCGGTGTACCAGCTCAGCCGGGCCACTCGGCGCGCCGTGCCCCGCGGCGCCCCCCGGATCCAGGCGACCCGCGCGACGTAGGCCCAGCGCGTGGACGTCCGCTCGTTCGAGAGGACCTGATCGCGATGCACCGCGCGGACGGTGGCGGCTCGCGGCGTGGCGGCCGGAGCCGGGGCCGGATCGAGCGAGCGGATCCGCGTGCCGCCCCACGCGCGCGCGGGCCCGTAGGTAGCCGGGACCGCGGCCGCGGCGGCCGAAGCGCCCCCGGCGAAGGCCAGGCATGCGACCGCCGCGAGCACCCAGATACGCCTCTCCCGCATCCCCCAAAGATACGCTGCGCGGCCGATTGAGACGTCACCACCTCCCCGTCTCAGAGAACCGGCGCACACGGAGCGGGCGGGATGTATCTTCGCGCGCCATGAGGCGGGTGCTCGGCGCAGCGGTGGCGATCGTCGTCGCCCTCTGCCTCCAGGCCGGCACCGCCGCCGCGACCGTCCCCGCCGGCATGCCCAGCGACGTCCCGCCCGCCGCGAGCGCCACGCCGCCGACGCTGCCCCAGCCCTCGAGCACCGCGTGGCCGTTCCCGAGCACGTTCCCGCAGACCTCGGGCACGGGACGCCTCGCCGGGGGCGCGTCGTTGTGGAGCGACTTCGTCTACGACGACTACGGCGCGTCGAACCTCGCGGGGCTACCGACGTCGACCTACGACCAGAGCTCGGGCCTCGCCGCCCGCCAGGGTCAGTACGTGTATCCATCGGGCCCCGCCGACAACAACGGGGCCGACATCTTCCGCGCCGGCGTCGGACTGAGCAGCGCCTACAGCTACTGGCGCGTCGACTGGGTGACCCTCGCCGACCCGAGCGTCCCGATCGCCGAGTGGGCACTCGACACCGACAACAACAGCGCCACGGGCACCGCCGCTTGGCCGGCGCAGGCCGGCGTCACGTCCCCCGGCATCGATAGGGCGCTCGTCGTGTCCAGCCGCGGCGCCTGGCTGGTCGATCCGCTCACCGGGCTGCGCACCGACGTGCTGGCGAATGGCGGCAAGCTCACCGTCGACAAGACCGCGAAGTCGTTCATCGTGGCCGTGCCGCGCTCGCTGCTCCCGGTCGCCGGCACCTGGCGGGTCCGGCTCGCGGCGGGGCTCGCCGACGCGGCGGGGCAGAACTTCGCGCCGCCCTACGTCGGTAACGCCGGCAACGGCCCCTCAGGCACGGCGGAGCGCGTCTACAACATCACCTTCCGCACCGTGGCCCAGGAGCCGCCGGTCTTCACCTCCGGCACGACGGACGCGCAGATCGCCGTCGCGCAGGCGCTGCTCGCCGCGACGCCGGTGGGTGCGGTGCTCGGCCTCGACGGGCTGGCCCGCTCGATCACCGGCAACTTCTGGATGGAGGACGACCAGGCGGACACGCTGGCCACGGGCAACGTGTCCAGCTTCTCGCAGCTCGTCAGCTGGTCTGCGCTCGGCGCCAGGACGAGCACGCCCGAGCCACAACCCACCGGCTACAGCGCCCGGTGGTACGTCTCGCGGCTGAGCCTGGGCGCCGGGCAGGCGGTCAATGACGGCTCGGAGGGCAACTTCCAGCCCACGCTGCTCGAGCGCGTGCAGCCCTACGCGGTCTACGTGCCCACGGGCTACAAGCAGGGGCACGCGACGCCGCTCACCTGGATCCTGCACTCGCTCGAGGTCAACTACAACCAGTACGGCGGCCTCGACCCGCAGCTGATCCAGCAGCTCTGCCAGAACCGGGCCTCGATCTGCGCCACCACCGAGGGCCTGGGCCCGGCCGGGTGGTACTACAACGGCGCCGAGACCGACTTCTGGCAGGTGTGGCGTGCGCTCGCCCAGGCGTACACGCTGAATCCGGAGCGCACGGTGAGCACCGGCTACTCGATGGGCGGCTGGGCGTCCTACAAGCTCGTGTTCGAGCATCCGGACGACTTCGCCGGCGCCCTCTCGCTCGACGGCCCGGTGGTCTGCGGGATCCAGGCCTTCCCCGGTGCCAACGTGCCCGCCTACCAGGACCCCGCCTGCTCGAAGGACGGGCAGAGTCAGCCGCTGATCGCCAACGCCCGGTGGATCCCGTACGTGATCGACCAGACCTTCGCCGACGAGCTCGTCCCGACCACCGGCGTGATCGCCCAGGCCCAGACGTTCGATCGCCTCGACCAGCGCTACCACCTGTTCATCCACACGGGGGCCGACCACCTGGTGTTCGCGCTCGAGGACCGGTTCGGAGACGCCGTCGCCGCCCTCGGCTCGCCCGTTCGCCAGACGAACCCCGGTACGTTCACCTACAGCTGGTACCCGAGCCTGAACAGCTCCCGGTACGGGATCGGCGCCACCGGCGACTACTGGCTGCACGACCTGCGGGCGGCGAACAGCGCCTACGGCATCATCGCCACCGTGCGCGCGCACGACGCGGCGATCCCCGAGCCCGCGGTGACGGACCAGCGCTTCGGGCCCTCGCTCGTGACCCAGCCCCTGCCCGGGACCGAAAGCGGCCTGCGCTGGCTGCTCGGTAAGCGGCCGAAGGCGCAGAGGTCGATGACGCTGAACCTGACCGACGTGGCCGGGCTGAGCATCGACGCGACCGCCGCGAGGCTGAAGACGGGCACGATCACGCTCCACACCGACCGCTCCACCCGGATCACGATCATCCGCCTGGCGCCGGGGACACAGGTGCTCGAGCACGGCCGCCGGGTGGCCGCGGCCGGCCGCCGCGGCACGGCAGCTGTGACCGTGCCCTCCGGCACGACTGTCCTCACGCTGGTACGCCCGCGAGCCGCCGGCCGCACTCCCTCCCGCCGCACGCCGGCCCGTGCTCCTTCTTTCACGGGCTAGCCTCTTCGCCACGCGGGCGCTGTGCCTCGCCGTGGCCGGCTCGCTCGCACTCGCCGGGTGCTCGTCGGGCGCCGACGGGTTCGCGTGGCGGAAGGTCTCGCTCGGCCCGCGCACGCGGTGCCTGCCGGTGGCGTTCACGCTGGGCGCTCAGGAGCGCGGCCTCATGGGGGTCAAACACGTGACCCGCCCGATGGTCTTCGCCTACTCCCCGCCGTCCTCGCCGTCATTCTGGATGAAGGACACTCCGACGCCGCTGACCGGAGTGTGGGTCGGGGCCACGGGACGCGTGATCGGCTACTGGCACGGCGTTCCCGAGTCGACCCAGCTCCACCCGGCTCCGGGCCCGGTGTCGGCGGTGATCGAGTACCGCGCGGGGGCCCCGGTCCCGGCCATAGGCACTCGCTACGCCATCCGCGGCAAGTGCCCGCGCCAGGCCGGAGGCCTCTGAGCTACGCTAGGGCGCGCATCCCCGGGGTGAGCGGCCAGGGCGCCGGGGAGCTGGAATCCGAAGGCTCATCAGGTTGGGGATTGATCGTCGCATTGAGCAGGAGTAGTCGCTGGGCGGCGGTCCGGGCACGTGCCTGGCTGCTCACGGGCGTGCTGGTGCTGGCCCTCGGGTCGTCGGTCGGCGACGCCGGCGGCCGGACGACTCGCGTGCAGGTCCCGCGCGTCCACGGCGACGTGATCGGCGTCTACAACCGCCTGCACCGTCTGGGCCTGCGGGTGAGCATCCCCAAGGCGATCGTGTTCAACTCGATGAGTCCGCCGCAGGTGGTGGGGACGCTGCCGGGCGCGGGTCGACGCGTCCGCGCCGGCTCGGTGGTGACGCTCGTCCTCGTCCATCGGGCGGCGACGAGTATCGCCGGGAAGGGCCGGCTTCCCTCCTACCGGGTTCCGCCGCTGGTCGGTGGCGGCGTCGATAGCGCCTACGGCTGGGTCAGGCACAAGCGCCTGGTCTTCTGGGCATGGCTCGCGCCTCTGACCGGCGGGAACGCGCCCGGCTTCCTCGCCAACTGGTACGTCAGCGCGCAGCGGCCGGCGCCCACGTCCCGGCTTGCCCTCGGGCGACGCCGGAAGGGTCCTCGCGGGAAGCAGGCGCACCTGCGCCTCACGCCACTCAGCGTGTGGGCGGCGCCGCGGCCGCCCGTGGCCGGAACCGGCGCCACGCGAGCGCTCGGACTGAACACGGCGACGCTGACCGGAACGGTGAATCCGCAGGGAGAAGCGACCACCTATTACTTCGCCTACGGCACCACCACCGCCTACGGCCAGAGGACGAGGACGCAGCAGGTGGGGTTCGGCAACGCGAACGTCCCCGTCACCGCCGCGCTGGCCGGCCTGACGCCCGCCACCAGCTACCACTTCCGGCTCGTCGTCCACAGCAGCGCCGGCACCGTGGCCACGCCCGACGGCACCTTCACCACCCTCGGCTACTACCAGAACCCCGTGTTCGGTCCCGCTCCGATGCCCGATCCGTTCGTCCTCGACAACGGCGGCACCCACTCGGACTACTGGGCCTACGGCACCGGCGCCGACTTCCCGATGTTGCACTCGGACGACCTCGTGCACTGGACCTCCGAGGGCAACGCGATGACCTCGCGCCCGAGCTGGGTGGTGAACGCTCCGGATTGGAATCCCTGGGCGCCGAGCGTCCTCGCGAGCAGCCAGCCGTGTCCCGGCACCACGTCCAACGGCTGCTACGTCATGTACTACGTCGGACTCAGCGCCGCTCTGAACATGCACTGCATCGGCGTGGCGATCTCGCCCACGCCGGCGGGGCCGTTCGTCGATCAGGGGCCGCTCGACCTCGGATCGGGCACCACGCCCGGCCTGCCGCTCGGCTGCGGCGATGCCACCGGCCGCGGCAACATCGACCCGTCTCCGTTCGTCGATCCGGGCGGTCAGACCTACCTCTACGTGTCGACCGACAACACCTGCCCCGGCGCCGGACCGTGCTCGTTCCGGCCGACGATCTCGGCCATTCCCCTGAGCGCCGACGGGCTGTCCGCCAGCGGGCCGCGGGTGCCGCTGTTCTCGGGCGATCCCGGCACCTGGGAGGCGGCCAACGTCGGCGCGCCGACGGTGGAGGGACCGGCCATGGAGCTCCACAACGGCACCTACTACCTGTTCTACTCAGGCGGCAGCTGGCGCGCCGCCTACGGCATGGGCTATGCGACCTCGACCAGCCCGACCGGCCCGTTCACCAAATCGCCCGCGAACCCGATCCTGAGCCAGACGGCAACGGTCATCGGGCCGGGAGGAGGCGACCGCCCGGTCACCGGCCCGCATGGTGGCCAGTGGCTCGTCTATCACGGGCGCAGCTCGCCCGACTCCAACCCGAGGACGCTCCGCCTCGACCCGCTCACGTGGGCGCGGAACGCGGGCGGGCCCGACAAGCCCGTGATCGGCGGCCCCACCTCGACGCCGCAGCCCACGCAGCCGTAGCCTCACCGCTTGACAGGCAAGTCACAACTTGCCTATGATCGAGCGATCGAAGACATGTTCAAGGCCCTCGCCGATCCGACGCGGCGAGCCGTCCTGGACGAGCTGTCGGAGCGCGACGATCAGACGCTGTTCGAGCTCTGCTCACGTCTCGCCACCAGGCACGGACTGGGCTCGACGCGTCAGGCGTTCTCGCAGCACCTGGCGGTGCTCGAGGAGGCCGGTCTCATCGAGACCCGGCGTGAGGGCCGGTACAAGCTGCACTCGATCACGCCGGAGCCGCTGGGTCAGATCGCCGAGCGGTGGAGGCGTCCGGGCACGAAGGAGAGGCAATGAGAATTCATCTGGCCAGCGTTTTCGTCGATGACCAGGACAAGGCGGAGCGCTTCTACACCGAGGTCCTGGGGTTCGAGCTGAAGGAGAACGTCCCCCTGGGCGAGCACCGGTGGCTGACTGTGGTGTCTCCCGATGATCCCAGTGGCGTACAGCTGCTCCTCGAGCCCGACGCACACCCGGCGGTGGGCCCGTTCAAGTCGGCGTTGATCGCGGATGGGATCCCCGCCACCTCGTTTGCCGTTGACAGCGTCGAGTCCGAGCACGAGCGCCTGTCCGCGCTCGGCGTGCGCTTCACCCAGCCGCCCGCCGACCTGGGCCCGGTGGTGACCGCGGTATTCGAGGACACGTGCGGGAACCTGATCCAGATCGCTCAGCGAAAGTAACCGCTGCGCATCGCCGCGGCGACGCTGGCCGACGGCACTTATCGGAGCTGGATGCCGCGCTGCTCGTAGAGCCGGCGATCGGCGGTGGCGACGAGCTCCTCGAACGTGGCGCCGTCAGCCGGGAAGGAGGCGGTGCCGATCGTGATGTCCCACGCCGTGTCCAGCCCGAGCTCGGCGCGGCAGGCGGGCACGCGCGCCTCGATGCGCTCGAGCACCGCGTCGGCCCCGGTCGCCGACTGTCCGGTCAGCAGCAGCGCCAGCTCGTCGCCGCCGAGCCGCCCGACGGCGTCCTCGGTCCGGACCGAGTCGCTCAGCAGCTGCGCAACCTGCCTGATCACCGCGTCACCGGCGAGGTGACCCTCGGAATCGTTGACCGCCTTCAGCCCGCGCACGTCGACGTAGGCGAGGACGAACGGCGTCCGGTAGCGGCGCGCCCGTGCAAGCTCGCGATCGGCCACATCTCCGAACCCGCGCCGGTTGAGCACGCCGGTGAGCGGGTCGGTCAGGGCGACCGCCGCCACCGCGGCGTATTCGCCTGCCTGACGGCGCGCCCGGCGCGTCGAGCGAACCGCAGCGGCGCCGCCGACGCCGGCGAGCGCCAGCGCCGAGGCGAGCGCGATCCAGAGCGCCTCCGGAACCCGATTGACCAGGTGCTCGATCGGAGCCGGCACGCCCAGCGGAAGAAGGAAGGTGGTGTCCGGCGCCCCCGGCTTCGAGGCCTTGTGAACGGGAGCGTGCTTGGCCGCGCTCTGAGTCCGCGTCTGGGTGGCGGTACCGGTGGCGGTGGCGGTGGCGGTGGTGCCCGACGCGCGCGCCGGGATGCCGGCGCTCGTCGTCGCGGCCCCGGTGGCGACCGCCCGCACGCGGTTGGCGAGGACGTTCAGCTGAGGCGAGCCCGCGGCTGCGGCCGACGTCGCCTGTGCGGGCGCCGCCGAGGGGGCGAGCGCTCCCGAGCCGGGCCGAGCGATCGCGATCAGCGATCCCGGCAGCGACTGGCCTCCGATGGTTGCGGTCGCGGGGCTGAGGCGCGCCACGAAGCTGCGCATGGTCAGGCGGTGGGTCTTCTTCCCCTTCTTGTGCCGGCGGTGCCGCTTGGCGGCGCGGTGCCAGGCGGCGGCGTGGGCCGCGTGCCGGGCGTGGCGCCGGGCGTGCGCCCGCCTGCCGTGGTGAGCGCGGGCCACCATCGGCCGCAGGCGCCGGTGCGCGCGGTGGTGGCGGTGGTGGGCGCGGTGCGCCCTGGCGGCGCGGACGCCCATCCGCAGCCGGTGCGGCCGCGCGGCGCGGTGCGTTGCGTGCGCCCGGACGTGGGCGACGTGGGCGGCCCGCGCGGGGCGCGCCCCATCGGGGTGGGCCAGGGCCCCGCCGACACCGAAGACAACTCCGCACAGGGCCACCAGGCACGCGATGGCGCCGAGGCGGCGGCTACGGATCGCGAGGCCGAGGCTCCCGGGCACGGGCCGAGGGCGAGCCGAGGATCTGGCGTTCGATTCTTGTTGCTGGGAACGTGAAGACATGATGTTGACCCGAATCCCCTTATTCGGAGCCTTACTGGACATCTGTTGCATCGGCATCCGATTCGCTCAACTTCAGTCGAATCTCGGTTTCCGGGTCCTCAGAGGGCGAAAAACACGCAGAATGCGTACGAAATCTCCATTGCTCCGGTGCCGCCGCAGAGGCCATTTTTCGGTGCGTCGGGGAGCAGGCCGGCCTGGCCGCGAGTACGGTGTCGAGACCGGCACGATGACGCACCTCAGCGAGACGCCAACGGAGGCTCCCCGGTGAATGACGCCCCTCGGCGCCGAGAGGTGGAGCCGGAGACGTGGACGGTGGTGGCGGGACGGCCCGCGGCGGCACCCGGCGCGACCCTCAATGTGCCGATTGTGGCGGCCTCGACGTACGTCCTCGGCAGCGAGCGGATCTACACCCGCAACGAGTCGACGGAGGGATGGGAGGCGTTCGAGGCGATGCTGGGCGGCCTCGAGGGCGGCGAGGCGGTGGCGTTCGCCTCCGGCATGGCCGCCTGCGCTGCGGCCCTCAGCGGGCTCGGCACGGGTGCCCACCTGGTTCTGGGGGATGACTGCTATCAGGGTGTGGCCGGTCTCGTGGAGGCCGGGGCGGATGCCCACGGCTGGCGCGTCGAGCGGCTGGCGGTGAGCGACGGGCGCTGGCCCGGGCGTGCCGCGGAAGCCGATCTTCTGTGGCTGGAGTCGCCCTCGAACCCGCTGCTCGAGGTGGCCGACCTCGCGGCGATCTGCGCGGCGCCGCGGCGGCCGGGTACGCGCGTGGTCGTCGACAACACGTTTGCGACGCCGCTGCTCCAGCGCCCGCTCGAGCTGGGCGCCGACATCGTCGTGCACTCGGCGACGAAGCTGATCGGCGGCCATTCGGACCTCTTGCTCGGCGCCGCGGTCACCGCCGACGCCGATCTGCTCGCCCAGCTGCGCACCGCACGGAGCTTGAGCGGCGCCACGCCGGGCATGCTCGAGTGCTTCCTCGCGCTCCGTGGGGCACGGACCCTGGCGCTGCGCCTGCGCCAGGCGCAGGGCTCAGCCCAGGAGATCGCCGATCGCCTCGCCGATCACCCCGCCGTGGCGCGGGTGCGATACCCGGGGTTCGGCACGCTCGTGAGCTTCGAGCTCCGCGACGCCGCCGCGGCCGACCGGGCCTGCGCGCAGGTCCGGATCGTCCGGCACGCCACCAGCCTCGGTGGCGTCGAGACCTCGATGGAGCGTCGCAGTGCGCAGCCGGGTCAGGAGCACATCCCGCCGGGGTTGATCCGCCTGAGCGTCGGCTGCGAGCACGTGGGCGATCTCTGGCGCGACCTCGCCGGCGCGCTCGATCGCTCGGCCTGATCGGGCGGGCGCATCAGCCGGCATAGGCCAAGCCGTGATCGGCTAGGAGTCAGCTGGGTAGCCTCGAGCCATGGAGACGCGCACTGCGGGTGCGAGCGAGGATCGCCCGCGCGGCCTGCGAATGGCGGCCAAGCGCGTTGCCCTCGGCGCCCTGACAACGCTCATCACCGTCAACATCGTGACGGGGGGTCCCCTGTTGTCGTTGTGGATCGGGTCACGGATCCAGACGGCGGTGGGATCGCTCAGCATGGCCGCCGTCGCCGCCACCATCGGAGTGCTGGCCGTCGTGACCTACGTCCTGTACAAGGCGCTCACCTACGTGAACGCTGCCTACAACGAGGCCATCGGGCGCAGGATGGCGCGCCAGCAGCTGCCGTGGCACAAGCCGATGAGCGGCGAGCGGCGGACGCTCGAGACCGACCGGCCGCTGTCCGCGATGGAGCGGATCGTGGTTGGGCTCGCCGTGCTGGCCGTGCTGGGCTTCGAGATCTGGTTCTTCGTCTTCGCCCACGCGCGACTGCCTGGCTAGCGCCGCCGGCGCACGCGCCCGACGCGGACGCGCCCGATGCACACGGGCCCGACGCACACGGGCCCGGCGCAGTCGATCCGGGCCCGTGTCGGGTACGGCATCTCAGCCGACGACGAGCAGGGTGTTGCCCTCCAGGTCGCGCAGCCAGAACATCGGCGGAACCGGGTCGCCCATGCGGCTGATCTCGGCGTCGACATCGACGCCGGCCGCCTTGAGCTCAGCGTGGTAGGCATCGATGTCCTCGGTGTACAGGCTGATGCCCGTCTCGCGGTTGCCGGTCTCGGGCTTGTCCGGAGGGGGCGGCGCGAGGGCGATCGTGGTGGCGGCGTCGCCCGGCGCCACCTCCACCCAGCGGTACTGGCCGCCGAACGGGATGTCCACGCGCTTCTCGAAGCCGAGCTTATCGACGTAGAAGTCGATCGCTCGGTCGACGTCGGCAGTCGGGATGATCACGGTGGCGATCTTCTCGACGCGGGTTCTGGTGCTGCTGCTCACGACATCCTCCTGAGGGTTGGGGTCACGTCCACTCAGACTGCGCGGCCGCTCGAAACTCATCGGCCTAGCCGTCGGGGAACGGCTGCATCGGGATGTCAGGATGGTTCTGCTCGCTCTGGAGCTCGTAGGAGGCGCCGCCCTCGAGCTCCAGCGCCAGGGGCGCCCCCTGCGAGCGCGCGACCTCGAGCCGGAGGTCCGCGATCGAGCAGTGGATCGTGTGTCGCTTCGCTCCGTCGGTCTGCGCGTACTCCCACCCAACGAACTTCGGACGGCTCGCCCAGACCCGTCCCTCGACCGCTATGCCCTCGCCGGCGACGCGAAAGGAGCAGGACTCGGAGCTCTCATCGACCTTGGTCGCGCCCAACCTCCGCAGTCCGCCGAGCCGAAGCCGGCGCCCGTCGAGGCACAGGGCGCCGTTCGCGATCCAGGGCGTGGTAACCGGTCCCAGCCCGACCTTGCCGATGGCGAGATCGAGCCAGGTCTCGCCCTGCCCTCCGAGGTTGGCGCCGTGGATCCAGATCGCGCGTCGCGGGTGCTCGGCGCCCCAGTT
Source organism: uncultured Solirubrobacterales bacterium (assembly GCA_963839105.1). Classification (GTDB taxonomy): domain Bacteria; phylum Actinomycetota; class Thermoleophilia; order Solirubrobacterales; family Solirubrobacteraceae; genus Palsa-465. The sequence goes on from CAWITQ010000008.1 coordinate 706,571, forward strand.
GTGGCCGACCATGCCGGGCCAGCGGCCGAGCTCGATCCTCCGGCCGCCGACGTCGACCCAACCGTCGAACAGCGCGAAGGGATGCGGGCTCAGAAGCTTGGTCCGCGGGAACGGCGCCCGGTACATCCACTCGGCGGGGAGGTGGCACAGCGGCGGAGCGGTGCCGGCGTAGCTGAGCTCCCAGGCGGCGTCGAGCTGAGCGCTGGCCGCCCGTCCGACAAGGTGGCCGGGCGCGAACCGGCAGCCGTCCATCGCGATGTAGTGCTCGCGGTCGGCGGTGGGCTGCGCGAACTGCGCCTTCGAGGCGGATATGCCCGCTTCGGCGTCGAACAGGGTGAACCAGACGGCGGCGGTCGGCGCCCGATCCGGCCGCTTGTGCACCGTGTACCGGATCCAGATCGCCAGCCCACCATCGGGGTGGCATGCCTTGACGTAATAGCTCTCGTAGTGGCCGGCCGACGCGCCGACCCGCGGGAAGCGCGCGGCGCTGACGAACGATCCGAGATCCCTGGTCGCGGCCACCCGCATCATCCTCTCAGGCGATGGCCTCTACCTTCCAATGAGATGGCCACAACCCATCGCGATCACGTCGAGATCCTGCTCCGAGAGGCGGCCGCCGAGCACGCCGGCCTCCTCAGGCGCGCTCCGGCCGCGCTGCGGGCGTCGCTACCGGTGGACGCCCAGGGGATCACCCGCGCGATCGACTACCTCGCCACCGCCGCGGGCCTGTCAGCGGCCGACCGGCGAGCCCTGATCCGGCCGCACGCGCTCAACCCCGCCGTACTGCACGCCCGGGTGTTCGGGGGCGCGCCCCTCACCCGGGAGACGGTCATCTCGTCGTTCGTCGAAGGCGCGCGCGTCCGCGCAGACGCCCTTGCGGGACTCGCCGACGCAGTGGGCGGCGAGGCGTTGGGTGGCGAGGTCAGGAGCCTCCTCGTGGCGGACCCTCCCCCGGTCGGAGCCGGTGGTGAGGAGGCCGTGTCGGCGCTCAAGGCGACCTACGCGGCGCACGAGCAGGTCGCCCTCACCATCGCCGCGCACCTCGACCGTGCGTAGGTTGTGCGCAGCATTCTCACTCAGTTACCGTGCAATCAACCCTGGCCAGCGGCCTCAACACAACGTCGGTGTCCAGTTGACACCGTTACCGCCGTCACCAAGGGGTCATATCCGGTGACACCAGCGACGTGACCACCGGCACCGTAACTGACACTGTTTTCAGGAGGGCGGAGCCGAGCCGTCTAGATCAGGTCGCCACCGTGCACCAGGAACCCAGCGGCGTCGAGGATTCCCCGTGACTCGAGCCGGTCCAGGTAGTCACCGACGCGGTGATCGTCGGTTACCTCCCAAGCGCCGACCGCGGCGCTGCCGTCGATCGCACGGAGACCGTGCTCCTCGGGCTCATCCACCGCGTTGCGCAACCACGCGAGGTCGTCGGAGATCCGGCGCGGGCGATCCGCGGACGGCGTCCACGGATCCTGATTCTGCCGTCGTTCGGTCATCCCGGCAGGCAGGGTGAGCGCGGCGGCCAGTGCCTCCCGCCAGCGCGGCTGTTCACGTACCAGTTCGAGCAGCATTCCCCCTATCTACCCGATGACGGTGAAACTCAACAAATGGGTGTGTCGCGGTCAGGGCACCCAACGCTCGCCGGCGGGTGTGACCACCAGCTCGTGTGTCAGCGCGCGGGCGCCCTGCTCGACGAGGAACGACACCGCCGCGGCGATGAGATCCATGTCGGCGAGCGCCTCCTGCGCGACGTCGCGCGTGAACTCCGTCGTCTTGGGTGACTCGATGGTGGCGTCGACAGCGAGCAGCGCCACGTGCACGCCTTCGGTGCGCAGTTCCTGGGCCGCGGCCTGAACCAGCGCTCGCGTGGCGAACGCCCCCGCCGCCCAGAGCCCGCGTCCGGGCATCGCCCGGCGCGAGGATCCGCCGGTGATCTGGATCAACGCCCCACCGCGCTCGCGCAGCGCCGCCGCTCCCTCGGAGAGGAACACAAAGGCCTGCTCGGCCACCGCCGCCGTCCAGCCGCGGAAGGCCTCGACATCGGCCGTCGCGAGCGGGCCGCCCCCGAACGGGCCGGACCCAGTGGGACGTGCCGCGCTGACCGCGTTCACGACCGCGTCGAGCGAGCCGAGCTCCGTGCGAACGGCGCTGAGCGCCTGCCGCAGCGAGTCCGGATCCGCGGCGTCGGCCTGCACCGCGAACGCGCCCTTCGCGCGGACGGACGCCAGCGTGTCGTCGCTGCGAGCGATGCCCGCGGCGTTCCAGCCGAGTCCGAGGAAGTGGTCGATGATCGCGCCGCCGAGGTTGCGCGCACCGAGCACCGCGACCGTCTTCGCCATCTCGGGCTCCCTTCGCTACGCCAGCGCCGGTGCCTCGGGGAGGCTCGCCAGCGCCGCCTCGAGGTCTGACTCGGAGAACTCCGGATCGGTGAGCTTGCCCGCCAGATATGCGTCGTAGGCGGAGAGGTCGAAGTGACCATGGCCGCAGAGCCCGAACAGGATCACCCGCGGCTCGCCGGCTTCACGCGCCGCGTGCGCCTCGTCGAGCACCGCGCGGATCGCGTGTGCCGGCTCCGGGGCCGGGATCACGCCTTCCGAGCGCGCGAAGCGCACGGCTGCGTCGAAGGTCTCGTTCTGCCGGTAGGCACGCGCCTCCACGAGGCCGGACTTGACCAGGGCGCAGACGAGCGGCGAGTCACCGTGGTAGCGCAGGCCTCCGGCGTGCACCGGAGGCGGCACGAAGTCGTGGCCGAGGGTGTACATCGGCATCAGCGGTGTGAGCCCTACCGTGTCACCGAAGTCGTACGCGTACACGCCCCGGGTGAGCGTCGGGCACGCGGCCGGCTCCGCGGCCACGAACCGCGTCTTCGCCCCCTCGCGCAGCACCCGGCGCAGGAACGGGAACACGAGGCCGCCGAAGTTCGAGCCGCCGCCAACGCACGCGACGACCACGTCGGGCTCCTCGCCGGCCATCGCCATCTGGGCCAGCGCCTCCTGCCCGATCACGGTCTGGTGCAGGAGAACGTGGTTGAGGACCGACCCGAGCGAGTAGTTGGTGTCGGCGTTCTGGGCCGCCACCTCGACGGCCTCGGAGATTGCGATGCCGAGCGAGCCTGTTGTGTGCTCCCTCTGCGAGCGCCCCGCCTCGGTCACGTCAGAGGGAGAGCGGTGAACGGTCGCGCCCCACGTCTCCATCATCGAGCGCCGGTAGGGCTTCTGGTCATAGCTCGAGCCGACCATCCAAACCTCGCACTCGAGCCCGAACAGGCTGCAGGCGAAGGCCAGCGCCGATCCCCACTGGCCGGCACCGGTCTCGGTGGAGAGCTTGCGGATCCCGGCCTGCGCGTTCTCATAGGCCTGCGCGACGGCGGTGTTCGGCTTGTGCGACCCGGCCGCGGAGCCGCCCTCGTACTTGTAGTAGATGTGGGCGGGCGTGTCGAGCGCGCGCTCGAGCCGGTGCGCGCGGAACAGCGGCGTGGGCCGCCACATCTTGTAGACGTCGCGCACGGGCTCGGGGATCTCGATCTCCGGCTCCGGCGAGACCTCCTGCATGATCAGCTCCATCGGAAAGATCGCCGACAGGTCGTCCGGGCCGGCCGGCTCCTTGGTGCCCGGATGAAGCGGCGGTGGCGCCGGGTTGCCGGGATCGTTCACATCGGCCATCAGGTTGACCCAATGAGTCGGAAGCTCCGCCTCGTCGAGCACGAACTTGACCCGCGTCTCGCTCATCGCCTCTCCTTCTCTCGCTCTTCGGCGCCCTCGCCCACGCAGCCTAAACCAACGACCCGAGGTCGGGACGGTGGCGGTGGACGGTCGCGAGGTGGCGTGAGAGCCCCGCCACCGATGAACTATGAGCGGCGGAGGGGTCTAACCCGTCGTGAACACGCATACGATTCGAACGATGGCTGTTGTGTCCGTTCGCGGGCCCCTTCGGAAGCTCGCCGACAACCGCGCCGAGCACGAGCTCGAGGGCGCGAACGTGGTGGAGCTGCTGCGCGCGCTCGAGGCCCGGCACCCCGGAACCATCGGCTGGATCCTCGATGAACGCGGCCGGATCCGCCGCCACATCAACGTGTTCGTCAACGGCGAGCGCGGAGACGAGACAACGGCCGTCAGCCCAGGAGACCGCATCGAGGTGCTGCCGGCGATAACAGGAGGATGAGGCTTTGACAGAGCTGATCGTGGGGACCAAGAAGGGCCTGTTCGTGCTCGGAGGCGAGCCGGGTTCGGGCTTCGAGATCGAGGCTCGCGCCTTCGCCGGCCAGCCGGTCGACTTCGCCACGCGCGATCCGCGCACCCGGCGCCTGCTGGCGACGGTGACCTCGCCGTTCTACGGGCCGAAGATCTTCTACACCGACGGCGATCCCGCCGGCGAATGGGAGCAGGCGGATGGCGTGACCCTGCCCGAAGGCGGCGATCAGGCGCTCGAGCGAATCTGGGTCATCACGCGCGGCGAGGCCGACGCGACGCTGTACGCCGGCGGCGACCCCGGCGTTCTCTTCGAGAGCCACGACGGCGGAGCGAGCTGGGAGATCAACGCCGGGCTGTGGGAGCAGCCGTCGCGGCCGAAGTGGCAGCCGGGTGGCGGTGGGCTGTGCCTGCACTCGATCTGCACCTGGCCCGGCGACCCCGACAAGCTCGCGGTCGCCATCTCCGCCGCCGGCATGTGGCTGACCGAGGACGGCGGCCGTAGCTGGGCGCGCGGCAACACGGGGATCAACCCCCGCTACCTGCCCGCCGAGGCGCTCTCGGACGAGAACGCCGGGCGGTGCGTGCACCACGTCGAGCGCGCGCCCAAGCAGCCGGAGCGGATGTTCATGCAGTTCCACGGCGGCGTCTACCGCTCCGATGACGCCGGCGGGAGCTGGACGGACATCGCGGGCGGCGGCCTCCCCTCGGACTTCGGGTTCCCGCTCACGGTCGACCCCGCCGACCCCGACAGCGCCTACCTGATCCCGCTCGTCGCCGACATGGACCGCGTTACCCCTGATGGGCGCGTACGCGTGTATGAGACGCGGGACGCCGGTTCCTCGTGGTCGCCGCGGGGCGACGGCCTACCCGCTGAGCACGCCTATCTGACGGTGCTGCGCCAGGCCTTCAGCCACGCCGGCGAGGGGGAGCGACTCCAGCTCTACTTTGGTGCCACCTCGGGCGACGTGTTCGGCTCGGGTGACGCCGGGGCGACCTGGTCGACCGCGGCGACGCGGCTGCCGCCGGTGTACTCGGTGGCGGCGGTCTAGCCCCGGCCGCTCGAGGCGGCTGCCTAGAACATATGTCGAATTAACCGGTTTTCGCTCTAAAGGCTTAAAGGTCCCGTCGGGCGTGCCGACACAGAGACTGTCGAAAAGGGCAAACCCGTCGTGAGGCGGGGGCGCAAAGCCAGGGGTCTCCACCGCGAGACGGCCTAGCCGCCGATAACCAAATTGAGCGTCGTGCGCCACGGATGGCGATTCCTTCTTCGGAGGTCCCATGCCCCTGGTTATCCACCCGCGCGTCCGCAGGGCGATCCGGCGTATCGCAGGCCTCACCTGCCTCGGTGTGCTCGCCGCCGCCGGCAACGCCGCCGCTGCCTGCCCGGCCCCGAGCGTCAGCACCCCGTTCGCGCAATGGGGTGACTCCGGGAACTACTTCCTGGCGCCGGGAGGCTCGTTCGAAGGAACCGCCGACCAGATCGGCTGGACCCTCTCGAACGCGACCCTGACCTCGGGCAACGAGCCGTTCAACCTGGTCGGCAGCGGCGACCAGCAGTCGGTCACGATCAACGCCGGCGGGAGCGCGATCTCGCCGTACTTCTGCGTCGACAACACGATGAAGGCCCTGCGCCTGTTCGCGCGGCAGATCGCCCCCGGCAACGACCTCAGGGTCGCGGCGCTGGTGCAAACGGCCAACGGCGTGGTCCCCTACCACCTCGGCAATCTCAACGACGGCACGTTGCCGTCCTGGGGCCCGAGCACCCCGATCACCGCCGACACGTCGTCGCTCGCCGACGGCAGCACGGTGATGGTGGCCCTGCGCTTCCGGGTGCCGCCCGGCGCCGGCAGCTGGCAGATCGACGACGTGTTCGTGGATCCCTATCGCGCCGGCTGACGAACCGGCGGACGATCACCCGCGAACGGGAGCCATCATGACCGGCGCTGAATTGCAGGAGCACGGCTTTCAGTCGGCGACCGAGCGCCTGCTGGAGCGCAGTTGGGACGCGCGCATGCGGCGCGGCACCGAGCGGGAGATCCTTGTCGAGGCGACGGCGGGCCTGCTGTTCGTCCTGGCCGCTGCGCTGCTCGTCCGCGCCGGCGGGCTCACCGGGCTCCGTCCCGGCTTGGCCCTCCTTCTGGTCGCCGTCTACGCGCTCGTCGGACGGATCGAGTTTCCCGGTGGGGGCCGGGCACGTCGTGCCGACGCAGCTGGTCCTCGTGCCGATGCTCGTCGTGCTGCCGCCGGCCGCCGTCCCCGTCGCGGTGTTGTGCGGGCTCGTCGGTGGTAGCGCGCTCGGTTGGGCGTCCGGGCGTGTTCCGGCGCGGCGTGTCCTCTCGGCCGTCCCCGACGGATGGCACGCGATCGGAGCGGCGGCGGTCCTGCTGCTCGCCGGCTCGCCGCGGATGGGCTTCGCCCAGCTGCCACTTCTGGCCGCCGCGTTCGCGGCGGCGTGCGTCCTCGACCTGGCGAGCGCGCTCGCCCGAATGCGACTGGCCGGCGTGGTGCCCGACATGCGGGTGCAGATGCGCGTCATCGGCCTGGTCTGGGCCGTGGACGCGTCTCTGGCGCCGCTCGGCTTCCTGGCGGCCCTGGCCACGCGCCAGAACAGCGTGGCGATCCTGTTCGTGCTCCCCCTCACCTTCCTCCTGTCTCTGCTCGCACGCGACCGCAGCCAGCGCATCGCCGAGGCCCACCGGCGACTGAAGCTGGTCGAGCACGAGCGGGCGCGGCTGCAGTCCGCGGTGCGGAGGCTCGGAGACGCCTTCGCGGCCAAGCTGGAGCTCCGCAGCCTGCTCGAGATCCTCCTTCACGGCTCGGTCGAGGCGCTCGACGCCGCCGCCGGGCGCCTCGAGCTCGGCTACGGCAGTCCCCCGATTAAGTTCGCCAGCGGGGAGAGCGACTCACTCCCGGCCGTCGAACGCGGAGGCGCCACCGGCCCGATTCAGGTCGCGCACGAGGGACAGTGGCAGCTGAGCGTCCTCATTCGAGTCACGGCGTCCCCGCATCCGATCTCCGGTGAGCTCTGGCTGGTCCGGCCGGGTCGCGCGTTCGAGCCCGACGAGATCGCGCTGATCTGCGAGCTGATCGGCAAGGCGGAGCTCGCCGCCGCCGAGATCGTCGCCCACCACGCCATCCGCGAACAGGCCATGACCGATGCGCTCACCGGCCTCGGCAATCGCCGCCGTCTCACCGCAGAGCTCTCGCGCGCGTTCGGGGAGGGCGCAGCAGTCGGGCCCTCGCTGCTGCTGCTGTTCGACCTCGACGGCTTCAAGAACTACAACGACACGTTCGGGCACCTCGCCGGGGACGCGCTCCTCGCGCGGCTCGGCGGACGGCTGACACGGGCGGTAGAGGGCTTCGGTCAGGCCTACCGGCTGGGCGGCGACGAGTTCTGCGCGCACGTGGATCTGGAAGGCGGCGACACCGACGCCCTGATCCGGCGCGCCGCCGAGGCGCTGTCCGAGAGCGGCTCCGGGTTCACGATTCAGGCCTCGCTCGGCGTGGTCCTCCTGCCGCACGAGGCCGACAGCGCCGAGCATGCGCTCCAGATCGCCGACGAGCGTATGTACGCCAACAAGCGCGGGCGCTCCACGGCCGCCCGCAGCCAGGCCGGGGAGGTGCTGCTGCGCACGATGCAGGCCAAGCAGCCCGATCTGGACGAGCATTCGAGCCACGTGGCCGATCTTGCGGCGCGGGTGGCACGGCGGATGGGCATGGCCGGCGAGGCTCTCGAGGAGATCGCGATCGCCGCTCAGCTCCACGACATCGGAAAGGTCGGGATCCCTGACGCGATCCTCAACAAGCCGAGCCCTCTGAGCGATCCCGAATGGGAGCTCGTCCGCAACCACACGATCCTCGGCGAGCGCATCCTCCACGGGGCGCCCGCTCTGCGCCGCGCCGCCCGCCTGGTTCGGGCCAGCCACGAGCGGTGGGACGGCGCCGGTTATCCCGACCATCTTCGCAACGAGGAGATCCCGCTGGGCGCGAGGATCGTGAGCGTCTGCGACGCCTACGAGGCGATGATCAGCGAGCGCACGTACCGCCGCGCCAGCGCACCGGCGTATGCACGCAAGGAGTTGCTCCGCTGCGCGGGCAGGCAGTTCGACCCCACCGTGGTCGATGCCTTCCTGGACGTGATCGAGTCGGACTGCGACGAGCTCGAGACCGACGCCGCGCACGATGCCGCGGCCCACGTCCAGACGCTGCTCCGCGCCGGTTAGCTGTAGCCCCGCGCGCCTGGTGGCGCCCAAAAGCTGGATCGCTTCCAGAATCGCTACAGTCCGGCGGGATCAGTGGGGGACTCCGTAGACAAAGCCGCTCTGCTCCGCCGGCGCGGGGTGCAGGTCACGGCCCAGCGCCTGGCCGTCCTACGGGCGGTGTCAGACCAGCCGCACAGCACGGCTGCCCAGGTGGCCGCCGCCGTGCGCGCGGAGATCGGCGCCATCTCGCTTCAGGCGGTCTACGACGCGCTCGCGACGTTGACCGAGAAGCGGATCATCCGGCACATCCAGCCCGCCCGATCGCCGGCGCGCTACGAGGACCGGGTCGACGACAACCATCACCATCTCATCTGCCGAACCTGCGGCCGGATGATCGACGTCGACTGTGCCCTCGGCGAGACGCCGTGCCTGACCGCGGCCGAGGACTGCGGCTACGAGATCGACGAGGCCGAGGTCATCTACTGGGGCCGGTGTCCCGGGTGCGCCGCGGCATCAGCGGGACAAGCAAACGTCAGAACGACACAGTGAACGAGTAGGAGGACGGCGTGGCCGACACCATCAGCGAAAGCGAAAACCCAGCAATCGACTCCCCGACCCCGGCGCAGGACCGGCCCAGAAGCAACCAGGACTGGTGGCCGAATCAGCCCGACCTCCAGGTCCTCCGCCAGCACTTTCCCTCGCCCACGCCACAGGGCGCGGACTACGACTACAAGGAGGAGTTCAAGAAGCTCGACGTCGAGGCGTTGCGGCGCGACATGTTCGAGCTGATGACGCAGTCACAGGAGTGGTGGCCGGCGGACTATGGCCATTACGGACCGCTCTTCATCCGCATGTCGTGGCACTCAGCGGGGACCTACCGGATCGCCGACGGCCGCGGTGGTGGCGGGAGCGGCGCCCAGCGATTCGCCCCGCTCAACAGCTGGCCCGACAACGCGAGCCTCGACAAGGCGCGCCGGCTGCTGTGGCCGATCAAGAAGAAGTACGGGCGCCAGGTCTCGTGGGCCGACCTGCTCGTGTTCGCCGGCAACTGCGCCATGGAATCGATGGGGTTCAAGACGTTCGGCTTCGCCTTCGGGCGCGAGGACATCTTCGAGCCCGAGGAGATCTTCTGGGGTTCGGAGGACACGTGGCTCGGCGACGAGCGCTACAGCGGCGATCGTGAGCTCTCAGGCGCCCTGGGCGCGGTCCAGATGGGTCTGATCTACGTCAACCCGGAGGGCCCGAACGGCGAGCCCGATCCGCTCGCCGCCGCGAAGGACATCCGCGAGACCTTCGGTCGGATGGCGATGAACGACGAGGAGACCGCAGCGCTCATCATCGGCGGCCACACCTTCGGCAAGACCCATGGTGCCGTCGATCCCAAGGACATCGGCCCGGAGCCCGAAGCGGCCCCGATCGAGCAACAGGGGCTCGGGTGGAAGAACAGCGTCGGGAACGGGAACGGCGTCCATGCGATGACCAGCGGCCTCGAGGGCGCCTGGACCAACGAGCCCACGAAGTGGGACAACGGATTCCTGGAGAACCTGTTCAAGTACGACTGGGAGCTGACCACCAGCCCGGCCGGCGCCAAGCAGTGGACGCCGAAGGACGAGGAGGCTCAGGGCACGGTGCCCGACGCGCACGACGCGTCGAAGCGCCACGCACCGATGATGCTCACGACGGACCTCGCGCTGAAGCTCGACCCGATCTACGGCCCGATCTCGAAGCGCTTCTACGAGAACCCGGATGAGCTCTCCGACGCGTTCGCCAAGGCCTGGTTCAAGCTGTTGCACCGTGACATGGGTCCGGTGTCCCGCTACCTCGGCCCGTGGATTCCGGAGCCGCAGCTGTGGCAGGACCCCGTGCCCGCCGTCGATCATCCCCTGATCGGCGAGGAGGACATCGCCGCGCTCAAGGGCGAGATCCTCGCCTCGGGCCTGTCCGTCTCCCAGCTCGCCGGCACGGCGTGGGCCGCCGCGGCGAGCTTCCGTGGCACCGACAAGCGTGGTGGGGCCAACGGCGCACGGATCCGCCTCGCGCCGCAGAAGGACTGGGAGGTGAACAACCCGGCGGAGCTGGCGAAGGTGCTGGAGACGCTCGAGGGGATCCAGCAGAAGTGGAGCGCCTCGCAGTCCGATGGCAAGAAGGTCTCGCTCGCCGACCTGATCGTTCTCGGTGGGTGTGCCGCGGTCGAGCAGGCGGCGAGGGATGCCGGCCACGAAGTGACGGTTCCGTTCACGCCCGGCCGCACGGACGCGTCGCAGGAGCAGACAGACGTCGAGTCCTTCAGCGTGCTCGAGCCGAAGTTCGACGGCTTCCGCAACTACCTGCAGGCGGGGGGCAACCTGTCGCCGGAGACGCTGCTGGTCGAGAAGGCCAACCTGCTGATGCTGACCGCGCCCGAGATGGCGGTGCTGGTGGCCGGCATGCGGGCCCTGAACGCCAACCACAAGCAGTCGTCGTACGGTGTCTTCACCGACCGTCCAGGGTCGTTGACGAACGACTTCTTCGTGAACCTGCTCGACATGGGCACGGAGTGGCATGCGGGGTCCTCGGGCAACGGCTCCTCGGCGGACGTCTTCGAGGGCCGTGATCGCGTCACCGGTGAGGTCAAGTGGACCGCCACCTCGGTCGACCTCGTCTTCGGGTCGAACTCGCAGCTCCGCGCGATCTCGGAGGCGTACGCCTGCGACGACTCGCAGAAGCAGTTCGTTCAGGACTTCGTGGCCGCGTGGGACAAGGTGATGAACCTGGACCGCTTCGACCTGAAGTAACACGCGCTCGGGTGACCGGCTCAGATCGAGTCGGTCACCCGAAACCGGATTTGCGGCCGGGTGCGCGCTCGGCAATAATGTCGCCGTCGTTAGGGACGAAGACGGAGTCGGACATGCGGCGTACCGGGGCTGTGATGGGTCTTACGCGGGTGGCTGGCGCGTGCTTCGGCTTGCTGGTGATCGCCGCCGTTATCGCGCCCAGCGCAAGTGCTGTGTCACGTCGCCAGGCGAACCGGCTCGCGCTGCGAGCGCTCAACCCGCGTGCCGGCGTGGTCGTGTTCGGCTTGCCGGCGCCTGTGGCCGCGGGCTCGACGTTCTTACAGGAGGGACCAGGGGCATTTGCCGTGGGGCGCGCTACGGTCCAGCACCGCGGCGGTGACGAGCGTCTGGTATGGCGGACGCGACCGGGGAGGGTGAAGCACCGGGCTTGGCTCTACTGGGAGGATCTCGTGCCCGGCGCGCTGTTTGCGCATCCGAGCGTCCTGCTCCTCCTGGATGCGCGCAGCGGACGGGTGGTACTGCGGAAAACGCTCGGCTGGGCGCCTTTGATGAACGGGCGCCGGCCCGCGTTCCTGCGCTCAGTGGCCGCGTACGGGGGGTCGCGCTACCGCGTCTTCTCACAGCGGCGCGCCCGGGCCGCATCCGTCTTCGGGGGCCTCAGCTTCAAACCGGCGCTGGCCTCGAATCTCAACCTCGGTGGAGTCTGCCTGGCCGCTGTCGGAGCAACGGATGAGCCGCTCGTCAAACCCGACTTCGCCGCGCTCCAGGGCCTCGCCAAGGGTCTGGGTCTGCCCCTGCTCGTCGCGCAGTCGCCCGGTGAGCTCGGCTTGGCGTTGGCCAACCCGCGACGGAACTGTCAACACGTGAGCTTGTTCGTCCTCGGCCACGGCATCCCTCCGGCGGATAGCAGCGCCGACGGTGGCGTCCCGAATCTCCTCTACTCCAAGTTCATCCCGGATCCGTGCGTGCTGCTGAATAAGGCAGGCGGTATGTCCAGTGAGCCGGGCAAGTTCGGGGTCCACCTGCTCTGCGCAGCCGATCTGAAGGGGATCATCGCTGCGCACCCGAACGTGAGATTCGATGTGCAGATCCTCAGCTGCTACGCGGGCAGATGGCTACCGCCGCTCAGCGACGTGAGCAATGTCGCCTCGGTCGGCGTTTCCTCGGGCCCGACCAAGTACTCGTACGGGGGTCCGAACGGCGCGGCGTCCGATTTCACGCGGGCGGTCGTCGACGGAGTGCTGAGCTGGGCGAAGAATCCACAGGCAGTGAACGACACGGGCGGGAGCATCACCGGGGCTCTGGAGGCGGCCGACGACGATTACGACCGTACTCACCTCGACCGCGAACCCGAGTATTACGACTCGGTACGTGGTGAGATCGTGGGCTACGACACCAAGCACCCCGACGGACAGGAGGTTCCCGCCCATGGTGGAGGGCAGCCGAATCCCAACAATCCCTCGGGTCCATCGCCCGCGCCGACGCCACTGCCGCCATCGCGAATCCCCCACGGAACGGTAACGCTGAATCAAACCTGGACCCTTTCGCAGCCGCCGCCCCCCGGCGTCCAGCACACCATCACCGCGACCTGCACGGCCACCCTCACCTATGACGGCACGCGCACGGTCAAAGTCGACGAGTCCTACTCCTGGAAGGAGCAGGTCTCCCAGAACGGCCGCACCACGACCACGACTAGAACCGGTCAGTTTCACAACACCGGACAGAGCGACGGCGCGCCGCTCACGTTCAGTCGCGGCGTATTCGGCAACTTCACCTACTCGTTCTCGGTGTTCACCGCGCAGGACCTGATGCCGGTGGACGAGACGATCGTCTCCACGTCGCCGCCGCAGAACTACCACAACACATATCAGAGCTCCTGCTGGAACGAGGATCCCACCCGTTCGACGCCGACCACGGTGTCCGGGAACGCGTCAAGCTCCGGGCACGCTGCGGATTCCCTCGATCAGACGGTGGACGGCAGCCAGTATCGGGCGCACCACGTGTTGTCATGGGCGCTCGACCCGTGAGGTGGCGCTGCGCGCATATCACACGCTCAGTGCTCTTATTGGGCTCGGCAATGGTGCTCGGCGACCGCGGAGCATCCTGGCCAGATTCCGCCGGATCGTTGCCCGTGCCTGCACCGAGCAGGTGGCCATCGGCCGGGCGTTCGACCGCGTGATCGACCGCCGGCTCGCATCGACGCGTCGGGCCGGCCGCTCGCGACCGATCCGGTAGCTCGAGCACGGCGCGTGCCCTGGGGACGCGCCGCCGTCACTCACTTATCAGCTCGCGCTCGAGCGCGCGGACGATCAGCGCCTCGGCCGCGGAGCGCTTCCAGCCGCACCGCTCAACCAGCGCGCGCATGGCATCCGGTGACGCGACCGCGAACACGATGTCCGCGACCTTCTCGGGCGTGAGCTCCCGCCGCCACGTCCCCGCCGGTACGCCGTGGCCGAGAAGTTGCCGCGGCCCCTCCCGACGTCCGTGCTCCATCTCGGCCAGGAACGCGGCGACGTCCGGCTCGGCCGGTGCGGTGGCGCGGAGCACGTCGAGCAGGGGCGTGATCCTTGGCGCCACGTCCCCGATGTGCTTGACGTAGCGGACGAGCTTGGCGCGAGGGTCCGGCTTGCCCGCCACCTCGCGGGCCCAGCGGCGCTCGCTCGGGTGGGTCGCGGGATCCTCGTCGCCCGCGACCAGGCGTGCCGCGCAGGCGGCGAGGAGCGCCGGCTTGTTGCCGTAGGCCAGGTAGATCGTCTGCACGTGAACGCCGGCTTCTGTGGCGATCGCCTGCATGCTGGTGGCCGTGTAGCCGTCACGCGTGAACAGCCGCGCGGCCGCTTCCTCGACGCGTCGGCGCGTGTCGGCGCCGCGTGCTCCTCGCCGCCCTGGCCGTGTTCCCGACTTGTGGAGATCAGTGCTTGACATCAGTTATAGAGTGACACTCTATAGTTTCACTATATCAATTTGGAGGACGGATGCGAGTCCTGTGCAGCACCACCCCGATGGACGGCGTGTTCGGCCCTTTCCTGCCGCTCGGACGAGCGCTGCTCGAGGCCGACCATGAGGTCATCGTCGCCACCGGCGCGAACCTGCGCGGCCGTGTGCTGGAGAACGAACTCACCTTTGCGGAGGCGGGCCTCGCCGCCATGGACGGAGTGATCGCGGCGATGGCCGACCCAGAGGTGCAAGCGGCCGCGCCCGGCGATCGGATCAGGTTCCCGGCGGCGATGTTCGGCTGGGCGCACCCGAACGCGAAGCTGAACGCCCTCCGGGAACTGGCGCAGTCGCGGCCGCTCGATCTCGTTGTCCATCCGCCCGTGGATGTCTCGGGTCCGCTGCTGGCCGCCGAGCTTGGCGTGCCATCGGTCTGCTACGGGTTCGCGCAGCCGTTCGACCCAGCCGTGGTGGCGGCGATGGCCGCTCGCGTGCGGCCCCTGTGGGAGCAGGCCGGCCTCGACCCCGAGCCGTTCGGCGGCATCTACCGCGGCATGTATCTGGATCCGCGGCCGCCGGGCCTTCGCGGAGAGAATGGCGAGAGTGAGGTGGCGCAGATGCGCGCGATAAGGCCGGAGCTTCCGGGCGATCCGCAGGCGACGCTTCCCGGTTGGGCGAGCGACCTGGGAGCGCGGCCGGTCGTGTACATCTCGCTCGGCACGGCGCCGCTGTTCAACCAGCCCGACAAGTTCGCGCCGCTGCTCGCCGGGCTGGGGGGCGAGGATGTCGACGTCGTGGTGACGGTGGGCGAGCTCAACGACCCCGCGGCACTCGGTCAGGCGGCGGCGAACGTGCACGTCGAGCAGTGGCTGCCGCTCGCGCCGCTGCTGCCGCGCTGCGACGCCGTTCTCTGCCACGCCGGAACGGGCACGATGCTTGCCGCACTCGCCGCCGGGCTGCCGCTTGTGCTCGTGCCTCAGGGCGCGGATCAGTTCGACAATGCGCGTGCATGCGTGCGGGCCGGCGCCGGGCGCGTGCTCATGCCGGCGGAGGTCTCGCCGGAAGCTGTGCGAGAGGCCGTCCGTGCGGTCCTCGCGCCGGGTTCGGCAGAGCGGGCCGCGGCCCTGAGCGTGGCGGCGGAGATCGAGGCGATGCCATCCGCCGCCGAGGTCGTCGAAGAGCTCGAGGCGATCAGCGAACGGAGCCCCGCGACCTGGCAGACGCCATCCCGCTGACAAGGGATGGGCGCGGTGGTTCTGGGTAGGAGGAGGCGCATGTCCGACCGCACCTGGTTCATCACAGGCGCCTCGCGCGGCTTCGGCCGCTCGTTCGCGCAGGCCGCGCTCGCCGCGGGCGACCGCGTCGCTGCCACCGCGCGCGACACCTCCTCGCTGGAGGAGCTGACCGCCGAGCACGGCGACGCCGTCGTGGCGATCGAGCTCGACGTCACCGATCGCGACGCCGCGTTCGCCGCCGTTCGGCAGGCCCATGAGCACTTCGGACGTCTCGACGTCGTCGTCAACAATGCCGGCTACGGCGTATCCGGTGCCATCGAAGAACTGAGCGAAGCGCAAGCGCGCAGGCAGATCGAGGTCAATGTCTTCGGAGCGCTGTGGGTCACGCAGGCCGCGCTGCCCATCCTGCGCGAGCAGGGCTCGGGTTGGATCGTGCAGGTCTCCTCGATCGGCGGCCTCGCCGCGTTCCCGCTCACCGGCATCTACCACGCGAGCAAATGGGCGCTGGAGGGCTTCTCCGAGACACTCCGCCAGGAAGTCGAGCCGTTCGGGGTCAAGGTGCTGATGGTCGAGCCGAGCGGCTTTCGCACCGACTGGGCGGGCTCCTCGATGGACCGCGCCCAGCCGATCGACGCCTATGACGGGATCGATGCGATCGCCAAGCGCCGCGCCGCTCAGCAGGAGGAGAACAACGGCTCGCAGCCGGGCAATCCCGATCTTGCGGCTCGCGCACTGCTCGAGACGCTCGACCGCGAAGACGCACCGTTTCGGCTGCTGCTCGGAAATGTCGCATACGACGTGGCCATCGATCGCTACGAGTCGCGTCTGAAGGAGTTCCGCGCCGGTGAGCGGGTCGCGCGCGGGGCCGACGATCGCTAGGCGGGCGGGGCGCGCGTCTCAGGTCCGATGCGCGCGCCGCGCGGTGACGAGACACGCCACGGTGCTCGAGCGGATCGGCCGGCCGAGCTCTCGGTGAAAATCCTCGATGCCGGCGGCGAGGGCGGCGCGCTGCCTCGGTGACAGGCGCGCCCAGAAGGACATGGTGCCGAGTAGGGCACTCAGCTCCTCGGCGGTGTGTTCGTGGCGCATGGGGACGGTCGCGATCTCCACGTCGTCGAACAGCCCCGCGGCGTACTCGCGAGCGATCTCGTAGCCGCCCAGCCAGGCCCAGGCCTCCGAGACGTTGCTGACGGCGAGCGGCTACACCTCCAAGCGTTCGCTCGAGGTCGCGGTAGGTCGGCCACTCCGCCGCGAGGTCGGGCGCGACCTGCGCGATCACGGCGCGGAGCGCTCGTTGGTCGGTGGCGCTCCGGGGATCCTCCAACCCGAAATAGGAGATGAGAGCGAGGGTCCCGCCGTCGACGAGCGCATCGGCGATCTTGCGCCAGCTCACGTCGGGATCGACCCAGTGGATCGCCGACGCCGAGAGCGTGGCGCCGAAATGGCCGAGCGGCAACGACGCCTCCTCGAGGCGAGCGGTGATGAACTGCACCTCGCCCGCGTCCGCCAGCTGATGGCGCGCCCGCGCGGTCAGCCGGCGACCGGGCTCGACCGCCGTGACCCGCAGGCCCCGGGCGAGCAGCGCGCGGGTGAGCTGACCGGTGCCGCAGCCGATCTCGAGCACCGGGGCGCCCGGCGGGACGGCGGCGACCTCGCAGGCGCGATCGACGAGCGCGTTCGGGTAGGTCGGACGGTGGCGCTCGTAATCGTCGGCGACGTCGTCGAAGACGGTCCCGTAGCTGCGCGTGCTCGACATGCCCGGCACCGTAGATCAGCGCGAGGACGCGCCCGCCCTGCTCCCCTCTCCACCTCCAACTTATAACAGACGAAAGCCCCTCATGAGGCCCTGATCGGTGGCGCATAATCGCGCGCCGCACGCTTTGACGGGGTCAATTCTGAGGGAGGTGAGGGATGGGCTGCTACGTGTTGGATCTCCGGGAGATCGATCGAACGCAGGCCGCAGTCGCGGGCGGCAAGGGCGCGCACCTGGGGGAGCTGTTGCGACTCGAAGGTATCCGCGTGCCCCCCGGCTTCTGCGTCACGACGGACGCGTTCACGCGCGCGTTGGCGGGGGCGCCCGCAATCGGCAGTCGGCTCGAGCGGTTGGCTCGCGTCGAGCCGGGTGACGCGGATGCGATACGTGCGGCCGCCGCGGAGATGCGCCGAGCCTTCGAGGCGATCGCCTTGCCCGAGGATGTCGCTTCGGCGATAACGGGCGCGCTCGCGAAGTTCGGCGAGGATGGAGCGTACGCCGTCCGCTCCAGCGCGACGGCTGAGGACTTGCCGAGCGCCTCCTTCGCCGGCCAGCACGACACGTACCTGAACGTCGTGGGGCGGGAGGCTGTGCTCCAGCACGTCAGCCGCTGCTGGGCCTCGCTCTTCACCGAACGGGCGATCACATACCGCCGGCAGAACGGCCTCGACCATCGGGTGGTCCGGATGGCGGTGGTCGTGCAGCAGATGGTCTATCCGCACGCTGCGGGCGTCCTGTTCACGGCCGATCCCGTCAGCTCCAATCGCAAGGTCGCCTCGGTGGAGGCCGGCTTCGGCCTTGGCGAGGGGCTCGTCTCCGGTCTGGTGAACGCGGACGTCTACAAGGTGCGCGACGGCGTCGTCATCGACAAGGTGATCGCGCCCAAGCGGCGCGCCATCCACGCCTCTCCGGCGGGCGGAACCGAATCAGCGGCGGTCGCGTCCGAGCAACAGGAGAGGCCGGCGCTGACGGACACCCAGGTCGTGCAGCTCGTAGCGTTGGGCCGGCGGATCGAAGCGCACTTCGGCCGCCCCCAGGACATCGAGTGGTGCCTCGCCGGCGGTGAGTTCCAGATCGTCCAGAGCCGGCCGATCACCACGCTCTTCCCCATCCCCGTGGCCGCGGATCAGGAGAACCACGTCTACGTCTCAGTCGGCCATCAGCAGATGATGACCGACGCGATGAAGCCCCTGGGTATCTCCCTGTGGCAGCTTACGGCTCTCCGGCCGATGCACACCGCAGGCGGCAGGTTGTTCGTCGACGTTGCGCGGGATCTGGCTTCGCCGGCGGGTCGTGCCCGCCTCCTGGATGGAATCGTCAAAGCCGATCCGCTGACCGGAGACGCGCTGCGGACCATCCTCGAACGCCGAGACTTCATCCCAGCTGTCACCGACGGCGACCCCGCCGGGCCTCTGGCCGCCGTCCCACCCGATCCGCCCCAGGCCGATCCGGCCATCCCCGCGGCGCTGATCGAGCGCAGCCAGGCGTCCATCGCCACCCTGAAGCGTGAGATCCAGACGAAGTCCGGATCGGGACTTCTCGAATTCATCCTGGCGGACATCCAGGAGCTGAGGCGGATCCTGTCCGATCCGGAGAGCCTCCGCGTGATCATGGCGGGCATGGCAGCGAGTCGGTGGCTGGGGGACCGGTTGGAGGAGTGGCTGGGTGAGACGAACGCGGCCGACGCGCTCACGCAGGCGGTCCCCCACAACGTCACTTCCGAGATGGGGTTGGCGCTCCTGGACGTCGCGGACGTGATCCGCCCTCATCCGGACGTGGTGGACTTTCTGGAGCACGTCGAGGACGAGGACTTCCTCGACGAGCTGGCGGGCCTCCCGGGCGGCCGGGAAGCGCGCGACTCCATCCAGGCCTACCTCGACAAGTACGGCATGCGCTGCGTCGGCGAGATAGACATCACGCGGCCGCGCTGGAGTGAACGCCCCACGGCCCTCGTTCCCCTGATCCTCGGGAACATCAGGAACAACGAGCCCGGCGCCGCCCGGCGGCGGGTGGAGCAGGGGCGACAGGCGGCGTCGAGGACGGAGCAGGAGGTCCTCACACGGCTACGCGCCCTCCCGGACGGGGAGCGCAAGGCCGAAGAGGCCAAGCGGATGATCGACCGGGTCCGGACCTTCGCCGGGTACCGGGAGTATCCGAAGTACGGCATGGTCAGCCGCTACTTCGTCTACAAGCAGGCGCTGCTGCAGGAAGCCGCGCGCCTGGTGAGCGCGGGAGTGCTTGCCGAGCGGGAGGACATCTACTACCTCACCTTCCAGGAGCTCCACGATGTCGTGCGCACGAACGTCGTGGATGATGAGCTCGTTCGCCGACGCAAGGCGGAGTTCAGGTCGTATCGCGCGCTCACGCCACCGAGGGTCTTCACCTCCGACGGCGAGGTCATCGCCGGCGCTTACCGACGCAGCGATGTGCCGGGGGGCGCACTGGTCGGATTGGGCGTATCCGCCGGAATCGTGGAGGGCCGAGCACGGGTGATCCTCGACATCTCCGCGGCCCAGCTCGGCACGGGCGACATCCTGGTCACCGCTTACACCGATCCGAGCTGGACGCCCGTGTTCGTCGCGGTCAAGGCGCTGGTGACGGAGGTCGGCGGTCTCATGACCCACGGCGCGGTGATCGCGCGCGAGTACGGCCTACCCGCAGTTGTGGGAGTGGAGCACGCCACCGAGCTGATCCGAGATGGGCAGCGGATCCGCGTTCACGGAGCCGCCGGATACATCGAGCTCCTGTCCTGAAAAGTGATCCCGCAACGGGTGGAGGGCGCCGCCGCGAGCGGCGAGATCGTCGCATCGAGCCGCGTCATCGAGGCGACCGCGGTTGACGCGCTCCAGGCTGAGACGCGGTCACTCAGCCTGAAAGGCAAGAGTGAGGCACAGCAGGTGTTCGCGTTCAAGGCGCGTCGCTGACGCGCGGGCGAAGCGGTCGGTCACCGCGGGCGCAGCGAGACGACGGGAATCACCCGGCCGCCCGCCCGACGTTGGTAAGTCTCGTAACCGCTGTAGTTGTCACACACGATCTGCCACAGCCGTTCGCGCTCCTCGCCCTGGCTGGCGATCTCGGCACGCATCGGGCGGCGCTGTCCGTCGATCGTCACCTCCACGTCCGGATTGGCCCGGACGTTGTGGTACCACGCGGGGTGCTTCACCGCGCCTGCCTTGGAGGCCACGAGCAGGACGGTCTCACCCGTCTTCGTGGCCAGCAGCGGCACCGTGCGCTCGACCCCGCTGCGTGCACCCCGCACGTGGAGCAGCACCACCGGCTGGCCCAGCCCCGTGCTCAGCCGGCCGCGGGTCAACGGCATCAAGCGCCGATCGATGGCCGGGAACACCGAGATGAACAGCCTCCCTCCGAAGGGCGTCTGGGCAAAGGACTGCAGTAGCTTCTCGAGGCGGGTCTTCTGCGCCTGGGGCTTGTAGTCCCGCACGCCTGGAACGTATCAGGGGCCTTCGGACCAGCGCGCGTCACGTGCGGCCGGCGTGGGGCGCTGGGCGGCGCAAGCGCGTCGCTGCCAACTGAACCTGCTCATGTTCCGAAGCGGCGCAGGCGCAGGGCGTTGGCGACGACGCTGAGGCTGGAGAAGGCCATTGCCGCTGAGGCGATCACCGGGTTAAGCAGGCCGACGGCGGCGAGCGGGAGTGCGGCGAGGTTGTAACCGAACGCCCATCCGAGATTCTGCTTGATCGTCCTCAGCGTCCGGCGGCTGAGGCGGATGGCGTCTGCGGCAGCGCGCAGATCTCCGCTGACGAGCGTGAGGTCGGACGCCTCGATCGCGACGTCGGTGCCTGTGCCGATCGATAGCCCGAGGTCGGCTTGGGCAAGGGCGGGGGCATCGTTGACGCCGTCGCCGGCCATCGCGACCACGCGGCCCTCGGCTTGGAGGCGCCTGACCACCTCGGCCTTGTCGGCGGGCATGACTTCGGCGATGACCTCGTCGATGGCTACCTCGGCGGCGACGGCCTGCGCGGTCGCCGTGTTATCGCCGGTCAGCAGGACGGTTCGCAGGCCGAGCGCCCGGAGCCGCGCGATCGCGCCGGGGGAGGTCGACTTGATGGTGTCGGCGACGACGAACAACGCCGTGGCGCGGCCGTCCCAGCCGGCGGCGATGGCGGTCTGGCCGCGTGACTCGGCCTCACGCCGCGCCGTCTCGAGCGTGGGCGGCAGATGCATCGCCCAGTCCGCGAGCAGGGCGGGCCGGCCCGCGACGAGCCCGCGGCCTTCGACCATGCCCTCGACGCCGAGGCCCTCGCGGTTGGCGAATCCCTCTATCCCCGGCAGCGGGAACCGGTCTTTCGCGGCGGTTGCGATCGCGCGGGCGATGGGGTGCTCGGAGGCGTCCTCGAGGGCGCCAACGAGACGCAGCGCCAGGTCGCGGTCGATCCCGTCGGCGGTCACGATCTCGACGAGCGCCATCTGCCCGGTCGTGACGGTGCCAGTCTTATCGAGGACGATCGTGTCGATCCGGCGGGTCGATTCCAGGATCTCCGGCCCCTTGATCAGCAGCCCGAGCTGGGCGCCGCGGCCGGTCCCGACCATGAGCGCGGTCGGGGTGGCGAGCCCGAGGGCGCAGGGGCAGGCGATGATCAGCACGGCAACCGCGCTCGTGAAGGCGAACGTCGGGCTCTGTCCCGCGGCGAGCCAGAACGCGAGCGTGGCGGTCGCGATCGTGAAGACGGTTGGGACGAAGATGCCGGAGATCCGGTCCGCGAGCCGCTGCACCGGCGCCTTGCCGGTCTGCGCTTCGCTCACAAGCCGAGCGATCTGGGCGAGGGCAGTTTCGCTGCCGATCTTGGTGGCGCGGACAATCAGCCGCCCGCCGGCGTTGATGGTCGCGCCGGCGACCTCGCCACCAGGGGCGACCTCGACCGGAACCGATTCGCCGGTGAGCATGCTCATGTCGATCGCGGAATGCCCTTCCTCGACGGTGCCGTCGGTGGCCACCTTCTCGCCGGGGCGGACGATGAATCGCTGGCCGACCTCCAGTTGGTCGATTGTCACTCGCCGCTCTCTGCCATCCGGCTCGAGAATGGAGACGTCCTTGGCGCCGAGCTCGAGCAGCGCCTTGAGTGCTGCGCCGGCCCGGCGCTTGGCGCGGGCCTCGAAGTAGCGGCCGGCAAGGATGAAGGTGGTGACGATCGAGGCGGTCTCTAGATAGATCTCGTTCGCGCCCCCACCGGAGGACGGGATCAGGTTGAACACCATGCGCATGCCGTTGTCGCCGGCCGTGCCGAGGAACAGGGCGTACAGCGACCACAGCCAGGCGGACAGGGTGCCGACACTGATGAGCGTGTCCATCGTCGCGGTGGCATGCTTGAGGTTCGTCCAGGCGGCGCGGTGAAACGGCCACGCGCCCCACAGAACGACGGCTGTCGCGAATTGCAGCGACAGCCATTGCCAGTTGTCGAACTGCAGCGAGGAGATCATCGAGATCAGCAGCAGCGGCACCGAGAGCAGCGCGCTGATGATCAGCCGGTTGCGAAGGCGCACCGACGCGTCTCGCTCGTCCGGTTGGTCGGTCGGCGCCTCGCTGACCGGTAGTGCCGTCTGATAGCCGGCGGCCTCAACCGCCACCATCAGCTGCGCGACCTCGATCCCGTCCTCGTACTCGACGGAGGCGGTCTCGGTGGCGTAGTTGACGGTCGCGGTGACGCCGTTGAGCTTGTTGAGCTTGCGCTCGATCCGGTTGGCGCACGAGGCGCAGGTCATGCCGGTGATCGGGAGCTCGAGTCGTTCTGTGAGGGTGGTGGTGCTCATCCGTCTTCCTAGGCGATGTCGTAGCCGGCTTCGTCGATCGCGTCGCGGATGGCGGCGTCGTTGAAGCCGGCGCCCTTGACGGTCACGATCTTGGTGTCGGGGTCAACGGCGACGGCGCTCACGCCGGCCACCTTGGTGACCTCGCCGGCGATCGCCGTGCAGCAGTGGCCGCAGGAGATCCCCGGGACTGAGTAGGTGGTCTGCATCGCGTGGGTCCTTTCGGTCGGTGCTGGTGTTCAGGAGGCGCTCTGGGTGAAGGCGACGGTGTGCACCTGTCCCGCCGCGCGGAACTGGAGGAACAGGCGGTAGGCGCCGCGCTCCGTCAGCTCGGTGTTGAACGTGATCGCTCCGTTCGCCAGGTCCTCGCCGTTCGGGTGCACGTGCGAGTAGGAGAGCTCCGGGGCGTGCAGCGCGACGAGGTGCCCGTAGAAGCCGAGGTACGGCTGCAGGTCACGGGCGGGCCGGCCGTGACGGGTTACGCGGAAGGTCAGCTGCGCCTCCTGTCCGGCGAGCAGCCGGGCCGGGCGCTGGAGCTCGACCGTGTAGGCGTCGGCGTAGCCCTCGAGCGCCGGTGACGGGAGCCGGCTGTTGTGGACGCTGCCCGGCGCGGTCAGGTTGGTCCCGAGGACGTACTTGCGGCCGTCGACGACGAAGTCGGCGATGGCTCGGTAGGTCCCGGGGTAGTCGGTCCGCAACTGGATCGTGAAGGTTCCGTCGGAGCCCATCGTGGGGTGCAGGTGCTGGTAGCCGGTGAGGTCCGTCCGGACCACGATCAGGTGCAGGAGCTTGGTGCTCTCGCGATCGAAGTGACGGACGGGCCGGCCGTCGCAGCCGATGATCCGGAAGCGCCAGGTCGTCGCGTCGCCGGCGCTCACAGTCCCGGACAGCGGAGCAAGCCGAAGCCCCGCGATCTCGCTGTGGAGCCCGTTCGAACCTGGGACGGCCTCGATCATGGGGACGGCGCTGTGTCCGGAGGCGGCCATGCTGTCGGTCCCGTAGCCGGCGTCTGCGGCTGCGACCTTCAGGCAGTCCTGAAACGGAGGGGTTGCGTGCGTGACCGCGGCGGTCCCGGCCGCTCCGCCGGCGGCGAGGGCGAGTCCGGCGGCGAAGGCGGCGAGGCGGGAAGTCGGTGAATTGAGCATGGCCACAGCGTGCCTCCGCAACCCTGATCTGACATCGGGCGGGCACCCTTAGATCGCACCCTTAAACGCCGGCGCCCGCCTCTCGGGCGGGCACCGGGAGCCGGTTCTCGGCTGCGTTTCAGGCTTCGGCGGCGGCCGTCTCACCCTCGACCGAGACCCGGGGTAGCCAGCGAAGCTTTTGCGGAAGCCACCAGTTCCAGTCGCCGAGCAGCTTCATGCTCGCCGGCAGGAGCATCCCGCGAACGATGGTGGCGTCGAGGAGCACCGCGACAGCGAGGCCCACGCCCATTTCCTTCAGGGCGATATTCGACAACGTGCCAAACAGCGCGAACACGGCGACCATCACGGCGGCGGCGCTCGTCACTACTCCCGCGGTCGTACCGATCGCATGGCCGATCGCGCGCTCGGTGCTCATACCGCTGTCGTAGGCCTCTCGGACCCGGCTGAGGATGAACACGTGATAGTCCATCGACAGGCCGAAGAGCACGACAAACAGGAACAGCGGCAGCCAGGCGACGATCGTGCCGTTGGAGTGAAAGCCGAGCAGCTTCTCGCCCCAGCCGTTCTGGAACACCAGCACCAGCACGCCGTAAGAGGCGCCGACGCTCAGCAGGTTCAGAACGATCGCCTTGGTCGCGATCACCAGCGAACGGAACGTCACCAGGAGCAACAGGAACGCCGCGACCAGCACGAACGCGAACACCAGCGGCGTATGTGTGGCCAGACTCGCGTTGAAGTCCGCGGTCTGGGCCGTGAACCCGTCCACCAGCACGGTCGCGGCCGGGGCGCCGGCGAAGGCGGCCGGGATGAGCTCCCCGCGCAGCAACGTGAGCATCCGGTGCGAGGTTCCGTCGATTCCAGTTCCCGCAGCGGGAATCGAGATCCTGGCCAGAGTCCGATCCTTGCTCACCTCGACTGTGCCGTGCCCCTTGAACAAGTCGTGGTGGCGGGCGGTTGCCGCGTCGAGCTTCCGGATGGAGTCGGCGATCGCCGGCCGGTTAATGTCGCCGGCCTTCACCACGACCGTCACGGGCGTGCTCTTGCTCGGGAACGCAGCCTCGATCCGATCGAAGGCGCGGACGGCGGGGATGTTGCGGGAGAGCGACTCGCTGCCCGGCAGCGAGATGTGCATCCCCAGCGCCGGGATCGCCAGCGCGACCAGGAGGCCTCCGCTGATCACGGCCGAGAGCACGGGTCGGCGAAGTACTCGCTCGACGATCCGCGACCAGATCGCACCCCCGGGTGCGCGTCGCGTAAAGCGGGTGCGCAGCGGGATCCTTCCCCGTTCGACGCGGTCACCCAAGGCCGAGAGCACCGCGGGAAGCACGGTGAGCGATCCGATCACCGACACGGCGACCACGAGGATGGTTCCGGTCGCCAGGGAGGAGAACGTCGGTGAGCCACCCAGGTACATCCCGCCCATCGCGATCATCACAGTTGCGCCTGAGACGAGGACCGCGCGCCCCGACGTAGCGGCGGCAGCCTCGATGGCGGCACCGTTCCTCCGACCGGCGGCTCGCTCCTCGCGCACGCGCTTGAGGTAGAAGAGCGAGTAGTCGACGCCCACGGCAAGTCCGATCAGGAGGATGACGTTGCTGATCGTCTGGTCGACCGGAGCGATGTGGCTGATCGGACCGACGAGCCCGAGCGTCGCCGCCACGCCGGTGATCGCGAGCAGCAGTGGGACACCCGCGGCAACCAGCGCGCCGAACGCGACCACCAGGATGAGCAGCGTGATCGGCAGCGACGTGGTCTCGGCCTGGTGCAGGTCCTTTGCAAACGCCTGCTCCATCCCGCGCATCGAACTGGCGTCGCCGGCCTCGGAGATCACGAACTGTGGATGGGCGCCGGCAGCGCCGGCGACGGCCGCCAGCGGCCCGGCTACGGACATGTGGGTCGTCGTCTCGTCGCCCGGGATCTCGAACGCCACGAGCGCCGAATGGCGATCGGGCGAGACGGCGCTCGATCGGACGTCCCGCGCGATACCCGTGTGGCGCAGCCGCACGATGACGTCGGAGACCGCGCCGCGAAATGCGGGATCGTCCGCTGTCAGCGTCCGGCTCTGCACCAGGACGAGCTCCTTGGCCTGGCGCGGGAACGCGGCGCCTGCGAGCCGGGCGGCATTCCCGGATTCACCGACTGCGGCCTGCTCAGGGGTCAGGCTGCGCTGGTTGATGGCAAAGCCCGCAAAAACGGCGGCAACGACGAATGCGATCCAACCGAGGATCGCCGCCTTGCGATGGCAGGCGCTCCAGCGGCCGGCGCGCGCGGTAATGCTCATACTTGTGCGTCTCACGAAAGCTCCTCAGTTCGCGATTGGATTGACATCGGCAGCGTCGCTCCAGCGCGCCCCCAGGACATCGGGCAAGCACCCCTAGATGGCACCCTGATCTGGCTGGGGTCGGGGCCCTGACCCGGTTCACGTTTGCGGTCGGATCCCCGGTAAGCTCGACCTCAGGGGCCCCTGATGCCGTTCTCCTCGCAATTCGTCGGTCGTACCGTTGAGCTGGACGCACTCGACGCTGCCCTGACAGCACTGGACGGCGGCATGCCGCGGGCGGTTGAGGTGGTCGGTCCCGCCGGGATCGGCAAGAGCCGGCTGCTCGCTGAGCTCGGCGCCAGAGCGTCCGCGCGAGGCCACGTCGTTCTGAGCGGCGCGGCCGCCGAGCTCGAGCAGGACCTTCCCTACTGGGTGTTTGTCGACGCGCTGGACGACTACGTCGCGGGTCTCGAGCCGCGACGCCTGGAACGCCTGGACGCGGCCATGCGATCAGAGCTGGCTCAGCTCCTTCCCGCCCTCGCCGACTCCGCGGAGGCCTCCGAGACCTCGCTGCACGAGCGCTACCGGACGCACCGCGCCGCAAGGGCGCTGCTCGAGCACCTCGCCACGCCGAAGCCGCTCGTGCTTCTTCTCGACGACTTCCACTGGGCCGACCCGGCCTCAACCGATCTGCTCAGCGCACTGCTGCACCGCCCGCCCGCCGCCGGTGTGCTGATCGCGATTTCGGCCAGGCCAACCCAACTGCCCGCCCGTCTGTCCACCGCGCTCGAGCGCGCGCACCGGGCCGGCGTGCTGGCTCGTGTCGAGCTCCCGCCGCTGACCCGAGATGAGACCC
This sequence comes from uncultured Solirubrobacterales bacterium, assembly GCA_963839105.1. Lineage (GTDB taxonomy): Bacteria > Actinomycetota > Thermoleophilia > Solirubrobacterales > Solirubrobacteraceae > Palsa-465. The sequence continues at coordinate 733,689 of CAWITQ010000008.1, forward strand.
GCGAGCTGGTCGGGGAGCGCGCCGAGCTCTTCTACGACGAGACCGGCGGCAACCCGTTCTATCTCGAGCAGTTGGCTCGAGCGCCTATTGACACGCTCCCGATGGGAAACGGTGGTGACGTGTCGCTCGCGGGGGTGCAGGTGCCGCCGATGGTGGCCGCGTCACTGACCGAGGAGCTCTCCCTACTCCCGCCGGCGTCACGCCGCGTCCTCGACGGGCATCGGTGGCGGGGGACCCGTTTGAGATCGACCTCGCCGCGGTGGCCGCCGATCTCGCGGAGCCGGACGTTCTCGATGCCGTCGATGAGCTCACCCGCCTTGAGCTGATCCGGGCAACCGATATGCCGCGTCGCTTCCGCTTCCGGCACCCGATCGTTCGGCGGGCGGTTTATGAGACGACGCCCGGGGGCTGGCGTGTCGCCGCGCACGAACGCGTAGCCGCCGCGCTGGAGGCGCGAGGCGCTCCGCCGACTGCGCGGGCGCACCATGTCGAGCGTTCCGCCCGACACGGCGACGGCGCAGCCGTCGCCGTCCTCATGGAGGCGGGGCGGGAAGCTCGCTCGCAGGCACCCGCCACGTCCGCTCGCTGGCTGGCGGCGGCACTCAGGGTGCTGCCGGCGGGAGCGCGGCCGCGGGAGCGGGTCGATGTGCTGCTGCCGATGGCGCAGGCGCTTGCCGCCACGGGGCAGTTCGAGAAGAGCCATCAGACGCTCGAAGAGATCCTGAGAATCATCCCGCCCGATGCCGTCGCGCAACGGGTCGAGGTGGCCGCTTGGTGTGCACGGGTGGAGCATCTGCTCGGGCTCCACGAACAGGCGCACGACCGGCTGATCGCAACCTTGGACGGCCTCGACGACGAGGTCTCCGCCGAGGGGCTATTGCTGCTCATCGAGCTCTCCCAGGATGGCTCGTACCGAATGGACTACAAGTCGCAGAAGGCGTGGGCCGAACGATTGGTGATCGTCGCCGAGCAGATGCAGGATCCACTGCTGCAGACCGTTGGGGTCGCCGCCGCCGCCCGAGGCTTTGCGTTTGCCGGCTGCCCCGCAAAGGCACGGCCGCTCCGCGATCGCGCCGCGCAGGTCATCGACGGCCTCACGGATGCCGAGCTTGGCGGACGCCTCGACGCGATCGTCCACCTCGCAGGGGCTGAGCTTTATCAGCACCTCTTCGAACAAGCATCGGCACATGCGCAGCGGGCGCTCGCGGTGGGCCGTGCGACCGGTCAACACCAACTGTTCCCGGTCGTGTTCGCGATTCTCGGCATCACCTGGAGCTTCCGCGGTCATCTGCAGCCGGCGCTCGATCCGCTCGAGGGAAATGTCGAGGCCGCTCGGCTCTCGGGGAACGCACTCGCGATCTGCTGGAGCCTGTACGGACTCTCACAGGTCGCGCTCGCGATGGGCGACATCGACCGGGCGATGTCGGCAGCGCAGGAGGCCGTGGACGTGGGCGACGACGGGAAGCCGAGCCACCACGTGGCGTACGCCGCGCTCGTGCTCGCCGAAGCGCACCTGCTCACCGGTAAGCCCGAGCGCGGTGTCGGGTTGCTCGAGCGGGTATCCGGTGGACCGGAGATGCCGCTCGTCGCCGACAGCTGGCGCGCCTACTTCCTCGAGCTCCTGACTCGGTGCCGGCTCGCACTCGGGCAGCGCGACGCCGCAGAACGGGCCGTCACGCTAGCCGATGCCAATGCGACCCAGCTTGGGCTTCCGCTACCTCGAGCATGGGCAGACCGCGCGGCCGCGGCGGTCGCGCTCGACGCCGGCGACGCTCGAGCGTCCGCCGATCTGGCGATGCGCTCAGCGCAGGTCGCGGATTCGGCCGGCGCTCCGATCGACGCGGCCCGATCGCGCACGCTCGCCGGCCGAGCCCTTGCCGGCGCCGGCGCCGGCGATCGCGAACGTGCCAAGCATGAGCTCGAGCTGGCTGCCACCGCGCTCGACTCGATCGGAGCCCAGCGCTACCGCGACGCAGCCGAGCGCGAGCTGCGGCGGCTCGGCCACCACGTCTACCGTCGCTCCCAGCCTGGCGCGGGCGAGGGCGGGGGGGTGGACGCGCTCACCCATCGAGAGCTCGAGATCGCCCACCGCATCGTCGACCGGCGCACCAATCGCCAGATCGCCGAGGAGCTTTTCCTCAGCCCCAAGACCGTCGAGACCCACATCCGCAACATCTTCGCCAAGCTCGGCGCCGACTCCCGCGTGGAGGTCGCGCGCATCGTGGAGCGCGCCGAGCGCCTGACGGCGACGAGGGCGTAGGCCCAACAGCAGGCATGAAGCGAATCGGCCTGCTCGGAGGCATGAGCTGGGCATCCTCGGCCGAGTAGATGTCAGTGATCGCGGGAGTACAGCGCCGGGCGGTGGGCGAACGCCGCCGCGCAATCCAGAGCGCAGAAGAAGTACGCCATTCCCTCGTACAACAGCATGCCGGCGGCATGGTCGCGGTCGACGCTCATCTGGCAGACGGGATCCACCGCGAAGCGAGCATGATCGGAGCTACCCGCACTGACGGCAGCGACCAGCTCCACGGGATCGGCCACGCCCTTGAGCTCGTGCTGACCCCGCGCCTCGTAGCTGACGCCAGCGATCGCGCCCGCGGCAGAGCCGGTGTTCGCACTCATGAGGACCTCGCGCGCCGAGGCCCGCGCGGAGATCCTCGCGGCGAGATTGACTGCGCTGCCGAAGTAGTCACCGTTGCGGCAGATCGCGGTGCCGTGATGCATCCCGACTCGCAACGCGGGCGACCCATGACCACCCAGCGTCTGATTCGCGAGATGCAGTCCGAGCTCGACCGCAGCGGCCGCGTCGGGAACGCGCAACATCACGGCATCGCCGATCGACTTCACCTGGACCGCGCCATAGCTCGGTAGCGCCTGCGCGACCTCAGCCCCGAAGCGATCGATCAGACCGACCGCCTCCTCATCGCCGTGCGCCTCGGTCAGCGCTGTGAAGCCGGCGATGTCCGCGAAGAGGTAGGTTGCAGGCGAACCAGACATCGCGTCACCACGCCGTCGAGATGGACCGCGGCTCGGCCGTGGGAGGCGTGATCTCACGGACCACGGGAGTGGCGAAGTGATGGCTGCCTCCGGTGGCGGCGCCGGTCGGCTCGGACGATGTGGGGTTCTTGAGGTTCGGCATGGCACGGAGCCTCCCGCAGAACCACTGCCCCGACATCAGGGTCACACCCGTAGCCGGGACCCTGAAATCGGTGGCGAGGGCGAGCAGGCGCCGTAGGGGACCACGCGCGACCTCCTCGACTGATCCACCGGGACCGAACCTGGACCGCTAAACCCAGCTGCGGTACGACGTAAACATTCGCTCGCCGGCTCGCGCAGGGGGCTACGATACGCACTGGCTGGTGGGGTGCGACCGGCAGCCGGAGGGGTCCGCATGGACCAGGGGGTTGCACAACTGTCCGACAACTTTCACGCGAACCTGGCAATCGGCACGAGGTTCGCCGGCTACCGGATCGACGGTGTGATCGGTCGCGGCGGAATGGGCGTCGTGTATCGAGCAACCGAGCACCGCCCCGAGCGCTCGGTCGCCCTGAAGGTCGTCGCGCCGGAACTGGCAAGCGACTCTCAGTTTCGCGCGCGATTCATACGCGAGGCTGATATCGCGGCCTCGATTGAGCACCCGAACGTCGTGCCCCTGCTGCAAGTTGGAGAGGAGGAAGGGGCGCTATTCATTGCCATGCGCCTCGTCCACGGGGCCGATCTCGCGCGCTTGATCCGCGACGAGGGGCCGCTCGAGCCGCTCCGCGCCGCCCGCATCATCGACCAGGTGGCCGACGCACTTGATGCCGCCCATCGCGCAGGATTAGTCCATCGCGACGTCAAGCCGTCCAACATCCTGCTCGAAGCCGGTCGACGCGGGGATCACGCTTACCTCACCGATTTCGGCCTCAGCAAGGCGGTGGACGGGAGGGACAAGGCGCTGACCAAGACGGGCGTGATGGTCGGCACCGTCGACTACATGGCACCCGAGATGATCACGGGCGGGCACATCGACGCGCGTACCGACGTTTACGCGTTAGGCGCGGTGATGTTCGAGGCGCTCACCGGCGAGGTCCCGTACGCGAGCTCGGACACGACAGTGATGACGCTGTTCGCCCACATAAATGAGCCTCCTCCCGTACCCACGCACCATCGTGCGGGCCTGCCTGCGGAGTTCGACGCGGTCATGTCACTCGCCATGGCCAAGCGTCCGGAGGATCGCTACGCATCGGCTGGCGAGCTCGGTGCCGCGGCGATCGCCGCCGCTGAAGGACGACCCGCACCACCGCGCAGTGCAGACGCAGGGCTGACGATCAGGTCGCCTGGAGCGGGCGCCGCCAAAGGGCCGGGCTCAACGGCGGCAGTTCCGCCGCCCCGAGATACGGCGACCAGGATCGAGCAGCCCGCTCCCCCACCTTCAGCACCACCGATGTCCTCGCCTGCCCCCAACCCGGACTGGGCCGTCCCCGCTGCATCCCCACCGGCGCCGCGCACGGGCTCGGCCCCGTCGCCGGTTCCGCCTGCCCCGAGCCAACTCCGACGCCGGACGATCGTGCGCCGATCCTCCGCCGACTCAGTCGTATCCTCGTCCAGCAGCACGGCCGCAGGAGAAGCGAGATCCGGTGTCACCAAGATCGCTGTGGATCCGAGGTTCAGATACGGCCAGGGACCTCTTCCGGCCGATAGTCCCGTGCCACTCCTCAACCGTCAGCAGCTCGTTACCGAGCTTGCCCGGCGCATCGACCGATCAGCGGGCGGATCGCTGTTGATCTCGGGATTTCGAGGTGTCGGCAAAACGACCGTCGTCGACCGCGCGCTACGGGAGCTGCGTCGTCTCTCCGGAGGCGAGCGAATCTGGACGACCGTGAGGATCAACCTTGCGACGCGGCGCACCCCGGCGCAGTTGCTGTTCGAGGTCATTCGAGCCCTTTACGAGCAACTGGAGGACGATGGCCAGCTCGCCGATCTGGAGCCCGAGGCGAGACGGGTCCTGGAGACGGCGTACCACCGCACGTCCCAAACCTTGAAGGAGACGCAGTCGAGCAGCATGGAGCGCGGCCGCGGCTTGGGCCTCAATGTTGGCCAGGCGGCCGCAAGCATCATCGGAGCGAAAGTCGACTTCTCGAACAAGCTCACCAGCTCAATGAGCGGAGAGGCGGCCTATCTCGAGTACTCCGACATCGATGCGGAACATGACTTCGCGAGAATCGTCCGCCTCCTCGCTCGAGGGGGACAAGCGCAGCCCCCAGAAAAGGGTCGGGTCCGGCGCTGGTTCTCCGGAGGAGGACCACTTCCCTGCGTAGGCGTCCGGCTGATCGTCGTGTTCGATGAACTCGACAAGCTCAGCGAGTGGGAGGACGGCATCAACTGGCTGCGAGACCTGTTCACGCGAATCAAGAACCTGCTCACGACCGAGGGCTGCAACTTCTTGTTCGTAGGCGGCCCGGATCTCTATGAGGTGGTTGAAGACGATGTCCAGCGCGGCGGGAGCATCTTCGAAACCGTGTTCAGCTGGCGCACGTACGTGCCGTGCGTGTGGAGCCAGGAAACAACCCTCCTGAACGCAGTGGTCACTGAGCCCGACGGGCCGAGCACCGAATTGACGACGCTCGGTGACCACTTGGCGTACGCCGGAAGGGGCATCCCGCGGCTGATGGTGCGCGAGCTGAGCGGGTTCGTCAGGTTCGACGGCGATCGCCCGTATCTGGAGCTGGGGCCGAAGGAGCTCGACGCGATCGAGTGGGGAGCTGGGCTTCAGGCGCTGGTCAGCGAATTCGTGCGCGCTCGGTCCGTCGAGGACGTGCCCGCAAACGAGCTCGACCAGTGGCGGGTGGCCCTCTATTACGCCGTCGATTGGATCCTTCGATTCAAGGTCACCTTCACCGCTGCCGACGTGGCTGCATTGCAGGCCGAGGCCGTGCTCAACCCGATGCTCGCGCTTCACGAGGAGGAGTTGCAGGAACTGCTCGGGCATCTGGCAGCGAATGGGATCCTCGTACAGGTCGCCGGCGAGCTTCCGGGCGCAACTTTCTACGGTGACGTTGCGCGCGCACGAGTTGCCGCGTACAGGCTCAGCGCCGAGTCAGCGTCGGTGATCAGGCGTCTAGGGCCGCTGCGCGAGGCTGCGCGAGCCGACCGCGGCGATGTCGTCGTGCTCCGCGACGAAGAGGAGGCGTTGTTTGCCGGCGACGTCGGAGCGACACTTGCCCACGGTCGCTACGAGCTGCTCGAGGAGCTTGGGCGCGTCGGCGCAGGGAGCATCTATCGGGCGCGGGATCACCACACCGACGACGAGGTCGCCATCACCGTTTTCGCTATGGACACGTTCGGAGGCGACGAGCTGATGCGCGAGCGGTTCCGGCGCCAGGGTGCGATCGCGCTGCAGCTGAAGCACCCGCGCATCGTCGCCACGCGCGAGGTGCTCCACGATGAGAATGAGCGCATGGCGATCGTGAGCGATCTTGTCGCCGGGCGATCGCTGGCCGAGTGTCTCGCCGCGAACGGGCGTTTCGAGCCCTCCGCAGCCATCTCGATCATCCTCCAGGTACTGGACGCCCTCGCCTACGTCCACGCCAATGGGATCGTGCGCCTGGATCTAACCCCGAGGGGCGTCATGCTTGGACCCGATGGGGAGGCGACGATTACGAAGTTTGGACTGGCGAAGTATGTCGGCAGGGGTAACCGCTCGGCGACGGAGGTGGGGGCGATTGTTGGTACTCCGGCTTACGCTTCTCCGGAACAGCTCGCGGGTCACACCGTCGACATCCGCGGCGACCTCTACGCCACCGCCCTTATCCTGTTCGAGCTAATCGGCGGGCAGCGGGCGCGTCAGGGTCGGGCTGTGACTGCGCTGCTTGACCACGCCGCCACGATCGTCGACCTCAGCGCACTAGATGTCTCGGCCGAGCTTCGTGCAGTACTTCGGATGTCGCTCGATCCGGATCCCGCCCGCCGGTACGCCAGCCCGACCGCGATGGCCGCCGCCTTGCGTGAGACTCCCGAAGGTGCTCGCGTGCGCTTCCCGGCCCTCCGGTTGGCCTGAGTTACGGCGCCGAACCCTCGGCGCGGTGCTTCAGAGCCCAACGTGGATCCGGATTGCCTTCGACACCGCGACGACGCGGCGCCCGCGCAGCGCACGGACGTTCACGAGGTAGTTGCCGGGCTTGAGGCGCTTCCCGCGCACGCGAAGGTTCCAGCGGATATGGATGTTGCCGGCGTGCTGGAGTCCGAACGGGACGCGGCCGATGAGCGTCGTGTGGCCGTGTCGGTCCACGCGACGCACCAGGATCCCGACCTGCCGCACGAGCGGCAGATCGGCCGAGACGAGGATCGAGCTGGGCGAGAGGGCAAGGAGGCTGACGCAGCCCAACGATGCGGTGCACGACCCCTGGCCGTAGCGCGTCAGCACGACGTCCTTCTCCCCGTTGCTCAGTCGCGCGGCGCCCCCCGCCACGAGTCGACCGTCGCCGGTGCGAACAAGGCCGCCGGGGATCTGCCCATTCACGCCCGGAAGGAGCGTGGTCACGATGCCGTCTCCACCGAAGCTCGGGTCGAGCGAGCCGTCGGCGTGATAGCGCACGAGCACGAAGAAGTCATTGCCCCCGTTCTTCGCCGTTCCCGCTACGACGAGCCTGCCATCCGGTTGTACGACGATCGCCCGGGCCCGTGCGTTCCCGAAGACGTTGGTGAGGACGCGCCCGTTGCTTCCGAACGACGTGTCGATCGGACTCGAACCTTCCGGCACGGGAAGCCTGACCTTCGCCAGTGCGATGCGGCTCGCGCCCCCGATCAGCGCCGATCCGGCTGCGACGGCGCCACCGTCCGGCGTGAGCGCGAGCGCCACCGCGAACGAGTTCGTCGAGCCCTGGAAGGCGACGCGGGTTGCGGGTTGATCGAGCCCGATCGCGAACGCGCTCGGCGAGTCCACCGGGCCGCCGCCCTGCTTGGAGATCCGGCCCCGGCAACCACGTAGCGTCCATCGGGACGGGCCACTGCGGCTTCGACATTGGCGAATGCCTCCGTTATGCCGCTCGACACCTGGCGACCATCGAGGTCGTACGTGGCTTGGATCATGCCCGGCCACAGTGTCCCAGGCACGCCCGCGCCTGATGCGATCACCATCAGAGCTCTCCTGCGCCAGTCGGACGGCGCTGAGTGGTATTTTCGCGCGCCTTGTCAGGGTTTGATTACGACTGGATAGTCGTCGGCTCGGGATTTGGCGGCAGCGTCAGCGCCCTTCGGCTGGCCGAGAAGGGATACCGAGTCGCGGTGCTCGAATGTGGCCGCCGCTTCGAGGACGATGACTTTGCGCGCTCTACTTGGAATTGGCGGCGCTTTCTGTGGATCCCGCGGCTCGGTCTCCGCGGAATCCTTCGGATCTCGTTGTTCAAGGACGTGACGATCCTCTCGGGGGCGGGCGTCGGAGGTGGCAGCCTCGTCTATGCGAACACCTTGTACCGGCCCCCGCGGCGCTTCTTCGAGGACGCGCAGTGGTGCGAGCTCGCGGACTGGGAGGACGAGCTGGGTCCTCATTACCTCAGCGCCGAGCGCATGCTCGGCGCGGCGCGCATCCCGGACGACGATCGCGGCGACGAGGTGCTTCGGGAGATCGCCGCCGAATGGGGCGTCGAGGACACGCACGTGAAGCCGAATGTCGGCGTCTTCTTCGGCGAGCCTGGCGTGACGGTGGATGACCCCTTCTTCGACGGTGAGGGACCGCGGCGAACGGGATGTGTGCTCTGTGGCGCATGCATGGTCGGGTGCCGCTTCAACGCCAAGAACACTCTCGTCAAGAATTACCTCTACCTCGCAGAGCGGCGGGGCGTGCGGATCATCCCCGAGCGCCTCGTCACGACAATCAAGCCGATCGGCGCCGGCAATGGTTCGGATGGCTACGAGATCTCTGCGCACCGGCCCGGGACGTTGCTGAGAAGGCGACGGGAGCAGCTGACCGCCGGTGGTGTGGTGGTCGCGGCAGGTGCGATCGGTACGAACAAGCTCCTTCGTCGCTGCAAGGACACGGGCGCGCTCGCGCGTCTCTCGGACCGCCTCGGGGAGAAGGTGCGAACGAACAGCGAGGCGATCCTCGCCGTGACGACGCGTGAGAAGGACGCCGACTTCTCCAAGCGCGTCGCGATCACCGGAAGCATGTATCCCGACGAGGACACTCACATCGAGACCGTCACCTATGGCAAGGCGGGCAACTCGATGCGGCTCCTGTTCACCCTGCTGGTCGGAGAAGGGAACCGCCTGGGGCGGCCGCTCAAGCTGGTGCGCAACATCTTCACGCGGCCGGGGAGCGTGGTGGCCGCGCTGGCGCCGGGCTCCTGGGCCCGTCGTACGCTCATCCTGCTCGTGATGCAGACGCTCGACAACTCGATGAGCTTCCGTGCTCGGCGCCTGCCCGGGCGCCGAGCGGGGATCACGACCGCTCAGGATCCCGAAAAGCCGAACCCGACCTTCCTCCCGGTCGCGAACGAGGCGGCCGAGCGCTTCGCCGAACACCTCGACGGCGTGGCACAGAGCTCCCTGCTCGAGGCGTTGGCGGGAGTTCCGGTGACCGCTCACATCCTCGGCGGGGCGGTCATCGGGGCGGACGCGGACAGCGGGGTCGTGGATGACCGATGCCGCGTCTTCGGGTACCGGAACCTGCTCGTGTGCGACGGATCCGCCGTGCCGGCGAACCCGGGCGTCAACCCGAGCCTGACGATCACGGCGCTCGCAGAGCACGCCATGAGTCACGTCGAGGCTGGGCCGAACGAATCCGCGGTTCGTCCGGTGAGCGCGGTGCACGAGCCGCCGGATGCGCCCGTGCCGGCGCCCGGAACCGCGTCCGGATGAGACGAACGCAGCCGTCTACTGAACCTCGCCGTTAGGCGCCTGTCTTCGGGCCCGCATAGCCACGCCTCCAGTCGGCTCAGAGCGGTTCCGCGGACCGCTCGTGCCAGGCGCCAGAGCAGCCAGGTCGCGGTGCGGCGATTCCTCGGAAACAGACCCAGCGGCGCCGTTTGAACTAAAGGGCGCGGCCGTCCTCTTGACTAACCTCGTCGCCCGCCAAGGTGTTAGCCTACGCGCCTGATTGACTTGCTTCTTGGGGAAGGAGGCCTTTGTGATTGCGTGCGTCCGTCCAGACGGTGATCGACGTCTGCCCTCGCGCGAGGGCAGACCACGGGCCGGCGGCGCCGTCGCGAAGCGTGGTGCCCCGCCACTACGACGGCGTGAGAGCTCCTCATCTTTGTCGCGAGGCCCGCGGCAAGCTTAGGCTGGGATGAAGGGCAGGCGCCTAGTCCATGCGCCGGTCGCTGGGTAGCCGAGCGCCAGATGCGCGGCAATCGTTGACCGCCCAGTAACACAATGAGTGTCGGGCGGTATGTAATCGGCGTGGGCGCCCTGCTGTGCTCGCTCGGCTCTCTGGGCGCCGGCGGTGCCGCGTTGCGCGCTTACCTGTTACCAGAGTGGCGAGGCTCGCACGCGCGTCTGGCTGAGGTGGTCATAGCCGTCGGTCTGATCCTCGGGATCAGCGAGGTGCTTGGAACGGCGGGTGCGTTCCGACTGGCTCCGATTCTGGTCGCGTCGGCCGCGCTGGGATTGGGGCTGACCGCAACCCTCGGGCCGCGTAGCCGCGGGCAGCCGCTTGAACCACGGCCTCGCCGATGCGGCTTCGTCGGGGCGTCTGCCGTGTGTCTCGCCGGTGCCGTGGTGGTTCTTGTGGGGCTCGTGTGGGCCGGTCCAAGCCTCCAGGCGCTTGATCACGGGATCTTGGCGGCGGATTCGATGGGATACCACCTTCCGCACGCGGCTTCGTATGCCCAAACCGGCCAGATTGCCTCGATTCGTTTCACCGACTACGACTACCTCACCGGCATGTATCCCGCCACCGCCGAGCTGCTCCACGCACTAGGCATCGTGTTCATGGGGACCGATGTCCTATCGCCGGGCATCAACATCATCTGGGCTCTGCTCACGCTGCTCGCCGCGTGGTGCATCGGAGACCGCCGCGGGCTGGGGCCGCTGACCCTTGTGGCCGCGGCTGTCGTCGTGGGCACGCCAATGCTGGTCAGCACGAACGCCGGTAGCGCCGACAGCGACATCCTCGGCATGTTTTTCGTGACGGCCGCTGTGGCCCTTTGGATGAACACCACCGACCTGGCCGAGCCCGCGCCGTCGAGTCCCTCACGGGGCGCTCGGGAGCCGAGCAGGATCTCGCGGCAGACGGGCGCGGCGCCGCGCGACTTCTCTGCCTATCGCGGCGGGCTGCTGGTGGCGGCGGTTGCTGCCGGCCTCGCCTTGTCGACCAGGATGAACCTGATCGCGCCGGTGGCCGCGCTCACAATCCTCGTGCCGGCGCTTGCTCCGCCCGGCCGGCGACGAAGCGCGATTGCTTGGTGGCTAGGCGGTGTTCTGGCGGCCGGAGGGTACTGGTACGCGCGCAACCTCATCGCCGTCGGTAATCCCGTTCCCTGGTTCGGCCTCGGCGGCTTTCCAACGCCACAGCCCCTGCCACTCCAACACAGCAACGACTACTCGCTCGCTGCTTACCTGCCCTATCCCGGAATCATCTCCGACTGGCTCGTCCCGGCCCTGAGACTGAACCTGGGCCGCTGGTGGCCGGCCCTCTTGCTCGTGGCGATGCTCGGGCCGGTTGCGTGCGTGCTGTGCGGACGTGGCCGGACGATCCGGGCCGTCGGCCTGATCGCTTTAGCGTCGCTCTTGGCCTACCCAATCACGCCTCTCACGGCGTGCGGACCCTGGGGCCATCCGTACTGTTTCAAGTTCAATATCCGGTACGCCGCGCCGGCACTGGTGCTGGCGCTGGCCGTCATGCCGCTCGCGAAGCCTGTCAGCGGCAAGCGGGGTCAGATCGCCGCCATGACTGTGGCGGCGGCGCTTTTCGTAGCGGCGGCACCGCTCGGTCGGCTCTGGCGTGTGTCCTATAGCCTGGGGGGTCCGCGCGCCGCCGCGATGCTTGTCCTGGCGCTCATCGTCCTGACGCTCGCGAAGCCATGGTTGCTCATCAAGCGCCGGATCTCGGCTGTTCGGATCGGCGTGGCGGCGGCCGGCGCCACTCTCGCCTTCGTCGGCATCGCGGCCGGATTCAGCGGCGAGCGCGCCTACCTCAACCGCCGCTACAACTTCGCCAGCAGTCTGCTTGGCGTACATCCGATGTGGCGGTGGGCGCGTACCCTGCACCACGCCCGGATCGCGCTCGTCGGTACCTTCGGCTGGTTCTACGGCTACCCCTTGTATGGAGTCGACGACTCCAACCGGGTCGGCTACATGGGTCAGCGCGGAAAGGGTGGGTCCTTCGTTCCCATCACTGATTGCCGCTCCTGGCGCGCTGCGCTTAACGCCGGCCACTACCGGTACGTTGTCACCACGGCACGCCGTGTCATCTTCACGAAGCGACTCGTGTATGCGCCGGAAGGCGACTGGACGAGGAGCGATCCGGCCGCGCGGCTCGTACTGCCTCCTACCCCGCAGGTACGCGTCTTCGCATTGAACGGCCCGCTCCACCCCAAGCGATGCATGGCACCTGCTCAGCTCCGTCGCGCCGTTGAACGGCCCGCTCCTGCACAACTCAGGGCCGACCGCCAAGCCGCGGGGACCGCACCTCCGTCGACTCCGCACCGGCACCGTCGTCGAGTGGCGGCCGACGCCGGGACTCGAGATGAGCGCACGGAGCGGCTAGAAGTGGCGTTGATGCGGCCACGCGGCTTTCAAGTGCCGCCGGTGGGGATCGAACCCACGACCTTCGGATTGAAAGTTGCCCCAGCGCAGGGCTTTGCCTCGTAGATATATGGGCGTCCGAGTTGCGCTCGGGTGGGCTGAGATCGGGTCGGGATTTGCCTAGAGGCGGGACGCGGTTTGGCTGAGCGGTCTTGACGCCGTAGCCGAATGAGCGCGTCACACTTGCTCGGTGCCGGCTAGCACCGCGTCGGCGCGGAATTGTGCTTCGGCCGCCGAAGCGCAACCAGCCTCGATGAACGTCCGACAGGCGAAAGCGATCGTGAGGAATTGCGTGATGCGCGGCCCGGATGCCACTGCGCACCGGGGTTGTCGATCACCAGGCGGACGTTGTAGGTTCGCTGGCGGCGGGCGATGAAAGGAGTCAGCGACCGCGCCGCCTCGCGCCTGCGTGACGCGCCTCAAGCAGCCACGGCGAGGTCGTGACTGCTTCGCATGGAAAGCGGAATCGGAGCAGCGAGGCCCACACTGCACTTTCATACGAGCGAAGGTGAACGCTGTACGCGCGGCAAGTCGACGAACGTGACACCTATAGCCGCTTTCGCGGCGGTGGGGTGACGTCCGCGGACGTGACGGGAGCCGCGGCCCTCGTTCCGATAATAGCCTCAATCTTCGCGTGGCCGCGCGTGTCCGCTCTCCCTACGGCACCACGATTGTATTGGAGTTAACCCCGTTGATGGTCACCCATACGGTGTCACGGTGAATGAGGTCGTAGCAGGTGTGCCCGTTGTCCCAGGTCTCGGGCGAACTCGTCTCGGTCAATGTGAAGGTGGCCGGCCCGCCGCTGCCGAACTGGCAGGTGTAGTGGTAGGTCCCGGTTGGGAAGCCGTTCATGGTCATCCAAATCCACCCGTGGTGGCCGCCACTCCAGCCGATCTGGATGGATTCGCGGGCGGTGGCGGTGGCGGTGGCGGTGGCGGTGGCGTGTGGAGCGGGGGCGCTGAAGGAACGCTGTTCGACCGCACGCCGTCCATCACAAGGTACGCGGTGTAGGGCGCATTGTCGTCGCAGAAGACGCCGGGCCAGGTGGACTGGTTGGGGTCCGTGCACGCTCACGGCGTGCTGGTAGAAGATCGTGTCGCTCCCGCCGGGCCCACTGTTGTCATGGCAATAGTAGGTGTAGGTCCCGGTTGGGAAGTTGTGGACAACAATATTCAGCGCCGAGCAGTTCGAGCAGCCGTACTGGCCCCCTTGCGAGGCGGAAATCGATGCGCCTGCCGGCGGCGGGGGTGGCTGCTGAGGCGCGGGGGCGCTGAAGGTAACGCTGTTCGACCGCACGCCGTCCATCACAAGGTACGCGGTGTAGGGCGCATTGTCGTCGCAGAAGACGCCGGGCCAGGTGGACTGGTTGGGGTCCGTCACGCTCACGGCGTGCTGGTAGAAGATCGGGTCGCTCTCGCCGGGCCCACTGTTGTCATGGCAATAGTAGGTGTAGGTCCCGGTTGGGAAGTTGTGGACAGCGATATTCAGCGCCGAGCAGTTCGAGCAGCCGTACTGGCCCCCTTGCGAGGCGGATATCGATGCGCCTGCCGGCGGCGGGGGTGGCTGCTGAGGCGCGGGGGCGCTGAAGGTAACGCTGTTCGACCGCACGCCGTCCATCACAAGGTACGCGGTGTAGGGCGCATTGTCGTCGCAGAAGACGCCGGGCCAGGTGGACTGGTTGGGGTCCGTCACGCTCACGGCGTGCTGGTAGAAGATCGTGTCTGCTCCCGCCGGGCCCACTGTTGTCATGACAATAGTAGGATACGTTCCAGGCCCGAAGCCGTGGACCGCGATATTCAGCGCCGAGCAGTTCGAGCAGCCGTACTGGCCCCCTTGCGAGGCGGATATCGACTCCGACGCCCGGAGGAGCTGATGAAGACGCCCCCAGGCGGTGACGGCGGTCCGGACGAACCACCTCCGGAGGGGGCTGACGAGAGCTGGAGCCAGAACCAGATATGGGCGACCCGCTGACCTGCGAACTGATCCCCCTGCCGACGCGGGGGTGCAACCTTTCCAGATATGCCAGTTCCACCCCTTGAAGGCAGGGGCGGGGAATAGATTGTGGTTCAGGACGGACACGCCCGCCTTCAGGGACCCGAAGTTGAACACGAGGTCGCCACCCTTTGCCCGAATTCCACGTGAAGATCGGGCGAAAGTCAGCTTCCAAGTGGACGTTCGCCCCGTCCGCGACGCCGATTCCGCCCTGAAGCCCGAGCGTGGCCGAAAGTCTGGCCGTCCCGGAAAGCGAAGGCCCACCCGAAAACCAGCATTCGTACCCTGCTCGGTCAGCGAGGCGCTGTTCTCATCGAACCCGCGGCGACATGCGCAACGGTCGTGCTTGCGATATTGATCTGGCCGACATTCAGGGTACCTTGAACGTGGATGCCTGCACCAAGTGGAAGTGTCACGTAGACCGGGACGACGATCGGGCCTACCGGGATAGCTGTCGAATATGGCCCGAGCTGTCCGAGCGCCCAGTCGCAATTGACTCCGACGGCGGCCGCCGCCACTCCAAGGTGCTCGGTCGTGCGAACCGCTAGGGTGAGCTTCATTTGCGGAGGCCACGCTCCCAACGACGCCTGGCCGGAGCTCGACGCTGTCGAGATGCGCGCCATAGGAAAGAAGCTTGGGCGGATTGCAACCGGCTGCAGCGTGCGCGCGCAAATATCGTGCGGCGCGTGGGCCGCTCAGACCAATTGAGGTCTGCGCACCCAGAGAAGGTGCGAGCGGGAGTGTTCCGGCGTACGTGATGAGCGGCGCCGCCTCTGCGACGGGAACGCTGCGCACCGACACGATCAACAGGTTGCCCTGTCGTACTACGCCGATGACCTTTGCAATCAGTCCACGCGGAAGCGTGGGAGTAGGACCAGTCGCAAACACCGTGCCAGGGCGCGGTGCCTGAGCCGCGCCAGGAAAGACTAAGCCAACCGGATCGTTTGGATCGCCAATGGCTCCCAATACGCCCTTAGGAAGCGGCTTCACGTTCGGGGCTACGACACCGACGTAGACGACCGAACGGCGGGTCGTCCGGCCCTGCGCAATCCTGACAAGCAACTTCGGGATCGCTGGATATGCGGTTGACCCGGCAGTGATTCGGCCCCGTGACCTGAGAATCGTTACTGGCATGATCACAACTTTGTACGTGCCGGGCCGCAGATGCGTTAGGACGATGTCCTGGCGCCGGACTGCGCGTCGGAAGTGCCTGCCGGTGATCAGTATCGACACCGGTTGCCGGGCAGGGAGACCGAGGACTCTGATCCGCAGCGACCCTTGTTGCGCGGGGCGGGCTAGGACCGGAGCGGCCGCGACCGCGACCGCGAGGAGTGCCAACGTTGTGGCTATCAACGCGACCGCTCGCACCCGAAGCGAATTGGCAAGCGGCGCCGGTCGACGGGCGCTGGGACGGGCTCCGGGTGCGCGTCGCGTCGTTACTATGAATGCCACCCCCACGTGCCTCCAAGTACTGAGATTGCCCTGTCGAGTTGCGCGCGGCGCAACCGGCGCCTGCGTCAAGAAGGCCCCCGAGCCCCGGCGCTAGTCAACAGGCCCCCGGCACAACAGTCAACTCGGTCCATACGAAAGCCGTACTCCGGGCGCCCACAGGGGCCAACTCGAGAGCACAAGCGCAAGCGTCTCGCTGACCCTCGGACCAACCAACCGGAGCAGCAAGATCCGAGCCGTCTGAGTTATCAGCGGCAAGCACCACGACGACAATCCCCTCGACCGGCGGTTGGACGACTGGGCATCTTCTGCCAGTTCGCCTCGGAGGAACTGTACGGCAGCGCGACCTTTGGAGCAATCAGCGCCGCGATTCGCATCAAGTGCTCCCGACAGCACGATGCCGCCCACCGGAGCTGGGGTGTATCTAGACCGGCCCGTCCTCTGAGTTCGTCCCACGATTCGAATTGATCAGCGGCGACAGCCGGGTCCGGTGCCGGGTGTCGGGGCTGCGGAGCGGGGACGCGCCGCGTGGGGGGTCGGGCGAGCGCGTCCGTAGCGCTCCTGCGCACGGAAGGCGAAGCGGGCCGTCGGGGGGGCGCCAACGTATTCGCCGCGTCGGGACGCTCCGCGCCATCTGATGCTTATGCGGCAGGAGCCGGCATAACCGAGCCGCTCTCGTGCGGAAACTGCTCCGTCGGCCGCACGACGCGCCGGGAATCCCGAGGCACAATTGCCGCGACCCCAGCCGCTGTCAACAGGACCCGAAAAGTGCGCCAGTCTCAGGAAATGGAAAAGTGCACCATCGCGCCGGTGAAACCGCAAACCATGAAGCCGACGACGGACCAGATCGACCGACCTCCGATAGCCGTGCTCCTCGCGAAGCCAGCTCCGTCAGCCGCGGGCCTTGATCTCAGGCCACTGCTCCAGCACCCGCCGGATCACCCCATCAACGGATCGAACTGCGAGCCCGCCGGTGCCCGCACATACCGCGGCGGCCCGTCCGGCCCAAGCGCCCGCGCCACCGTGCGCCGATTGATCCCCAGCCGCCTGCCGATCTCCCGCTGCGACACTCGGTCGCCACCAAAATGGCGCACTATTCGATTCCTAGAAGTGGCGCACTATTGGGCGCCCGACATGGGCTGCGCCTCACGATCGGATTGGCGACGGAGCAGGCAGGACCGAGCGACGCGGTCGCGTGACCCCAACTGTCCGAGAGGGGTCATGGCTGGCGGCCCGACGTCGCCGTGCGTTCCCTGCCCGGCGCATGTAAAGCAGCAGCGGGACGACGCGACTATATAGCCCAGCGCATTTCGCTGGTCGGTGCGACTCCTATCCCCATAGCCGCGCTGTACCATCAGCGAGCTACGTGGGGAAGATCGAGCTCTATCCAAGCCTCCTGGGTCCGGAGCGTCTCGTAGGCTCAGTTGAGTCGCCGGGCTTGAGTTGGGTGGACCGGGACCTCGTGACACGCGTGGCCGACGCCGCTCGCCAGACTGTTGCGAATGTCGCGGCCGTCGATCGGAGCGTTGCGGTCGTTGGTCAGGACATCACGGAGGCCATCGCACGGCTTGAAGGTGAGATAGGAATCGGTCTGGCTGCGCAGACGGAGATGCTGGAGCGCCAGGTCGCGCTGCTGCAGGACATTGCCCATTCTCTCCGCACGCCGGCGAAGACACGCGCAGCCGAGCGTCTCGTTGATGCAAGCCAGCTGCTTCGCAAGCGGCGCTATGAACGTGCGCTATCGGTTGCAGAGGCGGCAATCGAAGACGATCCCAACAATCCGGCGTGTTTTGCGGCGGCTGCGTGGGCCTGCGTTGGGCGGAACGACTTGAGACGAGCCTGCGACATGTTTCTTGAGGCGTCGCAAGCAGAAGATCAGCACGATGGAGCTAGCCGCGCGTTACGACAAGCCGCACGTGTCACGGCTGCTCTTGAGGGCAGCCAGGCGGCCTTGAACCTTCTGGAGGCGGCGCGTCCGTCGGATGAAGGCGAGGTTGCTGCGCTGAGCTTCGATCGTGCGGTTTATGTTGGCGAGCAGACTGATCTCGAGGACGAAGCGAACCGTGTGGAACTCTTGAGATTGCTGCGTTGTGCGATCTTCTTCGACGCACGTTATTACCTTTTAGCTAAAACCAATTCGGTCCTAGGACGACCTCGCTTCGCAGAAATACTTGATGATGTCCGGCGTGAGGTAGAGGACCGGTTCAAGGCCGAAGCCTACGGTCTACAGCTAGAGGTCGAGAAGGCGCTGGAGCAACTGGCGCAGATATCCGCTGGATGGAATCGCTTTCAAAATAAACCTTGGAGTCCCTCGTCCAGCCAGATTGACGGGCTCGAGCGGAAGCTGCGAGACGCCGCCCAGTCGCTAGCTCAGCGGCCGAAGGACATCACCCAAATACGCTCGTCAATGTGGGTGACCGTACGCCAATCTTTGAGCGCTTTGCCTGCAGATTTGGCCGATCTGCAAAAACAGACTCGTCTCGCCGCCTCCCGCGAAAGAGAGGCCCTCGAAAACGAGGCACGGATCGATCACGCCCGGAAGCGGATCGAAAGATTCGCCGCGAATGAGATACGAAACGGTCGTGTGGAAGAGCTTGGATCGGGCCGCTGGCGAGTCACAGGCCGGAAGCATGTCGGCGGGCGTCATTGGGTGTGGATCGCCCGTATCCGAGACGACGGGATGGTCGACCTCGGTGAACCACGGGCGATATAGCTCTTCCAGATAGGTCTTCGCGAGACGGTTGCCGAGGCCGCTGCCGCTCTCCATGCTGAGGGGCCGCGGTGCATTACGGCTGCTGTAGGCGTCGAGCGGTCGCGCGGTGGTGGTGGTGGTGGTGGGCCAGGGCCCGGCTTTGAGCCTTCCGGAGACCGATCGTGTCCCGGCAGTAGTCGCTGGAAGGGTGTGCCGGCGGTTACTGTTTGGGCGGTCTGAGGGGGCGCATCTTGGTTGGCGCGCCGGGGGCTCCTCCGGCGCGGTGGCGGTAGGCGGGATAGCCGACGCAGGTGAAGAGGAGCGCGGCGAGTGGCTCGCCGAGCAGCCGCGGGATTTCGGAGTCGAGGAACGATATTCCAGACGCACCGGCACCGAGAGCGGCGGCGGCAAGGTGCAGGCGGCCATCAACGAGTCCTGCTTCGAGCTGCGCCTCGCGGTAACCACGATCGTCGAGCTGGCTCATATCGGCAGCGGCGATCACCACGAAGGCGGCATCACGCCCGAGCGGCTGCTCGATGCAGACGTGCAGCAATTCATCGCGCAGATCGCCGGCGCGAATCGGGGCATCGAGTGATGGCCATCGGTAGAGCCCGGGATTGAGGTCCTCGACGTTGTGAACGGCGATGAAGTGCGGGACCCGGCAGCCGCGCAGCGCGGCGGCCATACACCAGCGAAGCAGGCGGTGGGGGACCGGTCGCGAGGGGTCCATGCGCCGGGTAGAGATGCGCGCAAGGATTACTTGGTCTAGCCCGGCCGATTGCGGCGGCTCGCCCGACAGCGGCGCGCCGACCGGACGGGGCGGGCCGAGGCGCCCGCCATCGCCGGCGTGCTGTGAGTGCGTGATCAAGGGGAACTCGCGGGCCGGGACGCGATCGACGGCGCCGGCCGCTGCCTCTCCCTCGGGACCGATCGCGGGTTCGCGGTCGCCGAGCGAAACCACGGCCAGCGGGAACTCGTTCACCCCGTCGGCCCCGACCAACCACGAGACCAGGCCGTCCGGGAACACCGTCCGCAGCCGCGGGGCTAACCCAGCGTCTTCGGCGACCGCCATGGCGTTCGCGAGCATCGCAC
Organism: uncultured Solirubrobacterales bacterium; assembly: GCA_963839105.1. Classification (GTDB taxonomy): domain Bacteria; phylum Actinomycetota; class Thermoleophilia; order Solirubrobacterales; family Solirubrobacteraceae; genus Palsa-465. The sequence goes on from CAWITQ010000008.1 coordinate 753,637, forward strand.
CCGCGTCCCAGTACAGATGCCGCAAGCCCCGCTCGGCATAACGCCAGCCAGTGCGCCACGGGACCCCCGTGACAACGAGCGAGGTCGCTCCTCCGTGCGGCGACGGGCCGACCTTGACCAGCGCGTGGCCGAGCGGATCAAACCAGTAGACCGCGTCCGCGAGACCGTCGACTTCGCGCGCAGCGACATACACCTCGAGCGGAAACAGGCCGCCGGCCGATCCCGACGCGCGAAACCTGAAGTAACGTCCATCAGGGCGCTCGATCGTCCGCACGACTCCTGCCGAGAGGTGCAACAGCCGGGCCAGCCCGGCAATGTCTGGGGCGCGCGGGACAGAGCCACAACGGCCGGCCAGAACCGCCGTCGCCGAGCCGCTGCCTGACCGCCAGCCACGTGGAAGCTCGACCGCCGGCAGCCCCGCCGGATAGATCTTGCAAGGCGCCGGGAACCTCTCCAGAACATCGGCCTCGAAGCCCTTCAGCACCAGCGGGTGCTCCGGCGGGGCCCGCCAATCCAGCGCGGACCGGGCTGAACTGAGCTCGTGGTAAAGCCGCGCGATCTCGCCGCGAGCCATGGTGAGCAGTCTCGCACGACCGCCGCCCATTCGCACTGTAGGCCAGAGCACCGAGTGCTACAAGCACTGCCTCGAGCCTAGGTAACAGTGAGGCAAACGCTGTTTCACAACGTGGCCACCACGACAATCGAGGCAGGACGAACGGAGCGTGGCCGGTGCTGTCCGGGAGCAGTCAGGGATCGCGACCGTCGCACCCATCCCACCGCTGCCCCTCAGCATGGAAAGCCCCCGCTCGGCTCGCGCCGGTCAAGCCCGTTCGTGCGCAAGTGAATGCCTCCGGTGCCGCACGACGACGCATCGCGTGCCGACACGCCAAGAGCGGCGGCCGGGGCCTAGCTGGCCGTCTTATCGCGCTGCGGAATGTTTGGTGACGATCCGTGGGCGAGCAGCGCCCACCACTCGCGTCCTACGAGTTCACACACCATCGTCATTCGGTACGGGGTTCGAATTTCATTGCCGTCCGTTGCAGCCGTCTCGACTCCTTCGGCGAACAGCCACCCGACCGGTCCCCGGGCCGTTGTCTCGAGCTGAGACCAGGTCCACGAATAGGTGGTCGGTCCAGCCGCATAGCCACGCAGGAACGTTTCCAGCACCCCCCGCCCACGCAAGACGTGCTCCTCTGAAGTAATCAGGGCCACGCGGTCCGTCGGGCTAAAGACGGCGAGGACCGCATCGGCATCCTTAGCTTCAAATCCCGCGCAGAACCTCTGAAGCACATTTGCGAGGCCGGTGTCGTCGGGCGAGGGCGAGTTCAAGCGGATCTCCAGGGGCGCACGCCGCGGACGGCTCAATGGACTCGATTTGGATGCAGTATGGCGGTAGAGTAGCGATCGAGACGATGCGGGGACATCGGCCAAGGGCGCTTGGACAGCTGCAACGGGTGTTGCTCCTGCTAATCGTCGCGGTCGGAATCATCTTTTTGATCGCCGCCGATAAGGCCGAGGGCACCCTGGCGTCTGTGCTCCGCGAGGCGGGGATCGTAACGATCGGAACGGTGATGGTTTCGCTCGTTTACGAGTTCGTTCTCCGACGCGAACACGATAAGCAGCTTCTGCAGGTGGTGGAGGACTGCCTGATCCCGAAGGCGGGCGAGTACGGACTTTCTGGCATTGAGCCCCTCGATTTCGCCGAGCTGTTTGGGCGGATTGAGGAATCACAGCAGCTGCTGTGGCTGGACACCTATTGTCCCGATCTAGACAATCCGGAGGTACAGGACGCTCTGAAGGAGGCGCTTAGTCGGCGGGCGGTCATCAAGATGCTCGTGATCGACCCCGACTCCGCGACTGCGGAGGCGAGGGCGCGGGAGATCGCCGCGCCGGGGTATCGCGCGGAGGAGTTCCAGTCTGATGCGCGCCACAACCTGATGATCGTGCACGGAATCCTTGCCGACCTTTCCCAAGACTGCGCCGAGCGCCTCGAAGTTCGGACATATACGGGTCTCCCCTGTGCGCCGATCTACCTCAGGGTCAAGGACGGTCAGCCGATCGAGGGCTGGAGTTCGTACTTCTTGACACTACCGACGTACAAGTCGGCGCACCTGTACTGGGGTCGCGCCCCGGCTGTCACCCGCAAGCTCTCTGCAGGTCCGGGCCTCGGACTGAGGGCGTTCCAGAATTACTTCGAGAAGAAGTGGGATGCCGCTGGAGATTGGCCCACGGGGAGGTCGGGCTCGGAGCCGACGCGTGTTGTCGAAGACCTGCGCACCAGCTTCACGATCCTCGCTGAGCGCAACTACGAGTTCGTAAGGCAGCTATTTGCGGACGACCTGGAGCGGCTGATGATCGAGCCCCTCCACAAGGTTCTCGACGACGGGAAGTTACGCCGCGACCAAACCGGTAGGTCGCGAGACCTACTTCTCGATCTTGCACAGGACGAGGAGATTCTTCTGGTCCACTCGACCAGCGAGAATGCAATCTTCGAGGACGTCGCGTTCTGGCGTCCTTTCAACGAGCAGCTCCTTCGCCGTGTGCAACGCGGCCAACTCCACGCCGTACGGCGACTCTTCGTTCTGTCTAGTCCCACGGCCGACCAAGCGGACCCTGTCTTCAAAGGGCTCGTGGACTTCCACCACGTAACCGACGGTTTCACCTGTCGGCTGATCACGCGCGCCAACTATCGTGCGATTCAGGAGGATGTTCATGTCACATCCTTTCCCGTGCACGACTTCGGAGTATATGGGCGCGTCGCGTACGTATGGCCACGCGAAGGGTATGCCAACCACAGTAACAATGCGACCCGCGGGTACTTTCAGGTAGACCCGGTGACAGTGGCAAAATTTCGCGAACTTTACGAACGCTGTTGGGGTGAGGCGACACCCTCAGAAGTAGCATTTGGCTCAGCGGCTCTTAGCGGTGGCACCGAGGCGTCTTCAAGTGCTTCGGACCAGGGTTGAGCGGCGCGAAGATCGAAGTCGAAACCGGCTTCGAGCACGTGAGAGATGAGTCCGCGCTAGGCGTCGCGCCGGCGTTAGGTGAAACACCCATGTCCTCGATGCGACCGGTGCGAGATCATCGATCTCCACTTGAGCGTCCGACCGCGTTTCGCCCCGAGCGCGGGCCATCTGGGTCTTTTCGTGTCTAATGCGCTAACACGCCGCTGGCGCTTTCCGTGCTGAGGGCCAGTAACGCTGGCGCGACTGCAGGCGTGACCCGACGACGCGAACCGCGCCCGCGTGACGATCCCTTTCATCGTCCGGTGGTCGGCGGGTGGGGCGATCGCAACGGCGACGAGGGGATGACGCGTGTCAGCGACGCCGGACGAGCGCTCTGCCACAAGGGCAGTAGCTCGCGCGCGCCCGCCCTGCGGCTGCGCCGGCGATGAAGCGCCGCCTCAGCGACTTTGCAGTGCCGCCGGTGGGGATCGAACCCACGACCTTCGGATTAAAAGTCCGCTGCTCTGCCAGCTGAGCTACGGCGGCGTCGCCCGCATCATGGCGCACCGCCGGGCCGCGGGGGGCGCTGGACCGTAGACTGCCGCCTCGTGGCGGGCGGACTGGAACACAGGGTGCGGGCGCAGCTGCGGTGGCGGGACATGGACATGCTCGGCCACCTCAACCAGTCGGTGTACCACGAGCTTCTGGAGGAGGGGCGCGGAGCGCTGATGATGGAGCTCGCGCGCCGCGCCTCCAATGATCACTCGCACGGCGGGTTCGTACTGGCCCACGTCGACCTCGACTACCACCGCGAGGTGCGCAAGGACCACGGCGAGGTGGAGATCGTGGTCAGCCTCTCCCGGGTCGGGCGCTCGAGCATCGAGCTCGAGCACGAGATCAGGCTGCCGGACGGGCAGGTCGCCGCGTCGGGCAAGACGGTGCTGGTGGCGTGGGATCCGGCCACGCGCGCCAAGCGCGAGCTCACCGACGCCGAACGCGCTGCGTTGACCTGAGCCGGCGCGCTGGCGCTCAGGCGACCGGGCCGCGCTCGGGCACGAGCGCGACGGCCTCGATCTCGACCATCATCCGGGGATCGATCAGCCCGCTGACCTCGACCATGGTCATGACCGGTGGCGAGGAGGAGAAGCCCTCGTGGTGGGCGCGGCCGATCTCCTCGGCGCGGCTGATGTCCGTCGTGTAGACGCGGGTCTGCACCACGTCGTGAAGCGAGGCGCCGGCGCGCGAGAGCTCGTGGCCGATCTTGCGCAGGATCGTCACCGTCTGCTCGTACGGCGTCTCGCCGATGACCGCCCCGCTGGGCTCGATCGAGGTGGTGCCGCCCACAAGCACGAGCTCGTCCGCGCGCACGACGCGGCTGTACCCAAACCGCTCCTCGAACGGCGCCGGCGGATCGCCGGCGAGGCGCGTGACGCGTTCGAAGGCCTCGTGGCGGGTCAATGCCTGAAGTGGCGCCGGGTGGTGAACACCATGCTGCCGCCGGCACTGTCCACGGCCGCCACGACGTCGGGATCGCGTACCGAACCCCCGGGCTGGATGATGGCCTCGATCCCGGCCTCGATCGCGAGCTGGGGGCCGTCGGCGAACGGGAAGAAGGCGTCGGATGCCATCACCGCCCCCTCCAGGTCCGAGCGCGATTTCTCGAGGGCCAGGCGCACCGAGTCCACGCGGCTCATCTGCCCCGCGCCGATGCCGACGGTGGCGAGCCCCTTGGTGAGCACGATCGCGTTGGAGCGAACGTGCTTGCCCACCTTCCAGGCGAACATCAGCTCACCCCACTGCGCCTCGGTCGGGTGGCGGTCGGTGACCACCCGCATCTCGGCGCGCTCCTCGAGGTCGAAGTCTCGGTCCTGGACGAGCATGCCGCCGACCACCTGACGCAGGTTGGGCTCGATCAGGTTGGGGATGCGCCGCTCGCGGTCGTCGAGGATCCGCATGTTGGGCTTGGCCGAGAGCAGGTCGAGCGCGTCGTCGTCGTATCCGCGCGCGAACAGGACCTCGATGAACTGGCCGAGCAGGGCCTCGGCGAGCGGCCGGTCCACGCGGCGGTTCAGGCAGATCACCCCGCCGTAGGCCGACATGGGGTCGCAGGCGAAGGCCCGCTGGTAGGCCTCGAGGGCGTCGCGCCCCACCGCCACGCCGCATGGGTTGTTGTGCTTGACGATCACGCACGCCGGGATCTGGAACTCGGCCATGAGCAGCCGGGCGGCATCCAGGTCGAGCAGGTTGTTGAACGACAGCTGCTTGCCGCCGAGCTGGGCGACCATCGACAGGACGTGGGTCCGCGCGCCCACCTGGGCGTAGTAGGCCGCGCGCTGGTGCGGGTTCTCCCCGTAGGGGAGCTCCAGCACCTTCTCGAAGGCCCGGACCATGAGCGGCGGGAAGTCCTCGCGCTTCTCCTGGAACCAGCGAGCGATCGCGGTGTCGTAGCGGGCGGTGTAGGCGAACGCCTCCGCGGCCAGGCTCTCGCGGGTCTGGAGCGAGAGCATGCGGTCGGACTCGCGCAGCTCGGCGAGCACCGCGTCGTAGCTCTCCGGGCTCACCACCGGAGCCACGAAAGAGGCGTTCTTCGCGGCCGCCCGGATCATCGTCGGGCCGCCGATGTCGATGTTCTCGACCACCTCGTCGTCCGCGACGCCGCGGGTGGCGGCGGTGCGCTCGAACGGATAGAGGTTGACGCAGACCAGGTCGATGAACTCCACGTCGAGCTCCTCGGCGGAACGCATGTGGGTGCGTTCGCTGCGCACGGCGAGCATGCCGGCGTAGAGCTTCGGATGGAGCGTCTTGACCCGGCCGTCCATGATCTCCGGGAACCCGGTGAGATCGGATACCTCGCGCACAGGGACGCCGCCCGCGGTCAACTCCCGCGCCGTGCCGCCCGTCGAGACGATCTCCACCCCGAGCTCGACGAGGCCGCGGGCGAACTCGACGATGCCGGTCTTGTCCGATACGGAGAGAAGCGCACGACCGACTCGGACCTCGCCAGGCGCGACCGGGGCGAACCGAGGCACGGACTGGGTGCCCTGCTCCATGCGGGCGACTCTACCGATCGATCACGACTCGGCGCGGGTTAGCCGGGTCGAAGCGGACGGCGCCGCGGGCGATCAGGCGCACCGCCTCGGGCAGCAGCTCGTGCTCGATCGGGCGCAGCCGCGCCAGGACCTCGGCGGGATCGCGAACGTCCGGGAGCTCGACCCCGCGCTGGAGGATCACCGGACCGCTGTCCACGCCGTCGTCGACGAAGTGGACCGTGACTCCGAAGACCTTGACGCCGTAGGCGATCGCCTGCTCGACCGCGTGCAGCCCGGGAAAGGCCGGGAGGAGAGCCGGATGGACGTTGATCACTCGGTTCGGGAAGCGCCGGAGGAACTCCGGGTCGAGGAGCTGCATGTAGCCCGCGAGGACGACCAGCTCGGCCTCCTGGGCGGTCAGCCACTCGGCCATCGAGCGGTCGCGCTCGGGCCGGCCACCATCTCCGAGTTCGAATGCGGCCGACGCGATCCCCACGGCCCCCGCCCGCTCGAGCGCGCGAGCGCCCGGCTTGTCGGAGGCGACGGCCACGATCCGGACACCGCCACGGCCGTGCACCTGATCGAGCAGCGCCTGGAGGTTCGTGCCTTCTCCCGAGGCAAGAACCGCGACGTTCATACCGGCTGGAGCTTGGGGAAGCGCCCTCCGGTGGAGCGCAGCCGGCCTGCTTCGAGCAGCTGATCCACCCGCGCCAGCACCTCGGCCGAGCGTAGATGCCCGTACGCGCCGTAGCCGGTGAGCCGGTCGTAGGCGTACTGGGCGACGACCTTGGAGCGTCCGCCACGGAGGATCTCGACGGCGCGCGTGCGGCCCACCGGAGGAGAGGCGGCGCCGACGATCTGAAGGATCGCGGAGTCGAGATCCCCCGCCGGCGGGGCAGACGCGAGGGGAGAACTGCCCGCGGACGAGACCGGGGCCAGGGCCGGGGCGGGGGCCGGGGCGGCCACGATCCCAGCCGAGGGCGCGCACACGTCGCAGCAATCGACCGCCGGCGCCACCCTCGCCCGGTCGCCGAAGTGCGCGAGCAGCGCACTGCGCCGGCAGCCGCCTCCCTCGACGTACTGCCAGACCGCCCGGTACTGGCGCCACCGGACCTGCTCGGCATCGCGCGCCGAGCTCAGGCACAGCGCCAGCGTGCGGGCGCTCCAGTCATCGACGATCTGGCCCGCCGCGCGATCGGGCGGCGAGGGCCGGGGGACGATCAGGCCGGCGCGCGTGAGATGGCCGATGATCGCGCGCGCGGCGTCCTCGTCGGCGCGGGGACCCGTCACCGACGCCAGCTCGCCCAGCGCGACGTCATAGCGCCCGTCGAGCCCGGCCCAGCGCAACCGCTCGGCGACCCGCTCGAACGCGCCGCCATCGAGCCGCGAGCGCTGGATGAAGAAGACGTGCAGGCCCTTGTCGCGTTGCTCGGCGAAGAGCAGGCACCGGGCCGGCGCGCCGTCGCGGCCGGCGCGGCCGGCCTCCTGGTAATAGGCCTCGAGCGAGCCGGGCACGCCGGCGTGGCACACCGTCCGCACGTTGGCCTTGTCGATGCCCATCCCGAACGCGTTGGTGGCGACGATGACCCGCGTCTCGCCGGACATGAAGCGATCCTGCGTCCGCGCCCGTAGGCCCCGCTCGAGGCCGGCGTGGTAGGCCGGCACCTCCTCGCCGAGCGCCCGGGCGAGGAAGCCGGCGAGCTGCTCGCTGGCGCTGCGCGTCCCGGCGTACACGATCGCGGGCAAGGCGTCGGGCTGCTTGAGAGCGGCCGCCAGACGCCGGCGCTTGTCGACCGTGGTGCCGCACGGCACCACCGCGAACGAGAGGTTGGGGCGGTCGAACCCCGTGGTGACCCTGACCGGGTCGCGCATAGCGAGCCGTCGCGCGATGTCGTCGGCCACCGACGGAGTGGCCGTCGCCGTCAACCCGATCGTGGCGCGAGCGCCCAGGCGCCGCGCGACATCGGCCAGGAAGAAGTAGTCGGGGCGGAAGTCGTGGCCCCACTGCGAGATGCAGTGCGCCTCGTCGACCACGAACAGGCCCACCCGCGCATGGGCGATGGCCTCGGCGAAGCGCGGCGAGCCGAACCGCTCCGGCGCCACGTACAGGAGGCGGACCTCCCCGGCGACCGCACGCGCGACCGCATCCGCGTTGACCGCACCAGCGCGCTGGGCGTTCACCAGCTCGACCCGCCCGGGCGCCACCGCCTGTAGTGCCTGCACCTGGTCCTGCATCAACGAAACGAGCGGCGAGACGACCAGCGTCAGGTCGTCTCGCATCAGCGCCGGGAGCTGGTAGCAGAGCGACTTGCCCGAGCCCGTGGGCATCACCACGAGCGCGTCGCGATCGGCCAGCGCCGCCGTCACCGCCTCGGCCTGCCCGGGACGGAAGTCCTCGAAGCCGAACAGTCGCCGGAGCGCTTCACGGGGATCCATGGGGCGCTCGACTGTACCGGCGCCATCGGCGGCCCCGGAGGCGCCCGGCGGCGGGACTGTGCGCACAATCACGGCCGAACCGGACGATCGAGGCAATAGTGGATACATGCTTCCAATTGCACTAGGCGTACTCGGCTCGGTCGCGCTCATCGGCGTCGCCCGCCGCGCTCAGCGTGGCCGTAGCCTCAACCACCACCCGTACGGGAACCCATACGACGACGCTCCCGGCGCTCGGGCGCAGACCCGGCGCTGACGTGACGCCGCACGACTGTGCGGCATGTCACAAGCCTTAAGTGCCTTACGTCACAACGCCCGCGCGCCCGCAGGCGGAGGGTTACGACAAGGCACCAACAAAGGAGCAGCCATGGAGTTTGCCGGCGGAGCCCTCATCTTCGGAGTGTTCATCGTTGTAGCGCTGCTGGTCTTCGTGTACAGCACCTATACGAGGCGCGGTAGCGGCATCAACCAGCACCCGTACATGAACCCGTACGGGGACGCACCCGGAGCGTGGCGCCAGAGCTCGCTCACGCACGATCCGCGCGCGTCGATCCGCTTCCCGCGGGGCCTGCGCTAAGCGCGCGCGGCGGCCCGCGGGCGCCGGCCAAGGGACGGCGCGGCATCCATCCCGGGCGCGACCGGTGAACGAACGCGGCGGCATGGATGCCGGCGCGCAACCGGCCCCATGGACGACTCGCGGGCGGCAGCCCGCGAGGCTCCTAAACCTTCACGAGGGGCAGCTCGAGGGCGTGCTTGCCCTTGGCGGTCTCGGTGCCTTCGAGCGGATAGTCGCCGGTGAAGCAGGCGTCGCAGTGCGTGTCGCGCGAGCTTCCGATTGCGTCGTAGACGCCCTCGAGCGAGAGGTAGTGGAGCGAGTCGGCCCCGAGCTCGGCCGCCACCTGATCGACGGTGCGACCGTGGGCGATCATCTCCTCGCGCGTGGACATGTCGATCCCGTAGTGGCAGGGGTGCTTGATCGGTGGCGCCGAGATGCGCAGGTGGACCTCGGCGGCGCCGGCGTCGCGGAGCATCTGGACGATCTGGCGCGTGGTGTTGCCGCGGACGATCGAGTCGTCGACGACGATCAGGCGCTGGCCGGCGACCACCTCGGGGAGCGGGTTGAACTTGAGGCGCAGGCCGTGGCGGCGGAGCTCCTGGCCCGGCTGGATGAAGGTGCGGGCCACGTAGCGGTTCTTGATGAAGCCGTCGTCCTGGGGCAGGCCGGCGGCGCGCGCCAGGCCCCGAGCGGCGGCGTTGCCCGAGTCCGGCACCGGGATCACCAGGTCGGCGTCGACCGGCGCCTCGTGCCACAGGTTCGCGCCCATGCGCCCGCGGGCGACCTGGAGGACGTTCCCGGCCATGCGCGAGTCGGGCCGCGCGAAGTAGATGTGCTCGAACACGCAGAAGGCCGGGCGCTCGGAGGCGACGGTGCGGGTCTTGACGCCGCGCTCGGTGAGCGTGATGACCTCGCCGGGCTGGACCTCGCGCAGGTAGCGGGCGCCGATCAGGTCGAAGGCGCAGGACTCGCTGGCCACGCAGTAGGCGGTGTTGGCCGGGTTCTCCTCGTCCTCGATCATGCCGAGCGCCAGCGGCCGCAGCCCGTGGGGATCGCGGAAGGCGACCACGGCCTCCTCGGTCATGACCACGGTGGAGAAGGCGCCCTTCAGCCGCGGCAGCACGTCGGCCACCGCGTCCTCGATGTGCTCGGCCGGGTGAGTGGCGAGCAGGGCGGCGATGATCTCCGAGTCGGAGGTGGAGCTGAACGGGACGTCGCGTCCGCGGAGCTCGGAGTGGAGCTCGACCGCGTTGATCAGGTTGCCGTTGTGGGCGAGGGCGAGCGTCCGGCGGTCGTCACGGACGATCGGCTGGGTGTTCTCCCACTCGGAGGCGCCGGTGGTCGAGTAGCGGACGTGGCCGATGGCCATGTCGCCGATCAGCGAGCGGAGCTTGTGCTCGTCGAACACCTGGGCGACGAGGCCCTGGTCGCGGATGGCCATGATGTTCCCGCGCCGGAACGCGGTGGCGATGCCGGCCGACTCCTGGCCGCGGTGCTGAAGCGCGAACAGCGCAAAGTAGGCGACGCGCGCGACATCGTGGCCCGGCGCAAAGATGCCGAACACGCCGCATTCGTCGCGTGGTCCGTCGCGATGATCGATCACAGGAGGCACGTCGCAGACAGAAGCATGCCGCAGCCCTCGGCCGGACCTTTTCAAGGCTAGCAGCGGGAGTCGGCGGTCCTCGCCGCGGGCACGGCGGGAGGGCGCCTAAAGGTGTTGGGCGAGTCCGCGCTCGCGGGCCACGCGAAGCTCGTCGAGCCCGACCTCGAGGCGGCCGGAGATCGAGAGCCGGTCACCGCCGACGCGGCCGATGACCACGCCGATGCCGGCCAGGTCCTGCTCGGCTCCGGAGACGACGAAGCCGCGTCCGGGAGCCTCGCCGAACAGCTCCTCCACGCCACCGTCCACGGCCACGGTGGCGCCGACGGCGCCGGCCAGACAGCACTCGGCGAGCGCCACCGCCAGGCCGCCCTCGGCGATGTCATGGGCGCTTGCCACCCGTCCCTCGCGCACGGCGTCCCGGACGAGCGCGTGCGCCACACGCGCCGCATCCACATCGAGCAAGGGGAGCTCCCCGACCGGCGCCTCCCCTCGGAGCTTCGCGAGCTCCGATCCCGTGAGCGACCCCTGGAACGGTCCCACGACGGCGATCGCGTCGCCCTCGGAGGCGAACCCGATCCGCCCGGCGCGGGCCGCATCGGGGAGCTTGCCGACCATGCCCACGACCGGCGTCGGGTAGATCGGCCCCGCCGGACCCTCGTTGTAGAGCGAGACGTTGCCGCCGACGACGGGAACCCCGAGCGCCTCGCACGCAGACGCCAGGCCCTCCACCGCGGAAGCGAGCTGCCAGGCGACGTGGGGCTTCTCGGGGTTGCCGAAGTTCAGGCAGTTGGTGAGCCCGAGCGGCTCGGCCCCGACGCACGCCAGGTTGGCGGCGCACTCGAACACGGCCTCGGCCGCACCCGCCCGCGGATCGCAGGCCACGCGGCGGCCGTTGCCGTCGATCGCCACCGCTATCGCCGAGCCGTCGGGGAGCATCAGCACCGCGGCGTCGGCCTCCTCGGGACGGCGAACCGTCCGCGACTGGACGACCGGGTCGTACTGCTCGAACACCGGCCGGCGCGAGGCCACGTTCGCCGAGCCGATCAGCGCCAGCAGGTTCTCAGCCGGCGACGCGGCGGCGTCGAGCACGGCCGGGGCGCCGAGGTAGAGATCCTCGCCGGGCGGCTCGGGCGCCAGGTCATACAGCGGGCATTCGTCGACGAGGACGCCGACGGGCAGCTCACCGACCACGACCCCGTCGGAGAGGATCCGGAGGGTGTCGCCGTCGGTGACCGAGCCGATCGCGGTGGCGAGCGTCTCCCAGCGCGCGCAGACTTCGAGCACCTCGGGGACACGTTCGGGCGAGACCACGCACAGCATCCGCTCCTGCGACTCGGAGACCATGATCTCGAACGGCTCCATCCCCGGCTCTCGCAAGGGACGCGCGCGACGTCGATGTCGAGCCCGACGCCGCCCTTGCTCGCCATCTCCGAGCTCGAGGAGGTGAGCCCGGCCGCGCCCAGGTCCTGGAGCGAGACCAGCAGCTCGCGCTCGAGGAGCTCGAGGCAGCACTCGAGCAGCTTCTTCTCCGCGAACGGGTCGCCGATCTGGACCGACGGGCGCTTGGCCTCGTCGGCCTCGCCGAGCTCGGCGCTCGCCAGGACCGAGGCGCCACCGATCCCGTCCCGGCCGGTGAGCGCGCCGAGCAGGACGAGGACGTTGCCGGGGCCGGCGGCGGCGCTGCGGATCATCCGCTCGTGGGGCGCCAGCCCCAGGCACATGGCGTTCACCAGGCAGTTCTGCTCGTAGCTCGGCTCGAAGTAGATCTCGCCACCGACGGTGGGGACCCCGATCGAGTTGCCGTAGTGGCCGATCCCGGCGACGGCGTTGGCGAGCAGGTAGCGCGAGCGCGGCGAGGCGGAGGGCTCGCCGAAGCGAAGGGAATCGAGGACCGCGATCGGGCGCGCTCCGACCGCGAACACGTCGCGGAGGATCCCGCCGACGCCGGTGGCGGCGCCCTGGAAGGGCTCGACCGCGCTCGGGTGGTTGTGCGACTCGACCTTGAAGGCGACGGCCAGCCCGCCACCGACGTCCACCGCTCCGGCGTTCTCTCCGGGCCCCATGAGCACGTGCGGCCCCTCGACCGGGAGCCGGCGCAGGAGCTTGCGCGAGTGCTTGTAGGCGCAGTGCTCTGACCACATCAGCGAGAGCATGGCCAGCTCCACGCCGTTGGGGTCGCGCCCGAGCTTCTCGACGATCAGCTCGTATTCGTAGTCGGTGAGCCCGAGGGCCCGATGCGGTTTAAGCCACGGCGAGGACGCGGTCATCGACATGGGAGCGCATCGACTCGAAGATCCGGAGGCCGTCGACCGAGCCGGTCAGCGCATCCACCGCGTGCTCGGGGTGGGGCATGAGCCCGAAGACGTTGCCCTGCTCGTTGCAGACGCCCGCGATGTCACGCAGGGATCCGTTGGGGTTCTCGCCCGGGGCGTAGCGGAGCAGCACCTGGCCGCCGTGCTCGAGCGCGTCGAGCTGATCGCCGGGCGCGTAGTAACGGCCGGTGGTGTGCTTGACGGGGATCGAGAGGACGTCGCCCGGCGAGCAGGCGCGGGTGAACGCCGAGTCCGCGTGCTCCACCGTCACATCGACCTGCCGGAACAGGAAGCGCAGCGAGACGTTGGGGAGCAGGGCGCCCGGGAGCAGTCCGGCCTCGCACAGGACCTGGAAGCCGTTGCAGATCCCGAGGACCAGGCCGCCGTCGCGCGCGAACTCCGCCACCGACTCCATCACGGGCGCGAACCGCGCGATCGCGCCGGCGCGCAGGTAGTCCCCGTAGGAGAACCCTCCGGGGATGATCACGGCGTCGACGCCGTTCAGCGACCGGTCGGCGTGCCAGAGCAATTCCGCGTTGGCCACGCGCAGCGCGGCCTGGAGCGCGTCGACCTCGTCGCACGATCCGGGAAAGCGAACGACGCCGAACTTCACGACCGTGGCCCCGCAGGTTCGCCGCCAGGCGAACCTGAAATTGAATCGGCGTTAGCCGATTCAACGACCTCATAGTCCTCGATGAGCGGATTGGACAGGAGCCGCTCACACATCTCGGGCAGCCGCGCCGGATCCTCGACGTCGAGCTCGATCAGGCGCCCGACGTGGACGTTGCTGACGCCGATGAAGCCGAGCGCGGGCAGCGCGCGCTCCACCGCCTGCCCCTGCGGATCGAGGATTCCGGCCTTGGGGCGGACCAGGACCCGCGCCCGCATCAGGCGGCGGTCCGGGACCGCCAGGCGTCGAACGGCTCGCCGGTGATTCGCTCGTAGGCCTCGACGTACTTCTCGCGCGTGCGCTGGACGACGTCGTCGGGGATGGCCGGCGCGGGCGGGTTGCGATCCCAGCCGGTGCCCGAGGCCCAGTCACGCACGTACTGCTTGTCGAAGCTCGGCTGACCCCGTCCCGGCTCGTACTGGTCGGCGGGCCAGAAGCGCGAGGAGTCCGGCGTGCACACCTCGTCGGCGAGCACGAGCTGCCCGCTCGAGTCGAGGCCGAACTCGAACTTGGTGTCGGCGAGGATGATCCCGTTCTCACGCGCATGGTCACGCGCCGCCGAGTAGACGGCGATCGAGAGGTCTCTCAGCCGCTCCGCGAGGCCCCGGTCACCCACGAGCGAGACCGTCTGCTCGAAGTCGATCGCCTCGTCGTGCCCCACCTCGGCCTTGGTCGACGGGGTGTAGAGCGGCTCGGGGAGCTGGTCTGACTCGCGCAAGCCCTCGGGGAGCTGGAGGCCGGAGACGGCGCCGGTCCTCTGGTAGTCCTTCCAGCCCGAGCCCGGTGATGTAGCCGCGCACGACGCATTCGACCGGGAGCATCTGGAGCTTGCGCACGACCATGGCGCGGCCGCGCGCCTCCTCGGGAACCCCGTCGGTGACGGAGATCAGGTGGTTGGGGACGATCCCAGCCATACGTTCGAACCAGAACGTGGACAGCCCGGTGAGGACCGCGCCCTTGTCCGGGATCGGCGTGGGGTGGACGACGTCGTAGGTGGAGATGCGGTCCGAGGCGACCAGCAGCAGCTCGTCGCCGAGGTCGTAGATCTCCCGGACCTTGCCGGAGGACCGCAGGGGAAGATCGGCTAAAGCACTCACGCTTCGATCCTAGCGGCCGCCTCCGACGGGGCCGCGCTCGATATGCCGCGGATAGCGCGGAAAATCGAGCACGCTCGAGCACGCACTAGAGTCCCGCGCGACATGACAGACACGCTCGAGATCCCCACCCCCGACGGCACCCTCGACGGCTACCTGGCCCTTCCCCCCGCGGGACGCGGCCCCGGGATGATCGTCATCCAGGAGATCTTCGGTGTCGGCGACTACATCAAGGGTGCAGCCGACCGACTGGCCGAGATCGGCTACGTCGCGTTCGCGCCCGACCTGTACTGGCGGATCGAGCCCCACGCCACGCCCGAGGACATGAACGAGGCGATGCGGTTCGCGCAGCAGCTCGACCACGCCAAGGCGGTCCTGGACTCGGTCGCTGCCCTCGACATCCTGCGCGGGCGCCCGGAGGTGACCGGCGGCAAGGCCGGAGTCCTCGGCTTCTGCCTCGGCGGGACGCTCGCGTTCGGTGTCGCGGCTCAGGGCGACCCGGACACGGCCGTCTCCTACTACGGCTCCGGGGTGCCGGACATGCTCGGCGAGGCCGAGGCGATCACCTGCCCTTTGCTCCTGCACTTCGGTGGCGCCGATCAGTTCATCCCGCGCGAGGGCGTCGACCGGGTGGCGGAGCTCGCCGAGACGCGGCCGAACTTCGAGTGCCACATCCAGGAGGGCGCCGGCCACGCCTTCGATAACCCCTCGCCGATGTTCCACAACCCGGACGCAGCCGCGCGGGCGTGGGAGATCACGCGGGAGTTCCTCGCCCGCACCCTCCCCACCGACTAGTGCACTAGACGCATGCGCCTGGCCGTCGTCGGCCACGTCGAGTGGGTGGACTTCGTCTCGCTGGATCGGTTCCCCCGTCAGGGTGAGGTCTCCCATGCCGTCGAGGCGTCCGCGCGGGCGGGCGGCGGCGGCAGCGTGGCGGCGGCCGCGCTGGCCGAGCTCGGAGCGGAGGTCGACTTCTTCACCGCGCTCGGGCGCGACCCCCACGGCGAGGCCGCGGCGAACGAGCTGCGGGAGCGCGGCGTCACGATGCACGTCGCGTGGCGGGGCGAGCCGACGCGCCGCGCGCTGACGCTGCTCGGGGACGCCGGCGAGCGCACGATCATCACGATCGGCGAGCGCCTCGCACCTCTGGGCGACGACGACCTCGACTGGTCGCGCCTGGACGAGACCGCCGGGGTGTACTTCACGGCGGGCGACGCCGGCGCCCTCGCGCACGCCCGGCGCGCACAGATCCTCACCGCGTCGCCGCGGGCGCGGGAGGTCCTCGCCGAGGGAGAGCTCGACGCGCTCATCTACAGCGCCCACGACAGCGACGAGACCGCGTGGGCGAAGCGCGCCCAGGACAGCACGAAGCTGCTCGTCGCCACCGAGGGCGAGTCCGGCGGCCGGTGGTGGGGCGCGTCGGAGGGACGGTGGGAGGCAACCGAGCTCCCGGGCGAGCCGAAGGACGCGTACGGGTGTGGCGACTCGTTCGCGGCCGGGTTCACGTTCGCGCTCGCGCGAGGAGACTCCCCGGGCGAGGCCGCGCTCCTCGGCGCCCAGTGCGGCGCCCGCGCGCTGACCAGGGTCGGCGCCCCCTAAGCTCCGCAGGCGAGCCGCACGATGCCGATCACGAGCCCCTACCAGACCCTGGGCGTCTCTCCGAGCGCCACCGACGCCGAGGTCCGCTCCGCCTACCGGCGGCTCGTGCAGCTTCACCACCCTGACCACAACGCCGGGTCGCTGGAGTCCGCCCGCCGCTTCGAGGAGGTGCAGGAGGCCTACGCGCAGGTGCTCCGCGAGCGCAAGGCCGGGCCACCCCCGCCCCCTCCGCGGGCCGACGCGCCGGCGGGACCGGAGCTGGACAAGCGCCTCCAGGATCTAGAGCGCCAGGTCAAGGCCGCGCGCGAGCGCGCCCAGCGCACGGCCGAGCGCGCCGCCCGGGAGGCCGCCCGCGCGGCGAGGGCCGCCGACGGCGCGGCCAGGGGCGGCGAGCGCAAGCGCCCGAGCGACGAGGAGCTCGGCTACTACAGCACCGAGGACAACTTCACGAGCATCATCAGCGATGCGCGCGAGGAGCTCTCGAACCGGCTGGGGCACGCGCAGGAGCATCCGGTGGCGCGCCGCGTCACGGACCTGATCGACGGCCTCGAGGAGCTCGCCTCAAAGCTCGACCGCCCGCCGCGCCGCTGAGCCACGGCAGGACCGCGACGCTTCACCCGCCGATTTCGTCGAGGCGCGCCACGATCTCCGGCGCCCAGCGCACGAACGACCCGTAGTCGAAGATCGCGTCCAGGTCGAGATCCGCGCCGGCCGGATCGCCGCCGAGCAGCTCCCGCAACGGCACGCGCTCGTCGAGTGCGCGCTGGGCGAGTCGTTGGACGACGCGGTAGGCCTCGTCGCGCGTCATGCCGCGGTCGACGAGCGCCAGCAGCACACGCTGCGAGAACAGCGCCCCGCAGGTGAGCTCCAGGTTCGAGCGCATCCGCGCCGTGTCCACCACCATCCCCTCCACCAGCGCGATCATCCGCCGCTGCATGTGGTCGAGCAGGATCGTCGAGTCGGGCAGGATGACCCGCTCGACGGATGAGTGCGAGATGTCGCGCTCGTGCCACAGGGCCACGTCCTCGATCGCCGCCAGCGCGTTGCCGCGCAGCACCCGCGCAAGGCCGGTCACCTGCTCGGACTTGATCGGGTTGCGCTTGTGGGGCATGGCGCTCGAGCCCTTCTGCTTACCGGTGGCGAACGGCTCGCGGACCTCGGCCACCTCGGTGCGGGCCAGGTGGCGGATCTCCACCGCCAGCCTCTCGAGTCCCGCGCCCGCGACCGCGATCGCGGACAGGAGCGAGGCGTGGCGATCGCGCGCCACCACCTGCGTCGAGACCGGCTCGCGCGCCAGTCCGAGCCGCGCCAGCACGCGCTCCTCGAACGCCGGCGAGGTCGCCGAGTACGTGCCGACGGCACCGGACACCGCCCCCACGCACGCCTGCTCGAACGCCCGCTCCAGCCGCCCCGCGTTCCGCGAGGCCTCGAACGCATAGCCCGCCAGCTTGACGCCGAACGTCGTCGGCTCCGCGTGTACGCCGTGAGTCCGGCCCACGCACAGAGTCCCGACGTGCTCGCGCGCGCGGGCAGCGAGCACCTGCACGAGCCGGCGCGAGTCCGGGAGCACCAGATCCGCCACCGCGCGCAGCTGGAGCGCCAGCCCGGTGTCGAGCACGTCGCTGGAGGTCAGCCCGTGGTGGATCCACCGCCCCGCCGGCCCCGCCGACTCGGCGAGCACGTCGACGAACGCGGCCACGTCGTGGTCGGTGACGCGCTCACGCTCGGCCACGGCCTCCACGGTGAAGCTCGCCCCGCGGATGGCCTCCAAATCGCCAGGCGACGGACCGTCCATCTCCTCGCACGCCGCCACCTCCACCTGGCGCATGGCGTCGAAGCGCGCGTGGTCAGACCAGATCTCGCCGAGCTCGCGGCGGGTGTACCGGGCGATCATCCGCCGGCGAGCTGCACCGACTTGACGATCAGCATCACGAGCGCGACGACCATGTACCCGCCGAGCGCCAGCATCGCGCTCCGCTGTGCGAGCGAGTACCGCGGCCGCGTGAGCAGGGTGGCCGGCGGCATCGTCCACAGCTCCTTGGCCACGGTCGGGCCGGTCTCCATCACGGTCACGCCGGTGCCACCGCGCTCGCGCCACCAGGTGCTGGCGCCGATCGCCGCCAGCGCGACCGCGACCACGCAAGCGCCGGCCAGGAACAGCGTGGTGACGTTGATGCTCGGGAACAGAGTGGTGACGGTCAGCACGACTGAGAGAAGCATGAGCACGGCCACGATCACGCTTGCGAACGCCTTCAGCCAGGGCCCGTTGGCCCACGGCCCGAGCACGTCGCGATCGTTGCACAGCATCAGCAGGAACAGTGTCGTCATCGGCAACACGATGCCGCACAGCGCCTGCACCGCCTCGGTGATCACCCCGAGGGGCGCCCCGGGGATCAGCACGATCCCGGCGGCACCGAGGATCAGCACGATGAAGACGCTGTAGAAGCCCTTGGCCTCGAAGAAGCTCCGGTGAAGCGAGCCCTTGGTGCCGAACACGTCGCCGATCACGTAGCTCGTGGCCAGGGTGACCGCGCCGGCGCCGATCAGCGACGCGTTCAGGAGCACGATCGCGAAGAAGGCCGCGGCCGCCGATCCGATCGTGTGGTCGAGCGCGGTGGCGACGCCACCGGCGTCGGTGAAGTGACCGAAGTACTGCGTGCCCGAGAGCGCGAACCCGGTGGCGCAGATCAGCGCCCCGGCGCCGACCACGACGACGACGGCCCCGAGCATCGTGTCCACGCGCTCGTAGTTGATCCAGCGGGGCGTGATCCGCTTGTCGACGATGTTCGACTGCTGGAAGAAGAGCTGCCACGGCGCCACCGTGGTGCCGACGATGGCGATGATCAGCAGCACTGAGTTCGAGTTGGCACCCCCCTGGATGCCGGGCACGAACAGGTGGTGGAAGATCTGACCGTAGTGGGGATGCCCGAGGAAGAACAGCGGGATCACGAGCAGGTTCGCGAACACGAACGCGAACATCGAGCGCTCCCACGCGCGGAAGCTGCCGCTCGCCGTCACCGCGATCAGCGCCACCGCGGCCAGCGGCACCGACAGGTACTGGGTGACGCCGAGGTAGCCGAGCGCGAGGCTGACGCCGATGAACTCGGTCACGATGATGAGGAAGTTCTGAAGCAGCAGGAAGCTCGCCTCGAACCAGCCCCACGCCCGCCCCAGACGCTCGATGATCAGCCGCGCGTGCCCAACGCCGGTGACCGCGCCGAGACGCACCACCATCTCCTGGTTGACGACCAGGACCGGGACGAGGAGCAGCAACACCCACAGCAGGCTGACCTTGTAGTTCTGTCCCGCCTGCGCGTATGTGGAGACTCCGCCGGCGTCGTTGTCGCCGACCATGACGATCAGGCCCGGTCCGATGATGGCGAGGAGAGCCATCGCGCGCGAGCGAAGGCCGCGGTGGCCCTCCTCGTGGACGCGGATCGTCCCGAACGCGCCCTGGATCTCACCACCGGCGTCAGCCGAAGCGGGGGAGGGGAGCGGCGCGGGCGGCGCGCCGGGACGGACAACGCCCGCAGGTGCATCGTTCGCCATCTGCTCGACCTCCTTTCACTTCGCCGGCGTGACCGTCGCGGCCGGCCCGGAGGTCTCTGCGCGCCGGCTCAGCTCCGGCGCGAGGCGACGCTCACGATGCCAGCCGCGAAGCGGCTACTTCGCGGCCGCTCGTCGTTGTCTGGGTGTAAGTCGTCGTGAGCCATCTCGCCACGAGGCTACCAGCCCCGGCCCGGAGCGGACGCAAATGCACGGGCAATCGAGCCCGCCCCCGCGACTAATCTCGCGCCACGCCGGCGCGCCGCCGCCACTCCTCCGGCAGCAGGCGCTCGAGGACGTCATCGACGGCGATGATCCCGACCGGTTTCCCCTCGCCGTCGAGCACCGGGATGGCGATCAGGTTGTAGTCGGTCATCAGCCGCGCGACCTCCGGCAGGTCGGCCTCGGCGGCGACCGTGGGGATCGGCGTCTCGTCGACGATGTTGCACACCGGCTCGGTTGGCTGGGCCCGGATCAGATCGGCCAGCGTCAGCGCGCCCGCCAGCGTTCCGTCCTCGGCGGTGACACACACGATCGAGGCCGGCTGTGCCCCCAGCTCGCTCACCCTCACGCTGGCCAGCGCCTCGGCGACGGTCGCCTGCTTTCCCGCCGCGACAAAGTCCGGGTTCATCATCCCGCCGGCCGTCTCCGGGTTGTGACCGAGGAGCGAGCGCAGCTTGCGCTGCGGGGCCGCAGGCATCAGGTTGAGGATCGGCAGCCGCCGTTCCTGGTCGAGCTCGAAGAGCAGATCGGCCGCGTCGTCGGCGGCCATGCGAGCGAGCAGACCGGCGGCCTCGGCGTCGGAGCGCTCGCGCAGGAACTCGACCTGGTGCTCGTCGTCCATCTCCTCGAACACGTCGGCCTCGAGCTCCTTGTCCTGCCTGACCGCCTCGAGGATCTCCTCGCCCTCCTCGTGGGAGGCGGCCTCGACGAGGTCGGCGATCTGCGCCGGGTGAAGCCGGGCGAGCCGGCGCGAGGCGAGCTTCAACCGCGAGCTGGGAACGTGGCCCACGAACGGCTCCATCTTGTCCCAGGGCACGAACGCGGTGTGCTCGCTGTCGTGGCCGCGGAAGCGCCGGGGGAGCAGCCGCCACAGCCGCGGGCGGAGGCTGGCGTCGATCCCGGCCACCCGCCACCGGCCGCTCTCGTACACGAGCTCGACCTCGTGCGCCGTGACCAGCCGCGCCGTCTCGACGTTGATCAGGCTCCGGTCGAGCACGTCCCCGCGGAGCAGCACCTCGCCGGGACGGCGCTCGAACTGGGCCAGGTCGAGCTTGGTGGTCGTAGTCCGGACCTCGAAGGGCCCGAGCTGGGCGACGTGCTCGATCAGGACGAACGCCTCGCGACCGCCGATGCGCGCCTTGAGCCCGATCACCGGCGGCAGGCCGTCGCCCTGGTCGAGACGGGCCACGACGTCGTCGACGCGCCCGAGACGCTCACCCGCGGAGTCGAGCAGGGGACTCCCGGCCAGTGATGAGAGATGCACCGTATCCGTGTCGGGCATGGGTACCCGCCCGCAAATCTAGCGCCAGCGCGGGCGGGTGAATCAGATACTCAGGATCCGTGCCGCCAGCACGGCTGCGTTCCGTGCGTTGTCGACCCCGACGCAGCCGACCGGGACGCCGGGAGGCATCTGGGCGATCGACAGGAGGGCGTCGAGCCCGCCCGCCACCGAGGTCCGGCTGGTCAGCGGCACGCCGATCACCGGGAGATCGGAGTGCGCGGCGACCACGCCCGGGAGCGCCGCCGACAGGCCGGCGCCGGCGATGATCACCTTGAGCCCGCGCAGGCGGGCGTTCTTGGCGTACTCGGCGACCTCGTCGGGCTGGCGGTGGGCGGACATCACGCGCGTCTCGGAGCGGATCCCGCGGTCGCTCAGCTCCTTCTCGGCCGCCTCCATCGCCGCCATGTCGCTCTTGGAGCCCATGACGATGCCGACGCGCGGAGCGTCGACGTCGAGGTCGTCGAACTCGGACTTGGGATCGGGCATGGTCGTGGGCGCCGTTGCGGGCTGCTCGGCGGCGCTCATGCCGCCGCCCTCAGCGCGATGTCCCGGCGCAGCTGCTTTCCATCGAAATCGATCATGTCCGCGGCAGCATAGGCGGCGCGGCGGGCGGCCGCTGCGTCCTCGCCCAACGCGGTCACGCCGAGCACCCGACCGCCGGCGGTCACGAAGCTGCCGTCCTCCCGGCGCGCCGTGCCCGCGTGGGTCACGTACACGTCGCCGGGGATGCGGTCGAGGCCGGTGATCACGTCGCCGCGCGACGCGCCGGCGGGGTAGCCGCGGCTGGCAAGGGCGATCGTCACCGCGGTGCGCGGGTCCCAGTCGAGCGGCGGCGCACCCGCCAGGCCGCCGGGCTCGCAGGCGGCGGCGAGCAGGCCGAGCAGGTCCGAGCGCAGCCGGGGCAGGACCGCCTGCGTCTCGGGGTCGCCGAAGCGGACGTTGAACTCGAGCACCTTGGGGCCTTCGGCGGTCATCATCAGCCCCGCGTACAGACAGCCGTGGAAGGGCACGCCGCGCCGCGCCATCTCCTCGAGCAGCGGCTGGTGAACGGCGGCGCAGATCTCGGCCGCGCGGGCGGCGTCCACCGCCGGCACCGGGGAGTAGGAGCCCATCCCGCCGGTGTTCGGTCCCTCGTCGCCGTCGAAGATCCGCTTGTAGTCCTGGGCGCTCGCCAGCGGCACCGCCCGTTCCCCGTCGCACACCGCCAGCAGCGAGAGCTCCTCCCCCTCGAGGTGCTCCTCGACGACGACCCGCTCGGTGCCGAAGCGGCGCTCGACCAGGAGGCCGCGCAACGCCTCCCGCGCCTGGGCCTCGTCGGCGGCGATGATCACGCCCTTGCCCGCGGCGAGACCGTCGGCCTTGATCACCGTCGGGTAGCGCGCGATCGCCCGCAGACCGCCATCGACGTCGGTGACGACCGCGTGTTCGGCGGTGGGGATCCCGGCGGCGGCCATCACCTCCTTGCAGAACGCCTTCGAGCCCTCGAGCCGCGCGGCCTCCTGGCGGGGGCCGAACGTGCGCACGCCGGCCTCCTCGAGCGCATCCACGAGACCGATCACGAGCGGCGCCTCGGGCCCGACCACGACCAGGTCGGCGGCCTCGTCGCGTGCCAGCGCCACCAGGCCGTCGAGGTCATCGACGCCGACGTCGAGCACTCTCGCGTCCTGCGCGATTCCGGCGTTGCCCGGGGCGCAGAGGATCTCGGGCGCCTTCAGCGCCTGGACGATCGCGTGCTCACGGCCCCCTGCGCCGACGACGAGGACGCGGCGGCTAGATGCCACCGATGAAGTCGTCGATCGGGATCGCGATCAGCGTCTCGTACTTGGCCGTCCCGCGCGAGCCGAGCTCGAGCGACACGCGCGACATCGTCTTCTCGTCGGGCGCCTCGACCACGTTGACGAAGTCGAACTGCCCGAGCGTGGCCCACTGCGCCTTGACCTCCGCTCCCAGCTGCTCGACCTCGCGGTTGACTTCCTTGATCCGCGCCGGGTTGTTCTTGATCGTCTGCACGCCCTCCGGAGAGAGACGCGAGAGCATGATGTAGGTAGGCATGTACGGCACTCTATGGGCGTCGTGCCGGCCCCGTCTTCCTGAATGCGTCAGGCGCGCGGCATCCCTGCCGCGCCCGCCGCCCGGGGGGCGTAGGCCCCGAGCGCGTCCCGGACCTGCCCATCGAGCTTGTGGGGGACGTCGCGGTCGATGATCGCCAGCGCCTGCTCGTGGGCGAGCGGCCCGCGGTATGGGCGCACGGCGGTCAGCGCCTCGTAGACGTCAGCGACCGCCAGCACGCGCATCGGCACGTCGAGATGCTCGGCCGTGAGCGAGCGGGGGTAGCCGCTGCCATCGAGCTTCTCGTGGTGGTTGGCGGCGAGGTCGGCCAGCTCGGCGAAGCACGGCGCGCGCTCGAGGATGCGCAGCGTTCCGGTTGGCCCTCGCCTTTCCAAGCGTGTAGATTTATCTATACAGATGTACAGGGTCAACCACCTGGAGCGCGAGCAGCGAATCGCGCGGCCGCTTCCCGAGGTCTTCGAGTTCTTCGCCCGGGCCGGGAACCTCGAGCTGATCACGCCACCGTGGCTGCGCTTTCAGATCCTCGAGGAGCCCGACCCGGTGCGGGCGGGCGCTCGCATCAGCTATCGGCTCCGCCTCCACGGCGTCCCGCTGCGCTGGGTGTCGGTGATCGAGGAGTTCGAGCCCGAGCGGAGTTTCGTCGACCGGCAGATCCGCGGCCCCTACCGCCTGTGGCACCACCGGCACGAGTTCGTGGAGGACGGCGCGGGAACGATCATGCGCGACCGCGTCCGCTATGCCCTCCCGTTCGGGGCCGCCGGGGCGCTGGCGCACCGCCTGTTCGTCCGGCGCGATCTCGATCAGATCTTCGCGTTCCGGCGACAGGCGGTGGCACAGCTGCTCGGCTAAACGGCGGCCGCGGCCTCCGCGCGCTCGAGCGTGAGCTCGCCGTCAGCCGCGTCCACCTTCACGGTGTCGCCGTCGACGAACCGGCCCTCGAGGATGGCCAGCGCCAGCTGGTCGACGAGCCGCTTCTGGATCACCCGCTTGAGCGGCCGCGCGCCGTAGGTGGGGTCATAGCCGAGGTTGCCCAGCAGCGTGCGGGCGCCATCGGTCAGCTCCACCTCGATGCCTCGCTCGCGCACGCGGCGGATCAGGCGGTCCACCTGGAGGTCGACGATCTCGCCGATCTGCTCGCGGGTGAGCGGGTGGAACTCGACGATGTCGTCGAGGCGGTTGATGAACTCGGGCTTGAACTGGGCCTCCACGCCGGCCCGGCCGCCCGGGATGTTCGAGGTCATGATCAGCACCGTGTTCCGGAAGGAGACCGTGCGGCCCTGGCCGTCGGTGAGACGGCCGTCGTCCATGACCTGGAGCAGCGCGTTGAACACGTCGGGATGCGCCTTCTCGATCTCGTCGAGCAGGACCACGCCGTACGGGCGCCGGCGGACGGCCTCGGTGAGCTGACCGCCCTCGTCGTAGCCGACGTAACCGGGCGGCGCGCCCACGAGGCGCGAGACCGTGTGCTTCTCCATGTATTCGGACATGTCGAGGCGGACCATCGCGTCCTGGGAGTCGAACATGAACTCGGCCAGCGCGCGGGCGAGCTCCGTCTTGCCGACGCCGGTGGGACCGAGGAACAGGAACGTGCCGATCGGGCGGTCCGGATCCTGCAGGCCGGCGCGCGAGCGGCGCAACGCCGCCGACACGGCCTCGACCGCCTCGTCCTGGCCGATCACCCTGCCGGTGCAGGCGCTCCTCCATGTGGACGAGCTTCTCGATCTCGCCTTCCAGCAGGCGGCTGACCGGGATCCCCGTCCACTTGGCCACCACCTCGGCGACGTCCTCGGCGTCGACGACGTCCTTGAGGAACCTGGCCTCGTGCTCGGTCCCGTTGTGCTCGGCCTCGGCCGCGGCCTGGAGCTGCTTCTCGAGCTCGGGGATGGTCCCGTACTGGAGCTCGGCCGCGCGGCCGAGGTCGGCGTCGCGCTGGGCGCGCTCGAGGTCGGTCCGGGCCTGATCGAGGCGCTCCTGGAGCGCGGCGACGGCGCCGACGGTCTCCTTCTCACGCTGCCACTCGGCGTGCATGGCGTCCGAGCGCTCGCGCTCCTCAGCGAGGGTGCGCTCGAGCTGCTCGCGCCGCGCCACCGTGCCCGGGTCGTCGTCCTCGCCCAGCGACTGGAGCTCGATCTCGAGCTGCATGATGTGCCGGTCGACCTCGTCGATCTCGGTCGGCTTGGAGTCGATCTCCATCCGGATCCGCGAGGCGGCCTCGTCGACGAGGTCGATCGCCTTGTCGGGGAGGAAGCGGTCGGCGATGTAGCGCTGGCTGAGCGTGGCAGCGGCCACCAGCGCGGAGTCCTGGATCCGGACGCCGTGGTGGACCTGGTAGCGCTCCTTGAGCCCGCGCAGGATCGCGATCGTGTCCTCGACCGTCGGCTCGCCAACGAGCACGGGCTGGAAGCGGCGCTCGAGCGCCGGGTCCTTCTCGATGTGCTTGCGGTACTCGTCGAGCGTCGTCGCGCCCACCGCGCGCAGCTCGCCGCGGGCCAGCATCGGCTTGAGCATGTTGCCCGCGTCGACGGAGCCCTCGGAGGCGCCGGCGCCGACGATCGTGTGGAGCTCGTCGATGAACACGACAACCTGGCCCTGGGCGTCGGAGATCTCCTTGAGCACCGCCTTCATCCGGTCCTCGAACTCGCCGCGGTACTTGGATCCGGCGACCATCGCGCCGATGTCGAGCGAGACGAGCTTGCGGTCGCGCAGGCCCTCGGGCACGTCGCCGGCGACGATCCGCTGGGCCAGCCCCTCGACGATCGCGGTCTTGCCGACGCCGGGCTCGCCGATCAGCACCGGGTTGTTCTTGGTGCGGCGCGAGAGGACCTGGACGACGCGGCGGATCTCGTCGTCGCGCCCGATCACGGGGTCGAGCTTGCCCAGGGCGGCGGCCTCGGTCAGGTCACGGCCGAAGCGCTCGAGCGCCTGGAACTTGTCCTCGGGGTTCTGGTCGGTGACCTTGTGGCTGCCGCGCACCTCGGCCAGCGCCTTCAGCAGCTGCTCGCGGCCGGCGCCGACGCTGCGCATCACGCGGCCGGCCTCGCCCGGATGGGCGGCGACGGCGAGCATCAGGTGCTCGGTCGAGATGTACTCGTCCTTCAGCTCGCGCATCTCGGTCTCGGCCGTGCGCATGATCTGGGTGAGCTCGGTGGAGCCGCCCGCGGGCTCGGGAGCGGCGCTGCTCAGCTTGGGCAGGGCGTCGAGCGCCGGGCGCGAGCGTCTGGCGTACCGCCGCCGGGTCGACGCCGAGCTTCGCGAGCACGGGGACGACGATGCCGCCGTCCTGCTCGAGCAGCACCGCGAGCAGGTGCTCGGGCGTCGTCTGCGGATTGCGCCGCTCGTCGGCCAGCCGCTGGGCGGCCTGAACCGCCTCCTGGGACTTGATCGTGAATCTGTCTGGTTGCATTGGCTTCCTCTAAATCTAAGTCTGCGTGACTTAGATTATGACACGCCCGACAAGGGGTTCAGCCGCGAATCGTGAGAAGCGTGCCGCTCGTCTCCCGGAGGATGTGGTGCTGCGGGCTGACGGTGACGCCGTACAGGAAGGCCTGGATCAGGCGGTGGCGCGCGAGCGCCCTGCGCAGCTTGCCGAGCTGCGAGCCCGAGAACTTGACGGCGACCGTCCTGTGGCCCTTCGAGCGGAGCTGTAACACCTTCGACTGCGCGGTGAAGGGCCTTCCGTGGTTGATCGAGATCTCGGCGAAGGCCGCGAGCGCGCACCGCTCCGAGCACGAGACCGTGGCCAGGATCTGACGGTGGGCAACGGGCTTCTGGTGGCCAGGGAGCGACAGCTTCACGTTCGCCGCGGGCGGCTGGAGGAGCAGGGCGGCGGACGCCAGCGCGCTGAGGTTGACGCTCCCCCACCCCGAGGCCGCGTCGAAGCCGGGGATCGCCGTGCAGCAGCCGAGCGGCTGGCCGTTGCCCGGGATGTACGGCCCGACGTCGTTGCCGTACTGGGTGACGTCGTTGTAGACCCTGCTCTGAAGCGACGAGCGGCCGATGCGGTAGAGGAGTGGATTGAGCTGGCCGATGTCGGCGCGCTCGCGCTCGCGCATCAGCTGGTCGACGACCGCCACGCCCCCGGCCAGGAGCGGCGTGGCCGCGCTCGTCCCGCCCACGCTCTGCCAGGGCGAAGGAGCGCCGTTGATGCAGTCGCTCGCGGTGCAGAACACGGTGTAGCCGGGGGCGACGTCCGCGAGCATCGACGCGTCGGGGAGGACGCGCCTGCCGCCGGCGACGGTGCCGGACTGGTAGGAGGGCCGGCTGAACAGGATGCTCGTACCGCCCCCGCCGGCCGAGCCGGGCGACAGATTGGTGTCGTTCCACACCACCTCGCTGGCGATCGTGTTCTGAGCCGTGAGGTGCAGGTTCGTCCCGCCCACCGCCGTGACCCAAGGCGAGGAGGCGGGGAAGTTGACGGCCAGGAAGTCATCCGGCGTACCGTCGCTCTCGGTGCAGTCGGCGGAGCCCGAGTCGCCGCTCGCGGCGAGCAGGCTGATGCCACCCGACGCCGCGAGCTGGAATTCGGCCTCGGCGATGTCGATGCCGGAGCGCCCGAGCGCCTGGCGGATCGAGGGCTCGCACAGCCCGAGCGACGCGGAGATCACCTGCGGCTTGAAGCCGGCGTTCTCCAGCGGTGCCACGAACGCCTGGAGCGAGCCGGCCGCATCGGCGGTCGTCTCGTAGACGTCGATGCCCGCCAGCTTGGGCGCGGCAGCGGTGAGGACCTCGACATCGAGCGTGGCCTCGGGCCCGGGCGACAGCGGGTGGTTGACCCCGACGCCGAAGGCGTGCAGGTGCGGCACGCCGACCCCGAAGCACCGGGCGAAGGTCTGCAGGTCGGAGGCCTTGAAGCCGTCGACCTCGATCAGCGCCACCCGCTCGCCGGAGCCTCTGAGGCCCTGGTTGTGGAGCTGGGTGAGGCCGTAGGCGGTCAGATACTGGTTGGGCGTGAAGCCGCCGGAGTCACGGCCCTGGGCGCAGCCTGCGGGGGTGCCGCTCACCGAGCCGTAGGCCGAGCTCGGCTGGGAGGCGCGCGGACCATGCGCCACGGGCGCGCTCAGCGGCCGCGTGTCGAGCCCGACCACCCCGGTGACGAGGCCGTGCAAGGGCCGGGGTACGCTGGCGGCTTGGGCGGGGGCGGTGTATCGCTGGCCGGACGCGGAGCGGACCGTCTTAAGCGTGGTGGTGAACAGGCGCTCGGCGAGGCCGCGGCGCATGGTCGCGACCACGAACAGGCCGCTCGGGTCGACGCGGACCGCGGTGGCGCCGGCCCGGCGCAGGTAGTCCGCAACGCGCCGGCGGGCGGCGGGCGGCGCTCCGAACCGGCGCTCGAGCTGCGGGACGGGCGCGAAGTGACGGTAGTTGGGAGATCCCGGAGTGCTGACCGCGGTGGCGAAGGCGGCGAGCCCGGCCAA
The DNA here is from genome assembly GCA_963839105.1 of uncultured Solirubrobacterales bacterium. Classification (GTDB taxonomy): domain Bacteria; phylum Actinomycetota; class Thermoleophilia; order Solirubrobacterales; family Solirubrobacteraceae; genus Palsa-465. The sequence goes on from CAWITQ010000008.1 coordinate 782,412, forward strand.
GTCGGCGTTCAGCGGCAGGACGAGCTGGATCTGCTGCGGGGCTGGGCGATGCGGACGCCGCCGCCGGCGCCGTCGCTGTCGCCGCGGTGGCGAGCGCCAGGGCCAGCGCTACGGCGAGCCGCCTCACCCGCGCGGCCGCTTCACAGGAATCTTGAACCCCTTCAGATCCGACGCTCGCACGAGCTCCCCTCCCTTGCTGTACGGGACGATCTCGGCGCGCAGCTCGCGCCGCATCTCCTCGAGGCGCTCGACCTCGGCCTTGAGCTGAGCCGCCCGCTTCTCGAGCGCCCGCACCTTGCGTGACATGGACTCGAGCTCCTCCTCCAGCTCGAACACCCGCTCCACCCCGGCCAGGTTCATGCCGAGCTCGGCGGTCATCTCCTGGATGCGGCGCAGGCGCTGGACGTCCTTGTGGGAGTAGAGGCGCGTGCCCTTGGGCGAGCGCTTGGGCTCGATCAGACCGCGCGCCTCGTACATCCGCAGAGTCTGGGGGTGCATCTCGGCGAGCTCCGCCGCCACCGAGATCATGAACACGCCGCGGTCGGAGGCGACCTCGACGCGTGTCGAGCGCGTCTCGATCCGCCCATCGGGGGATCGAATCGTGGTCGACGTCTCGACGCGCGTCCGGCTGGTCGGGCCGTCGTCGTCGCGGCGGGCGGACATCAGCCCTGGCCTCCGCCGGCAGCCGCGAACAGCTTGGCTCGCGGGTTGCCGTTCATCACACGGGAGAGGCGGTCGACGGCCTCGTCCTGCTCGGGTGAGAGCGAGGCGGGCACGTCGATGACGAACCGGTAGTGGATGTCGCCGCGGCCCTTGCCGCCGAGTCGCTGCGGGCCCTCGCCGCGCAGGCGCTGAATCGTGCCGTGCTTGGTGCCCGCCGGGACGCGGAGTCGCTTGGAGCCGCTCAGCGTGGGCACCTCGATGACCGCGCCGCGGATCGCCTCGGGGATCGTGAGCGGGACCTCGACCTCGAGGTTGTCGCCGTTCCACTTGAACACGGGCGAGTCCGACACCCGGGTGATCACGTACAGGTCGCCGGGCTCGCCGCCGCGGGGCCCGGCCTCGCCCTTGCCGGCGAGGCGGATGCGGCTCCCGTCGCGCACTCCGGCCGGGATGTTCACGCGCAGCCGCCTGACGCCCCGCTGCGCGCCGGTGCCGTGGCAGCTGGGGCAGGGATCTTCGATCACGGTACCGGTGCCTTGGCAGTTCGAGCAGGGCTGGGAGATCGAGAAGATCCCCTGGCTCTGGGCTTCGACGCCCCTACCGTTGCACACGGGGCAGACCTTTGGGCTGGTTCCCGGCTTGGCCCCGGTCCCGCTGCACGTCGGGCACGGCTGCGAGGTCTGCACCGCCAGCGGCACCTGCGAGCCGTTCACGGCCTGGTCGAAGCTGAGCGACACCTCGGATTCGAGATCGCGCCCGCGCTGGACGCCGGCTCGTCCGCCGGGCCGCCCACCCGCGGTTCGCCCGCGCGCGGCGCCGCCGGCCCCGCCGAAGATGTTCGACAGGATGTCCGAGAAGTTGCCCCCGAACGAGCCGGGGTCGAAGCCGCCGGGCACGCCGAAGCCGCCCAGCGGTCCCTGGCCGCGGTCGTAGGCCTTGCGCTTGTCGGGATCCGACAGGACGTCGTAGGCCTGGGAGATCTGCTTGAAGTGCTCCTCGGCGCTCTTGTCACCCGGGTTGCGGTCAGGGTGGTACTGGCGGGCGAGCTTGCGGTAGGACTTCTTGATCTCCGCATCGGAGGCGTTCTTGCCGACCCCGAGGGTCTTGTAATAGTCCGTTCTGTCGGCCATGGCCTACCCCGCCACGAGGACTCGCGCAGGCCGGATCACCGCGGTACCGAGCCGGTAACCGCGCTGGTAGACCTCCACGATCGTGCCCGGCTGGGCCCCGTCCACCGGCTGCTGCGCGACGGCCTCATGGTGCTGAGGATCAAACACCTCGCCCTCCGGCGAGTAGCGCTCGATCCCGGCGCGCGCCAGGGCCGCGATCACGTCGGCGTGCACGAGCTTGATCCCGGACGCGAGCGTGCTGTCCGCGCCGTTCTCGCCACCGGCCACCTCCGCCGCCTCGAGCGCACGGTCGAGGTTGTCGACGGCGGGCAGCAGCTCCTTGGCCAGCTTGGCCACTCCGCGCTCCTGTGCCGCCGCGGTCTCACGTGAGGCGCGCTTGCGGTAGTTCTCGAAGTCGGCCTTGGTCCGCTGGGCCAGCTCGAGGTACGCGTCGGCCTTCGACGCCTTGGCCGTGAGCTCCTCGAGATCGCGCTGGAGCTGGGCGTGCTCCTCGTTCTCGGGAGCCGTGGCCTCCGGCTCCGGGGCCTCGGCGGTCGGTGGCGCCGGCGTCTCGGGCGCCCCGTCGAGCGGGGCCTCCTCGACGGCCGGCGCCGGGGCGCTCTCCTGGATGGGAGCGCCCCCGCCGTTCGTCTGTTCGGTGCTCATTACCGGCCCTCGTCTACGACCTCGGCGTCGACCACGTCCTCGGCACCCGCACCGTTGTGCGACGCGCCGGCGCCGTCGGCACCGGTGGCGCCGGCCGCGGCCTGCTGCTCCTGGGCGCGCTGGTACATCGCCTCGGAGACCTTGTGGAACGAGGCCTGGAGGGCGTCGGTCTTCGACCGGATGTCGGCGGCGTCCTCTGAGGTCAGCGACTCGCGGACCTCCTTGATCGCGGCCTCGATCTCGGTCTTGGAGCTCTCGTCGACGGCCTCGCCCAGGTCCTTGAGCTGGCGCTCGGCCTGGTAGGCGGCGTTCTCGCCGTTGTTGCGGGCCTCCGCCAGCTCGCGCAGACGGCGGTCGTCCTCGGCGTGGGACTCGGCGTCCGAGACCATGCGCTTGATCTCGTCGTCGGAGAGGCCGGAGCCGGAGCGGATCTCGATCTTCTGCTCCTTGCCCGTGCCCAGGTCCTTGGCCGAGACGTTGAGGATGCCGTTGGCGTCGATGTCGAACGCCACCTCGATCTGCGGTATGCCCCGCGGCGCCGGCGGGATGCCGGTCAGCTGGAACTTGCCCAGCGACTTGTTGTACATCGCCATCTCGCGCTCGCCCTGGAGGACGTGGATCTCGACGCTCGGCTGGTTGTCCTCGGCCGTCGAGAACACCTCGCCCTTGCGGGTCGGGATCGTCGTGTTGCGCTCGATCAGCTTGGTCATGACGCCGCCCTTGGTCTCGATGCCGAGGGTCAGCGGGGTGACGTCGAGCAGGAGCACGTCCTTGACGTCGCCGGCGAGCACGCCCGCCTGGATGGCGGCGCCCACGGCCACGACCTCATCCGGGTTCACACCCCGGTGCGGCTCCTTGCCGGTCAGCTCCTTGACCTTCTCCTGGACGGCGGGCATGCGGGTCATGCCGCCGACCAGAACCACGTGGTCGATCGTCGCGACGCCCTTGTCCTTGGCGTCGTCCATCGCCTGACGCACCGGCGCCACCGTGCGGTCGAGCAGGTCGCTCGTGAGCTCGTTCATCTTGGCCCGGGTGAGGCGCATGTCGAGGTGCTTCGGGCCGGTCGCGTCCGCGGTGATGAACGGCAGGTTGATCTGAGTCTCCTGCGTGGTTGAGAGCTCGATCTTGGCCTTCTCCGCCGCCTCGTAGAGACGCTGGAGCGCCATCGGATCGGCGGCCAGGTCAATGCCCTGCGAGCGCTTGAACTCCGCCACCAGCCAGTCGACCAGGGCCTTGTCGAAGTTGTCGCCACCGAGGTGGTTGTCACCCGCGGTCGCCTTGACCTCGAACACGCCGTCGCCGATCTCGAGCACGGACACGTCGAAGGTGCCGCCACCGAGGTCGAAGATCAGGATCGTCTGGTCGGACTCCTTGTCGAGGCCGTAGGCCAGCGACGCCGCGGTCGGCTCGTTGATGATCCGCTTCACGTCGAGTCCGGCGACCTTGCCGGCGTCCTTGGTCGCCTGGCGCTGATCGTCGTTGAAGTACGCCGGGACGGTGATGACCGCGCTGTCGACGGTCTCGCCCAGGTATGCCTCGGCGTCAGCCTTGAGCTTGCCGAGGATCATCGCGCTGATCTCGGGCGGGCTGTACTGCTTGCCGCCTGCCTCCACGCGCGCATCGCCATTCGGTCCGCCGACCACCTTGTAGGGCACGATCGACTCCTCCTCGCGCACCTCGGCCTCCTTGCGGCCCATGAAGCGCTTGATTGAGAAGACCGTGTTCTGCGGGTTGGTCACGGCCTGGCGCTTCGCCACCGTGCCGACGAGGCGCTCGCCAGACTGCGTGAAGGCGACGACCGACGGGGTGGTCCGCCCACCCTCGGCGTTCTCGATGACCGTCGGCTCGCCGCCCTCGAGCACTGCCATGCACGAGTTCGTCGTTCCGAGGTCGATTCCAATCGTCTTTCCCATCTTGCGTTCTACTCCTCTAGGTTCGTAAAAATCTGAGCCTCAGCGTAGCAGATCTCAGCTTGCTGGCCATGCGCCCGTGGGGCGTGCCCCAGAACGGCCCGACGATCCGTGCGCTTCGCGCGAGGATCGTCGGTGCCGCCTGGAGCACGCCTCTCACCCCGGTGGCCGCGGCTTCAAACCGCCGGGGCGCTTCGGTGGCGTGCCCCGGCCGGCGCCACCGCATGCCACCACAGCCCTCGCCACCGCGCGGTCGCCGGCCGCCACCCCCAGCGCCACCCGGGAATAATGTTCCTCTCGACGCGCGGGTTTCGCCGAAGTCGACATTTGTCTCGCTGTTCGCGGTTAAAGGCGTCCTCGGCGATTCGGGCGTCGCGAAAGGAACATTATTCCCGGCTCGGGTCAGCCGAACGTGTCGGCGCTCGGGCACATGCGGCGCAGGGCGCACTCGCGGCAGTTGGGGCGGCGGGCGTGGCAGGTGCGCCGGCCGTGGCGGAGCAGGTTGATGTGGAACTCGAGCTCCTGGCCCTTCGGGGTGATTCCGAGCATCGTGTCGTGGAGCTCCTCGAACGGCGCACCCGGGCGGAACAACCCCAGCCGGGTCCCGACGCGTGAGACGTGGGTGTCGACCGGCACGTCGCGCATGCCGAGGGCGAACAGGAGCACGCACGCCGCCGTCTTGCGCCCCACTCCGGGCAAGGAGGTCAGGTACGCCTGCGCCTCGGGGACCGACTTCTCGGCAAGCCAGTCCAGCGAGAGCTCGGGCGCGGTCTCGGTGATCGCCCGCAGGATCGACTTGATCCGGGCGGACTTGACCTTGGAGATCCCGCCTGGGCGGATCGCCTCCTCGAGCTCGTCGATCGGGGCGTCGCGGACCTCCTCCCAGGTCGGGAAGCGCTCGCGCATCCCGAGGTAGGCGACGTCGCGGTTGCGGTCGTTCGTCGACTGGGAGAGGACGGTGAGGATCAGCTCGGCGATCGGGTGGCCGTGGGGCTCGGCCATCGGGATGCCGTAGACGAGGCGCAGGCGGTCGCGGATCGTGCGGACGCGGCGCGCCGGCGGCCGGTGCCATGCGGTGCGGGCGGCCGCGCGGGGCCCACCGCGATCAGTCAAGCGACCCCCACTGCTCGCAGGCGCGGGCGCTCGCGGCGACCGCCTCGGGCAGGGCTGCGGCCACGACGGACGGATAGAAGTCGCTTAGGGCGAGTCGCGCCAGCAGGACGCCGGTCAGGACATCGCCGGCGCCCATCGTGCTCACCACCTCCACCGGCACCCCGGCGACATCGGCACGGAGCTCGCCGCGGAGGATCGCGCCCTCGGCCCCGAGCGACAGGACGACCATCCGGGCCCCCGCCTTGACCAGCGCCCGCGCCGCGCGCTCGGGATCCTCCTCGCCGGTCATGATCGCGGCCTCGGACTCGGTGGCGCGGACGAGGAGGGCGCCCGGCACGCACGCGTTGGCGCTGGCCGCGGCGTCGGCGCGCGAACGCCACCGGTGCAGCCGCAGGTTCGGGTCGAACACGACGGGGCGGCCGGCTGCAATCGCCACCTCGCGGGCGAGCATCGTGATCGTGCGCTGCTCGGGCTCGACCAGCGTGTTCGACGAGATGAACAGCGCCGCGGCGTTCCCCACGGCCTCCTCGACGCGCTCGCCGAGCGCCAGTGCGAGCGTCCCCGGAAAATCCCCATAGACGTGGTACGTCGGCTCGGCGGCGGAATCGACCGTCGCCAGCGCCAGCGGCGTCCGCGCGTCCGGCACCAGGACGAACCGCGACGCGTCGACGCCCTCGCGCATGAGCCGCGCTCGCAGCCACCGACCCCACGCGTCGTCGCCGGCTCCGCCGGCCAGCGACATCCGAGCACCCCAGCGCGCCGCCACCACGGCGATGTTGGCGACGGCGCCGCCGAACCGCGGGACGAACGCATCTGCCTGCGAGACGTCGGCGATCGGGCGTTCGCAGATGAGATCGACCAGAGCGTCCCCGAGGCACAAGGTGCTCACGGGCGCGGACGTTATCCTCGGCGCCGGGTGAGCGTCGACGAGCATACGATCGAGCTCGGCTCGGTGCCCGTCTTCTACCGCGCAGCCGAAGCCACTGCCACGCCGGCGGTCTACCTGCACGACCTGGCGACGAGCTCCGACGACTGGCTCGGGGTGCTCGGGCGGACCGGTGGCGTGGCGCCGGACCTGATCGGCTTCGGCCGCTCGGCCAAGGGCGGCGAGCTCGACTACTCCATTCCCGGCCTCGCCGACTTCGTCGAGGACCTCCTCGCGGAGCTGGCGGTCGACCGGGCGCGCCTCGTCGGCCACGGCTGGAGCGCGGCGGTGGCGCTCGAGCTGGCTCGCCGACGGCCCGAGCTCGTCGACCGGTTGGTCCTGATCAACCCACTGCCGCTCGTGGACGGCTTCAAGTGGCCGCGGGTGGCGCGCGCTTGGCGACTCCGGGTGATCGGTGAGCTGGGGATGGGCTTCACCCAACGCTGGATGCTCGCCCGGGCGCTGCGGCGCGCCAGCGCCACCCCCGCCGCCTGGCCCGGCGAGCGCATCGCGTCGGTCTGGAACCAGTTCGACCAGGGCACGCAACGGGCCATCCTCCGTCTGCATCGCAGTGTCGATAACAACGCCCGCGAGGCGGGGGCGACCGGTCTCGACGCCCTGATCCTCTGGGGCGAGCAGGACCCCTGGTTCCCGGCCCGGCACGCCGAGGCCTACCTCGAGCGAATCCCCGGCGCGCGACTCGAACGCGTGGCCGGTGCCGGCCACTGGCCGTGGCTCGACCGCGCAGACGTGGTCGACACGGTGGCGAGGTTTATCGCCCCGTGAGCGCGATCCTGGAGGAGCTCCCCGTACGAGCCGCCCGCGCGGCGCGCACCGGTCTCGACCCTCGCCGCGCCGCGCCGGTCATCGCCGCCGGCGTGCTGGCGGCGATCTACGTGATCGTCTCGCCACCGAGCCTCGACCTCGCCGCCCACCTGCTGCGGGCCAAGCTGTTCACCGCCGAGGGGTTCGGGATCTGGAACAACTGGTGGTACGGGGGCCACGACGTTCCCGGCTACAGCGTGCTCTTCCCGCCGGTCGCCGCCGCGATCACGCCGCAGCTGGCGGCCGCTCTCGCGTCCACCGCCACCGCGGCGTTGTTCGAGGCCCTCGTGTGGCGCCGGTATGGCTCCGACGCGTGGCTCGGGGCGCTGTGGTTCGGCCTCGCCACCGGCACCGACCTGTTCACCGGCCGGCTGACGTTCGCGTTCGGGATGCTGCCGGCGGTGGGGTGTGCGCTGGCCCTCCAGCGCCGGCGCACCACGGTGGCGCTCGCCCTCGCCGTCGTGACCGCCCTGGCCAGCCCGGTGGCGGCGCTGTTCGCGGCGCTGGCCGGGGCCGCGCACGCCGCCGGACGGTTCGCGACGGAGCGAAGCCTGCGCGCCACCGTCCCCGGCCTCGCCACCGCTGCCTGTGCGCTCGTTCCCGTCGCCCTGCTCGGGCTTGCCTTCCCCGAGGGCGGGAAGGAGCCGTTCGCGTTCAGCACGCTGTGGCCGATCGTGCTGATCGCCGCGGTCCTCGTCGCAGTCACGGATCGGCGCGACTGGACGCTCCGCGCCGGCGCGGTTCTCTACGCCATCGCCTGCCTGGCCGCGTACGTGGTTCCCTCACCGGTGGGCAGCAACGCCGCGCGCCTCGCGCCGCTCGTCGCGGGCCCGGTCATGGCGGCCGTGCTGTGGCCACGGCGCAAGCTGCTTCTGCTCGTCCTGGCCGTCCCGCTGCTCTACATCCAGTGGCAGGCACCGATCCGCGACGTCTCCACGGCAGCCGGAGATCCGTCGGGTACGGCGAGCTACTGGCATCCGCTGCTGTCGTTCCTGGAGCGACAGGGCGGACCGCCGTTCCGCGTCGAGATCCCGTTCACCCAGTTCCACTACGAGGCGTACGAGGTGGCCCCGAGGATTCCCCTCGCGCGAGGCTGGGAGCGCCAGCTCGACATCAAGGACAACGCGCTCTTCTACGACGGCACGCTCAGCGCGTCGACCTACCACACGTGGCTGCACAGCCTCGGCGTCCGGTACGTCGCCGTCTCGGACGCCAGCCTGGACTATTCCGCGCGCGCCGAGAGGGTGCTGATAGCCCGCGGCCTCCCGTATCTGAAGCTCGTGCTGCACACGCGTCACTGGCGCATGTATGCGGTGAGCGACGCGACGCCGCTGTCGCAGGGAGCGGCCACCGCGACCGCGATCGGCCCGAACTGGGTGAGGCTCCGCGCCACCCGCGCCGGCACCGCATTCGTGCGCGTTCGCTTCACGCCGTACTGGTCGCTCGGCGACGGCTGCGTGCAGCCCAGGAACGGCTTCACGGAGCTCACACTGCGCCGCCCAGGCACCACAAATCTGTCGATCCGGTTCTCGCCGGGGCGGGTCGGCTCGCACGCGGTCCGCTGCCGCCCCTAACCAAGAGACAACAGGCGCCACCGCTAGGATGGCCGGCTGCGATGCGGGGTCGACTTCGTCAGATCGGCGTGCGCGCCCTGCCTCACGGCTGGGCGGATGTCTTCCGCCAGATCGGGCTGTTCATCGGCGCCTACGTGCTGTACGGGCTGGTGCGCGCGGTCGCGTATGGCAGCGCCTACAACCCCGGCTACAAGCCGTTCGGCGACGCGACGAAGATCATCCACCTCGAGCGCGTGCTCCACGTGTTCGTCGAGCCCAGCATCCAGTCTTGGGCGGTGAACAAGCACTGGCTGATCGACTTCGCCGACTGGACGTATCTGAACGCCCACTACGTGGTGACGGCAGGGGCGCTGCTCTACATCTACCTGCGCCGCAACGAGTCGTTCTACTCGGTCCGCAACACGTTCATGATCGCGATGGGGCTCGCGCTCATCGGCTACGCGGTCTTTCCCACGGCGCCGCCGCGACTGATGCCCGAGTGGGGCTTCACCGACACGATCCAGCAGTTCACGGGCATCACGGTCGAGAAGGGCGCCTCGAGCGCCTTCCTCAACCTCTACGCGGCGGTGCCGTCGATGCACGTGTGCTTCGCGGTCATGGTCGGATGGCCCATGGTTCGCCTCGTCCGCAGCTGGCCCGCGAGGCTCGCCTGGGGCCTCTATCCGTTCTGGATCACGTTTGTGGTGGTCGCGACGGGTAACCATTACTTCACTGACGTGTTTCTCGGTGCATTGACCGCTGCCGTGTCCATGGTGCTCGCCGCCCAGCTCCTGGCGCGCGCACGGCCGGACGTTTGGGCCTTCTCCCACGCGCCGGCGTAGCTCTAAATGGCCGAACAACACACTCCGCCTCTGCGCACCCGCCCGCGGCCGCCGCGTGAGCCCCGTCCCCGCCGCCGGGAGGGGCCGACGACGCCGGAGCTGATGCGCGAGCGGCTGATCGAGTCGCGCCTGACGCCGAACGCGATCTCGCTCACGGGCTTTGCGCTCAACCTCGTGGCCGCCGGGCTGGTGGTCGAACGCCTCTTCTTCCTCGCCGGCGTCGCCTTCATCGTCGGATCGATCATGGACACGCTCGACGGGCGCTACTCGCGGATGTCGGGCAAGGGCACGCCGTTCGGCGCCTTCCTGGATTCGACGCTCGATCGGCTCGAGGAAGGGATCGTGCTGACGGCGGTGGGCGCCTACTTCGCCTCGCGCCACAACCAGGTGGCGGTGGCCGCGGTGGTGGCGGCGGTGCTGTTCAGCCTGATGGTCTCCTACACCCGCGCCCGCGCCGAGGCGCTCGGGGTGGCCTGCAAGGTCGGGCTCGCCACCCGCCCAGTCCGGGTTGTGATCCTGTCGGCCGGGCTGGTGTTCGCCAAGGGTGCCTCGCTCGGCCATTTCGAGCTCCTGGCCCCCGCCGTTTACGTCCTCGCCGGGCTCGCCGTGCTGACCACGATGCAGCGGATCCTCCACGTTCGCCGCCAGCTGCGCGAGGCGCAGGTCTAGGCTGACCGTCGCCCCCCGCGCCGTGTAACCAACCGTAGATCTGGGGATATCTCTTGCGAGCCGCGCTGCGACCCTCGCGCCGGCCCTAGATCGAGAAGGGAACGCCTCTCAGTGCCCAATACCAACGGTTCCACCAACGGCGCCGCGCGCTACCAGTCCGACAAGGTGCGCGTCGCGATCATCGGCGTCGGCAACTGCGCAAGCTCGTTCGTGCAGGGCGTCCAGTACTACCGCGACGCCAACCCTCGCGAGTCCGTGCCCGGCCTCATGCACGTCGACCTCGGGGGCTACCACGTCCGTGACATCGAGTTTTCCGCCGCGTTCGACATCGACGCCGACAAGGTCGGCAAGGACCTCAGCGAGGCGATCTTCGCCGGCCAGAACAACACGCTGAAGTTCGCCGACGAGGTCCCGAAGCCTCGGAGTCGAGGTCCATCGCGGGATGACCCACGACGGCCTCGGCAAGTACCTCAAGGAGAAGATCACGAAGGCGCCGGGTCCGACCTCGGACATCGTCGGGATCCTCAAGGACACCCACACCGACGTGGTCGTCTCGTACCTGCCGGTCGGCTCCGAGCAGGCCACCAAGTGGTACGTCGAGCAGATGCTCGAGGCCGGGTGCGGCTTCGTCAACTGCATCCCGGTGTTCATCGCCCGCGAGCCGTACTGGAACGGCCGCTTCGAGAAGGCCGGCCTGCCGATCGTCGGCGACGACATCAAGTCGCAGGTCGGCGCGACGATCGTCCACCGCGCCCTCGCCCGCCTGTTCCACGACCGCGGGGTCAAGCTGATGCGCACCTCGCAGCTGAACGTCGGCGGCAACATGGACTTCTACAACATGCTCGAGCGCGAGCGGCTGGAGTCCAAGAAGGAGTCCAAGACCAACGCCGTGACGTCGATCATGGGCCACGTCCTCCCCGCCGAGGACGTCCACGTCGGGCCCTCCGACTACGTCCCGTGGCTGACCGACCGCAAGTGGGCGCACATCCGGCTCGAGGGCCAGGCCTTCGGTGACGTGCCGCTGAACGCCGGAGCTCAAGCTCGAGGTGTGGGACTCGCCCAACTCGGCCGGGATCGTCATCGACGCCGTCCGCTGCTGCAAGCTGGCGCTGAACAACGGCGTGGCCGGGCAGCTCGACGGACCGAGCTCCTACCTGATGAAGTCGCCGATGAACCAGCGTCCGGACTCCGAGGCGCAGGAGATGACCGAGCAGTTCATCGCCAAGTACTCGCGCAAGGCGGCGGGGCGACGAAGGCCGAGACGCGAAGGCCGAAACGGCCGCGAAGTAGCCCGGTCATAGAATCGCGGGCGTGCAGCGCCTCGCGATCGCGCAGGTCACCCCGTTCGCCTGGGAGGTGGCGAACGAGGTAAACGAACACGTGCGGCGCGTGTCCGAGGAGCTGGCCTCCCGCGGCCACCGGGTGCTGATCGTCGCACCGTCGCATTCGAGCGAGCTGGTCCGGGACAGCCGGCGTGCGCTGCGCAGCGAGAACTCCTCGCTGCTGGGGCGCGCCGATGAGGCGCCGCTCGTGCTCGGCGTCGGGGAGGTGCTGCCGTTCTCACCCACGCGCCGGCGCGCCGCCTCGCTCCCCGTGGACGTGGCCCGGACGGTGGAGGAGGCGATGAGCGACGCTCCCGCTCGACGTCGTCCACGTGCACGAGCCGTTCGCGCCCAGCGCCTCGAGCATCGCGCTGCGCCATTCGCGCGCGCTCAACGTCGGCAGCTTTCACGCTCCGACCGAGCGGATCCTCTCCACGCAGCTGACGCGGCCGCTCTCGCGCCTGTTCTTCGGGCGCCTCGACGCCCGGATCGCCAGCTACCGCGCCACCCGCGACCTGATCCAGCGCTACTTCCCCGGCGAGTACGAGGTGATCCTCCCGGGGGCGGACGCGGGCGAGACGCGCGGCGGCAGCGCGAGCGGCTCGAGCTGTTCCTCGCCGCGACCGAGGAGCGCGCTGCGCTCAGGCTGTTCCTCCGCGCACTGCGCGCGCTGCCCGAGGAGCTTCCCTGGCACGCCACCGTGTGGTCGGAGCGCCCGCTGGCCGCGCCGGCGACGGTCGGCCGCCGCGTGCGCGACCGCATCGAGTTCGTGGACGCGGAGGCGATGACCGAGGCCGAGGCGCTGCTGCTCTCCGACGTGGTCGTGTTCGCCTCCGAGGGTGTCCACCCGACTCCCGGAGCGCTCGTGCGCGCGCTGGCCGCCGGCGCGGTTACGGTGGCCTCGCGCCTGCCCGTGTACGAGGAGCTCCTGGGCGAGGGGGAATTCGGCTTCGAGTTCGAGCCTGGGGACGTGGACACGCTGGCCAGCCATCTGACCCGGCTCGCGTCCGATCCGGAGGCGCGCACGCGCGCCCGGGCGCAGGCTGAGCGGCTGCGCTCCACGTTCGCGTGGTCCCGAGTCGCCGACGAGCTCGAGCAGGTGTACCTGAGGCTGGTGGCGCGGCGGCACGACACGCGCGCCAACCCACAGCTGAGAAAGAAGCTGTCCCGCCGCCGGACGATCGACGTCGACCTGCACATGCACACCGACCATTCCTTCGACTGCGCCACGCCCGTCGAGGTCCTGCTCGCCGAAGCGAGTGCTCGGGGTCTCGGCGCGATCGCGATCACCGACCACAACGAGATCTCCGGAGCGCACGAGGCCCGCGCCAAGGCGGACGGCGTGAAGGTGATCGTCGGCGAGGAGGTCAAGACGGCCGATCAGGGCGAGGTCATCGGGCTGTTCATCGAGGACAAGATCCCGCGCGGTATGTCGTTGCAGGAGACGATCGACGAGATCAAGCGCCAGGGCGGCCTGGTCTACGTGCCCCACCCGTTCGACCGGATGCACTCGGTGCCCGACTACGAGCACCTCCTCGACGTGCTCGACTCCGTCGACGCGATCGAGGTCTTCAACCCGCGCGTGGCGATCAGCGAGTTCAACGACGAGGCGGTGCGGTTCGCGGCCAAGTACCGGATCCCGGCCGGTGCAGGATCGGATGCGCACGTGCCCCAGGGGCTCGGATCAGTCCGGATTCGGATGCGGGAATTCGACGGTCCCGACGAGTTTCTCGAGTCGCTCAGAGACGCCGACATCGTGCGCAACCCGGCCAGCCTGCTGTACGTCCAGGCGCTTAAGTTCCTGCAAACCAAGGCTCTTCCGGAGGCCGCGCGGCGTGCCTCCCGGGAGCGGCGGGTACGGCGGGCGACGGGTCGCGGTGCGGGCGTGCAAGGGTCGCGCAACTCCTGATGCACCCGCAAGGACAAGCTCGGCGGTCGTCCAATCCGGGGGAGATGCCCGCGACTGACGACGAGATCCGTGAGAAGTACCTCGAGCGGGCGATCCGCGAGCTGAACTCGTTCGCGCGGGACGTTCAGGCCTGCCGCGAGTGCCCGCGAGGCCAGCTCATGCCCGTGCTCGGCTCCGGCCACCCACAGGCCGACATCTTCCTGATCAAGTACGCCGCGCGGCCCTCGGAGGTGGAGGAGGGCGTGGCCTTCTACGGCCGCTCCGGCAATGCGCTGATGAAGTCGCTGAAGCGGCTGTCGATCGACCCGCTGGCCGTCTACGGGACGCTCTGCGTCAAATGCCCCGTCCTCGATCCCGAGATGGCCGATCCAGGGTGCGTGGCCCGGCTCGTCGAGGAGCTGGCGATCGTCTCGCCCCGGATGGTGGTCGTAATGGGCCCAGAGGCCCTCGGCGTCGTCAACGAACTGGGGATCCCGCTGGCCGAGCCGCTCCGCCCGAGCTATGCGGGGAGATCCAGCGCCTGACGCCGTCGATCGATGCGCTGTACGTCCCCAACATCGACGAGTCGCTCGACGAGGAACTGGCCAAGCGCGAGTTCTGGGCCGCCTTCCGGGTGCTCGGCCAGTGGTGGGCGGATCTGCCGCCTGTATTAGCGGCGGGCTGGATTGCAGGCCGCCCGTGACTGAGACTCGCCGCCATGGACCTGGAAGAGAAGTCACTGGATCGCCTCGGCGATCGCTGCGAGGAGTGCGGCGCCAAGCTCGACGCCGCGCGAGCTGCAAGCGGTGATGGAGACGCGGCGGACCGGCGCTGTGCGCGATCCACGCCGCCGAGGACGAGCCAGGGCTGGCGGCCGAAGAAGCCGGCTTTCGTCGACGATGGGCCGTGGCGATCCGCCAGCGGCGGACGGCAGCCGTACACAGGACCTTCTGTTACGCTGGCTCGGCGAGCGTCGGCCGGGGCTCCAGGCGCTCGTCATCAGTGGGGGTAACTAACCAAGGAGAATCCACTATGCGTGGACGTACCGCGGCGCTGTTCGCCGCGTCCGTCGTAACAGCCGGCGCGGTGGCGGGGACTGCTGCTGCCGCCGGCGGGCCTCCGCCGCCCAAGGGCGTCCATGGGGCCAAGGTCCAGCTGTTCGCTTCCGGCCTCGGGACGCCGACATCGTTCGCCTTCGGCGGCGGCAACGTGTTCGAGGGCGACGGTGGGCGAAACCCGAGCCGCCCGAGCCGCCCAACGGCGGCGTGTTCCTGCTCAAGAAGGGCACGGCGACGAAGCTGGCGGGTTCGCCGGCGTTCGTCGCGGGCCTCGCGTGGTCCAAGGGCACGCTCTACGTGAGCGGCGGTACGCCGACCTCGGCGACGAGCGCGACGTGGCAGATCCTCGCCTGGAGCGGGTGGAACGGGACCAAGTTCACCAAGCAGAAGGCGATCTACACCGCGCCCAAGAAGTTCCAGGGCTTCAACGGCGTCGCCATCGGGCCTGACGGCCGCCTGTACGTCGGCGTCGACGTCGGCCTGCTCGACGGCAACGACCACGGGCCGGCCACGAAGTCGCCGTACTTGTACGACATCCTGTCGATGGACACCCACGGCAAGCACTTCAAGGTGTACGCCACGGGAATCCGGCAGCCCTGGCAGCTCGCGTTCGAGAAGGGCTCGTCGGCTCCGTTCGTGTCCGCCCTCGGCCAGGACTCGGGCGCCAAGAACCCGCCTGACTTCGTGCTGAAGGTCGGCAAGGGCGACAACTACGGCTTCCCGCAGTGCAACCGACACGAAGGGAAGCAAGTGCAAGGGCTTCGCCAAGCCGTTCCGGTCATTCGGGCCCCATACGGACATCATGGGCCTGGCCATCATCGGCAACAAGCTCTACATGACCTCGTTCGCCGGGCCCGAAGGGCAAGGGCCCCGGCGGCGAGGTGTTCTCGATGCCGCTCAAGGGCGGCGCGTTGACGCCGGTCGTCAAGGGCTTCGTCGCCCCGACCGTCGGCCTCGGCCAGCACAACGGCTCCCTCTACGTCGGCGAAGCTGACCGGTCAGGTCTTCCGCGTCAAGCCGTAGCCACAAGCGCTGATTGCGCGCTCCCGGCCCCGAGCGGGGCCGGAGCGCTCAGTCGCCGGTGGTGAGCACGATCTTGCCGAGCTTGCCGCCGCCGGCAAAGTGCTCGTAGGCCTCCTCGGCGCGCTCCAGCGGGTAGGTCTCCGCCACCGGCACGCGGACCGTGCCTGAGGCCAGGAGCGGCAGGACCGAGCGCTCCATCGCCCGCGCCGTCAGCGCCTTCTCCTCGAGGGGACGCGCCCGAAGCGTCGAGGCTTGGATCCGCCCGCGCTTACCCATCAGCTTTCTCAGGTCGAGCTCCCCCTTGGCGCCGGCGCCGATCCCGATGACGACGATCCGGCCCTGCATGTTCAGGGCGTCGAGATTGCCGTCCAGATTGGGCGCGCCCACCAGCTCGAGTATCACGTCGAACGGTCCGCGCTCGGCGAAGCCGTCGGGCTCGATCACCTCGGCTCCCAGCTCCGCCACCGCATCCCGGTGGACGGGATTGCGTACGGTGGCGGTCACGCGTGCGCCCGCCGCCCGGCCGAGCTGGATCGCCGCCGTGCCCACGCCTCCGGCGCCACCGTGCACCAGCAGGCGCTCGCCGCAGCGCAGCCCCGCCTGGGTGAAGACGGCGTCGTGGGCGGTGGTGAAGACCTCGGGCGTGCCGCCGGCAGCCGGCCACTCGAGCGACTCGGGCACCCGCATGAGGATCCGCTCGTGGACCACGCACAGCTCCGCCTGGCCGCCTCCGGCGACGATCCCCATCACCAGGTCGCCTTCTTCGAAGCGGTTCGCGCCCGCCCCGCGGCCGATGACCTCGCCGGCCAGCTCGAGTCCGGGGATGTCCTGCGGCGCGCCCGGGGGCGCCGGATAGAAGCCGCGGCGCTGCATCATGTCGGCGCCGTTCAGGCCGGCGGCGCGGACGCGGACGAGCACCTCGCCGGCGCCGGGCTCCGGGTCGGGATGCTCCTCGACGCTCAGCTTCTTGTCGCGGATGGTGACGGCGAGCATGGCGGCGCAGACTAGCGTTCGAGCAGCGCCACGCACTCGATGTGCGGCGTCTGGGGGAACATGTCCACCGGCCGCACGCGCCGCAGGCGATAACCGGCCTCGACGAGCTGGGCGGCGTTCGGCGCGAGCGTGGTCGGATTGCACGAGACGTACACGATCCGGTTCGGTGCCGCCTCGATGATCCGCCGCACCACCTTCTGCGAGAGGCCGGCCCGCGGAGGGTCGACGACGAGGACGTCGGGACGCCCCGCCTGCGCCACCAGGTCGCGCAGGGCCAGGCGCACGTCGCCGGCGAAGAACCGCGCGTTGTCGACCTCGTTCAGCCGCGCGCCCGCGATCGCGTCGGCGACCGCATCCTCGATCAGCTCGAGCCCCCAGACCTCGGCCACGCGCGGCGCGAGCAGCAGGGCGATCGTCCCGATCCCGCAATACAGGTCGTAGACGCGCTCGAACCCGGTCAGCGCCGCGTACTCGATCGCCAGCCCGTACAGGCGCTCCGCCATCTCGGTGTTGGTCTGCAGGAACGCCTGCGGTGAGATCCGCAGCCGCAGGCCGCCGAGCTCCTCCTCGAGCCGATCGACGCCGGCGAGCAGCTCAGTCTCGCCGCCCTGGGTGGTCTCGGCAACGCTGTCGAGCCGGGTCCAGAGCAGACCGTCCACGGGGCCGGCCGCCGCGACGAGAGCGTCGCGGTCCAGCTCGCCGGGAGCGGTGACGAGGCGGACCTGGAGCTGCCCCGTGCGGCGGCCCTCCCGGACCACCAGGTTGCGCAGGAAGCCCTCGCCGCTGCGGCGATCGTATGCGGGGAGACCCGCTGAGCGGCACCACTCGACCACGCGCTCGCGCGCCTGGTTGGCCGGCTCGGAGGCGAGCAGGCAGTCCTCGATCTCGACGATCTCCTCCCAGCGTCCCGGCGCGTGAAAGCCGCACACGAGCCGCCCGCCGAGCGCGATCGGTCCCGAACGAGTACTCGAGCTTGTTGCGGTAGCGCCACTGCTCGACGGCGGGCACGATCGGCTCGAGCTCGTACCCGTCGAGGCGCCCGATGCGCCGGAGCGCGTCGTCCACCTGGTCCTGCTTGACCTCGAGCTGGCGCTCGTAGGGCAGCACCTGCCACGGAGCTCCGGGGTGGCGCGCCAGAGCCTCGACCCGATCCGGGCTGGGCTCGAGCACCTCGATCGCACGGGCCTCGGCATACGAGCGCTTCGACTTGCCCACGCGGCCCGCACCAGGTCGCCGGGAACCCCGCCCTGCACGAACACGACGTATCCGTCGAGCCGGGCGACGCCGGCGCCACCGTAGGCCAGGGAGCCGATGCGCAGATCGAGCTCGGTCCCGCGCGCAGGACGCTTGGCAGTGTGACTTCCCGCTTCCATCGGAACCTAGGATGGCAGCCCGATGGACCTCGACGCCTACCGATCCTCGGCCGAAGCCTTCCTGTCGGAGCTGACGGGCGAGTACTACCGCCACTACGCCGGGCTGAAGGACGAGTACGCGATCGAGCCGATCTACGCGCGCCACGGCGAGTTGTTCACGCGGCCGGCCATCGACGGCCTTCGCGAGCGCGCCGGTCGCGCGGCCGCGCGGCACCGAGGAACACCGGCGGCTGACCATGCTCGTCGACTTCGCGGTCGAGGGGTACGTGGGCGAGGCGTCGAAGCAGGCCGAGGCCGAGCTGGCCCTCCGCGAGGCCGACGACGGTGCTCGAGCTCGAGGACCGGAGCGTCGGCTACCGGGAGTCGGCGGCGGTTCAGGCCAACGAGCCCGACCCGGATCGGCGGGAGGCGATCGAGCGCGCCCGCCTGGAGGCGGTGGCGGGCGGGCTCGGCGCGCTCTATCGCGAGGTGATCGAGCGCCAGCAGGCCTGCGCCCGCGAGCTCGGGTGGGACAGCTACCGCGCGATGTGCGCCGAGTGCAAGCAGCTCGACCTCGACGCTCTGCACGAGCAGTGCAGAGCGTTCAGCGCCGCGACCGGCCCGCGCTACGCGGCGGTGCTCGAGCCGGAGCTCCAGCGCACGCTCGGCTTCGGGCTCGAGCGGCTGCGCCGCAGCGACATCCCCAGGTTCTTCAGGGCGCCCGGATGAGGACGCCGCCTTCCCGGCCGACGGCGTGGTGACGAGCTTCGAGCGGACGATGCGCGGGCTGGGCGTGGAGGTCAGCGAGCAGCGAGGTGTGGTGTTCGACGTCGAGCCGCGGCCCAACAAGTCACAGCGCGCCTTCTGCGCGCCGGTCCGTCCGCCGCACGAGGTGTACCTGGTCCTGACGCCGGTCGGAGGGCGCGAGGATTACTCGACGCTGTTTCACGAAGGAGGCCACACCGAGCACTACGCGAACGTGGATCCCGGCCTGCCGTTCGAGTACCGGTATCTGGGGGACAACTCGGTTACGGAGGCCTTCGCGTTCCTGTTCGATCACCTGGTGGCGGACCCGGAGTGGCTGCGCCGGCACCTGCGTGCGGATGACCCGGAGCCGCTCGTTGCCCACGCTCGCGCCGTCCGCCTGGTGTACCTGCGCCGGTACGCGGCCAAGCTCGCCTACGAGCTGCAGCTGCACGGCGGCGAGCCAGCCGCTCGACGCAGTCGATCCGGTCTACGCCCGCCTGCTCGGCGAGGCGGTCGGCGTCGAGTGGCCGCACGAGCTGTTTCTCCAGGATGTCGACGCCGGCTTCTACTGCGTCTGCTACCTGCAGGCGTGGGCGCTCGAGACGTATCTGCGCTCCCATCTGCGGGAGCGCTTCGGCGCCGCGTGGTTCGACTCGCCGGAGGCCGGCGCGCTGCTCCGGAGCCTGTGGCGCGAAGGCCAGCGCCTTCGCGCCGGCGAGCTCCTCGGGCAGTTGACGGGCGAGCGGCTCGACTTCCGGGTCGTGCTCGCCGACCTCGACCTAGGCTAGGTCGGGCTCGGTCGTCTCCGTTCGCCTGCAGCTCCTCGATTCCGCGCTCGACGGTTTCCACGACCTCGACGTGGCGCTGCACCCCGGCCAGCCGCAGCGCGTCCTCCACCGGGGAGCCACTCGGCACGGTGAGCCTGAGGTTCTGACCGCGAGCGCGCAGGCGGCTGCGCATCCCGAAGACGACGTAGATGCCGGCGCTGTCGAGGTACTCGACGCCGCTGAGGTCGAGGATCACGCCCACGGCGTCGTTCGGCGTCGCGTCGAGCACCGCCGATCCGATGTCCTCGGCGTTCGACATGTCGAGCTCGCCCACGAGCCGGGCGACGAGGACGTCGCTCTCGTGCTGGAAGGTGACGTCGCCGAGCCGGGTCACGATGAATGCAACCGGCGGCGCATCACGAGCTCGGTCCCGCTCGCCGAGCGGTTGAGCTCCACTTCGTCCATCGCCGTCTCGATGATCTTCAGGCCGCGGCCGCGGTGCTCACCGCGCGGGCTCCGCCACCGGCCGGTGTCCCGCACGACCACGGTGAGCTCGTCGTCATCCTTTCGCGCCTCGAGCTCGAACGTCGCCGGGGCCGGCGAGTAGGCGTGCTCGATCGCGTTCGTGCAGGCCTCGTTGACAGCGATCGTCACCTCGGAGAGGTCGTCCGCGCTGGCGCCCTGCTCGTACAACCAACGCCGCAGCGTCCGCCGTACCTCGGAGAGCACCCGCGGCTCGGCGGGCAGCGTCAGCTCGAGCTCGGCGGGAACGGCCGTGCCCTGGACGGCGACGATCGCGACGTCGTCGCGCAGACCGCCCGCGGGGACGAGGCGCTCGAGGGCCACGCGCGCAGGCCTCGTCAGCATCCCTAACGCCGGCGATCGCCGCGGCGAGCTCGTCGATGCCGTCGGTCAACGGGACGCCGCGGCGCTCCACCAAGCCGTCGGTGTAGAGGACGAGCGTCTCGCCGCTGGCGAGGGAGAACTCGTGCTCGGGGTAGCTGGTGTACGGGAAGGCTCCGAGCGGCGCCGCGGGCGGGAAATCGAGCAGGCGCGGACCCTCGGGCGCGATCACGACCGGCGGCAGGTGTCCCGCCGTGGCGTACGTCACGGCTCCCGTGTCGGTGTCGAACACCGCGTAGCCGGCGGTGGCCATCACGGCCTCGCCAAGGTTCTGCACGTAGCGGTCGACCAGCTCCAGGGTGCGGCCCGGGCCGTGGCCCTCGAGCGCGTAGGCGTGGAGCGCCGCCCGCAGCTGGCCCATCAGCGACGCCGCCTTGAGGCCGTGGCCGACGACGTCGCCGATACAGACGCCGAGCTTCCCGCTCGAGAGCTCGATCACGTCGTACCAGTCGCCACCGACCTCGTCGCGCGCCGGCAGATACCGCGCCGCGACCGCGGCGCCGGCGACATCCACGATTCGCTTGGGCAGCAGGCTCCGCTGGAGGACCATCGCCACCCGGTGCTCGCGCTCCAGCGCCTCGTACAGCCGCGCGCGCTCGATCGCCGGCGCCGCGCGCGCTGCCGCCATCTCGAGGATGGTGACGTCGCGGGGCTGAAAGGTCCGCGGGGTCAGCGAGCCGATGTGCATCACGCCGATCAGATCGCCCTCGACGACCAGCGGAACGCCCAGCATCGAACGGATCCGCTTCTCGCGCAGGATCGGATTCATGATGTCGGCGTGGTCGACGTCGGCCATGAAGATCGGCACGCGCTCGGAGGCGATCCGGCCGGCGAAGCCCTTGCCGATCGGGACCCGCACCCCGGCCTCCACCTCCTCTTCGATTCCCCTAGCGGCTCGCGCCACCAACTCGGCACGGTTCTCATCGATCAGCAGGATCGCCACCGTGTCGACCCGCAGCACCTGCTGCACGCGCCGAAGGAGCTCGGGGAGAAGCTCCTCGAGGGAGAGCTCCGAGAGCGCAGGGTCGCTGAAGCGGTACAGGTGGCGCATCTGCGCCGCGGGGAGCGACACCGCTCCACTGGGCGAGAGCACGACCTGTCCTGTACCGAGCCTGGGTGCCCCGCGTGGTTGCGTGTTCGGAGCCATGCGAGACGCGCGATTCTAGTGTCCGGTAATTCTCAGAGGGGCGATCGGGTCGGCCTAGGCGAGCGCTCGCTCGATGGCCTCGAGCACCGACTTGCGGTTGGCGTGGCGGCGCTCGTACTCCCGCACCCGGCGCAGATCGGTCGGCCCCAGGCCCTTCAGGCGAGCGTTGACCTGCGCCGCCGTCAGCTCGTCGTAGCCCAGGATCGGGAACGTGGATCCGACGCCGACCGTGCGCCGCGCTCGATCGGCGGTGCGGACGATGCGATCGACCCCGTCGCTGAAGCGGGAGCGCACGGTCGCGGACTCGAACTGCTCGCGACCCCGGCCGACCAGCCGCTCGGCGTCACCCAGCAGCTCCTCGGTCTGCATACGGCCGCGGCGGACCAGCTCCGCCGCCAGCTCGGTGGCGTCGGTGCGGGTCAGCCGGCCGCGGGAGGCGGCCTCCTCGAGCGTGTCCTGGATCCGCTCCCTGGTGAGCACGACGAGGCCGAGCGGGTTGATCACGTAGTTGACGAGCTGCTCGACGAAGCCGGTGACGCCCTCCTGGGCCGCGGCGTCGTCCGCGCCCGTGGTGGCGGGGGAGGCGGCGGCGCTGCTTGGGGAGGCGGCGCGGGACCGCCCCCCGCCGGCGGATCGGGCCCGGCCGGATTCTCGCGAGCCACCGGATGACGAAGACTTCGACGCGGACATTGACATGCACTCCTCTCTGTCCGAACGCTCCGGCGAGCGTACCCAAAAGACGTTCTTAGGAAGCAACCAGGAGCTCGAGCAGCGCCTTCTGGACGTGGCGTCGATTCTCGGCCTGGTCCCAGATGCGCTGGCGCGACCCGTAGAGCACCTCGGCGGTGATCTCCTCGCCCGGATGCGCCGGCAGGCAGTGCAGCGCGATCGCTTGAGGGCCGGCCTCGTCCAGCAGCCGGTCGTCGAGCCGGTAGGGGGCGAGCGACCGGCGGCGGTCATCAGCCGTCTGCTGGTCGTCGCTCATGCTCACCCACACGTCGGTGTACACGGCGTCCGCGCCTCGGGCGGCGGCGTGGGGGTCGTCGGTGATCATCGCCCCGGCCACCGGCTCGAGCGCGTAGCCGTCCGGCGAGGCCACCCTGACCTGGACGCCGGCTCGCGCGCCGAGCAGCGCCAGCGAACGCGCGACGTTATTTCCGTCGCCGACGTAGGCGAGCGTGAGCCCCTCGAGCCGCCCGAACGCCTCCTGGAGGGTCATGAGGTCCGCGAGCGCCTGGCACGGGTGGTGCTCGGCCGTGAGCATGTTGACCACGGGAACGGTCGCGTGCGCCGCCAGCTCGACGGCGCTCTGATGGGGGCCCGTGCGGATGCCGATGGCGGCGACGTGGCGCGAGAGGACAGTACGCCGTGTCCCGCAGCGACTCGCCGCGGCTGAGCTGCAGCTCACCGGGGCGCAGCACCATGGCGTGGCCGCCGAGCTCGGCGATCCCGGCCTCGAACGACACCCGGGTCCGCGTCGAGGGAGCCTCGAAGATCAACGCGACTGCGCGGCGCTCGAGCGCGCTCGAGCTGATCGGCGCCTGCTTGAGCTCGGCCGCACGGTCGAGCAGAGCCCGGAGCTGCTCGGAGCTCAGCTCCTCGCCGGTGAGAAAGTGGGTCGGCAAGCGGGTGAGTGTACGTTGGCCTCGATGGGGCTGCGCGTGCTCACCTGGAACCTGATGCACGGCCGCTCGGTGCCGCCGGCGGGCCACGATCTGTTCGAGGAGTTCGCGGCGGCGCTGGCGTGGCTGGCGCTGGGACGTGGCGCTGCTTCAGGAGGTGCCGCCGTGGTGGCCGCGGGCACTGGGCGAGCGACTGCCGGCGAGCGCGCGGACGGTCCTCACCTCGCGCAACGCGCTGCTCCCCCTGCGGCGCGCGGTCGCCGTGCGCCGGCCCGACCTGATCAAGTCGAACGGCGGTGGCGCCAACGCGATCCTGGTGCGCCGCGGACCGGGCCGTGCTCGCGCACCGCACCCGGCGGCTGTGCTGGACGCCCGAGCGGCGGTGGGTCCACGCCGTCCGCCTCGGCGACGGAGTCTGGGTCGGCAACCTCCACGCCACCGTCCACGACGACGCGGGCGCCCGCCGCGACGGCGCGCTGGCCGCCTCGACGCTGCTCGACTGGGCGGACGGGGCAGCCGGCGATCCTCGGTGGCGACTTCAACGTCCGCGGCCTGGCGCTCGAGCGGCTTCGACTATGCCGGCGGGCACGACGTCGACCTCGTGTTCCTGGCCGGCGGGCTCCAGGCCGCCGGCGGGGTCGAGGTGCTCGACCGCGGGCGCCTGTCCGACCACGCCCCGGTGGCGGTCGAGGTCGAGCTCCGCTCGCCGCGCCCCGTCGGCGCAGCCCGAACCCCCGGAGCATGAGCAGCGCCTTCTCGCCCATCGACCCCCGCCCCGGCAGGACCCCGAGCTGCGTGGCCGCGTCGTAGAGGTCGTAGAACCCGCGGACGCGCAGCAGCATGCCGCGCTTCATCTCGCAGTAGAAGACGCAGTGCACGACGACGAACCGGTTGGTGGCGGGCAGCCCCTCGAGCGGGCCGCGGTGCGTCGCCGAGGAGCTTGCTCGGGGCCGCGACGAAGCGTCGGCTCGTCAGCCGCTCGCCCGTGCTCTGCAGCCGGGCGTCGGGGAAGCCCGCCCACAGCCGCTCGGCGTGGCGGACCAGCTCCTCGAGGCCCTCGAGCGGCTCCGGCGGTGAGCGGATCCTCGTAGTGGACGTCCGGGAGGCAGATCTCCGCGAACGCGTCGGCCTGCTTGGCCGACCAGGCGGCCTCCCAGCCGTCCATCAGCTCCCCGGCGTTCACTCGAACACCGGCGAGGCCCTCGACGGGCGTCGAGGCTTCGGCGTAGAGCCGGCGCGGGATGCGGCCCGGCACCGCGCGCCAGCACGCCGGCCTCGACCGCCAGCCGGACCGCGCGGGCCATCGCCGCCGGGTCGTGGGCGCGCGAGATGGCGCTCGCGCACAGGACGGCATCGCATCCGAGCTCCATCGCCACGGCGGCGTCGGAGGCGGTGCCGACGCCCGCGTCGAGGATCACGGGGACGCCGGCGCGCTCGATCATGATCGAGATGTTGTAGGGGTTGCGGATCCCCATGCCGCTGCCGATCGGCGAGCCGAGCGGCATCACCGCGGCGCAGCCCACGTCCTCCAGGCGGCGCGCCAGCACGGGATCATCGGTCGTGTAGGGGAGCACGACGAAGCCGTCATCGACGAGGGCCTCGGCCGCCGCGACCAGCTCGACCGCGTCGGGGAGGAGCGTCCGGTCATCGCCGATCACCTCGAGCTTGATCCAGTCGGTGGCGAACGCCTCGCGCGCGAGCTGGGCGGTGATGATCGCGTCGCGGGCGGTGAAGCAGCCGGCGGTATTCGGGAGGACCTCGACGCCGGCGTCTCGAGCACGTCGAGAATCGAGCCCGCGGGCCGCCGGATCGAGCCGGCGCAGCGCCACCGTGCACATCTGCAGTCCCCGGACTCGGCGAGGGCGGCGCCGAGGAGCCCGTGGCTGGTGAAGCCGCCGGTGCCGAGGATGAGCCGGGAGTGGAACTCGCGGCCGGCGATCACGAGCGCGTCAGCCACCCTGCACCGCCCCCACGACCTCGACGTGCGCGCCCTCGCGGAGCTCGGTTCCGGGCCAGGCGCCGCGCGGCACCACCTCGCCCTCGATCGCCACCGCGACTCCGCTGCCCCTCGGGGGCGCCCGATAGCTCCTCGACGACGACGGCGACGGTGGCGCCCGCTGGAAGCTCGCGCCGCTCGCCGTTGACGCTAACGATCATGCTGCCACCCCGGCGAGACGGCCGGGTGCGAACACGGCGGCGAGCTCCGGGTTCGGGCGGCTCCTCGCCGAGCAGGCCGGCGAGGACGATCTCGGCCGTCACCGGCGCGAGCAGGATCCCGTGGCGGTAGTGCCCGACCGCCCAGTGGATTCCCTCGGCGGCACCGGGCCCGATCGCGGGCGCGTTGCTGGGCGTGGCGGGCCGCAACCCGGCCGAGATCTCATCGACGACCAGCTCGCTCAGGCCCGGGACGAGCTCGCCGGCGTCGCGGAGCAGCTCGAACACCGCGCCGGCGGTGACGGTGGTGTCGAATCCGCGCTCCTCGCTGGTGGCGCCGAGGACGTAGCGCCCGTCCCCGCGCGGAACGACATAACCGGTGCGCATGCGCAGAACGCGCGTGAGCAGCCCGGGGCCGGCGGGGTCGTGCAGCCGCAGGATCTGACCCTTCACGGGATGGATCGGCACCCGGGCACGGTCGTCCAGGCCGCCGAGCGCTCCGGACCAGGCGCCGGCGGCGATCACCGCCTGCTCAGCCCTGACCTCCTCGCCATCCGACAGCACCAGCGACGGCAGCGAGAGCGTGCGGACCTCGGCGTCCGTCCGCAGGACTCCGCCCGCGCGCACGAGCGCGCAGGCGAGCGCCGCGGTCAGCTTGCGCGGATCGATCGCGTGATCGTCGGGGATGTCGAGGGCCAGCCGCAGGACGGGCGCCAGGCTCGGTTCGAGCGCGCGCGCCTCGCTGCCGCGCAGTCGCGTCACCGGCAGGCCGAACGCCGTCCGGACCGCCAGCTCGCGCTCGAGCTCCTCCATCTCGTCGCGGTCGCGCGCGGCGAGCAGCGTGCCGCAGCGCAGATAGCCGGCATCGCGGCCCGATGCGGCCTCGAGGTCGGCCACGAACTCCGGGTAGAGGGCAGCGCTGGCCAGGCCGAGACGGAGCAGGGGTTGCTCGCTCACCACCGCCTCGCTGATCGGCGCCAGCATGCCCGCGGCCACGTGCGAGGTGCCGTGACCGGGAGCGGGCTCGCGTTCGAGCACGACGACGCTCAGTCCGCGCTGCGCTGCCCGCCACGCGGACGCCAGACCGATCACGCCACCGCCGATGATGGCGACGTCGAATGAGGTGGAGTGCTCGGTCACGGTGCTTCCCTACGCCGGCATTAACCGGGTCAGGTTCAGACGGTCGGCGGCTCGAGCCGCCCTCTCAGCCCACACCAGGGCTCCCGTTAGGTCAATCGTAGCGCGGGGCGCCTGCCAGACTAGAGGCGTGAATGACCGCCGAGAGCGCCTCCTGCGCGCCCGTCTCTACCTCGTCTCCGACGACCGTCCGGACTGGTTCCTGGAGGGCGCGCTGCGCGGCGGCGTCGACATCGTCCAGCTGCGGATGAAGGACTCCGACGAGGAAGCGGTGCTCGGCGACGGCGCGTCGCTTCGCCGAGGTGTGCGCACGTCACGGCGCGCTGTTCGTCGTCAACGACGATCCGCACCTCGCGGCCGCCGCGAACGCCGACGGAGTGCACGTGGGACAGGATGACGTCTCGGTGGCGCAGGCGCGGATGCTGCTGGGCCCCGACCGGTTGGTGGGTCTGTCGACCCACACGCCGGCGCAGATCGACGCGGCGGCCCCCGCCGGCGTCGACTACATCGGCGTCGGACCCGTCCATGCTACGCCGACCAAGCCGGGACGCCCCGCGGTCGGGCTGGACCTGGTTCGCTACGCCGCGCACCGCGCAACCGTGCCCTTCTTCGCGATCGGCGGCATCGACGCGGGGAACGTCGAGTCGGTGCGCGCGGCGGGGGCTCAGAGGGTCGCCGTTGTCCGGGCGCTGACCGAGGCAGACGACCCCGAGCGGGCGGCGGCGGCGCTCCTAGGGACGGTCGAGGTCGGCGTTGGCTAGCGGCGGTGCCGGGCGCAGCCGTAAGCGGGGGCGGCGCAGGAAGCCCGCAGGGTCCCGCCCCGCCGGACCCCCTCGCTCCACCGGATCCCCTCGCTCCACCGGATCCTCTCGCCCCGCCGGATCCCCTCCCTCCGCCGGATCCCCTCCCTCCGCCGGACTCCCTGGCCCCGCCGCGACGCAGGACACGCCGATACCCGCGTCGCCGCCGGTGGCGGTCGCTGCCAAGAGCCGCTCGGAGGAGCGCAACGCGGCCGTCCGGGCGACGCTCATGCCGCTGGGCCCCGATGAGCGGCCGTGGCCGATCCGGATCGGCGCGCTGCTGGCAGCGGCGATCGCCGTGAGCAATGTCGTCCAGGTGATCGTGGGGGGCAAGATCGAGTTCGACAAGCAGCACCTCACACCCATCGGTCCGCTGATCTTCGCGGTGATGATGGTGGCGTGTGCGGTCGGGATGTGGCAGAAGCGCTACTGGGCCGTGCTCGGCTTCCAGGCCCTGCTCGCGCTGGCGGTCCTGTTCTTCGCCCTGCTGCTCGTCCGGGCGAGCAACGCCCTCGGGTTCGTCGTCGGCGCCGTCGGCGTCCTCGGCCCCGGCTACCTGTTCTTCAAGCTCGTCCGGGTCCTCAGCCGGATCCAGATGCCGACCCCGCCGGGAAGCCTGGGCGCCGGCAGGCGCCGGTAGCTCCGCGCATGTCCGTTCCGGACCCGCTCGACAGACTCTTATAGGCTGCGCCCGCGATGGCCGACTCAACCTACGACTGCATCGTCGTCGGCTCCGGTCCCGGCGGCTACGTCACCGCGGTCCGCGCCGCCCAGTTGGGAATGAAGACGGCGGTGGTCGAGAAGGATCGCGTCGGCGGCCGCTGCCTGAACTATGCGTGCATCCCGGCCAAGGCCGTGCTGCGTGTGGCCGACGTCCTCTCCGAGATCCGCGAGGCGGACGACTTCGGGATCAAGGTCGAGCGAGCCGGAGGTCGACTTCACGGCGGTGATGGCGCGCCGCGAGCGCGTCGTCAAGACGCTCACCGGCGGCGTCTCCGGGCTGTTCAAGAAGAACAAGATCGACCTGATCGAGGGCGCGGGCGCGCTCGCCGGCGCCGGCAGCGTGGCACGGTCGAACGGCGAGACCTACGGCGCGAGCACGATCGTGCTCGCCACCGGCTCGGTGAAGCGGCCGATCCCGGGCACGTCGTTCGGCGGCCGGGTGATCGGAACCGAGGAGGCGTGGGCGCTGTCGGAGCTGCCGCGGACGATGGCCGTGGTCGGGCGCCGGAGCCTCGGGCGCCGAGATCGCCTCCGCCTACGCGCGGCTGGGCGTCGAGGTGCGGCTGTTCGAAGCTCTCGAGCGGGTGCTGCCCACCGAGGACGCGGACATCTCGCGGCTGGTCGAGCGGGGACTCAAGAGACAGGGCATGACCATCCACACCGGGACGCTCGTGCAGAACGTCGCAGTCCTCGGACACGAGCGTGACGTTCACCTTCGGCGAGGAGTCGGGCGAGGCCGAATGGCTGGTGATCGCGGCCGGGCGCGGCGCGGATGTCGAGGGTCTGGGGCTCGACAACCTGGGGATCAAGCAGCTCCCCACCGGGCTCATAGAGGTGGACGGGGCACTGCGGACGAGCGCGCAGGGCGTCTACGCCATCGGCGACCTGGTCCCCGGTCCGGCGCTCGCCCACAAGGCCTCCGACGAGGGCGTGATCGCCGTCGAGGACGCGGCCGGGGCTTCAGACCCACCCGATCGAGCACATCGACATCCCCCGAGCCACTTTCTGCACTCCGAACGTGGCCAGCTTCGGCCTCACCGAGGAGCAGGCGCGCGAGCAGGGCCACGACGTGGTCGTGGGCAAGGTGCAGTACGGCGCTGTGGGCGCGGGCACCGTGTACGGCGACCGCACGGGCCTGGTGAAGATCGTCGGCGAGACCAAGTACGGCGAGCTCCTCGGCGGCCACATCGTGGGCGCCAAGGCCACCGAGATGATCCAGGAGCTCGTCAACGCGCGCGCGCTCGAGGGCGGCTATCCCGAGCTGGCGCGGATCATCCACGGCCACCCGACCCTGTCGGAGGCAGTGATGGAAGCCGGCCGCGCCGCCGACGGCTGGCTCATCCACGGATAGCGTGGCGGGCCAGCCGGTCTTCTACTACGACCTGGGCGATCCGTGGTGCTACGTGGTGGCCGAGCAGGTGATGACCATGCCTGCCCGAAGTCCCCGAGTGGGAGCCGGTCCTCGCCCGCGAGCTGCTCGCCGTTCCGGGCGATCCCGACCGCTCCGCCGTCGAGTCCGTGGCCGCCGCGGCCGGGCTTCAGCCGCTTCGCTGGCCCCCGGACCCGAGTCCCGACACTCGCCAGGCGATGCTCGCGGCCACCTACGCCAAGCGCGTCGGGCGGGCGGTTGCGTTCTCGCTCGCCGCCTTCCGTCAGGCGTTCGCGGGCGGCCGTGATCTCGGCGACGAGAACACCGTGCTGATCGCCGCCGCCGCCGCCGAGATGCACCCTGCGGCGCTGCTCAAGGGGATGGCGCTGCGCTCGGTGCGCGACGCGCAGGCGCGGGCGAACGCGCGCGCCCGGGCCGCCGGCGTGACGGCGCTCCCTGCGATCCAGATCGGCGACTCGCTTCTCGAGGGCAGCGGCGTCCTCGACCAGGCGGCGCGCGCGACGGGATGAGGGCCAACCGCGCCTTCCACCTGATCGTCTCGCGCGAGCGCCTCGAGCCCGCCTTCATGGCCCGGCCCGAGCGCCATGACCGGATCGAGGTGGTGTCGGTCGACGACGGCGAGGTCATCCTGTTCTGGGAGCTGCCGGCCAAGGCGGCGGCGAAGCTGGCCAAGGCGCTGCGCACCGACCTGGCCGGCCTCGACGCCGACGACTTCATCGCCCGCTGGAACGACTACGTCACGCCGTGAGCGCTCGTGGTGAGACCCGCACCGAGGAGCCCACCGCGGGGGAGCGGGCGCTCGGGCGGCGCGCGGCCGAGGCCCGGGCCACGATCCCCGATCTCGAGCTGAGCCTCGAGGTCGACGTCTCCGACGCGCAGCCGGGCACCCCGCGCCTCGTCGAGACGTGCGCCCGCGCCCTGCGCGAGGTCCCGCGGGCGAACGGCGCCTACCGCGACGGCCGCTTCGAGCTCTACTCCCGCGTCAACGTCGGGGTGGTGCTCGCGAGCGAGAGCGGCTACGTGATCCCGACGGTGTTCGACGCCGACACGAAGTCGCTGGAGGAGCTGAGCGGCGAGCTCGCGACCCTCGCCGCGCGCGCCGACGAGGGCGCGCTTCCCGCACCGGCGCTCGCCGGCGCGACCTTCACCCTCTGGAACGCCGGGGAGCTCGGAGTCGACCGGGGGACGCTCGCGGTCGTCCCCGGCCAGGCCGCGGCACTGGTCGCCGGTGCTGCTCGCGATGCGGCGATGACGCGGGGCGGGTCGCTCGTGCCCGGCCGCGCGATGACGATCACGCTGGCCTGCGACCACCGGATCCTCTACGGCGCGCGGGCGGCAGCCTTCCTGCGCTCGATCAAGGGGTCGCTCGAGGGGCGATGACCCCGATGGAGGCACTCGCGCTGGCGGAGCAGCTCCGCCCGGCGGTGGCGGACGAGCGAGTGCTGGCAGCGGTGGCCTCCATACCGCGCGAGCGGTTCGTGCCCCCCGGTCTGCGCGAGCGCGCCTATGAGAACGTCGCCCTCCCGATCGCGTGCGAGCAGACGATCTCCCAGCCGCTGGTGGTGGCGAGGATGCTCGAGGCGCTCGCGCTCGGGTTCGAGGATCGCGTCCTCGACATCGGCACGGGCTCGGGCTACCACGCCGCCCTGCTCGGAACCCTGGCGGGCCACGTGTGGACGGTCGAGCGTCACGCCGGGCTGAGCGCCGAGGCGGAGCGGACGGTGCGCGAGCTCGGGTTCGACAACGTGACCTTCATCGTCGGCGACGGCGCCGGCGGCCTCGTCGCGCACGCGCCCTTCGACGCGATCAACGTCGCCGCGGCCACGAGCGCCTCGGTCCTGCGCGCGCTCGAGGAGCAGCTCGCTTACGGCGGCCGGCTCGTGGGGCCGCTGGGTAAGCGCCGCCAGCATCTGATCCTCTCGCGCCGCAGCGAGCGCGGCGTCGAGCGGCGGCGGCTCGAGGCCGTCCGCTTCGTGCCTCTGGTCCGGGACGGCCCTACGGCGCGGTGAGCGCGGTGGCGAGCGGCTCGGACAGACGCGAGCGCATCACCTCGATCGCCACCGGGCTCTCGTCGACGAGGACGAACCGGCGTCCCAGCCCACGGCAGACCGCGCCCAGCGTCCCCGAGCCGGCAAAGGGATCCAGGCACCAGCCTCCGGGCCGCGAGGAGGCGGACACGATCCGCCGCAGCACCCCCTCTGGCTTCTGAGTCGGGTAGCCGGTCTTCTCGCGACCGTTGGTGGGGACGATCGTGTGAAACCAGACGTCGGTGGGACGCTTGCCGCGGGCTGCCTTCTCCGCGCTCACCAGGCCGGGGGCCATGTAAGGCTCGCGCTCGACCGCGTCGGGGTCGAACCAGTGCGCCCCCGGGCGTGCGCACGTAGACGAGGATCGTGTCGTGCTTGGCCGGCCAGCGCCGGCGGGGCTTGGCCCCGTAGTCGTAGCTCCAGATGAGCTCGTTGAGGAACGCCTCGCGTCCGAACACCTCGTCGAGAAGGAGCTTGCAGTAATGCGCTTCGCGGTAGTCGATGTGGAAGTAGAGCGTGCCGTGGGGCGCGAGAAGCTCCCGGGTGCGTGCCAGGCGGGGCTCGAGGAAGGCGAGGTAGTCGTCGAACGCGTCGTCGTAGCTGAGCGAGCGCAGCAGCTGCGAGCGGTAGCGCCGGCCCCCGAATCCGACTCGCTCCCCGCCGTCGTCGGCGGCAACCGAAAGCGTCCGCCGCGCCTGCGCGCGCCCTGTGTTGAAGGGAGGATCCAGGTAGGCGAGGTCGAAACTGCTCGCCGGCAGCCGCTCGAGCACGGCGGAGTTCTCCCCGGCGATCACCAGGTCGTCGTCGAGGGCGATCTCCTGAGCGGCCGACTGGATTCGCACGAAGCCGGGAAGCTAGCGATGAGCCCGGTCGGCGCAACTAACGTGGAGCTTTGGACGTTCAGGTGACATCGACTTGACGCATCAGCCGCTACGATCGGGATCGTGCTCTCTAAGAGCGTTCTGAAGCTGCGCCGCTCCCCTCTCGGCGCTCGCATCACCCGCTACACCCTCGGCTCACTCGTTGCCGCCGGCACGAGCGCCGTCGTTTTCGCGCTCCTGTACGTGATGGGCGCCTCCACGACGGCCTGCTCGGTGACGGCGTTCGTCGCCGGCGCGATCCCGAACTGGGTCCTCAATCGCCGGTGGGCGTGGCGGGTCCAGGGGCGGATCGCCTTCGGCCGGGAGATCGTGGCCTACATCGTCGTCTCGGCGATCACGCTGTTCCTCACCACCGAGTCGACCGCCTGGACCCAGCGCCACGTCCAGAGCATTCCGGCCCACCACGGATTCCGGGCGGCGCTCGTCACCGCCTCCTACCTGGCGGTGTTCGCGGTCCTGTTCGCCGCGCGCTTCGTGATCTACGAGCGCTGGATCTTCGCCGGCCGCAGCCGGGTCCGGGCTGCCCTGCGGTCCCGCTTCCAGGTGTGGAGCGCGGCGCGGGCGAACCGCGCGCCGTAGCCGAAGTTCCCGCCCTTCTTGGTGGCGGTGGCGTGGCTCTCGCGGTCGCGCATGGTCGTCGGCACCTCGGCCAGCCGATAGCCGTTCAGGGCGGCGCTGATCATCAGCTCCGAGGCCTGGTACTGCGGCTGCTCCAGGGTCACGGCGGCGGTGAGCTCTGAGCGCATGGCGCGCAGGCCGCACGCGGGATCGGTGATGCGGTGGCGGACGAGGACGCTGATCAGGGCACCGAACACGATCACGCCCAGGTGCCGGACGCGGTCGGTGGTCAGCTCCGCGCCGAGGCGGCGCGAACCGGAGACGAAGTCGGCGCGGCCGGTGAGGATGGGCTCGATCAGGCGATCGATCTCTTCCGCCTCGTACTGGCCGTCAGCATCGATCGTGACGATGATCTGCGCCCCGCGAGCCCGCGCCAGCCAGTAACCCAGCTTCAGCGCCGCGCCCTGTCCGCGGTTGGCAGGCACGTCGCATACGAGCGCGCCCGCGCCGGCCGCCTTCACCGCGGTCTGGTCCTTGGCTCCGTCGACCACCACGATCACCTCGGCCAACTGGCCGGCGACGCGATCGGGGATCTCACTGACCACCTCGGCCACAGTCGGCTCTTCGTTGTAGGCGGGGATCACGATCGCTACAGGCATCCCCGCGCCCGGTGGGTGGGCATGCAGGAATCCCGCCGCAGCGCCCCGCTCCTCCGGAGCCAGCTCGGCCACGGCCGCGTCGACGTCGAGCGGACCGCGCCTCAGCTGTGCGAAGTTGGAGTCAATGAGGGTCATCGCGCGGCGCCTACCGTGCCGACGCCGCTGGTGACGGCGTCGAGGTCGAGGGAGGACCATTCCTCCCATACCCCGTTCAGGCCCTCCTCGAAGGAGTAGCGCGGGGCCCAGCCGAGACCCTGGGCGTGGCTCGGGTCGACGATCACCGCCGGCACCTCTCCGCGCCGCGCCGGACCGTGGGTGACCGACAGCTCGGCGCCGGTGACCCGGCGCACGGCGTCGAGGACCTCGAGCACCGACAGCGAGGCGCCGGTGCCGATGATCACGGGCCCGTGCCACTCCTCACTCGTGAGTCCGAGCCGGACCGCGCCGTACACGTCGCTCACGTGCACGTAGTCGCGCACCTGCGTTCCGTCTCCGTAGACCTCGAAGGTCCCGCCCAGGCGGATGGCGCGCATCAGGCGGGCGACGATGCTGTCCTTGGCCTGCATGCCCGGGCCGTACACGTTGGTGAAGCGAAGGCATACGCAGCGCACGCCGAAGGACGCGGTGTAGGCCGACATCAGCATCTCCGCCGCCGCCTTGGTGGCGCCGTAGGGCGTCAGCGGGCGCATCTGCGCCGCCTCCGAGATCGTCGGCTCCTCCATCGGACCGGTCACGGCGCCGCCCGTGGAGGCGAAGACGAGCGCACCCACCCCGGCCTCCCGGGAGGCCTCGAGGATCATGTGCGTGGCGTCGACGTTGGTCCGGAAGGTGAGCTCGGGCTGCTCCACGGAGCGCAGCACCGAGGTGACCGCCGCGAGGTGCACGACGGAATCGATCCCGCCCTCGAATGACGCCTCGACGACCGCAGGATCGATCAGGTCGCCCCGGACGACGTCCACGTCGGGGTCGGGGTGCGGCTTCAGATCGACGACGCGCACCTGCGCGCCGGCTCCCTGGAGCTGGGCCACCACGTGGCGGCCGATGAAGCCCGAGCCGCCGGTGACGAGAACCCGGCGGCCGCTCAGGCCCGCCGTGTCGGCGGGGCTCACGCGGAGGCCAGCTCCCCGGCCGAGCGAGGCAGCTCGCTCGTCGTCTCACGCCAGCGAACCGTCGGCATGATCGCGTTCAGGTCGACGCGGTCCTTGTGGCGCTCGACGACCTCGAACAGGTGGTCGATGAGCGTCGTCGACAGGAGGGTCGGCTCGAGGCCCAGGTCCACCAGCGCGGTGTGCTTGGCGTTGTAGTAGTGATTCTCGAGCTCGACGCGGGGGTTCTCGACGTGCTCGACGGTGGCCTCGCCGGGGAACTCGCGAGCGATGGTCTCAGCGATCTGGAGGATCGACAGCGACTCGGTGAACTGGTTGAACACCCGGAACTCGCCTCGGTCCGCCGGATGCTCCGAGGCGAGCCGGATACATTCGACGGTGTCGACGAGGTTGATCAGGCCGCGGGTCTGCGAGCCGTTGCCGTAGACCGTGAGCGGGTGGCCGAGGACGGCCTGGATCGTCATCCGGTTCAGCACCGTGCCGAACACGCCGTCGTAATCGAACCGGGTGGCCAGGCGCGGGTCGAGCTTGGTGTGCTCGGTGTCGGCGCCGTACACGACGCCCTGATTCAGGTCGGTGGCGCGAAGACCCCAGATCCGGCACCCGAACTCGATGTTGTGGCTGTCGTGGACCTTGGAGAGGTGGTAGAAGGACCCCGGCCGCTTCGGGTAGAGCATCCGGTCGGAGCGGCCGTTGTGCTCGATCTCGATCCACCCCTCCTCGATGTCGATGTTCGGGGTGCCGTACTCGCCCATCGTCCCGAGCTTGACCAGGTGGATGTCGCGGTCGAAATCGGCGATCGCGTACATCACGTTCAGGTTGCCGACGACGTTGTTCGTCTGGGTGTAGACGCAGTGCGCCTGGGAGATCATCGAGTACGGCGCGGCGCGCTGCTCGGCGTAGTGGACGATCGTGTCGGGACGGAAGTCGCGCACCATGTCGTGCACGAACGCGGCGTCACAGAGATCGCCGACGTAGGTCTTGATCGTCTTGCTCGAGACGTCCTCCCAGGCCGCGACCCGCTCCTCGAGCGTGGCGATCGGGACCAGGCTCTCCACGCCCATCTCCTCGTCGTAGCCGCGCCGCGCGAAGTTGTCGCAGACGGCTACTTCATGCCCGGCCGCGGACAGGTGCAACGCGGTCGGCCACCCGAGGTAGCCGTCACCACCAAGAACCAGAATTTGCATACAGACGCTCCAGTGCGTTCAATCGACTTCAGCTCTTACTGCTCCGGGCCCAAATGCGGCGCGTGTAAATCGACCGGGCCAGGGCGAGATGAGCGCCACCCTGCGCGTGGACGAGGATAGCCCACCGCTATCTCAGCCTGGTTTCTCCTAAGACGAAATTTACGTGATCCTTCGGCGGATCGGCGCCACGCCGTGCCCGCTGATACCGTCCGGAGGTCGCCCGCCGGCCGTTCGAAAACCTCGGCGGCGACCGTTTTGCGGTCCTCCGCGACCTCCCCGTTCGCCGCCTGCCAGTGTCCGAGCAGACCCTAGAAGCACCCCGCGTCGACGTTCCGGCGGGGAGTTCCGGCGCGCCCGGACGGTTCGCCGCCGCGCTGGGCGAGTTCGCCCGTCGGTGGCGCTGGATTCTGGTCGCGGCTGCCCTGCTGGTGCTCTCGCTGATCATCGTCCTGGCGGCCCGGGCGCGCCCGGGCTACGACCCGTACGGGTGGCTGGTCTGGGGCAAGCTGACGATCCACTGGAAGCTCGACACCAACGGCGCGCCCTCGTGGAAGCCGCTCCCCTACCTGTTCACGCTTCCGTACGCGGTCGCCGGCCACTACGCGCTGTGGCTTTGGATGGTGACCTCGGTGGCGATCTCGCTGACGGGGCCGATCTTCGCCTGGCGGATCGCGTTCAAGCTGACGGGCGCCGATCCGGCGCGGCGCTACGCGGCCTACGTGGCGGGTCTGTTCGCGGCCGGCCTACTCCTCGCGCTCCAGGATCCGCTGGGCTACACCTACACGCACTACATCCTCAGCGCGGAGTCCGACACGATGATCGTGGCGATCTGTCTGGCGGCGATCGACTTCCATCTTTCGGGCCGCCACCGCTGGGCTTTCTGGCTCTGGTGGCTGGGCGCACTGGGCCGGCCCGAGGTGTGGCCGTTCTGGGTGCTCGCCGGGCTCTGGCTCTGGCGGGAGGCTCCGCAATACCGCCGGTGGGTGCTCGTGTCCGTCGTCCTGCTCGTCGTCCTGTGGTTCGGGATCCCGGGCATCACCTCAAAGAGCCTGCTCACGGCGGGCAACATCGCCGAGAACTCTCCACGCGCGGTGCACGGCAACAAGGTGATCGGCACCGTGCACCGGTTCCTCCAGCTCGAGCCGGCGCCGGTGTGGATCGCGGCGGCCGCGGTGGTGGCGATTGCGGCGTGGCGGCGCCGGCGAGCGATCCTGCTCGTGGCCGGGGGCGCTCTCCTCTGGGTGCTGATCGAGGTCGCGTTCGCGCTCCACGGGTTCCCGGCCGTGCCTCGCTATCTGTTCGAGGCCGGGGCCGTGGTCGCCGTGCTCGGCGGGGTGTTCGCCGGCTGGGTGGTCCTCGAGGTGCCGGCGCTCGTGGCCCGTCGTGGTGCAGGCATGCCGGGAGGCGCTCGCGCGGGCGCGTGGGCGGCCGCGCTCGTGCTGCTGGCGTTCGCGGTCTCGATGCTCCCCACGGCTCATTCCCAGCTCCGGCTGGAGCGAGCCGATCTGCGCCACGAGCATTCGCGCACGCGGCTGTTCAACCAGCTCACCGCCGTGGTGCGCCGGATCGGCGGCGCCCGGATCCTGGCCTGCGGCCAGCCGAACGTGCCGATCGAGTACCAGAGCGTGCTCGCCTGGAACCTCGACGTGAAGGTCGGATCCCTGTACGTCGACCAGAAGCACATCGCCGAGCATCCCCATCCGCTGGTGAACGTGTACCCGACTGCGAGCGGCTGGAGGGAGTTCACCAGCCACGTCCACGCGGGCGCCGAGGCCGCGCGTTGCCATGGGCTCCGCTCGCGCGTCTTCCGCTTCTGAGCCGGTGACCGTGTCTTCGGTGCTGCAGCCGAGCGGGGCGAGGCGAGCGCGCCGGCGGCGTGCGCTCGCGCTGGGGTCGGCGGTGCTCGTGGCGTCGATCGTCGCCGTGGCGCTGTCGCTGAGCGGGTCCGCGCCGCCGCCGCTCCCCCTCCCCGGCATCGGCCGACCGGCGCCGCCGGGAGATCCCTTCGGCTACCGCCCCTCCCGCGGGCCGGACTTCGTCGCCCGGGCCACCGTCGGCTCCGCCCACGTCCTGTTCACGAAGAGCCCGGGCGGAGCGCTCGCCACCGCGGCTCGGGTGGCCGCCCTCCGGGGCCTCATCGACCGCGCCGCCGCCGGGACAGGCGTCGACCCGAATCTGCTCGAGGGCCTCGTGTTCGTGGAGAGCGCGGGGCGTCCCGATGCTGTGGCGGGAGGCGATCCTGCCCACGCGGCCGGACTGACACAGATCCTGCCTGAGACCGGCCAGTCGCTGCTCGGCATGCGGATCGACCTGGCCGCGAGCCGGCGGCTGAGCGCTTCGATCGACCTCGCCTCGACGCTGGGCCAGTCGGCCAAGGTGGCGCGTCTCGAACGTCAGCGCGCGGCGATCGACGCCCGCTTCGATCCGAGGCGGGCCCTGGCCGCGGCGGTTCGCTACCTGGAGACGGCGCGAGCGCAGCTGGGGCGGCCGGATCTGGCGATCGTCGCCTACCACATGGGGATCGGCAACCTCCAGCGGATCCTCGGCGAGTACGACGGCGGCCCCGCCGTCCCCTACGCCCAGCTCTACTTCGATACCGCACCCGACCGCCACTCT
The DNA here is from genome assembly GCA_963839105.1 of uncultured Solirubrobacterales bacterium. GTDB lineage: Bacteria > Actinomycetota > Thermoleophilia > Solirubrobacterales > Solirubrobacteraceae > Palsa-465. Next base: position 820,747 of record CAWITQ010000008.1, read on the forward strand.
GGCGCCTTCGCCCACCTCTCGAACCTCGGCGACGACTCCTCGCTCTACTACTGGCGCGTGCTCGGTGCGGTGCAGATCATGCGCCTGTACCGAACCGATCGCGCCGCGCTGGCCAGGCTGAACGCGCTTCAGAGCGCCACCGACTCGGACGCCGAGGTGCTCCACCCGCCGGACCGCACGCCCGCCTTCGCCGACGCGGCGGCGCTCTACCGCGCCTACTCGCGGCGGGCGATCCTGCGCCTGCCGACCAACGCCGCCGCGCTCGGGCTCTCCTACGACCCGGGCATGGGCGCGCAGGCGCGTCGGGTCGGCGGGGTACCCGCGCTCTACCGGGGGCTCCGGGGCCCGGCCCTCGACCTGCTCGTCGAGCTCGCGGCGCGCGTGCGGGCCTTGTCCGGGCGAAGCGGGTCGCTGGTGGTGGGGAGCACGGTGACGGACGCGGCCTACGACCGCGAGCTGGGGGTGCAGGATCCGCCGGCCGAGGCGGGATGGTCGTTCACGCTGCTGCGGCGCTACACGAGCCGCGCCCAGGCCGATGCCCTCCAGGCGATGCTCGACCGCCTCCAGGCGCTGAACGTGATCGCCTGGCAGCGGTTCCCGTCGGCGATCGAGGTCACGGTGGCCTCCGACGCCTCGAACGTGATCGTCGGCGCTCCGTAGAGTGTCTGGCCGTGACCGACGCGGTACGCACGCCTGACGAGCTGCTCGAGGGGCTGCCGGACTTCCCGTTTGCGGCCTCGCACGTGGCCTACGACGGGTTGCGGATGGCCTACCTCGACGAGGGCTCGGGCGAGCCGGTCGTGTTCCTCCACGGCGAGCCGACCTGGTCGTTTCTGTGGCGCAAGGTGATCCCGCCCGTGCGCGACGCCGGGTACCGGTGCATCGCCCCCGACCTGCTCGGGTTCGGGCGCTCGGACAAGCCGATCGACGTCGACTGGTACAGCTACGACCGGCACACCGACACCGTGGCGGCGCTGCTCGCCTCGCTCGACGTTCGCGGCGCCACCGTGGTCGTCCACGACTGGGGCGGCCCGATCGGCCTGCGCGTGGCCGCCGAGCACCCGGACCGGGTGGCGCGGATCGTGATCATGGACACCGGGCTGTTCACCGGGCACCAGCGGATGAGCGAGGGCTGGATGCGCTTCCGTGACTTCGTCGCCCGCGTCGAGGACCTGCCGGTCGGCATGCTCGTCCGGCGCGGGTGTCATCGAGATCCCGGCGATGAGATCGCCGGCGCCTATGACGCTCCCTTCCCCAACGGGGCCGCGAAGGCGGGCGCGCGGGCCTTCCCGCTGATCCTGCCGACGGAGCCCGACATGCCGGGCGGCCCCGAGGGTCAGCGCGTGCTCGAGGCGATGCGGGCCGACTCCCGGCCCAAGCTCGTGCTCTGGGCCGACAGCGACCCGGTGATCCCGCTGGAGACCGGGGAGCGCTTCGCCGCCGCTCTGGGCACGCAGATCGACCATGTCGTCGCCGGCGCCGGCCACTTCCTCCAGGAGGATGCCGGCCCCGAGATCGGCCGGTTGATCGCGGACTGGCTGCGGAGCTAGACGGCCTCCCGCGCCGGCTCCTCGGCCGGGAGCACCTCGGCGGAGGCGGGGACCTCCGGCTGGGTGCCGTAGATGGTGGCGTTCATCCTCGCCTCGTACGCGGCACGCGCGCCGTGGTCGGGATTGATCAGCGCCTTGTCGCTCTTGAAGGCGCGACCGAGCAGCTCCGCGCCGCGCCGCGGGAGGACCGCGCTGAGGCGGACCGTACCCGCCAGCCGCTTGGGCACGTACACGTCGAAGATCCCCTTCTGGAGCGCCTCGACGATCGCGTTCGCGACGTCCTCGGGCTCGGGAATCGGCATCCCCGGGGGCTTGGGCAGCCCCGAGTAGAGCTCGGTGTTGACGCCCACGGGCATGACCACGCTGAACTCGATCCCGGAGCCCCGGTACTCCGCCTTGAGCGACTCGGTCAGCCCCACCACGGCGAACTTGGTCGCGCAGTAGGTGACATCGTGGGGGACGCCGACCTTGCCGGCGATCGAGGCCACGTTGACGAGGTGGCCGCGCCGCCGCGGCGCGAACCGCGCCAGCGCCAGCTTGGAGCCGAAGATCACGCCGTGGAGGTTGATGTCGACCATCCGCCGGGCGGTGGCCTCCGTCTCCTCCACGAACGGCCCGATCGGCATGATCCCGGCGTTGTTGATCAGCACGTCGAGCGGGCCCAGCCGCATCTCGACCTCATCCAGGAAGGCGGCAAAGCCGGCGCCGTCGGTCACGTCGAGCGGGAGCCCGATGCATCCGCCGCCGAGCTCGGCAGCGGTGCGCTCCGCGAGCGGGCCGTCGATATCCCCGATCGCCACGCGGGCGCCCTGCGCGATCAGCGCCGCCGCGGTGGCGCGGCCGATCCCACGTGCGGCACCGGTGATGGCCACCACCCGGCCGGCGAGCGATCGTGGAGCCTTCGCCATTGCTTCCTCCTTCTCGTGAATGTCCCGGCGGCCGGGCTGTCCGGGGGCGCCACGGGCGCCGGCGATACCGCGCGCGCCGCAGACGCTACCGCGCGAGTGTCCTGTTTGGTTGGTTCGTTCGCACCGAGAGGCGCCGCTGGTGGATGCCTGGCAAGGACGCAGGATCCGACGTGTACTGGATGTACACGAGGATCCGAGGACACAGCCAGGCGCCGCCAGGGGTGCCTCGAATGCAAGCGAACCAGCCAAACGGGGCACTAGGGGCACACGTGCACCGCGACTGGCTGGCTGGCCAACTCGGTATCCTCGCCGCCGATGGCGCACTTCCGCCACGACGGGCAGCGGCTCGCGTACACGATCCACGGCCAGGGGACCAGGACCACGGTGTTGATGCCGGGCCTGCTGCTCTCCCAGAAGATGCAGGTGCCGCTCGCACGGGCGCTCGGCAAGCACGGCAACCGCGTGATCACGTTCGACCCGCTGGGCCACGGCGCCTCGGATCGGCCGCCGCAGATGTGGCGCTACTCGATGAACGCGTTCGCGCATCAGGCGGTGGCGCTGCTCGACCACCTCGACATCGAGGAGGCCGTCGTGGGCGGCACCTCGCTGGGGGCGAACATCACGCTCGAGATGGCCTCGATCGCGCCGGAGCGGCTGCGGGGCATGATCATCGAGATGCCGGTGCTCGACAACGCCATCCCCGCCTGCGCGGCGGCGTTCACGCCGCTCTTGTTCGCGCTGACCTTCGGGCGGCCGGTGATGGACGCGATCGCCCGTGGCGTGCGGCGGGTCCCCCGCGTCGGCGTCCCGATGCTCCTCGAGCTCGGCATGGACATGCTCTCGCAGGACCCCGGCCCCAGCGGCGCCGTCCTTCAGGGCATCCTGTTCGGCCGCACCGCGCCCGAGCACCGGGTGCGCCAGACCTTCGACGCGCCCGCGCTCGTGATCGGTCACCCCCGGGACCCGATCCACCCGTTCTCGGACGCCGACATGCTGGCGCGCGAGCTTCCCAACGGGCGCCTGCTCCACGCCGAGTCGATCATCGAGCTGCGGACCCGGCCCGAGCGCCTGACGGCACAGATCGCCGACTTCGTCGATGCCTGCTGGGACGGCGGCGACGGCGAGCTCACTGCGGAGCCCGAGGCGGCCACGGCCTGAGCCGGCTCGCCGGGTGATGCCATTTACCCCCGGTGAGCGGGGGAAAATGGATTCAGCTGTCGTGATCGTGCGGCTTCAGGCGCTCGAGCGCGCGGGCCGACCAGGTGCGCGGCTCGTCCAGGGCCTGCCGCGCCAGCTCGTAGCCCTGGTTGATCAGCTCCTCCGCGTGGTCGAAGTCCGAGGGGAGCACGGGCTGGGGGCACGGCGGCGGCAGGACGATCAGCTCGACGCGGCCGGAGTAGCGCTCGATGTCCCGGGCCAGGCGCTCGTTGATGAGCAGCGAGACCGCGTGGACGAGCATCTGGATGGCGCCTCGGGGTGGCTCCTCGAGCGCGCATGGGGCGCCGGTGGGCAGCACGTAGATCGTGCCGGCCCCCATCTCGACCGCGTGGGAGATCGGAGTGTTGTCGGCCACGCCACCGTCGACCAGCGTCCGGCCCTCGCGCTTGATCGAGGGGAAGATGCCGGGGATGGCCGCGCTCGCCAGCACCGCCGACTCGGCGTCGCCGCGCGAGAGCCGCAGCTCCCGGCCGTTCAGGACGTCGGTGGCGATCACGTGGAAGGAGATCGCAGCGTCCTCCATCCGCTTGAACTGCGCGTTCTGGCGCAGGAGCCGCTTCACGCCGCTGTTGGAGACCAGGTAATCCCGGGCACCGACGAGCCCCGCCAGAGCCGTGAGAGGGTTGGGCGGGAACACGTCCAGGGTCGTGGTGGCGCGCCACATCATGGCCAGCGTGTCCGCGGTCTGGACCGTCGCCGAGCGGGAGGCGATGTAGGCGCCGTTGAGCGCGCCCGCGGAGGTGCCCACGATCAGCTCGGGGGCAATGTCGCGCTCGTAGAGGGCCCTGAGCATGCCGGCTTCGATCGCGCCCAGGCTGGCGCCGCCGGCGAGGACGAAGGCGATCATCGCGGCCTCGGTGGTCCGGGGGGGTCGACGATGTCCCGGCTGGTGGGCTGCATCGACTCGTCGAGCTCGAGCTGCCAGTAGTAGCGGGTGAAGGTCATGCCGGTGCGAAAGTCGCCCACATGGGGCTCGATCCGCTCGCCTCGCGCCATCCGCACGATCAGCTCCGGATAGGTGTGGCCGGGCTTGGCCGCGTACATCGGGGCCGGGAAGGCGCCACCGAAGCGGGTGTTGACGTCGGTGATGCCGAGCCCGATGTCCCGGTCGCGGAAGACCTGGACGGTGCACGGGCCGCGGACCCCGAGCGCCTCGACCACGCGCCGGCCGAGCTCGATCAGCTCCTCGTCGGCGATCGGCGCTCCCTTGATCGACTCCCCTCCGCGCGATTCGAGCATCGTCCGCGGGATCGCGTTCAGGCACCGCCCCTCGAGGTCCGAGAGGCAGTCGATCGACAGCTCAGGGCCGTCCATGAACTTCTGCACCATCGTCGGCTCGGGCACGTAGTCGACGAAGAACTCTGCGGCGTGAGCGTCGTCGGCGCGATGGATCGAGCGCGCGCCCGAGCCGCGGCGGGGCTTGATCATCACCGGGTAGCTCTCGACCGGCTCGCCCGGCAGCACCGTCGGCGGCGACGGGAGCCCCAGCCGGGTGAGCAGCAGGTGCGCCTCGTACTTGTCGAAGGTGGCGCGGGCGATCTCGGGATCGGGGACGAACGCCGGCAGGCGGCCGGCCGCGCGCGCGTGGGCGAGCACCTCGATGTCGAGGTCGGTGAGCGGGACCACCGCTCCCACGCTGTGCTCCTCGCATAGCTCCTGGAGCGCGGGCACGTACGCGGGGTCCTCGATCCGCGGGACCGGGATCCGGTGGTGCGCCGCGTACTGCGCCGGCGCCAGCGGGTTGGGGTCCGCGGCGACCACAGTGGCGTGCTGGGCGAACGCGGAGACGATGTCGTAGCGCTTACCCACTCCGGTGAGCAGGACGCCTATGTCGTGCTCGGGGGATGCCATCCGCCCCGCTCTCCCTTGTAGAGCCCCTGCCCGCCGACGACCAGGCGCCACGTCCGGGCCAGGATCCTGAGGTCCAGTCGGATTGATTGGTGCTCGACGTACCAGATGTCGAGCTCGATCCGCTCCGTCCACGGCAGCGACGCCCGCCCGTTGATCTGAGCCCAGCCGGTGATCCCGGGCTTGACCTCCAGGCGGCGGCGCTGGTGCTCGGTGTACTGGAGCACCTGCACCTCGAGCGTCGGTCGGGGACCGACGATCGACATCTCGCCCCGGAGCACGTTCCACAGGTTCGGCAGCTCATCGAGCGAGTAGCGGCGCAGGAAGTTGCCGATCCGCGTGATCCGGTCATCGCCTTCCTGGATGGCGAGGCCGGCGCCGGTGAACTCGGCGCCGCGCACCATCGTGCGCAGCTTGTAGATCTCGAACAGCTTCCCGTCCTTGCCCACCCGAGCCTGGCGGTAGATCGGATGGCCGGGCGACTCGATCCGGATGGCCAGCGCGAGCAGGGCGACGAGCGGCGCGCTGAGGATCGCGCCGGCCCCGGCGATCAGGAGGTCGAGCGCGCGCTTCATCGCGTGCCCTCGGCCGGCTCCCAGCCCGCCTGGGTCCCCTGCGTGAGCCAGTCCCAGAGGCCCGCGGCCAGCGACGCCGTCGTGAGGACGTAATAGCGCGCGATCAGGAGCGGCTTCGCCGGCAGCGCCCCGGCGGCGCCGGCGGCGAGGAGCAGCGCGACCTGGAGCGCCACCGCCACCGCGTAGACCCAGCCGTGGGTGATCAGCGCGATGCTCGTCCCGAGTGCGATCACGTGGAGGAACGGGGTCACGTAGCGCAGGACGCGGTGCGAGAGGATCATCAGCGCGTACAGCGGGTCGTAGCCGCGGGGCGAGAGCATCCCGCCCCGGACGACGATCGGCCACGTGTGGCTCATCATCCGCCGCTTGCGCGAGAACTCGCCCTCGATCGTCGGGACCATCTTCTCGCTGGCCCGGGCGTCGGGGGCGTAGACCGCGAGCCAGCCGCGCTTGACCATGTTGAACGGGAACGACAGGTCGTGGCCCATGATCGGGTCGACGACGAGGTAGGCCTCGCGGCGCGTGGCGTAGATGGCGCCGTTGCCACCGGTGACCGAGCGCATCCGGGATTCGAGCGCGCGCAGGGCCATCTCGTAGCGCCAGTAGACGCCCTCCTGGTTGCCGCCGTGCTCGCCCAGCAGCGTGTCGTGGCCGCACACGTAGCCGACGCGGGGATCGGCGAACGGCGCCACCAGCCTACGGAGCGCGTCCGGCTCCCAGGTCACGTTGGCGTCCGAGAAGGCGACTATCTCCTTCTGCGAGCGCTCCACGGCCGCATCCTGAGCCCGGATCTTGCCGCCCCGCGGGAGCTCGAGCACGACGTCGGCGCCGGCGGCCCGGGCGCGTGCGGGCGTGGCGTCAGGGGATCCGTCGCAGGCGACGATCACCTCGAGGCGCTGGGGCGGATAGTCGAGCGTGCGGAGGTTGGCGATCCGCTCCGCGATCACCGCCTCCTCGGCGTAGGCGGCGACGATCACCGAGACCGTCGGGAGCTCCGCGGCCGCGGGCGGCGCGGCCGGGCGCCGGCGCAGGCGAGCCAGGCCGGCGAGCAGCAGTCCGTAGCCGACATGGGCATAGGCGAGCAGGCCGACCGAGATCCAGAAGACGATCGCGAGGGCGGTCATGGGCGGTGGCGATTGTGGCGGGTTTGCCGGTTGGCTAGCGCCTCCGCCCGGGTCAAGCGGGAATAACGTTCCGCTGGCGCGGCGCAAACCGTCGAGACCGAGAATGTTCCCGCCCAGCGGGAAGAAGCTCGGTCACGCGGGGATCGACGTCCCGAGAGGGACGTTCTTCCCGGCTACCCGGTGAACGACGGTGCCGGCGCCGGGCGGCGGGCCGGCCGGTGCTTCGCCGGCTTGTGCTTTGGCTTCTTCTTGTGGGCCGGCTTCTTCGCCGCGGCCGTGCTGAAGCAGCCGGTGAGCTGGCGCGTCACGTAGTTGGAGGTTCCGTTGTTGTCGCCACCGGGGTTGCCGGCGAACGTGAACAGCACGCAGTTGTGGGAGTCGAGCGCGGCGGAGGTGAAGTCCAGCAGCGAGCGGTCGCTCGGCTCTCCGGGCGCGCCGCACAGGATCCCGGCGTTGCAGATCGGGCCGTCGTGGTAGACGAAGCCCGGATTCACGTCGCGGTAGGTGAACGACGCGCCGGCGGCCGTGGCGTTGGTGCTCTCCGCGGTGGCGTACGTCCACTTGCCCGAGCTGTCGTTCGGGTTGGTGACGCCGTTGACGGTGCGGAAGAAGCCGACATCGAGCTGACCGGCGCGGGGGCCGCCCACCGCGGCCGGGAGCATGTGCGCCGCGTTCGTGTTGGCGATGAGCTGCGGGGCGCTCCACGTGGTGCCGTGCGTGGTCGACTTGAACAGATACAGGTTCGTGGTGGTGGCGAACGGCTTGCTGCCGACATAGCCGGCACCGATCACGTACAGGTTGCCGGCGCCGTCGATCGCGATGTCGTTGAAGATGTCGCCGAACTGGACGGTGTTCGTCCCGTGCGCCGCGCCGTTGAACACGGTGTAGTCGGTGAACGACTTGCACTTGTCGTGGGAGACCGCCAGGTACACCTGGCTGAACGTCCCGCTCGGCTGGCCGGCGAGCTGCGCGGCGGCGTTCTGCGCCTGGGTCGAGGTGACGAACAGCACGTAGAGGTTGCCGGACTTGTCGGTGACGGGCTTCGCCACCAGGGTCCCCCCGGTCACGTCGGTGGGGACGTTGGCCTCGATCGACGGGTCGGTGACGATCGACCCGCACGCGTTCGCGAACAGGTCATTGCCGCCGTTGTCGCTGCGGAACGCGACGGGCTGGGCGGAGACGAACTCGTGATAAGTCAAATAAAGCGTCCCGTCGGGAGCCGCTGTGAGCCATTGGCGGTCGTCCGACGGTCCCACCTGGCCGATGCCGACGTGGCTGCACTTGTCGGGATCGGCCACCGGCCCGATGGATTCGAACGTGTTGCCGCGATCGGTGCTCTTGCACAACTGGCTGGCGATCGCCTCGAGGTCGGCGATGTACACGACGCCCTTGGAGTAGAGGACGTCGGAGTCGCCGCCACCGAGGAACGAGCCGAGGTCGCGTCCGGGACCGAAGCTCGTGCCGTCGTTGCGCGAGACCCAGAAGCCAACGCCGGCCTGGTCGTTGGCGCCTGCCGGGATCCCCTGTGGACCCGCGACGAACACGTCGCCGAGCGGGTCCGTTGCGATGCTCGGCTCGCCGCCGGTGGGGCCGGTCAGCCTGACCGGGGTCGTGAAGTTCTTGGTCGCCGCCGCCGAGGCGCCGCCTGCCAGCGCGAGCGTCACGGCCATCGCCGTTACAAGTGAAACCCAGAACCGCATTCGCACCTCCTCCAGATGGACGCGCGGGAAACATACTCCCGAAAGCGGTACTACGCGCCGGTGGCGGCGAGGCGCGGATAACGTTCCTCTCGCGCAGAGCTTTTCGCCGAGGGTGCACTTCACCGCGCTATACGCGGCAAACCGCGACTTCGGCGAACCGGGCGAGCCGAGGGGAACGTAATCCGCGGTATCGGCGCGGTGGAGCGGTGCGGTGGCGCGGCTGATCAGCTCCCCCCGCCACCGACGAGCGACTCGTACAGCGCCACCGTCCGCCGCGCCGCCTCCTCCCATGAGAACGGGCCCGCAGCCGCGCGCCGGGCCCCCGCCGCCAGGTCCTCACGCGCGCCCGGGTCGGCGAGCAGCTCGCTCAGCGCCTCTCGCAAACCGGCGGGGTCCCCCGGCGCCACGAGCCGCGCCGCCCCGGCCGCCGCCACGTCCCCGAAGCCGCCGATGTCGCTCACCACGACGGGCTTTCCGAACGCCAGCGCGGCGGCGAGCACGCCCGACTGGTCGAAGCGCTCGGTGCGCACGTACGGCAGGACGACGACGTCGGCGCGGCGGAAGAACGCCGGGAGCTCGGCATCGGATACGAACCGGGGCACGAAGCGAACCGAGTCGCCGGCGAGTGCGCGCAGCGGCTCGAGCGCCATCCGCGGCATCCCCACGATCCACAGCTCCGCGCCCCGGACGCCCCTCCACGCCTCGAGCAGCACCTCGAGGCCCTTGTACGGCCGGAGCAGGCCGAAGAACATGACCACGGGCCCCTCGATCGCGCGCAGCTCCGCCGGCAGCGGCAGCTCGCCGCGCCGCTGCGCCAGGTGCGCGAACGCGCCGTGGGGGATCACGTGCACCCGCTCGACGGGAACGCCGAGGCCCTCGACCAGCCGCCGCCGCCCGTACTCCGAGTGCACGACCACCGCGTCGACCGCGCCGTAGAGGCGCCGCTGAGCGGCGGTCTGGCCCGGCCGGGGCTCGCGCGGAAGGAGATCGTGGGCCGTGAGCACGACGGGCCGGCGGGGCAGGAGCCAGGAGTCGAGCCACTGGACGTCCAGCCACTGGAAGTGGACGACGTCGGCGCCGGCCCGCGCCACCGCGCGGTAGCGGAGCATGTCCGGGACGTGCTCGGCCAGCTTGGCGGCCCGCCGGAGCGGCGACCCCGCGGCCCCCGGCGCCCAGCGGTAGAAGAGCTCGCGCCGCCGGTATCCGTCCGGCTCCGGCGCCGCGCCGTAGGCGAAGCGGCTCGTCACGAGCTCCACGTCCGCGCCGGCGCGCGCGAGCGCCCCGGAGAGCGCGTGGTCATACGGTGGCGTGAACGCGGACGGGTCGACGATGTGGACCCGCATCAGCCGGGGGCCCGCTCGAGGCGGCGCCCCGCCAGGCGCGCCAGGCGCTCGGCCGTCGCCTGCGCGCCCTCGCCCAGCGGCAGCACCCTCGCCGCCGGGTCATCCGCCAGGCGGCCGACGGCGGGCGCGAGCGCGCTCAGCTTCGGCTCTCCCGGGCGCCGGCGCATGACGTCCAGGCCGGCCCGGCACGGGTGGCGCGCCGCCAATGCCACCAGCGCCCGGACCCGCGCTGCGGCGCCGTCGTCCTCGCGGTAGTCGACGTGGAGCGCTCGCGCCACCGCGGGCTCGACGCGCTCCGGGCGACCCGCAGCCTCGACCCGCGCGTCGGTGGCGAGCGTCCGGGCCAGGTCGACGAGGGGATCGCCGTGGGCCGGGAAACGGTCGGCGATAAGCACGACGCCGACCGCCTCCTCACCGCGCTCCGCCGCCGGCCGGTTGGAGAGCGCGAACCCCGCCAGCTCCTCGAGCGACAGCAACGCGTCGATGGCGAGGTATCGGCCGCGCTCGAGGCGGGCGACGCGCCGCCCGGCGCCGCCGGAGGACCCCGCGCCGCGAGCACCTCGACCTCGCAGCGCCCGTCGAAGCAGCCGCGCCACCGCCGGCTCGGGCTCGAACCCCTCGTAACGCCGCGCCAGCCACGCCCGCCCGGCGGCGTACCCGCGCCACTGCCGGCGCAGCTCGCTCAGGCTCGCGCGGTAGCGGTGTACGACGAAGGCGTCGGGCCGGAGCTCAAGGCGCCACCCCGCGGCCTGAAGGCGCCAGCTGAAGTCGGTGTCCTCCGCCGCCCGCACGCCCTCGTAGAAGCCGCCGACCTGCTCGAACGCCTCGCGCCGGACGAGCAGGTTCGCCGCTACCGCGCGCGGGCGGAAGGGGTGCTCCATGTGCGCTTGCTGGCTCAGGAAGCTGCGCGCCGCGCCGTAGCGCCCCACCAGGGTCTCGCCGGTGGCGCCGGCCACCACCTCCCCCGCGAGCGCGCCCACGGTGGGGTCGACGGACGAGGAGAAGTAGGCGTCGAGCAGGCCGTCGGATCCGCGGCAGTCCGCGTCCAGGAACAGGATCCACCCGTTGGTGGCGTGCGCCGCGCCCACGTTCCGGGCGTGGGCCGGGGAACGCTCCCCGCCGGCCCGCAGCACCCGAACCCCGGGCGCCGCCGTAGCCGTCCCCGAGTTGTCCGCCAGGATCAGCTCGTCGCCCGGTTGGCGCTCGAGCGCCAGCAGCGCGACGATCGCCTCGGTCGCGGCCGCCGAATCGCCGGCGAACGGCATGACAACGCTCACGTCAGGCCGGCTCACCCGCGGCTCCTCCTCGTCGGCGGATCCGGACGACCAGCGCGCGGAGCGCGCCCAGCTCCTGGGGGTGGACGAACCCGATCAGAAAGAGCGCGGCCGGTATCGCCAGGAACGCCACCGCGCGCGACGCGAAGCCGACCGCTCCGTGAGTGGGAAGCAGGACCTCGCCCGCGGCGGCGATCCCGCCGATCACCACGACCAGCTGGACGAGCCGGACCCACTCGAACGCCACCGCGAAGGCGCGCCGCGTGAGCAGGTGCATGGCCGTGAGCATGACCACGTAGGCGCCGCACAGCGCGATGCCGGCGCCGGCGATGCCGAGCGGCGGCACGAGCACGACGATCAGCACCACGTTGGCGGCCAGGCCGGCGATCGAGGCCGGGAAGTTGCGCGTGGTCACCTTGGCGCGCCCGGCGATAACCAGGAACACGACCCACAGCCCGTACAGCGCCCAGCCCAGGGCGAGCCACGGGAGCGCGCGGTAGGCGCCGAAGAACGCCGGGGCGGCCAGCAGCCGCAGCACCCACCGCCCCTCGAGTGCCAGGCCGGCGACGACCCAGCCGCTGATCATCACGTAATAGGTGGTGACGAGGCCGTAGAGGCGGGAGGCCTCGCGGTCGTCGCTCACCGAGTACGCCAGTGGCGGCCACGCGTACTGGAAGGCGCGCACTATGAAGGCGACGGCGCCCGCGAGCTTGATCGCGATCGAGTAGAGGCCGGCCGACGACGGGCTGCGCGCGTGGTAGATGTAGTAGCGGTCGACGATGCTGAGTGCGTACACGGAGGCCTCCGCGGGCACCGTCGGCAGCCCGAACCGGAGCAGCTCGCCCCAGCCGTCGAGGCGCGCGGCGGCCCGCGCCCCCAGCAGCCGCCCGCGCATCGTCCACCAGAGCACGAGCAGAACCACCGTCGCGGCGCCGTAGTTGCCGAGGAGCAGGCCACGGGCCCCCTTGCCGAGCCCGACGACCAGCACCAGCGTGGCGGCGATCGTCAGCAGGACATTGCTCACCGAGGCCACGGCGTACGTCCGGATCCGCTCGTCCACCCGCAGCAGGCTGTAGGCCAGCTCGAGGTTGGTGAACGTCCACAGCCCGAGCACGGCGATCAGGAATGTCGTCGTGTCCCGGTAGCCCAGCACCAGGCGCGACAGCGGCGCGGCCGCCCCGGCCAGCGCGCCCGCCACGACGGTGGTCACGATCAGCATGAACCCCACGGCGCGCCGCGCCAGCGCCGCGCGCCGCGCCTCGTCGGCATCGGTGAAGTGGAAGCGCACGAACGCCTCGATCATCCCGAAGCGGACGATGATGCTGATGAAGATCACTCCGTTTGCGAGCAGCTCGACCACGCCGTAGCCGGCCGGGTGCACGTAACGCGTGTACACCGGCAGCAGCAGCACGGCCATGAACTTCGCGACGACGTCGGCCACCTGGTAGGCCGCCAGCGCGCTCACCAGCCGCTTGAGGTACGCGCTCACGCGCCAAACGGTACGGCTCGGCGCGGGCGCCCCGCGGCCAGGTCAAGGAGCGGTGACGGTGACGGTGGCGCCCGCCGCCGAGGAGGGAGCGGGGGGCAGCCGGGCCGGGAAGTGCCGGGTGACGCAGGCAGCGTCGATCATGGTGAGGCCGATGAGGTATGTCCCCGGCGGCGCCGGACGCCCGCCGATGATCCCGTCCCAGACCACCCGACGGACACCCCCCGGCAATCCGAACACCTTCACCAGCCGGGGCCCGCGGGGCACGTCCGTCCGGTAGAGGTTGACGTAGCCGCCGCGGCGATCGTCGCCGGTCAGGGTGATCGTGGTCGATAGCCGGCCGGCCTGGGGGATCAGCTGCGGCGAGACGCTCGTCACCCGCGGATGGCGCGGCGCCGAGACGACCGTGATCGGCTCGGGTCCGGACGCGCTCGAGATGATCACGGTGCGGCCCTGGTGGATCAGCGAGACGCGGAAGTAGTAGGTGCCATCCGGCGCCACCCGTCCGTCGCTCATCCGCCCGTCCCACGCGAACTCTCCGTCCGGGTGGCGCACCCCGCGGCGCATGTGACGGCCCGAGGCGACCGTGTCGACGATGTTCCCGTTCTGGTCGGTCACGTACACGTCGACGTCGTCGGAGCGGTGCAGGAGGTAGAACGAAACCCTGGAGACGCGGTGCTGCACGCCGCCGCACGTCCCGCCCGCCACGGGGTTGATCACGTCCGGGTCGGGCGCCGGAAAACCCGCGAGCAGCGGCGTGGTCACCTTGAGATGCTGGGTGACGAAGAAGGCCGCCACCGTCGCCACGACGAGCAGGGCGAGCACGACCACGGGCAGCCGCCTCACATCGGCACCACAGCCGCGTTGCGCACCTCGAAGGAGTGGAACGCGTCCAGTCCGCGCGGGTCGCCGAGGCAGAGCATGACCCGGATCGAGCCACCGTGGCAGACCGCCAGCGCCGGCAGCTCACCTTGGGCGTGGATCTCCCTGACGGAGGCCAGCACCCGCTGCTGCTGTTCGAGCAGCGACTCGCCACCCGGGAACCGCCAGTCCGCGCCGGCGCGCTGCCAGGCCGCGTAGAGGTCGGGCTCCGCGTCGGCGACCTCGTCGAACCGGTGGCCCTCCCAGCGGCCGCGGTTGGCCTCGCGAAGGCGCGGGTCCAGCCGCGGCGCTATCCCGATGTGCCGCCCCACGATCTCCGCTGTCTCCCGTGCGCGGGACAGGTCGGATGCCCACAGCGAAGCGAGCCCCATCCCAGCCACCCGCTCGGCGAGCGACTCGGCCTGGCGGCGGCCGTTGTCGTTCAGGGGCGTGTCCATGAAACCCTGGAATCGCAGCGGCTCGCGGTTGTCGTCGGTCTCCCCGTGCCGCGCCAGCCACACGCCCGCGAGCGACTCTGGCCCGGGGCCCGCGCCGGTCGGCCCGGCGCCGGTCGACGGCTCAGCCACGCCCGCCGATGCCGAGCGTGTCCGAGCGCAGGCCCAGCCGCAGGGTCTCGAGCGGCAGGACGTCGTCGGGCGCGATGTTGCCGAGGTTGACGTCCGGGCCGAAGCGGCGCACGAACCACACCTGCTGGTGCTTGCGGGGAGCGTCGAACATGATCCGGCCCGACTCGATGCCGTGGACGATCTCGTCGATCAGGCCCTCGCGGACCTCGCCGGTGGGCCGGAAGATCCCGGCCGTCCCCGATTCGCGCCCCTCGGCGATCACCTTCCACGCGCCCGCCTCGAGCTCCTCACCCATCATCTCCACCCAGCGGTAGGGCGGAGTGATCGCGCCCGTGTCGTCCTTGGAGCCGACCTCCGAGAGCACCCTGAAGTCCTCGGCCAGACGCGCGATCAGGTCGAGCTTGCGGCCGTGGTCGAGCGCGATCGTGCCGTCGGATATCTCGAAGTGGCGCAGGCCGAGCTGGCCCACCCAGTCGATCAGCTGATCGAGCCGGTCCTGCGCAAGCGCCAGCTCGGTGAGCGTGCCCCCGAGGACGACAGGGATCCCATGCTCGGCGTACCGGGCGAGCTTCGGCTTCAGGTTTGCCGTGGCGAGCGCCGTCCCCCAGCCGAGCTTGACGATGTCGACGAAGTCACCTGCCACCTCCATCAGACCATCGACTTCGGCGACCGACAGGCCCTTGTCGAGGACATGCGTGATCCCCTGCTCGCGGGGCTTGGCGCTCCGCTTCGGCAGCTCGATGAAGCTCAACCGGTCGAGGAGAGATCGGAGCCCACCGTCACGACCACGTTCGTGGTGCACGCCGCCGGGGGTGGGCACGCGACCGCGCGCGTCCCGGGATCGATCGGCGCTACCGAGCCGGTGGGCAGTTTCAGCGTGGACGCCACCCGCATGGCGTCGGTCCTGTAGCCGGGCAGGAAGGCCACCTGGGTGCTCGTGCGCGTCTGGTCGGTGGCGGTGGCGACGGTCCCCTGCTTGAAGCCGGCACTCGTGAGCCGCACAGCCGTGCGATGCGCAAGCCCGGTGGTACCGGTTCCGTTCAGCACCGCGACCGTCACGCCTCGCGGGTTGAAGGACACGGGCTGGCGCGTGCTGGGAGCGCCCGGCGTGCGAGAGGCGCCTGTCGTCGAGCTGCTCGAGCTCTTGTTCGAGGTCACGACCAACACCGCGGCCACGGCGGCGGCGACGACGAGCAGGCCGAGCAGCGCGAGCAGCACCTTGACCACGGGTGAGCGCCTGCGCGGCGGTGGCTCCGGGGGCAGGATCGGACGGCGGGGGGCCGCCGCCGGGCCGAGCGCCTCGCGAACCGGGTTCGATCCGGCGGCGAGGCGCGGCCGGGACCGGTGCAACGCGGCCGTGGCCGTGGCCGTTGCCACCGGCGACCGTGCTCGGTGGCGCCGGGGCCTCGGTCGCCGCGCGGTGCACCTTGATCGGCTCTCCCGGGAACTCGACGGCCTCGCCGACACCGTTGTCGGTGGGGAGCGGAATCAGCCGCGTGGCCGCCGCCAACGCGGGCGCGCCCACCCCGGCCGGGGGTCCGAGGTGGATGCGCGGGCGCGCCACCGAGGTGGCCATCCCCATCCGAGCCGCTGCCGGCTTCGCCGTAGCGGGCGCGGGCGCCGGCGCAGCCGCCTGCGCTGCCTCCGCAGCCTCGCGCGCGAGGTCCGCGATCCGGGCCTCGAGCTCGCCCACCCGCTCGTCGGCGGCAGCCGCCCGCTCGCGCAGGGTGGCCGTCTCCCGGGCCTGCGCGAAGTAGAGCAGGATCAGGATCGCCAGCCCGACGATGGAGGCGAATCCGGCGTCGGCCCCCGTCGACGAGACGAACTTGTGGATCGAGATGGCGAAGGGGATCGATCCCATGGCGGGCCAGTCTACGTGGCGATCCGGGCGCTCGAAGGATCGGTGGGAACCCGGGTCGCGGACAGCTTCGACACGTGCTCCGCGAGCCCTGCGGCATCCCCCTCGAGCGCGAGCAGATTGATCTCGGCGAAGGTCTGCTCGACCCATGCCGGATCGAGCGGATCGCGGTCGGCGCGGACGATCCTCTGCGCCGGAGTCGGCTGTGGGTGCTCGTAGGGGTTGAACAGGTCCTCGTGGAACTTCTCGCCCGGCCGTGCCCCGACGATCTGGATCGCGATGTCACGCTCGGGCTCGAGCCCGGACAGCCTGATCATCGTCTCGGCGAGCTCCACGATGCGGATCGGCTCGCCCATCTCGAGCACGAACACCTCGCCGCTGCCCTCGCTGAGCGAACCGGACCGGATGATCAGCTGCACCGCCTCGGGGACGGTCATGAAGTACCGCGTCATGCGGGGATCGGTGATCGTCACCGGCCCCCCGCTCGCGATCTGGCGGCGGAAGATCGGCACGACCGAGCCGGAGGAGCCGAGGACGTTCCCGAAGCGGACGGTGGCGTACTTAGTCGCCGGGTAGCGGACGGCGGCGGCCTCGATCGCCCACTCGGCGAGGGCCTTGGAGGCACCCATCACGGTGGCGGGCTTGACCGCCTTGTCGGTCGAGACGAGCACGAACGTCCCGACGCCGACCTCGCCGGCGATCCGGGCCATCAGCCGCGTGGCCAGGGCGTTGTTGCGCACGGCCTCGATCGGGTTCAGCTCCATCATCGTGACGTGCTTGTACGCGGCCGCGTGGAAGACGATGTCCGGACGGTGCTCGCCGAGCACCTCGCGCATCCGCTCCTCCTCCTTGCAGTCGGCGAGCACCGGGACGGCGGTGCGGACGTGGCGATCCTCCTCGAGCTCACGCAGGATCTCGAACAGGTTGTCCTCGGCGTGGTCGACGAGCACGAGGCGGCGGGGGCCGACCCGGGCGATCTGGCGGCAGAGCTCGCCACCGATCGAGCCGCCGGCGCCGGTCACGAGCACGACCCGGCCCTCGAGGTAGGCGCCGACCCGCGCGAGCTCCATCCGCACGGGCTCGCGGCCGAGCATGTCCTCGACGCGGACCTCGCGCAGCTGGCGCGCGACGCGCAGCTGGCCGGTGCCGTCCTGGAGGAGCTCGAACACGGTGGGGGTGGTGCGGACTGGGATCCCGCGGTTGCGACAGGCGGTGACGACGCGGGCGCGCAGGGTGCCCGGGGCCGAGGGGATGGCGATGATGACCTCGTCGGGCTCGACCTCGTCGACCACCCGCGCGAAGTCGTCCACCTCCGTGGTCCCGAGGACCTTGAGGCCGTGCTCGTCCTTCATCCCGATCTTGCGCGGGTCATCGTCGACGAAGCCGACTGGCCGCAGCCGCAGCTGGGGGTTGCGAGCGAGCTCGCGTGCGACGAGTCGACCGCCCTGACCGCCGCCGACGATCAGCACGTCGCGCGCGCCCTTGGCGACGCGGAAGCTGTGGACGCGACCCTCGCTGAAGAGGTGCACGGCGAAGCGGGCGCCGATCAGCAGCGCGAGCATCAAGAGCACGAAGTAGCCGATCACGCTGCCGGGCAGCGTGACCGGGCTCGAGCGGCCCGGGAACACGAAGTTCACGGGATGCAGCAGCGAGATCGCCCCGACCACCAGCAGCGTGCCGACGGCGGCGGCCTTGACCACGGCCTCGTAGTCGCGCTGGCCGACGAACGACCACAGCCGCTCGTACTGCCCGAATCCGGCGAGGACGAGGATGCAGACGGGCACGACCCACCAGATCGTGGCCTCGAACAGGTCCTCGTACCGTCCGGGCACGGCAAACTCGAACCTCAGCCGGAACGCGAGGAAGTAAGCGAGCGCGACCAGGACACCGTCCACCACAAGCTGCGGGAGGGAATGGCGGTGGACGGGAAAGGCCGCGGACAGGATCCGCCGGCGCATGCGGCGGATGATTCTAGAGGCGTTACCCCGCGAACGTTGGCGTGCGCAAGAACTCCTGCCGCGCGCCCGGGGTTGAGGCGCAGGGCGCCTCGCTAGTTATAGAACTGACCGCCGGCTCCGCCACCGCTCGACTTCGGCGCCGGGAACGGCTTCGAGGTCCCGATCACCTTCCCGGCCCGGTTCACCGCCACGACCTCGTAGGCCTTGTAGGCCTTGGAGAGGTTGATCGCGGTCTCGAACCCGGTCCGGTTGGCCTTCTGGACGACGGTCGAGAGGTGGAGGAGCTCGTACCGGCCAGCACCCGCCAGGAGCTGACGCCGGTGGCGCCGTTCCAGCTGGCGTAGACCGTGGCCTTGCCGTTGCTGGTGCGGACCGCGCCGTTCGGCGGATAGAACGGCGTCGCGTGCCAGATGCCGAGGAAGGCGCGGTAGCTGATGTTCGAGATGCGGGAGGCGCTTCCGGGCCAGCTCACGTCCATGAGCAGCTTGCCGCGGCTGTTGTACTCCGAGAAGTACGGCGTCGAGCCCCAGCTCACGACCAGGTTGCCGTTCGGCATCAGCTGGAGGTTGCCGAGGAACACCGAGTTGAACTTCTTGTTCCGGGAGATCGACAGGGTCTGCGCCGCCGTGTGCGCCTTCGTGTTCAGCGTGAGCACGAGTGCCCGGGAGGGGCCGTTGGGGAGCACGATCTTGCCCGCCGGCGTCGTCCCGCAGCAATGATCGTCGTAGATCGTGACCTTGTTCTTGTGGAGCTCGACGTCGTGCTGCCACTGGAACTGAGCCCCTTTGCCCAGCTTGAAGGTCGAGTGCTTGCCGCCGAGCGTCCACTCGATGCCACTGGTGGTCGCCGACACCAGGTAGGCCGCCCACTCCTGGCGCATCGACACCAGGAACCGGTTCGCGCTCACGAGCTGGATCGAGTTCACGTGGTATGCGTCCCAGGCGCCCGACTTCGGGGCGGCCTGGTAGGAGTCCGAGAGCGGGATGTGCTGGAGGGCGTCCCACGTGTACAGGAGCTGCCCGGTGGTCAGGTCGTACTCCTGGACTGCCGCGTCGAACACGGTCCCCTTGGCCGGGCCGCCGAACCTGCGCAGGTCCATGGGGACGTTCTTGTAGGCCGTCACCCAGGCGTCGTGGCCCTTGATCGCCATCTCGTGCTCGCTCAGGACCCACCCATCCTGACCCTTGAGCGTGGCCACCGTCTTATAGGTGTTGTCGACCACCACGTCCTCGCCGGTCGTGGTGACGCCGTGGCCGTTGACGGCCCCCTGCCACCAGCTGAGCGCCGGCTTGCCGTTATAGGTCTGCTGCTTGAGGTTCCCCGCCACGAGATTGGTGCCGACCGACGCCACCCACACCGGCTGGAGATGGCCGTCGAGGATCAGCGGGCCGCCGCCACCGACCATCCGGAAGCGGCTGCCGACGGCCGGAGAGTTCGTGACCAGGAAGTCGCCCCGTGCGAGCCCCGCCTTCGCGGTCGGCGCGATCGTCCGCAGCTGGGGCGGGTGGAGCTGCGGCGCCGACACGTAGCCGAAGGCGCCCTTGGTGGTGAAGCTGCCGACGCCTGCCAGGGCCACGGCGGCGATTGCCAGCACGAGAGTGCCGGTGAGGCCGCAGACGGCGACCAACTTCCTGATATGTGGATGGGAGTCTCTGAGCATGCTCTCAGCCGACCGTAACACGGCCCCTCGGTGATTGTTTCGGCGTGGCGCGGCGGTGGCTCAGACGGCCGCGAGAGCGTCGGCGATCGCGGCGACGACCTCCTGGGCAGCCTCGGGCTCGAGCGTCGGCCCCATCGGCAGCGCGACGTTCTCGGCGGCGATCCGCTCGGCCGCGGGCAGGGCGGTGCGAGGCGCGTAAGGGGCCATCGCCGGCTGGCGGTGAAGCGGGATCCGGTAGTAGCCGCGGGCACCGATGCCACGCTCGGCGAGTCGCCGGAGGAGCTCGTCCGCGTCCGCATGCGTCACCGCGTACAGGTGCCATGCCGGCTCGGCACCGTCGGGCGCGGTCGGGAGCGAGAAGTACCGGCCGAGCCCGGCCTGCTCGTAGGCCCGGGCCGCCGCGCGGCGGCCGGCGCACCAGCCATCGAGCTCGGGCAGGAGCACCCGCAGGATCGCGGCCTGGATCTCATCCAGGCGCGAGTTGTGGCCGACGTAGGTGAACGTCTCCTTGTCCGCCGAGCCGTGGAAGCGCAGGGCGCGCGCCAGCTCGGCGACGCGGTCGTCGTCGGTGGCGATGGCGCCACCGTCGCCGAAGCAGCCGAGATTCTTAGAGGGGTAGAACGAGAACGTGGCCACGTCGCCGAGCGCGCCGGTCATCCTGCCGTTCAGGCTCGCCCCGGCCGCCTGCGCGGCGTCCTCGAGGACCGGGAGCCCGAGCTCACGGAGCTCGGGCACCGGCGCCGGGCATCCGAACATGTCGACGGCGACGATCGCCTTGGTCTTCGCCGTCAGCGCCTCGCGGACCGTGGCGACACTCACGTTGCGCGTGTCGGGATCGACATCGCAGAAGACCGGCACGCGCCCCGGCGTTCACCGCCGCCTCGACGGTGGCGTAGAAGGTGAACGCGGGCACCACCACCTCATCCCCCGGCAGGATGCCCATAGCCCGGAGCGCGATCGTGATGGCGTCGGTCCCGTTCGCCACGCCGACCACGTGGCGGACACCCAGGTACTGAGCGAACTCCGCCTCGAACGCCGCCACCTCTGGGCCGAGCACGAACCTGCCGCTGTCGATGACTGCCGCCACGCGCTCGCGGATGCGCGGCCTCAGGGTCGTCAGGTCGGTCTGAAAGAGCGCTACGGGCATGGTTTCGTGAGCAAACCCTAATCCGGCGCGGATCGGGCGGATCGGGTTGCGGTCGCTACGCTAGCGGGCGTGTTTCTGGCGGCATCCGTCACCGACTCGCTGGCCACGCTCGCGACGCACATCATCAACGATCTCGGTCTGGGCGGGGTCGCGCTGCTGTGCATGACCAGCGGCGTGATCGGCGTCCCCGGGACCGAGCCGACGATGCTGTTCGCCGGCTTCAACGTCTACCAGCACCACCTGTCGATGGCGGGCATCGTCGCGTTCGGCGTGCTCGGCGACGTCGTGGGGGCGTCGATCGCCTACGCCATCGGCTACTTCGGGCGGATCGAGCTGATCGAGCGCCATGGCAACAAGCTCCACGTCAGCCCGCGCCGCCTCGAGATCGCGCACAGCTGGTTCGATCGCTACGGCGCACCGGTGATCTTCGTCTCACGCTTCATCCCCGGACTCCGCGCCGTCTTCCCGTACGCCGCCGGCGTCTCGCAGATGCCCTATCTCCGCTTCCTCCCCTTCGCCGCGCTCGGCTCGCTCGGCTGGATCCTGGGCCTCGGTCTGCTCGGCCGCGCGGTGGGCAGCAACTGGCAGAGCTGGCGCCACAACCTCGGCTACGTCGACGACGTCGCCCTTGTCGTGTTCGTGGCGCTGATCGCCTACTTCATCATCCGCCGCGTGCGCGGGCGCGATACTCCGCCGCCGGCGGATGCCGTCGTCGAGTAGCGGCCCCGGCCTCCGAGAGGCGCTGGCGCTCGGGCTCCTCCACGGCCCCGCCGAGCTTCTGCCGATTTCCTCCTCGGGCCACGTGACGGTGGTCCCATGGCTCCTGGGCTGGGATTACCCGGAGCTCGACGGCGATCTGCGCAAGGCGTTCGAGGTGGCGCTCCACGCCGGGACCGCGGTGGCGCTGGCGATCGCGCTCCGCGACGAGCTGCGGCTGGACCGCCTGGTCGTGCTGAGCGCCGTCCCGCCCGCGGTGGCGGGGTACTTCCTCGAGCGACCGATCAAGCGCCATCTCGGCACGCCGGCGACGGTGGCGGTCGGGCTGCTCGCCGGGGCGTTCGCGATGGCGCTCGCCGATCGGGTTCCCGAGCGACGGGAGGCCTCCGACGCCGGTCCCGCCGATGCCCTGTGGTTGGGATGCGCGCAGGCCTGCGCGCTGTTTCCGGGCGTGTCGCGCAACGGGGCGACGCTGGCCGCGGCCCGGTGGCGAGGCTTCGGCCGTGCCGGCGCGGCCCGGCTGTCGTGGCAGGTGGCGCTCGCGCCGATCGCCGGCGCCACCGTGCTCGAGGCGGTTCGCGCCCGGCGCGCGGCGGGTCGGGAGCTCGCCGCGGGCGCCGGAGCCGCGTTCGTCTCCACGCTGGCGGCGCGGCGGCTGCTCGGCCGGCCGTGGCCGCTCATCGCCTTCTCCGTGTATCGCTGCGTACTTGCGAGCGCCATTCTCGCCCGCACGGCCTCCGCGTCCCGCAAAATACCCGGTAGTACATGAGCACCCTGCTCGGCACCACGCTCAGCGGCCGCTACCGGCTGGAGGCCAGGATCGGCACCGGGGGCATGTCCACCGTGTACCGAGCCCTGGACGAGACGCTCCAGCGACGGGTGGCGATCAAGCTGATGAACCGTGAGGTCGCCACCGAGTCCGACCAGCTCGAGCGCTTCCGCCGCGAGGCGCGCGCCGTGGCCCAGCTCTCGCACCCCAACATCGTCGGGGTCATCGACGCCGGCGAGGACGAGAGCCGCCCCTACATCGTGTTCGAGTACGTCGAGGGCGAGACGCTCAAGGAGCGGATCCGGCGCCTCGGCCGGCTGCCGATCGCCGAGGCGGTGGCGTACGCCATCGAGATCGCGCGGGCGCTGGGAGCCGCCCACGCCCGCCACATCGTCCATCGCGACGTCAAGCCCCAGAACGTCCTGCTGGACGAGGAGGGGCAGGCGAAGGTGACGGACTTCGGGATCGCCCGCACCCTCGACGAGGAGGGGCTCACCGCGGACGGCCGCGTCCTCGGCACCACCGACTACGTCTCGCCCGAGCAGGCCCTCGGCCAGCCCGTCACCGGCCAGTCCGACCTGTACTCACTGGGGATCGTCCTCTACGAGATGCTGACCGGCGAGGTGCCGTTCCGGGGCGAGAACCAGGTGGCGGTGGCGATGAAGCACGTCCGCGAGCAGGTCCCCGACGTCCAGCAGCGCCGCCCGGAGGTCTCGGCGACGCTGGCCGCGGTGGTCGAGACGGCCACGGCCAAGCGGCTCGACGAGCGCTACGCCGACGACGCCGAGCTGATCGCCGACCTCGAGGACGTGCTGGCCATCGAGACGGCCCGGAGCGGCAACGCCAGCGGCGAGGTGACGACCGTGCTGCGCACGCTCCCGGCGCCCAAGCAGGCGCGGGTTCCGTTCCGCCTGCGCCACCGGACGTGGGCGTGGGCTCTGGCGTTGATCGTGATCGCTGCGCTCGCCGGGGTCGGCGCGTGGCTCGTGACGCGCACTCACCACGGGACCGGCAAGCTCGACGTCAAGCCGCCGGCGGCGGCGCCCAGGCACGCCCTCTCGCAGGTGACCCTGTGCCAGACATGCGCCCACGGCTACAACCCGCTGGGCAACCCGAAGGACGAGAACCCGCGCGGGCCGCTGGCGATCGACAACCAGCTCGACACGCACTGGAACACCCAGATCTACTACGACGGGAAGCTCGGCAAGGCCGGCACCGGCCTCTACCTCGCCGCGAATCCCGGCACCGCCGCCCGGGTGCTCCGCGTCGTCACGAGCACGCCCGGCTTCACCGCCACCGTCTACGCCTCCAACACCACGCCGGCGTACAGGTGGCCCAGCTCCGACTGGACCGCCGTGTCACCCGCGACCGCGGTGGCCAGCCGGCAGCAGAGCGTGAGGCTCGGCAGCGGGAGCCGGCGCTACCGCTACTGGCTGCTGTGGATCACCAATCTGGGCTCGAACCACAGCGTGCAGCTGGATGAGCTGACTCTCTATCGGTGACGCGCGTCCAGGTCCTCGAGAGACCGCATCCGGCTCCTGGCCGCGCTGCGCTCCGCTCCTAGAGTCCGAGAGACCGCGCGGGCTCGCCGGCCGTTCGGCATCCAGCCTCCCTAATGGCCGGCGCCCGCGTCATCCGGCTGCTCGCGCGGCAGTTACCACCGCCGGACATCCTGTCCGGCGTCACTCGTATTCGTAGAACCCTCGGCCTGATTTGCGACCCAGCCGCCCGCTCGCCACCATCCGCTTCATCAGCGGCGGTGGCGCGTACTCGTCGCGCTTGAACTCCTCGTAGAGCGAGTCGCAGACGGCGTAGAGGACGTCGAGCCCGATGAAGTCGCACAGCGTGAGCGGGCCCATCGGGTGCCCGCAGCCGAGGCGCATGCCGGTGTCGATGTCATCGCGCGAGGCGAATCCCTCCTCGTACATCCGCACCGCGGCCATCAGGTAGGGGACAAGCAGCATGTTCACGATGAATCCGGAGCGATCCTTGGTCTCGATCGGCGTCTTGCCGATGGCGGCCACGAACGCCTTGGCGGCGGCGATCGTGGCGTCGTCGGTGTCGAGCGCCACCACGACCTCGACCAGCCGCATCACCGGCACCGGAGAGAAGAAGTGCAGCCCGATGACTCGGCTCGGCTCGCGCAGCGCCTGCGCCAGCTGGGCGATGGGGATCGAGGACGTGTTCGAGGCGACGATCGTGTCCGGCCCGACCACTTCGCTGATGGCGTCCATGACCTCGATCTTCAGGCGCTCGTCCTCGGGGACCGCCTCGACCACGAGGTCGGCCTCGCCGAGCGCGGACAGCTCGGTGGTGAACTCGATCCGCTCGCGCACCTCGCGCGCGCCGTCGCGTTCGAGGCGGCCGCGGCTCACCGCGCGCGCCAGGGACCCCTCGATCCCCGCGCTGGCCCGCTCCAGGCTGCGTTCGTCCACGTCGCGCACGATCACGGGCATCCCCGCCACCGCGACCGATTCCGCGATCCCGGCGCCCATGAAGCCGCCGCCGATCACGGCTACCGATCTGATGCCGGACGCTCCCTCGCAGCTGACGCGGGAGAAAATGCTTAGCAGCGGGCCAGCTCGCGTGCGGCCCGCGTGACGCTCCAGCGCAAGCTCGAGCAGGCGGTCGAGCAGTTCCGGGTAGGCAATCCCGCTGGCGTCGAACAGGGCGGCGAACACGCTCGTGGCCGTGAAGCCGGGCATCGTGTTGAGCTCGTTGACGAGCACCGTCTCGCCCGACACGAAGAAGTCGACGCGCGCCAGGCCGCAGCAGCCGGTCCGCTGGAACGTGGCGATCGCCAGCTCGCGCACCCGCTCGCGGACGTGCCCGGGAATCCGCGCCGGCACGATCAGCTCCATGCCCCCGGGCGTGTACTTGGCCTCGTAGTCGTACCACCCGGACTCGCCGGCCGCGAGCATGATCTCGCCGGGTTGCGAGGCGATGGGCTCGCTGTTGCCGAGCACCGAGCACTCCACCTCCAGGCCGTCGACGGCGGCTTCCACGATGACCAGGGAGTCGTGCTCGAACGCTGTCCGTAGCGCCGACTCCATCTCCTCGCGGCTCTGCACGCGGACGATGCCCACCGACGAGCCGAGCCGTGCGGGCTTGACGAACACGGGCAGGCCGAGTGGCTCGAGCTCGGCGAGGACCTGCCCGCGCTCATCGGTGAACCGCTCGATGGTCGCCGCTCGGTACTCGACCTGGGGAACGCCGGCGAGCGCCATCAGGTCCTTGAACATGACCTTGTCCATGCACAGCGCCGAGGCCAGGACGCCGGCGCCGACGTAGGGGAGGCCGAGGCACTCGAGCAGCCCCTGAACCGTGCCGTCCTCGCCGAAGGGCCCGTGGAGGGCGGGGAACACCACGTCGACACCATGGAGGCCGCGGCCGGGGGACAGCTCGAGGATCTCCCCATCGCGCCGCCACACGCCGTCGCGGCCGACCTCGACCTCGACCGCGAGGTGCCCCGCGGTGTGCAGGCCCTCGCGGATCGAGGCGGCCGAGGCCAGCGAGACCTCGTGCTCGGAGGAGCGCCCGCCCCCCAGCACGGCTACGCGGAGCCCGCTCACCCGCCCGGGGTCGTCGGGGTCGTGGGCGTGGTCGGCGTGGTCTTCGTCTTCGGGGTCGTCGGGGTCGTGGGCGTCGTCTTCGCCGGCGGCGTGTAGTGGCCGACCACGATCGTCACCGCGGAGCCCTTGTTCGCGGTCGAGTTCGCGCCCGGGCTCTGGGAGAGGACCACGCCGTCCTTCTTCTTCTTGTCGGTCGACTGGGTCCGCTCGGCCACGGTGAAGCCGGCGGCGCTGAGTGCGCTCGAGGCGTCGGACGCGGTCTTGTCGACCACGTTCGGCACGGTTGCCGTGGCCGGGGCCTGGGCGACCACGAGCGTCACCGTCGAACCCGGCGCGACCTGCTTGCCGCCGCCCGGGCTCTGGCTGATGACGCTGCCGGCGCTCGCCGAGCTCGTGGTCTGGTTGGTCGTCCTGACCTGGAAGCCATCGTTCTGAAGCTGAGACTTGGCCGCGCCCCCGTTCTCGCCCGTGACGTCGGGAACCGTGACGAGGGCCGGCCCGGAGGAGGCGAACAGGGTCACCGACGTGCCCACGGGCGGAGTCGCGCCGGCATTCGGGTCGACGCTGATCACGTTGTTCTTGGGCACGGAGCTGCTGCTCTGGTACTGGACGCGGCCCACCTTCAGCTTGGCGTCCCGGATCATCTGCCTCGCCTTGTTCAGGGGCAGCCCGACGACCGAGGGCACGGTGGCATTCCCGGGCCCGGAGGAGACGACGAGCGAGACCGTCGATCCGTCCTTGGCCTTGGTCCCGCCGACCGGGTCCTGGCGGATGACGAAGCCGCCCGGGTGGTTGCTGGTGACGTTGATCGTGCTCACCGCGAAGCCCGCGTTCTGGAGCTGGGTGCTGGCCACGCTCAGCTGCTCGCCGGTGACCGTGGGGACGAGCTCGGTCTTGTGGCGGGTCAGGAGGTACGCCGCCGCGCCACCGCCGATCAGGAGCAGCACCAGCAGGAGCGCGAGCCACGGCCAGAGGCCACGGTCGTCGTCGGGTGGCGGCGGCTCTTCCTCGACGAGCGCCCCATCCTCCGGGCCGGCGAGGAGCTCGGGCGGGGGCACCGCGGCGGCGGCCGCCGGCGCGGTTGCCGCAGTGGCGGCGTAGGCCCCCACGCCGGCGAGCGCGGCCATTGAAGCCGTACGCTGCCCGCGCTGCCCGGCCAGGATCGACTCCTTGGCCTGCTCGAGCGCGGTGATGAACTGGTCGGCGTCCTGGGGCCGGTCCGCCGGGTTCTTGTTGAGCACCCACATCACGACCTGCTCGAGCTCGGGCGGCACCCGCGCGTTGACCTCGGTGGGCGCGGCCGGGGCCTGCGAGACGTGCTTGAGCGCGATCGTCACGGCCGAGTCGGCGTCGAACGGCACCCGGGCCGTCAGCAGCTCGTAGAGCACGACGCCGACCGAGTACAGGTCCGAGGTCGCGCTCACGGCGTGGCCCTGGGCCTGCTCGGGCGAGAGGTACTGCGCGGTGCCCATGATCGAGCCCGTCTCGGTCATGTCCGAGGCGCCGGCGCGGGCGATTCCGAAGTCCGTCACCTTCGCGTGGTCGGAGTCGTCGACGATCACGTTGTGGGGCTTGAGGTCGCGGTGGATGACCCCGCGCCGGTGGGCGAACCGAGCCGCCTTGAGGATCTGGATCGTGATGTCGATCGCACGCACCGGGTCGAGCGGCGCCTCCTGGCGGATGAGCTGCTTGAGCGAGCGGCCCGGCAGGTACTCCATCGCGATGTAGTAGGTGTCGTCGAAGGAGCCGCGGTCGTAGACGCCGACGACGTTCGGGTGCTGGAGCCCGGCCGCGGCCTGAGCCTCGCGCCGGAAGCGCTCGACGAAGTCGGGATCCGCGGCGAAGCGCCGGTGCAGCAGCTTGAGCGCGACCTTGCGCCCGAGCTGCTCGTCCTCGGCGAGGAACACGTCGGCCATCCCGCCGCTGCCCAGCCGCGACAGGACCTTGTACCGGCCGTCGATGATCGTCCCGGGACCGATCTCGGCCACGGCTACTTGCCCTCCGACAGGAGCACCTGGAGGACCGAGCGGGCGATCGGGGCGGCCACGGTGGCGCCAAAGCCGCCCTGAGACTGGTCCACCATCACCGCGATCGCGACCTTGGGGTTCTGCGCGGGCGCGAAGGCGACGAACGCGGGCTGGGTCAGGTTCGAGCCGTTGGCGCCGATCTGCGCCGTGCCCGTCTTACCGGCGATCGTGATCCCCGGGATCTGGACCGGCGTTCCCGTCCCCTCCTCGACCACCTTCTCCATCATCTGCGTGACGCCGGCGGCGGTCGAGGACTTCATCACCTGGCTCTGGACCGTGGGGCTGATCGTCTGCACGGTCTGGCCCTGCGGGTCGACGACCCGGCTCGCCAGGTGCGGGGTCATGAGCGTCCCGTGGTTGGCCACGGCGGCGGCGACCATCGCCATCTGGAGCGGCGTGACCAGCAGGCCGCCCTGGCCGATGCCCATTCGGCCGATGTCCTCGGCGGGGCTCCCGGGCGGATACGGCCTGCCCCGCGGCGAGAAGGGGCGGCTGACGTTGAGCTCGTTCGCGGGGTAGTCGAGCGGGGGTTTCGCGTAGAAGCCGAGCCGCTTCATGTAGTCGGTCATTGTCGCGCGTCCGACGTTCTCGGCCACCTGGGCGAAGACGGTATTGATCGAGAAGGTCATCGCCGTCGTGAACGACACGGGGCCGTAGGACTGGTGGCCGTCGTTGGCCAGCGGCACGCCCGAGACCGTGATCGGGGAGTTGCCGTTGATCGTCGAGTTCGGCGTGTACTTGCCGCTGTCGATCCCGGCGATGGCGGTGACGATCTTGAACGTCGAGCCGGGGGAATAGGAACCTTGAGTCGTCCGGTTGAACGTCGACACGTTCGCGCCCTTGCCGTTGACGTTGTTGTCGTCGTAGCTGGGGTTGGCGTACATCGCCGTCACCGCCCCCGTGCGCGGATCGAGCGCGACCACGGCGCCGTGCTGGCCGCCCAGCGCCTGCTCGGCGGCACGCTGCGCCTTCGGATCCAGCGTCGTGTACACGTCGTCGCCGATCGGCGGTGATCCCCCGAGGGGACCGAACACGGAGCTGATCCCCGTCTGAAGGCCTCGTAGCTCCTGACCGCGGGAGAGCTCGAGGCCGGCCGAGCGCCCCTGGGCCGGGATCGAGTACCCCACCGTCTGTGCGAACAGAGACCCGGTCGGGTACGTGCGCTTCCAGGTGTGCCCGGCCGCCGGCACCGACTGCGCCAGCACGGTGCCGTCGGCGGCGAGAATGCGGCCGCGCTTGATCTTCAGCTCGTCGAGCAGCGTCCTCACGTTGAGCGGGTTGCTCTTGAGCGAGGAGGACTCGAACACCGTCCACCGCGAGGTCCAGACGACGAGGACGCCGAACAGCAGGACGATGAGCCCGAACAACCGCGCGATGGGCGTGCTCACGCCGGCCTCCGGGAGCGGTCCGAGACGAGCAGGAGCAGCGCTAGGAGCACGAAGTTCGCCACGATCGACGATCCCCCGTAGGAGATGAAGGGCAGGGTGACGCCCGTGAGCGGGATCACCCGGGTGACTCCGCCGACGATCACGAACACCTGGAGGGCGAACACCGCGCTCAATCCCACCGCGAGCAGGGTCGAGAACGAGTCTTTCGCCAGCAGCGCGGTCTTGAAGCCCCGGGCGACGAAGATCAGGTAGCCGATGAGCACCGCGACCGCGCCGAACAGACCGAGCTCGTCGGTGATGACGGCGTAGATCATGTCCGTCTGGGCTGCGGGCAGCAGGGGCCCGCCGGAGGGGAGGGTGAGTGCGGCCTGGCCGAATCCCTGGCCGAACATGCCGCCCGCCGCCTGCGCGAAGATCGAGTTGGCGATCTGGTAGCTGCCAAGCGGCGCGTTGTACAGGTGCGGGCTGAAGGGGTGAAGCCACGTCTCCACGCGGGCGTGGACGTGGGAGATGTGGCCGCCGAGGTACCAGGCGCCGAGCGCGAACGCGAGCAGTCCGATGACCACGAACGAGAGGCGGTTGGTGGCCACGTACAGGACGGCGATGAGGCCGCCGTAGAACATCAGCGACGAGCCGATGTCGTGCAGGACGATCAGGATCAGCATGGCGACGCCCCAGATCACGAGCACGGGCCCGAAGTGCTTGATCGGCGGGATCGTGATCCCGAGGATCCGCCGCGCTCCCATCACCAGCACCTGCCTGGTGTCGCGCAGGTAGCTGGCCAGGAAGATGACGAGTCCGATCTTCGCGAACTCTGCCGGCTGGAACACGAACAGCCCCGGGATGTGGATCCCGAGGTAGGCGCCGTTGGCCTGGTAGCCGATTCCCGGTACGCGCGGCAGCATCAGCAACAGCAGCGACGCCGCGACGATCGTGTACCGGTATCGCTCGAGCTTGCGGTAGTCGCGAGCGAGCAGGATCGTCGCTCCGAACAGCACCAGCCCCAGGACGAACCACTGCGCCTGCTGTCGCGCCAGCGTCGGTGTTGATCCGGTAGATCTCGACCAGGCCGAAGCTGGCGATCAGCGCCGCCAGCGGGAACAGGTACGGGTCGGCGTGCGGAAGCGTGATCCGGATGAACACGTGCGCGGCGATGCACAGCCCGAGGAAGATCGCGCCGTAGGTGAGGGACGCGCCGTAGCTGAAGGAGACGGTCGAAAGCGAGCTCGAGCGCTGGATGAACACGCCGGCGAATCCGGCCGTCACCAACAGGGAGGCTGGGATCAGCCCTAACAGCTCGCGGTTGCGTGCGTTCATCCGCTCGAGCTGTCCGAGCTCGAGCGCGCGTACCAGCTTGTCGGCACTCGCCTGCGAGCGCAGCTCGTTGTTGAACAACGCGCTGCGGCGATCGGGCGGCACGAGCGTGGCGGGCACGCCCGAGACATAGAAGCTCTCGTACATGTGGATGCCGAACGGCAGGTTGTACGGGAGGCCGCGGTACACCGTCACCAGCCCCTGCTGGTTCGTGCCGATGAAGAACAGCTGACGGCGTGGCCAGGTAGCCGGCGCCACCGACCAGGAACAGCACGGCGAGGACCGCAATCAGCGCGGCGAGAGAGCTTGGCGTGGCGGCGTCGGCGTCCGGGCTGCGCCGGCCGGGGGCGCCCCTGACTGCGCGCGAGCGGCGCGGGCTGGCGCTCGTGGCAGCGCCCGTCGCCGGGCGCGGCGCCACGGCGACGCGGACCGAGCATGCGGGCCGTGCGACGCGCGCGAGGCCTCGAGCGTCGAGGTGCTCGCGCGGCCGCCGTCCGGCTCGGCGTCACCGGACTCGGTGGCGGTGTCGTGGGCCGGGGCGCGGCGGCTCCCACCATCGTCGCCTGGTCGGTGCCGCCGTCGCCGCCGGCGTCCTCGACCCGGAACAGGACGACCGTGATGTTGTCCCGGCCACCCGCCTCGTTGGCCGCCCTGGATCAGCGCATCCCCCGCCTCGTCGAGCGCGCTGTGCGACGCGAGGACTCGCGCACCCGGGTCTCGGGGATCATCGAGGTGAGGCCGTCGCTGCAGAGCAGGAGCACGTCGCCGGCGCGTACCGGATAGGTCCAGGTGTCGACCTCGACGTCGGGCTCGGGACCGAGCGCGCGGGTGATGATCGACCGCTGGGGATGCTCGGCGGCCTGTTCCTCGGTCAGCTTGCCGTGGCGCACGAGCTCGTCGACGAGCGAGTGGTCGCGAGTGAGGCGCTGGAGCGTGCCGTCGCGGAACAGGTAGGCGCGGCTGTCGCCGACGTGGGCGATGGCGACGCTCGTCTCGTCGAGGTAGGCGGCGGTGAGCGTCGTGCCCATGCCGCGCTCTCGCGCTCGGAGTGCGAGCGGTCGTAGATCTGGCGGTTGGCCTCGCGGACGCGCGTCGGCGAGCCGCTCCTCGGGGGTGCCCTCATCGGGGAGCTCGCTGCTCGAAGGCCTCGATCGCGATCTTCGACGCCACCTCGCCGGCCTGCGCGCCGCCCATGCCGTCGGCGACGACGAACACCGGCGCGCGCGCGTACGCGTTGTCCTCGTTGTCGCGGCGCTGGCGGCCGGTGTCGGTCTTGCAGGTGGTGTCGGCGGCGCGGAGCATCAGTTCATTGGAGGTATGAGAACTCGCTGTCGCCGATGCGTATGCGATCGCCGGGGTGAAGCGGCTGCGGCCCGTTGAGCGGCTCGTCGTTCAAGTATGTGCCGTTCGTAGATCCCAGGTCCTCTATGACGAAGACGTGGCCCTGGCGCGAGATGCGGGCGTGGCGCGAGGACGCGAACGGATCCTCCAGCCTGATCTCGACGTCGCCGCGGCCGAGAGTAGCGCCCCGCGTCAGATCGTAGGCAATGCCGGCGTCGTGACCGACCGCCCGCTCCACGAGCAGCCTCGGCTCGCCGCCGTTGGGGTCGCCGCCGTCGGCGAGTCCGGCGGCCGCGCGGATACATGCCGGTGGCGTCCGGCGTCGGGGCCCGGTCGCTCTCCACCACCCCGCCGGTTCCGCGGCGCAGGTCGCGCAGCGCGCTCCACGCCACCCACACCAGGAACACGTAGAGGACCACGAGAAAGCCGAACTTGAGCGCTACGGAGACGGGCTGGAGCATGCGGTCCGCGTCACTCCAGCTCGAAGGTCAGCGTTGAGGTCCCGATCTCGATCTCGTCGCCCGGCTTGAGACCTCAGGACCCATGACGCGCCGGCCGTTCAGCGACGAGCCGTTGGTCGAGCCGAGGTCGGTGAGCACCCACGAGCCGCCGCGGGGCCGGATCTCCGCGTGCTGGCGGGAGACGTTGGGGTCGTCGATCACGACTTCGCACTGGCGGCTGCGGCCGATCGTCGCGCCGCCCGCGCCGATCACGATCCGTCGCCCGTCGTTTATGAGGAGCGCCGTTCGCGCTCTGACGCGCGCCCGCTCCTCGAGCGGCTCGGCCACCCGTCCCGCGGCGCTGTAGACCATCGTCCGCCCGTGCTCGGCCGGGGCGTCGTCGTAGTCCTCGTCGTCGTCGTCGGGGCGCGACGACGCGTGTCTGGATCCCGAACTCGCCCAGCCCGAGCCGCTCGTCGGTCTCGAACTCGACGATCGGACGGGACAGCAGCGCGAGCCGCTCTCGGCGGGCGTGCTCGAGCAGGTAGCCGGCGAGCTCGTCCACCAGCGCCTGCTCGTACTCGGCGAAGCGCTCGCGGTCGCGAGGGGACAGGAACACGCGGTACTCGTTGGGCACGTACGTGCGCGAGACCGACAGGGACTTGTGCTCCTCCATCTCGCGCGCGAGCTTGCGCGCGATTTCCACCGGGCGCACCTCGGACCGGAAGGCACGACTGAACGTGCCTTCGACGAGTCCGGCGATCTTGCTTTCGAGGTTTCGGAGAACGCTCATGCCTTCTGCGGGGTGGGTCCTACCCGAATCTCAGCTGGGGCAGGGGCTTTCCTACGGGCCCTTAACGAGGTTCCATGCTACGGAAGTCCTCGCCTTGCGGTCGGACGGCGAAGGCCGATTCGTGACATCTGGCGCAAGCGTGAAGACGACACACGCGACCGCGCCGAGCGCCGCCATGCCCGGAGAGGACGCGCGGGCGCGGCGATCGTGGTGGCGAGAGCGGTGAGCGATCGCCCAGGCGACGAGCGCGAGGGCGCCCGGCGGCGGAGCGCCGGCGCGCGCGCACGAGCGGCAGCGACCGCCGCGGCGACCGCCCACACGAGCGCGCCGCCGATGGTTCCCGCGGTCAGCAGCGGCTTCAGCACGTGGGCGCCGGCGGCCGAGGCCGGAGTGGATCCACCGGCCGGGGGCGGAATCGCCGAGTAGATGTAGAGCGATTTGTGGGCCAGGGCGCTCCCCAGGGCGACGGCCAGAGCCAGCCGGCGGCGGCGAGGACGGCCCGCCGCGTGGGTGTCCGCGCTCGCGCCGCCAGCGCCGGCCATGCGCCGGCGAGCCCGACGATGCCGAGCGCCGGGGCGAGCGCGGGGAGCGGCCAGGCGCTGGGGCTCGCGGGGAGGAGGATCATCGGCGGGACGAGCGCGACGAGGACGATGAGCGCGCCCCCCGGGCGGTGCTGGAGCGCGAGCCCGGCG
Organism: uncultured Solirubrobacterales bacterium; assembly: GCA_963839105.1. Classification (GTDB taxonomy): domain Bacteria; phylum Actinomycetota; class Thermoleophilia; order Solirubrobacterales; family Solirubrobacteraceae; genus Palsa-465. Next base: position 854,897 of record CAWITQ010000008.1, read on the forward strand.
ACGGTGGCGGTGGCGACCGTCAGCCACCCGAGCCTGGGGAGGATCGCCACGAGGAGCGCGGCGGACAGCGCCGCGGCCGTCGGGGTGAGCGGCTGGTGGTCGAAGACGCGCGTGGTCATGTAGGCGGCGAAGCCGGCTGCGGTGGCGGCGGCGAGAGCGCGCCCAGCCCAGGCGGGGCGCCGGCGCTGTGCGTGCTGGCGCTGCGTGTGTTGGCGCGCCGGGTTCGTGCGTGGGGCTCGCTGCTGGCGTTCCTCCGGCCGGCGCCTCCTCGCGGCGCCACACCCTCGGCGCGGCCACGGTTCCGGCGCGGTCGTCGAGCTCGTCCAGGCAGCGCTCGAGGGCGCTCTTCAGCTCGTCGATCGTTCCCCGTTCCCGGGCGCGCGGACGGAGCGCCGTGTCGATCGCCTGCCCGAGGGCTCTCGGGAGATCCCGGCGCTGGCGGCGCAGCGGCGGCAGGTAGGTCCCGAGGCGCCGGGTCCGGGGCGCGTTCGCCAGCGGGTTGACGCCGGTCAGCGCCTCGTAGAGCACGAGCGCCAGGGAGTAGAGGTCGGCCGCGGCCTCCGCCGGCCGGCCCTCCGCCTGCTCGGGGGCCATGTAGGCGGCGGTGCCGATGACGTCGCCGGTCCGCGTCAGCGGATTGCCGCCGATGAGCCTGGCAACGCCGAAGTCCGTCAGCTTGGCCAGGCCCGCGGCGGTGGTGGGGCGACGGGGGACGAGGATGTTCGACGGCTTGACGTCGCGGTGGACCACGCCCTCGGCGTGGGCGTGGGCGAGCGCGTCGCAGAGGGCGATGCCGATCCGCACGATGCCCCGGTCCGAGAGCTCGCCGTCGGCCAGGAGCCGGTCGAGCGTAGGGCCGCGTACGAGTTCGGAGACGAGGTAGGCGCCCTCGTCGTCGACCTCCGCCTCGTACAGCGTCACGATCCCGGGATGGGCGAGCCGCGCGGCGGCCCGGGCCTCGCGTTCGAAGCGGCCGCCGGCGATGCGCTCGCGGGGCAGGAGCTTGACCGCAACCTCGCGGTGGAGGTGCTCGTCGCGGGCCTGCCAGACGGAGCCGAAGGCGCCGGCGCCGAGGCGGCGCTTGAGCCGGTAGCGGCCGAGGATCACCGGGCCGGTGTCGGGGGCGGCGTCGGTGGCGCCTCCGCGCTCGAGCGCGCGCGCCGTGTCCTCGTGGCTGCGGTTCGCGTCGTCAGGACCTCGGTCCGCCGCACGCGTATCCGCGCGGCCGCGCCACCGCGCGGCTCCGATATCTCTTCGGGAGGACCCGGGGAAGGCAGCTCCCTCGCGCGCATGCAACCGTTTTCCACGTCGCGGCCCCGGTCCCTCTCGGGGGCGGCGGGCTGGGCGGTTGATTCCTACCGCCGTTGCGCCGTTCATACTGGCGTTCTCCCCATGCCCGCAAGGAGCGAGAAGCTTGTCGTTCTTCGACGAGTCGGACGAGCCGCCGCCAGCCGCACGTACGGCGCCTCGTAACCGCCGTCCCCGGTCAGGGGGACGCAGGCCTACCGACCGCCAGACGATTCGTCGCCGTCAGGCAGTCGGCCTGGCGCTCGTCGTCCTGTTCCTGATCCTCGTCGTGCTCGGCGTCTCGAGCTGCCAGAACAGCGCCCGGATCAACTCGCTCAAGAACTACACCAACGACGTCTCGTCGCTGATCCAGAGCTCGGATCAGATCTCGAACCAGTTCTTCGGTGTGCTCACCGGGGCCCAGCCGTCGGGCAACGTCGCCACGATCCAGAACCAGCTCAACCAGGCACGGATCAGCGCCCAGGACCAGCTGAGCCGGATCCGCGGCCTGTCGGTGCCGGGGGAGATGAGCAAGGCCCAGCAGAACGTGGCGCTCACCTTCCAGATGCGACGCGACGGGATCGCCAACGTCGCCCAGAAGATCCAGCCCGCGCTGGCAGCGGCCGCCAGCAAGGACGCGGTCAACTCGATCGCGGTTGAGATGGCGCGCCTGTACGCCTCGGACGCCGTGTACAAGGACTACGCCGCGCCCCAGATCGCGGCCGCCCTTCACAGCAACGGGATCGCGGTGGGGCCACCCAACGGCGAGACGATCGCCGGCGGCCAGTTCGTGCCTGACATCCGCTGGCTCACGCCCGCGTTCGTGGCCACCCAGCTCCATGTCGGCCTTCCCGCCCAGCCGAACGCACCGGCCGCCCCGGGCACCCACGGACATGCGCTCGACGGGTGCACCGTGGGCGGTACCTCGCTCAGCACGAGCTCGACCAACACGATCCCCGCCACGCCCGTTCCGGCCTTCGACTGCACGATCACCAACGACGGCCAGAACAAGGAGACGAACGTGGCTGTCAAGGTCTCGGTCCAGGGGACCTCGGTCAGCGGCCAGGCGGTCATTCCGCAGACGACGCCCGGAAACACCTCCACCGCCCACATCACGCTCTCGAGCTCGCCGCCGGCAGGCAGCTACACGCTCGTCGCCAGCATCAGCCACGTCCCAGGCGAGAAGACGTTCACCCACAACTCCAAGTCCTTCCCGGTCAGCTTCCAGTAGGAGGGGGTGGCGCGGGAGGCCGCGCGATGCTCGTTCCGCGCGCCCGGCACGGGCCGCGGGTCAGACCGTCCACGAACCGCGCCGCCGGCCGCGGTCGTCGCGGTGGCGCCGGCGGCTGGACGCCTATGCTGTCGCGCGTGCACAACCTGACCAGCACGGCGGGGATCGTCGCCATCGCCGCCGCCGCGGTGGCCGTCGTGGCGTTCATCTTCGCGCTCGTGCTGCTGGTGAAGCTCCGCCGGCTCCAGCGCGACCAGCGAGTCGTCCTCGGCGATCGCCGCGAGGATCTGATCGCTCATGCAGCGTCACTCGAGCGCCAGTTCGAGGCGCTTCACGACTACGTCGAGGACGAGGCGGGACGCCTGAACGCCCGGATGTCGGGCGCCGAGCAGCGGCTCGACGGCGTCGTCGCCTACCGTGCGCTCGTCCGCTACGACGCCTACGGCGAGATGTCCGGCCGCCAGTCGATGTCGATCGCGCTCCTCGACGCCACCCGCTCGGGAATCGTGCTCTCCTCGATCCACCACCGCGACCAGGCCCGCATGTACGCGAAGCAGGTCCACGAGGGCCGCTCCGAGCTCGAGCTCTCGCCCGAGGAGGACGAGGCCATCCGCATGGCGCTCGAGGGCGGCGCGCGGCGGCGCACTCCGGCCTAGCCAGTGCGCGTCGGCTACTTCGGCCCCGAGGGGACGTTCACCCACGAGGCCCTGATCGGCTCCGCCGGGAGCCGCGAGCTCGAGACGGTCCCGCTGCCGACCATCTACGACACCGTGATGGCCGTCCATGCCGGCGCCGTCGAGCGGGCACTCGTCCCGATCGAGAACTCGCTCGAGGGCTCGGTCAACGCGACGCTCGACGCGCTCGGCGATGGAGACGGAGGACGTGGTCATCGTCGGCGAGGTCGTCCATCCGATCCGGCACTGCCTGATCGCCCGGGATCCGCTCGAGCTGGAGGAGATCGAGACCGTCGTCTCGCACCCCCAGGCCAACGCGCAGTGCGCCCGCTTCATCCGCTCGCGCCTGCCCCAGGCCAGGGTCCTGGCCGGGAGCTCGACCGCCGATGCCGTGCGAATGGTCGCCGAGCACGGCGGGGCGTGGGCGGCGCTGGGCAACCGGCTCGCCGCGGAGCGGTACGGCTGCCAGGTCCTGCGCTCGGGCGTCGAGGACGTGGCCGACAACGAGACCCGCTTCGTGTGGCTCGCCCCGTCGGGATCGCCCCCGGGTGCGTTCGGCGACTCCGAGCCGCGCGGCCCCTGGAAGACCGCGATCGTGTTCTGGGGCGTGGGCGCCGAGGCACCGGGCTGGCTCGTGCACTGCCTGTCGGAGTTCGCGACGCGGCAGGTCAACCTGACCCGGATCGAGTCGCGCCCGCGCAAGCAGGGCCTCGGGCGGTACATGTTCTTCCTCGACCTCGAGGGTCGGGACGGCGATGAGCACGTGGCCGAGGCACTCGAGGGGGTGCGCCGGCAGGTCGAGGTCCTCCGCATCCTCGGCTCGTTCCCCGCCGCCTGAGGCCTGGCCCCGGCGCGAACGAAAAGGGCCCGCGGACTGCCCCCGGGGGAGGCGAAATCGGGGCGGCGGAGAGCCCTTGCCGGCGGCGGATCGTGCACCGGCCAGCGGTACACTCCGAACTGGGATGGCCTCTTCGGTAACAGCCCCATTGGGGTCCGCGTCGCTTCATGAGCACCAGCGACGCGGACGTGAGGTTGGCCGGGTGCTCGTCCTCAACGCGACCTACGAGCCGATCAACGTGTGCACGGTTCGTCGCGCCGTCGTGCTCCTGCTCAAGGAGAAGGCCGAGATGATCGAGCGCTCGGATTGGGAGCTCCACTCGGCGACGAGCACGATGGCCCGACCGGTGGTCATTCGCCTGATGTCCTACGTCCGGATCCCCCGCGACACGCACCGGCGCAAGATCACCCGTCGCGCGGTCTTCGCCCGCGACGACTGGACCTGCCAGTACTGCGGCGCGCGGTCGAACCTGACCGTCGACCACGTGATCCCGCGCTCGAAGGGCGGGTCATCCAGCTGGGACAACATCGTGGCCTCCTGCGCACCGTGCAACCGGCGCAAGGGCAACGCACTGCCCCACCACGCCGGCATGCAGCTGCTCCGGCCGCCCCGGACGCCGAGCCCCACCGTCTTCATCCACGTCGCCAGCCCGACGATCCCGGCGGCGTGGATGCAGTACCTGGCGGCGTAGGCGCGCCGGCGGCGACCCGGCCGCGGATCGCGCCACCGACGCGCGGCGGGATCCTCCGCCGAGCCGACGCGACCGGTACTTCGGCGGGATCCTCCGCCGAGGCCGCGGGCAGCGCACCCAACTCGCCGATCACTGGGCGGATTCCCGGTGCTCGGCGGGGAGGGTGCGGTTTTCGCACCCTGACCGCCGACGTAGCAGTTTTGTCACCTAGGTCGGCGAGAAAGGTGCGGTTCGACGCGCGCCGGGAGGCGGTACCCAGAAAGCACGAAGGGCGCCGTTCGACGCCGGCGCCCTTCGCTCAACTTCGGCTGCCCTGGATCGTGGTTGGTTACTTCGAGGCCGGTGGGACTACTCCCGGCTCCCCCCACGACCGGTGTCTCGGTTGGGACTCCGCTAAGCGGGGCCAGCCTCCGACCTAGCGGCCGGACACCTCCAGGGTCCCACAAGAACATTCAGACAGGCGGACCACCTCCTTTCTCTGGTAGGCGGAATTCTAGCGGCTGACGGGACGGCCTCGCACGCAAGACGGCGCAGATTTTCAAGCGAATTCCGCCGCCGGCTCAAGCGGGGCACGTCCGGCGACCCTCTCCTCGCCTGACAGGCGCCACCGGGGTGCCCGAAGCGCCCTACTCGTCCTCAGCTGACAGGCGCCACCGGGGGCGCCGGGAGCGCCCTACTCGTCCTCGGCGACGGGCGCCGCCGTGGGCGCCTCGGACTCGACCACGAGCGCGACCGCGCTCACCTGGTCGTCGTCTCGGATGTTCATCACCCGCACGCCCTGCGAGGCGCGCCCGTACCGGTTGATCCCGCGCACCGAGGTGCGCTGCACCATCCCGTTCTGGGAGATGAACACGAGCTCCTGGTGCTCGCGGACGACGAGCGCGCCGGCGAGCGCGCCCTTGTTCTCGGTCAGGGTGATCGTCTTGACGCCCATCGCGCCGCGGCCCTTGACGGGATAGTCGGGGATCGGGCTCCGCTTGCCGTAGCCGTTCTCGGTCACGACCAGCAGCTCCTGGTCGTCGCGCGCGACGTCCATCGCCAGCACCGCGTTCCCGGACTGCGAGACGTTCATCCCGCGCACGCCGCTCGTGTCGCGGCCCATGGCGCGCACCTGGCTCTCGCTGAAGCGGGCGGCCTGGCCCGAGCGGGAGACCATGATGATGTCGTCGTTGCCGCCGGTCCGCCGCACGGCGATCAGCTCGTCGTCGTCGCGGATGTTGATGGCGATGATCCCGTCCGCCTTGATCGGCGTGTTGTAGGCCCCGAACTCGGTCTTCTTGATCATCCCGTTGCGCGTCGCGAACACGAGGTACTTGCCCTCGTTGAAGTCCCGGGTCGCCAGCACCGACTGGACCCGTTCGCCTTCGCGCAGCGGCAGCAGGTTCACCAGCGCGCGGCCGCGCGCGGTGCGCGACGCCTCGGGCAGCTCGTAGACCTTGAGCCGGTACACCTTCCCGCGGTTGGTGAAGAACAGCAGGTAGTCGTGGGTGGAGGACACGAACAGGTGCTCGATGTAGTCGTCGTCCTTCATGTCCATCCCGGTCACGCCGACGCCGCCGCGGCGCTGCTGGCGGTACGTCGAGAGCGGCAGCGACTTGATGTAGCCGGAATGGGTGATCGAGATCACCATCTGCTGATCGGCGATCAGGTCCTCGATGTCGATCTCGCCCTCGGCGTGCATGATCTCGGTCCGCCGATCGTCGCCGTAGCGGTCGGCGATCTCCTGGAGCTCCTCCTTGATCAGGGCGGAGACGCGCCCCTCGTCGCCGAGGATCTCGCGCAGCTCCTTGATCCGCTCGACCAGGTCCTTGTACTCGAGCTTGATCTTGTCCGCCTCGAGCGCGGTCAGCCGGCTCAGGGTCAGCTGGAGGATCGCCTGCGCCTGGATGACGGTGAGCTCGAAGCGCTCGACCAACCCGTTGCGGGCGGCCTCCGAGTCCCGCGAGGCTCGGATCAGCGCGATCACCTCGTCGAGGTTCTCCAGCGCCACCAGATAGCCCTCGAGGACGTGGGCTCGCTCCTCGGACTTGCGCAGCTCGTGCTTGGTCCGCCGGACGATGACCTCGCGCTGGTGGTCGACGTAGTAGCCGATCGCCTCGCGCAGCGACAGCGTCTTCGGGACGTTGTCGACGAGCGCCACCATGTTCACGCCGAACGTGCTCTGAAGCGGCGTGTGCTTGTAGAGCTTGTTGAGCACGACCTTCGGGATCGCGTCGCGCTTGAGCTCGATCACGATCCGCATGCCGTGGCGGTCCGACTCGTCGCGCAGGTCGCTGATCTCGGGGATCCGCTTGTCGATGACGAGGTCACGGATCTTCAGGATCACGCCCCCGTCGCCGCCCTTGCGCACCTGGTAGGGGAGCTCGGTGACGATGATCGCCTCCTTGCCCTGGCCGATCGGCTCGATGTGGCACTTGGCCTGCACGCGCACACGCCCGCGCCCGGTGGAGTACGCCTCACGGATGCCGTCGCGCCCGAGGATCGTCCCGGCGGTGGGGAAGTCCGGGCCCTTGATGTACTTCATCAGGCCCTCGACGTCGATGCTCGGATTCTCGATGTAGGCGATCGTCGCCGCCACCACCTCGCGCAGGTTGTGCGGCGGAATGTTCGTCGCCATGCCGACGGCGATGCCCGACCCACCGTTGACGAGCAGGTTGGGGAAGCGCGCCGGCAGCACCACCGGCTCCTGACGGCCACCGTCGTAGGTCGGCGTGAAGTCGACCGTGTCGGCGTCGATGTCGCGCAGCATTTCGAGCGCGAGCGGCGACATCCGCGCCTCGGTGTACCGCATGGCGGCAGCGGAATAGCCGTCGATGTTGCCGAAGTTCCCGTGTCCGTCCACGAGCGGGTAGCGCATCGAGAAGTCCTGGGCCAGGCGCACGAGCGTGTCGTAGATCGCCGAGTCGCCATGCGGGTGGTACTTGCCCATGACCTCGCCGACGATCTGCGCGCACTTCACGTGGCGGCGCTGCGGCGGGCGCAGCCCCATCTCGTTCATCACGTAGAGCACGCGGCGGTGCACGGGCTTCAGGCCGTCGCGCGCGTCCGGCAGCGCGCGGCCCACGATCACCGACATGGCGTAGTCGAGATACGCCGAGCGCATCTCCTCCTCGAGCCCGCGGGGCTCGATGTTGCCGCCGCCGATGGTGTCGATCGATGACATGCCCACCCCTCCTTAGATGTCGAGGTTGGCGGCCAGGGCGTTGTCCTCGATGAACGCACGCCGCGGCTCGACCTGATCGCCCATCAGCATCGAGAACACGACGTCGGCCGACGCCGCGTCCTCCATCGTCACCTGTACCAGCGTGCGCGTGCTCGGGTCCATGGTCGTCTCGCGGAGCTCCTCCGCGTCCATCTCGCCCAGGCCCTTGAAGCGGTAGTACTCGATGCCCCGCTGGGCGACCGCCAGGATCGCGTCGCGCAGCTCCTCGAAGGTGGCCGCGTCGCGCGAGGTCTCGCCGTAGGCGACCGTGAACGGCGGGGTTCCCGCCAGCGATGCCAGCTCGGCGTGCACGTCGGCCATTCGGTGGTATTCGTTGGCCTCGAGCGCGGCACGCCGCAGTCGGTGCGTCGTGGCGAGGCCGGTCTTGTTCTCGATCGTCCGCACCACCACGTGCTCGTCGGTCTCCTCGATCAGCTGTGTCTTGTACGCCGCGCCATCGTTGCCGTCGCGAGCGAGCACCGCGCGCAGGCCGGCGATGTCGTGGATCTGCTCCTCGAGCAGGCGCGCCTGCTGGAGGAACGTCACCAGGCCGTGGCCGTGGGCGCCGCGGAGGGCCGCCGCCCAGCCCTCGTACTGCTTGAGCTGGCGGGTGAAGCGCTTCCACCGGGCCTCGGTGAGCTTGAACTGCTTGCCCTCGCGATCGGTGACGGTGAGCTTCTCGAACTTGTCCCCGAGCAGGACGTCCTCGAGGTCGGACTCGCGCTCCAGGTAGCGGTGCTTCTGCCCTCGGGTCAGGCGGTAGAGCGGCGGCTTGGCGATGTACACGTAGCCGGCCTCGACCAGCGGCTGCATCTCACGGAAGAGCAGCGTCAGCGCGAGCGTGCGGATGTGCGCACCGTCGACGTCGGCGTCGGTGAGGAGCACGACCTTGTGGTAGCGCGCCTTTGTGAGGTCGAACTCGTCGCGCACGCCGGTACCGATCGCGGTGATCAGCGCCTGCACCTCGGCGTTGGCGAGGACCTTGTCGATCCGGCTCTTCTCGACGTTGAGGATCTTCCCGCGCAGGGGCAGGATCGCCTGGGTGTTGCGGTCACGCGCGCTCACGGCCGAGCCGCCGGCGGAATCGCCCTCGACGATGAAGAGCTCGGCCAGCGCCGGGTCCTTGACCGAGCAGTCGGCCAGCTTCCCCGGCAGGGTCGAGTTCTCGAGCGCCGACTTGCGCCGGGTGAGGTCGCGCGCCTTGCGCGCCGCCGCGCGCGCCTGGGCCGCCGACACCGCCTTGCGGAGCACGGCCCGCGCCTCCTGCGGGTTCTCCTCGAGGAACTCGGTCAGCCGCGCGTACACGACCGACTGCACGAAGCTCTGCATCCCCGGGTTGCCGAGCTTGGCCTTGGTCTGGCCCTCGAACTGGGGATCGGCGAGCTTGGCCGAGATCACCGCGGTGAGTCCTTCGCGCACGTCCTCGCCGCTGAGGTTGTCGTCCTTCTCCTTGAGCTCGCCCTTTTCGCGGGCGTACTTGTTGAGCGCGCTGGTGAGCGCGGAGCGGAAGCCGGAGAGGTGCGTGCCTCCGTCGATCGTGTTGATGTTGTTGGCGTAGGAGAACACCGACTCCTGGTAGGAGCTGTTCCACTGCATCGCCACCTCGACGGCGCCCTCCTCGCTTTCCCCCTCGAAGTAGACGATCTTCTTCTGGATCGGCTCCTTGTTGGCGTTGAGGTGCGCCACCATGTCGATGATCCCGCCGTCGTACTGGAACTCAGCTCGGTGGCCGGTGCCGCGCTCGTCGCAGAGCACGATGCGCAGGCCGCGGGTCAGGAACGCGGTGTCCCGCATCCTCGTCTCGAGCGTGTTGAAGTCGAGGTCGAGCGTCTCGAAGATGTCGGCGTCGGGCAGGAACGTGGTGGTGGTTCCGGTCTCCTTGGTCGCCTCGCCGCGCTCGACCTCCGACAGCGGCTTTCCGCGCTCATATCTCTGTCGCCACACGTGGCCGTCGCGCCGGATCTCGACCTCGAGACGCTCCGACAGCGCGTTGACCACCGAGACCCCGACTCCGTGGAGTCCGCCCGAGACCTTGTAGCCCCCGCCCTGGCCGAACTTGCCCCCGGCGTGTAGGACGGTCATCACGACCTCGAGGGCCGAGCGCTTCTCCTTGGCCATCACCGCCACCGGGATGCCGCGGCCGTCGTCGCGCACGGTGACCGAGTCGTCGGGATGGATCGTCACCGTGACCGAGTCGCAGTGGCCCGCCAGCGCCTCGTCGACGGAGTTGTCCACGACCTCGTACACGAGGTGGTGCAGTCCGTTGACCCCGGTCGAGCCGATGTACATGCCGGGCCGCTTGCGAACTGCCTCCAGGCCCTCCAGGACGGTGATGTCCTGGGCGTCATAACTTGTTTGAGTCTTCGCGCGCTCTTGAGCGCCGTTGTCGTTTGCCAACGATCCTCCGATGACATCGAGACGCCCCGGAATCGCGCCTCGCGCGGTACTCCGGGGCGTGGCCACTAACTGTGTTCAGGATAGCACAGCGACCGGCCGACTCCGACCGATGGCGATGCCAGTTTTCCCTGCAAAAGGCGGAAAACGAGACTCCGGCGACGGCCCTCACGAGACCCGTCGGCACGCGACAGCTCTCCAACTACCGTGAGCGCCCCGTCGGGATGCCATATGCCCTACCCGCAACCCGCCGCTCCGGAGCGCTCCGGAGGAGCGCTTTGCACCCGATCCGACCCGCAGGCCTACAGCTTTTCGCCGCCGCGGCCGATGTTCCCCTGGGCGGCACCGGGCAGGAACGCGCCGTCGGTGCATTCGCGATGGAAGCCGAATCCGTCATTCCCAACCAGCCTCAATCGACGCGCCCCCGCGTGCGCGTGTTTCGCCGTCTGCGCCAGATCCATCCCGTCTGGGGCCTGAACGCCGTCGTACTGGCGATCGCGGTGGCGCTGTACGTCACCCTCGACCGCACCGCGCCCGTGGCACACCCGCACGTCCCGTGGTGGGCGATCGCGATCGCGTTCGCGGTCGCCGAGCGCTGCGTCGTGCACGTGCACTTCCGCCGCGGCGCCCACTCGTTCTCCCTCGGGGACATCCCGCTCATCTTCGGCCTGATCTTCTGCAACGCCTACGGCGTCGTCATCGGCTGCCTGCTCGGCAGCGGGCTCATGCTCCTGCTGGACCGCCGCCCGGCTCCGATCAAGTTCGCCTTCAACATCGCGCAGTTCGCTCTGCACGCGTGCATCGCCGTCCTCGTCTTCCACGCCCTCGGCCCGGAGGCCGGGGTCGGGCCCCGGACCTGGCTCGCCGCCGTCCTGGCCATGCAGGCCTCGGGCCTCGTCACCGTCGTCCTCATCACCTCGGCGATCTCGCTCTCGGAGGGCGTGGTCAAGCTCGGCACCGTCTTCCACATGCTGTGCATGGACGGCGTGATCACGATGAGCAACACGATGCTCGGGCTCTGCGGCGCGGTCCTGACCGCCGCCGACGCGCGCGCCCTGCCGCTGCTGCTCGTGCCCTCGGCGACGCTGTTTGCGGCCTACCGCGCCTACATGTCCGAGCGCGAGCGCCATCGCCGCCTCGAGTTCCTCTACGAAGCCAACCGCACCCTCGCCCGCTCACGGGAGATCGCGCCCGCCCTCGAAGGACTGCTCGCGCGCTCGCTCGAGGCCTTCCGCGCCGAGATGGCCGAGATCATCCTGTTCGGCTCGAGTGAGAACCCGTCGCTGCGGACCCTCCTCGGTCCCGGCGCCTACCGGGAGCTGATGGAGCCGGTGGACTCCGAGATCGCGGACGAGATGCACGCGCTCGCCGAGGCTTCGGGCCGCGGCGCCTCCACCCTCGACCTCCCCTTTGGCAACGACCGCCTGCAGCGCTACCTCGAGGGCCGCGGCGTCACCCACGCGATGTTCGCCCCGCTGCCCGGCGAAGACCGGATCATCGGAACGATCATGCTCGCCAACCGCTTCGGTGTCGTGCGCTCGTTCAACGAAGACGACCTGAAGCTGCTCGAGACGCTCGCCACCAACGCCAGCGTCGCCCTCCAGTACGACCGCCTGGAGCAGGCCGTCCTCCAGCTCAGCGTCCTCCAGGAGCAGCTCCACCACCAGGCCTACCACGACCCGCTCACGAGCCTCGCCAACCGCGCTCTGTTCACCGACAAGATCAGGGAGGCGCTGGGAGGCGAAGAGGACATCGCGGTCATGTTCATCGACCTCGACGACTTCAAGACGGTCAACGACAGCCTGGGGCACGCCGCCGGCGACGAGCTCCTGATGGCCGTGGCCGGCCGGCTGCAGGGATGCCTTCGCCCGGAGGACGTCACGGCCCGCCTCGGCGGGGACGAGTTCGCGGTGCTGATCAAGGAGCCCGTCGAGACCGAGGCCGCGGCGGTGCGGCTGGCGCGCCGGATCATGGACGCCTTCCGCGAGCCCGTGGCGGTCGGGACCGAGAGCGTGTCGGTGTACGTGAGCGCCGGCATCTCCATCAGCCACGAGGGGGACCTGAGCGCCGAGGAGCTGATCCGCAACGCCGACGTGGCCATGTACGCCGCCAAGGCCAGCGGCAAGGGCCGCTTCTCCGTCTTCCATCCCAGCATGGGCACCGCGGTGCTCGAGCGCCACGGCCTCAAGGAGGAGCTCCGCCTGGCGATCGAGCGCGAGGAGCTGACCCTCTACTTCCAGCCGATCGTCGCGCTGGACACCGGCGTCACCGTCGCCACCGAGGCGCTCGTGCGCTGGGAGCACCCGCGCCGTGGCCTGGTCGCTCCGAGCGAGTTCGTGCCCCTCGCCGAGGAGACCGGCCTGATCCTGTCGCTCGGGCAGTGGGTACTCGAGGAGGCCTGCCAGCAGGCGCGCGCCTGGGAGGACGACCACGCCTCCGAGATCGCGGTGCACGTCAACCTCTCCGCCGTCGAGCTGCGCGACCGCAGCCTCACCGATCGCGTCCGCGCCACCCTTGACCGGACCGGCCTGGATCCGCGGCGGCTCGTATTCGAGATCACCGAGACCCTGCTGCTCGACGACGCCGACAGTGTGCGCGCCACCCTCGGGGAGCTGCGCGCGCTCGGGGTCAGATTCGCGCTCGACGACTTCGGCACCGGCTACTCGTCGCTCAGCTACCTGCACACCCTTCCCCTCGACATGCTCAAGGTCGCGAAGTCGTTCGTCGACGGGCTCGGCCGCGGCGGACGCGAGGCGTCGTTCGTGCGGATGATCATCGAGCTCGCCCGGACCCTGGGCATGTCGGTCATCGCCGAGGGCATCGAGACCGCCGATCAGGCGAAGGCGCTGGCCGCGCTCCAGTGTGAGTACGGCCAGGGTTTCCACCTCGGCCGGCCCTCCCCGGTGCGTCACCCGCTCCAGATCACCGCCGCCGCGTAGCGGTCCGCGCCGGCCCGGCGGACACCCCCGGAGGGTGTGGAACATCCGTCCAGATCGCTGGCATTAACCCGGTAACCGTGATGCACTTACGTGCACAGCAACGGTTAAGGAAGATCTGCTCAGGGCAAACCCGTCGTGAGGCGGGGACGCAAAGCCAGGGGTCTCCGCGTACGCGCGTGAGACAGCCCAGCTGCCAGTTCACGGGACCAGTGAACTTGACAGCGACACGGAGGTTGCCCTGAAATGACACACTCGATCGGATTCGGTGATCGCATGCGCTGGATGTGCGGCGCCGCGATGGCTGCGATCGTCGGTCTGTTCGCGGCTTTGACCGCCATCAGCGGCGCCCGCGTACCGCTTCCGAGCCCGGCGCTCGCAATGCGCGCGGATGCTCCGGCCACTCTAGATCCCCGCATCGCCAACCTGGTGGGCCATCACCCCGCCGGTCGCGTTCAGGCGATCGTTCAGTTCAACTCCAACGTCTCCGACGATCAGGCGCAAACCGACGTCGCCGAGGTCAACGGAAGCGTGTTCGCGAGAGTGCCGATCGTGCACGGCCTCGCCGTTACCGTGACACCGGCCGCGGCGCGCGACCTTTCGGGTAACCCCGACGTCCACGCGGTGTCACTTAACACTGACGTTACCTCTCAGGGTGGGCCGAGGCTCGGTCGCCCGGAGCGCCTGCCGCTCCTGCACAACCTGCTCGGCCAGCTTCGCACCACTTACAACGGCACGCTGGGTACGACCGCTCTGTGGCGCGGCGGCGCCACCGGCGCCGGCGTCGGCGTGGCCGTTATCGACACCGGCATCGACGGCAACCTCGCGGACTTCAACTCGGACACGGGTACCTCCCGGGTGATCGCCACCGCGGTCACGAACCCCGGCGCCAAGACGGTGTTCGACACCTACGGGCACGGCACCGACGTGGCCGGCATCATCGCCGGCGATGGCCGCAACCGGCCCTCGTCCGACCCCCTCCACGGCAGCTACATCGGCGTGGCCCCCGACGCGAACCTGATCGCGATCAAGGCCTCCGACGAGCAGGGCAACGCCAGCGTCCTCGACGTCATCGACGGGATCGAGTTCGCGATCGCCCACCAGCACGACTACAACATCCGCGTCCTCAACCTCTCGCTCGATTCGGCCACTCCGCAGTCCTACAAGGTCGATCCGCTCGACGCCGCGGTCGAGGCCGCCTGGAAGCACGGCATCGTCGTCGTGGCCGCGGCGGGCAACCGCGGCACGGACGCCGGCGCCGTCCAGTACGCGCCCGCCAACGACCCGTACGTGATCACGGTGGGCGCCACCGACGAGAACGGGAACTCGAATCCAATGGGCGACACGGTCCCCTCGTGGTCGAGCCGGGGGACCACCCAGGACGGCTTCGAGAAGCCCGACGTGTACGCCCCCGGCGCGCACATCGTCTCGGTCCTGGCCCCCAGCAGCCAGTTCGCCCAGGAGTGCCCGGCCTGCATCATCGACGGTCAGTACATCCGCACCAGCGGCACCTCGATGGCCGCCCCGATGATCTCCGGCCTCGTCGCCGACCTGCTCCAGGCTCACCGCGAGCTCACCCCCGAGCAGGTCAAGGGGGCTCTCACCGACCCCGACGTCCGGGCGCTCCCCCGGCTCCAGGAGCCGAGCGCCGTCAAGGCCGCGCTCGTGCGCGACCCGCAGCCGGCCGACCAGGGCCTGACGCCGAGCCAGCTGATCGGCCCCGACGGCAACGTGAACTACGCCTGGGCCAGCTGGAGCACGGCACAGGGCAAGCTCAAGGCGCCCTTTGCGTGGGCGAGCTGGAGCTGTGAGTCGTGCGGCGGGTCCGGCGGCGAGCCAGTCAATCCGAGCTACGGCTCCTGGAGCTTCGCCTCCTGGTCGACCCTGCCGGCCGGCGGCTAGCCCCCGTCGAAGGCCGGGGTGGGCCCCGTCCGCCTCGGCCTTCAACCCTCCGACAGCGGCGGGACGGCGACGCAGCGCAGGCGCGAGAGTTGCCCGGAGCGCAGGAGCGCATTCAGCTGCTCGAGGATCGCGGGCGCCATCAGATCGAGCTCCTGCGCCCACACCGACGCGGCGCAGGAGACGGTCAGGACGCCGCCGCGCTCGGAGGTGGGGCGCGCCTCCCCGGCGATCATCGGCCCCACGGCCTCCGGCCACGCCTGCTGGGCCTCGGCGAGGAGCGTCTGCGGCGCCAGCTCGTCGCGCATTCGCTCGAGCGCCGGCGCGAATGGTCTGAGTCCGCGGCGGTACACGCCCGATTACACCACGGCCTCGGCGACGGCCTCGTGGGAGCGCACGCGCAGGCGGGTCACACCGTCCTCATTCGCGTTCGGGACGTGGTCGACGTCGGTGGTGGTGATGATCGACTGGGCGCCCCCCGCGCACAGGAGCTCGACCAGCGCCTCGCGGCGCTCGCGATCGAGCTCGCTCATGACGTCGTCGAGGAGCATCATCGGGGCGGTGGAGCGCGCCGCGGCGATCGCCTCACGTTCGGCGAGCAGCAGCGCGAGGAGCCCCAGTCGCTGCTGTCCCTGCGAGCCGTAGGAGCGCAGATCGCGTCCCTCGCGCAGGAGCACGATGTCGTCGCGATGGGGGCCGTGCCCGGTGAAGCCCCGCTCCAGATCGCCGGCGAGGCGCTCGGCGAGCTCTCCCGCCAGCTGCTCGGCGTCGCCGGCGCGGGACCGCGGGCGGTAGGAGAGCGCCGGCGCGCCGTCGAGGCCGAGCACCGAGCAGAGCCGGGCGAAGGGCTCGAGCAGCTCCTCAACCGCCCGGCGGCGGTCCTCCATCAGCGCGATCCCGTGCCGGGCCAGCTGGAGGTCCCACGTGGCGATTGAATCCCGCGGCGCCAGGCCGCCGCGGATCCGGCTCAGGAGCGCGTTGCGCTGTCCGAGCGTCTGCGCGTAGGCGCGGCGCGTCACGGTGCGCGACGGCCACAGTGCGGCCACGACCTGGTCGAGGTGGCCGCGACGAAGCGCCGGGGCGCCTTTGATCAGCTCGAGCCGGTCGGGCAGGAACACGCTGATGAGTGGGCGGTCCGGGACGTCGAGCAGCCGCTCCACCGGCGCCCCGTCGAAGCGCATCCGCTTCGGCTGTCCGGGCGCGAAGCCCACCGCCAGCTCGTGCGCTCCATCCTCGCTCTCCCCGGTCACGGTGACGCGCGTCGCCGGCGCGCCGAACCTGATCAGCTCCCGCTCGTTGGCGGTCCGGCACGAGCGCCCGGTGCACCCGAAGTACAGCCCCTCGAGGAGGTTCGTCTTGCCGGCGCCGTTCGGGCCATGGACCACGGTCAGCCCCTCGCCCAGGCTCACGTGCGCGTCGTGGTAGCCCCGAAAGTCGCGCAGCCTCAACTCAACGACGAGCATCGCCCTGGCGCCATCTACACGTTGAGGCGGATCGGCATGATCAGGTACTGGAAGCGGCTCTCGTCGGCGGCCTCGATCAAGCCCGGGCGCAGCGGGCTGATGAGCTTCACGAGCACATCGCCCTCGTCGATCGCTTCGAGGCCCGCGCGGAGAAACTCCGGGTTGAATCCGATCTCGAGCGCCTCTCCCTCGAAGGCGACGGGAAGCGACTCGCGCGCCTCACCGATGTCGGGAGTCTGCGCGGACACAGTCAGCTCACCGTCGCTGAAGGCCAATCGCAGTGGCGCGTTCTTCTGAGCCAGGAGGCTGATGCGGCGCACGACCTCGGTCAGCTCCGCGCCCGAGATCCGGAGCTCGTGCTCGAAGCTCTCGGGCAGGAGCTGGCGATAGTTGGGGAACTGGCCGTCGATCAGGCGCGAGGAGAGGACGATGCCGCCGAGGACGAACAGGACCTGGTTCTGACGCACGCCGACCTGGAGCTGCTCGTCCTCCACGTGGCCGGCCACCCGCGCCAGTTCCTGAAGCGCGCGCGCCGGCACGTTGACCTCGAAGGCCGAGCGCAGTGGTTCCTCCAGCACCGTCTCCTTGACGCTCAGCCGGTAGGAGTCGGTGGCGACCATCCGCAGCTCCCGCTCGCTGGCCGAGACGAGGATGCCCGTGAGCACGGGACGGGTCTCGTCGCGCGAGGCCGAGCCGGCGACCTTGAGCGCGGTGGAGACGAAGGCCTGGACGGGCAGCGACACCGCCGACTCCGGATCGGGCTCGGGGAAGGGCGGAAAGTCCTCGGCACGAAGAGTGCGGATGTGGAAGACGGCGTTGCCGGACACGAGCTCGACGTCCTGCTCGGCTGGGCGCAGCTCGACCGAGACCTCGGGTGCCGGGAGCGAGCGGACGACGTCGAGCAGGAGCCGAGCGGGGAGGACGACGACGCCCTCGCGGCTCACCTCAGATTGGAGGGGGACGCGTAGGCCCACGTCCATGTCGGTGGCGCGGAGCTCGCAGCCCTCGTTCGACGCGGCGAGCTGAACGCCGGAGAGGGCCTGGATGGCGCTGCGTGTCGAAGCAACACGGCTGACCGTCTGGAGCTGTCCTAACAGGGCATCGCGCTGAACGGAGATCTTCACGATGAATACCTCAAGAAGGGAGTAGAAGTCGTAGGGGGAATAGAAGTTGTGGAGAAGTGCGGATTTGCCCGCAGGGAGCGCGATAGTTGTTGTCTGAGGGCGACAGGCAAGTCTGTCAACAGTCGCGGTCGGGATCGTGGGCCTGGAGTGCTCGGCCGAGTTCTGTGATCTCGTCCTGAGCTTGGTGATCGGTGGCGAGCGCCTTGGCGACGCGCTTGCAGGCATGCACGACGGTGGCGTGGTTGCGCCCGCCGAAGGCTCGACCGATGTCCTGGAGCGAAGCCGACGTCAGCTCCCGCGCGAGATGGAGTGCGATGTGACGCGGCCAGGCGATTCGAGCCGCACGGCTGGGCGAGGTGAGCTCCTCGACCGTGACCCCGTAGCGGGCGGCGACGGCGGCTTGGACGTCGGCGATCGACAGCGCGCGGCTCCGTGACTCCGGGTACATCGTGTCGAGGACGTTCTGGGCCAGCTCGAGGCTCAGGCGCCGGCGGGTCAGAGAGTGGTAGGCGGCGATCCTGATGAGCGCCCCTTCGAGCTGACGGACGTTGTCGGTGACCCGGTCGGCGATCAGCTCGAGGATCGAGTCGTCGGGCAGCTCGATCCGGTCGAGCTGGGCGCGCTTACGGAGGATCGCGATGCGCGTGCTCCGGTCCGGGGGTTCGAGCTCGGCGACGAGGCCGGCCTCGAAGCGCTCACGCAGCCGCTCCTCGACGTTCACGAGCTGGCGCGGGAGGCAGTCGCAGGTGAGGACGAGCTGGCGTCCGTTCTCGTACAGCGCGTTGAAGGTGTGGAAGAACTCCTCTTCGGTCTTGGCCTTGCTGGCCAGGAACTGGACGTCGTCGACGAGGAGGATGTCGGCGTCCCGGTAGGCGCGCTTGAACCGCGCCACCGAGCGCGAGCCGAGCGCGCTGATGAACTGGTTGGTGAAGTCTTCGACGGTGGCGTAGCGCACGGTGGCACCGCCACCGAAGGAGGCGACGTAGTTGCCGATCGCCTGAAGCAGGTGGGTCTTGCCGAGGCCCGGAGGCGCGTGGAGGAACAGCGGGTTGTAGGCCTGGCCGGGGAGCTCGGCGACCGCGAGGGCGGCCGCGTGGGCGAGACGGTTGCCATCGCCGATGATGAACTGGTCGAAGCGGTAGCGCGGGTTGAGCTCAGCGCCACCTTCGGCCGGGATCTCGTCCTTGGGCGGACTGCCCGTGCGCGGCGCCGGAGTCTTCTCGCCACCGGTGACGACGACGCGGACCTCGCCGCCGAGCACCGATCGGGCCGTGGACTCGAGCAGCCGCCCGAACCGCTTGGCGACCCAGGCTCTGGTCGCCGCCGGCGCCTTGAGCACGAGCTGGCCCTCCTGGAGCGACTCCACCTCGAGCGCGGCGATCCAGATCTCGTACGTCGACTCGCCGACGACGCGCCGGATCTCGGCGCGGATCTCGCGCCAGGCAGGCGGTGGCTCGAGATGCGCAGGCAGCTCCAAGCGACTCCCTCCAGGAGCAGTCGGCAAACATTGGCGAGGCCGAGCCGGGCACGGCTCGGGGTGGGCGAATATACCAGCGGGTCAGGGCCCCGACCGGGCGCTCCGGCACCCTTGACGCAAAGCGCGGGAAAAAGCTCCGAGGGACTCCCGACCCCTCACCGCGACCCGTTCGCGAAGGGGCCGGGAAGGCGCTGCGTATACTGGCCGCAGTCCCTCCGTCTAGGGCCTGTGAGCAATGAAACGCACGTATCAGCCGAAGAAGCGCAAGCGCGCTCGTACCCACGGTTTCCGCGCCCGGATGCGTACGCGCGCCGGCCGTCTGACGCTCAAGCGCCGCCGCGACAAGGGCCGCAAGCGACTCACGGTCTGATGCGCCGGCAGGGCGGCGTCCGACCGCACGCAGGGCGGGGCAGGTTGTCGCGGAGCGCGGACTTCGACCGGGTGTTCCGCAGCGGCCGCTCGCATTCGGGCCGCGAGTTCGTGCTCCACGTGTTCCCGCGCGCGGAGGACGGCCCCGCGCGGCTCGGACTCTCGGTTTCCCGGAAGGTGGGCGGCGCCGTCGATCGCAACCGGATCAAGCGCCTGCTGCGCGAGGCCTTCGCGCTCGAGCACGATCGCCTGCCGGAAGGGACGGATGCCGTTGTCGTCGCGCGGCACGATGCCAAGGCTCTGGCTGAACGCGAGGGCCTGGACGGCGTGCGCCGAGCGCTCGGTGAGTTGATCGGCAAGGCCTCAGGCGGGGACGGTGGCGCGCGATGAGGTGGCTGCGGACGATCGTGCTGCTGCCGCTCCGGCTCTACCAGCGGCTGATATCGCCCGCGCTCGGGTCGCGCTGCAAGTACTACCCCTCGTGCTCTGAATATGCCGCGCAGGCGATTGAGCGATTCGGCATACTCCGCGGACTTGTCCTGGCCGCCTGGCGGTTGCTGCGCTGCAACCCCTGGAGTCGCGGCGGATTCGATCCAGTCGACGACCAGCGGCTGTTCAAGGCTCACGCTCCGGCCGGGAGCGCCTGACCATGTTTTTCTACGCGAACATCTTCCAGCCGCTGATCGATGTCTTCGAAGCGGTCCTGAAGTTCTTCCACAACAGCCTCGGCGTCCCCTGGGGCTGGGCGATCGTCCTCCTGACCGTCGTCATCCGCGCGTTGATGACGCCGCTGTTCGTCAAGCAGTTCCACTCGATGCAGCGGCTCCAGCGCGTGCAGCCGCAGATGAAGGCGATCCAGCAGAAGTACAAGGACGACAAGCAGCGCCAGCAGCAGGAGATGATGAAGTTCTACAAGGAGAACAACGTCAACCCGTTCGGGTCGTGTCTCCCGCTGGCTCTCCAGCTGCCGGTCTTCATCTCGCTCTTCTACATGCTGCGGTCGAGCCTGCGCAAGGATATCTGCGCCGGCGTCCAGCACGCTTACCAGGCGAGCCTTGCGGCCGCGCATCACCTGTCCGCCCAGGTTGCCGCAGGGCAAACCACGTACTGCACCAATCCGGCGTACGCCCACGAGTATCACGGCGGCGCAAGCTTCCTGTTCATCCCGGACCTGACCAACAAGGCCAGCGGCGCGGTCCTCGTGGTGCTGATCATCCTCTACGTCGGCACCCAGCTCGGCTCATCGCTGCTGATGTCGACGCCGACGATGGACAAGACCCAGCGTCAGCTGATGATGGCCATGCCGCTCTTCTTCGTGATCTTCATCATCAGCTTCCCCGCCGGCGTGCTCGTCTACTGGATCACGACGAACGCCTGGACAATGGGACAGCAGTACTTCATCCGCCGTCGGGTCGGCCCCGTCACCCCGGTGCCGGCGACAGGTGATGCCGACGCTGGCGGTGGCGGCGGTCCTCCTTCGCCTCGCGGCGGAGCAGGAGGCAAGCGCTCGGAACCTCCCGCCACCGACGGCAATGGATCGGGCGGCCTCGCCGGCATCCTGCGCGGCCGGACCAAGGCCGAAGAGCCCGCTGCCGTGGCCTCGCCTTCGCGCACCCGCCGGAGCGCACCGCCACCGTCCCCGCGCAAGAAGAAGAAGCGCTCCGGGCGCCGGAGGTAGCCGGTGAGCGACGGCAACAGCGAGGCCGCCTCGCGCGTCCACGAGCTGCTCGATCGCCTGGCCTCGGACATCGGGCTGGATGCCGAAGTGCGCGTCCACGAGGATCCCGAGGTGATTACGGGCGAGTTCGTCGGCGAGGATCTCGGGCTGGTGATCGGCCATCACGGCCAGACCATCGATGCGATCCAGCACCTCGCCTACCGGATCGCCTTCCGCGGCGCCACGAACCGCAAGCGCGTCGTCGTCGATGCCGCCGGCTACCGCGAGCGTCGCGCCGTCGCGCTGCGCGCTGCGGCCGACCAGGCGGCCGAGGCCGCCGTGCACGACCAGCGTCCCGTGGCGCTCGAGGCGATGACCGCGCTCGAGCGCAAGGTCGTCCACGAGCACCTCAAGGGTCGCCACGATGTCGAGACCTACAGCGAGGGCGAGGAGCCCTCGCGGCGGCTGGTCGTCGCACCGCTCGTCCACTAGGTATTTACTGGGCCGCGCGGCTGGCGCCGCGCGTCGTCCCTGGGGCCGGTTGCGCGCGACGTCCGTGCCGCGCGCCCGTGAGCCACGTGTGCGCCCGGCCCCGGCGTGGAGCCGCGTTTCACGATTTTCTCCCCGGTGAAACAATCGGGCCGTGAGCCCAGCTCTCCGACTTCGACCGCGGCATCGTGGTGGGGCTGCTCGTCGGCGAGGGGTCGTTCGGTGGCGACGGCAAGCAGCCGCAGGTGACCCTCCGCATGCACGTCCGCCATGAGGCGCTCTTCCGCTGGCTGATGGAGCGCTTCCCGGAGACGCGGCTGTACGGGCCCTACCACCACGGGGGTCGCTCGTACTACCAGTGGATGGCCCGCGGGCCGGCGCTGGTCAGGGACCTGCTGCCCGTGCTCGAGCCGGCGCTCCATCGCGGGCTCGACGGCCACGCCGCGGAGCGCTTCGAGCAGATGCGCTCACGCTACGCGGCCTACATCGAGCGCGAGCAGAGCCGCCGGCGTGACTGACGAGCTCGATCGGCTGGGCACGCGCTACGCGCTG
This sequence comes from uncultured Solirubrobacterales bacterium, assembly GCA_963839105.1. GTDB lineage: Bacteria > Actinomycetota > Thermoleophilia > Solirubrobacterales > Solirubrobacteraceae > Palsa-465. The sequence continues at coordinate 877,180 of CAWITQ010000008.1, forward strand.
CCGGCGGCGGCCGTCGACCGGCTCCGCCGGCTGGTGGGCCTGCTGGCGGAAGACCCCCTCGCGCCGACATCGATCCGCGACCCGAGGCGGATCATCGACGACCACGTCGCCGACTCTCTGGTCGCGCTCGAGCTTCCGGCGCTCGCCGATGCCACGCGGGTCGCCGACCTCGGCTCGGGGGCGGGTCTCCCGGGCCTCCCGCTGGCGATCGCCCTCCCCGGCACCGAGTTCTTCCTGGTGGAGAGCTCGCGCCGGAAGTGCGAGTTCATCGACCGGGCTATCTCGGAGTGCGCCGCTTCGAACGCGCGCTCGGTCAATGCCCGTGCCGAGGCGTGGCCCGAGGGCGTGGGGCGCTTCGACGTCGTTACGGCTCGGGCGCTGGCGCCGCTCGCGGTGGTAGCTGAGTACGCGGCGCCGCTGCTCCGAGTCGGGGGCGAGGCCGTCTTCTGGCGGGGTCGACGTGATCCCGAGGATGAGGCTGCCGGCGCCCTCGCGGCCAGTGAACTCGGGCTGCGGGTGGGGGAAATTACGAGCGTACGGCCATATTCAGCGGTGGTGAATCGTCATCTGCACCTCATGTCGAAGGTTAGGGAGACCCCGTCGAGGTTTCCGCGGCGCCCGGGGATGGCCGTCAAGCGCCCGCTCGGCGGCGCTGGGGCGGCAAGCGGACGTGCGGGATCTGACCGCCCCCGCCGCTAGCTTGCCTTGCATGGGGACCGTCTACGCGATCGCCAATCAGAAGGGCGGCGTCGGCAAGACCACCACCGCGGTCAACCTGGCTGCGTGCGTGGCCGAGGCGGGATACGAGGCCCTGCTCGTGGACATCGATCCTCAGGCCAACGCGACGATCGGCCTCGGATTTCCCAAGGACGCGACGCCCACGGTCTATGACGTGCTCGTGGCCGACGTGGCACTCGAGGATGTCGTGGTGGCGACGTCGATCGAGCACCTCTCGATCGCGCCGGCGGGCCCGGACCTCGCCGGCGCCACCGTGGAGCTGCCGCGGATAGCCGGATCGGAGACCCGGCTCCGCGAGGCCCTCGAGAGCACGCGCCGGCGGTTCGCGTTCACGCTCCTCGACTGTCCCCCGTCGCTCGGCCCGCTCACGGTGAACGCTCTGGTGGCCGCGGACCGCGTGATCGTCCCGGTTCAGGCCGAGTACTTCGCCCTCGAGGGGCTCGCCGGCCTGCTGGACACGTTGTCGCTGATCCAGCGCGAGCTCAACCCCCGCCTCATCGTTGCCGGGATGCTCCTGACGATGCACGACGGCCGCACACGGCTCGCCCAGGACGTCGAGCACGAGATCCGCACCCATTTCCCCGAACTGGTGTTCGATACGGTCATCCCGCGCAATGTGCGCGTCGGCGAAGCGCCCAGCTTCGGAAAGCCCGTCATCCACCACGATCCCCACTGCGCCGGCGCGGATGCATACTTCGAGCTGGCAAAGGAGGTGGCCGCACGTGGCTGAGCGACGAAAGGGAATGGGCCGGGGGCTGGAGGCGATCCTCTCCGTCGCCCCCAGGGACGAGGCCGAGGAGCTGCGCCGGCTTCCCGTGGAGCTGATCGCGCCGAGCCCCCACCAGCCTCGGCGCCACTTCGACGACGATGCCCTGTCCGCGCTCGCGGACTCGATCCGCGTCCGCGGGGTGCTGCAGCCGGTGCTCGTGCGCCCGCTCGCCGGCGGCCGCTACGAGCTCATCGCCGGCGAGCGGCGGTGGCGCGCCGCGCAGCTCGCCGAGCTCGAGGCGATCCCGGCCCTCGTCCGCTCGCACGACGACGCCACCTCGCTCGAGGTGGCGCTGATCGAGAACATGGTCCGCGAGGACCTGAGTCCTGTCGAGGAGGCGCGCGCCTGCGCCGCCCTCGTCGAGGAGCTCGGGCTCACGCGCGAGGAGGTCGGGCTCCGCGTCGGGCGGAGCCGTGTCGCCGTCTCGAACCTGATCCGCCTCCTCGATCTCCCGGACGATGTGATCGACCTGCTCGAGCGCGGCGAGCTCACCGAAGGCCATGGGCGCGCGCTGCTGACCGTCGAGGATCACGGCGAGCGCCGCCGCCTCGCCCGGGCCGCCGCGTCGGGGCGGTGGTCCGTACGGGAGCTCGAAGCCCGCGCCCGTAGCGCGGCCCCGCGGTCGTCCACCCGGACGCCGCGAGCGCGCCGGCCACGCGCTCTGCATCCCGATCAGGCGGACGCGATCGAGCGGATCGCCGACACGCTCGGGTCGGCGCTCGGATGTGAGATCGAGGTCAGGCCCGGCAAGGGCCGGGGCTACAGCGTCGAGCTGACGTTCGAGTCGCTCGACGAGGCACTCGACCTGGCGCGGCGACTGCGCGTCAGGTCGGTGGCCTGAGCCTCAGCCGAGCGTCAGCAACACGATCCCGGCGAGGATCCCCACGCCGGCGAGCGCCCGCTCCAGGGCGCGTCCTTCCCCGAGCACGCTCGCCCCGAGCAGCACGCCGAACACGATCGAGATCTCCCGCGCCGGGGCCACGAAGATCACCGAAGCCTTCGTCAGCGCGACCAGCACGAGGATGTAGGCGAGCGGGCTGAGAAGCCCGAAGCCGAGGATGCTCCGCTTGTGGGCCACCCACGTCGAACGGAGCTCGTGCCGGCGCCGCAGCGCCAATGGCGTCAGCACGGCGCTCCGCACCACCTCGCCGCCCCAGAAGTAAACGATCACGGGTTGGTGCAGACTAGCCCGGGCCACGGGGGTCCCGCGCGCGACGGGGAACCTGTGGGCGGCAAACAGGTCGACGAGGTTCTCCAGCAGCTCCTGCAGGCCTTCGGCGGGCCCGGGCGGCTCGCGCTCGGGTTCGAGCCCCAGCTACTCGATGCACCCGATCCTCGCCGCCGGCACCCGCACCGACTGGCTCCCCGCCCCCCGACGCGCCGACTTCTCGCTCGACGCGGACGCTGCGGTCGACGTCGTGCGCGAGCACCGGCCCGACGTCCTGTTCGTCACCACCCCGAACAACCCCACCGGCCAGTCGATCGAGCTCGCCGAGCTGGCCGCGATCGCCGACGCCGCGCCGGGGATCGTCGTCGTGGACAAGGCGTACGTGGAGTTCTCCTCGGGCCCCAGCGCGTGTGAGCTCCTCGGGACCCACGGGCACAAGCTGGTCGTGAGCCGCACGATGTCCAAGGCGTTCGCGTTCGCCGGGGGGCGGCTGCGGCTACCTCGCCGCCGCGCCCGCCGTCGTCGACGCCCTCATGCTCGTCCGGCTGCCCTACCACCTCTCCGCCCTGACCCAGGCGGCGGCGCTGGCCGCTCTGCGCCACGCCGGCGAGACGCTCGCGCTGGTCGACACGCTGGCCAAGGAGCGGGACCGGATCTCGGCGGCGCTGACGACGATGGGCTATACCGTCGTGCCGTCGACGGCGAACTTCCTGCTCTACGGCGGCTTCGCCGGAACGCTTCGGCGACGCCGCGGACGGCTCCGCGCACGCGGCCTGGGAGGCCTACCTCGACGAGGGCGTGCTGATCCGCGACGTCGGGATCCCGGGGCACCTGCGGTATCCGTCGGGACCCCCGAGGAGAACGACCGGTTCCTCGAGGGTCAGCGACGCCCTGCGCCGGTCCTGACGTGGACCCGCTCGCCCTGCGGCCCGAAGAGGTTGCGGATCTCGGCGGGCTTCGGGCCGGGGTTGGTGACGGCGTGGGGCAGGTGGGTGTCGAACTCGACGACCTCGCCGGGCGCGAGCAGGACATCCCGGTCGCCGAGCAGGAGGCGGACCCGCCCGGAGAGCACGTACATCCACTCGTAGCCCTCGTGGGTCTGGGGCTCGACGTCGTGGCGGGGGTAGCCGACGGGCAGGATCTGCTTGAACGCCTGCACCCCGCCCGGACGGCGGGTGAGCGGCACGAAGGTCGCCCCGTGCCGCGTGAACGACGGCATCCGGACCCCGGATCCCCGGTGGGCGGGGCGTCGACGAGCTCGTCGAGCGCCACCCCGAACGCCCGTGCCAGCGGCAGCAGCAGCTCCAGGGTCGGTCGACGACCGCCGGACTCGAGCCGCGACAGCGTCGAGAGCGAGATCCCGGTGGACTCCGCGAGGTCGGTCAGCGTGATGTTCCGGGCCGTGCGCAGGGCCCGCAGCCGCGGGCCGACGCCGTCGAGCACCGTCGTGAAGTCGTCCACTTTGCTGTTGTAGCAAGAATGTTTGCCAACCGCGAGGTCTCGGGAGCAACCTCGCGGCCATGAGCGACGAGACGTGGGACGTGGTGGTCGTCGGTGGTGGCGCCGGAGGGCTGGCGACGGCCCTCACGCTGGCGCGGTCCCGACGGCGGGTGCTGGTGGTCGACGCGGGGGAGCCGCGGAACGCGCCCGCGGACGGGGTGCACAACTACCTGGGCCGCGAGGGCGCCCGCCCGGAGAGCTGACCGCGATCGGGCGGGCCGAGGTGGAGGGGTACGGCGGGGTCGTGCGGACCGGCCGGGTGGTGTCGGCGTCGGCCGGGGACGAGGGCGGCTTCGTCCTCGGGCTGGCGGACGGCGCGGAGCTGCGAGCCCGACGGGTGGTGCTCGCGACCGGCGTCGTCGACGACCTGCCCGACGTCCCGGGCGTGCGCGAGCGCTGGGGGCGCGACGTGCTGCACTGCCCGTACTGCCACGGGTGGGAGGTCCGGGACCGACGCGTGGGAGTCCTGGCCACGAGCCCGCTGGCCATGCACCACGTCGGTCTGATGCGCCAGCTGACCGACGACGTCGTGCTCCTGCTCCACGACGCCTTCGTCCCCGAGCGCCACGCCGCCGACGAGCTGGACGCCCGCGGCGTCGAGGTGGTGTCCGGGGCGGTGTCGGCGCTCGAGGTCGCCGACGACGCGCTGCGCGGCGTGCGGCTCGCCGACGGCACCGTCGTCGCGCTCGACGCGCTGCTCGTGCCGACGGTCGCCCGGGCCCGCGCCGAGGTGGCCGGGCTGCTCGGACTCACCCCGACCGAGCAGCACATGGGGGACGCGCTGACGGGCGAGGTGATCGAGGTCGACGGGTGGGGCGAGACCGCGGTGCCGGGGGTGTGGGCGGTCGGGAACGTGACCGACCTGCGCGCGACGGTGATCGCGTCGGCCGCGTCGGGGACCACCGTCGCCGCGGCGCTGAACGCGGACCTGGTCGCCGAGGACGGGCGGCTCGCCGTGATGGCGCACCGCGACGGCCATCTCGATGAGCCCGGCTCCGCACCCTCCGCGGGTGGCCGTGAGTTCTGGGAGCGCTTCTACGCCGACCGCGAGCAGGTGTGGAGCGGGCGGGTCAACGCGGTGCTGGGCGCCGTCGGCGAGGGGCTCGAGCCGGGCACGGCGCTCGACCTCGGCGCGGGGGAGGGCGGCGACGCGCTCTGGCTCGCGGGCCGGGGCTGGAAGGTGACCGCCGTCGACGTCGCGCAGACCGCGTGCGACCGGATCGCCGCGCTCGCCGGGGAGCTGGGCCGGGGCGAGCGGAGCGACGGGGTAGGGCAGTCGGTCACCACCGAGCGCCACGACCTCACCGAGTCGTTCCCCGACGGGACGTTCGACCTCGTCAGCGCGCAGTACCTGCACTCGCCGAGCGCCGACTTCCCGCGGACGACGATCCTGTGCCGGGCCGCGGCGGCCGTCGCCCCGGGCGGGACGCTGCTCGTCGTCGGGCACGGGCGGCTCGCGCCGTGGTCGTGGGACCCGACACTGCGGATGGCGACCGCGGACGAGGTGCTCGCGGCACTGGATCTCGACGACGCGGCCTGGGAGGTCGTGCGTTGCGAGTCCGCCGAGCGCGCCGCGACCGGGCCCGACGGGCAGGAGGCGACGATCACCGACGAGATCGTGCAGGTGCGCAAGCGCTCGTGAGCACTTTCCGGTGCCATAGCACCGGAAAGTGCTCACGAGCCTCCGGCACCTAGGATGGCCGCCGTGAGCCGGACCGGACGCGTGGAGCGCGTGACCAAGGAGTCGAACGTCCTCGTCGAGATCGACCTCGACGGGACCGGGCGCACCGAGGTCGCCACCGGGGTGGCGTTCTTCGACCACATGCTCGACGCGCTGGGCAAGCACGGGTCGTTCGACCTCGTCGTCCGGGCGAGCGGGGACGTCGCGATCGACGCCCACCACACCGTCGAGGACGTCGCGATCGTGTTCGGCCAGGCCCTCAAGCAGGCCCTCGGCGACAAGTCGGGCATCCGCCGGTTCGGCGACGCGTGGATTCCGATGGACGAGGCCCTCGCGCAGGCCGTCGTCGACGTCTCCGGGCGGCCCTACTGCGTGCACTCCGGGGAACCGGAGTCGATGGCGGGGTTCGTCGTCGGCGGGAACTACCCGACGGTGCTCAACCGGCACGTCTTCGAGTCGATCGCGTTCCACGCCGGCATCGCCCTGCACGTCCGGGTCACCGGCGGCCGGGACCCGCACCACATCACCGAGGCCGAGTACAAGGCGGTCGCCCGGGCGCTGCGGGCCGCCACCGAGCCCGACGCGCGGCTGGCGGGCGGCACCGCGTCGACCAAGGGCGTCCTCGAATCGTGACGCAGCGGCACGACCGGTGAGCGGCAACGACCTGCTGGCCCTCGGGCTGCTGCTGGTCGCCGGCTTCCTCGTCGGCGGGGTGGTGTCCTTCGGGCGGGCGAGGCGCTGGATCCCGGCGGGGATCGTCGCGGTCCTGGCCGCCCTCGCCGCGGGCGCCGCCGTCCTGCGCCTGATACCCGCCTGACACGGCCCCACCCGTCCGGGCGGCGACGGTTGGATCGGCGCCCCCGGGGAACCTCCGTCTCGGCGGAGGGCGGGTGGGAACGTGCAGCGGGACGGCGCGTCGACGTGGGCGGATCGGGCGCTCGCCGCGTCGTCGACGGCGGAGGCTCGCGGGTCTACGACGCCTGGGCCGCCACCTACGACGACGACCTCGCGGGGCCCGAAGGCGACGACTACCCGCTGCCGGGCATCGTCGCCGACGTCGTGGCCCGCCTCACCGACCCGACCACCGACGTCCTCGACGCGGCCTGCGGCACCGGGCTGGTGGGTGCGGCGCTCGCCCGGCACGGCTTCACCTCGGTCGACGGCCTGGACGTCTCGCCGAGGATGCTCTCGCGAGCCCGGGCCCGGCACGCCTACCACGACCTCGGCCCGGCCGACCTCGGCCAGCGGCTCCCGGGTGCCGGCGACAAGTTCGGCGTCGTGACGTGCGTCAACGCGTTCGAGCCCGGCCACCTGCCGCGCTCGGCGCTCGTCGAGTTCGCCCGCGTCGTGCACCGCGGCGGCCACATGGTCCTCCCGTGGGCGACGCGCGCCGCGAGGAGATCGAGCGGCACCTCCAGCACCTCGCCCGCCGCGGGGTGCTGCGGGTGACCGAGACCTCCGAGGTCCCGCTGCACCACTCGACGAGGGAGT
>CAWITQ010000009.1:0-816587 GCA_963839105.1 uncultured Solirubrobacterales bacterium
CGAGGCGGTGGCCAACCATCCGGACGTGGTTGAGGCCTATCTCGGCTGCGACCCGGAGGCGCTGAGCACGGAGGCTTGATTGCTGCTCCATGTTTCGACAACGTGACCACGTACTACGGCCAGGTGCGGATCCTCGAGGGGATCTCGCTCCACGTCGACAGCGGCGAGCTCGTGTGTCTGCTCGGTGGCAACGCCTCGGGCAAGTCGACGACGCTGAAGACGGTTCTCGGAATCGTGAAGCCACGCGCTCGGGGCGGGTGCTGCTTCGAAGGCGAGGATGCCTACCAGGGGTGGCCGGTGCCGCAGTCGGATCGCGGGAGGGTTGGCGATCGTTCCCGAGAACCCGCGCCTGTTCGGCGACATGGAGCGTGCGCGAGAACCTCGAGCTTGGTGCTCGTCCGGCGTACGGGGCGAGGCCGCTCGAGGCCGACTTCGAGCGCGTGTACACGCTGTTCCCGCGGCTCTACGAGCGTCGCGGCCAGCTCGCGGGGACGCTGTCCGGGGGCGAGCAGCAGATGGTGGCGATCGGGCGGGCGCGGGGTCCCGCCCGCGGCTGCTGCTCTGGACGAGCCGTCGATGGCCTGGGGCCGCGATCGTCAGCAGAATTTTCGGCCTCATCCGCGATGGCATGAGCCGGGGGTGGCGGTGCTGATGGTCGAGCAGAACGCCACGATGGCGCTGTCGATCGCCGACCGCAGGTAACTGACTCGACTGGTCAGATCGTGCTCGAGGGTCCGGCGAGCGAGCTGCTGAAGAGCGAGGACCTGAAGCGCGCCTATCTCGGGCGCACTAATCGACCCGCGAGCGCGCGCTCGCGCTCGATGCCGCGGGACCCGCTGGCGCGTTCCGCGAGCGCTTCGTGATCGATCCCGACGTCGTCTATCTCGACGGCAACTCGCTGGGCTGCCTGCCGGCGGCCACCGACGCCGGCTGCGACGAGGTCGAACGCAAACAGTGGGGGCGCGCGCGCGATCCGCGGCTGGGAGGAGGGGTGGCTCGAGCTGCCGGTGACGGTCGGCGAACGCATCGCGCGGTCGGCGCTCGGCGCGGCCCCGGCCAGGTGGTCGTGGCGACTCGACGACCGTCTCCTTCTACAAGCTCGCCAGCGCCGCCCTCGACGCCGGCCGGGGCGGCGGGAGGTGGTCACCGACGTTGATAACTTCCCGACCGACCGCTACGTGCTCGAGGGGATGGCGCGGCGCGGGGGCTGGAGGTCGTGGTCGAGCGCCGGCGACCGACGCGATCGGTCCGGACACCGCGCTCGTCACCTTCTCGCACGTTGTCCTATTGTACGGCGGCGTTCGCTGAATGGCGCGCGATCAGCGCGGCGGCTCGGACGGCGGGCGCGCTGATGCTGTGGGACCTCTGCCACACCGCGGGCTCGGTGCCGTTGGCGCTGGACGCGGAGGCGCCGACCTGGCGGTCGGGTGCACCTACAAGTACCTGCACGGCGGCCCGGGTCGCCCGCCTTCATGTACGTCGCCGGGAGCTTCAGGGCGAGCTGCGCCAGCCGATCTGGGGATGGCTCGGCCGGGTCGACCCGTTCGAGATGGCGCCCGGAGACGTGCGGCGCCCGGGATGGGCGCGTTCCCCTCGGGCTCGCCGCCGGTGCTGGCCTGAGCGCCGTCGAGGAGGGCGTGCGGCGGTCGAGGAGGCTGGGATCGCCGCGATCCACGCCAAGGCGATCGAGCTGACCGAGTCTGTGATCGAGCTCGGCTGACGCGCTGGCGCCGGGCCGTCGCCTCCCCCCGCGATCCCGCCCGCCGCGGCGCCCATGTCGGGCTCGCCATCCCGATCCGCGAGCTCTGCCGGGCGCTCGATCGAGCGAGGCGTGATCCCCGACTTCCGGCGCCGGACGTGATCCGGTACGGCTTCTCGCCGCTGACGACGCGGTTCGTGGACGTCTGGGACGGGATCGAGGCGCTCCGGCGGCTCACCATTCCAGGCTGGCTGAGTTACCGGTGAAATGGACCGGTTTCTGAGCCAGCCTCGGTGGGGCGGGGCGCGTGGAGCTCGCGCCCCTGCGCCGGGCATGGATGCCCCGCGGTAGCGGCCCCATGGATGCCGGGCGAAGCCCGGCCCCTAATCAGGCTTGACCCAGACCCCGCGTTCCTGAAGCAGCTCAACCTGACGGCGGGTCACCTGCTCTCGGTACTCGGCATGCGTGTAGGGCGGCCGGTCGAGGTACAGGTTCTTCGGGTAGACCGGCCGTTCGTAGATCGGCCTGGTACTGCTCCGTGGTCAGGTCCTTCATCCAGTTGTCCCACTGAGCGGTGTGGCGGAAATGGCGGAGCGCCTGGATGTCGATCGTGCCCGCGATCCAGGTGGAGCCGGCGCCGTAGGGCACCTCGGTGACGAGCTGGCCGCGGGGGTCGACAATCTGGAGCGGCCCCAGAACGTGTCGATCGGGCTCTCGACGACGTGTCGAGGAAGTACGTCCCCGAGGTTCATCCCGATGACGTACATGTTGTTGTCGAGCGCGCGTGCACGGTTCTGCACCGAGAACATCCCGTTCATCACGCCCGGAGCCGGGTACGGCCCGCGGTAGGCGATCTCGCACCTGTTCATGGCCAGGCCGCGCGCGTTCTCCGGGATATGACGCCTCGTTGGCCATCATGATCCCGATCCGCCCGATCTCGGTATCGGCCACTTGAGAGAAGGCGTTGAGCCCGTCGCCGTAGAGCTCTACCCACCGGTCCCGCCGAGCATGTTGTGCCGGGCGTCACCGAGCGCTGGACCGGGAGCAGCGGGACGACCTTGTGGTGTTTCAAGACCACCTGCACCTGCGGGCGAGATCACGAAGCCGACGTTGAAGAACCGCCCCTGGTACTCCGGGCTGGCGGGCCTTGGCCTGCGCCACCACGTATGCGTCCCACTGCTGGGCCGGCTTCCCGAGGTATTCCGTCTCCGGACCCGGGGATGTCGATCGCGCACGTCTGCGCGTAGCCCTCGTGGTCGAGGTCGAGGACCTCGTCGGTGAACCCCTCAAGGCCGCCCTCCGGGATGCAGATCAACCGCACCGGGAGGTCCATGCTCGACAGCCACGAGGCCGCCTTGATCATGTGCGAGATGTGTTCGAGGATCGACCTCGATCTCCTCGCGCCGGCGGATCCCGCGCATCGTCTGGATCAGGCCGACGGCCTGGTAGGGCTCGATCATGGGCTGACTCTAATCGGGTCTCCGCGGGTAGGGGATCCGGTATGGAAGAACGGCATCAGGAAGCCGAATCGCAGCAGGGCGCCGAGCCCGAACAGACCCCCCCGGACACGAGCGAGCACCCTCCCCACGAGGAGGAGGTCGGAGGCAAGGGCGCCGAGGACCCGGCCGAGATGGCCGACGAGGATCGCTTCCGCAAGGGCCCCGGCTGGTGAGCCCCGGCGCGCCGGGCGCTAGCTGAAAGAGCCGGCGGCGGAGCAGGATCAGCGCCACGAGCACCAGCAGCGCCACCGCACCGGCCGCGCCGGCACGTCGGGCCGCCGGGCTGCTCGCCAGCAGCGATCCGACGTCTAGCTCGCTCGGCACAACCGGACTCGAGCTCGTGTCCGGGCCAGGACCCGTCCTGGGCCTGGGCAGCTGCGCTGTAGGCGCCCGAGGCCTCGCCGGTGGCGCTGTCGGCGGCGGTCCCGCGGACGGCCCGCCGGCGGCATCTCCTGCACCGCCGGCGGCCACGCCTCCGGTCCCGGTCAGCTTGTCCACCACCTATCTTCTGCTCGAGGCACTGCGAGAACTCGCTGAGCACGCGCTTGCCCACGTCCTCGATCACGCCGCGTCCGAACTGCGCCTGCGGGCCGGTGATGTGCAGGTCGGTGTGGGCGACCACGCGCGTCCCCGCGTCGGTGGACTCGAGCCGGTTGGTGATCGTCGCGCGCGCCGAGCCCGTCCCTTGGCCTCGCGCGCGCTCAATGAGATAGACGGCCTTGTGGGCCTGCTCGTCGACCTCGGCGAGCGTGGCGCTGCCGCGGTACTCGACCCGCATCGGTCCCACCTTCAGCCGCATCGAGCCGTTATAGACGTTCTCCTCCTTGTCGGGGTGGTGGTGATCGTCGCGCCGGGCAGGCAGGTGGCCACGCCCTCCATGTCGAGCAGGGTTCGCCACACCGTGTCGATCTCGGCGCCGACCGTGAACTCGTTCTCGATGATCATCGCGAGGTCACCGGCATGTCTGCGCGGCTCGCCTCGCTCGCCGCTGTGCACGAGCGACCACACCCGCTCCCACGGGTTGTGGCTGTCGTAGACGATCCTGTCGGAGTCGCCGAGCGCGTCCTGGATCGCCGAGCAGATGGGCGTGCAGCGGCGCGCCGCCGCCCTCGCCCATGCCCTTCCGCGCCGTTGGGCCGTGAACGGGCTGGCCCCCACGATGTCGCCGACCTTGACGTCGGGCCGGCGTCCAGCGGCGATAGCGCGTGGTAGTCGTAGAACGAGGCCTGCTGGAGCAATACGTCGTCGAGGCGCCACCGCATCGCTCGACAGGTCGTCTTCTTCTACGACTACCACGCGCTGACCGCGCTCGACGCGCCCGACGTCAAGGTCGGCGACATCGAGTCCCCCAGCCCGTTCACGCCCAACGGCGCGAAGGGCATGGGCGAGGGCGGCGGCGCGCCGCTGCACGCCATCTGCTCGGCGATCCAGGACGCGCTCGGCGACTCCGACAGGATCGTGTACGACAGCCACAACCCGTGGGAGCGGGTGTGGTCGCTCGTGCACAGCGGCGAGCGAGGCGAGCCGCGCGGCGTGCAGGTGACCTCGCGATGATCATCGAGAACGAGTTCACGGTCGGCGCCGAGATCGACACGGTGTGGCGAACCCTGCTCGACATGGAGGGCGTGGCCACCTGCCTGCCCGGCGCGACGATCACCGCCACCGATGAGGAGAACGTCTACAACGGCTCGATGCGGCTGAAGGTCGGACCGATGCGCGTCGAGTACCGCGGCAGCGCCACGCTCGCCGAGGTCGACGAGCAGGCCCACAAGGCCGTCATCTCATTGAGCGCGCGCGAGGCCAAGGGACAGGGCTCGGCGCGCGCGACGATCACCAACCGGCTCGAGTCCACCGACGCGGGGACGCGCGTGGTCGCCCACACCGACCTGCACATCACCGGCCCGCAGGCGCAGTTCGGGCGCGGCGTGATCGAGGACGTGGGCAAGCGCGTGCTCAGCGAGTTCTCGCAATGCCTCGAGCAGAAGATTGGTGGTGGACAAGCTGACGGGACCGGAGGCGTGGCCGCCGGCGGCGCAGGTGATGCCGCCGGCGGCCCCAGCGGGACCGCCGCCGACAGCGCCACCGGAGAGGCCTCGGGCGCCTACAGCGCAGCTGCCGCCCCGGGCGCGGGTCCTGGCCCGGACACGAGCTCGAGTCCGGTTGTGCCGAGCGAGCTAGACGTCGGATCGCTGCTGGCGAGCAGCCCGGCGGCCCGACGTGCCGGCGCGGCCGGTGCGGTGGCGCTGCTGGTGCTCGTGGCGCTGATCCTGCTCCGCCGCCGGCGCTAGCAGCTAGCGCCCCGGCGCGCCGGGGCTCACCAGCCGGGGCCCTTGCGGAAGCGATCCTCGTCGGCCATCTCGGCCGGGTCCTCGGCGCCCTTGCCTCCGACCTCCTCCTCGTGGGAGGGATGCTCGCTCGTGTCCGGCGGGGTCTGTTCGGGCTCGGCGCCCTGCTGCGATTCGGCTTCCTGATGCGGTTCTTCCATACCGGATCCCCTACCCGCGGAGACCCGATTAGAGTCAGCCCATGATCGAGCCCTACCAGGCCGTCGGCCTGATCCAGACGATGCGCGGGATCCGCCGGCGCGAGGAGATCCAGGTCAACCTCGAGCACATCTCGCACATGATCAAGGCGGCCTCGTGGCTGTCGAGCATGGACCTCCCGGTGCGTCTGATCTGCATCCCGGAGGGTGGGCTCCAGGGGTTCACCGACGAGGTCCTCGACCTCGACCACTCGGAGTACGCGCAGACGTGCGCGATCGACATCCCGGGTCCGGAGACGGAATACCTGGGGAAGCTGGCCCAGCAGTGGGACGCATACGTGGTGGCGCAGGCCAAGGCCCGCCACCCGGAGTTCCCGGGGCGGTTCTTCAACGTCGGCTTCGTGATCTCGCCCGCAGGTGAGGTGGTCTTGAAACACCACAAGGTCGTCCCGCTGCTCCCGGTCGAGCACTCGGTGACGCCGCACAACGTGTGGGACCGGTGGGTAGAGCTCTACGGCGACGGGCTCGACGCCTTCTATCCCGTCGCCGATACCGAGATCGGGCGGATCGGGATCATGATGGCCAACGAGGCGTCATACCCCGAGAACGCGCGCGGCCTGGCCATGAACGGGTGCGAGATCGCCTACCGCGGGCCGTATCCCGCGCCGGGCGTGATGAGCGGGATGTTCTCGGTGCAGAACCGCGCCCGCGCGCTCGACAACAACATGTACGTCATCGGGATGAACCTCGGCACCTACTTCCTCGACGCGTCGTCGGAGATCCCGATCGACACCTTCTCCGGCGGCTCGCAGATCATCGACTACCGCGGCCAGATCGTCACCGAGGTGCCCTACGGCGCCGGCTCCACCTGGATCGCGGGGACGATCGACATCCAGGCGCTCCGCCACTTCCGCGCCACCGCGCAGTGGGACAACTGGATGAAGGACCTGACCACCGAGCAGTACCAGGCCATCTACGAGCGCCCGGTCTATCCGAAGAACCTGTACCTCGAGCGCAAGCCCTACACGCACGCCGAGTACCGCGAGCAGGTGACCCGCCGGCAGGTTGAGCTGCTCCACGAGCGCGGGGTCTGGGTCAAGCCTGATTAGGGGCCGGGCTTCGCCCGGCATCCATGGGGCCGGTGGCGCCGGCATCCGTGCCGGCGCGGGGCGCGAGCTCCACGCGCCCCGCGCCCACCGAGGCTGGCTGAGAAACCGGTCCATTTCACCGGTAACTCAGCCAGCCTCGGCGGTCAGCCGCCGGAGCGCGTCGATCCCGTCCCACACGTCCACGTAGCGCGTGGTCAGCGGGGCGAATCCGAACCGGATGATGTCCGGGGTCCGGAAGTCGACGATCACTCCTTGGTCGATGAGCGCGCGGCAGAGCTCGCGGGCATCCGGATGGACGACCGCGACATGTGCGCCGCGGTGCGCGGCGTCGCGCGGCGAGCCGACGCCCAGCCCATGCGCGTCGCAGAGCTCGATCGCCAGCTCGGTCAGCGCGATCCCCTTGGCGCGGATCGCGTCGATCCCCGCCTCCCCCACCGCCCGCACGCCCTCCTCGACCGCCACCAGGCCGAGCACCGGCGGCGTGCCCGAGGTGAACGCGCGCATCCCGGGCGCGACTTCGTAGCCGGGCGCCATCTCGAACGGGTCGCGCCGGCCGAGCCAGCCCCAGATCGGCTGGCGGAGCTCGCCCTGAAGCTCCGACGCGACGTACATGTAGGCGGGCGCGCCCGGGCCGCCGTGCAGGTACTTGTACGTGCACCCGACCGCGAGGCCCGCGCCGTCCGCGTCGAGCGCCAGCGGCAGCGAGCCCGCGCTGTGGCTGAGGTCCCAGAGCGTGAATGCGCCCGCCTCCCGCGCCGCCGCGCTGATCTCGCACATCGGAGCGATCGCCGCCGTCCGGTAGGACACGTGCGAGAAGGTGACGAGCGCCGTGTCCGGACCGATCGCGTCGATCCCCGGCGCGTCGACCCACTTGACCTCGAGCCCCCGCGCCGCCGCGATCCCCTCGATCACGTAGCGGTCGGTGGGGAAGTTCTCGACGTCGGTGACGATCTCCCGCCGTCCCGGCCGCGCGTCTAGCGCGGCGCAGGCGAGCTTGTAGAAGCAGACGGTCGTCGAGTCCCCCACGACCGTCTGCCCCGGCGCCGCGCCGAGCGCGACCGACGCGATCGCGTCACCCACCGCCACCGGCAGCTCCATCCACCCCTCCTCCCAGCCGCGGATCCCGCGGCGCCCCCACTGCTCGGCGATCACCGCGCGCAGCCGCTCGTCGGTGGCGCGGGGGAGGCAGCCGAGCGAGTTGCCGTCGAGGTAGACGACCTCGGGATCGAACACGAAGCGCTCCCGGAACGAGCGCAGCGGGTCCTGCTCATCGAGCGCGAGCGCGCGCTCGCGGTCGATCATGCGCCCAGATAGGCGCGCTTCAGGTCCTCGCTCTTCAGCAGCTCGCTCGCCGGACCCTCGAGCACGATCTGACCGGTCGAGAGCACGTACCCGCGGTCGGCGATCGACAGCGCCATGGTGGCGTTCTGCTCGACCATGAGCACGGCCACGCCCGACTCATGCACGTCGCGGATGATGCGAAAGTTCTGCTGTACGAGCGCGGGCGAGAGGCCCATCGACGGCTCGTCCATGAGCAGCAGCCGCGGGCGCGACATCAGCGCCCGCCCCATCGCCACCATCTGCTGCTCGCCCCCCGACAGCGTCCCCGCGAGCTGGCCGCGACGCTCGTAGAGCCGCGGGAACAGCGTGTACACGCGCTCGAAGTCGGCCTCGAGCGGCTCGCCCGTACGCAGGACGGCACCAAGCTCGAGGTTCTCGCGCACGCTCATGTCGCCGAACAGGCGCCGGTTCTCGGGAACGATCGCCAACCCTCCCGCGATCCGCTGCGGCACCGGCCACCTGGTGGCGTCCTCGCCTTCGAGCAGCACCCGCCCGGCGCGTGGCTTCACGATTCCGAGAACCGTCTTCAGCGTCGTCGACTTGCCCGAGGCGTTGCCACCGAGCAGACACACGAGCTCGCCGCTGTCGACGTGGAGCGAGATCCCCTCGAGGATCCGCACCTGGCCGTAGTACGTGGTCACGTTGTCGACATGGAGCAGCATCAAGCCTCCGTGCTCAGCGCCTCCGGGTCGCGGCCGAGATAGGCCTCGACCACGTCCGGATGGTTGGCCACCGCCTCGTACGTGCCCTCGGCGATCTTGACCCCGTGGTCGAGTGCCACCACACGGTCAGAGACTCCGGAGACGACGTGCATGTCGTGCTCGATGACGAGGATGGCGAGCCCCAGCTCGTTTCGGAGCCGGCCGATCAGCTCGGTCACCTCGTGTGTCTCCATTGGGTTCATGCCGGCGGCCGGCTCGTCGAGCAGCAGCAGGCGCGGTTGCGTGGCCAGAGCACGCGCGATCTCGAGCCGGCGCCGGTTGGCGTAGGACAGGCTGTAGGCGGGCTGGTGGTGGCGGTAGCCGGCGAGCCGCTGGCCGAAGAACGAGAGGATCTCCTGAGCGCGGGCCCGCACCTCGCGCTCCTCGCGTCGCGCGCGGGGCAGGCGCAGGATCGACTCGACCGGCGTCGCGTGCGTGCGGCCGTAGGTCGCCGCCATCACGTTCTCGATCACAGACATGTTCAGGAACAGGCGCAGGCTCTGGAACGTGCGGGCGATCCCGCGTTGCGTGACCTGATGGGGCTTGCGGCCGACGATCGACTGGCCGCCGAAGCGGACATCGCCACCGGTGGGCTCGTACAGGCCGGTGATCACGTTGAATACCGTCGTCTTGCCCGCGCCGTTGGGCCCGATGACGCTGACGATCTCCCCCTCGTCGACCGCCAGCTCGAGCTCGGTGAGCGCGCGCAGGCCGCCGAAGGCCAGCGAGAGCTTGTCGAGTTCGAGTAGGGGCACGGCTCAGACGATCTCCACCCGGCGCGAGCCCAATAGGCCTTGCGGGCGCGCGTTCATGGTCACGATCAGGACCGCCCCGAGCAGGATCAGACGCGTCACCGACGGCTCGGACACGAGCCGCGCCTCCCACACGCACGCGGCCAGGTAGATCGTGGGGACGAGCACGATCGTGCGCCACCGCCCCCGCAGCTGGACGAGCACGACCAGTAACCCGATCAGCACCACGAAGCCGACGTTGCCCGGCCACCGCGGCACGCCGACGCTCGTCGCCGGCACGATCACCCAGTGGCGCAGGAGGTCGGCGGTCCAGCCGGTGGACTGGGGCCCGCCGGCGACGAGGGAGTGGCTGATGGCGTCGGCGATCGCGTGCAGGGCGAAGCCGAGCGCGATCGTCGCCGCAACCACGACCGCCAGACGGCGCCACGGCCTGAGCTTGACGATCAGCGTCAGGATGATCAGTCCGTAGAAGATGTAGCCCGATTCGCTCGTGCTCCGCAGGAAGCCGTCGAGGACGACCTCCACGAGGATGGCGCCGATCACCGCACCCGCCAGGCTGCCGGCGCCGCCGAGGATCAGGCCGGCGTAGATCAGGATCAGGAAGGGCGTATCGAAGTTGTTCGGGAAGACGTTCGTCTGCTGGGCGGCGAAGACCGTCCCCGCCAGGGCCGCGATCATCGCGCCGAGGGCGAACGCCATCAACTTCACGCGGTTGACCGGGATCGTCATCGCCGAGGCGGCGAGCGGGTCCTCGCGCACCGCTCGCCAGGCCCGACCCGTGCGCGAGGTATCGAGCAGGCGCAGCACAGCGAGTGTGAGCACGAGGAGGATCAGCAGCAGGTAGTAGTAGCCGGTGTTGCTGAGGATCTGCTTGCCGAAGCCCTGGATCGGATCGAGGCCGACGATCCCGTTGGGACCACCGAGCTTGTGCGTTGCGACGTTGTTGGTGAACTCGACGAACGCCTCTCCGAAGAACAGGGTGACGATCGCCAGGTAGTCGCCGATCAGCCGGCGCGAGGGCAGACCCACGAGCACGCCGAGAATCGCCGCGCCGACCATCACCGCCGGGATCGACGCGTAGGCCGGAAGATGGATGCCCTTCGCGCTGAGCTGAGCCGAGGACAGAAGTGCGAACCCGTACGCCCCGAAGCCGAAGAACGCGACGTAGCCGAGGTCGAGCAGCCCGGCCCAGCCGACGGCCACGTTCAACCCGACCGAGAGCAGCGCCAGGATCAGCGCCGTGATCGCCACCTGCGACTGGAACTGCGTGAGCCCGAGTGCCGGGATGAGCGCTCCGAAGAGCGCGGCGACGCCCAGCCACGGCCACCACCCCACCCGCTCCGCCCGTCGCTGCATGTCCCCGCGCCAACCCGGTGGGTACTCGCGCCGGTCGGCCGAGCGCGCGACCCACTCGTCTACGCCGACCGATGGATCCGTGGGCTCGACAGCCACCGCTAGTGGTCTCCTTACACCTTCTGCAGCTGCACGCGCCCCAGCAGCCCGCTCGGGCGCAGCAGCATCACGACGATCAGGATCCCGAACACGATCAGGTTCGTGTACGTCGAGGACACGTAGCCGGTTATGTACGACTCGGCGAGGCCGATCAGCAGGCCTCCGACCACGGCGCCCGAGATCGAGCCGATCCCGCCGACGACCGCAGCCGTGAATGCCTTCAACCCGTAGAGAAAGCCCATGTAGGCGCTGATCTGGTTGAACAAGAGGCCGGCCATCACTCCCGCGACTCCGGCCAGCGCCGACCCGATCAGGAACGTCATCGAGATCGTGCGGTCGACGTTGATGCCGAGCATCTCCGCCGCCTCCCGATCGGCGGCGACGGCACGCATCTGCCGCCCCAGGCTCGTGCGGTCGACAAGCACGCGGAGCCCCAGCATCAGCAGCACGCTGAGGACGATGACCATGATGCGTACGACGTCGATGTTGAACACACCGATGTGGATGCCCGAGGAGAAGGACAGGAAGTCGGAGGAGTTGTACTCGCGGAAGTCGCCGCCGAACAGCAGCAGCGCCGTGTTCTCGAGGAAGAACGAGACGCCGAGAGCGGTGATCAGCGGAGCGATCCGCGGCGCGTCGCGAAGCGGACGGTAGGCGAAGCGTTCGATCGCAACGCCGAGCGCCCCGCTGCCGCCGGAGGCGAGCACGAACATGACGATCAGGACGATCGGGACCGGCACGCTCAGCGCGGCCGAGCCGCCGAACCACTGGATCACGAAGTAGCCGATGAACGCGCCGACCATCATCAGGTCGCCCTGCGCGAAGTTCAGCAGCTTGAGCACGCCGTAGACCATCGAGTAGCCCAGTGCGATCAGTGCGTACAGGGCGCCGGTGGTCAGGCCGTTCACCGTCTCCTGAATGAAGAAGCGCATGCTCGAATGGTGCCGGTCCGGCGCGCACGATCGCGCGCCGGACCGACTATCTCACTTCAGGCGATCACGCGCCGGGGACGAGGTTGTACTTGCCCTTGGCGTCGATCTTGAACAGGAACCACTTGGCGCCGACGAGGTCGCCGTGGGAGTCGAACTTGATCGGCTGTCCGAGGATCGAGCTCGACTGGTCGGTCGACTTGATGGCCGCGAGGACGCTGCTGCGGCTCGCGGTCCCGCCGTTCTTGCACGCCGAGGCGATCGCTTCGTCGATCACGTGCTGGGCCGCATACACGGGCGGTCCGAACGTGCCGAACTTCGGGAACGCTGCCTTGGCCTGCGTCACGAGCTGGGCATCTGACGGGATCGCCGTGATGTCCGGACCGAACGAGGAGACGTACGAGCCCGGGATCGTGAACGTGCTCGGCGAGAACATTCCGTCCGTGCCCACGATCGTCACCTTCTTGTGCTGCTCGGCGAGGTTCTTGCCGAACTGCTGGCCGTTGGGGGCGATCTGCCAGGGCAGTACCACCACGGTCGTCTGCGGGTTCACCTTCGCCACCAGCGACGAGAAGTCGGTGTTCTTCTGGTTCACCGACTCGTGGTCGACCTTGACCCCGGCCTTCTGGAACACAGGGATCATCGAGGACACCAGGCCGGTCGAGTAGACCTCCTGGTCGTCCACGATCATCAGCGACTTCGGATGCAGGGTCTTGATGACGAAGTTCGCATCCTGTGGTCCCTGCTTGGTGTCGAGGTCGACGACGCGGAAGAACGTCGTATTGCGTCCGCTGGTCGTCAGCGCCGGGTTCGTCGCCGAGCCCGAGATGAACGCGAGGCCGTCCCGGGCGAACAGGGGCCCGACTGCCTGGACCTCCTGACTCCCGGCCGGTCCATTGACCGCCACGATCTTAGAGTTCGAGGTGAACTGGCGGGTGACCGTGGTCGCGACCGACGGGGTCAGCTGCGTATCGCCCTGGGCGATCGTGATGTTCGTCCCGTTCGCCTTGTTGTCGTTCTGGACGGCGAGCTTGGCGAACGCCAGCTGCTCGCCACCGAGCGCCGCCGCGGGTCCGGTGATGGGACCCTCGAAGCCGACCGTCGCGACGCACTTGCCGCCGCTCGAGCCACCGCTCGAGGCTTGCGCCGACTTACTGCTGTTGCTGCTGCTGTTGCTGCTGCTGCTTCCGCAGCCTGCCGCGACCAGCGCGCTCAGCGCGATCGCGAGAACTGCTATTCGGCCCTTCAATGCTTTACCTCCTCCTGGGGGGATGTCTGGGTTATGTCTGTGTCACCGGCTCATGGCCCGGGTAGGCGGGCGTGCCGTCGGGGTAGTAGGCGGCCGCCGGAGAGCCGGCGGGGCGGAAGACCGCCACCACTCGCATGAGCTGCTCGCCCGTGTTCTCCAGGCAGTGGACCACGCGCGCCGGGAGCCCGATGCACGTCCCCGGTCCCACCAGCGAGCTCTCGCCGCCGGCGTGAAACTGGCCCTCGCCCTCGAGCACGTAGATGACTTCGTCGTAGGTGTGGAAGTGATCGGGAGCCCGGACCGTCGGGATGTAGCCGACGAAGTGCGTGGCCGAGCGCAGCCCGGTACTCGGATCGGCCACGATCCGGAACTGGCGGTCGGTGGTGGCGTTCTGCGCCTCCTGGTCCTCGAGGCGACGCACCACGGCCCGCTGCTCCGCCCGCCCCGACTCCGGATCCGGAATGCGCACGCACACGATCTGGAGCCCGTCGGAGCCCGCGGCGAGCTCGTACGCCTCGCCCGGCGCGAGGTGTGCCCCGCTCTCGGCCTCGACCGGATGCTCGTTGTCGCCGAGGCGCAGGGTCCCGGTCCCGGCGAGGACGAACAGCGCCTCCTCGGCGGCACCGGTGGCCCGGCCCGCGGCCGAGTCGGGCGCGAGGCGCAGCAGCGTTTGCTCGAGCGGGGTGAACCCGTTCGCCGGTCCAACTCCCGGATGCTCGCCCGGCGCGGCGGCGAGATCGCTCTGGAGCACGCACGGGGACCCACTCATTGCCGGCATGACTCAACAAGATTCGACCGCACCCCGGCAGTCCCTCCCGCGCCTAGGCGTCCGCCGGCGCAGTTAGCGTGGCCTCGAGCGTGATCTCGGCGCCGGCGAGCACCCGGGAGACCGGGCACGTCTCCTTGGCCTCGCGCGCCAGCTCGGCGAAGCGCGCGGCACTTACGCCGGGGACCTGCCCCTGCGTCTGAAGCTCGATCGTGGTGATGCTGAAGCGTCCGTCGCGCTGCTCGAGGCGGACGCCCGCGGTGGTGGTGAGCTCGTCGGGAGGATGGCCCTCCTCGCTCAGCAGGTTGGCGAGCGACATCGTGAAGCAGCCCGCCTCCGCGGCGGCGATCAGCTCCTCCGGGTTCGTCGCCCGCTCCACGTCCTCGACTCGGGCTTTGAGGCTGAACGGGCCCTCGAACGCGCCGCTGCCGAGCGACAGCCGTCCGCCTCCCTCGGGCACGGTGCCTCTCCAGGTTGCCTGCGACCGCCGTGTCACGCGAAAGCTCAAGCTGTTCTCTCCTTGCCCCGAGTGGCGGCGAGCGACCGCCGCAACCGCGAACTTATACTTTTGATCAAACCATGCGGGCACGCGCAATTGCAAGCGACCAAGCTTGCAATTCCGTTAGGCCGAGGAGGAGGAGCCGATGGCACAGGCGCTTGGCCAAGTAGACGCGATCCGGCAGCGCTTCACGTCGCTCCAGGACGGGTTCGCGTACTTCGACGCCCCCGGGGGCTCGCAGGTTCCGGATGAGGTGGGCGAGGCGATCGCCCGCACGCTGCGCGAAGCGAGCGCCAACCTCGGGGCGGTGTACGCCACCAGCCTGCGCGTCAAGGAGATCCTCGAGCGCGCCGAGGCGGGCGCGGCGCGGCTGCTCGGCTGCGTGCCGCAGGAGGTCGTCTTCGGCGCGAACATGACGTCTCTGAACTTCACGCTGTCGCGGACGGCGGGACGGGAGTTCGCGCCCGGCGACGAGATCCTCGTCTCCTCGCTCGACCACGACGGCGGCGTCGCCCCGTGGCTGGAGCTCGCGCACGACCGCGATCTTGTCGTCCGCCACATCGAGCTCCGTCCCGACACGACGCTCGACTACGCCGACCTCGAGAGCAAGCTCTCGGAGCGCACGCGGGTGGTCGCCTTCGCCTGGGCCTCGAACGCGATCGGCACCATCGTCGATGCCAAGCGCGTGTGCGAGCTGGCTCACCGAGTGGGTGCGCTGGCGTGGGTCGACGCCGTCCACTACGCCGCGCACGAGCCCATCGACGTGCGCGAGATCGACGCCGACGTGCTCCTGTGCTCGCCCTACAAGTTCTGCGGTCCGCACATGGGTATCGCCTACGGCCGCGCCGAAGTGCTCGAGACGTGGCGGCCGTACAAGGCGCGGCCGGCGCCGACCACACCGCTCGGCCGGCGCTTCGAGACCGGGACGCAGCCCTACGAGCTGCTCGCCGGCTTCAGCACCGCCCTCGACTACCTGGATTCGATCGGCGGCTTCGCCGCAATCGTCCCCTACGAGCGCGAGCTCGGGCAGCGCTTCCTGGACGGCCTCTCCGACGCGGTGGCGGTATACGGGCTTCCGAGCATGGAGGGACGCGTTCCGACGTTCCTGATCAACGTCGAGGGCGTGCCCGCGGCCGAGGTCGCCACGCGCCTCGCCGAAGAGCATCGCATCGGCGTGTGGGCCCACGACTCGTGGTACTCGCTGAACCTGTATCGCCGGCTCGGCTACACCGAGCAGGCGATCCGCCTCGGGTTCATCCACTACAACACGGTCGACGAGGTCGACCGTCTGGTGGCTGCGCTCGACTCGGTGCGCCCGTAGTGGCATTGCATCCCCAGGCCCGCGCGCTGCTGCAGCAGGCCGCCGACTCCGGACTACCGCCGCTGAACGAGCTCGAGCGCGTCCGCGGCGCGCGAGCAGGCTGCGGCCATGAACGAGTTCGTCGGCGACGGACCGGAGCTCCCGCGGGTCGAGGATCTGTCGATCCCGACGTCGTCGGGGAGCGTGGGCGGGCGCCGCTACGACCCGGGCGATCCGGCCGGAACGATCCTGTGGTTCCACGGCGGCGGGTGGGTCATCGGCGACCTGGAAAGCCACGACGCGATGTGCCGGCTGCTCGCGCTCGAGTCAGGGTGCGAGGTGATCGCCGTTCACTACCGGCGAGCTCCCGAGCACCCGTTCCCCGGCCCGCTCGAGGACTGCTGGGACGCGCTGCGGTGGGCGTCCGATCAGGCCGGGCGCCGGCCCCTCGTAGTGGGCGGCGACAGCGCCGGGGGCAACCTCGCCGCGGTGTGCGCGCTCCGCGCTCGCGACCGGGGCGGCCCCACGCTCACACTGCAGGTGCTCGTGTATCCGGTCACGGACTGTGATCTGAGCACCTCGTCCTACGGCCAGTACGGCACGGGCTCGGAGACGTATCTGACCACCGAGGAGATGACCTGGTTCTGGGACCAGTACATCCCCGACGAGGACCGGCGGGCGGATCCCGAGGCGTCACCGGTCCGGGCCGAGGATCACTCGGGCCTCGCGCCCGCGCTCGTCGTAACCGCCGAATACGACCCGCTTCGTGACGACGGCCTCGCGTACGCCCATGTCCTTCGAGACGCGGGCGTCGAGGTCTCCCACCACCACTACGACGACATGATCCACTCGTTCTTCGCGCTCGTGAACCTGCTCGAGCGTGGCAACCAGGCCGTGCGGCAGGTCGGTCGGGAGATCGCTGCCGCGGTGGCGCGCGCCGCGCCGGCGCCGGCGTGAGCGGCTAGCCCTGGTCTGCGGCGCGCTCGGCGTCGAAGAGCTCGACCAGCCGGCCGCGCACCTCCCACAGCCGCGGCAGCTGGCGCTGCGCGATCAGCTTGCCCAGGACCTGGATGGGCGTCCCCTGCGTCCCCACCGTCTCCTCGCCGAGAGCCCGGGCGACGATCGTGTAGTGGCGGAAGCGCCACACCCAGATGCGCTCGTCCCACTCGGTCATGAGCTCGGCGAGCTGGTAGAGCTCCTCGAACTCCCGTCCCCGCTGATAGAGCTCCGCCAGGGTCAGTCCGGCTCGCTCGAGCTGGCGGTCGAACGCCTTCCACAGATGGGGAGTCAGGTGCGAGACCCGCCTGAACCCAGGCGAGTCGAACCCGCTGCCGTGCCCGAGCACCACCCGGATCTGGTGGTACTCCCAGGGCGACATCTGGTTGAGCATCTCCATCTGCGTCGTCACGTACTGCAGGCAGAGCACCGAGCGCCGCAGGAGCCTGATCGCCGCCGCGAGCTCGTCGCGCCCGAGCGCCGCCGTCGCCTCCTCCACCTCCTCGGTGGCGAGCTTCAGCCACAGCTCCGAGGATTGGTGGACGGTCTCGAACAGGAGCTCGTCGTGGTGCACGCGTTCCTCGGGCGCCTTCTGGAGCGACAGGAGCTCGTCGGTGCGCAGGTAGCGCTCGTAGTCGCTGGCGCCGCGTCCGGGCAGGACCGGCGCTTGGAGGTCGTCGTTGGTGCTGCTGCTCATCCCTCACCTCCCGGCAAGGATCTCCGCGAGTTTTTCAAGGTCGATGTTGCCACCCGAGACGACGCAGACAACCCGCCCGGTTCCGGCGTGGCCCGCAAGCGCCGCGGCCGCGGCGAGCGCGCCGGCCCCCTCAGCGATCACGCGGGTGCGCTCGGCGAGGAGCCTGACCGCCTCCGCCGCGGCGTCGATCGGGACTGGGAAGGCGCCGTCCACGAGCGCGGAGACGCGCGGCCACATCGCGTCGAGCACGCGCCGGCTACCCGCGCCGTCGACGAACGACGGGGTGTACTCGACGTCGACCGGCCCGCCGGCCTCCAGCGCGCCCGCGAACGCCGCTCCGGTGGCGGGCTCCGCGGTGTAGATCTTCGTGCGATCGCCGCGCGCCGCCCGGATGGCGCTGGCGACCCCGCTCGTCAGCCCGCCACCGCCGAACGGGATCACGACCGCGTCGGGATCCGGGAGGTCCTCGAGGATCTCGAGCCCGATCGTCCCGTTGCCGGCCATCACCGCCTCGTCCTGTACGGGGTGCACGAACAGCCCCTCGACGCCCTCGGCCCGGCTCTCGACGATCGCCCGCCACCAGTCGTCGTAGGGGACCTTGATCACCTCGCCGCCAAGCCGCTCGATCGCGCTGAGCTTGGCCTGCGGCGCGCTCTCCGGCACGACGATCCGCGCCGGCAGACCCGAGCTCCCGCGCCGCCCAGGCCACGCCCTGGGCCATGTTGCCGGCGCTGGCGGTGACGAGGCCGCCCGCTCGCGCCTCGGCGGGCGCGCTCCGGATCGCGTTCAGCGCGCCGCGGATCTTGAACGACCCGATCGGCTGGAGCGTCTCGAGCTTCAGGTAGATCTCCGCGGGCGCGTCCTCGAGCTGCCAGCGGATCAGCGGCGTGCGCACGGCGATGTCCTTGATCCGCTCGCGCGCCGCCTCGATCTCGGCCAGCGGGATCACAGCGTCGACCCCGATGCCCGCGCTCGCGGGCCGCCGCCACCGCCACGCGAGCGGCGGCGAGATCCTCGACCGCGATCCCGAGCGAGCGAAACAGCGTCAGCTCGGCGTCGTCCGTGCGGCCCGGGTGCGTCCCGGCCAGCACCTCGCCGAGCTCCGCCGCGACCTCGGCGGGAAGCCCCTGCTCGCGAGCGCGCTGGTACTCGCCGGCCTCGGCCGCCACCGACTCGCGGCTGTCGGCGAACACGGTGGCGCGGGCGAACGTCGCGGGCTCGATCTCGTGGGCGGCGGGAGTGCTGGCGCCGATCGCGTTCAGGTGCACGCCGGGGTCGAGCCACTCGTCGTCGATCACCGGCGTGCGCGAGCTCGTGGCGGCGACGACGACGTCGGCGCCCCGCACCGCCTCCTCGGCGGTGGCGCACGCGGTGGCGCCGTTCGAGCGTGCGCGTCGGCGGGCGTAGGCGCGGATCTCGGTGAAGGGGCGAACGTGGGCGAGCGCCGTCAGATGGGCGCGGGCCTGGACCCCGGCGCCGAGGATCGCCAGCACCCGCGCGTCGGCGCGCGCCAGCACGTCGGTGGCCACGGCGGTGACCGCGGCGGTGCGGATCTCGGTGAGCGCCGAGGCGTCGAGGATCGCCTCGGGCACGCCGGTCTCGCCGTCGAACAGCGCGACCACGCCCTGGTGGGCGTCGAGCCCGCGCGCCGGGTTGCCGGGCATCACGCACACCACCTTGAGCGAGAACGTCCGCGCCGGGCTCCACGCCGGCATCAGCCCCATCAGCCCGGCCGCCTCCGGCGGGCGCATGACCGAGCGCAGCGGCATGTACGTCTCGCCGCGCGCGTGGGCGGCGAGCACGTCGCGCATCGCGTCCGCGCACGGCCTCGGGCGAGAGCGCGGCGTGGACGTCGGCGTGGGAGAGGATCAGCACAGCAGCCGCCGCCTCGTTCGCGCGCAAGCGGGTGGGCGAGCGCCTCGCTCACCGGCGTCGAGGTGCTCGGGCGTGCCCGGGCCGACCACGACCTGGGTGACGCGGGGGTCGGCCAGCAGCCACGCCAGCGCCAGGCCGGCCAGCGACATGCCCGCGTGCGCGCGGCTTCGGCCTCGAGCCGCTCGAGCAGGTCGAACGTCGCCGTCGCTGACCAGGCCCTCGTAGGGCTCCGGGCGCTGGGTCATCCGCGAGCCCGACGGGAACGCCGTGCCCGCGCCGGTACTTGCCGGTCAGCCATCCGCCCGGACAGCGGCCCGAAGGCCAGGTAGGCGACGCCGTTCGCGGCGCACAGCGACAGGACCTCCTCGTCCTCGCGCTGGAGCAGGCTGTGCGCGTTCTGGACCGCCTCGGGACGCCCCGCGGCGATCGCCTCCGCGAGCTGCCGCGCGTCGAAGTTGCTGACCCCGTAGGCGCCGATCCGCCCCGCGGCGGTGTGCTCCTCGAAGGCCGCGAACGTCTCGGTCAGCGGCACGTCGGGATCGAACTCGTGGGCCAGGTAGAGCTCGACGCGCTCGACGCCGAGCCGGTCGAGGCTGGAGGCGAGCTGGCGCGCGATCCGCTCGGGCGCCAGCCCGTGGTCGGCGCCCTCGTCCATCGGGTTGTAGGTCTTGGTGGTGATCGTCGGGCGTGACGCCCCGCGTGGCGATCCATCGGCCGATAGCGAGCTCGCTGCGCCCGCCACCGTAGGCGTCCGCGGTGTCGAAGTGCCGTGATCCCCGCCTCCCAGGCGGCGTCCATCAGCGCGGACGCCTCGTCCTCGCTCAGTCCCTGCCCGAAGAACGCCGGCGCCGAGCCGACGCCACCGAAGTTGCCGCACCCGAGCGCGATCCGGGGCAGCTCGAGTGGCACGCGGGCTCAGGCCGCTCGGTCGCTCGAGCGGACCGCGCGGGGGTCGTAGAACTCGACCGGCGCGTCGCTCAGCGGGCACCGCGCCGTCCGGAGCGCACGTGCCAGGTGTCCTGGAAGTACAGGCAGGTCCGCTCGTCGGCGCGAGATCACGTGCGGGTGCATCGAGCACACCATGTTCTCCTGCAGCTCGACGTCGAAGGCGTCGCCGATCCGCGGGTGCTCGATCATCGTCATCCCGATCGAGTGGCCGGTCACGTGGCCGAGCTTCCAGCCCTGGTCGAGGAACGGCTTCGAGACCGCGCGGTGAACCTCGCGCGCGGTGGCGCCGGGGCGCATGGCTCCGCGGCAGATCTCGTGGTACTCGCGGTAGGCGTCCATCATCCGCTTCGATTCCTCAGACGGCTCGCCGCCGCACATCGGCCGCGAGAACTCGACCCAGTGGCCACCGGGCCCGGCGATCTCGAGGCCGTAGATGAGCATGTCGTCCTCGGCGATCACGCCGCTGCTCGTCGGGCAGGCGCATCTCCGGAAAGGCCGCGCCCTCGCGGCCCGGTGAGCACCATGTCCATGGTCAGCCGGCGCGTGCCGAGGCTGACGAACTCCCGCTCGGCCACCGCCATCAGGTCGGCCTCGTTCATCCCCGGCTCCCACGCCCGCATCACCGCGAACACGCCGGCCTCGTTGATCCGCATCGACTCGCGCACGGACTCGAGCTCGTACTCGGACTTCGGCGCCCGCGCCAGGTCGAACTCGGCGTCCCAGCGGACGACCTTGCCCTCCGGGAGCTCCACGAAGTCGCGCACCGGCATCACCAGGTCCATCCCGTACACGCCGAGCCTGCGCCAGCCGCGCTCCTGGATCCGCTGCGGCGATCCACTTGCCCGGCGTCTCCGCGAACACGCGGTCCTCGACCCACCCCTCGGAGTGGTCGCCGACCCAACGCCCCTCGCCGGGGAAGATGTTCGTCGGCGGCTCCTCCACCGGAAGCAGCACGTAGGCGTAGCGGTGCAGGATGCGAAAGCCCGACAGGTAGAACATCGCGCCCTCGAAGCCCGTGTACTCGGTGGCGCACACCAGCACCGCGTCGAGGCCGTCGCGCTCGGCCGCCTCGCGGATCACGCGGTAGCGGCGTTCAACGTCCTCGGCGAGCCGCTGATCCATCGGATATCTGATCAAATCCGGGTGCGAGGCGTCAAGGCCACCCGCGCCTCGAGTCGCGCGCCGGCCCGACCCCAGCCCCGCGCCACCAGGGGGCGTCACGACGACGCGGCGCGGAGTGCCCATCCTGAGGCTGGGTCTGAAACGTCCCCATATATCACGTTTTCACACCCACCCCTCGGTGGCGAACGCGCCACCGGGGCGCGGCACCAAGGCACCGGGGCGCAGCACTAAGGGTCAACTACCGGCGGAGCGCCGGTACCGCGCCACCGCGAGCGGCGCGAACACCGCGATGATCACCAGCGACCACACCACCGCTCCCCACACGTAGTTGTGCGCCGGCGCGCCCAGCCACAGCGAGCGCACCGCGTCGACCACGATCGTGAACGGGTTCACCTCGGCGAACCACCGCAGCGGCTCCGGCATCGAGGCCGGCGGGACGAAGGCCGACGAGATAAACGTGAGCGGGAACACCGCGATGAAGCCGATCGAGTTGGCCGACTCGGGCGTGTTGGTGATCAGGCCGACGAGCGCGAAGAACCACGAGAACGCGTAGCCGAACAGAAGCACCAGCGCCACCCCCGCGAGCGCCTCGACCAAGCTCGTGTGGAAGGCGAAGCCGATGATCACGCCGGTGATGATCAGGATCGTCACCGACAGCGTGTTCGTGACCACGTCGGCGAGGGTGCGACCTGCAAGCACCGCCGAGCGGGCCATCGGCAGCGACCTGAACCGGTCGACCAGCCCCTTGTGCATGTCCTCGTTCAGGCCGATGGCGGTGACGAAGCCGCCGAAGGCGATGTTCTGGACGATGATCCCCGGGATCAGGAAGTCGACGTAGGAAAAGCCCGGGGTGCGGATCGCGCCGCCGAACACGTACCGGAACAGCAGCACGAACATGATCGGCTGGATCGTGAACGCCATCAGCAGCTCGGGTGCGCGCGGCAGGCGGATCAGGTTGCGCTCGGCGATCACGAGCGTGTCTGACAGCGAGCCGTCTCACGCCGACCTCCGCCGCTTCCGGCTGCTCCTCGGCCGCGTGGCCGGTCAGGCCCAGAAAGACGTCATCCAGGGTGGGGCGGCGCAGTGCGAGGTCGTCGACGCCGACGCCCGCGTCACCTAGCCGGCGGACGGCCTCGACGATCGTGCCGCCCCGCTGGCGCACGCT
This sequence comes from uncultured Solirubrobacterales bacterium, assembly GCA_963839105.1. Taxonomy (GTDB): domain Bacteria; phylum Actinomycetota; class Thermoleophilia; order Solirubrobacterales; family Solirubrobacteraceae; genus Palsa-465. The sequence continues at coordinate 22,582 of CAWITQ010000009.1, forward strand.
CAGCTTCATCAGGCCGTCCTCGCACACCGGCGGCTCGTCGCTCATGGGGCTCAGCGCGGCAACCGCCGCCGCCGCGTCCGCCCCCTCCTCGAGCCGCACCTCGAGGCGCTCGCCGCCGACCCGGTCCTTGAGCTCGTCCGAGGTGCCCGAGGCGATGACCTGGCCGTGGTCGATGACCGCGATCTCGTCCGCCAGCCGGTCGGCCTCGTCGAGGTACTGCGTGGTCAGGAGCACGGTCGTGCCCTCGGCCACCAGGCCCTCGATCACCTCCCACAGCGCGAGGCGGCTGCGGGGGTCGAGCCCCGTGGTGGGCTCGTCGAGGAACAGGATCGGCGGATCGGCCACGAGCGCCGCCGCGAGGTCGAGCCGTCGCCGCATCCCGCCCGAGTAGGTCTTGGTCGGCCGGTCGGCGGCGTCGACCAGGTCGAAGCGCTCGAGCAGCTCCCGTCCGCGCGCCCGCGCGGCGCGGCGCGGCGCGCCGTAGAGCCGCCCGACCATGACCAGGTTCTCGAGGCCGGTCAGGTTCTCGTCGACTGCCGCGTACTGGCCGGCGAGGCCGATCCGCTCGCGCAGCGCGCTCGCCTCGGCGATGACGTCGAGCCCCGCCACCTTCGCGGTCCCCTGGTCGGGCCGCAGGAGCGTGGCCAGCACCCGGACGAGCGTCGTCTTGCCGGCGCCGTTGGGACCGAGCAGGCCGAGCACGGTGCCGCGGGGACGTCCAGATCGACGCCGGCGAGCGCCTGAACGTCGCCGTATGACTTCGGCACGCCGCGCACGGAGATAGCGGGATCCGGCGACGGCCGCAGCCGCGGGTTCCCTGTCCAGTCTCCAACTTCCAGCCCCATGACCCTCACAGTAGCGGCACCGGCCCGCCGCCGGCCTTGGCAAACTCACGCCGATGCGTGCACTGACCCGCGGGCGCCTGGTCCGCATCGCCCTTGCCTTCGCGCTCGCCGGATGCGCCGGCTCGAGCGCCACCCACACCTCCCGCGCCGCGGCCTCGAAGCCCGCGGCGGCGCTGCCCCGCAACGCGGCCGTGATCAACGTCTCGCAGCGCGCCACCGGCCGCGCCATCGCCCCCGGCTTCCTCGGGTTCTCGTTCGAGAACAACGCGATCCTGCCCTACGCCGGCACCGATCCGCACGCGATCAATCCCCTGTTCGCTGCAGCTGATCCGCAACCTCAACCCGGGGCAGTCCCCGGACCTCCGGATCGGCGGAGACAGCACCGACTGGGCGTGGGTGCCGGCGCCCGGCGTGGCCAAGCCCGGCGGCGTGCAGGGTGACGCTGACTCCGCAGTGGATGTCGGTCATGCACGCCCTGGCCAGCACCCTGAACGCCCGGCTGATCATGGGCGTCGACCTCGAGGCCGAACAGCCATCCGCCTCGCCGCGGCCGAGGCCAACGCGTTCGAGAAGGGGCTCGGCAAGTCCTCGATCGAGGCGCTCGAGCCCGGCAACGAGCCCGAGCTCTACCCGGTCTTCAGCTGGTACGTGGCGAGCAACGGGCAGGGCGTGAAGGGCCGCCCGCCCAGCTACGACTTCAACTCGTTCCTCGGTGACTTCACCTCGTTCGCGAAGGTGCTCCCCGGGCCGCTCGCCGGGCCCACCACGGGCGCGCCCAAGTGGATGGCGCACACGGCTCAGTTCCTCTCCGCCGAGCCGCGGGTCAAGGTCGTCACCCTGCACCGCTATCCGGTGCAGACGTGCTACATCCGCAAGTCCTCGCCGCAGTACCCGACGGCCGCGCACCTGCTGGCGCCCTACGCCACCACCCGCATGGCCAACAGCGTGGCCGGCTTCGTGCGCATCGCCCACGCTCGCCACCTGCCGCTGCGGATCGACGAGATGAACACCGACTCCTGCGGCAAGGCGCCCGGCGTCAGCGACGCGTTCGTCTCCTCGCTGTGGGCCGTCGACGCGCTGTTCGAGATGGCCCGGGTGGGCGTCGACGGCGTCAACATGCACACCTACCCCGGCGCCACCTACCAGATGTTCACCTTCACCCAGCAGGGCGGCCAGTGGCGGACGACGGTGAAGCCCGAGTACTACGGGCTGATGCTGTTCGCGCAGGCGGCGCCGGCCGGCTCGCGCCTGATCGCCACGAGCGCCAAGAACGCCCGCGGGATCGTGACCTGGGCCACGCACGGCGCCGACGGCCACACTCGCGTCGTGCTCATCAACGAGAGCCTCAACCGGCGCACGGTGGCGCTGAACGGCGGCGGGTCGACGCGGCGGCTCGGCCACGCTCACGCGGCTGCAGGCGCCGCGCCTGAGCAGCACGAGCGGCGTCACCCTGGGCGGCCAGCACTTCGGCGCCACCACCGGCACCCTCACGGGCCGCTCGGACGCCACCACCGTCGCGGCCCAGGGCGGCCGTTACGTGTTCTCGCTGCCGGCCCACAGCGCGGTGCTCGTCACCTACTAGGGCCGAGGCGCCGCCCGGGGCGGCGGCTGCGGTGCTCTGCCGGCGGCGCTAGGAGGCGCCGCGGAGCACGGCGTCGAGCAGGCCGGGGAAGCGGAGGTCGAGCTCCTCGCGGCGCAGCGTGTTCAGGCGCGTCGTGCCCTCGAGCCGCTGGCGGATCACGCCGGCCTCGCGCAGGACGCGGAAGTGGTGGGTGCACGTCGACTTGGTGACGGGCAGCTCGAAGCTCTTGCACGTGCGCGCGTCGCCCTCGGAGAGGCACTCGACGATCCGCAGCCGCATCGGATCGCTGAGTGCGTGCAGAACGGCGGGGAGCTCGATCTGCTCGAGCTCGGGATGGGGCAGCGCTTCAGCGGCGTCCCCAACCGGCCCGCCGGCTTCGTCTACTTCTGTGCTCAGAGACATATCGATCCTCACCCCATTGTACGACAACTATCGAACTTTTGCTACGATGACCTTCGTACCAAGACAGTCTAGAACGCCCGGAGAGCCAGATGACACCCGGACGCCAGACCAGCAGCACGCATCCGCACCTCCGCGCCACCCTGCTCCTCGCGTGCCTGGCGCAGTTCATGGTGATCCTCGACGTGTCGGTCGTGAACGTGGCGCTTGCCGGCGATCCGCGGGGGCCTGCACTTCACCGAGCAGGATCTCCAGTGGGTCGTCAACGCGTACACGGTCACGTTCGCGGGGTTCCTCCTGCTCGGAGGCCGCGCCGCCGATCTGCTCGGGCGCCGGCGGGTGTTCGTGGGCGGGCTGGTGCTGTTCGCGCTCTCCTCGCTGGCCGGCGGTCTCGCCGACAGCCAGGCGACGCTGATCGCCGCGCGCGCCGCGCAGGGACTCGGCGGCGCCGTCATCGCCCCCGCGTCCCTCTCGATCCTCACCACCACCTTCGCCGAAGGCCCCGCGCGCAACCGCGCCGTCGGGCATCTGGGGCGCGATGGGCGGCATCGGCGGCTCGGCCGGCGTGATCCTCGGCGGCATCCTCACCGACGCCCTCGGCTGGCGCTGGATCCTGTTCATCAACGTCCCGATCGGGATCGCCGCCGCGCTCCTGGCCCAGCGCCTGATCTCGGCCGACCTCGCGACCGACGAGGAGGCCGAGCGCAACTTCGACCTCTCGGGCGCGATCACCGCCACCGCCGGGCTCTCGCTCCTCGTGCTCGGCATCGTCCGCACCTCGGCCACCGGCTGGGGCGCCGCCTCCACGCTCGCCTTCATCGGCGCCGGCGCCGCCCTGCTCGCCGTCTTCGTCGCGATCGAGGGACGCCTCGCCAAGGCGCCGCTGATGCCGCTGCGGATCTACCGCTCGCGCACGCTCACCTCCTCGAACCTGGTCGTGCTGCTGCTCGGCGGCGCCACCTTCGGGATGTGGTTCTTCCTCTCGCTCTACCTCCAGGAGGTCCGCGGCTACTCCTCGATCCGGGCCGGGCTCGCCTTCCTGCCCATGACCCTGTCGATCGTCGGCGGCTCGGTGCTGGCCTCCCGCCTGGTCACGCGGGTCGGGGCCAAGCCGCTCCTCGTGGTCGGCATGGTCGCGGTCACGGCCGGCCTGGTGCTGTTCACCGACCTCGCGCCCCACGGCACCTACCTCGGCGACGTGCTCGTGCCCTCGCTGATCAGCGCCATCGGGATCGGCCTGGCCTTCGTCCCGGCGACGATCTCGGCCGTGGCCGGGGTGGACAGCGACGAGGCCGGGCTCGCGTCGGGGCTGCTCAACACCTCGCGGCTGTTCGGTGGCGCGCTCGGGTCTGGCCGTGCTGGCCACGATCGCCACCTCGCACACCGACGCCGAGCGTGCACCACGGGATGGCCGCCGGCGCCGCGCTCACCAGCGGGTTCGTGCTCGCCTTCGCGGTCTCGGCGGCGTTCGCCCTCGCTGGGTGTGCTCATCGGCCTGTTCGGCCTGCCGCCGGTGCGCCCGCGGAGCCGCCCGCTCGCGGCGGGTGTTCGCCACCGAAGGCGCCTGATAGCGGGGATACCACGGCCTCGACAGCGCCGATCCGCCGAGGCCGCGGTTTGCCCCGCTCGCGGGTCGGTGACTCGACGGCTCGCAGGCGCCGAAGCCGTCGTTAGCCCCGGCCGCTCACAGCAGCGCCACCGCCAGCCCGACGACCAGCGCCGCCGCCGTGCTCCACACGATCGTGGTGGCGATCAGCCGCTGGTCGAGCCCGTAGGCGTGGCCCACGATCAGTGAGTTGATGCCGGTCGGCATCGCCGCCTGGAGCAGGTAGGCCGAGGGCAGCCGGATCGCGACGGCCGAGACGGCGAACAGCACCGCCGGCGCCACCAGCAGCCGCAGCGCCAGCGCCACCGCCACCCGCTCGTCGGGCGCCTCGAGCAGCGGCGCCCGCTCCTCCCGGCGCTCGGCCGACAGGTTGACCCCGACGGCCAGGAACCCGAGCGGCAGCATCGCGATCACGACCAGGTGGGAGACGTGCGAGCAGCGACTCCGGCACCACCGAGGCCGGCGTCAGCAGCCCGGCGACCACGGCCAGAGCGGCGGGTTGCGCGTGGCGAAGGCGCGCAGCCGCTCTCGCGCGCTCTCTCCGCCCTGCCCACCGAACGCCGCTCCCACCGCGAACGCGGCCACCAGGAACATCGGTCCGCTGACCAGCTGGTCGTAGGCCACCGCCGAGGTGAACCCGCGCGCGCCCAGCAGCGCGAAGGCCATCGGCAGCCCCAGGTATCCGGTGTTGACCGAGATGACGCAGCAGATGAGCGCGCCCACCGAGGGCGAGGGGAGGTGCAGCCGCAGCCGCGCCACCGCCCAGGCCAGCACCCCGGCGATCCCGATCGCCACGTAGGCCACGAGCAGCCCCACGCCCGCGCCGACGCTGAGGTGCAGGTGCGAGAAGTTGACGAACGAGACGAACGGCAGCAGCACGTAGAGCATCAGCCGCAGGGCGCTCGCGGGCTCCGACGCGCCGCCGCCGTCGGCGGTCCGGCGCTCGGCGGCCACGCCGACGCCGGTCGCGACGATCACTGCGAGGGCAACCAGGATCACCGCCCCAGTTTGGGCGATCGGACGAGAATCCGCGCCTCCATGCGCACCGCCGTCGTCGACATCGGGACCAACTCCACCCGGTCTGCTGATCGTCGACACCGAGGGCGAGCGCGTCACCGGCGAGCTCGAGCGCCGCAGCATCGTCACTCGGCTCGGCAAGGGAGTCGACTGCCGACGGCTCGCTGAACGACGAGGCGATGGAGCGCGTGTACTCGACCCTCGAGGACTACCGGCGAGCTGATCGACCGCCACGACGTCGACCGCGCCCTCGCCGTCCTCACCAGCGCCGTGCGCGACGCCGCCAACGGCCAGGAGTTCGCGGACACGGTGAAGGAGCGCTTCGGGCTCGAGCCGCACGTCCTGACCGGCGACGAGGAGGCGCGCCTGACCTTCCTCGGCGCGACCAGCGAGCGCGATCCCGGCGACCCGACGCCGACGCTCGTGGTCGACATCGGTGGCGGCTCGACCGAGATGGTGATCGGCACCGGCCACGAGGTCGCCTTCCACGTCTCCAACCAGGCGGGCGTCGTCCGCCAGACCGAGCGCCACATCCACAGCGACCCGCCCACCCCCGACGAGCGCGAGGCCCTGGCCGCCGACGTCCGCAAGATCTTCGCCGAGGGGGTGCCGGAGGATCAGCGGCGGGCGGTCGAGCACGCCATCGCGGTCGCCGGCACGGCGACCTCACTGGGCGCGATCGCCCAGAAGCTCGAGCCCTACGACCCCGAGAAGGTGCACGGCTACGTCCTCGGCGCCGGCGAGATCGAGGAGATGCTCGAGCACCTCGCCTCGCTCCCGCTGGATGAGCGGCGCAAGGTGCCGGGGCTCCACCCCGACCGCGCGCCGACGATCGTCGCCGGCGCGATCATCCTCGCTCGAGACGCTGCGGATGTTCGGGCTCGAGGCGCGTCGAGGTCTCAGAGCACGACATTCTGCGCGGGGCGGCGCTGGGCCTCTAGCCGCGCGCTGATGTCGGCGCACTCCGCGCACACCTCGGCGCGGACAGCCCCGCTCCGCATCAGCAGCCCGAAGACCTTGCAGCCGACGCAGTAGCCGGCGATCGACTCGAGGCCGGCGGCGGGCACGAACAGGAGCAGCACGACGTCGGCCGCGGCGTGGTCGCCCAGGATCAGTCCGAGCACGAGCGCCGCGGTCGACATGGCCGCGCCCATGCGCCTGGGCGAAGCGCTTGGGCGGACCGGCCACGGGCTTCTTGGCGCCGAGCCGAGGCGCGATCACGTTCTGCGCCGTCCAGCCCAGCGGGCTCAGCGTGGGGCCCGTGAGCACCCGGGCCCAGAAACCGTAGGCGAGCGGGATCAGCAGCCAGTAGAAGCCGGTGAGGAGGGTGACGATCACCTCGATCAGCACCACGCCCGCAACCACCCGCGCCGCCTTCTCGTTGACCGGGTTCGGGAAGGAGAACACCGAAACCCAGTATAGGCGGGTGCAATTCGTAGATCCCGTTGCATTGAATGTCGATGTGCGAATCGGGGGCGATTGAAAATCCACCGCGGGGGTACCCGACGGCAGTCAGGTCCGCCGGTTGGACGTTTCGCGGACCACCAAATCCAGCGACTAGAACATTCGTCTAGTCAGAGATCTGACCAAACTGGACGAATGTTCGATTGCTGCCGTCTGCACTGACCGAGGAGTATTCTTCGTCGGGCCGGGTTCGCCTAGCCCAACATAGGCTCGGGCGAAGCCGCAGACATCGGCGCCTCCCGCCGTCCGAGCCACACTAACCGGCCCTTTCTGGCACGTACCCCTGCCCGTCCCGATTGGGCCAAACCTGGATCGGAAGCCGCCCGCTGAGAAATGCGGGCGGTTTTCGTTTATCGGCCTGATTGGGGGCCGCGCGTGCGCGCGGCATCCGTGGGGCCGTTCCGCCGACGGCATCCGTGCCGACGGCGGTCGGCGCTCGCGGATCCGTCGGGCGTGCCCGGTGCCCATGGCCTCCGGTCGCAGCGGGCCCGCTACGCGAGGTTGGCGCGCCGCGGGTACGCCACCGTCGGATCCGTCGAGCACGTTGACGAGCGCCGGGCCGCCGCACGCGAACGCCCGCTCGAGCGCCGGCCGGAGCTCCGCCGGCGTGCGCACGAGCTCCCCGTGGCAGCCGAGCGCCTCGGCCACCTGGTCATAGCGGGTCTCGGGCCGCAGCTCGGCCGCCACCGAGTACCCGTAGAGGAACTCCATCGGGTGCTTCTCGAGCGCCCAGATGCCGTTGTTGCCCACCACCCCGACGACGGCGACGCCGTGGCGGGCGAGCGTGTCGAGCTCCATGCCGGCGAAGCCGAACGGCGCCGTCGCCGAGCAGCAGCACCACCTGGCGCTCGGGATGCGCCAGCTTGGCGGCGAGGGCATAGCCGGGGCCGGACCCCAGGCAGCCGAACGGGCCCGGGTCGAGCCAGCCGCCGGGCACGTAGGAGTCGACGACCCGGCCCGGCGTAGGAGACGAAGTCGCCGCCGTCGCAGACGACGATCGCGTCGCGGTCGAGCATCTGCGCCAGCTCGCCGTAGATGCGCATGGGATGAAGCGGCGCCCGCTCGTCGCGCGAGCTCGTCCGCGCTCGGCGGCGCGCTTCTCGGACTCGGTGGCGCGCAGTGACTCGATCCAGCGCTCGCGCTCGGGCTTGCGCCACCGCCCTGTCGCGCAATCGCGGCCAGGGTCGCGGGGAGCGCGCCGTAGAGCTCGGCGGCGACGGGACGCGGGATGCGCCCGCGCCGGCTCGGCCACGTCGATGACCACGATCTCGGCGTCCTCGGCAGAAGGCCTTGCCGAAGGCGAGCCGGAAGTCGAGCGGAACGCCGATGACGAGCGCGACGTCGGCGCCGGAGAGGGCGTCGCCGCGCGCGCGAGAGAAGTAGAGCTCGTGGTCGGCGGGCAGGCAGCCGCGACCGAGGCCGTTGAGGAACACCGGGATCCGGAGCTTCTCGACCAGCGCCCGCAGCCCGTTCTCGCCACGGCCCCAGTAGAGGCCCGGTCCCCGCCATGACCACCGGACGCTCGGCCTCGGCCAGGAGCGCCACCGCGCGCTCCACGGCCGCGGCGTCCGCACCCTCGCCCCGCCAGGGCTCGGGCGCGCTGGGGCCGGGCTCGGGCTCATCGGCCTCGGTGAACACGTGGTCGAGGGGGAAGTCGACGAACGTGGGTCCGGAGTGAGGCGTGAGCGCCACCCGCACCGCCTCGTCGACGAGGCTCGGGATCTCCGCGGTGGCGTCCGCCGTGGTCGCGAGCTTGGTGAGCGGCCGAACGAAGGGCACGTGGTCGATCTCCTGGAGCGATCCCTGCCCCCACCGGAACTGAGGCGCGCGGCCTCCGAGCACGAGCACCGGGGACTGGTTCTGGCTGGCCGAGGCGATCGCGCTCATCCCGTTGGTGATGCCGGGGCCGGCGGTCAGCGCGCACACGCCGAGCGTCCGCGTCACCTTGGCCCAGCCTTCGGCGGCGAACGCCGCCGACTGCTCGTGGCGGACGTCGACGATGTCGATCCCCTCGGCGCGGCAGCCGTCGTAGATCGAGAACAGGTGGCCGCCCGAGAGGGTGAACAGCTTGCTCACGCCGTGCGCGCGCAGGCGCTTCGCGACCAGGCGCCCGCCGTGCACCCCGTGCGTGGATTCGGTCTCAGTGGCCAGAGCCAAAAACAATAGACGGGGCTTAAGTCGCGGCGTAGCATGACCCGAAGGTGCAAAGCCACGAAGGAGGTTCACAGTGCAGACGTTGAAGGCTCCTCCGTCGGAACACCGGACGTTCGACGAGCTGTGCATGGGGGTTGGCGATTGGGAACCGATGCTCGCGGCTCCCTTCACCCCGCCGCCCGACTTCGAGCTCGGGGAAGATCAGGGACCGAGAACGCGGGACCCCTTGACGACCTGATCCTGGCGGGCCTGGTCTCCCCGTACTAGAGCCCCGCAGCCGCGCTGCGCGCGGCGGCCCGCCGCTCCCGCGCGACGGGCCGCCGCCTAGGCGCCGCCCGCTACAAGTCTGTTAGGCCCCGGCCGCGGCGCCGCGGTACGCCGCCAGCGTCCGGACCAGTGGCCGCCGCCTCGTCGAGTGCCGGACTCGCCGGCGAACCACTGCCGGCCGACGCGGATCGCCGGAAGCTCCTGGACGCCGCGATCGCGCAACCCGTGGGCGGTGACGCAGAGCGTCGCGACAGGCGCGTCGCTGTCGCCCGCGGCGGCGAGGCATTCGTCGGGGTGGATGCCGGCAGCCGACGCCGCCTCGGCGAGAATCTCCGGGTCGTCGAGGTCAAAGCCTCCGCAGAAGGCCAGCCGACTCGCGGCGAGCGCGAACCGGGAGCAGGCCCCCACCTCAGCGGCGTGCGTCGCCGCGGCGTTGGCGCCCGGCCAGTCGGCGGGGAAGCGCTCAGGCCAAACCAGCGGCAGGCGCAGCTCCAGAGCACGCCACTCCGCCTCCTGGCGCAGGGCCTCCACGTCCGAGATAGGGGCGTCCCTCGCGCAGCACCAGGCCGTCGGTCGGAATCCACTCGACGTCGCCCAGTGCTCGCTCCACGCGTTCGGCCGCCAGATACGAGAACGGACAGGTGAGGTCGAAGAAGAACGCCGGACGGAGGTCACGCGTGGGGCGCGAGCGATCCGCCAGCCAATCGTCTATCACGATCAGATCGCCCATTTGATCGCTAAAACGACCGCCTCCGGAAGAAACTTGCGCCAACTTCGCGATCAAAGGAGAAAAGCGGACGAATGTCCGGCGGTACGCGCTGCGAACGACTTTCGCCGCCCGGATGGCCAGGAAATGGTCCGACGAACGTCCAAACCGGCGCAAACCGTGCTTCAAGGGCCTATGCTCGGGTTAGCCTCCGTTAGACTCGAACTTGGTAGGTACGCTCCGTCCACCGGGAGTAGCCATTCCGAACGTACCCTCACCAAAACGCCATCCCTACGACCAGTGGTCGCCGGATGCCCGTGCCCTCGATCTCGTCGGGGACAAATGGACGCTGCTGATCGTCCGTGATCTGGCGGCGGGCCCGCGGCGCTTCGTCGAGCTCCAGCGCGTGCTCCCCGGCATCTCCACCGAGCAGCTCCGCTCGCGCCTGAACCGGATGGTGGCCGACGGGATGCTCACCCGCAAGCGCTTCCGCGAGGTCCCCCTCGCGTCGACTACGAGCTCACCGAGCGCGCGCGTGAGCTGATGCCCGTGCTCGGCGAGCTGGCCAGCTGGGGCTACGACTGGGCGTGGAGCCCGCCGCGGAGCGCCGAGTCGGTCGACATCGGCGCGATCTTCCGGCTGGCCCCCGGCCTGATGCGCTCGCCTTCGATGGCGGGCACGGTCGAGTTCGCCGGTCGAGGACCGGGAGGGCGGCGAGACCGCCGCCTACACGTTCACGATCTCCGACGGCGCGGTGACGATCTCCGAGCACCCCGCGGAGCACGCCGAGGCCCAGGTCAAGGGCGACAAGGCCGCCTGGATCAAGGCGTTCTCGCCCGAAGGCGACCGCACCGGCGCTCGAGGTCACCGGCAGCGTCAGAGCTCGCGTCGTTCCTGCTCGATTGCCTCGGCGCCGCCGGACCCGGCCGCGCCACCGACGCCTCGCGCGCGCGCCGCTTAGCTTCCGAGCCGACGCGGGGTGTGGGCGCTGGTTGCGGGCGCGCCCCGCGCGACGCCGCGCCGGACGCCGGCGTGCGCCCGCGCCCGCGTCCCCCGCGCGCCACCGAGGCCGGGCGGCTACTTGTTCGGGTAGTGGGCCTGCAGGATGTGCGGGAACTGCTGGCTCTTGTTGGTCCCGGGCAGCGGCGGCGCGACCCAGCATCCCAGCGTACCCGCTCGGCGCGTCGCCCGCCGGCAGGTGCTGCCCGCCGGCGTTGTTGCAGTCCCACTCCGGCGGGACGTCGTAGATGAACATGTTCTTGTTCGCACCCCACAGCGGCGGGAGGTAGGTGTTGCCGCGGTTGTCGGCGTCAGCGGGTCGGGGAGATCGAGAACGATTCGGGGCCGGACATCGAGAACTGCCGCAGGTAGTGGCCGCAGGGCACGCCGGAGCAGGTCAGACCCGCTCCCGCCCACGGTCGTGCTGGTGGCGCTGAGCGGCGTGCCGCCGTTGGAGATGAAGTCGGAGGTCAGCTGCTGGTGTTGCCCGAGCCAGTTCAGGATCGGGTTGAGCTGCTCGAGGAACGTCCCGAGCGCGGGGAGCAGGGTCTGCTGCGCCGGGTTGGACGGGCATTGGCCCGGCGTGTCCTTGTCGATGCACCCGAGCCCTCGCAGGAACTCAGCGGTGGCGGGCAGGCCCGTCCTCGAGACCGTGATCAACGGGTTGAGGTTGACGAACAGCTTCTTCAACGGCGGAGAGAGGCGTTGCACGGCTTGGAGCGTCGGCCCGAGGTCCTTGGCGACCGGGATCAGCTCCTTGAGCAGCGGCGCGTTCTGGCGCCCGAGCGAGTTCACGACGCAGCACGCCTGATCGGAGTTGATCGCGAAGTCCTGGAGCGCGCGCATCGTGATCTGCGACTGGTCCAGGAACGTCGGGAACACGTGGATCGTGTCGGCCAGCGCCGCCTGGTTGGCCGCGGTCGTCTTGAACACGGTGTCCGAGCTCGTGATCAGGTTGCGCAGCGCCGTCTGGTTCTGGCTCAGGGCGGCGAACACGGTGCCGCCGTTGCGCACCAGGTTCACCACCGCGCCGTGCTCGGTATCGAGCACCGCCAGGATGTCGCGGGCGTCGGCGGCGAACATCGGCAGGTTGCCGAACACGTTGTTCAGGTTGATGTCATTGCCCCGCACCGCCAGCGCGAGCTCCTGCTGCCAGGTCTGGAAGGCGTGGCGCGTGGTGGGGTCGAGCGCGTTGAAGATCGTGTCGAGCTGGACCGAGGGTTGGACCTGGCCCGCGATTCAGGACGCCGTTGTCAGGCAGCGGCGGCGCGCTCCTGGCCCCCGGATCGGAGCTCGACGTAGGTCTCGCCGAGCAGCGTCTTGGTGCGCAGGATCGCGGTGGCGTCCTTGTGGATCGGCGCGTACGCGTTGTTGAGCTGGATCGTCGCCAGCGTGCGGTTGCCGTTCGGATCGAGCGTCTTGTCGACGACCTTGCCCACGGACACACCGGCGATCCGCACGTCCGCCTGGCTCGCGAGCTCCTGCGCGTCGCGGAAGGCGACATGGAAGCGGTACCCCCGCGGGTTGAACGGGACCTGGCCGCCGAACGACAGCCACAGGAACAGCAGCAGCCCCACGCACGACAGCGCGAACAGCACCATCGTCAGCACCTTTGTGAGTCCGGGGGTACTTGTCTCCATCAGGTCCTCATCGCGGTGGGCTCGGGCGTCATGGGAGGTTGCACGCTTTCGCGATCGTGGGCGCCAGCACGGCCGCGGCAGATGGGTTGAACGACAGCAGCTCGCTGAAGGTGTTGCAGCTCGACTCGAGGAAGATGGGCCGGAACACCCCGTTCGCGTCCTGGATCGAGAACAGCGTCCGCACCTCGTGGTTCAGCCAGGCGATCCACCACAGATAGCCGTGCTGGCCGGAGGGCTCCGTGTTGTAGCCGACCATGTTGACGAAGTGGTTGAGGACCTTGAACGTGTTGCTCAGGTTCGGGGTTGCGGCGGCCAGGTTCTTGGCGGGAGCCTTGAGGTTGCGGATCACCGGACGGGCGGCGATCACGAACGGACGGATCTGGTTCTTGATGATCGGCGCGCCTGGAATCGCCAGGTTCGTGACCGCCTGGTTCGCCGCGGGGATCGCCTTGATCGCAGGGAGCAGGGAGTTGGTCTGCGCCAGCAGATCGGCGAACGTCTGGACCTTCCCGAGAGTCTGCGTGGTCTGCTCGAGCGTGCCCGGGAGGTCCTGAACGGCCCGGCTCACGTTCTGGTTCTCGATCGCGAACGCGTGGAAGACCTTCTGGCTGGCGTCGACCAGCGAGACGATCTGCGTCTGCTTGCTGGCCAGGGCGGTGTTCAGGCGCTGGAGTGAGTTCACCAGCTGCCGCAGCGCAACGCCGCGCTGCGCCACCGCGCCGTTCAACCGCGCCAGATCGCGATGCGTCGGCTCGAAGCGCTGGAGCACGCCGGCGAGCTGGTTGCCGCCATTGGTCTTCAGGCCCTGCCCGGCGCCGTTGACCAGCAGGTCGAGATACGCGCGGGTATCGGAATCGAGCGCGGAGAGGAACTCGTCCGGATTGACCTCGGGCTGGGATTGCGAGACCGGGAACGTGTAGCCGTCCTTGGCGAGCGGCGCGTTCTTCGTGCCCGGCGTGAGCTCGATGAACATGTCCTGCAGGCCGGTGCGCGGGCGGGCCAGCATGGTGGCGTCGGTGTGGATCAGGTGCTTGTACTTGTCGTCGATGTCCATCTCGACGATCGCCACGCCGTTGCGGATCTGGACCTGACCGACCTCGCCCACCTGGACGCCGGACACCCGGACCGTCTGGCCCTGTCCCGGCGTGAACGCCTGGGCGGTCTGGAACTCCGCGTTCATCTTGATCGGCTGCGACTGGATCAGCGGGAAGCGGAGCCGCTCGTGGGTCAGGACGTACGCGGACACCACGATCGCCCCGATCACCAGCGCCAGGATCGCGATGAAGTCGCCCAGGTGAGCCCTGATCGCCCGCTTCATCGTGTCGCGCTCGCTGTCGTCGAGGTCGAGTTCGAGACATCCGTGGCGCTCTTCGCGCTCGGCGCGGACCCGCCGGTGCTCAGCTGCTGGATGTCCGCCTTGCGCTGAGCAGCCGTGAGCGGGGTCGCCTTCTTCTTGGATTTGGCCGCGTCGACGCTCAGACCGAGCCGGGAGACCGGGGATCTTCGGGATCGGCAGGTTCTGGAGAAGCTGGGTGAGCGAAGACGGCAGGAGCCCGGTCGGCGAGAGCGTCGCCGGCGCCGCGCGTCGAGGCGGCCGTGAGATCGGTCACTCGCGGCTGCGTCTCGCACGGGACGTTCGGCTGCATCGGCGGCGGCTGCTCGCCGGTCGGCGGCTTCTGAGGCTGCGCACCGACGAGTGGGGCGACCGAGCCGCCGACGAGGCCGGACTGGAGCGAGGTCACGCCGGTGTTGCCCAGCGACACCGAGGACGCGGATGAACATGCCGTTGGCGTCGAAGTCGCGGGACTCGCCGGCCAGACCGGGCAGGAAGTCCACGGCCTCGACGTACACCGGGTGCGGCGGGAAGCCGTTCTTGGCGTTGAAGTTCGGGTCATGCAGGGTCAGATGCGACCACGGGATGACGTTGTTGGCGACGCAGCTCGACGCCGGCCGCACCTGGTTGCGCAGCAGCGGGATCGTCGCCTTGGTCAGCTGGGTCAGCGACGGGATCGTGTTCTTGAGGTCGGTGCTGAGGCCGCCGAGCTCGGAGGGCTGCACCAGCTTTCGCAGCTGGGTGATGAACGGGAGGCTGGCGTCGACCATCGGTGCCGTCGACTTTGTGGCCGGGATCAGCGCCTTGGCGAGCTGCCGCAGCGGTCCGGGCGCGCAGTCGGGCACCTCCGGGCCGGAGCAGAAAGCCCGGTTGAGCGAGTGGCAGCGCGGGCAGCGCCACTCGCAGCGTCGTCGGGAGGTCGGCCACCGCTCGCTGAAGGTTGGCGCTCTGGCGCGCGAACGCGTTCGCCGTGGTGTTGAAGTCCGTGATCAGGTTCTCGAGGCTCTTCGGGTGCGCGCTGAACGCGGCCGCCACGTCGCCGCCCTTGTAGAGCGCGTTCGACAGGTCGTGGGGCTGGATCCCCAGCGAGTCGTGCGCGACGATCGAGGAGAACTTGTAGGCCGGCAGCCAGTACTGGATCGACCTGTTGTACGACGGGCCGCCCTTCTTGACCGCGACGCCGTACTGCTGGAGCAGGATCTGCAGGTTCCGCCGCGTGTCCGCCTGGAGCGAGGTCAGGACCTGGTCGAACTGGACCGGATCCGTCGTGGCCTGGATCGGGAACACGTAGCCACTGGGCGCCACCGGCGCCTCCGGCGTGCCCGGATGCACGTCGACGAAGAAGTTGCCCTCGAGGAAGATGCGCGGGCGGATCGCGAAGGTCGCGTCCTTGTGCAGGGGGAGCCCCTGATCCTGGACGGTGATCGAGACATCGGCCGCCGAGCACTGCGTAGGCGTCTGCCCGGTGCTCTTGCAGTTGGCCGCAGGCTGGACGGTCTCCACCTTGCCCACGTTCAAGCCCGCGATCCGGACCCACGCCGCGGGCGCCAGGCCGTTGGCGTTGGGCACGATCAGGTGCACCGTGTACGGCGTCGCGAACGGGTTGGCGAACTTGGTGAAGCCCAGGTAGGTGAAGAGCACGATCAGCACGAGCGCGACCGCGCCCGCCGCCAGCGTGCTCATCCCGGCTCGTCTGCGTCCGCGCCGCTTCATGGATTCGTCGGGTTGTAGGGCAGCTGCGGCCCGGTCGTCGGGTTGCGGGTGAAGGTCTCGCCGGCCGGCACGCGCCTGCGGCCCGTGAAGGTCGTCCCCTGATCGCCGGGGGTGTGCGGGTCGCTGGCGAGCTGGCGGCCCTAGGGGTCGAAGTAATTGAGCTTCTGCGGGTATCCGCGCTGGCCGGTCTCGCAGTCGGCGTTACCGGAGCCGTCGATTGACGCGCCGTACGTCTGGGCGTGGAGGTGCTCGGGGCCGCCGCTCTGGCCGTTGGCCGGATGCACCGCTCCCTGGGTGCCGACGTTGTCGGGCTGGGAGCTGTCCGCGAACATCAGGAGCACCCGCTGAGAGAACCCGAGGCTGTCCTGTGCCGTCTGGTGCTCGGGCAGGAACGTCCACCAGGAGTTCCAGTCGTTGCACACCGTCTGGAACGGCCCCAGGTAACGGATCAGGGGGTTGAGCGTGGTCACCGTGGCGTTCAGCGCGTTGATGGCGACGTTGGTCCCCGGCGCCTGGGCGAGGCCCTTGAGCGAGTGCATCACGCCTGCGAGGCGCTGATCGAGCGCCGGCGTGCGCACCAGCGTCTTGGTACCCACCTCCAGCGCGGAGTTCAGATCAGGCAGCGCCTGCTTGAGCGCCACCGTCGCCGGCTGAAGGTCCCTACCCAGTGTCGCCAGGTCCTGGAGCTCGGGCTGCTGATCCTTGAGCGATGCGGTCGAGACGCTCAACGTCGACGGCGACTTGCGCGATCGTCTGCTCGAGCGCGTTCGGATCCTGCGTCAGGGCGTGGAACGTCGTCGCCGCCTGCCTGAAAAAGTCGGCGTTGGCTTTCGACACCGGCGCCACCGTGCCCATGAACCGCTCGAGCGAGTCGAAGAACGGCACCAGGCGCGTGTTCGGATCGGACAGGTAGTGGGCCACCGGCTGCAGATGCTGGAGCAGCGGCGGCAACGCCGAGATCGTGTCGTTGAGCGACGATCCGCGCGCGGCGAGCGCGTCTCCGTAGCCCTGAAGGTCCTGCTGTATCGCCACCCGCGTCTTCGGGTCGAACGTCTTGAGCACGTCGTCGAACTGCACCGGCACCCGGGACTGCTTCTCCGGCAGCGTGGCGCCGTCGGCGAGCATCTTCTTCGAGTGGCCGGTGACCACGTCGATGTACTTCAGCCCCAACAGCGACAGCGGGCGGATCGCCACCTGCGAGTCGGCCGGGATGTTCTTGTACTTGGAGGAGATCTGAAGCGTGAGCTCCGCCTGCGTCTGCCCGTTCCGGGACGGGACGGCGCGCATGTTCGAGATCAGCCCGACGAGGTAGCCGCCCTCGCGCACGCTGTCCCCGATCGTCAGGGCGGACCCGTTGGCGATGTCCACCCTGAGCTCCTGCGTGGGCACGAACGGCAATCCGGCGTCCGCGTTATAGGCCAGGAACACGGCCACGAGCGTGATCAGCACGGTGACGGCGCCGATCAGGACCGGGTTGGCAAAGGCGGATGAGGTGGCGCGTCTCACGGGGAGAGCAGGTAGTTGAGGAGTTGCTGGGACTGCCCGCCGCCGTTGCCGCTGCCCGACGAGTTCGAGCCCGAGGAGCCAGAGCCGCTCGAGGTGGCCGTGGCGCTCGCGGCCGGCGATGCTCCACTGGACGCACCGCTCGAGCTCGCCTTGCCCGTGTCCGAGGCGACGCCCGGAATCGGGCTGCCGCTCGGCGAGCCGGTGAGGGCGCCTGAGGCAGAGGACTGCAGCTTGCACGCGCTCGCCGCGGGCCCGTGGGCGTTCGGGTTCGGGGGAGACCCGCCCGGATCGGGAACGCAGGCGCTCGGGTTCGACGGATCGGGCTCGTTGACACCCGGCTGGTTGGGCCCGTACCAGGCATAGCACTGCCGGTAGGCCGCTCCGTACTGCGCGAGGCCGTTCGCTTGCCGCTGCGGCGTGGCGTACTGCGAGCAGCGCGGATCGACGAAGGCGTTGACGCTCAGGACGTGGCCGTACTGGGTGTACGAGTTGATCGAGAGCGGCTGGACGAACGTGTACCAGAGCAGCGCCTCGAGGCCGGTGAAGCCCTTGCCGCCGGGGCTGCGCGTGTCGGGCTCGACCGCGCGGCTGCGGTTGTCGAGGTCGTGGAGGACGATCGACAGGTTCTGCGCCAGCTCGGGCAGGCACGTCTGGGTCATCGGGCTGGTGGCGCCACCACCGCCCTGCCCGGCGTTGTCGAGCGCGAGGTCGCGCTGCAGG
Source organism: uncultured Solirubrobacterales bacterium (assembly GCA_963839105.1). Classification (GTDB taxonomy): domain Bacteria; phylum Actinomycetota; class Thermoleophilia; order Solirubrobacterales; family Solirubrobacteraceae; genus Palsa-465. Next base: position 40,533 of record CAWITQ010000009.1, read on the forward strand.
CAGTTGCTCGGGCCGGTCATCCGGTTCAGGGCCTTGATGGTGGGCGACGCCGCCTGGAGCGCGGACTTACCGACCACCGACGCCTTGCCGAGGGCACGGAGGGCCGGGACGTTCGCATCGGCGAAGCCGCACTGGCTGTCGTTGTGCGGGTAGTTGCACGAGGCCAGGTTCGTGAACAGCGTGTGCAGCTGCCCGGCCGTCGAGAGCAGGTTCTGGAGTACCGGTGTGTTGGCGTCGGTCGCCTGGCCGAGCTTGACCATCGTCGGCCTGAGCTGCTCGAGGAAGCCCGGGAAGCGGGCCCAGGTCGCCGAGATGTTCCCCGCCTGCCTGGCCGAGATGACCGAGGCGTTGTTGGCCTCGTCGATGAAGCGCTGGACCTGCTTGCTGTTGGTCGCCAGGTCCGTGATCACCGTGTTGGAGTCGGAGGTCAGCTGCTGGAGCGTGTGCGAGTCGTTGGCCAGCAGGTTGAGCAGGTTGTCGGTCTCGGTGAGCGCCGGCACCGCGCGCCGCAGCGCCTGCTCCAGGTCGCCCGATCGCCCGGCCACGGTCGCGCCGAGCTCGTTGATGATCAACGTGAGGCGCTGGCGGTAGGGCAGCTGCTGGATGTTGCCCACCAGGTCGAACGGGATCGTCGACTGGGTGTTCTTGCGCGGGATCGTGCTTCCGGGCGGGAGCACCTTGCCCTTGCGTCCCCGGCGTGCAGTCGACGAAGTACTCGCCGATCAGCGACTGCGGCCGGGACTGGCAGAAGGCATCCGAGTGGAACTGGGCAAAGCCCTTCTGTTGCACCTTCACGTGGACGAGCGCGAAGCAGGCGGTGTCGCCGCCGCCCTTGGAGCAGTTCTGCGGGAGCTCGATCGTGCCGATCTTGCCCGCGGGCACGCCGGCCACCTTGAAGTCGGAGCCCGAGGTCAGGCCGAACGCGTTGTCGAGCTCGATCGTGTACTCGCCCACGGGGCTCGGGCTGCCGGCGCCGACGGTCAGGACCAGGAACACGCCGAGCGCGACCAGCAGCGCGCCGCTCAGGAGGATCCGCTTCATGGCCCCGTCGGCTTCTGGTTGGGGTTACACGGGAAGCCAGGCTCCGGGTAGTAGAGCGCGCCGCGCTCCTGGGAGCCGGGGCAACGGTCGCCCTGCTGGGTCGTGAGCAGACCACCCTGGCCGCCGCTCGCCCCGGCGCCCTGAGGGCCGGTGAACAGCTGGAGGATGGCGTTGGCAGGGGCAGTGAGCCCGGCCGCAACCGACAGCGGTCCGAACACCGTCTGGATCCGGCTGGCGCCTCCGTTGGCGTCGATGATGCCCGGATGCGAGTAGCCCTCGAACCAGCCCGTGAGGTCGACCGCGTAGGGCCGGGCCGTGGCGAGCTCGGGGCTCGACTGGTTCATCGAGAGCGCCGACTCCTGGAACGCCGCATTGCGGAGCTTGCCGTTCGCGAACACCTTGCCCAGGCAGTTGGTCGCGCCCGAGCCGGTCCCGCACGCGGCGGCCGCCAGCGGCACGCCCAGCTCGGTCAGCTGGATCAGGTCGTTCGTGCCCGGGCGAGCTCGGAGTGCAGGTGGTCTGCGGCTGGCAGATCAGGGTCGAGAGGTTCTCGACCGTCGGCACGGCATCGTGGGCCAGCGGCCTGAGCTGCTCGAGGAACTTCTGGAGCTTCGGCGCCACCGGCTTTGTGACAGTTGACCAGCGGCGTCAGGTCCTTCAGGGCGGCCCGCAGGTTCACGAACGTCGTGTTCGCGAGGCGCATGAAGCCCGGGAGTTGCTGAATCGACTCCCCGAGCGCGACCTGCTGATTGGCCAGGGCCCCGGTGGTCGTCGAGAGGTGCTGGACCAGCCCGCTCAGGTCGCTCGAGCGCGAAGCGAGGTCGGTGAACAGGTTCTGCGTCTTGACGATGAAGTTCGTGAAGCGAGAGGTGTCGCGGTTGATCTCGCGGAACTCGGCGGCGGTCGAGGCGATCGCGGGGTTCAGGTACGCGAGCGCGGCATTGATGTGCTTGCCCTGGCCGGCGTACTCGGAGGCGGAGCCCTGGATGACGTCCTGCAGTCCCTTGAGCGTGGACTGGTTGAGCGTGTTGAACAGCTCGTCCAGGTCGACCGCGGTGGTCGTGTTGTTGGTCCCGATCGTGCCGTCGTTCGCGATCGGCGGGGCGCCGCCGGGGCCCATGCGCAGATCGATGTAGCGGTTGGCGAGCCCCGAGAGCGAGAGCAGGCGCACGGTGGCGCTCGTGCCCTGGTGGAGCGGCTGGTAACTGGAGTTGTTGATGTTGAGCGTCAGCTCCGCCTGGTTGTTCTGCGTGAGCTTGACGGCCGACACCGTGCCGATGGCGTCGCCGGCGACCTCGACCTGGTCGCCGCTGACCACCTGGTCAGCGGTCTGGAAGATCGCCTTGACCTGGTAGCTCGAGCCGCTCGAGAGGACGATCACGGCCACGACCACGATCGCCAGCACGACCGCACCAAGGGCGGCAACTCGGCCGATCATCGATGAGTTTCGCACCGCCGCGACCTACGCAAAGGTTCTCCTCCTCCAGGGGGCTCCTGGCTTCCCCGGGCGCCAGTCCTTTCGGCGAAGCTACCAAGGGGTTTGACGGGCTGTCAATTTAGAACCTGTGTGCCCACTCTTGCGCCGGTTCCCACCACCAGGGCCAGCGCTCTGAAATCCGGCCAGGTGAGTACCCGGGGCGGGGCTCGAACCCGCAAGCTCCGAGGAGCAGCGCTTTTTAAGAGCGCCGACTTTGCCAGTTTGTCTACCCGGGCGCTGGAGGGCGGATCTTAGTGCGGGAGGCGGGCGCCCGGCACGGATGCCGGGCGCAACCGGCCCCAAGGACGCTGGGCGCCAGCCCAGCCCCCTGCCGCCTCCCCTTTAATACGCGCGTGAGCGCAACTATTCCGCTGCTACGGTGTCGATGTGATCGAGGATCCGCTTGCCGGGGTCCTTTGCGAGGCCAGGCTTGGAAGTCTCAGCGCTTAGATACTCCGGAGGCGTAGGGCTGCATGGGCGATCCGCCCTGCTCAGGCTGCAGTCCGACGAGCGGCTGATCGCCATCGTGCGCCGGGGCAATCCGGCCGGGTTCGAGGTGCTGGTCTCGCGCTATCAGTCGCGGCTGCTGGCCTTCTGCCGCCACCTGCTGGGCTCGCGCGAGGACGCCGAGGACGTCCTCCAGGAGGTGCTCGCCGCCGCCTTCAACGCGATCCTCGCCGACGAGCGCCCGATCAACGTCCGGCCCTGGCTCTACCGGATCGCGCGCAACCGCTGCCTCAACCACCTGCGCCGGATCCAGGCGGTGGGCGTCGACTCGATGGACGTCCACCTCTCCGACCACGGCGCCAGCACCGCCGACAAGGTCCACAAGCTCGAGGAGTTCCGGATGCTCGTCGGAGACATCCACGAGCTGCCCGAGACCCAGAAGACCGCGCTCGTCCTGCGCGAGATGGACGCGCTCTCCTACGAGCAGATCGCCGAGGCGATGGAGACGACGGTCCCGAGCGTCAAGTCGCTGCTCGTCCGGGCCCGGATGTCGCTGGCCGAGGCGGCCGAGGCGCGCATGCTCTCCTGCGACGACGTGCGGATCGAGCTCGCCGAGGTGGCCGAGGGGCTCCAGCGCCGGCCGGGCGCCCTGGTTCGCCGCCACCTGCGCGCCTGCAAGCGCTGCTCGAACTTCCAGGTCCAGCTCAAGGAGACCAACAAGGCGCTGACCGCGCTGCTGCCGATCGGGCCGATGGTCCTGCTCAAGAAGCTCGCGCTGACCCACATCGGGCACTCGGCCGGGCCGGGCCGGCGCCGGATCGTCGGGCGCCGCCGGTCCTGCCGCCGCGATCTCGACCACTGCCGCCGCGGGCGCCGCGGTCGGCCCGAGCGCCGGCGGGCTGCTCTCGGCCGGCATGGGCGCGATCGCCACCAAGGCCGCGGCCGGGCTGGCGGCGGCGGCGCTCGTCACCGCGGGTGCGGTCGAGGTCTCGCACACGACCCGGCCGCGCCCGTGCACCGCCGGCGGCCTCCACGACGTCCGGCCACCACGCCGTCCGTACGCGCCTGCACCACGCCATTCCGTCGTGGCGTCGGTCGCGGTCCACCACCCGGTGGCCAAGCCGGCCGTCAGGCATCCGCAGCCGGCCAAGAAGGCCACGACCAGCACCACCACCACGGCGACGACGACCAAGACCACGGACGACGGAGAAGCACGACAAGAACGCCGACGACGACCACCACGAAGAGGCGACGACCCCCAAGACAACGACCGCCCGCCGCCGCCCGGGCGCACCCAGACGCAGAGCCAGACCACGGTGCTGCCGTCCTCGCAGCCGACCGGCAGCACCACCGAGTCGACGACGCCCGCGACCACCACCACGGACTCGAGCGCCACCGCCACCACGCCCGGCTCGGGCACCGGGACCGAGACGGTCACGACCGGCACCACGGGGACGACCACCACCACCGAGACCACCCCTTCGTCGGGCGGCAGCACGCCTCAGAGCAGCGACAGCTCGGGCACCGGCACGCCCGGCGGGTGATCGACCTCGCGACTTCCAGGCGGTCGACATGCGCGTCGGCCGCATCACGGCGGTCGAGGAGTTCCCGGAGGCGCGCACGCCGGCGTGGAAGCTCACGATCGACTTCGGCCCAGACGTCGGCGTCAAGCGCTCCTCGGCGCAGATCACCCACTACACGCGCGAGGAGCTCATCGAGAGCCTGATCGTCGCCGTGGTCAACTTCCCTCCGCGCCAGATCGGTCCGGTCCGCTCCGAGGTGCTCGTGCTCGGGGCGCTCGATCCCGAGCGGGGCGTGGTGCTGCTGCGTCCGGACGGTGGCGCGGCGGTCGGCTCGCGGATCGCCTGAGCGCCCGGTTACGGGCCGGGCTGGGCGCCCGACGATGAGCGTGCCGGCGTGCGCGCCGTCGACGATCGGGCGCGTAGCGGCCGTTCTTGAGGGTGGTGAGCCGGATCGACGCGCTTCCCGCCGGCGGGTACCGCGAGCGATCGCGGTGGGGCGTGTTCGGAGCACGACCTGGTGCGCGTGCCCGTCGCCCGAGCTCACGGTCAGATCGATCGCCACACCTCCGGGCGCCGCGACCGAGGACGGGTTGATCGATCCGTGGGCGGTGATCACGAACCTGCGCCGGGAGCCGGGCGTTCTCGGCCGTGGGCGGCGTGGCGGCCGTCGTCGACCCGGTCGCCGTGGTCGCAGTGGTGGTCCCCGTCGGGCGCGCGGAGGCGGTGGTCGGTGACGGTGCGGGGGGCTCGGCGGCGCCGTGGCGGTGGTCGACCGGGGACTGCGGCCTCGGGGAGGTCGTCGACGTCCCGCTCGGACTATTTCCGCCTCCGCAGCCGTTAATTACTAGGCAGAGCAGGAAGAAGCCGGCTCTTCGGGGCCTCAAAGAACGCAGGAACGCAGTCGATAAATGCCGTAAGGACTAAAGCAAGCAAATGGGATCGGACGGCAGACATTCACGGATGAAGCTCGTCGAGTACGACGCGCTTCGACGCCGGCTCTGGATTCGGGGCCAGCGCTGCCACCATGGCGCCACCGGCAGCGTCGTCGCAGGCCTCGCCTGCCTCGGTCTGATCAGCGACCCGGCGCGCCAGCTGGCGCGAGCGCGCTCCATTTCTGGCACTCGCGGCCGGCGGCGCGCTGATGATCCACGACTGGAAGGACCGCTCCCTCTGGTTCGAGCGGGGCTACGGCTCGCAGCCGTAGGCCGCCGCCCGGCTGGAGCCATAGGCCGGCGCCCGCGGGCGACCGGGAATATCGTTCCTTTCGCGGCACGCTTTCCGCCGAGACCGAGGTTCTTCCCGCCACGCGGGAACAAAGTCGGCTTCGACGAGTTCGGCGCGCCGAGACGAACGTTCTTCCCGCTCCTCGGACGCGCGATCTGCCGTGGCGATCGCCCTCCTCACCACCTACCTCTCCGACTACCGGGTCCCGCTGTTCAAGCTCCTGGCCGAGCGCCACAGGTCGAGGTCCTCTGCTTCGGCGCGCGGCGAGCGCTACGCGCCACCGTGGTTCCGCGACCTCGACGCCCAGCTCGAGGCCGCCCCCTTCCCGGCCCGCCGCCTCAACGGCATCCAGGAGGCCCTCGACATCGGGCGCCACTACGACACGGTCATCGCGCCCTTCGCCGGCGGCGCGCTGCTCCCCGCCGCCTACGCCGGCGCCCGGCGCCACCGCCGCCGCTTCATCCTCTGGGCCTCGGTCTGGGCCCAGCCGCGCTCCGTCGCCCACGCGCTCGCCCTCCCCGCCACGCGCCACATCTACCGCCAGGCCGACGCCGTCGTCGCCTACGGCGAGCACGTCCGCCGCTTCGTCGCGCGGATCCGGGGGCGCGACGATGACGTCTTCGTCGCTCCCCAGGCCGTCGAGCCCGACATAGTTCGCGCGCCACGTCGACCCGGCAGAGGTCGCGGCGTTCCGGGAGCTCCACGCCATCGCCGACGGGCCCGTCGTCGCCTACGTCGGCCGGCTGGTCCCCGAGAAGGGCGCGCGCGTGCTCGCCGACGCCTGGCCACGCGTCAGCCACGACGCCACCCTGATGCTGATCGGCGACGGCCCCTCGGCCCCGGCCTTCGAAGGCACTGCCGAGCGTCCGCGCTCCTCGGCCCCCTCCCGCGCACTGAGCTCCCGACCGCCTACGCCACCGCCGAGTTCGCGCTCCTGCCCTCGGTCCCGACCCCGCGCTTCCGCGAGCCCTGGGGTCTCGTCTGCAACGAGGCCATGCACCAGGGGCGCCCGATGATCGCCACGACCGCGGTGGGCGCGGTGGCCGGCGGGCTCGTCCGCCACGACGAGACCGGCTGGGTCATCCCCCCGACGACCCGGGCAGCGCTCGCGCGAGGCAATCGACCGCCTGCTCGGCAGACGCCGCGCCCGCGCCCGGCTCGGCGAGGCGGCGCAGCGCCGCGGTCTCGCCGTACACCTATGACGCGATGCTCGCCGCCTTCGAGCGCGCCCTACTGGCCGCCCAGTGAGAACATCGCCTCGAGGTCGTGGCGCGAGAACACCTCGAACGCCACCATCGTCTCGGTCCGCGCCACCCCGGCCAGCTGCGAGATCGCGCCCGTGACGACCTGCGCGAGCTGCTCGGGCGTCGCGCAGGCGGAGGATGGCCACGAAGTCCCACTCGCCGGTGACCGAGTAGGCCTCGGCGACGCCGTCGATGCCCGCCAGCTCCCCGCCGAGCGTGCCCAGCGCGCCCCGCTCGGCGCCGATCAGAACGATCGCGTGGGTCACACCGAGTGCGACTGCCCTGGATCGAGGAGGACCACCGAGCACTGCGTCGCAGACTCGACGTCGGACTTGAACGCCTCCGCGTCGGTCTCGATCGGCGGGAACGTGTTGTAGTGGCACGGGATCACGGTCTTGGCGCCGACGAGGTCGGCAGCGTCGACGGCGTCGGTGCGGTCCATCGTGTAGTGGCCGCCGATGCACATGAGCGCGACGTCGATCGGGATGGCGCTTGCCCACCAGCTGTAGATCGGAGAACAGGGACGTGTCGCCCAGGTGGTAGACGACGGTGTCCTTGAAGTTGATGAGCAGCCCCGCGGGCGTGTTGACCGTTCCCTTGGGCGTGGTCGAGGTGTGCCAGGCGGGCACGAGCTTGACCCAGCCCCAGTCGAACTTGCATCGTGCCGCCGAGGTTCGGATCGCGGACGTCCACGCCCTCGTCCCCGATCTCGCCGGCCAGCTCGATGATCGCCACGACAGGTGCGCCCGTGCGCTGCGCGATGTCCACGGTGTCGCCGAAGTGGTCGCCGTGGCCGTGGGTGAGCAGGATCGTCGTGGCCGCGGCATCGTCGGCCGAGATCGCCGCCTTCGGGATTGCCGCTCAGGAACGGGTCGATCAGCACCGTGGTGTCACCGTCGGAGAGCTCGAAGCAGGCGTGGCCGAGAAAGCGCAGTTCCATTAGTCCTCCTGTTCGGTTGGGTCCGCCGGGGCGGGCGGCGTGCAAGCCGCTCGAGCTCCCGCGCGAGCTGAGAAGCCTACGGCGACGCCGACGAGCATCCCCAGGCGGGTCTCCTCCGCCAGCATCGTCTTCACTCCCTGGACGCGCTCGGCCGGGTCCATCCGGCCGGTGGTCTCGCGGACGGCCTGATCGTGGGCCTCGCCGAACCAGCCGCCCTCCTCGAGCGCGGCCGCCAGCACGCGCTGCAGCGCAGGCGCGCTCCGCGCCACCAGGTCCTGCGCCTCACGCAGATTCTCCGGGTCCGTGATCGCCTCGATGGCGGCATCGAGCTCGGCGTCGGTGTAGGCGCGGTCGGCCACTCGCCTGATTCATCATACGGGCGTGGCCGTTGCCCTGACCTCCCTCTCCCACGGCGCCGGCTGCGGCTGCAAGCTCCCCGCGGCCGCGATCGGCCCGCTGCTGGCGGCCCTCCCCCAGGCGCCCGCCGACCCCAACGTGCTCGTCGGCTTCGAGACCAGCGACGACGCCGGCGTCTACCGGCTGACCGACGAGCTCGCGCTCGTGCAGACCGTCGACTTCTTCACCCCGATCGTCGACGACCCGTTCGACTTCGGGCGGATCGCCGCGACCAACGCGCTCTCGGACGTCTACGCCATGGGCGCCACCCCGGTCACCGCGCTCAACCTGGTGGCGTTCTCGCTCGAGCAGCTCGGCGGCGAAGTCCTCCTGGAGATCCTGAACGGCGCCGCCGCCGTCGCCCGCGAGGCCGCCGTCGGCGATCCTCGGCGGGCACTCGATCGACGACGCCGAGCCCAAGTTCGGGCTCGCCGTGACCGGCATCGTCCACCCCGACGAGATCCTCACCAACGCCGGCGGCCGCCCGGGCGACGCGCTCGTGCTGACCAAGCCGCTCGGCGCCGGCGCCGTGTCCACGGCGGTCAAGCGCGGGCTGCCGGACCCGCCCCTCGCCGAGGCGATCGAGGTCATGACCACGCTCAACCGGGACGCCGCCGCGGCCGCCCGCGCCGCCGGCGCCCACGCCCTCACCGACGTCACCGGCTTCGGCCTCCTCGGCCACCTCCACGAGCTCGCCCTCGCCAGCGGCCTCGCCGCCGAGGTGCAGGCCGCCGCCGTCCCCGCGACCTCGAGGCGTCCTCGACCTGCTCGAGACACGACGACAGGCCGTCGCCGGCGGCACCCGCCGCAACCGCGCCTACGCCGAGACGTTCGCGACCTTCGCGCCCACGCGTCCCCGAGGCGCAGCGCTGGCTCGCCGTCGACGCGATGACCTCTGGCGGCCTCCTCGCCGCGGTCTCCCCGGAGCACGCGCAGCACGGTCCCCGGCACGCTGATCGGCCACCTCGTCCCAGGCGAGCCCGGGACGATCACCGTCCGCTGATCAGCGCTCGATCCGGGCGAGCGGCAGCCCGACCGCCAGCGCCCGCAAGCACGCCGACGGCGTCGGCGACCCAGCTCGCGTCCGCGACCACCAGCGGCATCAGCGCCACCACGACCGCGATCACCGCCGTACCCAGCAGGTCTCCCTCGATCTCCTCGCCGGCGCGCGAGCGACAGCAGGTCCGGGAATCGCCCAGGCGACCAGCAGCGCCAGCGCCGCCCCGTTCGCCCCGAGCACGATCGGCTCCGGGTACACCGCGACCGTGGCCGCGATGCCGCCGACCCCGCCCAGGAGCGACCAGCGCCACCACGGGCAGCGGGCCGTGCCGGTGCTCCATCAGCGTCCCGTAGAGCCCGATCGTGCCAAGGGTCACGATCGCAAAGCCGGTGTTGTCGTAGACGAACGGCGCGGTCAGCAGGCGCCACCACTGCGAGCCCGGCTTGCCGAAAATCGCGCAGCGTGTCGAGCCCGATGAGCCCGGTCCGCCACAGCAGGCACCCGACCAGCCCGAGCAGAACCAGCACGATCGTCGCGTACGGGCGCGACTCGGCGCGGATCCCCGGGATCTCCCCGCGCTTCAGGCGCGGCAGCGAGGGCGCGGGCGGACGCCGGCGCCGGCGCTCGGCCACGCGGCCCTGGCGGTCGATCTTCGGCGCGCGCTTGCGCAGGCGGTTTCCGCAGTACGGGCACTCCGTGATGTAGGGACTGACCTCGGATCCGCAGCTCTTGCAGATCACGAACAGATCGGGACCGCCCGTGCTCATACTCACCGATTGTAAGCGCGTCCGATGGCTCTGGACAGAGCGCGATGTGGCTAGGCGACCGTGGCCGCGACGATCTCCGCCATGACCTCGCGAAGATCGTGATTGGCCTCGTACACGACCACCTGACGCGCCGCCCCGTTGCCGCGCTCGAGCAGGTCCTCGACCGCCTCGAGGTCGCCCTCGGAGCCGAGGTCCTGGCAGTGGTCGCGCATGCGGTCGACCAGCCTGCGGGCCAGCGCCCGCGTCGGGTACGCGCTCGGATCTCGGCAGGTCGACCAGCTCGCCCTCGAGCCCGTGGCGCGCCGCCAGCCACTTGTTCTCGTCGAGCATCTCGAACGGGTAGCTCGAGAGGCGCTTGCCGGCGTCGAAGTGCTCGGCGAGCTCGCGAACCAGCGCCTGGACGAGCGCGGCCAGCCCGAGCGTGTGCTCGACGTGGGTCTGGGAGTCCATCACCCGGATCTCCACCGTCCCGAACATCGGATGGGGCCGGACGTCGTGCCACAGGTAGGTGTAGTCCTCGATCACCCGCGCCTCGATCATGAACTCGATGCGCCGCTCGTAGTCCTCCCAGTTCTTGTACTTGGGCGGGATGCCGACCCGAGGGAAGGCGCGAAAGATCGGGGTGCGGGTCGAGGCCAGACCGGTGGCGCCGGCGCGCCAGAAGGGCGAGTTCGCCGACAGCCCGAGCAGCACCGGGACGTGGACGCGCATCCCGTTGGCGATGTGGATGGCCTTGTCCGGGATCGTCGACCCGACGTGCACGTGCATGCCGAAGATCAGCTCCTGCCGGGCGACGAAGCGCAGCGCCGAGATCAGGTCGCGGTAGCGCGGACGGGCGACGATCCGCTGGTCCTCCCACATCGCGAAGGGGTGCGTTCCTGCCGAGCCGATCGCCAGGTTCTTGCAGGCCGCCGTCTGGGTCACCTGGCGCCGGAGCGCGCGCAGCTGCTCGCCCGCCTCGACCGTCGTCATGCACGGCTCGGTCGAGACCTCGAGCACCGACTCCATCAGCTCCGGCTTGATGTCGCCGAGCGGGAGCGGGCTCGAGCAGCGACTCGATCGCGTTCACGAGCTCCAGCGAGCCCGCGTCGAGGATCATCAGCTCCTCCTCGATCCCGATCGTGTACGCGGGACCCGTGAATTTGTGCTGCACGCGGGGCAGCCTAACGAGCGATGTGGCCGTAGACTGAGATCAGAACTTCATTCGGAGAAAGGGCAAGCACATGGGGCTCGGATACGACGGCAAGCTGTACATCCTCGCGTTCGATCATCGCGGTTCGTTCCAGAAGAAGATGTTCGGGATCGACGGCGACCCGACCGATGAGCAGGTCGAGCAGATCTCCGATTCCAAGCGCGTCATCTTCGAGGGGATGCTCGAGGCGGTAAAGCGCGGCGTCGAGGCCGAGGCCACCGGCGTGCTCGTCGACGAGCAGTTCGGCTCCGACATCCCCGAGCGCACCCGCGAGAAGAGCCTCAAGCTCGCGATGCCCGTCGAGAAGTCGGGCCAGAACGAGTTCGACTTCCAGTACGGCGCCGACTTCGGCAAACACATCGAGGAGTTCGATCCCGACTTCTCCAAGGTGCTCGTCCGCTACAACCCCGACGACCCCGACACCGAAATGAACAAGCGCCAGCTCGACCGGCTCAAGGAGCTCTCGGACTGGCTGCACGAGCACGATCGGAAGTTCCTGTTCGAGCTCCTCGTCCCCGCCACCGACGAGCAGCTCGAGTCCGTCGACGGCGACACCGATCGCTACGACGCCGAGCTGCGCCCCGAGCTCATGCGCCGCGCGATCGAGGACGCTCAGAACCACGGCATCGAGGTCGACGTGTGGAAGATCGAGGGCGTCGACGAGGGCGACGACGCGGCCATGCTCGCAGAGCAGGCGCGCTCCGGCCCCGGCCGCGAGGGCGTCACCTGCGTCCTGCTCGGCCGCGGCGCCTCGACCGACAAGGTCGAGCACTGGCTGCGCCAGGCAGCGCCGGTCGACGGCTTCATCGGCTTCGCCATCGGCCGCTCGATCTGGTGGGACGCGCTCAAGGGCTTCCTCGACGACGGTGACCGCGAGGCGGCGGCGCACCAGATCGCCGAGAACTACCTCCACTTCGTCCAGGTCTACAACGGGGCGGTAGTGGCATAAGGGGCGGGCGCCAGGCCGCGCGCCCCACACTGGTACGCTCGCCCCGTGGCGATGCGGATGCGCCAAAGCCTCGCGCAGCTGGAACAGGAGTTCCGGCAAGAGACGGAACTCGATCGCAACCGGCGCGAGACATTGCGTCGCACGGCCGCCGCGCGCTCACGCAAGCGCCACCGCGAGCGCCGTCAGCGCCGCAGCTCGCTGCGCTTCTGGCTCCTCGTGCTGTCGCTGATCGCCACCGCCGTGATCGTCACGGTGGCGATGTTCGTGACTCTGAACGCCCTGCTCGCGTAGAGCTAGGGGTTGCCGCGCTTGCCCATTCCACGCAGGGCGGCGTCGACCTCTTCGCGAGCATCCTTGCTCGAACCCACCCGCTCCTGCTGGATCTCGAGGTAGACCTCCTTGCGGAACACGGGCACGTCCCGCGGCGCCTGGATCCCGATCCGAACCTTCTCGCCCATGATCGCCAGTACTGAGACCTCGATGTCGTCGCCGATCATGATGCTCTGGTTGGACTTCCGGGTGAGTACCAACATTTGGGATTGCCTCCCTGCTTGCCGATCGCGTATGAGCAGCACCGGCCTGCCCTCTCGACAAGCTGCCTGTGCGCCCGGAGGCCAGCATAGCGGTTCGGATCTCGGCCGCACAAGGCGTACATACCTTGCACAACTTGACGATCTCATTGGTCATCGGCGCTCTATTTTTCGGCCCCTGAGCGCTCCAACCGGCGCCTGTACTAGTCTCCCGCGCGGTCATGGCACGACGTTCACTTCGCCCCGAGCTGAACCGCATCCGAGCATGGGTGCGGCAGGGTCGAACCGACGCCTGGATCGCGCATCAGCTCGAGGTCACGGTGCAGCAGATCCAGGCCTTCAAACGCGAGCAGGGTCTCGAGCCCGGACAGGAGCCTGAGGCCGTGGGCGCGGGCGACTTCGACGACGAGATCGACCTGCGCGCCGAGGACGACGCGCTGATCGCGGCCGAGCTCGACGCCGCCGAGGCCGAGGCGCGAGGCGCGAGGCGCCGCCGAGACCGGACGAGGACTCCGAGCCGAGGAGAAGCCGGCTCGACGCCGCCGGGGTAAGCGCGGCGGCCGCGGCGGCGGCGGCAGCGGAGGCGGGCGCCGGCGCAAGAGCTCGAGCACGCTCGAGGCGACGTTCGATCACGGCGAGGAGGGCTACGGCCTGTGGCTCGACCCCGCCGTGCAGGACGACCCCGTCTACGCCGAGTACTGGGCGGGCCACCGTCCGGTCGAGGTCGCGATCGAGGAGGACCAGATCGTGATCCGTCGTGCCGGAGGCGACGACTCGGACGACGGCGACGGCGAATGACTTCGTCATTCGCTTCCGAATGACTTCGTCATTCGGGCCTGGTTAGGCCCGCGTACTCACTGATCCAGGATTCGGCGGCCGCCACCGTAGTCGGCGGCCTCGTGCACGTACCGCGCGAACGCGGCCCCCACCACTGTGCTCATGTCCCACGCCGCCGGGTTGCCCGGGCGCCACGCGGACCGCGATGTCGAAGGCCCAATCGGTGCCCTCGCGGCCGTAGAACGCGGCGAGCTCGTCGGCGGTGAACGGGCCGCCCAGCCGCCGGCGCAACTCGTCGACGAGCGCGTCGGTGACGCGCTCGAGCGCGGGCCGATCGCTCGGCTCGGCCGCCGACAGCCGGCGCTGACCCTCCCGCCACAGCCCGAACGCGTCGTCGAAGCGCATCTAGCCGCGCCTCGACGCTAGTGGTTGGGGTTGCCCCCCATCATCACGTAGGGCCGCTCGCCCGGAAGCACCATCCCGAGCGCGCGCGCGTCGCGCTCGATCGTGCCCAGGATCGTGGAGCGCCTGCTGCTGCTTGGCCAGCGCCGCGTTCTCGCGCTCGAGGCGCTTGACGATCGCGCGCTGCTGGTCTGGCCTGGCTGCGCGTCGACAGGTAGCTCATCGCGTCCTGCGCGTACACCCCCGCCACGACCACGAGCACGATCACCAGCGCGACCCGCCCGACGCGGTCCCAGCGGACGCGGCGCACATGCTCGCGCGAGATGACGCGACGCGGCCGTGGCGGTGGAACACGGCGCCGCGACGCGGCTGAGGCGGAGCGGGCTTGCGGCATCCGCTTCGCCGTTCGCCGTCAGCGAACGGACTCCTTCCCGCCCCGTCAAGATTTGAAGTACGCTGCGGCCCGGATACCGGGCGTCGGCGCCGAGCGCTTCCTCGATCCTCAGCAGCTGGTTGTACTTCGCCACCCGGTCGCTGCGCGACGGCGCGCCGGTCTTGATCTGACCGCACCCCGTCGCCACCGCCAGGTCCGCGATCGTGACGTCCTCGGTCTCACCCGAGCGGTGCGACATGACCGCCGTGTAGCCGTTCTCGCGCGCCATCGTGACCGCCGCGAGCGTCTCGGTGAGCGTGCCGATCTGGTTGACCTTGATCAGGATCGAGTTGGCCACGCCGGTGTCGATCCCGCGGCGCAGCCGTTCGGTGTTGGTCACGAACAGGTCGTCGCCGACGAGCTGCATGCGCTCGCCAAGCCGTTCGGTCAGCGTCTTCCACCCGTCCCAGTCCTCCTCCGCCATCCCGTCCTCGATCGACAGGATCGGGTAGCGATCGGCGAGCTCGGCCCAGTACGCCGGTGAGCTCCTCGGCGTTGAGGGTCCGGCCCTCGTGCTCGAGCACGTAGGACCCGTCGCGATAGAGCTCGGAGGTGGCGGGATCCATGGCGATCGCCACCTGCTCGCCCGGCGCGTAGCCGGCGGCGTCGATGGCCTCGATCAGAGCCTGGAGCGCCTCCTCGTTGGACTGCAGGTCGGGCGCGAACCCGCCCTCGTCGCCCACCCCGGTCCCGAGGTTGTGCGCGCCCAGCGTCTTCTTGAGGTTGTGGAACACCTCGGCGCCCATCCGCAGCGCCTCGCGGAACGTCGTCGCGCCGACGGGGACGATCATGAACTCCTGGAAGTCGACCTTGTTGTCGGCATGGGCGCCGCCGTTCAGCACGTTCATCATCGGCACCGGGAGCAGGTGCGCGGCCTCGCCGCCCAGGTAGCGCCACAGTGGGAGGCGCTCCTCGGCGGCGGCGGCGTGGGCGGCGGCCAGCGACACCGCGAGGATGGCGTTGGCGCCCAGCCGCGACTTGTCGTCGGTGCCGTCGAGCGTGATCAGCAGCCGGTCGAGCGCCGCCTGGCTCGAGGCGTCCTGTCCGCGCACGGCGGCGGCGATCTCGCCGTTGACGTTCTCCACCGCCTTGGTCACGCCCTTGCCCATCCACTCCGAGCCGCCGTCGCGCAGCTCGGTGGCCTCGAACTCGCCGGTCGACGCCCCCGAGGGACCGCGGCCCGTCCCCACGCGCCCGAGCGCAGGCTGAGCTCGACTTCGACCGTCGGGTTGCCTCGGCTGTCGAGGATCTGCCGGGCGTGTACGTGCTCGATCTGGCTCATCGCTGGTCTGGCTCTCCTTCGCTCAGACGGACGCGCGCGTAGTACAGGAGCTGCTCGTCGGGCGAGAGATCGTTCCAGTAACGCCCTTCCGATGCGGCCAGCTCGCCGCTGGCGCTGACCCGGCCGCGGAAGCGATCGGCGGCGGCGCGCAGCGCGAGCTCCGGATCGACCCGCAGCTTGCGGGCCACGTTGACCGCCGCGAACAGCAGATCGCCCAGCTCGTGGAACCGCTCCTGCTCGGTGCGCGCGGCCTCGAGCTCGGCGAGCTCGTCGCGCACCGACTGGATCGGCCCCTCGACGCCGGGGAAGTCGAACCCGCTCGAGGCGGCACGTCGCTGGAGCTTGCGCGCATACAGCGGCCCCGGAAGGTTCTCAGGCACCTCGCCGAAGATACCCGGCTCGCGGCCCGGCTCGGTCTGCTTGATCTTGTCCCAGTTGCGCAGCACCTCGCCGGCGGTCTCGGCCTCGGTCTCGCCGAAGACGTGGGGATGGCGGCGGATCAGCTTCTCGGTGCAGTGGTCGGCCACCTCGCGACAGGCTTCCGGCGCCGCGCTCCTCGAGCAGCAGGGACAGGAAGTGGACCTGGAAGAGGACGTCGCCGAGCTCGTCGAGCATCTTGGCGTCATCGCGTCGCCGTGCGGCGTCCGCTAGCTCGTAGGCCTCCTCGACCGTGTGCGGGACGATCGAGCGCTCGTCTTGCTCGCGGTCCCATGGGCAGTCCCGGCGCAGACGTCGGGTTATGGCGTCGAGGCGCGCCAGCGCTTCGGTCGGCTCCGGAGCCCCGGAGCTCACCCGGTGGTCGACGTGGTGGTGCTCGTCTTGGGCGCCTTGAAGCCGCTGCAGTCGGCCATCGCGTAGGCGGCTGCGGCATTGTGTCTGGCTGAGCCAGTGCTTCTTGGCCGCGTTCTCGACCGCGGTCTGAGCGCTGCTCTGGAGCTGAGTGGGTGAGCGTCTGCCGGATCTGCGGCGTCGCCTGGGCGAGCGACTGCTGGGTCCCGGGGGTGATCTTCGTGACCTCGAAGACGTAGAAGCCGAACTGGCCCTGCACCGGGCCCTCGAGCTTGTTGGCCTGAGCGGCGAAGGCCGCGGTGTCAAGCGCCGTGTCCTGCGAGCCCTGGGTGACTCCGCTCAGCAGGCCGCCCTTGTTCTTGGTGCTCGAGTCGATCGAGTACTGCTTGGCCACCGCGTCCCAGCTCTTGCCGGACTTGAGCGCGCCCTGTGCCGCTTGCGCCTGCGCCTTGGTCTTGGTGAGGACGATCCTGATGTCGCGCGTCTGGGGGGTCCCGAACTGCGACTTGTGGCTCGCGTAGTACTGGGCGATCTGGGCCTGCGTCACCTTGGTGTTGTGCTTGGCGAGCAGCTTGGACTGGACGTCCTGGACGCGGAAGCGGAACATCAGGTCCTCACGCGTCTGGCCGGTCTGCTGCAGGAACGACTGGAACTGCGCGGTGGTCGGGAACGCCGACTTGATCGCCTTGTCGAACTGCGCCTGCAGGGTCTTGTCGTCCACGTTGATCTTCTGACGGGCGGCCTCGGCCTGGTACCAGTAGGAGGTGATCAGGAAGCCCATCACCTGGCTGTTGTAGGACTTCGAGAGCTGGGTGCATACGTTCCGCAGCTGCGTGGCCTTGGTGTTCTTCGGCTCGTACGGCTTGATCGTCGTCACGCACGAGGTGAAGTTCGGCGGGTCGTTGGCCACGACCACCGGCTGGCCGGGGTTCTGCGCAGCCTGGAGCTTGGCCACCACGACCATCCAGTGCTTCCAGGCGTCGAGTGTGATCGGGTTGCCGGCGACATTCGCCACCGAGTTGCCGGAGATGCCGCTGCCGCAGCCCGCGACAATGATCGCGAGCACAAAAAAGGCGCCAAGCGCCGGGATCAACCGCTTCTTCGTCACAGCCAGCGGGTGATGGTAGCGACCCTGCGCCCGGGGAATCTGAAGAGTCTGTGAAGCTCAGGCCGCTTCGCGGGTCACGGCAAGCAGCACGTCAGCCGCTTTGACCACGGCCGGGAAGCGCTTGACCGGATCGTCGGGCACCCGGAGCGAGAGCTGTGACTTGCCCGACTCGTACAGCGCCTCCGGGATCTCCTGGCGGATCCGCTTCGCCCTCGTGGAATCGAGGTCGACCGGCGTCACCGCCAGCCGGCCGCCGCGGAAGGTGACCGTCCGCGCCCCGGCCTGACCGAGCTTTATCCGCGCCTGCTGGAGCGCGATCAGATTGCGCAGCGGGTCGGGGAGATCGCCGAAACGGTCCTCCAGCTCCTCCTTGAGGAGCCCGAGGTCGGCGAGCTCGCGGGCGCCGGCGATCCGGCGGTGGACCTCGACCTTTGCCTGCTCGTATGGGATGTAGTCGGCCGGGATGTAGGCGTCGACGTTGACGTCGAGCCGGACCGGCTCCCAGTCGGCCTCGGCCCCCTCCTCGCCGGCCGCGGCCACCGCCTCGTCGAGCATCTGCATGTAGAGCTCGAAGCCGAGCGCCGCCACGTGGCCCGACTGCTCGTCGCCCAGCAGGTTGCCCGCGCCGCGGATCTCCAGGTCGCGCATGGCGATCTTGAAGCCGGCGCCGAGCTCGGTGTAGTCGGAGAGGGCGCTCAGCCGCTGAGCCGCGTCGGGGGTGAGCGCGGCCGCGGACGGATACAGGAGGTAGGCGTAGGCGCGCTCGCGCGATCGGCCGACGCGGCCGCGGATCTGGTAGAGCTGCGCCAGGCCGAAGGTGTCGGCGCGCTCGACGATCAGCGTGTTGGCCTGCGGGATGTCGATGCCCGACTCGATGATGCTCGTGCACACGAGCACGTCGGCGTCGCCGCGCAGGAAGCTCAGCATCCGCTTCTCGAGCTGGCCTTCGTCCATCTGCCCGTGCGCGACCTCGAAGCGCATGCCCGGGCACAGCCCGCGCAGCCGCTCGGCCGTCTCCTCGATCGTCTCCACGCGATTGTGGAGGAAGAAGGCCTGGCCGTGGCGGGCGTGCTCGCGCTGGAGCGCCTGCTTGACGAGCTCCTCGTCGTACTCGCCCACGTAGGTCTTGACCGGCCTTCTCCCCTCCGGAGGCGTCTCGATCACGCTGATGTCGCGCACTCCCGCGAGCGACATCTGGAGCGTGCGCGGAATCGGGGTGGCGCTCATCGAGATCACGTCCACCTTGAGCTTGAGCTGCCGCAGCAGCTCCTTCTGCTTGACGCCGAAGCGCTGCTCCTCGTCGACGATGAGCAGGCCGAGTTCCTTGGCGCGGACGTCGCGTGAGAGGAGGCGGTGGGTGCCGATGAGGATGTCGACCTTGCCCTCGCTGAAGCGCTTGACCGC
This sequence comes from uncultured Solirubrobacterales bacterium, assembly GCA_963839105.1. Lineage (GTDB taxonomy): Bacteria > Actinomycetota > Thermoleophilia > Solirubrobacterales > Solirubrobacteraceae > Palsa-465. The sequence continues at coordinate 59,458 of CAWITQ010000009.1, forward strand.
CTCTCGCTGCTCGGCCGCCGGGCGGAAGCGCGAGACGTGCTCGATCGTGATCGGGAAGTCCTTGAGCCGCTCGGAGAAGGTGCCGAAGTGCTGCTGGGCGAGGATCGTCGTCGGCACGAGCATCAGCACCTGGGTGCCGTCCTGGACGGCCTTGAATGCGGCGCGCAGCGCCACCTCGGTCTTGCCGTAGCCGACGTCGCCGCAGATGAGCCGGTCCATCGGACGCGGGGCTTCCATGTCGGCCTTGACGAAGTCGATGGCGTCGCGCTGGTCGGGCGTCTCGTTGAACGGGAACGCGTCCTCGAAGTCGCGCTGCCAGTCGGTGTCGGGCGGGAAGGCGTGGCCCTCGCGGCGCTTGCGCTCCGCGTAGAGGTTGAGGAGCTCGCCGGCCAGCTCCTGAGCGGCTCGTCGAGCCCGAGCCTTGATCGTGTCCCAGCGGGTCCCGCCGAGCTTGGAGAGCGGTGGGTGGGCGCCACCCGCGCCGACATAGCGGCTGATCTTGGCGAGCTGATCGACGGGGACGAAGACGCGATCCGAGCCGGCGTACTCGAGGTACAGGTAGTCGCGGGTGACGTTGGCGACCGTCTTGGTGTCGAACCCGGCGAAGCGGGCGATCCCGTGGTCCTCGTGGACGACGAAGTCGCCGGTCCTGAGGTCGGTGAAGCTCCTGAGGACGCCGCGCCGGCGGGTTCGATCCGGCTGGTCGGGCGCCCGGCGCCGCCGGAACAGCCGATGCTCGGGGATCACCGCGAGGTGGAACTGCGGGGCGATGAAGCCCTGCTGCAGCCGCGCGTGGGCGAAGGTGATCTGCCCGGCACCTTCTCCTCCCACTCCGTCCTCGAGCCAGCGGACCTTGAGGCGCCCGAGGTTGTACGCGGCGCGCTCGCCCTCCCCTCTGCGCGCGAAGGTGACGATCGTCCGGTAACCCGACCGGGCGAGCTTCTCGAGCTCGGGCTCGGCCTCCTTCAGCCCCCGGGCCGCAACGTCAGCAGTCTGGGCGCGGAATTCGTACTGCTGATCCTGGTCGATGCTCGACAGGCGGATGCGGGCGCGCTCGGCGAGCGCGGCGTCGATCTCCTTCGGCGCGACGTAGAGGTGGTGGGCGTCCTCGTCGTGGAACGCGGCGCACACGTCCTGCCAGTGGTCGGCCAGCGCCGGCGCCACCTCCTCCTCGGCGGCGACGAGCACGTTCGCGTTCTGGGGCGCGAGGTCGAGGAAGGGGTGGAAGTCATCGACCGGCAGCAGCTCGGCGATGTCCGGGCGGTTCTGCTGGTCCTCGAGCGCCGCGATCTCCGCGAGCTCGCGGTACTCCTCGGCGAGCTCGGCGGCGGGAGCGATCTCCACGGTGTCGGCCTCGCCGAGGGAACGCTGCGTGAATGTGCTGAACCACCTCAGCGACTCGATCTCGTCGCCGAACAGGTCGACGCGAACGGCGCGGTCCTCGGTGGCGGGGAACAGGTCGAGCAGGCCGCCGCGGATCGCGAACTGCCCGCGGTCCTCCACCTGGTCGACCCGCTCGTAGCCGGCGGCGACGAGGTCGCGCGCGGTCTCCTCGAGGTCGATCAGGTCGCCCTTGGTGAGGGCGAACGCGTGGGGGCGCAAGGTGGGGTCCGGCACCTTCTCCGACAGCGCCACCGCGCTCACGACGACCACGGGCGCCGGGCCGGCGTCGCTCGCGGGCCCGCTCGCGCCGGCGGGCACACGCTCGAGCAGAGCATCGAGCGCGCCGATGCGCAGCCCGACGAGGTGGGGCGGCGGCGCGAGGTGCGACTCGTAGGTGACACCGCGGCTCGGGTAGTAGCGGACGGTGCGCGGGTCGAGCCACGCCTTGAGCGCGCCGGCGAGATCGCGGGCCGCCCGGTCATCGCCCGCGACGACGATCGCGGGACGGTCCGGCTCGCGATCGAGCAGCGCAGCGAGCAGGTAGGGGCGCAGCGCCTGGGACACGAACGCGCGGCCGCCGTCGGTGGCGAGCGCGCTGGTCTGCGCGTCATCGTCGGCATGGAAGAGGAGCGTGCTGAGCACTACCTCTGAGTCTAGTTCTGGTGCGCGAGTGGCTAGGCGGGCGCGCGCTCGCCGCGCACCAGGTCCTCGGCCTCGTTGGCCGCGCGGTCGATCAGCGCCTGCACCTCATCTCGCGGCTCGGCGAAGCGGCCGAGGACGTAGGCGGCGACACGGTCGGGATCGGTGGTCGGCGGGCGGCCCACTCCGATTCGGACCCGCATGAAGTCGGGCGAGCCGAGGCCCTGCCGGAGCGACTTGAGCCCGTTGTGGCCGGCGAGGCCGCCACCGGTCCTGACGCGGATCTCGCCGAACGGAAGGTCGATCTCGTCGTGGATCACGAGCACGCGGTCAAGCGGCACCTTGAACGCCCCGCGGGCCGGCCCAGCGGACTGCCCGGCCTCGTTCATGTAGGTCTGAGGCAGGAGGACGGCGACGCGGGGGCCACCGGGGCCGGTCCGGCCCTCGGTCAGCAGGCCGCGGTATTTCGCCTTGGGCTTGGGGAGGTCCCAGCGCCGGGCCAGCTCGTTCGCCACCTCGAAGCCGATGTTGTGCCGCGTGTTCGCGTACTCCGAGCCGGGGTTGCCGAGGCCGACGACCAGCCAGTCGGCAGGAGCGCTGGCGCGACCCGGGAAGCGCACCGTTCACCCTCCCGTCGTGTTCGCCTCGGCCGCGCGCGTGTCCGCAGCCGTCGGCGCGGACGCGGCGAGCGGGCGGGGCACTACTCGGGGGCGGCCTCGGGGTTGACTTCGGCCGCTTCCTCCGCGGCCTCTTCCTCGGACGGAGTCTCGCCCTCGCCTACGAGCTCGGTCTCCTCCTCGATCTCGTTCTCGTCGGCGAGCTGGAGGCGCGGAGCGGTGACGGTCGCGATCACGGTCTCGGGGTCGTCCACGAGGGTCACGCCACCGGGCGGGGTGAGCGCGCTCAGGGTCACGGTGTCGTTGATCTGGAGCTCGGAGACGTCGTGCTGGAGCGTGTCCGGGATGTCTCCGGGCAGCGCCTCGATCGTGAGCTCTCGCGTGACCTGCTCGAGCACGCCGCCCTCTTTGACGCCGGGGGCCTCCTCGGCCCCGACCAGCTCGACCACCACGGTGGACTGGATCGCCTGGTCCATCCGGACCCGGAGCAGGTCGAGATGCACGATCTCGCCGTTGACCGGGTGGCGGATCAGCTCCTTGACCACCACCGGCGTCCCCTGGGCGCCATCGATGCTCAGCTCGAGGACTGCGCCGGCGTGTGCCAACGCGTGGCGGAGCTCGCGCGCGTCTACTTGGAAGGACGCGGGCTCGTCGCCGCCGCCGTAGACGACGCCGAGGACGTTGCCGGCGCGGCGGAGCCGACGGGCCTCGCGCGAGCCGCCTGGCTCGCGGCGCTCGACGGCAAGGGCTGTGGAGTCGGTCGTGGTCGCCATAACGGCGAACGATGGTAGCGAGCGCGGTCCGCAGCCGGGTCCGTGCGCGTGGCCTGCACGGCTTTGTTCGGGCGACCGGTGCGGCCGGCGGCGGCGAGGGGTCGGTCGGGGCGCGCACGGGCGCGCGGGTCCGTCACGACATCCATCATCTTTGGCCCGCAGGACCCCCTTGGCGCAGCCATCCGCCCGCGCTAGGCTTAACCCATGTCAGGCGACGTTCAGCTCATGCTGATCATCGCCGGAGTGCACGCTCTGGGGTTGGCTTGTGTTGCCGTCTTGATGCTTCCTGCTCTGCGGGAGCCGCCGGACTCGCCACCGCGCTCCGATTCAGACGAGGGCTGGGGCCACGGCCCGCGCCGTCCGCCCAAGCCGCCGGAGCCGCCGCGTGGCGGGATCCCGCTCCCCGACGCCACTCCCGCCCGCGTCCGCCTGCGTGACCACCGGCGCCTGGCCGATCTCCTCCCGAGGCGCGATCGCCGTCCCGCTCGGGAGCCGTCGCGCCAGCCCGTCCGTACGGGCGTGCGGCCGGCGCGCCTTCCCAGCCGGCGCGAGCGCGGCGAGTCCTAGTCGGGGCGCTACCGCCCCCACGCGGCCCGGCCTTCTCCGCGTGTGGGTCAGAAGCGAGTCGGACAGACGGCGTCGGACTCGATGCGCCCCGTGATCGCCAGCAGCTCCACGTGTAGGCCGCTGATCGCGTTGCCCGCGCGCTTGACCCGCACGCACTGAACCACCGGCAGCGACGTGCCGGCGCGCCATGCGACACGGGCGATGCCGAGCGGTGCTCCCGAGCGAGAACCCCGCGGAGGACTGAATCTCGAGGATTGCCACCGAGCCGGACCGGCGGAGCGGCGCGACCTGGCGGAGGACCTGGCCGCGGCAGGCCGAGTCGCCGGCGCAGCGGTAGATGCCGGAGACGACGCCGCTCTGATCGCCCCGCGCCTCGGCCTGGACGAGCGTGGTGATCGCGCCGCGCTCGGCGCTGTCGACACTGAACGCGCGGGCGAGGATGGCGCTGATGGCGAGGAAGAGGACGATCCCGAGCGCGATCAGGACCAGGTAGATGCGGCGCACCGCCGCAAGCTAACCAGAGCCGCCGCGGATCTAGCCTGCCTCTGGCGGGTCCTCGCCGCTGAGCTCGAGGAACCGCTCCACCGACGCTTCCTGGTGGTCAAGGCGCTCGGCCAGTGCTCGCGCGCGCTCGGCCGCGAGCGTGAGGAAGTCCTCGACGCAGCGCTCAGGATCGTCCGCGAGGGGATACACGCGCGCGACGTCCTGCTGCGCGCAGACGATGCCGATCGGCGGCTTTCCCTCCGCGAGGGTGCGCGCCCCGCAGACCGGCGTCACCACGAGCCGCGCTTCCGGGGCCACGAGCGCCGTGGGCAGCAGGCGCGCTGCCGGGAGGCGCATCGCGAGCTCGACCGAGTGGTCGACCTGGATCGCCCCGACGAGGTCTCCGAGCGGCTCGCGCCAGACGTCGAGCACGACGTCCGCGCCGATCAGCGCGTCCCTGAGCGCGGTCGCCTGCTCGAGGTAGAGCCTCTCCGCCTCCTCGCGATCCTCGGCGTCGGCCAGGTCGAGGTCGCAGGGGACCCGCAGCAGCTCGCTGGCGGAGACGGTGGCGCCGGCGCCGCGGCGGCCGGAAGCGACGTAGGTCTGGAGCGTGCCCAGATCCCGCCGTCCATGGAAGATGACGGTGACCGCGTCGCTGAGTGGCAGGCCGCCGACCTTGAGCGACACCGCCACCGAAGACGAGTGATCGAGCAGGGCCCGGCGGAGAAGGTCTTCCGCTGCCTCGTGCCGGTCTTGATCCTCTTCGAGCATGTCCCTGCCCCTTGTCCGACGGGTCTTCACTGGTATTTACCCAGAAACCCCGGCTGGATCCAAGCTGCAACCGGATTGCCGGCGGTGGCGCCGGGAGCGTGGGGCGGGCCCCGGGTGCTCGTGGGGCCGCCCCGGGGTGCTCGTGGGGCGGTCCCGGCGTGCTCGTGGGGCGGCCGGCGCGCGCCCGGTCCCGGGCCCTGCGGGGTAGGCTGCACCCATGAAGATCCTCTACAAGCCGTTCGGGATGATCGCGGCCTTCATCGCCGCGCGGATCGGGCGGAGCATCTTCAAGGGTCTGTGGTCCAAGATCGACGAGGCCGGCCCACCGGACCCCACCACAGCTCAGGCGACGTTTCCCAAGGTCGTCGGAGCCGCCGCCCTCGAGGCCGCGACGATGGCCGGCGTGGGCGCGGCCGCCGATCGTGCCGCCGCGCGCACGTTCTACCACCTGACCGGGTTCTGGCCCGGCAATAAAACCGAGCCGGACTCGGACGGCAAGTAGCCGCGCGGGTCCCTCCGGCGCACGGCCAGGGCGCGGCCCCTCCGGCACGCGGCCCCTCCGGCACGCGGCCCCTCCGGCATGCGCCCCTCCAGCGCCGGCTAACTGCCTTCCGCCACCGTCCAGGGCGCCAACGCCTCCCGCGCCCACTCGGGGATCTCGGTCTTGGTCAGCCCCGGCAGCTCGACCAGGACGTGCCGCAGCGATCCCTCGACCAGCGTCCGCCCGTCGTGGCGGATCGTGTGGTGGCTGAGGATGCTCGTCTTCCCGAGGCGAGCTATCGCCACCTCGAGCGCGAGCTCCTGGTCGAAGCGCGCGGGCGCGCGAAACCGGAGCTGAGCTTCGGCGACCACGATGTCGACGCCCCGGTCGACCATTGCCGCGTAGCTGCCGAAGGCCGCCCGCCAGAGCTCGGTGATGCTGACGTCACAGTAGGTGAGGTAATGGGCGTTGAAGACCACGCCCTGGGCATCGCATTCGGCGTATCGGACGCGCAGGCTATGGGCGAATGGCGCGCCCACGTCAGGCAGAGCCGCCGCGCAGGACGAAGCCACGCGCGGCGAGGTCCGCCAGCGCGTCCTCGAACTGGCCGAAGTCTCGCCCCATCAGGGCGTCGATCGGTCGTCCCGGCCGGGCCGGTGCTTCTGACCCACCGCCGCAGGACGGCGGGACCCGCCCGCTCGCTCGCCTCGTCGAGGAGGTCGAGCAGGATCGGGAGCTCAGCGCGGTGCTCGAGCTGGCCTGAGAGCAGGCTCAGCGGGTCGACGCCGAGAATCGCGCACAGCTCATCGTCGGTGAGGCCAAGCAGGTCCATGAGCCGCACCGCTCGCTCGCTCTGGAGCCGCCGGCCCGCCGCGCCGTCGGTCATCGACGCTCAGAACAGCTGGTTCTCGCCACCGAAGACGTCGCTCACCGAGCCGTCGGTGAAGATCTGGCGGATCGAGCTCGTCAGCAGATCGGCGCACGAGAGGACGCGCACGTAGTCGGGCGCGCCGGGCGCGACGGGGATCGTGTCCGTGACGACCACCTGTTCGAACCCCGCCTCATCGAGGTTCCTCCAGGCGTTGCCGGAAAACACTCCGTGGGTGGCGGCCGCGAACACGCGGCGCGCGCCGGCGGCGCAGACCGCCTGCGCCGCGGCTTTGAGCGTGCCGGCCGTGTCGATGAGGTCATCGACGATCACCGCCGTCTTGCCGGCGACGTCGCCGATCACGTAGGTGACCTCCGCGACCTGCTGGGCCGGACGTTCCTTGTTGAGGATGGCGAGGTCGGCGCCGAGCTTCGAGGCGAACTGCTTGTTCAGCTTCACCCGGCCGGCGTCGGGCGCCACCACGACGAGCTCGTCGTCGAGGGCGAGGTCGGCGAAGTACTGGGTCAGCATGAACAACGCCGTCATGTGGTCACACGGCTTCTGGAAGAACGCCTGGATCTGACCGGAGTGCAGGTCCATCGTGAGGAGCCGGTCGATCCCGGCGGCCTCGAGCATCCTCGCCACCAGGCGCGCGCTGATCGGCTCGCGCGGCGCCGACTTCTTGTCCTGGCGCGAGTACCCGTACCACGGCGCCACCGCGATCACCCGGTGAGCCGAGCCCCCGACGGCCGCGTCGACCATCTCGAGCAGCTCCATCAGCGCGTCGTTGGCACTCAGGCCCGTGTCGGAGTTGCCGCAGGTGGGCTGCACGATGAAGACGTCGGCGCCCCGCACCGACTCGTCGTAGCGGCAGTAGACCTCGCCGTTGGAGAAGGTCTTGAGCGTGACGCCGCCGAGATCGACTCCCAGCTTGGCCGCGATCTTCGCCGCCAGACCCGGGTTCGCCCGGCCGGAGAACAGCATCAGTCGCTTCTCGTACGGGAGGCGGAGGTCGGTCGCCGCCTCCCTTGTCTCCAGCACGCTCATCGGACGGGCGAGTGTACGCCGGACGGGAGACGCTTCGGCGTCGGCCGGCCGGTCCGGCGGAGGACATTGTCAGAGATCACGCCTGGTCCTTCTGACGGGTGCTGGGAGCGGCATTGTCGCCGGATTCCTCGGCGCCGTGTCGAGTGGCATCTCGCTCTTTCCGGCGTTCGGCGTAACCCTCGACGTTGCGCTGACGCGCCCGCGCCACCCCGAGCGCGCCCGGCGGGACATCCTCTGTGATCACCGAGCCGGCGCCGGTGTAAGCGCCGTCTCCCACGTCACCGGCGCGACGAACATGGTGTCGACGCTCACGAACGCGCCGGCGCCGATCTGCGTGCGGCTTTTGTTGGCGCCGTCGTAGTTGGCGGTGATGGTCCCGGCGCCGATGTTCGTCCCCTCGCCGATGTCGGCGTCGCCGATGTAGGAGAGATGAGGCACCTTGGCTCGCGGGCCCACCTCCGAGTTCTTGATCTCCACGAACGTGCCCGCCTTCGACCCCTCGTGGAGCACGGTGCCGGGTCGCAGGTACGCGAACGGACCCACGCTCACCCGACTACCCACCTGCGCGCCGTTCACGTACGAATGGATCACCCGAGCCTCGATCGCCCGACCTCTGCATCGATGAGCGTGCTCAGGGGGCCGATCCGGGCCCCGCCGCCGATCCGGGTCGCGCCCTGCAGGCTCGTGAACGGCTCGATCACCGCGTCCTGGCCGATCTGCACATCCGCGTCGATGACGGTGCAATTTGGATCGACGATCGTCACACCCGCGCGCATGTGCCGTTCGTGGATCCGCCGCTGCGCGACCTCCCTCACCGCGGCCAGGCCGATTCGGTCGTTAACCCCGAGCTCGCTGGCGTCGCTGATCACGTACGCCTGCACGCTTCGCTCTCGCGCCCGCAGGATCGGCACCACGTCGGGCAGGTAGAACTCGCCCTGAGCGTTGTCGCTGCGGACCTCCTCGAGCGCCGCGATCAGCGCGGCGCCGTCGAAGGCGTAGATGCCGGTGCTGATCTCGCGGATGTGCAGTTCGAGCTCGGTGGCGTCTCCGGCCGCCTTCGTCTCGACCACCCGCTCCACGGTCCCGTCGGGAGCCCGGACCACCCGGCCGTACCCACTGGGATCATCGAGCACCGCGGTGGCGAGCGTGGCACCCGCTCCGGACCGAGTCTGCGCCTCGACGAGGCCCCGGAGCATCTCCGCCGTGATCAGCGGGTGGTCCCCGTTCAGCACCACCACCGTCGCCGCCGGATCGATGAACGGCACCGCCGCCTTCACCGCGTCCGCCGTGCCCCGCGGCTGCTCCTGGATCGCGACCTTGACCCCGTCGTCGAGCGTCCCCTCGAGGATCCGCTTCGGGCTGTCCACGACCACCACGCCCACCCGCGCCGGCCTCCCGCGCCGCCGCCACCGGCCACGCGATCATCGGCCGTCCGCACAGCGGATGCAGCAGCTTCGGCGTCGCCGAGCGCATCCGAGTTCCCTCCCCCGCGGCGAGGATCACGACGACGGGCGCGGTCACGGCGAGATCGTAGGCGATCGTGCGGCTGCGGCATCCGCTGATGCGGCGGCGCGTCGTCCTCCGGCACGTGTCTCACGCAGGCAGCTCATCACGTGTCGACACGATCATCGCGGCGCCGGCTCGCTTCAAACTCGCGGCGTTCGTCCTGGTAGCGATACCACCGGATCCACTTCCGGACTGCATTGTCGGAGACGCCGTACTTGCGTCCCACCGCGACGACGCTCATCTCGGCGAGGTCGGCAGTGAGCTGCTCGTAAGCCGGGCGCGTGACCTTCCGGGTCTGTGGCTTCGGACTCCGACGACCTACGTTATGACGAGCACCGCAGTAGAAAGAGCAATAGCGCTGCTTTCGCTGGCGTGGCTGGAACGGCGTCCCGCACCGTGCGCAGTCTCGCTCAGCGAGCCGGTTCTTGCGGCCACAGTGAGTGCTCAGCGTGGCGGCGCAGTTCGGGCAAACGATCCGGAGGTTCTCGAGGCGGTTGTCGTTCGGCACCCCGTTGATGTGGTCGAGGATCAGCGACATGGGCTTTCCGCGCCATTCCTCGCCCTGGCCACAGAGCTCGCACGTGCGTGTCTTGAGTCCGGTTGCGTAGAGACGATTCTTGAGATTGCTGCGGTTGAACGTCGAGCCGTCGACGAGGATCTCCTCGATCGGCTTCGGCCGCGGACGGTGAAGGCCGCGCAGGCGAGCCTGCTGGGGATCAAAGTGGGCCGTCGAGATCTGCCAGACCTCGTCGACGTACCGGCGGAACAGACGGTGGTTCCCGCCCGCTGGCCGCAGCCCTAGCTTCGTCAGCGCCTCCGAGTAGCAGAGCGACGAGGCGACGGCGGCGCGCGCTTGTTCCTCCGTGTACCGCGGCACAGCTCACGCCTCCGTAACCCGACGGCCGCGGGAGGTCGGCTGCGCCAGCTTCCCGGTCGGTCTTTGCTGATGCCCGATACGAGCGTTCACGAACATATGTTCGCATGCTATTCGGACGGAAAGCTCGCGGCCGTCGGGCCGTGTCAGTTGCTAGATTCGACCGAGCCGTCCGAGGCCGTTGGTATTCTGGGGGGTGGTCCAACTGGCAGCGACGCCGGGTTTTGGTCCCGGAAATCGGGGTTCGAGTCCCTGCCCCCCAGCCTCGACCTACGCACGTAGCAACCCCATTCGCGCGTGTGTTCCGGCGGCTCTGCTGCAGAGAATTCTCATCCCGTCGTGACGGCCGGGATCCGCCCGAGCCGTCGCCGCAGCACCGCCTTGTGCCGCCGCAGCAACGCCTTGTTAGGGACCCTGGTAGGTGCAGCTCGTCGACGCCGACATGTTCCCGGTGGTCATGCACAACGTCTCGCGAATGACGTTCCAGCCGGCAGTCGAGAGGTCGAAGAGGAACGGCGGCAGGATCACGTGGAGCCGGTCGTCGTAGTGGTAGTCCTTGAGGTAGCCCGTCCCGGAGACCTGCCCGACGATGCCTCGGTAGCGCTGCGCGATCGCGCCGTGGACGTTGAGCCCCGGCTGGCCGCCCCCGCCCGAGTTGTAGTTGTCGACCATGAACGAGTGGGCGAGCGTGAGGATGGCCGCGTCGATGGTGATCGCGTTCGCGTTCGTGTTCGCGGAGTGCATCACCCGGACGAAGTCGCCGGCGACGAGGCCCAGGGTGGCGTTGCCCGTCGGGTTGCCCTGGGAGTCGACGTTGGTGGTGATGCCCGGGGGTCGAGGTCCCGTTGTTGGCCACGACGATGATGTCGTGGTCGGAGACGATCGTGAGCGGCTGCGAATAGCTGCCGTGGACGTAAACGTCACCGCACGGCCCGTAGTACTGGCCCTGGTTGTTGGTGGCGTAGGAGGTGTTGAGCGAGTACGTGGAGGGACAGCCCGAGGCACTCTGGACGTAGATGATCGGCGGCAGGCTGGGGATGTTCTTGTTCACCCAGCCTGCGGTGCACGTCGCGCCGGCGGGCGTGCCCGGGCAGTTGCTGACCGTCGCGCCCGTTCCGCTGAGGTTGATCGTGGTCGTCCCCGTCAACACCTGGCCGTTGGTCTGGGCGTCGGTCAGAAGCTGGGTGCTCGACACCGTCGACGGAAGCTGCACGGACTTGGCGCCGGGCTTCGAGGCCGGCGTCGTCCCCTGGAACGAGGCCCGCTGGCAGTTGTTGCTCACGCACACGCTGTTGGTCGGCGCGCTGCTCTGAGTCTGGTCCTTGGTGCCGGAGCGACCGAACGACAGGGGCCGCGTTCGAGTAGATCAGGTACAGGTCGTTCGTGTATGACGGGCCACTCATCGTGTCGCCCGTGATCCAGTTGATCTCGCACGCGCCCGGGTACTGAGACGCGCTGGCGTACTGCCAGTAGTACTTCTCGCCGGTGCAGTTGGTCGGGTCGAGAAGCGGGTCTCGCATCTCGTGGTCGGTGTACCACAGGTAGTCGAGCGGGCTCGGCTTCTTGAAGCTGGTGACGATCGTGCGCGAGATCTGGGGTACACCCGGCGGAGTTCGTGTTACCGGCGTAACCGGTGAACTCCATCCGCAGCGTCGCGGTGGTGGGATCGATCATGGCCGCGATCGCGTTGCGTCGTCGTGCAGTTGGTGTTGCTGTAGCCCGAGTTGTACACCGGCACGTACGAGTACTTCTCGTTCGTCACCGCGCCCGGAACCCCCACCGCGGTCGGCTGGTAATCGTTGGCGCACGTCGTCCAGTAGTTCGGGTTCTGGTTGAGCTGGTAGAGGAAGGCGTTCTCCCCGGCGCGGGCGGCGGCGTACGCCTGCTGGCTCGCCAGGTCCTGGGTGCTCTGGTGGATGTCTCCGTTCACGGCGACGAACACGCCGGCGATCAGCAGGCTGGTCACGGCCAGCGCGCCCAGCGCGACGACCATCGTGAACCCGCTCTCGGACGCGGCGCGCCGGCGGAGCAGCGGTCAGGAACGTGATGAGCTTCGATGTGGTCATCAGTCGCAGGGGTTGAAGGTGGCGTTGGCGCCAGTGGTGTCGGCGGAGGGGGTGAAGCGGAAGACGATCGCCCGCGTCAGGTTGTCGTAGGTGTCATTCAGCTGGGTGTTCTCGTGCGCGTGGCCGGCGCCCCCGACGTTCATCGTGATGAGAACCTCGGCCGCGGATGCCGCATCCGTCTGAGACAGGCCGCTGCTCGTCGAGAGCGGATCGGGGTTCGGCAGGTTCGTCGTGCCGGGCACGCTGCTGCTGCCGTCCATGAGCATCATGTCCGTGTTGCCGTTGGCGTCGGTGTACGGCTCGTAGGCGAAGTACTGGAACGCGGGCACGTTGCCGCCGCCCGACGGCGGGAGTCGGCACGACGTTCGTGAGCAGACCTTGCTGCTCGACGGCGTCGAGCTGAACGTCCACGTCGGCGAGGTTCCACCCGTTGAGGCGTACGTGTAGTCGGTCAGGGTGCGGGCGCTCGCGCTGAAGCTGATCTTGTGCTCGACCGGCGTGGGGTTGGCCGAGGTGCCGAACTGGCTGAGGAACACGAGGTTGTTCGAGTCGCTCACCTGGGTGCCGTTCGCGCCGCCCTGGATCGGCGTCACGAGGTCGGCCACGCATGCTGAGTGAAGCTCGCTGGAGATGCTCTCCAGGATCGTCCGGCCGCGCTGCGTGGCGTCGACGTTCGTGAACGTGCGCGAGGTCTCGCGGAGCGTGACCGTCAGCATCGTCGTGAGGCCGGCCAGGACCACCATGCCGGCGACCATCGTCGCCAGCATCTCGACGAGGGTGAAGCCGCGCTCGTCGCGAAGCCGACGCGCGAGTCTGCGCAGAAGGGCCATCATCCGCACCCGGTCGACGTGTACGTGCCGGTCTTCAGGTCCGCCAGCGCCGGCATGAATGTGGGCCCGGCGAAGTTCGTGTTGTAGAACTGGCTCGAGGTCAACGTGTAGTACTTGCCGCCGACCTTGTAGTCGGCGCAGACGGTGAGGTAGCCGGTGTCACCGGTCGCGCTGGCGCTGGCCGTGCCCTTGGCGGCGTTGCTCGCGAACGGCGCGGGATACACGCCGTAGCTCACCCCGCTGACCGTCTCGGTGGTCAGGCTCGGGACCTTGTGCCATGTGTCGGAGCATGCGTTGCCGCTGGTCGCGACGAAGTTCACGTTGACGTCGGTAGGCGTCACATACGAGCCGTTGTACTTGGCCGCCACATCGACAGCGGGCTCGGCGACGGTCGCCGGAATCGACGAGCCGCCCGGGTTGACGGACGCCGTATCCATGTTGGCCGGCGGCTGAAGCGGCTGCTCCTGGGGGCAGCTTCCGGCCCACACCTGGTAGTTGTTGGCGTAGCTCGGGCCCGACAGCGCGAACGGGAACAGGCTGTTCGCCGTCAGATTCGTGGCCGACGCCGTCGTCGAGCCGGTGGTCTTGTAGACCGTCATGTGGTTGCCGGCCCCGCTCCCGTAGTAGGAGAGCTCGAATCCCGGAACCGCTACCGGAGTCGTCCCGTTGGTCGCGTCCCAGGTCGCGAAGCTGGCGTTGACCGATCCCGCCTGGCCCATCACCATCTGCGTCGCCGCCGTGACGCCGGTCGAGTTCACCGTGGCTCCCTCGCTGGGGTTGGCGAGGCCGTCGAGGTTCACGTAGCCGACGTCGCTCAGGGTGAGCGTGTAGCCGTCGATGGGGAGGCCGGCGAAGGCGGCGCACCCGGTCGGGTCGGTGACGCCGTTGGTCGTGTAGCCGGTGTTCGTGCCGTCCGGGGTGACGGTGACGCCGGACAGGCCGGCGCCGGTCTGGTCGTTGACCTTCAGAGTCAGGCTCCCGCTGACCGGCCGCGTGATGATCGTCTCCTCGGTCACGTTGCTGACGGGGTTGCCCTTGGTCGCGTTCCACGCCGACGGTCGAGGTCACCTTGAAGTACGCGGTGTTGCCCGAGGTGCAGCTGGAAGTCCCGCTCGAGCTCAGGAAGGTCGCCGTCGAGTGCAGCGTGTAGGTCGTGGGGCCGACGACGACGTTGCGCGTCTGATCCAGGTTGGCCAGCTGCGCGTCGGACATCGACTTGAGGCGCTCCTGGTCCTGCTGGGCGACCTCGTCCGCCTGGGAGCGGTAGCGCTCGTAACCGCTGAAGTCGGTGCTGGCGATCAGCGCCTTGGCGACGCTCGCCGCGAGAAGCACGACGATGATCGCGCTGACCATCACTTCGATCAGCGTGAAGCCGTCCTCCCCGTGCAGGCGGGAGCGACGAAGGCTGATGATGTGCCGAAGGTAGGGGAAGCCCATGCTAGGTCCTAGTCCGCAAACGGATCGGCAGGGCAGGGTGCGATCTTGAACCGCAACGCGGTCTACGGGCGGGATCTGGACGGGTGGTCTAGCCCCGTCTTCGCGCCGGCGCGCCCAGTCGCGGAGCCGGCCCGCCAGCCTCCCGCTGAGGAAGTCCACACCGCGAGGGCGCGGGCCGAGGCGACCCAGGTCCGCCGCGGCGCGGCCGGTAAACGCCCCCGGCCCCGACCCGACGATCACGCGCTCACTCTGCCGAAAGGCTCGCAGCATTCTGAGACGCTCTTCGGCGGGCGCCGGCGCCACCGGAACGCTTCCCGGCGACCCTCGACGAACAGACGAGGTCTAGCCCCGGCGAAGGATCTTGCCGATCGCCTCCGGCAGCAGCGGATCGGCGAGCGCGGCGCGGACGTCCGAGGGACGATGGAGAGCGCGCTCGGCGCGCAGGATTCCGACCTCGAGGCCGGCTTCTCGCACGGCGGAGAGGCCGATCATCATCACGTCGCGCCCGCGCCAGCTCTGCTCGGGCAGCGCGAACAGCTTCGGGACCGGATGCGAGATGCCCACGAGATACAGCCCGCCGTCGATCACCGGACCGAGGACGACGTCACAGCCGTTGCTCAGGTCGTCGAGCGCGCCGGTGGCGTGCTCGGGCCGCAGCTGGGGGAGGTCGGGCCACACGATCATGAGCGGGCCCTCCCGCTGGGAGAAGACCCGCGCGGCCGCGTCGGATAGCCGGGCGGCGATGCCCTCGCCGTTCTGGGGGAACAGGGTCGCGCGGGCGCCGAACAGGGAACGCAGGTCGGGGCCCCCGTCGGGCGGATCGTGGGCCACGTAGACGGCGTCGGGGGCGACCTCCTGGGCCCACGCCGCGGTGGCCCCGAGCAGCGCGACGTGCAGGGCGAGAGAACCGTCGATCCCGATCGCCGGCTCGAGCGCTCGCCGGACCTCCCCCCGGCGCGGCGCTCGGGCCATGACCAGCACCGCGGGCGGGCCGTCGCTCATCCCTGCTCAAAGCGGTAGACGGTGCCGGCTGCCGCCGGCCGATCGGCACTCAGCGCCTTGACAGCGCGCCCCAGGACCTCCGCGAAGATCACCGTGCTCGCGCCCATCAACTCGATCAGCCGAGCGACCGGCGTCGGCTCTCCCGGCGTGACCTCGTTGGCGTAGTCGGTGACGAACCCGATCAGGCCGTATGGGAGCTCGAGCTCACCGCAGAGGACCGTTTCGGGGCCGCCGGTCTGGCTGACGGCGACGACGCCGCACCGCGCGAGCTGGGCGATCTCGACCGGGGTGTTGAAGCGCGGCCCGTCCACGTGCCCGTAGGCGCCGCCGTCGCGCGCCGCGTGGCCTGCGTCGCCCGCGGCGGTGAGCAGCGCCGACCGCACGCCCTCCGAGAACGGTCCCCCGTGCAGGATCCAGTGCGCCCGCTCCGGATCCCCGGGCTCCACGAAGAAGGTGCACAACGAGCCGTCGGGAAGGCGGTTCGAGGCGAAGTGCAGGTCGTCGAACACGACGAGGGACCCGAGATCTAGGGTGGGGTCGACCGCGCCGCAGGCGGTGCATCCGACTACCGCGCTCGCCCCCAGCTCGCGGAGCGCCCACACGTTCGCCCGGTGGGTCACCTGGTTTGAGAGGCGGACGTGGCCGGCTCCGTGGCGAGAGACGTGCAGCGCGTCGACGTCCCCGAACCGGCCACGGGTCACCGTGGCCGTGCCGAACGGGGTCTCGACCGTCACCGGATCGGGCTCGGAGAACCTCGGCAGGGCATGGGTGCCCGAGCCCGTGATGATCCCGATCGGCATTGGCGCGCGATGCTAATGGCACCACTCGCGGCCCCGCAACGCCACACCCGGCGGCCCGCGACGACGCCTCCCGCCGCGACCGCGCGAACCCCGGCCGGCTCAGGCGGTCATCAGCGCCGGCTCGTTCGCCCTCAGGTACTCGTCGAGCGCCTTCGGCTTGATCGTGTCCTCGTACACCTCGTACTCCTTCAGGCGCCCCCAGGCCATCCGGCCCCAGATGACAAACCGGTTGTCGTACACGGTCTCGCCCTCGGGCGAGCGCAGGTAGTTGTGGCCACGGACGCACACGGTCGTGTTCCATGGAAAGCCCTTGGCCACGACCTCGTCTGGGAATGTCTGCAGTCCCACACGGGCCAGCCGGCGCAGCCACCGCTCCACCTCGCTCTTCCCCCGGAAGACGCCCGACCACGAGCTGTCGCCCGGGAACGTCAGGGTCACGTCGGACGCGTCGAGGAGCAGCGTGGGGCGCACATCCCCCGCGCGCGTGCGCGCCATTGCGAAGCCGATCACCTTCGACGCCAGCCAGGACAGCAGCATGCAACTCACCTCACTAGATTGATCGCTCTAGCGATACCCTATCACCATGCCGAACACCCGAGACAGGATCGTCGGCGCCAGCGCCGAGCTGTTCCGCACCCAGGGCTACGCCGCCACCGGCGTCAAGCAGATCGTGACCGCCGCGCAAGCCCCGTTCGGCTCGGTCTACCACTTCTTTCCTGGGGGCAAGGAGCAGCTCGGGGCGGAGGCGATCCGCGTCTCCGGCGGCCTTTACGAGCAGCTGATCCCGGCCGTGTTCGACTCCGCGCCGGATCTCCCCACCGCGGTCGAGGACTTCTTCCGTGGCGCCGCCGAGCATCTGCGCGAGACCGACTACGTCGACGCCTGCCCGATCGCCACGATCGCGCTCGAGGTCTCGAGCACGAGCGAGACGCTCAGAGCGGCCTGTGCGGATGTGTTCGAGAGCTGGATCGCGGCGGGCACGGAGCGGCACGAGCACTCGGGTCTGCCCGCCGACAAGGCGAGGGAGCTCACGATCGCGATGCTGTCCGCGCTCGAGGGCGCGTTCGTGCTCGCGCGCGCCACCCGCAGCACCGAGCCGCTCGAGATCGCCGGGAAGATGGCGGCGGCAGCGGTCCAGCGCGCGCTGCGCGAGACCTACACCTAGCCCGGCACGCGCGGCACGCGCCCGCCCTCGGCGCCCGGCTCGGTGGCCGGACCCCGCGGCGGCGCAATCCCGAGCACCCGCATCGCCTTCAACCCCAGCGAGAGCTTCTCGCGCCCGTCGGTGGAGGACACATCGAGCCCCGTGAGCTCCCGCACGCGCTCGAACCGGTAGCGGATCGTGTGCCGGTGGGTGATCAGCCGGGCGGCGGTGGCGTTCACGTTGGCGTCGCAGTCGAGGAACGTGGCCAGGGTCCCGAGCAGGTCGGTCTCGTACTGCTCGTCGTAGGCCACGAGGGGACGCACCGTCTCGTGGTAGAAGCGCTGGAGCTCGGCCGGATCCTTCATGTAGGGCAGCAGCAGCTGGTAGGTACCCGTCTGCTCGAACGCGAGCTCGGTCCGTTCCGGATCGCCGGCGACGACATTGACCGCGAGCACGGCCTCGTCGAACGCTCGGTGGAGATCGAGAGGATCCGCGGTATGCCGGCTGCGCCCGATCGCGAACGCGAACCCCGGCAACCCCGACTCGAGCTCGCGCAGGATCGCCGAGGACGCGCGCCGGCCCGCCTCCCCATCGCCGTCCGGCAGCAGCATCGTGACCTCGCCGGGATGCCCGGGCTCCGGCGTCGAGATCGCGCCCGGCGCGACCGACCGGCCACCGCGAGCCGTGAGCGCCAGCAGCCGCCGGCGCCAGTCGTCCTCGGTGGGGATGCGGGGATGCGCCCGCGCCACCAGCACCGATCCGCCCGACGACAAGTCGCAGCCGAGCTCCTTGCCGCGCGCGAGCAGGTCGCCCCGATCGGTCACCCGCCGTTCGAGCACCGCCCGCTGGAACGTCGCCGCCGCCTCCTCGGAGGCCCGCTCGGGAGCGCGCACCCGTTCCACCTCGGAGGCGATCAGCGTGCTCACCAGCCGCAACATCGAAGCGTCCGGCGGACCTTCGCGGCCACGCATGCGCAGCCTTCCCACCGTCGCCTCGGCGACCTTGAGCTCGATCGTGGTCACATCCTCGGCGTCGCGCATCAGCGAGCGCTCGTCGGCGGGCGACCGCGCGGCCACCGCCAGCACCGAGGCGCTGCGGTCGATCAGTACGAGGCTGGCGTCGAGGGCGCGGGACGCGGCGCGAATGATCTCGGGCAGGCCTGCGCCGGCCTCGACCGCATCGGTGATCGCGGCCAGGGCAGACAGGTCAGGCGCGGAAGCCTCGCGACTGCGGGCGTTTTCAGCCAGCTCAGAAGACCCTCGGCCACTCGACGATGATCAGCCCGCCGAGCAGCACGCCGACTCCGACCAGCGCAGCCAGGACGTAGAGCGAAAGGATCGCCACCGCGGCCCGTTCGAGCGTGCGACGGTACGCGCTCATCGCCGGGACGACCACGAGCACGACGAACGCGCACAGCCCGAACACACCCAGACAGGCGCCAACCAGATACGTGATCGCTTCGTTGGTCATCGGCCAGATGCAAATTGTGCCCGAACCGGGCGACGCCGTCAGGCCGGGTGCGGAAATCCGTACGAGGCGTCGACCGGCACGGCCGTGGTCGCCCCAGGGTAGCGGCCTACCAGGGCGGCGACGCCCGCGCTCGCCCGCGCCGCCGAATCCTCGCCCCAGAACAGCCCGAGCACGGTCGGCCCAGACCCCGACACGATCGCGTGGTCGCTGCCGGCGTAGAGAGCATCGTCGAGCGCGCGGTCGATCGACGGGCGCAGCGACAGCGCCGCCGGCTGGAGATCGTTGACCACGAGCGAGGCCGGGAGCGACCCGTTCAGCGCCGGACGTAACGCGCGCACCCGCTCCGCAAGCTCGCCCGCCGTCCGCGGCAGTCCCAGCCGGTCGGCCTCGCGGTACACCTCCGGCGTCGACAGCCCGAACGGCAGCGGAAGAACCAGGAACGCGTGCGGCGCGAGCGGCGCCACCGCCTCGACCACCTCCCCCGCGCCGGTGCCGATCGCCACCCCCGGGACGAGCTGACTGGGCACGTCGGCACCGAGTCCGACCGCGACTTCGCCGGCGAACCTGCACCTCGGCCACGGCGCCGGCAAGCCTGATGGCCGCGGCGGCATCGGCTGATCCCCCGCCCATCCCCGCGGCCACCGGGATCCGCTTGTCGATCTCGATCGCGACGGGCGGGCCCTTCCACCCCCGCGCCCGCAGCGCCCTGAGCGCGTCGGAGACCAGATTCGGCCCGGCAACCGCCGCGCAGCGCACCTCATCGCCGCCCGACTCGAGCACCTCCAGCCGCAAGCTCGTCCGCCAGCGACACCGACTCGAACAGCGTCACCAGCTCGTGACGCCCGTCCTCCCGCGTCGGGCCGAGGAACAGGCAGAGGTTCACCTTCGCCGGCGCCAGCGCCCGCAGCTTCACGCCGCGAGCCTCTGCGCCAGCTCGGCGAACTCCGCCGGCGCCAGCCGCTCGGCGCGCTCATCCGCCGGATGGCCGAGCTCGACGAGCGCTTCCCGCGCGCGCTCGCGGACTCCCGGCGGCGCGCCCGGCGCGAGCGCCAGCGACCGCGCCAGCGCCTTTCGCCGGTGGGCGAAGCCCGCGTGCACGAGCGCGCGCACCGCGGGCGAGGCCCCGGCCCGCGTCGGCGCAGACCGACCAGCACCGAGTCGACGTGCGGCACCGGGCGGAACACGGTGCGCGCCACCGGCCGCAGCACGCGCACGTCGCACGCCAGCTGGGCGAGCACCGACGGCGTGCCGTACGCGGAACTACCCGGTGACGCGGCTAGCCGCTCGCCGACCTCGCGCTGCACCATCACCACCCAGCTCTCCACGCTCGGCAGCTCGTCGATCGTGCGCAGGATGAAGGTCGCGGCGATGCCGTACGGCAGGTTGGCGACGATCTTCCCGGGCGCCGGATCCAGCGCGGCCAGGTCGAGCGACAGCGCATCGCCCATCCACAACGACACGTTGTCGTAGGACGCCAGCCGCTCACGCAGCCCGGCCTCGAGCGACCGGTCGAGCTCGACCACGTGCACGTGCCGGACGCGCTCCGCGAGGCGCTCGGACAGGATCCCCTCGCCGCCACCGACCTCGAGCACCACGTCGTCCGCGGCCAGTGCGGCCAGCCGTTCGATCACGTCGAGGATGTTGCGGTCAACGAGGAAGTTCTGTCCAAGGGACCCTCCCCCAACGGCCCTTCTCATGCGTGCACCACGAAAGGGCGGGTCCCCCTTCACCATCCGAACACGTCGGCGGCGCTGCGCTCGATCGCCGCCTCGAGCTCCTCGTACGGCACCCGCGCTCGACCGCCAGGGCGCGGGCCGTGTGGGCGACGTGCGCCGGCTGGTTTGGCTTCCCGCGCACGACCTGCGGCGACAGATACGGCGCATCGGTCTCGACCAGAAGCCGCTCGGCCGGAACGCGCAGCGCGGCGAGCCGCAGCGCCTCCGAGCGCGGGTACGTCACGTTCCCCGCGAACGACACCCACCAGTCGGGATGCGACAGGCATTCCTCGATCCGGTCCGCCATCGAGAAGCAGTGGAGGATCACGCGCACACCTTCGGCCTGCTCGGACAGCATCCGCAGCGTGTCGTCGTCGGCCGCGCGCGTGTGGATCACGAGCGGCTTGCCGACCGAACGTGCCAGCGCGATCTGCGCCTCGAAGGCTCGCTCCTGGTCGGTCCGGGGCGCGTAGTCACGGTAGTAGTCGAGGCCGGTCTCGCCGATCGCCACGCACCTGGGATGCGCGGCCAGAGCCTCGAGCTCGGCCAGGTCGGCGTCGTCGAAGCCCGTCGCCTCGCCCGGATGGCGGCCGATAGCGGCGTACACCTGCGGGAAGTCCTCGGCCGCGGCCAGCGCTGCGCGGCACGACGCCCCGGTCGTGCCCACGGTGACGATGCGCTCAATCCCGGCGGCGACCGCCGCCTCCACGAGCTCGGCATCTGCCGGCTCGCACATGTCGAGATGCGTGTGGCTGTCAACCACGCTTCGGAAACAGCGGCTCGAGCGAGCTGATCGATCCGCCCGGAGAGCCGAGTGCCGCGAGCAGCTTCTCGGTGCTCGCCGGCATGTACGGCTCGAGCATCACCGTGACGGTGCGCAACCCCTCGATCAGCGACGCCAGCGTCTGATCCAGCGCTTCCGCAGCGGCCGGGTCACGCGCGAGCTGCCACGGCGCGCGCTCCTCGACGTAGCGGTTCAGCCTGCGAACCCGCTGCCAGATGCGATCGAGCGCCTGCGTCGGCTCGGCGCGATCCATCAGCGCAGCGACCTCTGCCGGAAGCCCGTCCAGATCGGCGTCGAGCGACGGATCGCGCGCCACCGCCGGCACCACCCCGTCGCGGTATCGCTGCACCATCGCGAGCGTCCGGCTGGCCAGGTTGCCGTACTCGTTCGCGAGCTCGGACGTCGTAGCGCGAGCGCACCGCGTCCATGCCGACGGCGCCGTCCGATCCGAACGGCACGTCGCGCATCAGGTAGAAGCGCAACGCGTCGGTGCCGAACTCCTCCATGACCTCGAACGGGTCGAGCACGTTGCCGAGTGACTTGCTCATCTTGCGCCCGTCGGCGCCGAGCAGGAAGCCGTGGACGAACACGTGCTCCGGCAGCGGGAGATCGGCCGCCATCAGCATCGCCGGCCAGAACACGGTGTGGAACTTGAGGATGTCCTTGCCGATCACGTGGTAGGTCGCGGGCCAGAACTCGCCGGTCAGGTCCTGGCCCGGCCGCGCGTAGCCGAGCGCTGTGTAGTAGTTCAGGAGCGCGTCGAACCACACGTAGAACACGTGCGACGGGTCCCAGGGCACGGTCACGCCCCACTTCAGGTGCGCGCGCGACAGGGAAACGTCCTGCAGCCCGCCGGTGATGAACGAGTGCGCCTCGTTGAAGTGGTGCCGGGGCATCACGAAGTCCGGCTGGTCGCTGTACAGGCGCTCGAGCGGCTCCTGAAAGGTCGAGAGCCGGAAGAAGTAGTTCTCCTCGCTCTCTCGCGTCAGCTCGATCTCGTGGATCGGGCAGCGGTTGCCGTCGAGGATCTCGTTCTCGACCTTGAAGTCGGCGCACCGCGGGCAGTACCACCCCTCGTACACGCCCTTGTAGACGTGGCCGTTGTCGTAGACGCGCTGGAGCACCTCCTGCACGCGGCGCACGTGCTCCTCGTCCGTCGTGCGGATGAAGAAGTCGTTCGACGCCCCGAGGCGCGGCATCAGCGCCTTGAACCGCTCGGCGTTGCGGTTCGCGAGCTCCAGCGGCTCGAGCCCCTGCGCATGGGCGGCGTCGGCCACGGGCTCCCCGTGCTCGTCGGTCCCGGTGAGGAAGAACACGTCTTCTCCGCGCTGGCGCATATGGCGCGCGAGCACGTCGCAGGCGATCGTCGTGTACGCATGGCCCAGGTGGGGCTGCGCGTTCACGTAGTAGATCGGGGTCGTGATGTAGAAGGACACGGCTACCTGACCCACGACTTTATTAGCCGCCAGCGACGGGCGCGCTTCAGCCGGTGAACCGCAGCCGGCGACGGGCGCCGGCGGCGGCCCGGCGCCTGCGGATGCGTCGTGCGCGTGCGGGAACCGCGCCCAGGACCGTGGTCGACAGCGTGTGCGCCAGCACGTCACTCGTGCAGAAGCGCTCGGTGACCCATTGCTTCTTGCTGAACATCTTCGTCTGGTCGGCGAAGAACGGCGAGCGCGAGTTGTCCGACAGCGAGTAGGTGAGGATCGTCCGCACGTCGGGACAGGCGCGGCTTGTTCCAGCTCACGACCTGCACGTAGGACGAGCCGAGGTAGGGATCGCTCAGCCCCTGCCCGGGGACCCAGTTGTTGTAGATGGCGTTGAACTCCCCGTTGGGGTCGCCGGGGCCGCCGTGGAGCGGGATCTTCTGCCCATCCCGCGTGGCGAACTGGACCTGCGCCGGTGACGGCATCGAGCGGCAGGTGGGCTGACTCGAGGTCTTTGATGGCGTCGCCGAGCGCGGCGCGCACCTGCGGGTTGCTGGTATCGAGGCCGTAGGGAGTGTGCACCGGATCCGAGGGGTTGAACGGGTGCGACCACGGGGTGGGCTCGGCCGCGATGGCGCGATCCCAGAAGCGGCGGAACAGGATCGCCCCGTGGGAGTTCAGGTTCTCGTGCAGGTCCCAGGCCGCGAGCACATCGCAGGCGCTCCCCACCGCCACCGGCGGTCCAGAGCTTGTGGGCGCCAGACCACCCGGCATCGAACGGCACATCGAGACGAGGTCGCTTCGAACCAGCTCCCCGCCGTACTGGCGATCGCTGAAGACCAGGTTCTGCATGTCCTGACGGGTGAATCCGGCGCGGTCCCAGCCCGTCACTCCCGTCGACGCGAGCCTGGGTCATGATGAGACCGATGCGCGTGCGCAGGCTCCGCGCCGTGCCCTCGTCGCCGATGATCCGCGCGAAGCCGGTCAGCGGCTCGTGCGGGTTGGACAGCCAGTAGCTGTCGTTGGAGTTCGTGACGTAGTCCGAGCGGAAGAGATGAGGGAGGTGGCTCGGGCCGAACAGTCCCGGCTCGATCGCATCCGGATCGGTGCCCCAGTCGCAGGCCGAGCGCGAGCCGTCGAGGATCGGCAGCCCGAGAGCGGTGAACGTGGCCGCCCCGAGCGGCGTGTCGCACTGCTGGGCCTTGGCGTTCGTGACGTTGGGGATGGCGCCGATGTCGGCATACAGCGCGTTGCCCTGCTTATCGGCGACGATCGTGTTGACCCAGGGGATCCCCTCGTACTTCTTGAGGATCGAGAGCACCTGCGGCGCCGAGCCGGCGCGGTCGACGTCGAAGAAGTGGTTGAAGACGCGGAAGTTGTCGGCATTGGCGTCGCGCATGGCGAACGCGGTGGTCGGCGTCCACGGCAGCGGCACGCCCTCGAGCGAGTTGAAGATCGAGCCGTAGCCCGGAGCGGAGTAGAGCGTCCGCGACACCGGCTGGAGCGTCCCGCCGCTCCCGGGGACCTGGACCGTCACCGTGCGGCTCGTCATCTTCACCGGCTTGCCGTCGCGCAGGAACGTGGTCGGGGCGCCGGGCACGAGCGTGAGCTGGTAGGGAGTGAAGCGGAAGGCGGTTGACACCGTGTGGCTCCAGGCCAACGGTGGCGGTATGGCCGATCAACACCGCGGGGACGCCGAACAGCGATGCGCCCTCGACGTTGATCTTGCCCGGCATCGTGATCTGGGCCTGGTAGAAGCGCTCGCTGCCGGTCCACGGGAAAGTGCGGGTTGCCGAGCAGCAACCCATGCCGGTGATCGCGGGTGCCTGCTCGCCCGACGGCGACAGCGTTGCTGCCCTCGGTGCGGACGTCGCAGCTTCGCCGCCAGCGCCGCCGCGGTCTGGGCCACGCCCAGCGTCGGAAGCGAGGGCAGGGTCACGGCCGGGGTCGGCGGCTGCGCCTGCGCGATCCCCTGGATCGCGACGTCGCCGCTGGCCAGCTCGATCAGCTGGTAGAAGCGGCGGTAGGCGTCGGCCTGGCGTGATCGGCCGCACCCACGGCTTGCCGCGGCAGGCCGGATCCGACACGCCGTTGGTGCCGCCGACGTCGGCGAGGTAGCGGTTGTAGCCCGCGACGTAGCCGCGTACCGCCTCCTTGGCCGAGGACTCGAGTCCTCGCGGCGGCGAGCAGCGCGAGCAGATGATCGATGACGTGCGAGTCGATGATCTGCTGGAAGAAGAAGTCCGAGTCGAGGTTGTCGACGGTGACCCCGTTGCCGCCCTGCAGGTAGGTGGCGCTGGGGCCGAAGAAGCGCGAGCGCTGGGCGTCGACGGTCACGTAGTCCTCGGCCATCGTGCAGATGTCGTCCTGCGCGAACGCGTAGCCGTAGCCGTAGCCCAGGCCCGCCCAGCTCGAGGCCTCGATGTGAGGGATCCCGTGCTCGGTGCGGCGGATCACGGCGCTCAGCCCACTCGCGGCCGTGCCCGCGCGGTGCGCCGGCCGAGGCGTCGGCGGCCGCGACGCCGGCGGCCAGGCCGACCAGCGTCAAGGCGAGCGCCCACAGCGACCGTGCCCGAGTCCACCCGCCTCTCCTCACGGCGCGCCAGCCTACATCGAAGCGCCGTCAGTCGCCAGCCGGTTGCGCCTGCTGCTTCTCCGGCCACGGACGGGATGTCCGCGAGCGTCCAGGATCTCGATCAGGATGAGCTGGATCGCGCCACCGACGGGGATGGCCGCGATGGCGCCGATCGGACCGGCGACCTCGGTGCCGACCGTCGCCGCCACGAGGATCGCGAGCGGCGAGAGCTTGATCATCCGGCCGTAGATGATCGGCCGCAGGTAGTAGACCTCGACCTGGTGATAGGCGAAGGTGACGCCGGTCACGATCAGCCCCGTCAGGATCCCGTGGGAGAAGGACACCGCGGCGACGATCATCAGCGCGACGAAGGCGCCGAAGATCGGCAGCAGATCGAGGAACCCCACGAGCACGCCCAGCGGGATGGGGTACGGGAGCCCGCCCAGGAACAGGACCACCGCGGTTATCGGCGCCGGCAAGCACGCTGGCCAGCAGATTGCCGCCGACAAAGCCGCTCACCGTGCTCGCGATGCCCGTGCTGATCCGCCGGCAGCGCGGCTCGACGCTCTCGGGCAGCAGAGACATGATCCGCTCCACCCACTCCGGGCCCTCGAGCAGCATGAAGAAGGTCATGAACGCGATCACGACGAGGCCGATGGCGGTGCCGGCCACGCTGAGCGCCACGCCCAGTCCCGAGCCGGCCACGCCCGAGGCCGTGGAGCCGAGATTCTTGCTCGAGAGGAGCTTGTTGGCTTCCTGAACCACGTGGAACTTCCGCTCGAGGAAGCCGAGCGGCCCGTGGCCCTTGCTCAGCTGGTCGAGCTTTGCCGGCAGGACATCGATGAAGTGACTCACCTGGGTGACGAGCGGAGGAATCAGCAGCAGGCCGAGCAGGCCCACGGCGATCGAGCGCGAGCACGAACACCAGCACCGCGGCCCAACCCGGCGCAGCCCGCGGCGGCGAAGAACTCAACTGCGGGATTCAGCGCGAGCGCGGCGAGGAGCGCGATCAGCACGAAGGTGATGGCGCCCCAGGCCACTGAGGCGAAGGCGACAAGCGCCACGACGCCGAGGATCGAGGCCAGGATCTCCACGACGCTGCGCATCGTGATGCTGACCTGTCTGCGCGGCACTCGCTCGCGTCTGCTCTGAGCGTCTGCTTCTCGAGCGCCGCCACCCGGGCGCGGAGCTCGGAGATCAGGTCGGCGTCGTGTCCGTCGGCCGAGCCGCCGTTCGCCGGAGCGACGGCGGTCGCGGCATCCTCCAGCTCCGGGCTCAGCGATCCGCTGTGGGCTGACAATTCGCCCCCTCCTCCTCAGGCGTCACTTCAACTGCGGTCGCTAGGGGGTACCCGCCAATCCTCACGTTGACGCGTTATTCACATGGGCCTTGCCCGGAATCCGGCTCCGGAGCAGACGGTCACTCAGTCCTCCCGAGCCGGATTCCGCTTGCTCGGCGTCCAGCCGGATGACTCGTGGCCGGCTCATTTAGGCGAGGCCGGATGCCGAGCGAGCCAGCCACGAGCCGCTCATCCGGACGTCGGTCAGTCAAGCTCCGTACAACGCGTTGGCGGCGACCCCGGTGAGCTCCGCCACGACCGACGCCGCCACCCGCGGCTTGGCCCCCGCCTCGACGAGCCGCCGGACGGCGTCGAGCGCCGGCGCCAGGTCGGGTCCCACGCCGGGCGCGCCACCGACCACGAGGACCACCTCGCCCCGCGGCGGCGAGGACCGGTAACGCGCCGCCAGCTCGGCCGCCGCGCCGCGGACGACCTCCTCGTGGATCTTGGTGAGCTCGCGACACACCGCCACCGGCCGCTCGGGATCGAGCCCGGCCAGGGCCTCGAGCGAGGACGCCACGCGCCGCGGCGACTCGAACGCCACCAGCGTCTCGGGCGAGGCAAACGCCTCGACCAGGCTCGCGGCGCTTGCGCGGCAGGAACCCGACGAAGCGCCACCGGTCCGCGGGCAGCGCGCTCGCCACGAGCGCGGCGAGCGCCGCGCTCGGCCCGGGCAGGACCTCGACGGCCAGGCCCGGCGGCAACGCACGACTGGACGAGCACGAAGCCCGGGTCGGACACCAGCGGCATGCCGGCGTCGGACACCAGCGCCACCACCGCCCCGTCGCGCATCCGCGCCACCAGCTCGCCCGCGCGCGCGGTCTCGTTGTGCTCGTGGTAGCTGACGAGATGGGCGCTCACGCCGTAGCGGTCGAGCAGCACCCGCGTGCGCCGGGTGTCCTCGCACGCCACCACGTCCGCCTCGCGCAGCGCCGCCAGGACGCGGAGCGTGACGTCCTCGAGGTTGCCGATCGGGCGTCGGGCAGACGATCAACCGGCCGCTCATTGCCGCAGCGCCAGCCCGTCGAACGCCATCGCCGCCGCGCCCACCATCCCCGCCTCGACCCCGAACCGCGCCGCCACCACGCGCACATCGTCGCGCGAGGGCGACAGCGCGCGGGCCAGCATCTCCTGGCGCGCCGGCGCCAGCAGCAGCTCGCCGGCGCCGATGACTCCGCCGCCGATCACCACCACCTCGGGATTGAAGATGTTGACGAAGTTGGCGATCCCCACCCCGAGCCGCCGGCCGATCAGCTCGATCGCCTCGAGCGCCGCGCGGATCGCCGTCGTGCGCGAGCTCGGTCACCAGCGGCCCGGCGAGCTCACGCCCGTCGGCCAGCGCGCGCGCCCAGGCCCGAGTCGCGTCTGCTCGTGGGCGATCCGCATCGCCTCGCGCGCGAGCGCGGTGCCGGACGCCAGCACCTCCAGGCAGCCGCGGTTGTGGCAGTTGCCCTGGCATCGAGGCCCGTCCATGTCGATGACCACGTGTCCGAGCTCCGCGGCCGCGCCGATCGCGCCGCGGTAGAGCTCGCCGCCCAGGATCAGCCCGCCGCCGATCCCGGTGCCGAGCGTGATCACCACCGCCTCCCTGGCGCCGCGGGCCGCGCCGGCGCGGTGCTCGGCCAGCGCCGCGAGGTTCGAGTCGTTGTCGACGAACACCGGAAGCTCGAGCCGCTCGGCCATGATGTCGCCGAACGGCACGTCGGCCAGCGGCAGATGCGTCGAGAACACGGCCCGGCCGATCCGCTGGTCGATCAGCGCGGGAATTCCGACGCCGACGGCCTCGACCTCGCCGCCCGCCGACGTCGCGCGCCTCCTCGACCGCCTCGACGACAACGTCGAGGAACGACGACTGGTCGAGACCGCTCACGCTACGCTGGGCACGGCGGTACACGGACAGGTCCGTGTCGACCGCGCCGGCGAGCAGCTTCGTCCCGCCCATGTCGACGCCAATGGTGCGCCGGCCCGGCATGCCGTCACTATATGCAGATGCCGAGCGACCTGGATCAACGGCCCTACAAGCTCTACCGCGCGGGTCCGCGCGGCCTCAGAGCGCGGCTGCGCGGCGAGGAAGAGCTCGACCTCGGCGGTCCGGGCCGGGGCGGCGATCGCCGCACCTACGGGTCCCGCGGCTGGCGCGACCGGTTCACCGTCAAGCGCGTGATCCTGTACCTCCTCGGCCTGATCGTCTTCTGGCTGGTGCTGTCGCTGGTGCTGTTCCTGATCAGCTCGGGCACGCCGGACAGCAGCCTGCCGGCATCGGCGAGCGCCGCGCTGACGTCGGGTCCGAACATGCTCACCGGAACCGACACGGTCCTCATTCTCGGGACCGACCAGCGGCCGAGCATCGGTCCGGGCTCCAAGGAGCCGGGCGCCAACCACAACGACGCCGGATCGCCGCGCGGACACGATCATGCTGTGGCGGATCGGCGGCGGGCACCTCGCGCCGTCTGTCGATCCCCCGCGACACCGCCGCCGAGATCCCGGGCCACGGCATGGGCAAGATCAACGCCGGCTACGCGTTCGGCGGCCCCGCCCTCGAGATCAAGACGATCGAGCAGTTCACGGGGATTCCGATCAACCACGTGATCATCGTCAACCTCGGCGCCTTCCCGCCGTTCATCGACGCCGTCGGCGGCGTCGAACGTCAAGACCGGGCGGATCTGCTCGGACATCAGCGGCGGCACCAAGAACGGCGGCTTCTCGCTGTACCTGCGCCCCGGCGTCCACCACCTGAACGGGATCCAGGCCCTGACCCTCGCCCGCACGCGCGAGAACAAGTGCGACCCGCACAGCAACGACCTCACCCGCGAGGGCTACCAGCAGCAGATCCTGAACGCGGTCAAGGGCCAGCTGTTCTCGCCGCACGCTTCTTCCATCTGCCGTGGGCTTCGTGGGACGCGCCCAAGGTGCTGCGCACCGACATGGGCGGCTTCACGCTGCTGAGCATGTTCGGGGCCTCGGAGATCGGCGGCTCGGCGCCCGTCGACATCCTCAAGCCGACGGGCGCTGGAGGC
The DNA here is from genome assembly GCA_963839105.1 of uncultured Solirubrobacterales bacterium. GTDB lineage: Bacteria > Actinomycetota > Thermoleophilia > Solirubrobacterales > Solirubrobacteraceae > Palsa-465. The sequence continues at coordinate 89,073 of CAWITQ010000009.1, forward strand.
CCTGGCCGCGTACGGCGACGCGCTCACGGTGACGCCCGCAGGCGGTGCACGCCGCGGTGTCGAGCTGATGAACGGCGGCTAGTCCGAGGAGGACGAGGAGGACGAGGAGGAGGTCGAGGCCTTCGACTCCGACTTGCCTCCCGAGTCGCTCTTGGTCGAGCTCGAGTCCGAGGACTTCTCCGACGACGAGGAGGAGGAAGAGGACGAGGAGTCAGCGCCCTCGGCGGCCTTCTCTCGCGCCCGCTTGCGGGTGCCGTAGTCGGTGTTGTAGAAGCCCGAGCCCTTGAAGTGGACGGCGACCGGGTGGAACACCCGGGACACCGGCGCTTCGCACGTCTGGCAGGTGCTCACCGGCTCGTCGCTCATCCGCTGCATGACCTCGAACGTGTGGCCCTGCTCGCACCGGTACTCGTAGATCGGCATCGCTTCATGAAGGATAGCGACGGAGCCTTGGCACTCTCAAGTGGAGAGTGCCAAGGCCCGTGCGAGCTCACGGCGTGGAGGGCGTCTGCTCGTTGATCGGCTGGCCCGGCGGAGGCCGCGCCGGAATGGATCGAGCCGATCGACCCATTCGCCGAGTTGATCGCGCCCGAGTCGACACTTGCCCGACTTCAGGCTCGAGTCGAGGCCTTTGACCTTGTTCTCCAATGCGGTGATCGGCGCCACCAGACGCGACAGCGTCGGGTCGGCCTGCGCGTCCGCCAGGGCCAGCTTCAGCTCGTGGTAGGTGAACGCCGCGGCCGCCGCCGCCTTCAGCGTCGTGAGCTTGTGGCTGAACGGATGGCGAGAAGTCGCCGGCCTTGAGCGGCTTGTAGATCCAGTGATGAAACGCGCCGAAGGCCAGCCCCGCGTGGAGCACGAACTTCGTCTTCGCGAAGTGCGTCGTCGCCCGTGGTCGTCCCCGAAGCCGGCTGCCACCACCGCCGGAGCTCGAGCTCGAGCCACACCCCGCGGCGAACACCGCGAGCGCGATCACGAGCGCTCCCAGGGCGACGTATCGCCTCAGCTTGCTGCAATGGCCATTCCAGTACCTCCTCATTCGAAGTTCGGCTCCGAGTGCCCGCAACGGCCCGGTCCAAACCCAAAGTGCCGGTGTCTGCGCGTCGGACGGCGCGGACGGGCACAATGCACGCCGAGATGTCCGCCACCGACGTTGTGACCATGGAGAAGATCGTCTCGCTGTGCAAGCGGCGCGGGTTCGTGTTCCCGAGCAGCGAGATCTACGGCGGCCTGGGCTCGAGCTACGACTACGGCCACTACGGCGTGCTGCTCAAGAACAACGTCAGGAACGAGTGGTGGCGCGCCATGCTCCAGGAGCGCGACGACATCGTCGCGCTCGACTCGGCGATCATCCAGCACCCGACGGACGTGGCAGGCGAGCGGCCACCTGGCCGGCTTCACCGACCCGCTCGTCGACTGCCGCACCTGCAAGCTCCGCTTCCGCGCCGACCACATCGAGCAGTCCGCATGCGGGCGCAAGCCGTCGAAGCATCCGGGCGAGACGCCGGACTGCGATCTGACCGAGGCCCGCGACTTCAACCTGATGTTCGAGACCACGGTCGGCCCGGTCAAGGAGGAGGGGAGCACCGTCTACCTGCGCCCGGAGACGGCGCAGGGGATCTTCCTGAACTTCCGCAACTACCTGCAGTTCTCGCGCAAGAAGCCGCCGTTCGGGATCGCCCAGATCGGCAAGAGCTTCCGCAACGAGATCACCACCGGCAACTTCATCTTCCGGATGCGCGAGTTCGAGCAGATGGAGATGGAGTTCTTCGTCCCGCCCGGCGAGCGCCGCGCTGGCACGAGCACTGGCTCGAGCAGCGGATGGAGTGGTGGACCGCGGCTCGGGCTCCGCCCCGACCACCTGCGGCTGCGCCCGCACGACGCCGACGAGCTCTCGCACTACTCGAGCGCCACCAGCGACGTCGAGTACCTGTTCCCGATCGGCTGGTCCGAGCTCGAGGGGATCGCCAACCGCGGCGACTTCGACCTCACCGCCCACGCCCAGGCCTCGGGCCAGAAGCTCGAGTACGTCGACGGCGCCGAGCGGCGAGCGCTACGTCCCGCACGTGATCGAGCCCGCCGCCGGGGTCGACCGGGCGCTGCTGGCGTTCCTCGTCGACGCCTACGACGAGGACGAGATCGGGGGCGAGCAGCGCACGGTGCTGCGCCTGCATCCCCAGCTCGCGCCGGTCAAGGTCGCGGTGCTCCCGCTCGTGCGCAAGGACGGCCAGCCCGAGCTGGCCGCCGAGGTCTACCGCGAGCTGCGCGAGCGCGTCCAGGCCGAGTACGACGAGGGCGGCGCGATCGGCCGCCGCTACCGCCGCCAGGACGAGATCGGCACCCCGTGGGCGGTGACGATCGACCACCAGTCGCTCGAGGACCGCACGGTCACGCTGCGCGACCGCGACAGCCTGGCCCAGGACCGGATCGCCATCGACGAGCTCGGCGAGCGAGATCGAGCGCCGGCTGCGTGCCGACTGGCGCTCCCCAAGCTCACCAACTGAATCCGTTTGCAGTCGGTGGGCGATTGCAAATGCATCAGCCGGCACCGTAGGTGTTGCGCGCGGGCCGGGCCCGTGCGAACCTACACCGCCGAAGCATGTCCGCCCCGCCCACCCCGCTCGCCGCCGACCAGGTCTCCTACGAGAACCTGTACGCGCGCTGGGAGCACGGCAACTGGCGCGCCACCGAGATCGACTTCAGCGTCGACCGGGAGCAGTGGCAGGGCACCTTCTCCGACCTGGAGCGCCGCGCGGCGCTGTGGATCTACTCGATGTTCTTCCACGGCGAGGACTCGGTCGCCGACAACCTCTCGCCCTTCATCGACGCCGCCCCGCGCGAGGAGCAGAAGTACTTCCTGGCCACCCAGCAGGTCGACGAGGCCCGCCACGCGGTGCTGTTCGGGCGCTTCATGCGCGAGGTGGCGCGAGGCCGCGCCCCGACACCGCCGGCTCCGCTGGCGGCGACGCGGCCCCAGCTCACCTGGGGCTTTCGCAAGGTGTTCGAGCGCCTCGACCGGATGGCCGACGAGCTCCGGCGCGACCGCTCGCGGCCGAAGCTGGCGCAGGCGATCACGCTCTACCACCTCGTCATCGAGGCCTCGCTGGCCCAGCCCGGCCAGCATCTGATCGACGAGTCGCTGACCCGGCGCGACCTGCTTCCCGGGCTTGTCGCGAGGGCGTCCGCAACGTCGCGCGCGACGAGCAGCGCCACATCGCCTTCGGGGTCAAGATGATCGCCGACCTGATCCGCGAGGACCCGGAGTGCCGGCCGGCGATCGAGGAGCTGCTGCGCGAGATCCTGCCGTACGAGACCGCCGTGTTCGTGCCGCCCGGGCTGGGACGAGCGCTACGTCGAGTGCTTCGGGTTCACGCTCGAGGACATGTACACGCACGGCGCCGAGGCGATGGACGGCCGGCTCCGCGCCGCCGGGCTCGAAGCTCGAGGACATGCGGATCGGCATGCCCTTCGACCTCCCGCCGCGCGAGCGCGCGCGGCGCGGACTGACGCTGCTGCGCGCCGGCTACCTCGGCGAGCCGAACGGCAAGGTGACGCCGGATCCCGAGGCGACCGCGATGCTGTTCGACGGGCTGCGGCGCCAGATCGACACCTCGGTGGCGCCGGGCGCCACCATCCAGTGGGAGTTCACCGACGCGCGAGCCCTGGCACCTGCGGATCGACAACGGCGCCGCCTCGGCGTCACCGGGACAGGCCGAGCACGCCGACCTCACCTTCCGCTGCCGGTTCGAGGACTGGATCGACCTCGCCGCCGGCCGGATCGAGCCGTGGCGCGCGCTCGCGCTGCGCCGGATCCGCCCGCAGCGGGAGCCTGCGCATGCTGGCGCGGGCGCCCAAGCTGTTCGCGCCTAGCCGCGGCGCCGACCCGCGCGCGGCCACTGGCGCGCCGAAGCGCTTATCGCGCAGCCGCGGCGCTCGCCACGATGACCGCCGGCGAAGCGCCGGCCGCGTTCAGCTCGTCGGCGGCGGTGCTGGCGCGCACCACATCGCCGGGCCGCGCCACCAGGATCGTCGCGGCGAAGCTGCCGCCGACCACCGCCACCCGCCTGCGCTTGATCACCCGCCGGCCGCGCCGCACCTCGATCGTGACGTGCGGCTTGGCCGGCGCCACCGTCCCGCTGACCCGCACCGGCGGGCCCGGCTGCGGACGCCAGCGTGACCGCCGGCGCCACCACGATCTGCACCACCTCCGACACCGCGGCGGGCGCGTCGCGGTGGAGCATCCGCAATGCCGCGCTGCCGGAGAGCGTCAGCTGAGCGCTCCAGGATCCGTCCGCCGCCGTCGTGGTCGTGGCCAGCGTGAGCGCCCCGCCGGCGCCGAGCTGCTGGAGCTCGAGCGGCGCGCCGGCGACCGGCGCCCCGCCGAGGACGCTGAGTTTCCCGCGAGCGAGAGCGTCGCCGGCGCCACCGCCGCGGGCGGAGCCCCGTGATCGTGAGCCGGAGCGGAGTCTCCTCCAGCGCGGCGATCCGGTCCGGGCCGCGGGAAGCTCGCGGTAGAGGACGTTGCCGGGGCAGTCGGTGGAGTCGCCGTCGCGGTGGCCCGCCACCCTCGGCAGCGATACATGAGCGCCGGGCGGGAACGGCGTGTAGAAGGCGTCGCGCGGGATTCACCTGCGACGGTGACCCGGCCGCGCGCCGGCGCGCCGTGGAGGGCGAGCTTCCACGCGATCAGGCGCTCGAGCGCGCGCAGCGCGGGCGGCGACGGCGAGGCGCCCATGAAGCTGCCGAGCACGACCACGCCGGTCGAGACCGCGTTGTAGCCGCCCGCATGGGCGCCGAGCACCGGCTTGTCGATCCCGCCTGCCCGCGCCTCCCAGATCCGCCCGAACGCGTCGACGGCGAAGTTGTAGCCGATGTCCCAGAAGCCGCGGACGTAGCGGTGGTAGACGAAGATCGAGCGCAGGATCGCCGGGACCTCAGCCGCGCCGTACCCGTTCGGGCCTTCCGAGTGGTGGACGAACGCGAGCTTCACCGATCCGAAGTGAGGTGCCACCGCGGGCGTCGCATGGCCGTGCGCCCACGCCGAGCGCGCGATGATCGGCGGCTGCCCCGGGCCGGCTTCGAGCACCGGCTGGGCCAGCGGGGACCCCGCCGCCCGCACGGCGGGCGCGCCGGCCGGCGGCGCGACGAAGTGAAGCCGCACGCCGTGAACCGGGCTCGCGCTCCGCAGCTGAACCGAGTCGGCCCACCCGGTCCAGATCGGCTCTCCGATCAGCCTGCCCGCACCCGCCTCCATCGCCATCGTGTCCAAGCGTCGAAGCCATCGCCCACGGGCTCCACGCGCGCGCACCCGGCGCTCGCGTCCGCAGCTCGATCGCCGCGCCACGAGGCCCACCCCACGAGACGCCGATCAAGCCGAACCGCCGCGGCGCGGCGACCGGACGCGCAAGCCCTTGGAGCGACCCGATCCAGGTGCTCTCCAGCGCCGGCGTCCCGAGCCCGCGCGCCGGCAGGATCAGCGACGCGGCACCGGCGGCCGCCGCACCCTGTAGAACGTCGCGACGAGTGAGCCCACCTCTCACTGTGCCCGAGAGTACCGCGGCTCAGTGGAACACCCCGCGCGCCTGCAGCGAGAATCCGCCCGGCGCGGGGGTCGCGGAGATGTCCTCGACGAGCAGGTGGGGGTTCGAGAACACCGTGAGCGTGGCGAAGCCGCCGAACGGCACGTCGGGTTGCACGATCACGCTGCCGCCCTGCACCGCGACGGTGGCGGCCACGCTCGCGGTCACGCCGAGCAACGTTGCCGTCCCCTGCAGTGTGAGCTGGCCGCCCCCCGAGGCGACTCGGCCGCACGTCGTTGATGAACGGCACCGCCGCGCGCAGATCGGCCTCGCTCACCCGCGCGCTCCCGGTCAGCTCAGACCCGCTCTTGCGTAGGGTGGCATCGCGAAGGGTGAGCAATCCGACGTCGAGCTTGTTCGCCGACGCATCGACCGACCCAGCGTCGACGGCGCCCGCCAGCGTGCTCCCGAGCGCGCTCACCGGAGCGCGGTAGTCGGCCATGCGCACCACCACGCGGTCGGCCTGGTGCCAGAGCAACTCGATCGCGGGGAAGGCCGACACCTTCACCTCGGTGACGGTGCCCGAGCTCGATAGACGATCTCGCAGTCGCTGCGCCGCGATCCCCGGGAGCACGAGCTGTGCGACGACTAGAAGAACCAGCACGACCAGCGCCGCGGCCAGCACCGCGAGGCGTCTCAAGGCGACCTCTTAACCGAGGAGCGCCCGCGCGGCCGCCACCGCCTGGGCCATGGCGGGGCTGACGTCGAGCTCGGGCTCGCTCAGCGAGCGAACGGTCAATCCGTCGGCGAGCGCGAACAGGAACAGCGCCACCGCGTCGGGCTCCGCCCTGAGCTCGAGCGCCCCCGCGTCGCGCTTAGCCCGGAGGATGTCGGCCAGGTGATCCCGCGTGCTGCGCCCCAGCGCCGCCAGCTCACTCCGCGATCTCGGAGTTGCGCTGCGCCAGCGTCAGCATCTCGTAGTGCATGAGCGCCGCGGTCGGGCCCGCGCCCAGGAACTCCTGAAGGCTCTGGACGAGAGCGTCGAGCACCTGGTCGGCGCTGCCGGCGTCCTCGATCGCCGCCTCCAGGCGGTGCTTGCGGACGGCACACTCGCGGCGCACCACCTCGACCAGCAGACGCTCCTTGGTCCCGAAGTAGTAGTGCAGCAGCCCGCGCGACACCCCGGCCTCGCGCGCGACCAGGTCGAACGTGGAGCCGGCGATGCCGCGCTCGGCGACGCTGGCGCGCATGGCGTCCACGATGCGTGCCGCCTTGTCGGAGGTCAGCTCCCGCGGGCGGGGAAGCTCGGCTGTGCTCGCGGCCTCCATCGGTGCGCGCGATTCTAGTCCCGCCGTTAAAGCCGAGAGGCGCCACTCGGGCGCCTCTCAGCACGGCAGAAACGAAGTGGTCGGCTACGCGGCGCTGACCGGGGTCGTCGGCTGCGCCGAGGCCGGCGGCGCCGGCGGGGTGTACTGGAACTCCTCCTCCGCGCCGAACAGGGTGTCGAGCACCTTGGAGCGCAGCTTCTCGCTGGCGGCGAGGGCCGCGCCGCCGGCGACAGCCACGAGCAGCATCTTGCGGCCGAACGACAGCCCCTTCTTCGCCTTCTTCTTGGGGGCGTCGGTGAACGCCAGCGTCGCCTCCCGCGCCGCCTCATAGGCGTCGCGCAGGTCGTTCTGGAGCTTCTTGTTCTCCAGCAGCGCCTTTGCCGGAGCCTTGCCATTGCTCAGGCGGCCGTAGGCGCTCTTGCCCGAGTCGATCGCCGTGCGCACGTTGTCGCGCAGCTCGGCGTCCTCGATCAGGCGCTGGATGTAAGGGTTGGCCTTGGTGATGTTCGAAAGGTCGGCCGCGTTGAACGGGACCGCCTTGGCTGCTTTGGCGACTGTCTTCTTCTTGGAAGCCATTGCTCTCCCTCGGGGCGTGGTCGAAGGTGTGAGGATACGCGATGAGGGATGCCCCTCGTGGCCCTTTCTGCCCGCGAACCGGGGCATTGAACAGCTATGCGGCGCGCAGTGCCTTGGTTCGTTTGCGTACAGCCCGGCGCTGGAGCGCCGCCTCGAGGACCTCGTCGATCGTCGAGACGAAGCGAAAATCGAGGTCCTTGCGCAGATGCTCGGGAATCTCGTCGGCCTCCTGCTCGTTCAGCGCCGGCGCAATCACCGTGTGGATGCCTCCGCGCTGCGCGGCCAGCGCCTTCTCCTTGAGCCCGCCGATGGGGAGCACCTGGCCGGTCAGGGTGATCTCGCCCGTCATGGCGACCTCCGAGCGGACCGGCCGCTCGGAGATCAGCGACGCGATCGCGCTCGCGATCGCGATCCCGGCGCTCGGGCCGTCCTTTGGCGTCGCGCCGGCGGGAACGTGGATGTGGAGGTCGTGGGTGGCGAACCAGTCCTCGGGCAGGTCCGGCATCAGCTCGGGCGCGCTGCTGCGCACGTAGGAGAGCGCCGCCTGGGCGGACTCGCGCATCACGTCGCCGAGCTGGCCGGTGATGATCAGGCTGCCCTTGCCGGTCATCGCCGTGGCCTCGATGAACAGCACCTCGCCGCCGACCGGCGTCCAGGCCAGGCCGGTGGCGACGCCCGGACGCGATGTCCGCCGCCGCGCCTCGGTGAAGAACCGTCGCCGGCCGAGGAGCTCGCGCACCCGGGGCTCGGTGATCGTGGCCTTGCGCTTGAGGGCGCCCTCCGCCACCTGGCGCGCGATCTTCCTGCAGACGGTGCCGATCTCGCGCTCGAGCTGGCGCACGCCCGCCTCGCGCGTGTAGTCGGCGATGATCGTGCGCAGGGCCGAGTCGCTGAACGAGATCCGGCTCTTGCTCAGCCCGTTGCGCTCGATCTGACGGTCGACCAGGTAGCGCTTGGCGATCTCCAGCTTCTCCGCCTCGGTATAGCCGGCGAGCTGGATCACCTCCATGCGGTCGCGCAGCGGCCCGGGGATCGGGTCGAGCGTGTTCGCGGTGGTCACGAACATGACGCTCGAAAGGTCGAAGGGGAGGTCGAGGTAGTGGTCGCGGAACGAGTCGTTCTGCTCGGGGTCGAGGACCTCGAGCATCGCGCTCGAGGGATCGCCGCGGAAGTCCGCGCCCATCTTGTCGATCTCGTCGATCATCAGCAGCGGGTTGTTGACGGCGGCGTCTCGCATGCCGCGGATGATCACGCCGGGCATGGCGCCGATGTAGGTGCGCCGGTGGCCGCGGATCTCGGCCTCGTCGCGCACCCCGCCAACGCTGATGCGCTCGAACTTGCGACCCAGCGCCCGCGCGATGGAGCGCCCCAGCGACGTCTTGCCGACGCCGGGCGGTCCCACGAAGCAGAGGATCGAGCCGCGCGCGTCGGGCTTCAGCCGGCGCACGGCGAGGAACTCGAGGATCCTGTCCTTGACCTGCTCGATGTCGTAGTGGTCCTCGTCGAGGACCTTGCGCGCGTGGACGAGGTCGAGGTTGTCCTCGGTCGACGTGTCCCACGGCAGCGAGGCGATCCACTCGAGGTAGTTGCGCACCACCCCGTACTCCGCCATCGCCGGCTGCAGGCGCTCGAGCCGGTTCAGCTCACGGTCGGTCTGCTTGCGCACCTCCTCGGGAAGGTCGAGCGCCGCGAGCTGCTCGCGGAGCTCGCCCACCTCGGCCTGGACCTCGTCGGCCTCGCCGAGCTCCTCCTGGATCGCCTTGAGCTGCTGGCGCAGGAAATACTCGCGCTGGCCCTTGTCGAGCTCCGACTGGACCTGCGACTGGATCTTGGTACCGATCGCCACCAGCTCGAGCTCGCGGGCCAGCAGCTCGGAAAGGCGCCGCAGCCGCTTGGACACGTCGAGCTCCTCGAGCAGCGCCTGCTTCTCCTCGGTCTTGAGGCGCAGCGCGCCACCGATCAGGTGCGTCAGCGCGCTCGGGTCGTCCATGTTGGCGACCATGATCTGGAGCTCCTCCGGGAGGTAGGGAACCTCCTGGACGATGTTCGTGAACGTCTGCTGGACGTTGCGCATCAGCGCGATCAGCTCCGGTGTCTGCTGCACCTCGTCGGGCGCTTCGATGACCTCGGCCACGAGGTAGGGCTCGCGCGACACCCACTGCTCGATGCTCACCCGCTGCGCGCCCTGGATGAGCACGCGCAGGGTGCCGTCGGGCACGCGGATCATCCGCGCCACCGCGCCCAGGACGCCGACGTCGTATAGGTCCTCGGGCGCGGGCGCCTCCACCTCGGGATCACGGCTGGCCACGACCACGATCGAGCGGTCGCCCCGGAGGACGTCGTTGATCAGCTCGATGCTCCGCGGCTGGCCTACGTTGAGCGGGATCAGCGTGTCCGGGAAGGCGACCGTGTCGCGCAGCGGGAGCACGCCGACCCGCTGGGGCAGGGTGCGCACGACCTCGATGTTGCGCGGCCCGCTCTCGGGCACGCCGACCTCGATCACGGGCGACGGCCCTCGATCGAGATGCCGCGCGTGTGCGCCTCGGCGGGGGCGAGCGGCAGCTCGACCCGCAGCAGACCATCCTCGTAGCTGGCCTTTGCCTCCTCGGCGAGGACGTCGGCGGCGAGCTCGATCACCCGGCGGAACGCGCCCCGCTCGATCTCCACCTGCTGGTAGACCTCGCTCTCGACCTCCTCGTGGTGGCGGCGGGTACCGGACAAGGTCAGCTTCCGCCCATGGATCTCCAGGTCGAGCGCGTCGACGTCCACGCCGGCCAGCTCGGCGGTGACGATCGCCCGGGGTGGGTCGGAGGTGTAGGCGACGTCCACGGCGGGGCTGAAGCCGGTGCGGCGCCGAGTCAGGCCGGTCCGCTCGAACACGTCGCCGAACAGCTCGTCCATCTCCCGGCGCATCCGGTCGAAGTTGGCGAACAGATCACGTTCACGCATCGCCTTCGGAGGTTAATCGCTCCGGGCGGGCGCGCGGGGCGTAACGCGCCACCGCCCGCCCTCACACGCTGTAGACAGCGCCCTCCTCGGCGAGCTCCACGTCGGCCCCGTACCCGCCGACCGCCTCCGAGCGCAGCCAGCCCACGTCGAGCTCGTCTGAGAAGTGCGTGACGACCAGCCGCTGGGCGCGGGCCTCGCGGCCGAGCTGGCCGGCCTCCCGCGGGGTCAGGTGGCCGCGCTCGCCCGTCCGCTCCGGCCGGGGCAGTGTGGCCTCGATCAGCATCAGGTCGCTCCCGCTCGCAAAGCTGACGAGCTGGTCGTTGGGGCTGCAGTCGGCGCTGAAGGTCAGGCGCTTGCCGCCGGCGGTCAGCTGTACCGCCCAGGTGCGGGTGAAGTGCGGGACCTCGCAGAACCGCGCTGACATCGGGCCCGAGCTCGAGCTCGTCGGGACCGTCGTATTCGTGGAGCGAGAACGCCCGCTCGATCAGCTCCTCATCGCCCCAGCACCCCACGAGCTTGCGGAACATCTCGCGCTGAGCCCTTGGGGGCGTGGAGCTCGGGGCGGGCGGGATCGTCGGTGCCCGGCCAGCCGCCCGACCGGCACCGGCTGCTGGCGCGGGGCGTAGCTCAGCGCGTAGCTGTAGGGGACGAGGTCGAGGAGGTGGTCCGCGTGCAGGTGACTGATCAGGACCGCGTCGATGTCGACGTAGTCACGAAAGCGCCGGAGCTTCGAGAACACGCCGTTGCCGCAGTCCAGCAGCAGCGCGTACTCGCCCTCCTGCACCAGGTAGCCGCTGCACGCCCCGTCGGCGTCCTGCCACGACGGGGACTTGCCCAGCACCGTGATCTGCACCTCGCTCCTCTCTGTTGCACCGCGGAGAGTAGACCGCGGCCGGCGCCAGTCAGCCGGACCGGGTCAGTGGCGATCGCCGTCGCCGTCTCCGCGCCGCGGGACGTCCATGACCCAGCCCATGAAGATGCTGAACAGCACGAACGCGATGAATCCGCCGATCAGGGGCCAGTACATGGCCGAAACATATCTCAGAGGCGGGCGTCAGGCACGCAGTGGGCGCGCGTCGGGGTGCGAGGATGCCCGACGCGTCAGGCGTGCAGCGCGACCTGCTCGTTGGCCGAGGGAAACTCCCACGCCACCTGGAGCCGGCGCTCCTGACGGAACACGAAGCGGAGCTGGCTCGGAGGACGCAGGCCCTCGGGACGGTTCGGACGGTAGGTCGCACACGGCCCGGCCTCAGACACCGCGCAGAGCAGGTTCTGGTGGAAGAAGCACTTCTCGCAGCTTGCTGTTGCCGCACCGTCGCGACCGTTGGCCATACCTATCCTCGTCCCCGTTGCTGGTTGCTGCTCACCGACCGACGCGCCGATCAAAGCGCAAGCTCCCATGCGCCGCAACGTCGAAGTCCGGAAAACGCAGGAACTTCGACAACATCGTAAATTCCCGCAATTTCCAGGGTGTTCACGAAGTCGCTCGCATTTTCCAGGGCTTTGGCGGGTATAGCGCCGAGGTCCGCCCTGCGCCGGCGGCCTGGGGTCCCACGGCCAAGGCGCCCCAGCGCGCCCCGCTCTCCCACGTAGCCCCGCCACCGTTTCCGGGTAACCCTGAGCGCGATGAACGTCCTCGTCACCGGGATCAGCGGCTACGTCGGCTCGCGCGTCGCGGCGCGGCTGGCCCGTGACGGCCACACCATCCGGGGCCTCAGCCGCCGCGACGGCCAGAGCATCCCCGGCGTGATCATGGGCACCGGCGATGCCGTCTCCGGCGAGGGCCTCGAACAGGCACTCGACGGGATCGACGTCGCCTACTTCCTCATCCATTCGATGGAGCGCTCGCCCGACGGGCCGTTCAGCGTGCGCGAGCACCAGGCCGCCGAGAACTTCGCGCGCCGCGGCCGCGAAAGCCGGCGTCAGCAGGATCATCTATCTCGGCGGGCTCATTCCGGACGGCGGCCCGGACTCGGCACATCTCTCCAGCCGGCTCGCGGTCGAGGAGATCCTGCTGCGCGCCACCCCCTGCTCGGTCGCGTTCCGCGCCTCGATCGTGATCGGGGCGCGCAGCCGGTCCTTCCGGTTCCTCGTCCGGCTCGTCGAGCGGCTCCCCGTGCTCGCCGTGCCCGCATGGGGGACACATCGCACCAGCCCGATCGACGAGCGCGACATGGTCGAGCTGCTCGCCCGCGCCGCCACCAACGATGAGGTGTGCGGCCAGACGCTTCGACGTCGGCGGCCCCGACATCGTCTCCTACGGCGAGCTGATCGATCGCATCGCGAACCTGATGCTCGTCAACCGTCCGTCGATCTCGTTCAGCCGCCTGACGGTGACGCCGATCGCCAGCCGCGTCGCCTCGGTTATCGCCGGCGAGGAATGGGAGCTCGTCGGGCCCCTGATGGAGAGCCTCGACACGGACCTGCTCCCCCGCGACGACCGCTCCGCTCAGCTCCTGGGCGTGAGGCTTCACTCGCTCGACTCCGCGATCGAACGCGCACTGCGCGAGTGGGAGTCGAACGAGCCACTGGCGGCGCGTTAGACAGTAGGGTCTGCACACATGAGCACAGTCCGCGTGAAGATCGACATCGACGCGCCGATCGAGCGCGTCTGGGAGACGGTCATGGATCCCAACCGGTTGAAGGATTGGGTGACGATCCACCGTTCGGTCAAGGACGTTTCCCAGACTCCGCTGCGCAGGGGCGCGACGATGGATCAGGTCCTCCACATGCGCGGAGTCTCGTTTCGCGTGCATTGGACTCTGGTCGACGTCAAGGAACCGGACCACGCCGAATGGGAGGGTCGCGGCCCCGCGCGCTCGGAAGCCCGGATCCGCTACGAGCTGTCCGCCAACGGCGACACGGCCACGACCTTCGCCTATACCAACGAGTTCACACCACCTGGCGGCCGACTCGGAAACGTCGCCAGCCGCGTGATGGTGGGGGCCGCATCTGAACGTGAAGCCAACAGTTCACTCCAGCGCCTCAAGGCGTTGCTCGAGCGCAACTGAGTAACCCGGACGCGTAGTACATGCCGCGCGGTGACACCGCGCGCAACCGCGAGTATCGTTGATCGCGGTATGTACTCAACTCCGAAAGGAGAAGTCTATTGGCGGACTTTGTCGATAGTACGGTCAGGGACATCGACCAGCGGCTCGGTGAGCTCAAGGAAGAGGTCGCACGCCTCGAGGCGGCGCGCAATGCGCTCGTCGGGAGCAGGCGCGGCCCCGGCCGGCCTCGCGGCGGCTCACGCCCCGCGCGTGGTCGAGTCACACGCAGACCCGGCCGTCCCCGAGGACGGAGAGGCGGAAACACTCGGGCCAATCAAGCTCTCGAGCTGGTGCGCACCCAGCCCGGGATAACCATCCCCCAGATCGCGGAATCGATGAAGATCGAACCGAATTACCTGTATCGGGTGATGCCGCGACTGCTGGAGGATGGGCAGGTCCGGCGTGAGGGTCAGGGCTGGCATCCAGCCGAGTGACCCTCGCCGCCCACTAAACGCGATGCCGTCTCACGCCGCAGGCGCGTGGGGAGGTGAGACGGCAGACCGACTTAATGATCACGTGGATTCGGGCATCCTTGCCCGAACCCCGAGAGACGATTTTCCGCCTTGCCTCCGGCGGCGGGTCCGTTCCGGACTCCTGAGATCCGCTCGTCCGCCCCTCCCGAACCGGCGGCGCGCTCAGATCAGGTCGAGCTTCTTGACCGCGTCGCGCTCCTCTTTGAGCTCGTTGACGGTCGCCTCGATCCGCGAGCGCGAGAAGTCGTTTATCTCGAGATCCTGGACGATCTCGTAGGACCCGTTCGAGCAGGTCACCGGGAAGCTCGAGATGATTCCCTCGTCGACGCCGTAGGAGCCGTCCGACCGGAATCGACATCGAGACCCAGTCGTTCTCGGGCGTGCCGAGCACCCAGTCGTGTACGTGGTCGACGGCCGCGTTGGCCGCCGAGGCCGCGCTCGACATGCCGCGCGCCTCGATGATCGCCGCGCCGCGCTTCTGGACGGTGGGAATGAAGTCGTTCTCCAGCCAGTCCTGGTCATCGACCACGTCGGGCGCGCTCTTGCCATCGACCTTGGCGTGGAAGATGTCGGGGTACTGGGTGGCCGAGTGGTTGCCCCACACCGATCATGTTGGTGATGTCCTTGATCGCGGTGCCGGTCTTCTTCGCCAGCTGCGCGATCGCCCGGTTGTGATCGAGCCGGGTCATCGCCGTGAACCGCTCGTCGGGGATGTCCGGCGCGTTGCTCCCGGGCAATCAGGCAGTTGGTGTTGGCGGGATTGCCGACCACCAGGATCTTGACGTCGGAGGCGGCGTGGGAGTTCAGCGCCTCGCCCTGAGGCTTGAAGATCCCGCCGTTGGCCTCGAGCAGGTCGCTGCGCTCCATCCCCTTGCTCCGCGGCTTGGCGCCGACGAGCAGAGCGATGTTGACGCCGTCGAACGCCTTGTTCGGGTCGTCGTCGATGTCGATCCCGGCGAGCAGCGGGAAGGCACAGTCGTCGAGCTCCATCGCCGTGCCCTCCGCCGCCTTGACGGCGTCGGGGATCTCGAGCAGCGACAGGTGCACGGGGGTGTCGGGGCCGAGCAGCTGACCGCTGGCGATGCGGAACAGGAGCGCGTAGCCGATCTGACCTGCGGCGCCGGTGACGGCGACGCGGACGGGCGAGTCACTCATTTGATGTCCTCCTAGATGTCCAGGCGCACGGCGGTGCGTGCGCCTCGGGGCGGTTTCGATATGCGGCTCGGCGGCGACGATGCTACCCGGCGATCGCCGGCTCACAGCTCGAGGCCGTAGACATCGGAGAGCTTGCGCTTCAGGTAGCTCACGAATGGGCCGACCTCGATCGGTCTGCCGACGACGCGATCGAGCAACTCCGGCATCGTGAACTTCCCGCCGTGACGGTGGACGTGCTCGCGAAGCCACTCGCGCAGCCCCCGCAGCTCGCCGGCGGCTATCTGCGCGTCGAGGTCGGGCATGTCCGCATTCGCGCGCTCCCACAACTGCCCGGCGATCAGGTTGCCAAGCGCGTACGTCGGGAAGTAGCCGATCGCGCCACCGGACCAGTGCACGTCCTGGAGCACCCCGTGGGCGTCGTCGGGCACGTCGAGGGCCAGGTACTCCCTAGTCAGCGCGTTCCACGCTTCCGGCAGCTCCTCGACCGAGACCCTCCCCTCGATCAACGCCTGCTCGAGCTCGAAGCGCAGGATGATGTGAAGCCCGTACGTCGCCTCGTCGGCCTCGACGCGGATGTGCGACGGCTCGACCCGGTTCACCGCTCGGAACAGGCTCTCGGGCTCGATCTCTGAGCCGAACTGCTCAGCGATCCTCGGCGCCAGCACGCCGGAGAAGGCGCGGCTGCGCCCGACCATGTTCTCCCACATCCGGCTCTGGGACTCGTGGATGCCGAGCGAGTCGGGCTGCTGAGCGGCGTGCGCTCGAGCGCTGGCGCGATCCCTGCCTCGTACAGACCGTGCCCGCACTCGTGCATGGCGCTGAACAGCGCCGAGGGCAGGAACGACTCGCTCCACCGCGTGGTGATGCGAACGTCGTGCGGGTTCAGTCCCATCGCGAACGGGTGCACGGCCTCGTCAATTCGCCAGGAGTCCGAGTCGAACCCCATGAGCTCGATCGATGTCGCACACCAGCCGGCGCTGGGCGTCGATCGGAAAATGGCCGTGCAGACAGCCGTCGCGCGCGCGATCGGCGTGCTCGCCGAGCGTTGCGATCAGCGGCAGCAATTCGCCTTTCAGCTCGTCGAACAGCCGCGACGACCTGCTCGGTCTTCATGCCCGGCTCGTAGTCGTCGAGCAGGGCGTCGTAGGCGCAGTCGAACCCGTCGAAGCAGTCGACGTATCGGCGCGCGAGCTCGAGGTTCCGCTTCAGGTACGGCGCGAACGCCGCGTAGTCGCTGTTCTCCCGCGCCGCAATCCAGGCGTTGTGACCGACCGAAGACGCACGCGCGAGATCGGCCGCCAGCGCCGCCGGCACCCGCCGCGCCTTCTCCCACCGCCGGCGCACGACCCGGATCAGGCTGGCGTCATCGGACTCCTCGGAGGCGCCGTCGAGCTCCCCGGCGGCGGCATCGATCAGCTTGCCCGTGTCCGCCGAGGTGAACATCGCATGGCCGATCCGCTCCAGCGTGGCCAGCGACTCCGCGCGGTTTCCCGCGCCCTGCGGGGGCATCATCGTCTGCTGGTCCCATTCGAGCAGGCTGGAGGCGCTCCGGAGGTCGGTGAGCTCCGCCATGCGCGTTCGCAGCAGTTCGATGTTGCTAGTCATCCGTGGAGATCCATCTTTACCCCTTTTGTGTCCGTCGTCGCTGCCCCGCCCCTGTGCGACTATTGCAGCATGCTGCGAAGGTCGGGCTCTATCAAGCTCATGGACCTGTTCGGGATCCGCGTCGGGGTGGATGGCAGCTGGTTCTTGATCCTGTTCCTGATGATCTTCTGGTTATCGGGGGACTTCCGTCAAGCCCTGCACAGCTCCGACGGGGTGGCCTACCTGACGACGGTGCTCACGGTCCTCGTCCTGTTCGGGTCGTTGATCGTCCACGAGCTCGGGCACGCGCTGGTGGCGCGTCGCGAGGGAATCGAGGTCAAGCGGATCGATCTCTTCCTGTTCGGTGGCCTGACCCAGATGACCCGGGATGCGGCGACGCCGGGCGAGGACTTCAGGATCGCCGCCGCGGGACCTCTGGCCACCTTCGGGTTCGTGCTCGTCTGCCTGGCGCTGGATCTGGCGATCGTCGGGCCCCACCGGCTGATCCACGCCGCCAAGCTCGACGGCACGGTCACGATCACCCCGGTGCTGCTGTCGCTGAGCTGGCTGCTCTTCTGGAACATCCTGCTCCTCGCGTTCAACCTCGTGCCGGCATTCCCGCTCGACGGCGGGCGGATCGCTCGCTCGATCGTGTGGCGCGTGACGGGCGAGAAGCAGCGCGGCACCCGGGTCGCCGCCAAGATGGGTCAGGGCTTCGCCGTGATCCTGGGAGCGGTCGGGCTGTGGCTGATGCTCCGCTACGCCAGCTTCACCGGGCTGTGGCTGATCCTGATCGCGCTCCTGCTCGGGCAATCCGCGCGCGGTGCGCTTGTCCAGACCGCCCTGACCGAGCGGATCGAGGGCGTCCGCGTCGCGGACATCATGGACCGCCAGCCAGTGGCGATCTCCGCTGAGCTGCCGGTGAGCCGAGCCCTCGAGGAGTTCTTCCTGCGCTACGGGTGGTCGTGGTTCCCGATGATCGACGGCGAGGGTCGGCTGCTCGGCATCGCCCGGCAGCCGCCGCTCCAGAGCGCCCAGGACGCCGGCGAGGGCTGGCTCACCGTCGGCTCGGTGCTCGAGCCCGAGGAGGCCGGGAGCTGCCGGGTCGGCGAGGACCGCCCGATCACCGAGGTTCTCTCCTCGGAGGCCCTGGGCCGGCTCGGCGCGCTCATGGCCGTCGACGGCGAGGGCGTGCTCCGCGGCGTGGTGACGCTGGGGCAGATCCGGCGGGCCCTCCAGTCGGCCTTCGGTCCGGGCCTGGCGTCCTAACCCCGGCGGCGTAGGTTGCCCCGGGTGTCATAAGCGGGCGCGCGGAGCGCTTCAAGACCCGTCTGGACACGCGCTGGACGGCCATCCGGGTTTTTCCCGGATCAGGCGTCCGCGTCGGTGCGTAGCTTCCACTCGTATTTCGCGCTCGCGCCATGTCCTCTTACCAAACGCTTATCACCTCGCCGGCGATGCCGATGAGTGGCGTATGAGGAGATGGCCGTTCGAAGCGCGATCGCTGGCGACGACCTGGCGGTCGGGAGCTCGGACAGCCTCATTGATCCGAGGAGTTCCGCCGTGCAAACACCGATTGTCCACAACACGCATACCCACAGCGCCCATCCCGCCAAGCGGTGCGGCCACATCCGCCACGTCGGCACCTGCGCGGACTGCCAGCGCGCCCAGCTGAGCGCGGTGGAGCGCGCAGCTGGCGCAGGCGCAGCCGGTGCGCTACAGCACCGCCGGCTGAGCGCGCGCGCCACTTCCGGCGCTCCCGCAGCCCGCGCCGCCCGCCTCCGCGGGCCGCTCCCCGGGCCGCCACCGTCACGGCGCTGACCACCGGCCCCACCCGCCCCGTGGGGGCGAGCCGTCCACCGCCGGGGCTCCCATAGAATCGTGGGCATGCCCTCCCACGACGTCCTGATCATCGGTGCAGGTCTGGCGGGCCAAAGGGCCGCGCTCGCGGCCGCACAAACCGGCGCCACCGTCGGCATCATCTCCAAGGTCCACCCCGTCCGCTCGCACTCGGTGGCGGCCGCCGGCGGTATCAACGCCGCGCTCAACCCCGAGGACACCTGGGAGTCGCACGCGTACGACACCGTGAAGGGTTCGGACTTCCTGGGCGACCAGGACGCGATCGAGATCATGTGCCGCGAGGCGCCCGACGAGATCCTGTGGCTCGAGCACGCGGGCGTCACCTTCCACCGCAACGAGAACGGCAACCTCGGGACCCGGGCCTTCGGTGGCGCCTCCGCCGCGCGCACCTATTACGTCGCGGACATCACCGGGCACGCCATCCTCCACGTGCTCTACGAGCAGCTGATGAAGCACGGCCAGACGGTCGACCGCTACGAGGAGTGGTTCACCACCGACCTGCTCCAGAACGAGAACGGCCACTGCGTCGGCGCGGTTTGCCGCAACCTGCGCGACGGGCACCTCGAGGTGTTCAACGCCAAGGCCGTGATCCTCGCCACCGGCGGCTGCGGCCAGGCCTACAAGCCGACCACCAACGGCCTGATCGTCACCGGGGACGGGATCGCCCAGGCGTTCCGCATCGGGGCCAAGCTGATGGACATGGAGATGATCCAGTACCACCCCACGACGCTCGCGGGCAACGGGCTGCTCATCACCGAGGGCGCCCGCGGCGAGGGAGCCTGGCTGCTCAACGCCGAGGGCGAGCGCTTCATGGAGAAGTACGCGCCCAACAAGCTCGAGCTCGCCTCCCGCGACGTCGTCTCCCGCGCCGAGCAGACGGAGATCAACGAGGGGCGCGGGTTCGAGGACGGCACCGTCGCGCTCGACATCACCAAGGTGCCGCGCCGGCGCACGCTCGAGGCCCTGCGCGAGATCGTCAACATCGGACGCGACTTCGCGGGCACCGACATCACCCGGGAGCCGATCCACATCCACCCCGGCCAGCACTACATCATGGGCGGGGTCAAGACCGACACCGACGGCCAGACCAATATCCAGGGCCTGTACGCGGCCGGCGAGGTCGCCTGCGTGTCGGTCCACGGCGGCAACCGCCTCGGCGCCAACTCGCTGCTCGA
This sequence comes from uncultured Solirubrobacterales bacterium, assembly GCA_963839105.1. Lineage (GTDB taxonomy): Bacteria > Actinomycetota > Thermoleophilia > Solirubrobacterales > Solirubrobacteraceae > Palsa-465. The sequence goes on from CAWITQ010000009.1 coordinate 108,742, forward strand.
CACGCTGATCTTCGGCCGCCGCTCGGGCGAGCACGCCGCCGGCCGGGCGCTCCAGATGCCGATGCCGATCGACGCCCTCGTCCAAGGTCGCCGACACCGAGCGCAACATCGCCGAGATCATCAACCGCCAGGGCGGCGGGCGCCGGGTGGCCGCGATCAAGGAGGAGCTCGGCGAGACCATGAACGAGTACGCCGCCGTGTTCCGCGACGAGGAGGGGCTGACGAAGGCCCACGAGATCATCCGCCGGCTCAAGGAGGAGGCACCCAACGCGGCGATCGACGACAAGGGCTCGGTCTTCAACCAGGATGTGATCGGATCCATCGAGCTTGGGTACATGCTCGACTGTGCGGAGGCGATCATCGTCGCCTCCCTGGAGCGCAAGGAGTCGCGCGGGGCGCAGTACCGCACCGACTTCCCGGAGCGCAACGACGATGACTGGCTCAAGCACATCGACATCTCGGTCAACGGCGCCGACGTCCCGCAGGTGAGTTACTCGCCGGTGACGATCACCCGCTGGGAGCCTGAGGAACGGAGGTACTGATGCCCGAGTACACGCTACGCATCCGCCGGTTCGACCCGCAGACGACCGACGCGCCGCACTGGGACGAGCACACCGTCGATCTCGGCGAGAAGCAGTCGGTGCTCGACGCCATTCTCCTGATCCGGGATGAGCGCGACGGCTCGCTCGGCATCCGCTGCTCCTGTCAGCAGGCGATCTGCGGCTCGTGCGGCGTGCGCATGAACGGCAAGCCCGGCCTGGCCTGCAACACCCATCTCGACGAGGCCGCGGCGCGCGGCCACGGAACGGGCTGGAACCCGCCCGACGAGGGCCAGCAGACGCCGGTGATCACGGTCGAGCCGATGGGCAACATGCCGGTGATCCGTGACCTGATCGTCGACATGGATGAGGTGCACTGGAAGAAGATCCAGCGCGTCACCCCGTGGCTGATCAACAAGGAGCCGGTTCCCGAGCGCGAGTACATCGTGCCCCACGAGAACATGGTCGACATCACGCAGACGATGGCCTGCATCCAGTGCGGCGCCTGCGTGTCCGATTGCCTGGCGATGGAGGTCGACCCCCTGTTCGTCGGCCCCGCGGCGCTCGCCAAGTCCTACCGCTTCGTCGGCGACCCGCGTGACGCCCAGCACGGTGAGCGGCTCAAGGATCTCGCGGAGGACGAGCACGGGATCTACGACTGCACCCATTGCTTCAACTGCATCGACGCCTGCCCCAAGGGCGTGGACCCGATGAGCCAGATCATGCGCTTGCGCCGCAAGGCGGGCTCGGACTTCGAGATCGAGGACCGCAACAACGGCTACCGCCACGAGCACGCGTTCGTGACCAACATCGAGAAGAACGGGCTGCTGTTCGAGCCCGATCTGCTCCCCGACTCCTACGGCGGCAAGCTCAACCCGCGCGCCGTGCCCGAGCTGATCAGCTCGCTTCCGGTGGCGCTGACCGCGCTCCGGCGCGGGAAGATGAGCCCGATGGGGGCGCTGCGCTCCTCGCACAAGGCCTCGCCGGAGGTCAAGCGGATCTTCAAGACGGTCGAGGGACGCGACGAGCGGGTGGAGCTGAACCTGTACGTCACGGGCTACGAGGACGAGCCCGAGGAGGATGGCGGGCGCGACACGGCCGGCGCCGGCGGCGAGCAGGGCCAGCCGGAGGCATCGGGAGCGGAGGGACGAGAGCCGTCGGCCGAGGGATCGGCCGCGGGCGGCGAGACCCAGACAGAAAGCGAGAGGTCATGAAGGTCGCATACTGGCCGGGCTGCGTGAGCCGCGGGTTCACGCCGGAGCTACATGGCTCGATGGCCAAGATCGCTCCGCTGCTCGACATCGAGCTGATCGAGCTCGACCGCGCCTCCTGCTGTGGAGCCGGAGTGATCGCCGAGCACAACCAGGAGCTGGCGGACACGCTCAACGCGCGCACGTTCGCGCTCGCGCAGAAGACCGACGGCGCGATGATGATGAACATCTGCTCGACCTGCCAGGGCTCCCAGTCGGAATGCCAGGAGCGCCTCGACGCCAACACCGAGTACCGCGAGCACGTCAACAAGAACCTCTCCGAGGAGGGCCTCCGGTACGAGAAGGGGCTGAGCAACAAGAACCTGCTGTGGCTGCTCGTCGAGGACATCGGCCTCGACGCGCTCAAGGCGAAGGTCAAGCGGCCCCTGAAGGACCTTCGCGTCGGCCCGTTCTACGGCTGCTACATCGTCCGGCCGGTCAACCGGCTGGGGATCGACGAGGAGCATCCGCGCGACCGGTACATGCACTGGCTGATCGAGGCCCTCGGCGGCACCGTGATCGACTACGCCGGCGTCTACAAGTGCTGTGGCTTCCCGATCATCACGATGAACAAGAAGGCCTCGCTCGCCCAGGCGGGCCGCCACCTCGGCGACGCGATCGACGCCGATGCCGACTGCCTCGTCGTGCCCTGCCCGCTCTGCCACCTCAACCTCGACATGCAGCAGCCGGCGGCGGCCAAGCAGGTCGGCCGCGACCTCGGCATGCCCGTGCTCCATCTCCCCCAGCTGGTCGGGCTCGCGCTCGGGCTCAGCCCAAAGGAGCTCGGGATGAACAAGCACATCATCAAGCCGAGCAGCGTGATCGACTGGTCGACCTCGGTGGTCGCGGAGGCCGCTGCTTAGGTTTTGGGGCCGGGCTTCGCCCGGCGTCCCATGCGGGCCCGGCCGTTACGGCGGGCATCCATGCCCGCCGCCCACACCCTCCCCTTAACGACGAAGAGCGAGGCCGGTGGCCTCGCCCTCGTCATACCCCTGTCGTGCCCGTTGGAAGGGGTCCACGCGGGCTCCCGCGCCCTCGCGTTTAAGACTGTTTCGCGTGGCTACCCGTCCCACCGTTTTTCTTAACGCCTTTTTTCGCCCGGGTGGACGGACGCCCGACCGCGGGAGCGGTTGAGGCCGGGGTCAGGCCGCGCGGGCCGCGCCGGCGCCGACGAGCCCGCGATCCACGAGCAGCTCGGCGACCTGGACCGCGTTGGTGGCCGCCCCCTTGCGCAGGTTGTCGCCCACGACCCATAGGTTCAGCGTCCGCGGGTTCGACTCGTCGCGGCGGATACGGCCCACGAACACCTCGTCGCGGCCGGCGACCTCGGAGGGCAGCGGGTACCGGGCGGCGGCGGGGTCGTCGACGACGACCACGCCCGGCGCCTGGGTGAGAAGCTCGCGCGCCTCGTCGGGGCTGAGGTCCTCACGGGTCTCGACGTTGAGCGCCTCCGAGTGGCAGTTCATCACCGGCACGCGAGCGCAGGTGGCGGTGATCCGGAGGTCGGGGAGGCCCAGGATCTTCCGGGACTCGGCGATCACCTTGCGCTCCTCGGTGGTGTAGTCGTCGCCGTCCTTGAACGTCTCCACCTGGGGCAGGACGTTGAACGCCAGCCGGTGGGGGTAGATCGCCGGCTCCGGCGGCTCGATCTCGTGGAGCATCGCGTGGGCCTGCGCCTTGAGCTCCTCCACCGCCCGGGCGCCCGTGCCCGACGCCGACTGGTACGAGCTGAACACGATCCGCTCGAGGCCCGCCATGTCGTGGATCGGCTTCAGCACGACGAGCGCCTGCATGGCCGAGCAGTTGGGGTTGGCGACGATGCCCTTGTGGCGGTCGACCGCCTCGGGATTGACCTCGGTCACGACCAGCGGGACATCCGGATCCATGCGCCAGGCCGAGGAGTTGTCGACGACCACGGCGCCGTGTTCGACGAACCGCGGCGCCCACGTCTTCGAGGTGCCGCCTCCCGCCGAGAACAGCGCGATGTCGAAGCCGCCGAGGTCGGCGCCGTCGTTCAGGGCGCGCACCACGAGGCCGCCCTCGAGCTCGCGGCCCGCGGAGCGCTCCGACGCGAAGGCCACCACCTCGTCGGCGGGAAACGTTCGCTCGCGCAGGATCCCGAGCATGGTCGTCCCCACGGCGCCGGTGGCGCCGACCACCGCGATCCTCATCGGACCTCCTGTCCGATCGGCCGCTCACGCTGCACGCCGGCCGCCCCGAGATCGAACGCCCCGTGCAGCGCCTGGACCGCCCCGGCCACGTCCTCGGCGCGGATCACGCACGAGATCTTGATCGGGGAGGTCGAGATCATCTCGATGTTGATGTCCTCCTCGGCGAGCGTCTGGAACACCTTCGCGGCCACGCCGGGATGGGAGCGCATGCCCGCGCCGACGATCGAGACCTTGCCGATCTCGGGATCGGTGTCGACGCGCGCGACGCCCAGCTCCTCGACGATCGGCGCCAGCGCGCGCTCGGCCGCGCGCAGGTCCTCGGAGGAGATCGTGAACGAGACCTCGGCGTCGCGGCCCTGGCCGAGCGGCTCGTTCTGGATGATCGTGTCGACGTTGCAGTTGGCGTCAGCCAGGGCGTTGAAGATCGCGGCGGCGGCGCCGGGCTTGTCCGGAACCCCGAGCAGCGTGATCCGCGCCTCCTCGGTCGAGTGGGTTACGGCGGTGATGAGAGGGTGCTCCATCGTCTCGTCTTCTCCGATCACAACGGTACCGGGCGCGTCCTCGAAGCTGGAACGGCAGTGGATCCGCACGCCGTGGGTGCGGGCGTACTCGACCGAACGCAGCTGGAGCACCTTCGCCCCAGAGGCCGCCATCTCGAGCATCTCCTCGAAGCTGACCAGCGGGAGCTTGCGCGCGTCGGGGACGATCCGCGGGTCGGCGCTGAAGACGCCGGCCACGTCGGTGTAGATCTCGCAGACCTCGGCGTCGATCGCGGCCGCCAGCGCCACCGCGGTCGTATCCGACCCCCCGCGCCCCAGCGTGGTCACGTCGCGGCTCGTCGAGACTCCCTGAAAGCCGGCCACGAGCACGATCTTGTCCTCGCTCAGCGCCTCCCGGATCCGATCGGCGCGGACGTCGAGGATCCGCGCCTTGGTGTGCGAGGTGTCGGTCACGATGCCCGCCTGGGAGCCGGTCAGCGAGATCGCCCGGTGGCCCAGGTCGTTGATCGCCATCGCGCACAACGCGCAGGACATCCGCTCTCCTGTGGAGAGGAGCATGTCCATCTCCCGCGGGTCGGGCGTCGGGGAGACCTCCTCGGCCATCGCGATCAGCTCGTCGGTCGTCTTGCCCCGGGCTGAGAGGACCGCCACCACGCGCTTGCCGGCCTCGCGCTGAGCGACGATCCGCCGAGCGGCGCGTTTGATCCGCTCGGCGTCGGCCACCGAGGTCCCGCCGAACTTCATCACGATCGTCTCGGGCACGGCTAGAAGGGTACGAGGTGCCGCCGGCGCCCACGGTGCCGCCCTTGCGGTCCGGCTCCGCCTTCTTGTAGATTGGCGCGAAGCGCGCCACGGAGGCGGGCGCGCACTTGGGGGCTAGTGAAGTCGCAAACATGGCTGTGGATGGTTGAGCGCCGGCTCCGCGGTAGCCGGCGCTGGGTCCTGCTTGCGCTCGGGGGTGTCGCGGCGCTTCTGCTGGTCGCGTCGGTGGCCCGCGGCCAGGGCTGCAACGATTCGTGGACCGGGGCAGGGGACGGGTCATCGTGGACGGACGCGAGCCAATTGGGACCAGAACGGGGTCCCCACTTCCGGCGACCACCGCCTGCATCGACACGCCCGGCAGCATACACGGTCACGTGAGCGGCGAGCGCGACCGGTGGCCGAGATCGAGGTCGGCGCAAGCAGCGCGAGCACGACTCAGACCCTGGCCGTCGCCGCGAAGTGAACAGCGGCGACGCAGCTCACGGCCGGCGCCGGCAGTGTCACCGACCAGCGGCGCGATCACAGCTGACCGACGTCGGCGGCAGCGGCGTGCAACGCCGACTGCGGCCGTGCTGAACATGGCGGGCGGGGCCACCCTGACCAACGCCGGCACGGTGCTGCAGCGACGCCGGCGAGACTCACCGGCGGCCGCCAAATCAACGGGAACCTCGATCAATCAGGGGACGGTCACGATCAACCAGTCGGTGGGGATCGACCATCTGAACAACCAGGCGGCGGGGACGGTCGCGCTGTCGCAGAATCAGAGCCTGAGCGTGACCAGCGATTCGCTGAGCAACGCGGGGACGATCACGATCCCGGCCGGCGCGACGATAAACGCCACCCAGTTCGACCCCTCGCTGACCAACACGGGGACGATCACCGCCACCGGCGACGGGCACATCACCGGCTTCGGCGCCACGTTCAACGCCGGGCAGGGCTCCACCCTGACCGGCACGCTCCCGCTCCTGCTGGACTCGAGCACTCTCAACCAGCAGGGCGGCACGATCAGCACCGTGCGCGCGCGCGCCAACGACAGCCTCTCCGGAGACATCCCGGCCGGCGAGAGCTTGCAGATCGCCAGCCGACTGCGCCACCGCGACCACCGTAAGCGCGACCAGCCTGACCAACCACGGCACCATCACGCTGACCCACGTCGGCGGCGAGCTCGTGCAACGCGAACTCGGCCACGCTGAACATGGCGGGCGGCGCCACCCTGACCAACGCCGGCACGGTGCTCAGCGACGCCGGCGATGACCACCGGCGGCCGCCAAATCAACGGGAACCTCGTCAATCAAGGGACGGTCACGATCAACGAGTCGGTGGGGATCGACAATCTGAACAACCAGGCGGCGGGGACGGTCGCGCTGTCGCAGAATCAGAGCCTGAGCGTGACCAGCGAGTCGCTGAGCAACGCCGGGACGATCACGATCGCGGCCGGCGCGACGATAAACGCCACCCAGTTCAACCCCTACGCTGACCAACACGGGCGACGATCACCGCCACCGGGGACGGGCACATCACCGCGCTTCAGCGCCACGTTCAACGCCGGGCAGGGCTCCACCCTGACCGGCACGCTCCCGCTCCTGCTGGACGTCGAGCACGCTCAACCAGCAGGGCGGCACGATCAGCACCGTGCGCGCACGCGCCAACGACAGCCTCTCCGGAGACATCCCGGCCGGCGAGAGCTTGCAGATCACCGCCGACTGCGCCACCGCGACCACCGTAAGCGCGACCAGCCTGACCAACCACGGCACCATCACCCTGACCGAGGTCGGCGGCAGCTGGTGCAACGCCAACTCGGCCACGCTGAACATGGCGGGCGGCGCCACCCTGACCAACGCCGGCACGGTGCTCAGCGACCCCGGCGATAACCCCGGCGGCCGCCAAATCAACGGGAACCTCGTCAATCAAGGCACGGTCACGATCAACCAGTCGGTGGGGATCGACCATCTGAACAACCAGGCGGCGGGGACGGTCGCGCTGTCGCAGAATCAGAGCCTGAGCGTGACCAGCGATTCGCTGAGCAACGCCGGGACGATCACGATCCCGGCCGGCGCGACGATAAACGCCACCCAGTTCAACCCCTCGCTGACCAACACGGGGACGATCACCGCCACCGGCGACGGGCACATCACCGCGCTTCGACGCCACGTTCAACGCCGGGCAGGGCTCCACCCTGACCGGCACGCTCCCGCTCCTGCTGGACTCGAGCACTCTCAACCAGCAGGGCGGCACGATCAGCACCGTGCGCGCGCGCGCCAACGACAGCCTCTCCGGAGACATCCCGGCCGGCGAGAGCTTGCAGATCGCCGCCGACTGCGCCACCGCGACCACCGTAAGCGCGACCAGCCTGACCAACCACGGCACCATCCCCTGACCCACGTCGGCGGCAGCTGCGTGCAACGCCAACTCGGCCACGCTGAACATGGCGGGCGGCGCCACCCTGACCAACGCCGGCACGGTGCTCAGCGACCCGGCGATAACCCCGGCGGCCCGCCAAATCAACGGGAACCTCGTCAATCAAGGCACGGTCACGATCAACCAGTCGGTGGGGATCGACCATCTGAACAACCAGGCGGCGGGGACGGTCGCGCTGTCGCAGAATCAGAGCCTGAGCGTGACCAGCGATTCGCTCGAGCAACGCCGGGACAGATCACGATCCCGGCCGGCGCGACGATCAACGCCACCGAGTTCAACCCCTCGCTGACCAACACGGGGACGATCACCGCCACCGGCGACGGGCACATCACCGGCTTCGGCGCCACGTTCAACGCCGGGCAGGGCTCCACCCTGACCGGCACGCTGCCCGCTCCTGCTGGACTCGAGCACTCTCAACCAGCAGGGCGGCACGATCAGCACCGTGCGCGTGCGCGCCAGCGACAGCCTCTCCGGAGACATCCCGGCCGGCGAGAGCTTGCAGATCGCCGCCGACTGCGCGCACCGCGACCACCGTCAGCGCGACCAGCCTGACCAACCACGGCACCATCACCCTGACCGAGGTCGGCGGCAGCTGCGTGCAACGCCAACTGCGGCCACGCTGAACATGGCCGGCGGCGCCACCCTGACCAACGCCGGCACGGTGCTCAGCGACCCCGGCGATAACCCCGGCGGCCGCCAAATCGACGGGAACCTCGTCAATCAAGGCACGGTCACGGTCCTTCAGCAGCTCGATCTGAGCGGCAACTACACCCAATCGCCGGCGGCCTCGCTCGTGGCCGGCGCGGCCCGGCTTAGTGCCGGCGGCTCCGCCACGATCGACGGTGACGTCTCGCTCAATGCCTCGCCAGGCCCTCAGAGCTTCGTCGTGCTCACGGCGGGCGGCGGCCTGTCCGGGACCTTCGCCTCGGCGAACGCAGTGGCATCCGCATCGGACGGCACCTACTACCTGCCAACCTACTCGAGCAAGACGGCGATGCTCGCTCTCACCGCGGGCTCGCTCTCGGTCTCACCAAGCTCGGGCTCCCGAGACTCCTCGGTCTCGGTCAGCGGGGCCGGCTGGCCGCCGTCGGACTCCGTGACGATCGCCTTCGGCGACTCCGCGGGGACGGTCACTCGCGAGACGGGGATCCCGACGGACAGCAACGGCGCCTTCGCGACCTCGATCACCGTTCCCGATCGGGCCTCCGCCGGCGGAGCACAGATCTGGCTCGAGAGCCGGTTCACCGGCGGCCAGGCGAACCGCATGAGCAGCGCAGGCATTCACGGTAAACGTGCCGGCACCGACGATCAGCGGCGTCGCGCCAGGTTCGGGGCCGGCCGCCGGTGGGACGAGCGTGACGATCCGCGGGACCGACTTCGCGGGCGCCACCGAGATTCGCTTCGGCCACGCCGCCGCGAGCCAATTCAGCGTCGACAGCAACAATCAGCTCACGGCGACCTCACCGCCCGGGGGCGGGACGGTCGATGTCACCGTCACCACGCCGAGCGGGACGAGCGTGACCGGAGCCGCAGACCGGTTCGCCTACGCACAAGCCCCGGCACCCGCGGTGACGCCGGGGGCGATCGCCGCCACAACAACGCAGAAGGCCGCTTTCGCGGGCACGGTGAACCCCCACGGCTCGCCGACGGTGGTGCACTTCGAGTACGGCCTCGATGACAGGTACCGGCCGCCCGGCGCCACCGGGGTCACCTACGACCAGGTCACCCCGGATCAGCCGGTCGGCACCGGGTCATCGAGCGTCCCCGTGATCGGCACGGCGTCTGGCCTCGTCCCCAACGCTCTCTACCACGTGCGGCTGGTTGCGATCAGCGCCTGCCGGCACGACCCGCGGACCGGACCAGACGTTCACCACTCCGGCGGACCCCGCGCCGCCTCCTCCCGTCGCTGGACAGAGCGAGGACGTCAAACCCGCAGGCGGCGCTGTCTTCATCCTGAGCAACGGCAAGCTGGTGCCGCTCACCGAGAATCGACAGCTGCCGTCGGGATCGGTCCTCGACGCGCGGCGCGGCACCGTGCAGTTGAGGGCCGCCGCCGGCAACCGGGAGCAGACCGGCACGTTCACGGGCGCCGTGTTCAGATTCACCCAGACCGGAGGCAGGCACGCCCTGACCACGCTCACCCTGGTCGAGGGGGCGTTCCCCGGTGCGCCCAGCTTCGCGTCCTGCCGCAGCGGACGAGCCGCCGGTAGCGCCCACGCCGCGCTCAGCAGCCGCGTCCTCCAGACGCTCCGCTCGCGGGCCAGCGGGCGCTTCCGCTGCCGCGGGCGCTACGCCGCCGGCACAGTCCGGGGCACCCGCTGGACCACGACCGATCGCTGCGACGGCACCCTGATCGCCGTCCAACTCCACAGCGTGCTCGTCACCGACTTCGTCAAGCACGTGACCGTGCTCGTCCGAGCGGGCCACAGCTACCTGGCCCGGGCCCGGTCTCACTGATCTAGACCCCCGGCGCCGGCCGCGTGAGCGGCTACAGCGCCCGGCGCCCCGCCAGCGCTCGGCCCAGCGTCAGCTCGTCGGCGTACTCGAGGTCGGCGCCCACCGGCAACCCGCTGGCCAGCCGGGTCACCGACAGCTCGGGCGCCACCGAGCGCAGCCCCTCGGCGACGTGCAGCGCCGTGGCCTCACCGGTGGTCGTCGGGTTGGTGGCGATCACCACCTCGCGCACGGCGCCTTCGCGCACGCGCTCGTAGAGCTCGGCGATCTTCAGGTCCTCGGGATCGACGCCGTCGATCGGCGACAGGGCGCCGCCGAGCACGTGGTAGCGCCCCCGGAACTCGTGCGTGCGCTCGATCGAGATCACGTCCGCGGGCTCCTCGACGACGCAGATCACGTCGGGTCGCGCCGCTCGTCGGCGCAGATCCGGCACCTCGGGCCGTCGGCCAGGTTGAAGCAGACCTCGCACAGTCCGATGCGCTCCTTGACCTCGCGGATGGCCTCGGCCAGCGCCAGCGCCTCGTCCTCGCTCGAGCGCAGGAGGTGGAAGGCGAGCCTCTGCGCGGTGCGCCCGCCAACCCCCGGCAGCTTCGAGAGCTCGCTGATCAGCCGCTGTACCGGGGGCGCGTACACCGCGGCTTAGAGACCCGGGAGGCCGAGGCCGCCGAGGCCGCCGCCGGCGATGCCGCCGAGCTTCGAGGAGGCGAGCTCCTGGGCTGAGCGCAGCGCCTCGTTGACGGCCGCCAGCACCATGTCCTGGAGCAGCTCGACGTCGTCGGGATCGACGGCCTGGGGGTCGATCGTGATCGCCTTGATCTCGAGGTCGCCGGTGACCTTGACGGTGACCATCCCGCCCCCGGCCGATGCCTCCACGACCTCGTCCTTGAGCGACTCCTGCGCCGCCATCATCTCCTGCTGCATCTTCTGGGCCTGCTTGAGCAGCTGCTGCATGTTCGGTTGCTGGGGCATCTAGCTCGTTGTCCTCTCTTCGGCCTCTTCAGGGATTTCCTCGGCGTCGAACTCCTCGAGGAATCGTCGCACCAGCTCCTCGCCGGAGAGCACCTCCTCGCCGTCGGCCTGCTCGTCCTCCTGCGCGTCGCGGAGCTCGTAGCGGAGCACCAGCTGATGGCCGGTCACGGCACGCAGCGCCTCGGCGGTCATCCGGCGGTAGTCATCCTGCTCGGCCTTGCGCTTGAGGAAGGCGGCGCCACCGGGGAACGCGAGCGTCAGCTCCCGCTCGCCCACGGCCACCGGCTTGGCGTCCGCCAGCAGCGCGGCGAGCATCACGTTCTGACCCCGCACGAGGTCGACGACGGCGGGCCAGGACGCGATCGCGGTGTCGAGCCCGAGCGCGACCGGCACGGGCTCGGGTTGCGGAGCGCGCGCCGCCGCCGGGGCGGCCTGCCCCACGGCGCGCGCCGGCGGCGCGGCGAGGGCGGAGGGGGCGCCGGCTCTTGTCGCTGCGGCTCGATCCGCCGCACCGTGGGCGCGCCCTTCTCGAGCCGCTCGATCCGCGCCAGGAGCGCGGCCATCGAGGGATCGAGCTCGGGCGCGGCCGCCTTGACCAGCACGAGCTCGAGCTGAATCCGGGCCTGGGCGCCGTTGGCCGTCGCCTCCAGCGCCTCGGAGACGAGATCGAGCAGCCGGACGGCGTCGGTGTCGGTCAGCGCCTGGGCCTGCTCGGCGAGCCGGCGGTCGCGCTCGGGGGTGACGCGCAGCTCGGGCGGGACCTCGCCCAGGACCTGGACGGTGAGGAGCTCGCGGCCGTGGACCTCGAGGTCGCGGAGGACCTGGCCCGGATCGCGTCCCGACGCGGACAACCGGGCCGCCGCGCGCAGCGCCTCGGCGGGGTCGCGCGCCAGCACCGCGTCGACGGCCGCGAACAGCTGCTCGGCATCGGCGACGCCCAGCACGGCGAGCACGTCCTCGGAGGCGATCCGGCGCTCGCCGGCGTAGGTGAGGAGCTGCTCGAGCGTGCCGAGCGCGTCGCGGAAGCTTCCGGTGGCGTGGCGGGCGATCAGCGCCACCGCGCCGGGCTCGATGTCGATCCCCTCCTGGCCAGCGACGCGCCCGAGCACCGCGACGACCTGCTCGACCGAGGGCCGCCCGAAGTCGAAGCGGTGGCAGCGGTCGACCACCGTGGGCAGCACCTTCTGGGCCTCGGTGGTGGCGAGCACGAAGATCGTCCGCGGCGGCGGCTCCTCGAGCGTCTTCAGGAACGCGTTCCACGCCTGCGGCGAGAGCATGTGCGCCTCGTCGAGGATGTAGACCTTGTGCCGGCCCGAGACGGGCGCGTAGGCGACCTTCTCCCGCAGGTCCCGGATGTCGTCGACCGAGTTGTTCGAGGCGGCATCCATCTCGATCACGTCGAGCGAGGAGGCGCTCGCGATCGCCAGGCATGAGTCGCATGTTCCGCAGGGGGAGATGGTGGGGCCGTTGACGCAGTTCAGGCAGGCGGCCAGGATCTTGGCCATGCTCGTCTTGCCCGTCCCGCGCGAGCCCACGAACAGGTAGGCGTGGTGGACTTTTCCCTGCTCTACGGCGTTTTGGAGCGTGCGGACGACATGCTCCTGCCCGACCACGTCGGCGAACGTGCGCGGACGGTGGCGGCGGTAGAGCGAGGGCCCGGCAGACACGGTTTCGAGTCTAGTGGCGGTGGCGGATCGGGCGCGGGGGCGCGACAGCGGCAGGCGCACGGCACGGAGGCCGTGCGCAACCGGCCCCAGGGACGCCGCGCGAAGCGCGGCCCCCAAAAGAGAAAATGGACCGTGCACCCCCCGTCGAAGCCGGTACCCGGGGCGCGACCACGAGCCGTGATTCCGATTCAGCGCTCCCGCCGCGCCTGGAGGAGACCGCTTAAGGCTGCTTCCTTCCGGACCTGACCTGGTTCACGGGCCTCCATCGCAACGGGACCGAATCATCAACACCACAGACGAGGCGCTGACCCCGGGGCCTGCGCCCCTCGGGAGGGGATTCAGCCCCGCTAGAGCGGATTGCGGGTACAGGGCACCGCTAGCACCCCGCCTAGCACGGTCCACCCCGCATCGTATCGCCTGCGCGCTCGCTATCGTCACGCGCGATGACGGTCGCAGTAATCGGCCTGGGATACGTCGGTCTGCCGCTCGTCGTTGCCTTCGCCGAAGCGGGCGATCACGTGGTGGCGCTCGACATCGATCCGCACAAGGTGGCGGCGATCGGCGCCGGCCAGTCCTACATCGAGGACGTCAGCTCCGAGCGGCTGGCCGCGGTGCGCGACTCGGTCAGGGCCACGACCCGCTACGCCGACCTGGCCCAGGCCGAGGCGGTGCTGATCTGCGTGCCCACGCCGCTGACCACCAACCGGGAGCCCGACCTCGGGCCGCTGAACGCCGCCTCCCGGGCGCTCGCCCAGGTGCTCCAGCCCGGCCAGCTCGTCGTGCTCGAATCGACCACCTACCCCGGCACCACTCGGGAGCGTCTGGTGCCGCTGCTCGAGGAGTCGGGCCTTCGCCTCGGCGAGGACCTCCACGTCGCCTTCTCGCCTGAGCGCGTCGATCCCGGCCGCACCGACTTCACCCTGCGCAACACCCCGAAGGTCGTGGGCGGGATGACGCCGGCGTGTGCCGAGCGCGCCGAGGAGCTCTACCGCCGGGTGTGCGAGCACATCGTCCGCGTCTCCAGCCCCGAGGCGGCGGAGATGACCAAGCTGCTCGAGAACATCTTCCGATCGGTCAACATCGCGCTCGTCAACGAGCTGGCGATCCTGGCCGATCGCATGGGCATCGACGTGTGGGAGGTGGTCGACGCGGCCTCGACCAAGCCCTACGGCTTCATGCGCTTCGAGCCCGGTCCCGGCATGGGCGGGCACTGCCTCCCCGTCGACCCCTTCTATCTGACATGGCGCGCGCGGGAATTCCACATGTCGACCGAGTTCATCGAGCTCGCCGGAAAGATCAACCAGCAGATGCCCCACCACTGCGTCGAGCGCATCGTCGAGTCGCTCAACGACGTGGCCAAGCCGGTGCGCGGATCGCGCATCCTGATCCTCGGCGCCAGCTACAAGGCCGGCGTCGGCGACATCCGCGAGTCGCCGGCGCTGCGGATCATGGAGGAGCTGGCCAAGCGCGGTGGCGTGATCTCCTACCACGACGAGTTCGTCCCCAAGCTCCCCGAGCTCGGCCTGGAGAGCGTCCCGCTCGAGAGCGCCCTGAGCCGACGTCGACGCCGTCGTGCTCGTGACCGCCCATCCCGGGATCGACTACGGCGCGATCGCCGGCCAGAGCCCCCTGTTCGTCGACCTGCGCGGCGTCACCCGTGGGGTCAAGGACCTCGACGTCGTCCGGCTCTGAGTCGCGCCGGCGCTGACGGCTGACGCACGTAGCTGAGGTCGCGTCGCCGGGCCCGCGCCGATGCGGGAGACGGGCCCGAGCGACGCACGCCCCTAGCTCGTCAGTGGCGGTTCCATGGATCGACGTAGACGTCATCGATCCGGAAGTGCGCCGTCCTGCCCATGGGCACGAAGCGGAACGCAACCGGCGCCGCAGCTCGTGACGTTCGTGCCGCTGAAGACGGTGATGTCGAACTTGCCCGTGGCCTGCCACCCGGCGGCGGCCGAGCTGTAGTACACCGCCTGGGTCTTCTGGACTCTCCCGGTGGAGCTGTAGTAGAGGACTTCCACTTGGAGGCTCGCGCCGTTGGCGTTCACGTCCTTGGCGAAGAAGCGGAAGTAGGGATAGGTGGGATCGATGCAGATCGGCGCGGTCACCGCAGAGCTTCCGTTCGGCAGGTCGAGCGCGTGCGTGCCGGTCCCGCCGACGTACCAGGGCTCGTTGTCGGCGACCACTGCGGCGCCGCTGCCGAGCGTCCACCCGTTGAGGCCGCTCTCCAGCCCGGAATTGCTCACGGGCGCGTAGTAGGCGGTGTCCCCGAACGGAGCGAAGATCTGGCTCAGCGTCTGGCCGGCGGTTGTGCAGCTGTAGGGATTGGAAATCGTCGCCGCCTGTGCCGCTGGCGCGACAGCGCAGCAGGCGGCGAGCACCCCGGCGAGCGCGAGGAGAGTACCCCGCCGTCGGGGAGTGCGGATCGAAATGGGCATATCAGGACCTCCGTGTCGCGCCGCGTGGGCGGTGTCATTGCGTAAACGACTCCGGCAGCTGGGCGGTCTCGCCGAGAGATCCCTGGCTTTGCGTCCCCGCCTCACGACGGGTTTGCCCTGATCGGTTTTCCAACCTGTCCCGCATCGGCCGTCCAACCTCGGAGATTGAGGCGACTCGACACTTGTTCGACCGATACGGCTCACCCCGCCGCCTACCCGGGCCGATAACCCATCTGTGGAAGCGCGCCTGAACGAGCTGAGCCCGGAGACGATCGAACGCGTGGATCGCGCGCGGGGGCGCGCCATGCGTCGCGCGGCCAGACGTGAGCTCGCCTGCGAGGTCGTCGTCGCCGGCACCTTCGCGGCCGCGGCCCTGGCCCTCGCCATTCACACCGTCCGGGTCGCGACATGTCGCGCTGGCGGCCGCGCTGACGCTCGTCTACACGCTTCTCCTGCACATCAAGTTCGAGGTGGGAGAGGGACATACCCACCCGACCCAGCTCGTGCTCGTGCCGATGCTCGCTGCTGCTGCCGGCTACGAGGTGCCGGTGGCCGTCGCAACCGCCCACGTTCTGGCCGGGCTCACCAAGTCGATCCGGGGCCGCGCGGCTCCGCAGCGGATCGTCGTCGCCATCGCCGACGCGTCCTACTCGCTGGCACCCGCGCTTGTCTTCATCTGGCACGGCCCTGTCCATGGGGTGATCGGGACCGCCGCGCTCGTCGCCGTCGCGACGGTGGCGCTCGTGACCTCCGATCTCGTCATCGCCGCCATCCGCCTAAGGGTCGGACTCGGGCTCAGCGCTCGGGAGGAGCTGCGTGGGTTCTTGTGGCTCTACATCGCTGACGCCTGCCTCATGCCGGTGGGTCTGCTCGCCGCGCTCGCGGGTCGGGACCATCCGTGGCTTGTCGCCCTCGTGCTTCCGCTGGCCGGCCTCCTCGCGATCTTCGCCCAGGAGCGACGGGGCCGGATCGAGAACGCTCTCGAGCTTCAGCGCCTCGCCGAGGAGGAGCACGATCGCCTCGAGGCGATCGTCCAGAACTCCTCTGACCTCATCGCCATCGTCGACGAGGAGGGGGTGCTGCGCACGATCACCGGACTGGTGGAGCCCATCTTCGGCAGCGACCGCGACGCTGGCCGGGGAGAGCGCCTGCCCGACCGGGTCCACCCTCACGACGCGGCGGCGGTGGCCGCCTTCCTGCGCGCGGTGGCCGACAAAGCCACCGGCGAGGCCCAGGAGACCGAGTGGCGGATGCGCTACGCCGACGGCACCTACCGCCACCTCGAGGCCGTCGCCACCAACCTCGTCGACGATCCGAAGGTGCGCGGCATCGTCATCACCGCGCGGGACATCGAAGCTCGCAAGGCTTTCGAGGAGCAGCTGCGCCACCGCGCGTTCCACGACGCGCTCACAGGCCTGGCCAACCGCGCGCTCTTCTATGACCGGATCGAGCACGCCCTCCTGCGGGACCGCAACGAAACCGCGCGGGTGGCGGTGATGTTCATCGACCTGGACGAGTTCAAGGCCCTCAACGACACGGAGGGCCACACCGTCGGCGACGACGTCCTCCAGGAGGTCGGCGACCGATTGACGGGCTGCCTGCGCGCCGGCGACACGGCGGCGCGACTCGGCGGCGACGAGTTCGGGATCCTGCTCGAGGCCATCCCGGGTCCTGAGGCAGTGCTCGAGACCGCCACCCGCGTCCTCGAGACGCTTCGCCGCCCGTACCACCGCGGCGACGTCGACCCTCCGGCTCTCCGGCAGCATCGGCGTTGCGATCAGCGAGCCCGGCGACCGCGGAGTCGAGGAGCTGCTGCGCAAGGCGGACCTCGCGATGTACAAGGCCAAGCGCACCGGCCGTGGACGGGTGGAGCTCTACGAGCCGGGGTTGGAGCACGGACAGATGGCCACCGGCCGTGCGGCCTGGTTCGCCCGCGCCGACGAGCAACGCGCCGAGGTCGAGGCGATCTTGAGCGACCCGGACGCGATCCATATGGTCTTTCAGCCGATCATGGACCTTCGTACCGGGCGTGTGGCCGGCTACGAGGCGCTCATGCGGGTGCGGAGCGAGCCGACCCGGGGCCCCGACGTGTGGTTGTCGCATGCCCACCGCTGTGGCCTTGGCTACGCGCTCGAGGCGCGCGCGATCACGGCCGCGCTCGCGGTCGCCGAGCGCCCCGCCGGAGTGCACCTCGCCATCAACCTCAGCCCGTCCTCTCTCACCTCCGAGATCGTTCTCCGCTCCCTGCCCGACGACCTCACCGGTCTGCTCATCGAGGTCACCGAGAACGAGCTCGTCTCGGACGATCCCTCGCTCCACGAGGCGCTCGCACAACTGCGCGGTCGCGGCGCCCGTCTGGCCGTCGATGACACCGGGGCAGGCTATGCGGGACTCACCCACGTCATGCGCGTCCGTCCGGACATGATCAAGCTCGACCGCGCGCTCACCACCGAGGTCGACAAGGACCCGGTCAAGGCTGCGCTCGTGGCCTCCTTCGTGCGCTACGCCCGCGACATCAACGCGACGGTGTGCGCCGAGGGCATCGAGACGATCGCAGAGCTCGAATGCCTCGCCGGCCTCGACGTCGCCTTCGGCCAGGGGTACGCGATCGCCCGACCGACGGCCCCGTGGCCGGCGCCGGAACCCACGGCTCAGCTCTCGTGCGTGCGCTCGTTCGAGGCCGCGCTGGCCGGCTGCGAGCGATCGGTCCAGCGGGCATGACCCTCAGGGCATCGAGCACCTGGCCCAGCGGATGGCGGAGGTCACGGCGGCGTCGGACCTCGAACGCTGCCTGCACTCCGTCGCCCGCCTGCTCCAGTGCGATGAGGTGCGCGTCGTGCCCGCTCGCCCCCTCGCGCCCCAGACGGCGAAGATCGTCGTCGACGCACCCGACGCCACGCCCGAGCAGGTCGCCGGTCTGCGCGCGGACGGCTTTCACTCGGCCCTTTCGCTGCCGCTCGTGCATCAGGGCATCCCCCTCGGCCGCCTCGAGGCGTACCGGCGCCACGACCTTCCCTGGGGCCGGTACGAGGTCAGCCGAGCCCGGATGGTGTCCTACCTGCTCGCTGCCGCCGTACACCGCGTCGGCGGGACCCCTCTGGTCGGCGCAGCCTGAGGCGGCTTCAGGCCCCGACCGGGCGGACGGCCGCGTAGAATCGACCCACGCCGGGCGCGTAGCTCAGTGGGAGAGCGCTCGCTTCACACGCGAGAGGTCGCTGGTTCGAGCCCAGCCGTGCCCATTGATCGGGCCTGACATCAGGCCTTTTCAATGTCGCTGTAGACCAACCACCGAGGCGGGGCTGCGGCTTGGGCGTCACATCTGATCGCTGGCGACAGCGAGCACCACCTCGTCGCACTCGATTCGATCGATCGATCTGGCCGGGATCGCGATCTCTCGCTTGGTCCATAGGTGGCCGTGCTCGACGAGCAACTGCTCGATCTGCTCCCGGTCGCCGACGACGAAGCCGACTACGTGTCCGACATGCTTGCCGTCCGACGAAATGACATCGCTTTCACGGCGAATCTCAACCATCCCCTTCGGAATCCGGTCATACGTCAGGGTGACGTGCGGGTCATCGTCGATCGGCTCCATTCCTGCACCGAGCGCGTTCACGCCGAGCGATTGATAGGGGGGCAGCTCGAAGTCGTACTCGATCCCGATGTCCCACCCGGGGTTTTCGGCCGGGCGCTGGCCCAACGGCAAGTACTCCGACTCTTGGAGCGGTGGGATCTCGCAGATCTCGGCGACGGTCGAGTCGAAGACGACCTCGTTCGACGTCGCGTCGAGGTGCGCTCGACCGATCGGCACGAGTCGCGCCCGTTCGTGCTTGTCGGGTGGTTGCACCACGAGATGTGTCAGCCGCCGCGTTCTGGGGTCGATGATGACATCTGCAAGCTCGCCGAACGTACCGTCGGCGCAGTTGACAGGGCTATCGAGATCGAGTCGCATCGCGAGACGCCCCATGCTGCTATCCATCGAGCCGCCCCGCGTCATCCGATGCGGATGAGGACACCTTCCGGCGTCAGATGACCCGCCGGACATCGCGATCGAGAGCGCGCTCGAGCGCGCGCAGTCGGCGGGCGCCTGGGATCTTCGCGGCCTCGCCACCAATCAAAGTGTCCAGCGCGCAGGCCAGGAAGCACGCGGCTCCCAGCGCCGTGTTCCAATTCGCGGCCGCCTGGTCCAGAACCGAGCCGGCCGAGGGGACAACGTAGCCGGCGACGGCCGAGATGCCGAAGAAGATGCAGCCGAGCAGGTTGACCCCCGGCTGCCACCATCCTGCGCCCGCGCGTGCGGGTCGCCATCCGTGGCGCGGCGAGGCGCGGTACGCGATCGCGCCCGAGACCAGGAAGCAGATCGACCCACGCCAATCCGGCCGCCACACGAGCTTGTCGTACTCAGAGCTCGTCACCGCGGTGTGCATCGCTTGAAAGGTCGTCAGGTTGAAGAACAACGTGCCAGCCGACTGAATCACCGCAGCCCACCACCCCGCGCGGCCCTGGCCGGGTGAATGCCTGCCGGGCCACGCGAGCCAGGTCTGAAGGCCGCCCCCGATCGTGAACAGGATCGAGCCGCCGAAGAACGTGATGGCGTCAGCAGAATCGCCGACAAGGGTCGCGTAGCCCGGGAATGGGCCAACCAAGAAGCACGCCGACCCCACGACGAAAAAGAGCGCCATCCATCGCTGTCGCGCCATGGCCCCGCACACGCTCGTCGATCAGAGCATCCACCCGGTAGCGCCGCGACCGCGCGCCACGCCTGATCACGATGGCCATGCGGACACTTCAGCGGCAGGCCCCCCGGCGGGCATCACCCAAACCAGACGAAGACGCGCCCCCAGGTAAGCGACTGCCAAAGCCGTCGGCGTTCCACGGGCCCCGGCGGGGCCGTCTTCCAAACTGCGAGCACGCGGGTCGTACCGGCGGCCTGCTCAGTTGCGGCGGATCGCCGGCCTGGCCCTCGCGAGGTTTCAGCCCGCCTGTGGGCGGGCGTCGATGACGGATTGACATGCCTGTGCGGCTGCTTGGGAAGTCTCGGTAGGTGCCATGCCGTCGGCCTGGGGCGTGCGGCGTCCACGTAGTCGTGTCGACGCGGAGCGCACGATCGCGGCTGGAGTGGCCGCTCGGCGGGGCTCGTGCGCTACGTGACGGGCGAGGCGGATCGTCTGTCTCGCGACGGCTGCGCGGTGTCGTTCCTCGAGTTGAGCGGTGGCGAGCGCTCGAGCGAGAGCGGGGTGCAGCATTTGGGCCTCCTCCATTGAGAACGCGAATGTGCGTTGCGCGGGTTCTGACCCCGCCTGTGCGAGAAACTCACCGACGAATTTCGAACGCGGGTGGTGTCGCGATGGGTGTGAGCCGCGATGCCAGACTTCGCTCGTGACCGACAGCGCCCCGATCGGTGCCCGTGCCGGCGATCAGCAGGCGTTCGCGGCGCTCACGGACCCCTACCGACGCGAGCTGCAACTTCACTGCTACCGGATCCTCGGTCACGTGCAGGACGCCGAGGACGCGGTGCAGGAGACCCTCCTCTCGGCGTGGAGAGCATTGGAGTCATTCCAGGAGCGCTCGACGCTGCGCTCCTGGCTTTATCGGATCGCCACGAACCGCTGTCTGAACATGCTCCGCGACATGGGTAGACGCCCCGCGACGCCAGCCGCACCGGCGCTGACCCCCCCGCAGCCCACCCGCTACGGCGAGGTGCTCTGGCTCGAGCCCTATCCCGACGCGTTGCTCGAAGGCATCAGCGACACCGCGGCGGGTCCGGAGGCCCGCTACGAGACCCGCGAGGCGGTAACGCTCGCGTTCCTCACCGCGCTTCATCGCCTCCCGCCCCGCCAGCGCGCCGTGCTCGTGCTCCGCGACGTGCTCGGGTTCTCCGCCGCTGAGGTCGCCGCGATGCTCGATAGCACTCCGACATCGGTGCACAGCGCGCTCATCCGCGCTCGCGCGAGCATCGACGAGCGCGGGCCGCACGCCCACGACCGAGCGCCGCTGCCCCGATCACCCCAAGAACACGAGCTCGTGACGCGGTTCGCGGACGCCTTCGAGCGCGGCGATGTGCAACCGATCGTCGCGCTGCTGACCGAGGACGCGTGGTGGACGATGCCACCGGAGCCTTACGGCTACCAAGGCCACGACGCGATCGGGCAGCTCATCGCCCATGCGTTCGCGACGCGGGCGACCCCCCGCCGCCTCATCCCGACACGAGCCAACTCCCAACCCGCGTTCGGCCAGTACGTCAAAGACCCACACACCGACGTCGGTCGCGCGCACTCGCTGCTCGTCCTGACACTCGACGGCGAGCGCATCTCGCACATCACCCGCTTCGCCGCGACCAACGCCCTACCGCACTTCGGACTGCCCCGAACCATCCCGTGGTAGCCACCCGCCCAGCGCGAGAGCCCTGGAGCAAGGCCGCCACAGGCTGCGATCGGCCCGCCGCGCACCGGGTGCTACCGGGGCGGCGCGACCGCTCCGGTCGGCGAGCGGTCGCACCGGATCGTTGAGCCGCGTGATCTAGGCGTCGCCGTTGCGCCTCCCGAGCGACGCCACCGTGCGATGGCTAACGTGCTCGTCGGCATGAGGCCCGTTCCCGATCAGCCGAATGTGATGTTGCGTCCGGACGGCGCGGGTGGTCAGGTCGTGGTGCTCGCGTTCCCATACGACGCGGTGCTGGTCAGCGCCGTTCGGACGCTGCCGGGGCGGCGCTTCGATTGGGACGCGCGCGAGTGGGTGGCGCCGGCGGATGACTGGGTGTCGGTGAAGCTCCGGAGGATCCTGCACCTCTACCCCGAGCTGACATGCAGCCCCGAAGTCGATGCCTGGTTGACAGCGGCTTCGGAGCGATGGATCGGTCACGTCCGCACCTCGGTCTACGACGGCCGCGGGTGGTGGGCGCTGGACACGCTGGCTGGCTCGCCCCCACCGGTGCTGCGCGAGAGCATCGTCGAGCATGACGGCCGTGCGCTGGTGCCGATGACCGCGCAGGCGGCCGGAGTGCTGGCCGAGATGGAGCCTGGGCGGCTCAGCGTGGCGGCGGCCCGCTGCCTCGAGTACGTCGAGCGCGGAGAGGCTCCACCGCGGGCGCGGCTCACATTCGGTAGCGGTGTCGCGGGCCAGCGGTTCTCGCTTGAGGTGCTGTGGGACCACGATGTGGCGGCCGCGTTCGAGCGGCTGCCGGGAGCGGTCCGAAACGAGTTGAAGGTGGACCCGTGGATTGCCGACCAGCTCGATGGGTTCGTCGCGCTGCATCAGGTGGAGGTCACGCCGGCGGCGGGGGACCAGCTTGCTGCGCTCGTCGCCGAAAACCGAGCGGCGCGCAAGGCAGTTGCGGCCTCCCGGGCGCGGGAGGCAGATCCAATCGATGAGATCGCGGGACGCCTGGACGGCGAGCTCGCGCCGTTTCAGTGGGCAGCCGTTCGTTACGCGCTCGAGGCCCGCCGTTGCTTTCTGTCTGACGAACAGGGGCTGGGCAAGACCGTCGAGGCGCTCGCCGTCCTCGAGGCCGACGATGCGTTTCCCGCCGTGGTCGTATGCCCGGCCTCGATGAAGCTCACGTGGGCCCGCGAGGCGGGTCGCTGGCTACCCCATCGCTCGCTCGCAATCGTCTCGGGACGGAGGGTGACGCCGGAGCGGGCCGACCTGACCGTGCTCAACTACGAGATCGTCGACGCCCACCGCCAGACCCTGGCCCGCCGGGGCGTCAAGGCGCTGGTTGCGGACGAGTCCCATTACGTCAAGAACCCGCACGCGAAGCGGACGCAGGCGGTCCGCAGGCTCGCCGAGGCGGTCGCTCCCGATGGCCTGCGCCTCGCGCTCACCGGAACGCCGGTGCTCAACCACGCGGAGGAGCTGATCGCCCAGCTCCGGGTGATCGGGCGGATGCGTGAGTTCGGCTCGGGGGCGAGCTTCCGTCGCCAGTTCGACGGCGAGCTCAACGAGGAGCGGCTCCACTGGCACCTGCGCCGCCACTGCTTCGTGCGGCGGCTCAAGTCCGAGGTGATCCCGCAGCTGCCCGCCAAGCGTCAGGTCGTGGTCCCGGTCAGCCTCACCAACGAGGCCGACTACCGCCTGGCCGAGGACGATGTGATCGAGTGGCTGCGCAGTCAGCCGCTGGATCTGAGCACGCTTGATGCGAAGATCGCCGCAACCCTGCGGGCCGAGCGCCTGGCTCAGCTGACGACGCTCCAACGTCTGGCCGCGCGGGGCAAGCTCGCGGCTGGGATCGCCTGGATCCACGACTTCCTCAACTCCGGGGAGCCGCTTGTCGTGTTCGCCCGGCACGTCGAGATCCAGCGCACGGTCCTGCGCCGGTTTCCCCACGCGCTGCATCTGCTCGGAGAGGATTCGATCGCCGCCCGCGAGCAGGCCATCGCCGCCTTCCAACAAGAGGGTGGCCCGCAGCTGATCGTCTGCGCGACCCGCGTGGCGGCGCAGGGCATCACGCTGACGCGCGCCTCGAACGTCGCCTTCCTCGAGCTGGAATGGACGCCGGCTATCCACGACCAGGCCGAGGACCGCTGCCACCGGATCGGACAGCGCGACGCGGTCACGGCCTGGTACCTGCTGGCCGCCGAGACCATTGACGAGACGATGGCGCGGCTGATCCAGCGCAAGCGAGAAGTCGTCAATGCGGTCACCGACGGGCGCGCCCTACCCGACGGCGGCCTGGTCGAAGGCGTGATCCGCGAGCTCCGGGACGGCAAGCCGTTCCGCCATCTGCGGGCGGTGGCGGGAAACCGGGGAACGTGAGCCGGGCCTCAGAGCTCCTTCAACCTCGCTGGCCAGGAGGCAGTCGAGCGGTGTTAAGCGTCTCGATCGACCGCCCGGACAGCGCTTCGCGACGCGCTCGAGCACTCGCACGGCTGCGGCGCGACCGCGCTGGAGCAGTGGGTCCTCGCCGCGCTACGGGCTGCGGGTGGCCCGCGCCCCCCTCGGCTCAGCGGCCCCGATGCGCTCACCCGAGCGAGCGACGCGCCGCACATATGGCCGCCAATGGGATGAGCAACCGCGACATCGCCGAATCGCTGTTCGTCACGGTGCGCACAGTTGAGTTCCACCTCCTGCACGCGTACCGCAAGCTGCAGATCGACGGACGCCGCGAGCTGCCAGCAGCGCTCGCCGGCCATCGGTCGGCTTAAGCGCTCACGAGACCGGGCAGGCCGGCGTGGCGCGGGCGACGCGTGGGGCGGCGACGTACGTGCGCCGGATCGGCCGCGACGGTCACTCGTTCGTCATGCTCGCCACCTCGTGGGCGGCCTCGATCAGGTCGCCGTTCAGGCGGCGGATGCGGGGCCGACCGGTGAGCTCGAAAGAGGCGCCGGGGCCGCAGAGAAACAGCGGGGCGATCCGGGCCAGCCGCCGCAGAGCGGCGCCCTCCGCCGCGAGGAGCGCGGTATCGAAGGTGACCAACACGATCGCCGTGGCCGCGGTCGTCCTCGCAGTGTGATCGAGGGTCGGAAGCGGAGTATCGGCGCCCAGGAAGAGGATGCGCCAGCCGTAGGAGCGCAGGATGAGTCCGAAGACGAGGAGGCTGATGTCGTGCTGCTCGCCCGGTGCGCATGCGAGCAGAGCGAGGGGTCCCGAGCCGCGGCCCCAGAGCCGGGCGAGCGAGAGCAGCCGCCCGCGGATCAGGTTGCTGGCGAAATGCTCTTGGCTGATGTCGACGCTTCCCTCCTCCCAGCCGCGGCCGACGGCCGCGAGCGTGGGCAGGATGAGCTCGCGGGCAAACGTCTCGAGCCCGAATGCGGCCACCCCGTCGTCGAGCGCGGCCTGAGCGGCGGCCTCGTCGTAGGACTCGATCGCCGTCATGAGCCGCGCCCTCGCGTCCTCGATAAGGCCATCGGACGGCCGCGCGGCCTCGAGCGCCACGCTCGCAGCTTCGGCGGCGGATAGGCCTTCATCCAGGGCTCGCCGCATCCGTGCCACTCGTTCGGCGTCGTCTTCGCCGTACACGCGAAAGCCGCCCGGCGTTCGCACGGGCCGGAGGAGCCCATAGCGCTGCTCCCACGCGCGCAGAAGCTCAGGGGTGACGCCGACGCGGCGCGCGAACTCGCCAATCCGATGGCCGCCACCCGCTGACACGAGCGGGACTATACACACCCTCTACAGACCCTTGACATAACCCTCAGATATCGATTAGCCTAGTCGAGGTTCTGTCGAGTGTTTGTATAAGGATGGTGGTCACGTGCAGAAGGTCCAGTCATTTGTCAGCGCCGCCCCCGAGATCCGGGCGCGATCGCTGATCCTGTTCGCGGCGTTCGTCTCGTTCGTGATCTCGGTCGTCTTGTGGTTCGGCGGCCACCACGACCAGGGCATCTTCGTCGGGCTGTGGGTCCCCTCGATCCTGTCGCTCGGCGCCGTCGTCCTTCCGCGGAGCGAGCGGTGAGCGCGCCGGGCCTCTTCATCGCCGGGACGCTGGTGACGCTGATCGTCGGCGTCGCCGTGGGCCTGCTCGTGTACGCGGCGATTCTCGACGGCCGCGACGCGGCAGCGCGCACGACGCGCGACGACACGGCGGCGCGCACGACGGTCGGCAGCGCGTCGTCGTCGCCCGCTGGTGCGTTCAACATCCTCCGGACCGCGCAAGCGGCGGGCAGCTTCGGCACTCTCGTCACCGCTATCGACCGCGCCGGGCTGAGCGACACGCTGGAGCACGCGGGCCCGTACACAGTGTTCGCGCCGAGCGATGAAGCGTTCGCGAAGCTGCCGGCGGGGGTCGTCGAATCGCTCCTGGCAACTCCCGAAATGCTCGCCGACGTCGTCGGCTACCACCTCGTGCCCGGGCGGATGAGGACCTCCGACATCTCCGGTCGGATCTCGGCCGAGACTCTTCAGGGCGAGGATCTGTCCATCTCCAACAACGGAGCGGTCCGCGTGGACAGCGCCCGGCTCGTCTCCGGCGACATCGAAGCGTCGAACGGAGTCATCCATGTCATCGACCGCGTGCTGTTGCCGGCGCGCATCTGAAAGGAACACGAAGGATGAATGCAATCAAGCGCTACACAGCCGCACTCGCCCTCCTCGCGGCGATCTCGGTCGCACTCCTGGCTCCAGCCGGCTCGGCGGCCAGCGGCCAGCGGAACCTCGTGCAGACGGCGGCGGCGGCCGGCCAGTTCAAGACCCTGATCAAGCTCGTGAAGGAGGCCGGCCTGGCCGGCGCGCTCGCGGGCAAGGGGCCGCTGACCGTGTTCGCGCCGACCGACGCGGCGTTCGCGAAGGTGCCCCGGAAGACCCTCGCCGCGCTCGAGCACAACCGGACCAAGCTGCGTGCCGTCCTGCTCTACCACGTGCTCGAGGGCCGGGTTACCGCGAGCCAGCTCATCAAGCGTCATTCGGTCAGGACGCTGAACGGGCAATTGCTGAAGGTCCGCGTCCGCCATGGATTGGTCACGGTCGGAGGAGTGCGTGTGGTCAAGACGAACATCGCGGCCTCCAACGGGGTCATCCACGTCATCGACCGCGTGCTGATCCCGCGCTGAGGCGCTGCGGCATGAACGGGCACGTTCTGGTCACCGGCGCCACCGGGTTCATCGGCGGCATGCTCGCAGCCCGGCTGGCCGCGGACGGCTACGACGTGCGTTGCCTCGTGCGCAGCGCCGGCGGCGCCCGCGCGCAGGCGCTCGAGCGCGCGGGCTTCGATCTGCACGAGGGCGACGTGCTGAGGCCCGACACTCTCCGCGGGGCGGGGCGCGGCATCGACGCCGCCTACTACCTGATCCACTCGATGGGACGGGGCGGCCCCAGGGATTTCGCGCCCCGGGAGCGCGCCGCGGCGGAGAGCTTTGCCCGGATGGCTCGCGCGGAGGGGATCGAGCGCGTCATCTATCTCGGGGGGCTCGGCGATCGCCCCCACTCCGAGCATCTGCGCAGCCGCCACGAGACGGCTCTGCTGCTCCGCCGGCACGGCCCGCCCCTGACCTACTTCCGGGCCGGGAATGGTGGTCGGCCCGCAGAGCGAGTCCTACCGGACGCTGCGCTACCTGGTCCAGCGGCTGCCGGCGATGATCGCGCCGGCCTGGCTTCAGAACCCGACCCAGCCGATCGCCGTCGCCGACACCCTGAGCTATCTGGTGGAGGCGCTCGAGGTGGAGGCGTCCGTGGGCCGGGAGGTCCAGATCGGCGGCCCGGACGTGCTCACCTACGCCGAGATGCTCGACCGGATGGCCGAGGTCCTCGGTCTCCCACGCCGGCCTCGGATCCCCGTGCCGCTGATCACCCCGTGGCTCTCCTCGCTGTGGATCGGACTGGTCACACCGGTGGACCCAGGCGTGGCCAGGCCGTTGATCGAAGGTCTGGCCGTGCCGACGGTGGTGAGCGATCCATCGGGAATGGAGCTGTTCGACGTCGAGCCGATCGGACTTCGAGGAGGCGCTCCGGCGCGCGGTGGCGGGAGACCCCGAGCTGGTGGCGGCATGAGGCTCCTCGAGCGCCTGTTCGCGTCGCGGGCCGCCCGGATCGGGATCGTCCTGCTGTGGCTGGTCTTCGGAGGGCTTGGCGGCTCGTTCGCGCAGCGCTTCCAGAACGTCCAGAAGAACGAGGAATCATCGTTCCTGCCCGGCTCCTCGGAGTCCGTGAAGGAGCTGGCCCTGGCCAAGCGCTTTCCCTCCGGCGAGCGCTTCACCGCGGTGACCGTCATCCGCCGCGACGGCGGGCTCACGGGCGGCGACCTCGGCCGCGATCGACGAGGTGCGCGCGTCGCTCGCCGCGGCGCCCCCGGTCACCGGCTCCCGCGCCGTGCTCGTCCGGGTCTCGCCCGACCGAACGACGGCGCTGCTGATCGTCAACCTGAACCCGCGGCGGCGAGGAGACGCTGCTCAAGTCTTCGGTGGGACAGGTCGAGAGCCGGGTGGCGCCGCTGCGAGTCACGCGGCCTGACCGTCAAGGTGTCGGGACCGGCGGGCTTCTCCCGCGACGCGGTCAACGTCTTCTCCTCGATCAACGGGACCCTGCTGCTGGCCACCGCCGGGCTGGTGTTCGTGCTGCTGATCCTCATCTACCGCTCGCCCGATCTTCTGGTTCATTCCGCTGTTCAGCGTGCTGATGGCGGAGGCCTTCTCGCGCTTCTGCGGGTGGGCGATCGCCGAGGCGGGCGTCACCGTCAACGGCCAGAGCGCCGGCATCCTGCCCGTGCTCGTGTTCGGCGCCGGCACCGATTACGCGCTGCTGCTCGTCGCCCGCTACCGCGAGGAGCTGCGCCGCCACGAGTCGGCCGGTCCAGGCGATGCGCCAGGCGCTGCGGCGGGCCGGGCCGGCGGTGGTCGCGTCGGGCTCGACCGTGATCGTGGCGCTGCTCTGCCTGTCGCTGGCCGAGGTGAACGGCACCAGCGGGCTCGGGCCGATCGGAGCGATGGGCGTGGCGCTGGCGATGCTCGCGATGCTCACGCTGCTGCCGGCCGGGCTGGTCGTCGGCGGCCGGCGGGCGTTCTGGCCGTTCATCCCGCGCTTCGGCTCGGAGGGCGCCGACGAGACGCACGGGTTCTGGCGGCGAGTCGGCGAGCGCGTCGCCGCCCGCCCGCGCCGCGTCTGGGTGACGCACCGCCGTGCTGCTCGGGCGTCGGCTGCGTCGGGCTCACGAGCTTCTCGAGCGGGCTGACCAACACCCAGGACTTCCGCGGGCCGTCGCAGTCGGTGCAGGGCCAGCAGCTGATCGCCAAGGCGTTCCCGGCGGGAGCCAACGCGCCCACCGACGTCGTCGTTCGCGACGTCGCCGCGCTGCCCGCGCGTGGAGCGCGCGATCCGCGCCGTGCCGGGCGTGGCCGCGGTCGGCGCCGGCGAGCGCGGCCGGCCCGGCGCGCGATTCTCGGTGATCCTGAAGCCGGATCCGTACTCGACGGACGCCGAGAGCCTGATCCCGCGGCTGCGCGCCGCGGCCCACGCGCGCCAGCCCCACCGCGCTCGTGGGCGGCCCGACCGCTCAGCAGAAGGACTTCGACGCCGCGGCCGCGCACGACAACCGGCTGATCGTCCCGATCGTGCTCCTCGTGGTGTTCGTGATCCTCGTCCTGCTCCTGCGGGCGGTCACGCTGCCGCTGCTCCTGATCGCGACCGTGATCCTGTCCTTCGGCGCCGCGCTCGGGATCTCCGCGGTGATCTTCAAGCACGTCTTCGGCTATCCGGGCGAGACCGTCGACGCTGCCGCTGCTGGCCTTCATCTTCCTCGTCGCGCTCGGCGTCGACTACAACATCTTCCTGATGGCGCGGACCCGCGAGGAGACCGCTGCGCCACGGCGCCCGCGACGGGATGCTGCGCGGCCTGGCGGTCACCGGCGGCGTCATCACCTCGGCCGGGATCGTCCTCGCCGGAACCTTCACGATGCTCGCGACGCTGCCGCTCAAGACGCTCACCGAGCTCGGCTTCACGATCGCCTTCGGCGTCCTGCTCGACACGTTCATCGTCCGCTCGGTACTCGTGCCGGCGCTCGTGTTCGACGTCGGCGCACGCGTGTGGTGGCCGAGCGCCCTGGCCCGGCGCCGACACGCTCCGCGCTCGGTGGATGCCGAGAGCGCCGCAGAGCCGGTGCTCGAGGCTCCCCCGCGCTAGCCGAAGCCGGCGGCTAGATCGAGTCGTGGATCCGCTTGCGCTCGGACGCCAGCGCACGCTCAGGCGAGCATGCGCCAGGCTTCGGGATCGTGCGTCGGGACGACGGTGGCCGCCGGCTCCGCGTCGATGAACGCCTTGAGTTCGCGCAGCGAGGCCGGCGAGGCGTCGTCGTCGACGGTGAGCATGGGAAGCAGCTCCTCGCGGATGTTGCGCACCGCGTAAGCGGCATCGCCCACGAGCAGCACGTGACGCCCACCACTCAGGCGCAGCAGGAGCGACATGTGACCCTTGGTGTGTCCCGGCGTGCTGATCAGGCGAACCGTCCCGTCCCCGAGCCAGTCGAGCGTTCTCGAGAACGGCCCCCACGGCTCACCGTCGGTGCCGGGGTCGCGCGCTGGGGCGGCGAGGAGTTCTGCGTCCTCGCCCCTGGCATCCCGGTTTCGATCTCGATCGGCGCGGTTCTCGCCGACGCATCCGCGGGCGGCGTCGAGAGCCTCCTGGAGGCCGCCGACCAGGCGCTCTACGCGGCAAAAGCCGCGGGCCGGAACTGCAGCCGCGTGGCCGCTCCCGCCGCCGCCGGATTGCACTGACCTCAGGCGACCCGTTCTCGCCGGAGCTCCACGCGCCCGGTGGGAGCCGTGTCAGCGCGTCCGCTTGGCCTGCTCGTCGAGTGCGCGGCCGAACGCCTTCTCGACCTCCGCCTCCATCGTCTGCTTGAACGTCGCCAGCACGACCTCGGACGCCAGCGGCCGCAACCGTTCGACCGCCTCGGTGATCTCCGGCCACCGCTCGCTCGCGTGGCCGTCTTCGCTAAGCGGCCGCCAGAGCTCGTCGAGGAACAGCTGGACGAACGCCTTCGAGACGGTCTCGCGAGGTGCCCTTGACCTTCTCGATCACGCCGAGCGCGGCGCCTAGGGGCACGCCAAGCGCGAGTGCCTCCTCGGCCGCGCGGAGCAGCGCCGGGCTCGGCGCCTCGAACAGCCCGTCGCCGATCGGGCACGATCAGGCCGAGCTTATGCGCCTTGGCCAGATCCTTGTCGGTGACGCGGCCGAAGCGCTCGATGAGGTCCTCGACCGAGAACACCTCCGGCGACTCGGTCTCGAACGGCGCGGTCACTGCGCGCCTGAGCCCGATGAATTGCTCCGCCGACGGGACCGTGCTCGCCGATTAGCCGCTTGATCGCGGTGAGCTTGAGGCCCTGCGCCTGCATCTCCTGGATCAGGCGCAGCCTGGTTACGTGCTCCTCGCGGTAGTAGCCGACGCGCGCGCGGACCTCCGGCGGCGGGAGCAGCCCGCGGGACTGGTGGTTTCTGATGTTGCGCACCGACATGCCGGTGCGGCTCGCCAGCTGCTCGATCGTTAGCTGCGGCTCGCCGGCAGCGGACTCGTCGTCGACGGCGCGGAGCGGCGGGTTCGCCATGCCGGCGAACGTTACCCGATAAGCGTCACCTAGGAAAGGTTACCTCGTTTGAGGTAATCGTCTGGTAGGGTTCCGCCGCGAGCGACCAGGGAGATACCGAATGAGCACCGCTGCGAACCCGGCGACGCCCGACGACCACCCTCTCCGAGAAGCCGCTCCCGCCTGGCGCGACGGCAAGCGCTACGCCTGGCTGCTCGGGCTGCTCGTCCCCACGCTTCCCGTTCATCGTCTACGGGCTCGTCCACCTGACGGGCGCGGGCGTACTGTGGTTCGGCGGGCCGCTGCTCATCTTCGGCCTGTTCCCGCCGCTCGATCTGCTCATCGGTCTCGATGCCGAGAATCCCCCGGACAGCATCCTGAAGTGGCTCGAGCAGGATCGGTACTACCGCTGGTGCACGTACGCCTTCCTCCCCCTCCAGTACGCCGGGCTCGTGTTCGCGGCCGCGCTGTGGGCGAGCGGGGACCTCACCGTGCTCGACAAGATCGGGCTCGCGTTCACGCGAGGCGATGGTGGCCGGCATAGCGATCAACACCGCCCACGAGCTGGGGCACAAGCGCGACCGGCTCGAGCGCTGGCTCAGCAAGATCGCGCTCGCGCAGAGCGGCTACGGCCACTTCTACGTCGAGCACAACCGGGGCCATCACGTCCGCGTCGCCACGCCGGAGGATCCGGCGAGCGCCCGCCTCGGCGAGAGCTTCTGGGCGTTCCTGCCCCGCACGGTCTCCGGGCAGCCTGACGCTCGGCGTGGAAGCTCGAGCGCGAGCGCCTGGAGCGCGACGGCGTCTCCACCTGGAGCCTCCACAACAACATCCTGAACGCGTGGGCGATGACGATCGTCCTGTTCGGCGCGCTCACCGCCGTTTTCGGACTGGAGGTTCTTCCCTACCTCCTGCTCCAGATGGTCCTCGGCTTTCCGCTGCTCGAGGTCGTCAACTACCTCGAGCACTACGGTCTTCTGCGCCAGCGGCGGCCGGACGGACGCTACGAGCGGACGCGCGCAGAGCACAGCTGGAACAGCAACAACGTCGCCTCGAACGTGCTCCTCTACCACCTGCAGCGCCACAGCGACCACCACGCGAATCCGACGCGCCGCTTCCAGGCGCTGCGCCACTTCGACGAGGCCCCCAGCTGCCCACGGGCTACGCCGGCATGATCTTGCTCGCGCTCGTTCCGCCGCTCTGGCGCCGGGTCATGGACCCGCGGCTCATCGCCCACTACGGGGGCGACATCACGCGCGCCAACATCCACCCACCGGCGCGCGCGCGCCTGCTCGCGAGGTACCGGCCCTCGGCTCCAAGCCGCTAGCTGAGAGTTGACTCGGCGTGGGTGAAGCGCATGCGGAGCTCCGTTCCCCACCGGCCCGCTCAGCGATCTCGAACTCATCGCAGGAGTCGGCGATCAGCGCCAGCCCCCATCCCAGGCCGCGCGATTTAGGAGGGGCGTGGAGAAAGCCACAGCCGTCATCGGCGACGAGGACCCACATCTCGTCGTTCACCCGCGCGGCGGTGAGTTGGACGTGGCCGGTGGCCGCGTCGAAGCCGTGGAGCACCGCGTTCGTCACGGCTTCGGTGACGGCGAGGCGGAGCGCGTCGAGCTCTGCCCGCTGAATCCACCGGCGCGGGCGAACTCAACGACCGCGCTGCGCGCCCGCGGGATGCTGGCGGAGATAGCCGGATAGGCCTCGGTCAAATTCAGGCTGTTGGAAACGCAGACCAAGATCGCGAGATTTCGCCGCTCGGCGAGGATGCTTGCCGCGAAGGGCCCGTGCAAAACCTAAAGACGCGCCCGCGCGACCCCGTGCGGGGGCGCTGAGCGTTGGGAGATGCAGCAGGTTCTCCGGTCCCCCGGACACCGGGACGGTGTTCTTATTGTGACGATGCACAGTTTTTCGGGACCCGGGACGGGTAGGTCCAAACCGGACCGCAGGTGAGATGCGCAACCTCGTCGCGGGGAAGGCGCGCATTGCCTGCGCGGACGGCTGGGCATCCGTCGAGACGGGCATCATGATCGAATCTCCGAGTACATCCTGGGATCTTCCCGTGGAACAAATCGACGTCGACACCTGGCTGCGCGTGGCAGCCGGGCACGACAGCTGGAGCCGCTTCCGAGAGCAGAACGCCTAGTGGGGCCACTCGACGAGCTCAGAGTCGGGCTGCGCAATGGCCTGCGCTGGTTGAACGGCCGGCGCAGTCTCGTCGCGCTCGTCCAGGCCACGCGCGAGGTGCTGCCCGGCGACAGCAGCTTCGGCGATCCGATGTCGACCGCCGGAACGTCGCACCGCCCACGCGCTCGGCCGGCTGGCGTGGCGTCTACAGGACGGCCGGTTCAGCCTGTTCGGCGAGCTTGCGCTGGCCGGGCTGCAGGTGGCGGACTGGGTGGGCGAGGACGTCCGCGGCATATCCGCGGCGGACCAGCAGACGATCCTGTTCGTCGATCTCCGCGGGTTCTCGCAGTGGGCGCTGCGCGCGGAGGACACAGACGTGGCCGAGCTGCTGCGCGGCGTCGACGCGGCCGTGACCGAGGTGGTCGAAGCACGCGCAGGAGTGGTGGTCAAGCGGCTCGGCGACGGAGCCATGGCGGTGTTCGCCGAATGCGACTCGGCCGTCGAGGCGGCGTTCGCAGGCGATCGACGCAGGTCGGTGACCATCCGCGTCGAGCGGATACCAGCCGAGGCTTCGGGCCGGGCATCCATCGCGGTCGCCCTTATCGGATCGGGCAGGACTACGTCGGCGTGGACGTGAACATCGCCGCCCGGCTGTGCGAGGCCGCTCCCGCCGGCGGCGTGCTCGTCTCCGGCCAGGTCCGCGAGGAGCTCGGCGATCGATGGCCCGCCGCGACCGCAACCGACATCTGGCTGCGCGGCGTTCCCGAGGACGTATCGATCTTCTTCGCGCACGAGCCGGACGGACACGAGCCACGCGCCGGGCGCGGGGCACCGTCCCGTGCCGGTTCGCAACAGGAATCCTGACGAGCTCTCACCGGGTGGCGGGATCGCCGGTGGCCGCGGCCCGCAGCTTGCCCCGCGCACGGTTCTCCAGCTGACGGACGCGCTAGGCGCAGGTAGGGTGCGGGCGATGAGCGTCAAGTGGGGAGTCCTGTCGACCGCCCGGATCAACCGTCATTTCCTGGAGGGCGCGCGGGAGGCATCCGGAGTGGAGGTCGTGGCCGTCGCCAGCCGCGACGGGAGCGCCGCCGAGCGCTATGCCCGACGAGCACGGGATCGCGCGACGCCCACGGGAGCTATGAGGCGCTGCTGGCCGATCCTGAGGTCGAGGTCGTCTACATCCCGCTGCCGAACTCGATGCACGTGCCGTGGGCGGTGCGCGCGCTCGAGGCAGGCAAGCACGTTCTGTGCGAGAAGCCGCTGAGCCGGACGGCCGCCGATGTGAGTCGCGGCGTTCGACGTCGCCGAGCGCGAAGGGCGCCTGCTGATGGAGGCGTTCATGTACCGCCACAATCCGCAGACGCGGCGCGTCGTCGAGCTCGTCGCCGAGGGCGCGATCGGGCGCCTGCGCGTGGTGCGCGCGGCGTTCAGCTTCTTTACCGACGACCCGGCGAACGTCCGGCTGCGCACCGAGCTCGACGGGCGGCGCGCTGATGGACGTGGGCTGCTACTGCGTGAGCGGAGCGCGGCTGCTCGCCGGCGAGCCCGCTGCGTGTCAGCGCCGAGCAGGTGCTGGGCGGGGACGGAGTCGACATCGTGTTCACGGGGACGATGCGGTGTGCCGACGACGTCGTGGCGTATTTCGACTGCGGCCTGGCGCTGGCACCGCGCGACGCGCTCGAGGTCGTGGGCGAGCAGGGCTCTGTTCCTCGACGACCCGTGGCACTGCCGAGAGCCGGTGATCGAACTGCACCGCGACGGCGAGGTCGAGCGGATCGCGGTCGAGCCGGTTGACTCCTACCGGCTCGAGGTCGGAGAACCTGTCCGCGGCCGTGCGCGGCGAGGCGCGATCCGCTGCTGGGCCGCGAGGACGCGGTGGCGCAGGCGCGCGCGATCGAGGCGCTCTACCGAGGCTGCGGACAGCGGCGCGCCGGTCTCGCTCTGAGCTCTAGCGCTGGCCGTAGTAGGCCTGGGGGCCATGCTTGCGCTGGAAGTGCTTGTCGCGCACTGCGGCATCGAGCGTCGGCGCATCGGCGATCGAGCAGCCGCGCGAACAGCGCCATCCTCGCCACCTCCTCGAGCGTCACCGCGTTCTGGACGGCCTTGGCGGGATCGGGGCCCCAGCAGAACGGGCCGTGGCCGCGGACGAGCACGCACGGAACCTCCTCCGGCGTGCGGTCCGATATGGCCTCGATCAGGATCGACCCCGTGGCGCCTTCGTAATCGTCCTCGACCTCCGTGGCGCTGAGCGCGCGCGCCAGCGGGATCGGGTGCGCCGAGAGGTCGGCGTGGGTGGTGCCGAGCAGCGGGATCTCGCGCTGGGCCTGCGCCCAGACCGTCGCCCACGTGGAGTGCGTGTGGACGACGCCACCGATGTCCTCGAACGCCTTGTACAGGGCGAGGTGCGTGGGCGTGTCGGTCGACGGCTTGTGCTCGCCGTGGACGACGTTGCCCTCGAGGTCGACCACCACGAGTCCTCGGCCGTCATCTCTCGTAGGCGACACCGCTCGGCTTGATCGCCAGGAGCCCCTCGCCGCGGTCGATGCCGCTGGCGTTGCCCCACGTGAGCGTCACCAGTCCGTGCTTCGGCAGGGCGAGATTGGCAGCGAGGACCTGCTCCCGGAGGTCGTCGAGCATCAGATCTCCTCGTAGGCGAGATCGAGCAACTGGGCGAAATGGCGCCACCGAGTCGACGTGATCGCCGAGGTTGGTGACGAAGTGGTGGGGTGCGCCGAGCGTCAGCCAGTCGTTCATGAACTCCTCCATACCCCGGCTGAGGCCGGAAGTGGAAGTAGTGCATCTCGACCTTCGGTAGCTCCGGCGTGTCGAGCACCTCGCCACGGCCGACCACGAGCCGGTAGATCTCGCCCTCGAGCGGGACCAGCGCCGCCGTCGTGGCCACCCCCGGCTGGGCCGAGAACACCGGAGTGGGCGGATTGTCGAGCCGGCCGATGCCGAGCTCGCGATCGATCAGGCGCACGGGCCGGTCCGTTCGCGCGATCTTCCAGTTGCCCTCGCCCATGTGACTGATCAGGACCGAGTCGAGCTCCCAGTCCATCGCGTAGATCTCGCTGAAGTGCGCGTTGCCGATCATCGTCTGCGCCGCGCACATGAGACGCGGCGCTGTTCGTGTCGCCCTCGGCCGCGAACCCGTACCCGTCGGCCATCAGGTCCGAGGCCGCCAGCAGCGGTAGCTGCTGGAAGCGGCCGTCGTTCCCGAGCGAGTCGAAGTGGAACGAGAAGCCGGCGTAGTCGCGCTCCTCCATCATGGCGCGGATCGCCAGCTCGATGCGCACGGCGTACTCGTGTCGCTCGCGCGGGAGGTTCCGGCCACTTCGAAGCGCTCGTGGTGCTGCTCGATGAGCGCGTCGACGGCTGGCTGCGTCCACTGCGTCGATGCGCGCGACGAGCGGGCCCAGGTCCTCGCTGACGATCGTCGGGCCGAGGCGGCGGAGCATCGCCGGCGGGTCGTAGAGGATGTCGCCCATCCCGTTCATCGGGTAGCCGAGCAACGCGATCTTCGTGCGCTTGAGCGCTCGTGATCGCCTGCGCCGCACGCGCCCAGTCCTCGAACGCCTCCGGCGAAGTCCTCGGAGCGCCAATCGCCGGTGATCACCGAGAACGCCGCGCCGATCCGCACGAGCGCGTTGGCCTGGTCCTGGGCGCCGTGGATCCCCTGGTTGTAGGTGAGGTCGTCCATGTCCCACTCGGCGGTAACCGATCGCTCGGGCTGGATGTTCGCCAGCAGCATCGGCACCGGGACATCGAGCAGGGCGCGGACGGTCCGCATCGCCGGGCCGTAGGTCAACATGACGATCGCGATGCCGTCCACGCCGGCGTCGAGCAGCTCCTTGGTGATCGTCTCGATGTCGTCGCGGTTGCGCGCCGGTCGGGTGAACGTGACTTCGGCGACAGGCGCCAGGCGCTCCGCGACCTCGGTGGCATACCGCGCCTGGTGATCGGTGATGCCGGGGATCATGTCGTCGTAGAGCTCCTGCATGATCCCGAGCAGTCCGATCCGGGGTCGTTCGGTTCATCCATTCCTCCTGATGCGCTTGAGGCCGTGGAGCAGCTCCACCTGCGAGCGGCCGAGGGTCTCGTACAGGTCGCGGTAGATCGCGTACACCTCGTCGTAGGTGGAGTGGGCGGCGGCGTCGGGTTCGTAGGTGCGGGCGGTGCCGGGGGCGAGGGCCTCGACGGCCTCGGTGATGTCGTCGAACTTGCCCGCCGCCACGGCGCCGAACAGGGCCGACCCACGCGCCGGGACCTCGCGTCGACGCCGGGACACGCACCGGGCGGCCGGAGATGTCCGCGACCAGCTGCATGGTCAGCGGGCTGCGCTCGGCGATCCCGCCGCAGGCGACGATCTCGGACAGCTCGAGCCCGTGCTCTTCGAAGTTGTCCATCACCCGGCGGTTGCCGTAGGCGATCGACTCGAGCAGCGCCCGGTAGATCTCGGCCTCGGTGGTGCGGAGCGTCAGCCCGAACAGGGCGCCGCTGAGATGGGCATCGGCCAGGATCGAGCGATTGCCGTTCCACCAGTCGAGCGCCACCAGTCCGTTCTCGCCGGGCGCCAGCTCAGCCGCCTGCTTCTCGAGCTTGCCGTAGGAGTCCGTCTCCGGGCGCGAACGTGTCGACGTACCAGGCGAGCATGTCCCCCACCGCCGGCTGTCCGGCCTCGTAGCCGTACAGCTCGGGGAGGATCCCCTCGCGGACCACGCCGGTGATGCCGGGCAGCCGCGACCTCCCGCGGGTTGACGATCATGTCGCAGATCGAGGTGCCGATCACCATCACGAACGTGTCCGGTGATTTCACGCCCGCTCCGGGACCGAGACGAACGAGTCGACGTTGCCCACCGCTACCGCGGTTGCCTCGGTCAGCCCAGTCGCCTGCGCCGCGTCAGGGCGTAGCGTCCCGGCGCGAGTTCCGAGGGGCGCGAAGGTGTCGCCCGAGCTTCGCACCGGGGGTGTCGAAGCCCGGATAGGCCGCCTCGAAGTAGGCGGTGCTCGGCAGACCTTCCTTCGGCGACCACAGCGCCTTGTAGCCCGCGGTGCACGTCTGCCGGCACTCCCGGCCGGTCAGCCACCACACGATCCAATCGGTGGCCTCGATGAAGCGCGTGGGCCTCGTCGTAGATCTCGCGGTCCTCGCACCAGACCTCGATCAGCTTCGGGAAGTACCACTCGGAGGAGATGCGTCCGCCGTAACGGGAGATGAAGTCCTCGTCGCGCTCGAGCGCGACCTCGGTGAGGCGGTCGGCCACCGGCTGGGCTGCGTGGTGCTTCCACAGCTTGGGCCACGCGTGCGGTCGGTCGCGGAAGTGCTCGTAGCTTGCAGAGCGGCGTCCCCACGCCGTCCACCGGCAGCACGGTGCAGGAGGTGACGTCGACGCCCAGGCCGACGACCTGCGTGGGATCGACGTCGGCCTCGGCGATCACGTGGGGGATCCCCTCCTCGAGCACCGTCACCCAGTCGTCGGGGTTCTGGAGCGCCCAATCCGCGTCGAGCTTGACGTCCGAACCGGGCAGCTCCGATCGATCACCCCGTGCGGATACCGGACGACGCCGACCGCAAGCTCCTCGCCACTCTCCAGGTCGAGGAGCACGGCCCGCCCCGACTCGGTGCCAAAGTCGACGCCGATGGCGTACGAGGCGCTGCTCACTTAGCGGCGGCCGGGCCCGCGCCGGGCCGTTCCCGGTGCTTCGCCGCCAGTCGCGCCCGGCGGTACTCCTCGACCACGATCTCGTTGAGCTCCTCGACGCAGGTCTCCGCCGTCGGCTTGTCGAGGGCGATCACGCCGTCCTGGATCAGGCTCACGCGGTCGCACGCCTGGAACACGTGGACGTAGTTGTGGAGGATCATGATGATCGAGACCCGGCCCTCCGCCTTCAGCCGCGCGATCAGGTCGAGGATCAGCGCCCCCTCCTTGGCGCCCATCGCTGCCAGCGGCTCGTCCAGGAGGATCACGTCGGCGTCGCCCGAGATCGTCCGCGCCACCGCGATCGCCTGGCGCTGGCCGCCGGAGAGCCGCGCCACCGGCACGTCGATCCGCGGGATGTTGATGCCCGTCTCATCGAGCGCCGCGCGCGTCTCGCGCTTCATGATCCGGTTGGACAGGAACGGGATCGGACTGTGAACCTTCTCCCGGAACAGGAACATGTTCTGGTAGACGCTCAGCTGGTCGATCAGCGCCAGGTCCTGGTAGACGGCGTCGATGCCGCGTCTGGCGCGCCTCGAGCACGCTCTTCGGTGCATACGGCTCGCCCTTCAGCCACATCGTCCCGCTGGTCGGCTTCTGGAATCCGCAGATGGTCTTGATCAGCGTCGACTTTCCGGCGCCGTTGTCTCCGAGCAGGCCGAGCACCTCGCCCTTGCGCAGGTGCAGGTTGATGTCGCGCAGCGCCGTGATCGGGCCGAAGCTCTTGGTGACGTGCTCGACGCGCAGCACATCGTCCTCGGCCGTGACGGGGCCGACGATCCGCTCGGATGCAGGGGCGTCAGCCACGGCCCGACCCGGTCCTCACCCGGGACACGTAGGTGTTGAACGCCATGGCGATCAGGATCGCCAGGCCGAGGTAGAAGTAGAAGTAGTTGGCGCTGACGCCCTTGATGTTCAGGCCCTCCTGGAGGATGCCCAGGAAGATCGCGCCGATGAAGGCGCCGATCACCGTGCCCGAGCCGCCCTGCAGCAGCGTGCCCCCGATCACCGCGGCCGAGATCGCCTGGAACAGGATCGCGTTCGAGCCCGAAGGGTCGGGCGTGATCGTGGCGGCGCGGACGGATTCCATGATCCCGACGAAACCCGCGAGCAGCGCGCACAGCATGAAGTTGCGCGTCAGCACGAGCTTGGTCCGCACGCCGGCCTCCGAGGCCCCGATCCGGTTGCCGCCCACGGCCACGGTATAGATGCCCCAGCGCGTGTACGACAGGACCAGCTGGAGGACGATCGCGATCCCGATCGCCCAGAACAGCTCGGAGTAGGTACCGCCCTCCGAAGATCTGCGCGAACGTTCCGACCTTGACGACCGAGGTTCCCGGCGTCGTGTACTGAGTGGCGTGGGAGATGATCAGCGTCAACCCATCCAAGGTGAACAACACTCCCAGCGTCGTCACGAACGACGAGATCCCGAGGACCGAGACAACGAACCCGTTGAACAGGCCGATCAGCGTCGCCACGATCAACGCCAGGATCATCGACGGGATCAGCGGCAGCCCGGTGGTCGTGAACTTGTAGAACACGAACGGCGTGAACAGGTAGACCGCGCCGATCGACAGGTCGATCTCGGCGTTGATCATCACGAACACCTCGCCCGCCGCCATGATCGCGAACGGGGCGAAGTACGGGAGTAGTGCCTTGAGGCTGCTGCCGGTCGTGAACTTGCTCGTCGACGTCGCGAAGTACACGAACGCGATGATCGTGACGACGATGATGCTGCCCTCGCGCAGCGTGAGGAAGCGCTGGCCGAGGCTCAGCGCGCCGCCGCGTTGAGCCCAGCCTTTGGCTGGGCCGCTGGGCGGCGCGCTTGCGGGGGGGTTGTCTTCAGACGCTACGGCCATGGCCCGCGGCCGTTCTCGTTACGACTTCGTCACGCCGGCCGAGGTGCTCGGTGCCCTCGTACCGGCTCTTGGTGCTGTTGTACGGCGCGACCGTCTTGCTGGTCAGGAACTTCAGGCCGGTGTTGACGTCGGCGATGCCGGTCAGCGTCTGGGACGCCTTGTACATGTACAGCTGAAGGATCGGCAGGAACCCCTGGAGGTAGGGCTGCTGGTCGATCGTGAAGTCCAGGTAGCCCGCGGCCAGCGTCTGCTGCGTGATCGGCGTCAGGTCATAGCCACCGCCGTGGGCTTTGCCCTTTAGGCCGTGCTTCTGGATCGCCTGGCCGACGCTCTGGGTGCTCCCGCCGTCCACGGCGAAGAACCCCTTGTAGTCCATGTGCGAGGCCACGTACGCGTCGATCGTCGACGTCTCCTGGGTCAGCGCGGCGCCGGTGGCGATCACGTGCGGCTTGATCGACGGCGTGGATCTTCAGTGCGGCCTGCGCGCCATCGATCCGGGGCTGGATGTTTGCCGTTCCCGGCGTGGCGATGAACAGCGCGACGTCACCCGAGCGCACGAGCGAGGCGATCCGCTTGCCCATCTCCTGACCGGACACGAACAGGTCCTGGCCGATGTAGACAGCCGCGCATTTGGCGCGTCGGCGTTGTACGCCACCACTGGGATGCCGGCGCTCAACGCCTTCTGGACGGGTGAATTGAACGCGGTCGCCGAAATGAGCGCCATCGCGATGCCGTCGACGCCGCCGCTGACGGCGCTGTTGAACGCGCTGACCATCTGGCCGACGACGCTGTTGTCCGAGCCGGTCCACTGGTAGGAGCAGCCGAGCAGCTTGCACGCATCGGCCGCGCCGTTCTGGGTCGGCGTGAAGAAGGGGTTCGTCGTCACGTGGTTGACGAACGTGAACTTGTAGCTCTGGCTCGAGCCGAAGATGCCCGACGCGGCGCCGCCGCCGCTCGGCGGAGGCCGTATTGCTGCTGCTGCTGCTGCCGCCGCACGCCTCGAGCGCCATCGCGGCGATGCCAGCGGCGCCGCCGGTCAGCGCGGTGCGCCGGGTGACCTGCCGCCAGCTTTTGAACGGGGTCTCCTCTTCCTTGCGCTCGTCCCATTCCATGCGTTCGACCGCATCGCCCATCAGATCTTCTGCTGACACTTGCGCTCTCCTCTCCGCTTTCTCTCTAATGGACCTGCGTGCCGAACGCTCTCAGACCCGCGGGTTCGTGTCCAGCCGCCTTAACCGGGTTGCAATCGATGGTGCGTTCAGGAGGTTCGGTGGCGGGCGTCGTTGACTGGCCGGCGCCTATGAAGGTGTCGACTGTGTCGCTTGGTTCGCGCCGCTTCCGCGCTTGCACGTTGCCGCGTCCCCACGTTGCCGCGGCGTGCCGGCTGGTGCGCTCGCCTGTCACGGCTCCGCGCCACCGTTACCGCGTCGCCGCGCCCTCAGGCACCGCGCCGCAGCGCCTCAGGCGCCGCGCCACCGCTGTGTCCGCGCCGCGTTTACACGCGCACCGGCACGCCCTCTCGCTCCTGTTCGCACCCGCTTCCGGCTCGGCCTCCTCTCGCCTGCCGGGCCCCCAGCAGGAGCGGGAGCCCGGTCGGACGGCCGCGATGTTAACGATCACATCAGCGCGATGTCAACGCCGGATTTGTGCTTCCGCGAATTATCAGGCGCGGCGGCAACCGGGGATGCGGTGGCTTGCCTCCGCCGTCGTCGATCATTTCCAACAGCAACTGGAGCGCGCGGGCGCCGAGCTCGTCGAAGTCCTGGCGCACCGTCGTCAGGGGCGGCATCAGGTATGGCGCCTCCGGTATGTCGTCGAAGCCCACGACGCTGACGTCCTCGGGAACCCTCCGCCCCGCCTCCTGCATGGCCCGGAGCACGCCGAGCGCCATGTGGTCGTTGGCGACGAACAGCGCCGTCAGCGCGGGGTCGGACGCCATCGCCGCCCCGAGCTCGTAGCCGGCGCGTGCGCTCCAGTCGCCGGTGAGGTGCGCCGGCGACTCGATGCCGGCGCCCTTGAGCGTTTCCCGCCACCCGGTGAGTCGCTGGCGGGCCTCGAGGAACTCCGGCGGGCCCGCGATGTGGCCTACGGTCCGATGCCCGAGCTCGAGCAGGTGCTTGGTGGCAAGGGCGGCGCCGGCGTACTGGTCGACCTCGACCACCGGTACCGCCTCCTCGGGTCCCGCCTCGACGGCGACGAGCGGGATGTCGTCCGGCGGGTTGAGCAGCGCGTCCGCCGCGTCCTGCACGGCGGAAACCACGAGGACGCCGTCGACGCCGTGCCAGCGCAGCCGGTCCACGGCATCCGCCACCGATGAGCGGTTGAGCGCCTTCAGACTCGCCACGATGATGAAGTAGCCCGCCTCGTGAGCCGCGCGCTCGATCCCGAGCAGCGTCGACGCCGGGCCGTAGAGCGTGGTGTCGAAGCTGACCACCCCGAGCGTGTGCGAGCGGCCGGTGACCAGCGCCCGCGCGAGGCGGTTGGGGCGGTAGTCGAGCTGGCGCATCGCGGCTTGCACCCTCTCCCGGGTGTCGGGCCGGACATGCGGGCTGCCGTTGATGACGCGCGAGACCGTCTGATGAGAGACGCCGGCGAGCCGCGCGACATCCGACATCACCGGCGGACGAGGCCGGCGCCCACGCGTGGTTTCTTCCGACGCATCCAAATTTGCCCTCCCCCAGCGTCAGCCGGCGCGAGGGTAATCTAGCGCCGCGCAA
Source organism: uncultured Solirubrobacterales bacterium (assembly GCA_963839105.1). Classification (GTDB taxonomy): domain Bacteria; phylum Actinomycetota; class Thermoleophilia; order Solirubrobacterales; family Solirubrobacteraceae; genus Palsa-465. The sequence goes on from CAWITQ010000009.1 coordinate 152,253, forward strand.
TCGAGAGGAGTGGAAATGAAGACGAGCCTCGGCATCTGGGCGTTCGGACCGATGGTCACCCGCTTCGTCCCCGGCGGCTACCAGCCGGAGCACGGCTACGAACCCGAGCCCGTCGCGGAGAAGGTCCACCGCGCCGTCGAGGGTCTCGGGGACCTGATCGACGGCTACGAGTTCCACTATCCGCAGGAGCTCTCCGAAGAGAACCTGGACGAGGTCCGGGCCGCGCTCGGCTCAGAGCACGACATCTACTGCATCGCGGGCGGGCTGCACCTCGATCCTCGCTTCGGGCGGGGTGGCCTGGTCAATCCGGATCCGGGGTTGCGGGAGGAGGCGCGGCGGATCCTGCGCGACGCGGCGGCGTTCGCCGGGGGGTTGGGCGCGCACCTGATCGTGTGGCCGGGCGGCGAGGGCTACAACTACCCGTTCCAGACGCCGTACGTGCAGTCGTGGCGATGGCTGATCGAGGGCCTCGGCGAGGCGGCGTCGGTGTGCCGGGAGCACGGCGTCAAGTTCCTGCTCGAGCACAAGAACTCCGAGCCGGCCATGAAGATCCTGATGCGCAACATCGGGATGACCCTGTTCGTCGTGGGCAAGCTGCGCGAGCAGGGGCTCGACAACGTCCAGGTCAACATGGACTGGCAGCACCTGATCATGAACGGCGAGCACCTGCCCGAGTACGCCGCGTTGCTGGCCTCCGAGGGCCTGCTCGGCCACCAGCACGGCAACTCCGGCTGGGGCACGTTCGACGACGACAACATGGTCGGCGCCACCGCGTTCATGGAGACGCTGGAGCTTGCCCTGGAGTTCCGGCGCTGCGGCTACGGATCGGGTGGGGAGCGGCTGGGTTTCGATCTCTATCCGTACACCGAGGACCAGGTGGGCGCCGTGAGGCGCTCGGTGCTCCACTGGCGCTTCATCGACTCGGTGGCGGCGACGGATCGACGACGCCGCGCTGCGTGAGGCCCAGCAGGCCAAGGACGCGGTCCGCGCGTACGAGCTCGTCTACGCCGCTCTGGGTGCGTGAGCGGCGAGGATCCTCCGCAGCCTTTGCGCTTCCTCACGCGGCCTCGCCTTCAGACGCTCCCACGTGATCCGGATCGTCACGTAGCCGAGCGCGAGCGCCTGGGCGTCTCGCTCTCGGTCGGTCTCGAAGGCGATCCGGTCCTTGTGGAACTCGCCAGCTGTCGAGCTCGACGATCAGGTTGTTGTGCGGGAACACCGCGTCGGCGATGTAGCCGCCGATGCGAGCACCCATGACCGGCGATGGGCAGACCGTGGGTGACGCAGAAGGCCGGGAAGTCGTCCTCCCAGCCGGCGCGGGTCGGGGTGCCGGAAAGGCCGATCAGCGGAGCGATGCGGCGCGCCGGCAGGAGGTGGTGGAACCGGTCGATGAGCTCGGCGAGGTCTGACTCGTCGAGCCAGGGCGAGTGCAGCGCTTCGTTGACCTTGCGCTTCAGGGCTCTGTCGTCGAGGCGCGGAGCAACGTCGAAGATCGTGCGGGCGGGGGTGGTGGCGCGGATGCCGAGCTGCGTGGTCACGTCGCGCCAGTGCAGGGTGGTCGTCCGATGGACCTTGACGGCGGTCCGCCGGCGGTCACCACTGACGCTCACCTCGAACGGCTCGTCCCAGCGCTTCCAGTAGCCCCAGAGCGTCATCGCCGAGGCGTGGCTGAGGGCGGCGCCGGGTCCGCAGGCCAGTACCGCTGCGCTGGCGCGCTCGAGGGGCGTGGTGGCGCGGCGGCCGATCGAGTAGACGCCGCGGTGGACGCGGTACAGGCGCCCGACCGTGACTCGGTACGCGATGGCGCTGTCGTCGAGGCCAAACGCCAACAGCTGCCGCGTCGTGACGTTGCCGTGCTGTCGCTCGGCCGCCGCACCGATGGCCACATCGACCGCTTGGTGAGAAACACCGGAATAGTCAGGGTTTCTTCCCAAGCCCTCGCGCATCGCGCGCCGGAGCGATCCCACCGCCCGCCCCGAACGCCCGCGGTTTGTGCAGACTTGTCGCACATGTTCGTCGGAATCGACGTGGGCACCTCGGCGGTCAAAGGGGTTGCGATCGACCCCGAGGGGACCGTGGTGCGCGCGGGCGGAGGCGGAGTACCCGCTCTCGACTCCGCGCGCCGGCTGGTCCGAGCAGGACCCCGAGGACTGGTGGCGCGCCACCGAGTCGGTGCTCGAGCGACTGCGCGCCGAGTGCGGCGCGCCGGCGGGGATCGGCCTTTCCGGCCAGATGCACGGGCTGGTGGCGCTCGACGCTCGCGGGAAGGTGCTCCGGCCGGCGATCCTGTGGAACGACCAGCGCACCGGCGAGGAGTGCGCCGAGATCGAGGAGACGCTCGGGCTCGAGCGGCTGATCGAGCTCACCGGCAACCGGGCGCTGCCGGGGTTCACCGCGCCGAAGCTCCTGTGGCTGCGCAAGCACGAGCCCGAGACCTACAGCCGCATCGACCGGATCGCCCTTCCCAAGGACTACGTTCGCCTGCGCCTCACCGGTGAGCACGCCACCGACGTCGCCGACGCGTCCGGGACGCTGCTGCTGAACGTCGCGCAGAGGGGCTGGAGCGACGAGGTCCTCGACGCCCTCGACCTCGATCCCGACTGGCTTCCGCGCCTCCACGAGAGCCCGGAGGTCACGCGGACAGACGCAGGACGGGGTCCCGGTGGCGGCCGGCGCCGGCGACCAGGCCGCCGGCGCGCTCGGCGTCGGCGTCGACCGGCCCGGGGCCACTGTCGGTGGTGCTCGGGACCTCGGGCGTGGTGTTCGCCGCGCTCGAGGAGTTCGCCGCCGAGCCCGAGGGGCGCGTGCACGCCTTCTGCCACGCCGTCCCCGGGGCCTGGCACGCCATGGGCGTGATGCTCTCGGCCGCGGGGTCGCTCCAGTGGCTGCGCTCCGACGATGGGCGGCCGCCCGAGCCTACGACGAGCTGACGCGAGAGGCCGAGGAGTGGCCGCCCGGGCGCCGAGGGGCTGCTGTTCCTCCCCTACCTCGCCGGGGAGCGCACGCCGCACGCCGATCCGCGGGCGCGCGGCGCGTTCACCGGGACTCAGCGTCCGCCACGACCGAGGTGCGCTCGTCCGCGCGGTGCTCGAAGGGGTGGCGTTCGGGCTGCGCGATTCGCTCGACCTGATCACCGGCCTCGGCGGCGCGGCGCCCGGAGCTCGGCCGCGTGTCCGGCGGTGGCGCACGGAGCGCGCTGTGGCTGCGGATCGTCGCGTCGGTGCTCGAGCTCCCGCTGGAGCGGGTGGCGGTCGACGAGGGCGCGGCGTTCGGTGCGGCGATCCTCGCCGGCGTGGCCGCCGGCGAATGGTCCGACGTGCACGAGGCGGTGGCGGCGACGGTGGCGCCGCGCGAGCGCGTTGATCCCGTCCCGGAGTGGGCCGAGTCTACCGGGAGCAGCGGGAGCAGTTCCGCGCGCTGTACCCCGCGCTGCGCGAGCTGCAAGGACCGCCAACCTGATCCTAATCTGTGGGATCTCGGGGTCGCCGCCGATAACGGGGTTGGGGAGGAGCGGCACACAGGCTGCCGCGGGCGTCACAACAGCACGCGATACGTAGGTCCCGGCTGGGGGTTGCAGTCGCCACCGGCCATCCCGGACTGCTCGAGCAGCGGCCCTCGCTACGTAACTCCGACTCCGTTTCAACACATGCTGATTGCCACCATTTCGATGCTCGCCGCCGTCGTCGGCATCGCGGGTATCGCTCCACAATTGATCACCATGCTCAGGGCGCGCTCCTCCGCCGGACAGTCCACCGTCGGCTGGAGTTTCGGCATCGCCACCAACGCCGCGCTCGGGTTCGTGAACCTGCTCGGCTACCACGCGCTCGTGCTCGGACTGGGCAACCTCATCAGCCTCTCCGGATGCCTGACCGCCGTGTACCTCGTCCGCCGGTTCCGTCCCGAGGACCGCGACGTCGTCAGCGACCTGCGCACGCAGGAATTCGAGGTGCTGCGCGAACTGGTACTGACCGACCAGCAGATCCGCACCGGGGAGCTCGCGCTCGCGCTGGCGTAGGGCGAGCGATTACGCTCGCCCACGATGCCGCTGCGCAACCGGGTGACGCCGTTCGGCGAGCTGATCGCGACGCCCGAGCGCGGCCTCGTCTACGGCAACCGGGGATGCCTCCACGACGCCGAGGGCAACATCCGCCGGCGCTACAACGGCAAGCGCTGGATCGCGTGCCGGCTGCGCTTCCGTGGCTGGCACCGCAGTCCGCTGATGATGCCGGGGCGCTTCACCGAGCTGTTCTTCCTCGACGAGGCGACTGCGCTCGCCGCCGGCCACCGTCCGTGCGCGCTGTGCCGGCGAGCCGACTACGACCGCCTAACCGCCATCTGGAGCGAGCTCCACCCCGGCCAGCGCGGAGCGGACGCGATCGACGCGCAACTCCACGCCGAGCGGCTCGGCCCTCCCCGCACCGCGCCGGTCGGCGCAACTCCCGGACGGCGCGATGGTCGTGCACGAAGGCGCGCCCGCTCTGGTCCTCGGTGGCGAGTTACTGGCGTGGTCACCGGGCGGATACCGCCACCGGACGCAGCCACCCCGGAGTGCGCAGGCAACGGTGATCACGCCACCGTCGCTCCTCGCCATCCTCGACCGAGGCTGGGAGCCGCTGGTTCCGCTGATCCACTCATCCGCCAAGTTCAGCTGACTTCATCCAAGCTAAGCCAGCTGGTAACGTGACTACGCCATGAGCGCAGCGCCGGACGTCAACCTGACCACACCCAGCGACCTCCTGCCGCCTGCTCGATCTCGAGTTCGACGAGCGCACGCCGACGCGCGTCACAGGCTCGGTCGCCGCCGACGAGCGCCACCATCAGCCCTGGGGGCTCGTGCACGGTGGCGTGTACACGACCGCGATCGAGACGTTCGCCACCGTAGGCGCGTTCGAGGCGGTCAAGGATCGCGGGCAGGTCGCAGTGGGCGTGAACAACATCACCGACTTCCTGCGCCCGCACCGCTCCGGGCGCCTCGATGTGACCGCCACCGCGATCCAGCAGGGGCGCAGCCAGCAGCTCTGGCAGGTCGAGATGCGGCGCGAGGACGGCAAGCTCGTGGCGCGCGGACAGGTCCGCCTCCAGAACGTCGACGCGAACCAGTAGAGCCATGCCTGACGTGACAGCGCCGATAGCTTCGCGACCGTGAGCGAGGGCACCCTCGAGCTGGGACGCCGGCTGGACGTGGTACCGCGTCGTCGGCGGTGGCGAGAAGCCGCCCGCTCGTGCTCCTCCACGGTGGGCCGGGTGCGCCCCACGATTACCTGGAGCCGCTCGCCGCGCTGGCAGATGAGACGGGCCGGCCCGTGCGTGTTCTACGACCAGATCGGGTGCGGGCGCTCGCAGCACCTCCCCGACGCGCCGGCGGACTTCTGGACGGTCGAGCTGTTCCGCCGCGAGCTCGAGGCGCTGATCGAGCATCTCGGGATCGGCGAGCGCTACCACGTCCTCGGTCAGTCGTGGGGCGGGATGCTCGGGATGGAGCACGCGGTGAGACGGCCGTCCGGGCTGAAGTCGCTGATCGTGGCCAACTCGCCGGCCTCGATCGCGCTGTGGATCGAGGAGGCGAACCGCCTGCGCGCGCAGCTACCTCCCGATGTGCAGGAGACGCTCACCCGCCACGAGAGCGCCGGAGACCACCGACAGCACGGAATACCAGCAGGCGATGATGGTCTTCTACGAGCGCCATCTCTGCCGGGTCGTCCCGTTCCCCGACGGGCTTGCAGCGCACGTTCGCCCAGCTCGAGGAGGATCCGACCGTTTACCAGACGATGAACGGGCCGAGCGAGTTCCACGTCGTGGGCAAGCTCCTGGGGTGGGACATCACGCCGCGGCTGGGGGCGGTCGAGGTCCCCGTGCTCGTCATCTCCGGCGAGTACGACGAGGCGACGCCCGCGGTCGTGCAACCACTCGTCGATGCGCTGCGCTGACGTTCACTGGGAGCTGTTCGAAGGCGCCAGCCACTCGACGCACGTCGAGAAGCCGGAGCGTTTTCGCGCGCTGGTCGACCTCGTTTCTCGCCGCCAACGACTAGCGGCCACAGTCACTCCAGCCACTCGGAGGCCATCGTCGGGCTGGCGTGGATGCAGACCAGGTTGCAGCGCCCCGGGCCGTCGTTGGTGAACTTGTGCGGGACGGCCGCGGGCACGATCACCACATCGCCTGGCCGCGCCCGGTAGCGCGTCTCGCCCATCTGGAAGGTCACGTTTCCCTCCTCGACCACGAACGTCTCGTCGTAGGGATGGCGGTGCAGGCGCGGCCCCTCCCCCGGCTCGCTGCGGTTGAGGATCAGCGAGATCGTGGCCTGGTGATCGATGCCCTCGAGGCGCTCGTGTTCGATCCGGGCATATTGATGACTGGCATGCTTGTCGTCTCCTGGGTACGCGGGCTGATCCGATCCGGTGCTTGCTCTTCCCCTGAGACCGAAGGCACGTCGAAGATTCATCGCTCTGCTCGCGGCCGCGGCCGCAGCCGCGACGAGTGCAGCCGCCCCCGCACCCGCCGCCACCTCGAGGCTGCTCGGGCGCTCGGAGCAAGGTCGCCCGATCTACGTCGTCCGCCTCGGCGATCCCCACGGACCGCGCGTGCTCGTGTTCGGGTGCATCCACGGCGACGAGACCGCCGGGATCGCGGTGGCGCGGGCGCTCGAGCGCGTCCACACCTCCGACGACGTCTGGATCGTTCCCGACCTCAATCCCGATGGCGTGGCGGCGGGCACTCGCCAGGACGCTCGCGGAGTCGATCTGAATGCCAACTGGTCATCTCAGTGGGAGCGGGGAGGCCGGCCGGGGGACGTCTACTACGGTGGCGCCCATCCGTTCTCGGAGCGGGAGACGCGGCTCGCCCGCGACCTCATCTTGCGCATCCATCCTCGGGTGACGATCTGGTACCACCAGCACATGGACGTGGTCTGGGCCTACGGCCCGAGCACGGTGGCGGGCCGGATCTACGCGCGGCTGTCGGGGATGGCGCTCTACCACCGTCCGTGGCTCAACGGGACCGCGACGAACTGGCAGAACCACCACGTGCGCGGGACGGCGGCGCTGACGATCGAGCTGCCCGCCGGGAGATTGACGGCGGCGGAGGTTCGCCGGCACGTTCGCGCTGCGTTGCTGACCGCGCAGCGCCTCAGCGCCGGCGGCTGACGCGCGCCGGCATGAAAGGGTTGTTCCTCCCAAGCCCCCGAAGGAGGACTCCCGTGATGCTCCGCACCGCCAACCCCCCCAGCAGAAGACGCGCTTCGCCCTGACCGGCGCGAGCGCCACCGGCGCTCAGGCCGTCGGTCCTAGGTTCTCGGCCCCACCGCCATGGCGCCGCTGGCGATCGCCGCCTCTGCAATCGGAGCGCTGGCGATCGGACGCCTGGCGATCGCGGACGCGGTCATCCGCCGGCTCCGCGCCGGCGAGGTCGAGATCGGCTCGCTGAAGGTGCGGGAGCTGGAGGTCGGCGGCCGGCGGTGGCCCGAACCGTCAGCTGGCGCGCCGAACGTGATCAGGGTCGCGCTCCCGGGGGGAGCCCTGACCCGGGTCACGCGCGTGACGTTCGCGGGCGGGAGCACTCCGGAGGTGGTGACCCCGCCGAGGCTCTGCCCTCCGATGGTCACGCCCTTCTTGACCGCGAGGCTGGGAGCTGGAGGCGCTGGATCGAGCCTGGGCCGGTCACCCGGGGATGTTCAGCGCGAACCTGCGCGCCTGCGCGACGTCGTTGATCAGCAGGATCCGGATCGCCCCTCCCGGCGCGAGGGTCGCCCAGGCATGGATCCCACGCCCGGCGTTGCCGGTGATCCTGAGCAGCGAGGAGCCGGCGGGCGCGGCGCGAGCGAACATGAGCAGCCCGTAGTACTCGGGCTCGACCTGGCCGTGCCAGCGGCCGTGACCGAAGTTGAACTGCCACAGCTCGTCGGTGGTCGGCGGATAGGTGTGGACGTTGACCCCGTCGATGCCGACGTTCGCCATCTCGAACAGGGTGTCGAGTGCCCACAGCGCCGAGGCGAACGAGTAGCCGACCTGGGGCTTCCAGCCGCACGAGATGGCGTTGAACTCGTCGATCCTCAGCGGAAGGTGGTGCGCATGGGCGAGTGCGACGTACGGGATCACGCTCTGCGCCAGCCCCCTCGAGGCCTGCGGCAGCAGCAGGTGCGGAATCGTCGGGTAGTACGGCGAGCTCGGCTTCTCGTAGCACACGAGCGTCGGGTACCGATGGAGGGTCACGAGCCGGAGCCGCGGCACGGCCGCGATGAAGTTTGCGAGGCCGGTGAACCAACCGATCCCGCCGATCGTGGGGCCGGTGAGGGGACCGGGAACGCCCCGCGCGATGTTGGCGAAATCACGCGTGAACGCGGAGAGGTCGTAGCTGGCAGGGCGGCCCTTGACCGACTGGCCCCGGGAGTTCGTGTACCAGCCCCAGCTCCCGTAGAGCTCGGGCTCGTTGCCCAGCTCCACGCCGGCGGTATGGCCCGGCCCGACCGCGCTGCACCAGCGCGTTCGCCTCGGCCGAGGCCAGCTTCCGGCTGTCGGCCTCGAAGTTGATGCCGAAGATCATGCGTGCGTTCAGAACGCCCGCCATCGACCTGGCCACCGACAGCCACGGCCGCGTGATGGCGTAGCTGACCCCACCCGGCGTGCGCATGTGCGCCACCGGGAACCACGTGTGGTCGGTAGACCCGCCGCCGATCCTGATCACCGGGCGCTGACCCGGCGTGAGGTTGCGCACCAGCTGGAGGAACACCGGGTCGAGCGCCGCCGGGTCGGTCCCGGTGAAGCGCGGCAGCGACATGTACTCGAACGAGAGCCCAAGGAACCCGTGCGGGATCGTCCGCTCCGGGGCCCTGCGGTCGACCGTCAGCACGGTCGGGCGCGCCGGGCTCGAGCGGTGCTTCGCCGCGGCAGCAGGGCTGGGCCCGGCCAGCCCCCACGCGCCGCCGAGCACGATCGTCATCACGGCGGCACCGCGCCGGCAGAACCACCGCGCACGGCGGGAACCCTACGGCACTCGGCCGACGGTCGCGGAGCTAGGATCGCCGCCGTGGCGGGTGCACTGATCGAGGCCGGCGACACCGCGTTGTTCGTGCTGGAGCGCGGCGACGGCCCGCTGCCGCTGTTCGTCCTGCACGGTGGCCCCGGGCTCGACCACACGATGTTCGGCGACCACCTCGACGCGCTGAGCGACGTCTGCCGCCTGCTTTTCGTCGATCTCCGAGCCCAGGGGCGTTCCGCGCCGGCTGCCACCGGAGACCTGGACGCTCGCCCAGATGGCGGCCGACATCGAGGCCCTGGCGAGCAGGCCTCGAGCTCGAGCGCTACGCCGTGCTCGGGCATTCCTTCGGGTCGTTCGTGACCCTCCAGCACGCCGTCGACTTCTCGGGCCGTCCCGCGGCCAGCATCATCTCGGCCGGCGTTCCGGACGCCTCCTATCTCGAGGAGGTCGAGCGCCAGCTCGAGGCGTTCGAGCCGGTGGAGCTGCGGGACCAGGTCGCGAGCTCGTGGGCGCGCGAACAGGAGGCGCAGACCCAGGAGGAGTGCCGGCAGCTCCTCTCCGACCAGCTGCCCTTCCACTTCCGCGATCCGCGGGATCCGCGGATCGAGCGACATGCGCGCCGAGCTCGACGAGACCGTGTTCTCGCCCGAGGTCCTGCGTGCGGCGGCGGACGAGGGCTACGGGGACATCGCCCTCGTCGATCGCCTGCCCACGGTGCCCATCCCGTGCTCGTTCTAGCCGGCCGGCACGACCGAACGTGCTCGCTCGCCGCCGGCGCAGGCGATCGCCCATGGCGTTCCGGACGCCGAGCTCGTGATCTTCGAGAACAGCGGGCACATGACGTTCATCGAGGAACGAGTCATCGGAGCGGTACGTGATTTCCTGGCGCGGCGTGCGGGCGCCGCGCCCCAGGACTGCCTCAGCCGGCGGTCTGCCGGCCCGGCAAACCAGCCCGCCGCGGCGCCCGATCACGCCGCCGACGCCGAGCAGGCTCGCGCTGCGCAGTGGCTGACGCTGCGCCTTGGAGGCAAAGCCGCGCACGGAGTGGCGCACGGTCGGCTCTCGTCGCCTTCTTGCGTACTGTTGCGGCCTAGGTTTGGCATGGCGTTCTCCTACCCGGAGTCGGCGACGGCTACACGAGCGCGCGCCAGGCCGCCAGGACGCGCTCGGCCATCCGCTGAGCCGAGTAGCGCTCGGCCACCGCGCGGCCCGCCACGCGCGGGTCGGGCTCGGCGAGCAGCGCCACAGCGCCTCGGACCAGACGGCCGGGTCGAAGGGGCCGCAGTGCGCGCCGGCGACGCCCCGCAGCGCCTCCGGAGCGATCCCCACCGGCGTGGCCAGGACGGGGACGTCGCAGGCGAGGGCCTCGAGCACGGCGAGGCCGAAGCTCTCGCGCTCGGAGGTCACGAGGACCGCGTCGGCGGCGTTGACCCACAGTGGAACCTGCGCGGGATCGACGCCACCGAGTGCCAGCAGCGGCACGTCGCCGGCGATCATCTGGGCGCGGTCGTAGCGCTTCTCGGGTCGCGAGGGATCGGCCGGGAACAGCAGGTAGCGCCCGTGCTCATCGAGGCCGAGCTCACGCCGCGCGGCCGCGCGCTCGATCGGCCGGAACCGTCCGACATCGACCCCGCACGGCAGCACCTCGAGGCGGCCGCGCACCAGGCGGCGAGGCAAGAGCGTCGCCAACGGATCGGACACCGGCGCCACCAGCCGCTGGAGCGGGACCGCCGACAGCGTCACGGCGCGCGAGCGAGGGTGGACGAGGTCGGTCCCGTGGAGCGTCACCGCGTGTGCGCCGGCCCGCACCGCCATCGCCGGCCATGCGGTCAACCCGAAGTGGGCGTGGACGACGTCGAAGCGTGTGCCCCGGTAGCGGCGGCGTAGCGAACCCGCCGCCTGCACGTAGGGCGAGGCGCCACCCGGCTCGAACGCGAACAGCTCGAGCTCCACCCCGGGCAGCCGCGACAGCGCCTCCACCTGGTCGCGCACGAAGCTGCCGCGCGCCGGCGCGCGCGGGCTCGGATACATGCTCGTCACGACCAGGGCGCGCAACGGGACGAGCGTACCGCTTGACACCTAGCGAACCTATGCCTAGTATTTCTAGCCATGCCGGGCGAAGACATCAAGGGCCACCTGGACGCGCTCCTGCTGGCGGTCGTCGCCGAGGGACCCGTCCACGGGTACGCGGCACTCGAGCGTCTCCGTGCCCGGAGCGGCGGGCGCTTCGACCTCCCGGAGGGCACCGTCTACCCGGCGCTGCACCGGCTCGAGGCCGACGGGCTGCTCCGAAGCCAGTGGACGAGCGCGGGCGGGCGCCGGCGCCGGGAGTACGAGCTGACCGACCGCGGCCGCGCCGAGCTTGCCAGTCGCTCGGAGGACTGGCGGCGCTTCGCGGTCGCCGTGGAGCAGGTGCTCGGGGCATGATCGACGACTACCTGGCCGACCTGCTGGCGCAGCTGCGCCTCCCCACACGGCGCCGGCGGCGGATCGTCGCCGAGGTCGAGGACCACCTCGCGTGCGCCGCCGCCGAGCTCCACGCCGAGGGCCTCCCTCCGGATCAGGCCGAGCACGAGGCGGTTACGGCGGTTCGGCCCCGCACGTGAGCTGGCGCGGACGTTCCTGGAGCAGGAGGCGGCGCGCGGCGGGATGCACGCCGCGCAGGCGGGAACGGCGTTCGCGCTCGTGTGCGGAGCGATCCTGGTGCTCGCGCCCGGACGCGCGCTGTTCGATAACGAGTTTCCGGCCTCGATCGTGGCCTTCGTGCTCGGGCAGGTCGCGTTCGTCGCCGGCGGCCTGACCCTCGTACGGGCGTGGCGGTCGCGGCGCGCCGGCGGGCCTCGCGGCGCCCGGCTCGAGCTCATCCTGCGGGGTACGTTCGTAGTCCTCGCCTGCGCGCTGGCGGGCGTCTTCGATGCCGCGGCGCATGCCGTGAGCTCGGGTGCGGGGTGGGGCGCCAGCGCGTGGGCGCCGTTCGCGGTCCTCGTCCTGGGTGCGGCGCTCACCGGTACGACGGCGGCTCGGGCGCGGCGCCGGGCGATCGCCGTACCGCCCTCGACCGACCCCACGGGCGAGGACATCGAGTCGGATCCCGCCCGCCGTCGCGCGACGGGTCCCATGGCTCGACCTGCGCGGCTCATCCCTGGCGATTTGCCCTCATCGTCTCGCTCGCCGCCGGCATCGCGCTGGCGGGCGGGCACGGCCTCACCGACGGCCCCCTCAGCCTCCACCACCTCGGCCGGCAGCTCCACGCCGCCGGCCTGCTGCTAGCAACCGAAACTCTCGCCGCGCTGCTCGGGTTCGCGGTGCTCGGCCGCTACCTCGGACTCAGATCGGGTATTGCCGCGGCGTCTCCTGAACCGTGATCCACCGCAGCTCGGTGAACTCCTCGAGCGCCGCCCGGCCCCCGAAGCGTCCGAACCCGCTCGCCTTTACGCCACCGAAGGGCATCTGCGGCTCGTCGTGCACGGTCGTGTCGTTGACGTGGCAGATGCCGCTCTCGATCCGCTGCGCGAGCTCGAGCGCGGCGGGCACGTTCTCGCTGAACACCGCCGCGGACAGGCCGTAGTCGGTGTCGTTGGCGACCCGCACCGCCTCGTCGGGGCCGTCGACGGCCACCACCGCCACCACGGGACCGAAGGACTCCTCGCCGTAGAGCCGCATCTCCGACGTGACGCCGCTCACGACCGTAGGCGGGAAGAACGGGCCGTCGGGCTCACCACCCGACAGCGCCTGCGCGCCCTTCTCGAGGGCGTCGCTGACGAGGCCCGCCACGCGGTCGACGGCGGCGCCGTTGACCATCGGGCCGATGGCGGTGCCCGGATCGCGCGGGTCGCCGACCGGTAGCGCGCTCGCGCGCTCCGCGAGCTTGGAGGCCAGCGAATCGGCGACCGCGCGGTCGGCCACGATGCGCTCGGTCGACATGCAGATCTGCCCCTGGTGGAAGAAGGCACCAAAGCTCGCTGCCGCGGCCGCGCGGTCCAGATCGGCGTCACGGAGCACGATCATCGGCGCCTTGCCGCCGAGCTCGAGCAGCACCCGCTTCAGGTGGCGGCCCGCCTTCTCGGCGATGATCCGGCCGACCTTGGTGGAGCCGGTGAAGTTGATCCGTCGCGTCGCCGGGTGGGCGATCAGCTCGTCGACGACGTCGGCGGCGTTCTCCGGAGCGTTGGTGATCAGGTTGATCACGCCCGGCGGCAGGCCGGCGTCCTCCAGCGCACGGACGACGGCGGCGTGCGTGCGCGGGCATAGCTCCGATGCCTTCAAGACGACCGTGTTGGCGTAGGCGATCGGAGCGGCCACCGCCCGGGTGGCGAGGATCACCGGCGCGTTCCAGGGGGCGATCGCCACGACCACGCCGGCGGGCTGACGCACTCCCATGGCCAGCTTGCCGGGGACGTCAGAGGGGATCACTTCACCGACCAGCCCGTACGCCTGAGCGGCGGCCTCGCGCAGCATCCCCGAGGCGAGCTCGACGTTGAACATCCCCCAGCCGAACACCCCGCCGGTCTCCTCGGTGAGGATCCCCGCGATCTCCTGCTGGCGCTCCATCATCAGATCGGCGGCCTTGAGCAGGATCGTCCGGCGCATCGCCGGGGCGCTCCGCGACCACTCGCCGAACGCGGCGTGCGCGGCCTCGACGGCGGCGCGGGCATCCTCGCGCCCGGCGGCCGCGGCCGCACCCACGGCCTCGCCGTTGAACGGGAACGACTGCTCGTACTCGCCGCCGCCCCGGGCGTCGGTCCAGCTTCCGCCGATCAGCAGCTGCTGCCGGGGCAGCTCGGTGGTCGTCGCCATGGTCTCTCCCTCCTTCGCTCTTGCGAGCGACTCATCTTCCGTACGCGACTAATGCGTCAAAATCATTAGCATGGCGCGCCGGTTCGAGCGAGCTGAAGACCGAGGCGGCTCGTCGCTGCGCGCCCTGCGCACTCATCGCACCCGGAACGCGAGCCACATCCCGATGAGCACCGGCGCAACCGTGCGCGACGCGACGCTCGAGGTCATGCGCCGGTTCGGCATGACGACGATCTTCGGGAACCCGGGTTCGACCGAGATTCCGTTCCTGACCGATCTCCCGTCCGACATCAGGTTCGTGCTCGGCGCTGCACGAGGGCTCGGTCGTCGGCATGGCCACCGGGTACGCGATCGCGCGCGGGCAGCCGTCGTTCGTCAACCTGCACACGGCCCCGGGCCTCGGGAACGCCATCAACGCCATCGTCAACGCCCGCGACTCAGGCGCTCCCCTGGTCATCGTCGTCGGCCAGCAGGATCGGCGCCAGCTGGCCTTCGAGCCGTTCCTAACCGGGCGCGGCCTCGAGCGGCTGGCGGGCGAGAACCTGGTGTTCTCAACGCTCCCGGTTCGCGCCCAGGACGTTCCCGGCGCGATCGGCCGCGCTTACCACGAGGCGCTCATCCATCGGGGACCGGCGCTCGTGGTCGTACCCCTGAGCGACTGGCTCGAGCCCGCGGACGAGCTCGCGGCGGGCACGCCGGCTGCGGTCGATCGCTCGCGCGCCGTCGCGCCGGAGGAGCTCGGTCGGCTTGCCGACTTCGTCGAGGCATCTCGATCGCCGGCGTTCGTGGTGGGTGCCGGCAGCGACAGCCGCGAGGGCTGGGACGCGATGGTGGCGCTGGCCGAGCGCGTTCGCGCGCCCGTGTGGCAGGAGTCGTTCGTGCGCCGCGCCGGCTTTCCGCAGGACCACCCGCTGTTCGCCGGATTCCTGCCCTGGCAGCGGCAGCGGATGCGGCGGACCCTGTCGCCCCACGACCTCGTCGTGGCCGTCGGCACCGGCGCCTTCCGGCTCTACCTCCTCGACGAGTACGAGCCTGCTGGTCGAACCCGGGACACAAGTCGCCGTACTCACCGAGAACCACGAGGAGGCCTACCGGAGCCCTTGCGAGCTCGCGGTGATCGCGCCGGTCGCGGAGGCGTGCGCTGCGCTCAGCGAGCAGCTCACGGCCCGCAACGGTGGCGCCCCGGAGGGAATGCGGCGCCCGGCGCCGGTCGAGCCGCCGCCCGACGGCACACCGCTGAAGCCGGCGCACGTATTCGACGCCCTGGCCACGAGGCTCGCGCCCGACACGGTTCTGGTCGAGGAGACGCCCTCGAGCCAACCCGAGCTCTACCAGCGGATCCCGATCCGCTCTCCGCTCGGCTTCGTCGCCTGCGCCAACGGGGGCCTCGGCTTCGGGCTCGCGGGCTCGCTCGGGCTGCGCATGGCCCTTCCCGACCGGCCGGTCGTCGCCGTGCTCGGCGACGGCTCCACGATGTACGCCATCCAGGCGCTGTGGAGTGCGGCTCACTACGACATCGGCGCGCTCATCATCGTGATGAGCAACGGCGCGTACGCCGTGATGGACAGGCTGGCGCATGAACAGGGCGGAACACCGGTCTGGCCCGCCTTCAACCTCGACATGGCGGGCATCGCACAGAAGCTCGGCTGTGCGGCCACTCAGGTGACGAGGTACTCGGATCTGGTCGAGTTCCTGGACCGGACGCTCCCGGGGCTGGCCGAGGCCCGGCAGCCGCACGTGCTCGAGGTCAAGGTTCAGGCGACGCCGCCGCCCGACCTCTGATCATGCGGATCCGCGCCGACCCGGCAATCGGGGTATACGTGACGACATTGACTTCGAGCGAACGAGGTGGAGATGGCCCAAGGACCAGCAACTAGTCAGTCGATCACGAGCGGCCGCCGAACCTCGCCACCGTTCCGCGCGGACCACGTCGGCAGCCTGCTGCGCCCGCCGGAGCTGCTGCGCGCGAGGGAGGACTTCGCGGCGGGCAGCATCACCGCCGAGGAGCTCCGCGCCGCGGAGGACGCCGCGATCCTCGAGGTGGTGAAGATGCAGCGCGACGTCGGGATGCAGTCCGCCACCGACGGGGAGTTCCGCCGCGCCTCGTGGCACATGGACTTCATCCACCAGCTCGGCGGGATCGAGACCGCGCGCGAGCGACCTCAAGGTCCGCTTTCGCAACGAGCAGGGTGAGCTCGAGTACACGCCGGCGGCGCTCCACGTGGCCGAGCCGGTACACCTCGACCACACGATCTTCGGCGAGGACTTCGAGTTCCTCAAAGGCGCGGTCGATTCCGAGCAGACCCCGAAGCTCACGATCCCCTCGCCGAGCATGGTGCATTACCGCGGCGGCCAGGCGCTCATCGACCCCGAGGTCTACCCGGACGTCGATCAGTTCTGGAGCGATCTGACCTCCGCCTACGCCGAGCAGGTGCAGGCGGTGGCGCGCATGGGAGGCCGCTACCTCCAGTTCGACGACACGAGCCTCGCCTACCTCAACGACCCCAGCCAGCGCGCGATGATGGCCGAGCAGGGCGAGGACGCCGAGCACCTGCACGAGACGTACATCCGCCACCTCAACGAGGTGCTCGCGAACAGGCCCGAGGGGATGGCCGTGACCACCCACATGTGCCGCGGCAACTTCCGCTCCTCGTGGGTGGCCGAGGGCGGCTACGACTTCGTCGCCGAGGCCCTGTTCGGGGAGCTGGACGTCGACGGCTTCTTCCTCGAATACGACGACGCCCGCTCGGGCGGCTTCGAGCCCCTGCGCTTCGTTCCCAAGGGGAAGCTGGTCGTGCTGGGGCTTGTCACGACCAAGCGGGGCGACCTCGAGGACAAGGACACGCTGAAGCGGCGGATCGAGGAGGCGTCGCAGTACGTGCCGATCGAGCAGCTCTGCCTCTCGCCCCAGTGCGGCTTCTCCTCGACGGTCGAGGGCAACGCGCTCACCTACGAGCAGGAGGTGGCGAAGCTCGAGCTGATCGTCGAGACCGCCGCCGAGGTGTGGGGGGCGTAGCGCGCGCCGGTCGCGATCTAGAGGCGCTGGCCGGCGAGCCAGCGCGCGCCGCGCTCGTAGAGCGCCTGCACCTCCGGGCCCGTCAGGCCCGGCATGTCGCGCTTGACCTGAAAGCCGAGCTCGGACTGGATGTAGCCGAGGTGGCGGTAGCCGGCGGGGAACTGGCTCAGCAGCTCCGCGTCGAGCTGCAGACGCGCCGCCGGGTCGAGCGGGTCGAGCCGGTCCTTCTCGTAGATCGGCTGGCGGAGCACGATCCCCCAGCGTCCGTCGCGGCGCTCGAGAAAGTCGTAGAAGCGGCCCGTGCAGACGACGTCGCACTCGGTGCCGTGGACGGTGGCGCGCTGAGAGATCGTCATCTTGGTCTGGGCGATCGCGCGGGCGCCGGCGACGTCAACCGAGGTGCCACCGAGGAAGTGGAGGATGCTCACGCCTCGCTCGAACCCCTCGCGGCTCACGTGGATGAAGTCGCGCGCGGGTCCCTGGAACCACGTCGCCATCATGTAGCCGTCGTCGTGCCAGACGGTGGCGAAGCGCTCCCAGTCGCCGGCGTCCCGCCACACCGCCCAGTTCTCGACCAGGTCTCGGATCAGCTGTCGGTCGTCGCTCATACGACCGGGCGCCGAGCGTCGGGATCCGGCTCGTGGGCGGGATCGGCGGTCCGGGAGGATTGCCGCTCACGTCCGGCGTGCCGTAGGTGTGGAAGGTCTCGACCGTCTTGACCCCCCAGGCCTGGCCGCGGGCTCGCTCGGCCTGGGTCCAGACGACCGGCTCGTACGCGGGGTCGAAGATGAAGTGGGTGCCGGTCGTCACCTCGACGCGGTTACCACCCGGCTCGTACACGTACAGGAACATCCCCTGCGCCACCGCGTGCTTGGATGGAGCGGCCTCGATCGGCACGTCAGCATCGAGGAACAGGTCGGCGGCGCGGAGCACCTCCTCGCGGGTGTCGACGAACCACGCGAGGTGGTGCAGGCGACCGCTGCCGCCGGCGTGGTCGGCTGTATAGATCAGCTCGTGGGCGGCGATCGACAGGCTCATCCAGGCTCCCTGCTCGGTGCCGTCGTCGTTGATCACCTGTTCGTAGGTCCGGTAGCCGAGCTGCTCGACGGCAAACCGCCGGTTGGCCGCGACGTCGGAGGCCAGGACGTTGACGTGGTCGATCCGCTTGACCGAAGCGCCCCGGTCGACGTGTCGCTGGGGCACGTTCTTCAGGCGGGGGCGGAGCTCCTCAGGCGGGACATATCGGTCCTGCTCGTAGAACAGCTCGAAGCGGTGGCCGTCGGGGTCGCGGAACTGGTAGGCGGGGCCGTGTCCGTGGTCGCCCTCGTTCCAGCCGTCGGCCATGCCCGGTGGCCTCGATCGCGCGCGTCCGCCGCTCGAAGCCCCTCGGGGCTCCAGGCGCGCAAGCCGACGTGGCCGAGGCCGGGCAGCTCCGACTCGGTCAGCTTCAGGCCGTAGGGCTGGTACTCACCCCAGCCGCGCAGGAATACGGATTGGGCCTCGCGGTGCTCGATCTGCATTCCGAACAACTCGACGAAGAAGCTCAGGCTCTGCTCCGGGAACGGCGTCAGCAGCTCGGCATGAGCGATGTGCGCGATGTCGTGGATCGGCTCGGTCATCGCGTGAGCTCCGCGAGCTTGTCGCGCAGGCCATCGAGCTCGAATGAGAGCTCGCCGGCCTCGAGCTTCCCGCGCTTGACGCGCTCCTTCTCCGCGCGTTCGCGCGCCGCCTGCAGCGTGTCTTCGAGGCGCTCTTGCTCGACCACCGCGACGCCGTCGGCGTCGAGCACGACGATGTCTCCCTGGCGGATGGTGGCGCCGCCGACCTCCACGGGCTCGCCGATGGTGCCGGCGACGTTCTTGGTGGCGCCTGCGATCCGGACCCACCGCGCCCAGATCGGAAGCCCCAGCTCCTGTAGCTCCTCGAGGTCGCGCACCGACGCATCGATCAGCAGCGCGGCGGCGCCGTGCGCCATCGCCTGCGTGGCCAGCAGCTCGCCGACGAGCGCGATCGGCCGCGGCTCGGGCATGGTGAGGACGAGCACTTCGCCCGGCTGCACCTCGGCCATCGCCGCATGCACCATCAGGTTGTCGTCCTGACCGCAGCGGACGGTGCGAGCGGGGCCGGCTCCGCGCGAGCCGGGGATCACCTGGACGAGATCGGCATCGACGTAACCGCGCCGCCCGCCGCCCTCGTAGACCGTGGCCGAGCCCAGCGCGGCGAGCTCGCGGTACGCGTCGCTCATAGCGCGCTCACCACGTTCGGCGTGACGCGCTGGAAGGCCTCGGCCTGCTTGATCTCGGAGTTTCCCGATCGAGCGCCGCGCATGGTTGCCGCGGTGACCCGCGCGCTCCGCGTAGTAGCTCGCCAGATGGCTCTGGGCCTTCATCTCCGACATCGCCTGCAGCTTGCGCTCCATCACGGCGGTGATGTCGACGAACGTCGTCGGGGTGAAGTTGCAGAGCTCGGGCTGGTGGGGCTCGAACAGGTAAAGCGCGGGCGGCCTGACCGTCTTGAACTCGCTCGCCACACCGGCGCCCGCGGCCAGCCCGCGCGCGCGGTTGACCGCCGCGTAGGCCACCGGATGGTCGGGGTTGAAGGGGTCGGTGTCGGTGTGGGTGATGAGCACGTCGGGCGCGAACTCGCGGATCTGATCGGCGATCGCCAGCAGCGCGTCGGTGTCGATCTGCAGCGGGTAGTCGCCGAGGTCGAGGCACTCGAACTGCGCGCCGAGCGCCTCCGAGGCGCGGCTCGCCTCCCCGTGGCGGACCTCCTTGACGTGCTCGATCGTCTGCCCCTCCTCCTTCCACAGCTCGCCGGACTCGCCTCGCTCCCCGTAGGAGAGCGCGATCACCTTCGCCGTGCCGCCGGCTGCGGTGGCGACGGCGATCGCGCCGCCCGAGCGCCACACGAAGTCGGCGGAGTGGGCCCCGATCACCATCAGCCTCGTCATCCGCGATCCGCCCCGGCGACGCGGCGAGTGTTGACGACAGCCATCACGTGGACCTCCTCCTCGCTGAAGCCGGCATCGAGGAGGCGGTCGACCATCAGGGCCATGCCGTCCTGCACCGGCGGGTTGAACACCTGACCGAGGTCGGTCGAGAGGACCGAGCGCTCGGGACCGGCGAGCCGGATGTTCTCGAGCCACCGCTCCCAGGTGACCTTGCCGGTGTGCGGCGTGGTGAAGCAGCGCTCGAGCAGAGCGCCTCGCTCGCGCGAGCGCGCGCTGGTCCTCGACGCCGAGGTTCTGCGACGGGAACTCGGGGTGGGTGATCACGATGTCCCGCACTCCTGCGTCGACGGCGGCGTCGACGACGGCGAAGATCTCATCGCGCGCGAGGTGGCCGGTGGCGAGGACCATCCCGTGGCGGGCGATCATCGCCAGTACGTCACGCACCGCGGGGAGGACGCCGCCGTGCTCGTCGACGACAGGGACGGGCTCGATCTCGATGCCCTGCTCCCGCATCTCGAGCTGGAGCTTGACCCATACGGGCTGCTTGCCGGTGCTCTCGCGCTCGCTCGCCTCGTTGACGGCATCCACCGTCGGCATCCACACCGTCCGCGCACCCTCTCGCGCCGCCACCTCGACCGCCAGCGGATTGATCCCTCCGACGGCCCGGTTGAGCGAGAGCGCGCCGAGGACGTTGACGGCGGGAACGGCCGCGCGGACCACGCTCGCGCGCTCGGCGGTGGAGCCGTAGTGCGACTTGAGGACGAAGCCGTCCATCCGAGCCGCTCGAACTCGCGCGCCAGCGAGATGTCGTCGATCCGCCGCTCCACGACGTCGGGCGAGATGTGCATGTGGGTGTCGTAGGCGCCGCGCAGCAGTGCACGCGCCCGCTCGCTCGGCTCCGGCCCGTCACTCACTGCGGGATCAGCGTGTTAGCGACGTTCGAGAGGTGGGTGCGCATCGCGTTCTCCGCCGCCTCGGGGTCGCGGTCCGCGACCGCTCCGACGATCGCCTCGTGCTCGGCGAACGACCGCTCGCTCCGGCCAGGGACGAGGATCGTGCGGTACTGGAAGCGCACGAGCTGCGTGCGCAGCGACTCGATCAGCCGCTGGGCGGTCAAGTGGTGGGCGGTCAGCGTGAGCTGCCGGTGGAAGACTGCGTTCTGGTCGGAGGCGCCGAGGAGATCGCCGGCGTCGAGGCACCGGCGCATCTCGCCGAGGATCCGCTGCAGGCTCTCGATCTCGACCGGTTCGGGGTTCGGCGGCCGCGTGGCGCGCGGTCAGCCCCTCGAGCACGGCGCGGACCTCGAGGATCTCGACCGCCTCACGGGGCTCGATCCGGCGCACGCGGGCGCCGCGGTGGCGATGGTGCTCGACCAGTCCCTCCGACTCCAGGCGCGCCAGCGCGGTGCGGACGGAGCCCCGGCCCACGGCCATCATCCGCGCCAGATCGCGCTCGACCAGGCGCTCGTTGGGCTCGAACTGGCCCAGGACGATCCACTGCCGCAGCAGGTGCACGGCACGCCGCTCGGGGTCGCCCACCTCCTGGTAGGCCATTTGGTCGACCATTTGGTCGACCATCGTATAGGCCGGGGGGCGGGGCGCGGGGAAGGTTTCGCGCCGGCAGCGGTCCTTGCGAGATGAGCGCATGTTCAGGGCCGAGCCGACACCGACCGCGTTTCCCGCCGGGACCACCGCGCCGCGCCGCGCCACCGAGCCGACCCCACGTGCCGCGCCCTCAACCCACGCCCGCGCCACCGAACCCCCCCGCACCCCCGCCACAACCGCCGCAACGGCCCCCGCCACAACCGCCGCCGACCACCCACCCCTCGCGCCTCCTCGACCCGGCCCGCCTCGGCGACCACCTCGACCGCCTCTACCGCGCCGCCCGCGCCCTCACCGGCACGCGCGAGGACGCCGAGGACCTTGTCCAGGAGACGTACACGAAGATCCTCGAGAAGCCGCGCTGGCTGCGCTCAGACGACGATCTCGGCTACCTCCTGCGGGTGCTTCGCAACACCCACTACTCGCGGCTGCGAGCCGCCGGCCGGCGCGTGCGCCCCGATCCGCTCCCCGACGAGCTCGATCGCCTTCCGGACCACAACGCGCCCGAGCCGCAGGACGCGCTCGACCTCGAGGCGCTGTACGCGCTGATCGCGGGACTCCCCGACGCCTTCCGCGAGGCGCTCGTGGCGATCGACCTCGTCGGCCTCTCCTATCGCGAGGCGTCGCGCACGCTCCGCGTCCGCGAGGCGACGGTCACGACCCGCCTCTACCGGGCGCGCCGGCGCCTGGCCCGGGCGCTGGACGAGCAGGCCGCGACCATCCCGGCCTAGCCATGCGCAGGCTCACGCACCGCCCTCGCGCCACCCCCGCCCTCGACCCCGAGGAGCAGAGCACGCTCCTTCCCGCGCTCGCCGCCCTCCGGGAAGACCGCGGCGCCGACCGCGCTGCGGATCCGCATACAGCTGATGGCCGCTCTGGCGCAGCGCCGTCGCGCCGCCGCGCGCCGCCGCGCGCTCGGAGCCGCAGCCGGAGTCCTGGCCGCCGCGGCGCTCGCCACGCCCCTGCTGCTCCTCACCGGCTCGGCGGCGGCGCCCTCGCTGGCGGACGCCCTCACGCCGGCGCACAAGGCCGCGGTGGCGCACGTGGCCGAACCCGTCGACGGGCGCCCGACCCTGCCCCACCTCACCGGCGCCGGTCTCGCCTTCCCGTATTGGGGCGACCGGTTCGGCTGGACGGCCACCGGGCTGCGGCGCGACCGGCTCTCCGGCCGCACCCTGACGACGGTCCTCTACAGGCGCGGGCAGCTCTGGCTCGCGTACACGATCGTCTCGGGCGCGCCCCTCCGGCCGCCCGCCTCGGCGCACGTCGAGGTTCGCAACGGCACCCGGCTCACCACCTTCTCGCTCGCGCGGCCGAAACGTCGTCATCTGGCTGCGCCGCGGCCACACCTGCGTGCTCTCCGGCTGGAACGTCGCCCCGCGACGAGCTCGTCGCGCTGGGCGCATGGCGGGCGCACGGCGCAATCCCGTTCTGAGGACCGATGAGCCGCGGCACGGGACGGCGGTCTAACCGAGCAAGTGCCCGCGCGCTAGACGAACCGGGTTGCGCCCCCGCACCCCGCGGGTAGCATCCGCGTCGTGGCCCGACAGCACTGGCTGCTCGTCGTCTTGGCGGTTCTGCTCACGGAGCTGGTCTGGGGCGTCGTGTGGGCGCTCGACCGGCCGCTCCTCCTCTACTTCCTCCCGTAGGCCCCCGGAAGCCCGCCCGGGCACGGCGCAGACGGCCCGGGCGTCGGTCCACGCACCGCGTCACGCCCGCGCACCCAGACCATGGCCTCGGAGGACGACCGCTTCTTCTCGCCGCAGCCGAACGTGCCCGGCCGGGGCATCGTCGCCTCCTACGGGATCGGCTTCTGGCTCCTGGTCGTCGCCATCGGCCTGATCGCCGGGCTCGGCGGCGCCGCGTTCATGCTGCTCCTGCGCTCGCTCGAGCACCTGTTCTGGTCCTACCACTCGGGCCCGTTCCTCGACGGCGTCGAGGCCGTCTCGGGCACCCACCGCGTGCTCGTGCTCACCGGGCGCCGGGATGCGTCGCCGGCGTCGGCGGCCTGCTGCTCCGGCGGCTGCGGAGCATCGGCGGCGGGCGAGGTGTCCGAGGCCGTGTGGCTCGAGGACGGACGCCTGGCGCTCGGCCCGAGCACCGGACGCGGGGTGCTCTCGATCGCGGTCGTGGCCATGGGCGCCTCGCTCGGACGCGAGGCAGCGCCCCAGCTGTTCGGCGCCGCGGCCGCGAGCAGGCTGTGCGAGCGTGCCGGGATCCCGGGATGGCAGCGGCGCCTGCTCGTCGCCTGCGGCGCCGGCGCCGGGATGGCCGCGGTCTACAACATCCCGCTCGGCGGGGCTCTGTTCGCGCTCGAGGTGCTGCTCGGCACGGTCACGCTGCCGCTCGTCCTCCCGGCGCTGGCGACGTCGCTGATCGCCACCGCCGTGGCCTGGGTGTACCTGCCGCGTGAGCTCGACGTACCTCATCCCCACGTACGGGGTCCACGTGACACAGATCGTGTGGGCGGCTCTGGTCGGCCCGCTGGCCGGCCTGGCGGCGGTGGGATGGGTGCGGCTCGTGGCCGCGGCGAGCCGCCTGCGCCCCGGCGGCCGCGGCCGGCTGATCGCGCCGATCGTCGTATTCGCCGCGCTCGGCGGCCTGTCGGTCGCCTACCCCGAGCTCCTCGGCAACGGCAAGAACGTCGTGCAGCTGGCCTTTATCGGCGCGTTCGGCCTCGGCCTGCTGGCGATCCTCGCCGTGCTCAAGCCGCTTGTCACCGCCGCGTGCCTCGGCAGCGGCGCCCCCGGCGGCCTGTTCACCCCCACTCTCGCCTTCGGCGCCCTGTTCGGGGGGCTCCTCGGGCACGTCTGGTCGCTCATCTGGCCCGGCGCCGCCGCCGGCAGCTACGCGCTCATCGGCGGCGCCGCGGTGCTGGCGGCCTCGATGCAGGGCCCGCTCGCCGCCACCGTGATGATCCTCGAGCTGGCCCACAACAGCGAGACCCTGGTGGTCCCCATGCTGCTGGCGGTCACGGGCGCGACCGTCGTCTCCCGTGTCCTCGGCGCCCCCTCGATCTACTCCGCCAGGCTCGGCGAGACCCGGCAGGTCCGCCGCCGCCAGCGCGAGGCCGGCGGCCCCGACGCGGAGCCCGTTAGCTCACAGCGAGCGGAGCGCAGGTAGCAGCTCCTTCTCGGCCCAGCCGATGAACTCGCCCTGCTGCTCGCCACCGATCTGCACAAGCGCCACCTCGGTGAAGCCGGCGTCGATGAACGGCCGGATCTTCTCCACGTGCTCCTCGACGTCGGCACCGCACGGCAGCGCCTCGCCCACGTGCTCCGGGGCGACGAACTGGGTGGCGGCCTCGAAGGACTCGGGGTTCGGCAGGTCGGCGTTGACCTTCCAGCCGAGGCCGAACCAGCGGAACTGCTCGTGGGCGCGCTGCACCGCGGTCTCGCGATCGGTGTCGTAGCAGAGCGCCATCTGCCCGACCTTGGGCTTGCCCGAGCCCCCGGCCTCGTCGAACATCTCGACCAGCTCGCCCTTGGGCTCGACCGCCACCATGATGTCGGTCTTCTCCCCGGCAAGGGTGCACGAGTCACGCCCCGACACCGCGAGCCCGATCGGCACCCGCTCCTCGTGCCGGTCCCAAAGCTGCGCCTGCTCGACGTCGAAGTACTGGCCGCGGTAGTTCACGTTCGAACCGTCCTCGGCGTCGAACAGCGCGGCGATGATGTCGACGGCCTCGCGCAGCATCTCGTGCCTCGTGCCCACCGCCGGCCACCGCTGCCCCACCACGTGCTCGTTCAGGTTCTCCCCCGCGCCGAGGCCGAGCCGGAACCGGCCGCCGGAGAGGATCTGGAGCGTGGCCGCCTTCTGGGCCACGACCGCCGGGTGGTAGCGGAACGTCGGGCAGGTCACGTACGTCATCAGGCCGATCCGCTCCGTGGCCTGGGCGGCCGCGCCGAGGATCGACCACGCATAGCCGGAGTGGCCCTGGGCGTCCAGCCAGGGCTGGTAGTGGTCGCTGCACACGGAGAAGTCGAACCCCGCCTGCTCGGCCTGTTGGAGGTCTCGCACCAGCTGATCAGGGCGCGCCTGCTCGGTCATCATCGTGTAGCCGAAGGAAGTCATGCGCCCCGACCTACCCATTGCCTGTGGCGCTACTCCCGGTCGTCACGAGCGCCGCGCTGGCCGCCGGGACGCGGACCAGGTAGCGCCCGCTGCTGGGCGAGATCGACAAGACTGCGCGGGCGTCCGCTCAGGACCCCGGCGGCGTCGAAGCTCTGGCCGCCCAGGCTGACACCCTCGCGCGCGGCGAGTCCAGGGGCCTCGAGGCGCTCGACCGTCGCGGCGCCGCGCGAGCCCGGGACACGCAGCGCCACCACCGCTGCGCGCCTCGGATCGGAGTCGATTACGACCACGCGCGTGCGCCCGTCGCGTCCCCGGGTCGCCCACGCGCGCACGGCCGTCCCGCCGCTGACGCCGACCTCCAGCAGCCGCGCGCCCGGAGGCGCCGCATCCTGGAAGAGCTCGAGGCCGTAGTACTCCGGCGCCACCGACGCCGTCCAGCGCCCCCCGGCCTGCCGGAGCTTGAACAGCTCGTACCCGGCGCCCGGGAAGGTGTGGATGTTCACGCCGGCAACTCCCGTGCGCGCCATCTCGAACATCGTCTCGAGCACCCACAGCGCCGAGCCGAACGTGTAGCTGACGGAAGGGTCGGCCCCGCACGAGACGCTGTTCAGCTCGTCGATCCGGACGGGCAGGCCGCGCGAGCGCGCGACCGCGAGCTCCGGCTCGAATCCGTTTGCGAGGCCCGTCGACGCCTCCGGTGCGAGCAGCCGGCCGACCGTCGGGTACACCGGCGAGCTCGGCTTGACGAAGCAGCTCTGAAGCGGGTAGCGGTGAACCGTTACCAGCCGTACCTGGGGCTCGGCGGCCAGGAACTCGCTCAGGTGCTGGAGCCACCCGGGTCCGCCGATCGTCGGGCCCGCGATCGGGACGTGGGGCATCACCGAGCTGAAGAGCGCGAAGTCGTCGATGAACGCACCCAGCGGGTACCGGTTGCGGGGCCGCCCCGTGACCCCGTGGTGGTGTAGGCGGTAGAACGGGAACGAGTCGTAGAGCTCGGGCTCGTTGCCGAGCTCGAGCGCGGCCACGGTGCCCGCGCCGAGGCCGCCGACGAGTTCATCCGCCTCAGTCCTCGCGAGCGCGACGTCATCCGCCTCGAGATTGATCCCGAGGATAAGGCGCGCGCCGAGCGCGGCGGAGAGCGCGCGCGTGACCTGGACCCAGCGCGGGCCCAGCGAGTAGTTGATGCCCGGCGGCACGACCGCCCCAGGGATCGGCCACCACGCTCGGTCGGAGCTGTCGCCGCCGATCCGGATGACCGTCGGCTGCCCGTGCGTGAGGTTGCGCATCAGGCGCACGAACACGGGATCGAGCGCGTGCGGGTCCGTACCCGCGTACTGCTCGACCGCGCCGTACTCCGTCGAGAAGCCGAGAAACGCGGACGGGATCGCCGGCGCCGGCAACGGCCCCTTCACGGTGAGCACTGCTGTCGGACGCGGCGGCGCAACGTGCCGGGAGCGGGGCACGACGAGCAGCGCTACGGCAGCCACGATCACGACCACGAGCGCGTTGCCGAGAGCAAGCCGGCGGCGGGCACGGGTACGCACGGGATCAGTTTCGCGCTTCCCGTGCAACGTCAGCGTTCGCGGGTCTAGAACGCGACCAACCGGGTATCAGCAGAGCTAGGCGCAAGCGGCGCCTGGGACCTACCTAAGGACGGAATTGATGGATCATCCAAGTGCGCGGCTCGCACTTCACTACATGGAAGCCGTGGCCGAGAACCTGATGAAGCTCGAGTGCCCGCAAGGCCAGCACCACCCCGCGATCTGCCCGCGCTGCCAGGCGTCGATGCAGCTCGCCAAGGCTCTGAACGCGCTCGACATCGTCGTTCCCGCCTCAGCCTGATCTTCTTCTGGGCCGCGCCTTCGGCGCGGCATCCATGGGGCCAGGGTGCCCTCATCCGGCCGCCCGCGGCTAACCCACCGCCCCGCGGCTAGATCGGCTAGCGCGCCACCGCGCGCTTGCGCGCCGCCCCGCGCCGTCGCCCGCGCCACCCGCCCCGCCCGGGGACCGGGCTGTCGGTCTGTAGCGCGAGCGCGATCAGCGCCCGGTCGCGAGCTCGCTCGAAGGCACGCCGGCGGAAGCGGAACTCGCGCTCGCCGCGGCCGCGCTCGCGCGCCGCGACCATCGAGCTCCAGCGTCTGAGCGCCAGCGCGGCGTCCTTCTGCTCGTCGGCCGCGGCGCGGCACAGCTCGAGCGCGCAGGTCTCGTTGCCGCCGTCGGCATTGCAGCCGTGACCGGGTGGGCAGCAGGGGCGCACATCGAGGGGCTACCCCCGGCACGCGTCCCGCAAGCGGCGACGGCGCCTGCCATGCTGCACCCGGATGGGCGACCTCGACGCCAGGACATTCCTCATCACGGGCGCCAACACCGGGATCGGCCGCGCGACCGCCCAAGCGCTCGCCGAGCGCGGCGCGAGCGTCGTCTTTGCCGGCCGCTCGGAGGCCAGGACCCTTCCCGTGATCGACGAGATATCCGCGCAGACCGGCAACCGCTCGCTGCGCTTCCTGCGCGCTCGACCTCGGGAACCTGGACTCGGTCCGCGCGTGCGCGGAGAGCTTTCTCGCCACCGGCGACCCCCTCCACGTCCTGATCAACAACGCGGGCCTCGCCGGCCATCGCGGTATCAGCGAGAGCGGGTTCGAGCTGACGTTCGGCACCGACTACGTCGGGCCGTTCCTGCTCACCGCGCTCCTGCTCGACCGGCTCAAGGAGAGCGCCCCGGCGCGGATCGTCAACCTCGCGAGCGAGGCTCACTACGCGACCAAGGGGATCGACTTCGAGGCGGTCCGGCGCCCGACCAAGAGCGTCACCGGCATGCCCGAGTACTCGGTTGCCAAGCTCGCCAACGTGCTCCACGCCCAGGAGCTCGGCCGCCGCCTCGAGGGCACCGGCGTCACCACCTACTCGCTGCACCCCGGGGTGATCGCATCCGACATCTGGCGACGCGTGCCGTGGCCTATCCGGCCGCTGATGAAGCTCCGGATGAAGTCGCCGCAGGAGGGTGCGCAGACCTCGCTGCACTGCGCCACCTCGCCCGAGGTCTCGGGCGAGACCGGGCTCTACTACGAGGAGTGCCGGCGCAAGGAGCCCTCGCGGACGGCCACACCGGCGCTCGCCGCCGAGCTGTGGGAGCGCACGGCGCAGTGGGTGGCGGCGCCGGCGCCGGTGTGAGCGCGCCGCTCGAGCGCCTCCGGAGCCTCTTCCGGCGCGTCGGGCGCGAGGAGCTCCGGGCGCTGGCTCCGTGGCACGCGTAGGGATGAGCCTGGTCGGGGGCGCCGAGGTTCGCGAGGCGCAGCCCGGGACGAATAATTCAGCTGACCGCGGCGCCGGCGAGCTCGAACCACACGCAGAAGCCCTCCTCGCCCTCGGCCGTTATCCGCTCGGTGCCCCACGCGCTCGCCAGGGCATCGACGAGCAGCAGCCCGCGGCCGCCGGTCTCCGGCGTCCGCTGGCCCAGGGTCGAAGGATCGAATCCCGGCCCCCTGTCGCTGATCTCGCACCGAATGCCGTGCTCGTAGCAGGTGATGCGCAGCCGGACGGTCTCGGCGCCGGCGGCCGGCGGGTGGATGACGGCGTTGGTCACCAACTCCGAGGTGAGCAGGACCGCGGCGTCGAGCGTGGCGTCGTCGAGGACGGCGCGCACCGCCTGGCGGATCTCGATCCGGGCCCGGGCGGGGTCGGCGAGCTCGGCGGGGAGGTCGACCTCGATCCGCTCGACGAACCGCTTGTACTCCGGTGGCTGCTCCTGGTGCGTGGCCAGCGTGAGCCGGTCGGCCACGCCGCGTCTGCTGGAGCAACTCGGTCAGCGGAGCCGACGGCGGCGTGACCACCAGCCTCAGGCTGCGCTCGCGCGCGACGCGCTCGAGCTGGATGATCGCCCGCAGGCCGGCGGAGTCGATGAACGACAGGCCGCGGAGGTCGAGGTGGAGCTCGTCGCCGTCGAGCCCGGCTGCCGCCTGCTCGAAGGCCTCGATCAGGGCCGGATAGGAGCCGCTGTCGAGCTCACCGCTCGGCGCGAGCGTCCGGCGCGCGGCCGAGCGCGTGCTGTCGATGCGGAAGGTGGAGGTCCCAGCCACGTTCGCCTGCCCAGGTTGACGGCCATCAGAATACGCCTCCCGCCGCCGGTTCCGCGGTCGACGGCGCTCGGAACCGCGACCGCTCGCAGCGCCAGCGCGGCGACGTCGTCGGCCAGGCGCATGGCCGAGAAGCGCTGGAGCTCGGCGTCGAGGGCGGCGAGCAGCTCTGCGGGGCCCTCGCGCGCGTGATCGGCGAGCAGGCGCCGGAGCCGTGCGCGTGCCGAAGCGCTCGGCCTCTCCGGCGGTGTCGATCACGCCGTCGGTGTAGAGCAGCAACGTCTCCCTCGGGGAGATCGGAACCACCCGATCCGGAGACTGCTGGTCGACCCAGGCGCCGAGGATCGGGCCGGCTCCGCCGATCTCACGCACGCGCCCGTCGTCGCGGACGATCAGCGGCGGCGGGTGCCCCGCCGAGCAGACGACCACGCGATCGGCCTCGAGCCGCAGGCACAGCGCGGTGCACAGCCACAACTCCGGCCGTTCGCGCAGGGCCTCGTTCAGCCCGGCGAGGATCCGGCTCGGGCTGTGCTCGTAGCGGCTGAGGAAGCGCGCGCCATGGCGGACGAGCGAGGTCATCACCGCCGCATCGATGCCCTTGCCGGTGACGTCGCCGATGACCACGATCCAGCCGTCGTCGGTGGAGAGGAAGTCGTAGAAGTCGCCGCCGACCTCGATCTCGTCCGCGACGTCGGCCGACCGGTAGAGGGCGGCGACCTCCCACCCCTCGATCTCGGGCACGACCTCGGGAAGCAGGCTGCGCTGGAGCGTCTGCGCGGTCTCCCGCCGGGCGGTGGCGAGCCTGGCGTTGTCCACGGCCACGGCCGCGCGCGCCGCGATCTGCTGGGCGAACTCGCGGTCGCTGTCGTCGAAGCGCCGCAGCGACTCGGCCGTCACCAGGGTCATGGCCCCGAACGAGCGGCCGCGGGCGCGCAGCGGGCGCCAGCAGCACCGAGCGCATGCCGAGCGTGCGCAGCAACTCCAGATGCTCGTCGCTCGCCGCGCCGCCGCGGCGAGCATCTCGTCGGTGATCGATGGGGTAGAGCTCGGCCACGCCGGTGTGCATGACCCGGCCGATGCCCGCGGTCGGGATGGAGATCCTGCGGCTCGTAGCGGCGGATCTGCTCCGCCAGCGCGAGCTTCGCCGGGATCCCGGTGGGCGACCGCGACCCGCTGGCGGGCGCCGGATCTCGTCGATCAGGTCGACCGCGCACCAGTCCGCGATCTCGGGCACGGCGAGCTAGGCGACGTTGCGCAGCGTCTCCTCGTAGTCGATCGAGGACATCAGCGTCTCGCTGGCCCGGGCCAGAAAGCGCTCTCGGAGCTCGGCCTGCTTCTCGAGGGTGACGTCCTCGATGATCGTGACCGCGGCGATCCGCTCGCCACTCGCGTCGTGCAGCGGTGCTGACTTGAGCAGGTTCCAGCGCAGCCGGCCGGTCTCGCGATGGATCGTGCGCATGACCAGGGACGTCGCCGAGGCCCCGCTCAGGAGGCGCACCGAGGGCACGTCGTTCATGCTCAGCTCGGCGCCGTGCTCGTCGGTCACCAGGTACTCGTCCATGATCGCCCGCGGTGGGCGACGCTGGAGCTCCTCCAGCGACTCGAAGCCCATGTGCTCGCAGGCGGCGCGATTGGCGTAGATGATGTGGTCGTTGCGGTCGCGGATCGTGACCGCCTCGGCCAGGACGTCGAAGATCTCGGCGAAGCCGGGGCTTCCGCGCCTGAGCCGTTCCTCAAGCTCGTCGAGGAGTGCCGTGCGCTCCGACATGTCCTCGACCCACGCGTGGAGCCGGCGGCCCTGCCCGCTCCCGATCGTGACGGCGGTGACGTCGACCGGAAGCTCGCCACCGTCGCGCCGGGCGGCCCTCAGGTGCATCCGCCGGCGCACCGTCGGAGCCGCGCCCACGTCCATCAGCTCCGCCAGGCCGGCCCGGTGGCGCTCCCGGTAGCGCGGCGGCACGATCAGATCGGCGGCGTCGGCGCCGACGGCCTCGGCGTGGGTGTAGCCGAACAGCTCCTCCGCGCGAGCGTTCCAGTCCAGGACGCGCCCTTGGCGATCGACGCTCACAAACGCGTTGTGCGCGACCTCGATCGCGGCGCGGGCTGGGTCGGCTTCGTCTCGCTGCACGTCGCCTCGCGCTGAAGGCTACAAGCCCCCGAGTGTGAGAAATGTCGCATCCGATCGCCGGTCTTCACGCGCCTAGCTTCAATTCCATGACGCCGGACACGACGAGCGCCCGCCGCACCGACTCCGATCCCATGGCCGTGTTCGCGCCCGTCCGCTCGCTCGACGTACGCTCGCTCGCGGGGCCCGCGCTCGAGGTGAACGTCCCCGCGGGCGCGCACCTGGTGGACGAGCAGCGCGTGGTGGGGACGTTCTACGTGATCCGCGCCGGGGAGGCCGAGCTGTGGCAGCAGGGCCGCAAGCTGCGGCGGCTGGCCACCGGCGACTGCTTCGGCGAGATCGATCCCGAGGCTCCTCAGCCGCAGCGCTACACGGTCATCGCCGCCAGCCCGATGCGGGTGCTCACCTTCAGCGCGTTCGGTATCGGACGCCTGTGCGCGGCCATGCCGAGCCTGCGCGCCCGGATCGACTCGTTCCTCCCCGAGCGGCCGCCACCGCCCCGCCGGCATAGGCCGCAGGCACACAAATCCGGGGCGCACGATCCGTTAGCGTCCCCGGCGGATGAGCTCCGGCGCAGATCCGTCCACGGGCCGGCGGCACCGCACGCTGCTGATCACCGACATCGTCTCCTCCACCGAGCACCTGGCGCGGCTCGGGGACGCCCGGTGGCGGGAGCTGCTGGAGCGCCACGGCGCAACCGTGCACGAGCGCGTCTCGGCCGCCGGCGGGCAGGTTCTCAGCGACCGCGGGGACGGATTCCTGATCGCCTTCGAGGACCCGGCGCCGGCGGTGCGCTGCGCCGAGCACCTGTGCCTCGAAACGGCCGACGCTCGGGCGTCTCGCTGCGCGCGGCCTGCACGCGGGCGAGTGCGAGCTGCTCGGCGATCAGCTCGCGGGCATGGCGATCCACATCGCCGCGCGCGTCAGCGGCCTGGCCCGCGCGGACGAGGTGCTGGTGTCCGACGCGGTGCGCGAGCTCGTCGGCACGACCGAGCTCGAGTTCGACGATCGCGGGCTCCGCGAGCTCCGCGGCGTGCCCGGAACCTGGCGCATCTGGGCGCTGCGCAGCGTCGCGCTCGAGTCCGCCGCCGGCCGTCCCAGGTGCACGACCTCCGGGTCCCGCCCCTGCCCCTCCCGCCGTCGGCGTCGGCCCGCATCGGCGAGTCCAAGCTCGCGAACCGTACGGACGAGCTCGAGCACGGCGTTGGCGGCGTTCGACGCGGGTCCGCGCGGGCGAGCGGCGGACCCTGCTCATCATCGGGCGAGCCGGGTATCGGCAAGACCCGTCTCGCCGCCGAGCTGGCCGCGCGGCTGCAGATGTCGGGAGCCACCGTCCTCTGGGGGCGCTGCGATCCCGAGCTCGGGATCCCCTACCAGCCGTTCGTGGAGCTGCTCACCCACTACGCGCGCTTCGTCTCGGCGGACGTGCTCGCCCAGCACCGCTCGCAGTTCGGCCAGGAGCTGGCGCGCCTGGTCCCCGAGCTCGGCGGCACCGCCGCGGTACCCGCTCCCGCGCCCGAGCAGTCCGCCGAGGAGAACCGCCACGTGATGTTCGCGGCCGTGCACGGCCTGCTGCGCACTGCGGCCCTCCAGCGCCCGCTGGCGATCGTGCTCGACGATCTGCAGTGGGCGGACCGCGAGACGCTGCTGATGCTCCGCTACGTGCTCGTGTCCTCCGAGCCCGTCCCGGCACTCGTGATCGGGACCTACACCGCGGCGCAGATGCCGGCGCACCACGGTCTCACCGACCTGCTCGTCGAGCTCCGCCGCGACCCGTTCGTGGAGCGGATCGTGCTCGAGGGACTGCCGAGCGGCCACGTCGTCGAGCTGGCAAGCGAGCTCACGAACGAGGAGCTCGACGGTCCCGCCATCCAGCTCCTCCAGACGCTGTCGGACCAGACCGGCGGCAACCCCTTCTTCCTGCGCGAGATCCTGCGCGGCCTGCGCGACTCCGGCGGCATCGCCAGCGCCGCGCGCGTACGCGCCGCGCGGGAGTCGTCGCCCGCGCTGGTCACGAGCAGCATTCGCGAGACGATCATCGCGCGCGTGGCCCGCCTCGGCGAGCGCGCCGAGCAGGTCCTCTGCGCGGCCGCCGTCGCCGGGCGCGAGTTCGACGCGGACCTGCTGGCGCGGATGCTCGACGTGAGCGAGGACGAGCTCGCCCAAGTGCTCGACGCCGCCGTCGACGCGGCACTGATCGACGAGGTGCCGGCGATCGGGCTGCGCTACAGCTTCGTGCACTCGCTGATCCACCCGGCGCTCTACGAGCAGCTCGGCGCGGCTCGGCGCCGCGTGCTCCACCGGCGCGCGCTCGAGGCGCTCGAGCAGCTCCTCGGCGGCGAGGCGCGGCGCGACCGCATCGGGGAGCTCGCCGGGCACGCGCTCGGCGCGGTCCCGATGGTCGACATGGGCAAG
This sequence comes from uncultured Solirubrobacterales bacterium, assembly GCA_963839105.1. Taxonomy (GTDB): domain Bacteria; phylum Actinomycetota; class Thermoleophilia; order Solirubrobacterales; family Solirubrobacteraceae; genus Palsa-465. The sequence continues at coordinate 186,277 of CAWITQ010000009.1, forward strand.
GCCGTCGACTACATGCGCCAGGCGGGCGAGCACGCGCTCGAGCAGCTCGCCCCGCGAGAGGCGACCCGCTGGTTCGAGCGGGGCCTCGAGCTCCACGCCTCCGCGGGCGACGGCGCCGCCGGCGACGACCGCTGCGCTGCGATCTGCTGATCGGGCGCGGCATCGCCCAGCGACAGTGCGGCGACGCCTCGTTCCGGGACACGCTGCTGAAGGCGTGCGCGGTCGCGCAGGGTCTCGGCGACAGCGCACGCATGGTGCGCGGCGCGATCGCCAACACGCGTGGGTTCGTGAGCGAGACCGGGCGGGTCGACGCCGAGCGCGTGACGATGCTCGAGGCGGCGCTCGACGCGGTGGGGTCCGCCGACAGCCCCGAGCGCGCGCGGCTGCTCGCGGTGCTCTCCTCCGAGCTGACCTTCGCCGGCGACTGGCCGCGGCGCAAAGCGCTGAGCGACGAGAGCGTCGCGATCGCGCGCCGCCTCGGCGACCCGGCGATCGTCGGCGACGTCCTCAGCCTGCGCTTCATCACCGTGTGGACGCCGGAGACGCTGGCCGAGCGACTCGCCGACACCGAGCGCGGGCTGGCCATCGCCGAGGAGGGCGGCAATCAGCTGGCGCTGCTGCGCGCGCTGCACTGGCGTGCCGCGGCGGCCGTCGAGGACGGGCGATCTCCAGCTCGCCCGTCAGCTGGTGGCGCGGCAGACCGAGCTGGCGGGCCGGCTGCGCGAGCCCACCTACAGCTGGCTGGCCGCCTACGACCGCGCCACGCAGGCGCTGATGGCGGGACTGCTCGAGGAGGCCGAGCGCTCGGCCGAGGACGCGCGCGTGATCGCGGAGGAGAGCGGCCAGCCCGAGGCGCTCGCGTTCTACGCCGGGCAGCTGATCAACATCCGCTTCGAGCAGGGGCGGCTCGGCGAGCTCGAGCCGCTGATCGCGCTACCAGGTGCAGACCAACCCGGGGATCCCCGCGTTCCGGGGCGCGCTGGCGCTGGCGCGCGCCGAGGCGGGCATGCAGGCCGAGGCCAGTCGAGGTGCTGGCGGTCGACGCCGCCGAGAAGTTCGCCGGGCTGCACGTACGACTCCAACTGGCTCGCCGGCATGGCCATCCACGCCGAGGCGTGCGCGTTGCTCGATCGACCGTCAGGCGGCCGGCTGCGCTGCACGAGCTGCTCGCTGCCCTGGGTCGACCACGTGGCGTTCAACAGCGCCACCACCTGGGGCCTCGTCGAGCGGCACGTGGGCAACCTCGAGCGCGTGCTCGGCCGCCACGACCACGCCGAGCAATCGCTGCGGCGCGCCGCCGAGCGCCACGCCGCGATGGCCGGCGCCGCTGTGGCTGGCGCGCACGCGCCTCGACCTCGCGCGCGTCCTGCTCGAGCAACGCGCGGACGGCGACGAGGCGGCACAGCTGCTGGAGCAGGCCGCCCGTACCGCAGCCGAACTCGGGTGCGCGTCGGTGCAGCGGCGCAGCGAGGAACTGCTCGCGCGCGTGCGCGAGCCCGCGTGACCCGGGCCTTGCTCCGAGTGGTACGGTCGACAGCCGGTAGGCGCGCTAGGCCAAGGCGAACGGGGAGTCGTATGGCAGGCCGGACATCCGGATGGTCGCTACCAGGGCGTGGGCACGGCGCGCGCTCTGCTGCGGACGCTCGACCGGATCGCGAACGGGCTCGCCGGCGCGGAACGGCGCCATCACGCCCGCTCCCCGAGTACGTCGACTACGGCGCGTTGATGACGCCACCGGCGCCGTTTCGCTCGCTGGGCACGACGCTGGACGGGTTCTGGGCGCAGGCCGATCCGGATCGCCTCCAGGCGCTGTGCCGCAAGGTGTTCGCCGCGCCCTCGGCAGACAAGGTCACTGCGCGGCCGATCGGTCACCACGTGATGCTCGACGCTGGGGCCAGATCGCGCGTGTCTCCTCTCTGACGCCACCGTACGACCAGCGCGGGAGGGGTCGCCGAGCCGCAGGTGGCCGTGTGGATCCCGGTCGTCGTTCTGGACCCGACGAGCGCGCGCGAGCGCTTCGCGATGTTCATCCCGTACATCTGGCTCGACAACGCCATGTCGCTCGCTGACGGACGCGAGCTGTTCGGCTATCCGAAGAGCTGGGGCTGGCTCGAGTTCCCGGCCGAGGAACGATCCCGCGCCGCGGTGGAAGGTCGATGCGTTCGGGCTGGACTACGCGCCGGACGCGCTCGCCGCCCGCCATCCGCTGCTCGAGGTCGTGCGCACCGGGACGGCCGACCGAGGCGGCGGTGAACGACCTCGCTCTCGCTCGAGGAGCTGGCGCGCGACATGGCCACGCACGTGTTCGACGGCGGCGGCGGGCTGCTCTCGGATCTGGAGCTCGTCGCCGACGCCGTGGACGATGTGCGCGCGGACCGCATGCGCGGCGTCTTCCTCAAGCAGTTCCGCGACGTGCGCGACGGCCTGGCGGCGGCGCTCCAGCAGATCGTGGAGGCCGACTACACGGATCCTGCGGCTGCAGGCGAGGCCGGTGCTGGCCGAGCATCAGCTGACGGTTCATGCCCTCGACAGCCACCCGGTGCGCACCGAGCTCGGGCTCGAGGAGCCAGACGCTGGGCCTCGCCTACCGCGTGGAGATGGACTTCGACGTGGGCGCGGGGAGGGTGCTCTGGGACGCAAAAGATCCGTAGCTGAGATGCCACGGGACCGGGTCAAGAGGACGAAGGTGGCGGTGCTCGGCGGCGGCCTCGGCGCGCTGGCGGCTGCGTTCGAGCTCACCGCGCCCGAGCTCGCGGGCCACTACGACGTGACCGTGTACCAGCCGGGCTGGCGGCTCGGCGGCAAGTGCGCGAGCGGGCGGGGCGGGCGCGCACAAGCGAATCGAGGAGCACGGGCTGCACGTCTGGTTCGGCTTCTACGCCAACTCGTTCAGCATGATCAAGCGCTGCTACGGCGAATGGGCGCGCGCCGCGAGCGTCTCCGATCCGCACCTGGGAGGACGCGTTCAAGCAGTGCAACGACATCGTCCTGTTCGAGAAGTGGAAGGGGCGGTGGAAGCCGTGGCACCTGTACCTGGAGCCCGACGACCAGGTGCCGGGCACGCGCGACGACGTGCCGCCATGGGACTTCCTGCTCCGCGTGCTCGAGTTCCTGCTCGACCAGTGGGGCCTCGTGCGCGAGCAGCACGGGGCGGCCGATCCCGCCCACCCCCGAGCACCACCTGCCGCTGATCGGCGGGGTGCTGCACGCGATCGGCGCCGGCGATCGGTAGGCTCGAGGCGCCGCGACCTCGGAGCTGCTCGCCGCGGCTCATCGTGGTGGCGCGGAGCTGGGCCGCGGAACCCGGCGGCGGGTCGAAGCGCTGCGCCATCCCGAGCACATCGCGACGCTGCTCGATCATTTCCGGCGCTGGGTGTTCGACGACGTGCTCGAGCCGCTGATCGACACCGACGAGATGCGCCGCTACGCGATCATGCTCGACTTCTGGGCGACGACGGTGTCCGGGATGGTCGAGGACGGCGTGTTCGATCGCGGCTTCCGCGTGATCAACGACGTCGACCTCCGCGTGTGGCTCGAGCGCCACGGCGCCGACGCGCTGACGCTCGAGCACGCCGCGTTCCTCCAGGGCCTCTACGACCTCGTGTTCGCCTACCGCGAGGGCGACAAGCGCCGGCCGGATCTCGCCGCGGGCAAGGCGCTCCAGGCGATGATCAGGATCGTCTGCGAATACAAGGGCGCGGTGCTGTGGAAGATGCAGGCGGGCATGGGCGACACCGTGATGACGCCGCTCTACGACGTGCTGCGCAGCCGCGGCGTGCGCTTTCGCTTCTTCCACCAGGTGACGAAGCTGTGCGTGTCGCCGGACGGCGAGTCGGTGGCAGCGCATCGAGGTCCAGCCGCAGGCACGCGTGAAGCGCGGCGAGTACGACCCGATCGTCACCGTCGGCGGACTGCGCTGCTGGCCGAGCGAGCCGCGCTGGAGCGAGCTCGAGGACGGTGAGGGGCTCCGCGCGCAGGGGGTGAACTTCGAGCAGCAGGTCAATCCGCTGGGGCTGAAGTCGATGGTGCTCGAGGCGGGCGAGGACTTCGACCAGGTCGTGCTCGGGATCCCCGTCGGCGCGCTCCCGCCGCTGTGCGAGGAGCTCGCCGCGGCCAGGCAGCAGTTCAAGGACATGCTCGAGCACTCCGACACGGTCGATGACCGAGGGCATCCAGCTGTGGCTGACGCGGACCGCCACCGATCTCGGGTGGGCCTTCGAGCCGGCGATCGCGACCTCGTACGTGACCCGCGCGGACACGTACTCGAACATGTCCCAGCTGCTGCCGCGCGAGACCTGGAAGGCCGGGCAGGCGCCGGCCGACGTCGCGTACCTGTGCGGCGTGATCAAGCACGAGGGCGTGCGAGTCGCAGGCCGACGCGGACGCGCGCGTGCGCGAGAACGCGCTCGGCTTCCTGCAGCGACAACGCCGAGCCGCTGTGGCCGCGCGGCTGCTCGGCCGGACGGCGCGACTCGACTGGGACGTGCTGGCGGCCGATCCGGCGGGTCGCAGGGCGAGGCGCGGCTCGACGCCCAGTTCCTGCGCGCGAACTTCTCCGGGTACCGAGCGTTACGTGCTCACGCGCGCCGGCTCGGTGCGCTACCGGCTGGCAGCCGACGAATCAGGGTTCTCGAACCTGAAGCTGGCCGGCGACTGGACGCGCAACGGCATCGACGGCGGCAGCGTCGAGGCCGCGGTGACCTCGGGGATGCAGGCGGCGCGCGCGATCTCCGGCCACCCGCGGGAGATCCAGGGCGAGCACGGCTGGCTCGTGGACGACTAGCGCGGATCCGCTCGCGCCGGGCCTGGCTAGCGGCTGCGTTGCCGTCGAGGCCGCAGCGCTCGCGGAGCGCGGCGGCGTCGATGACGGTGATCGCGCGCTGGTCTGAGGCGATCCAGCCCAGGCGGCGCATCAGGCGCAGGGCGCGGGAGACGGTCTCACGCGTGGCGCCGGTCCAGCTCGCGAGCTCGTCCTGGGTGAGCGAGAGCTCGATCCGCGTCCCCTCGGGCACCGGGATGCCGTGGTCGGCGGCGAGCTCGAGCAGCCGCTTGGCCAGGCGCCCGACGCTGTCCTGCGTGGCCAGGTCGATGCGGTCGAGGTCGGCCTCGGTGAGGCGGTGAACGAGCATGCGGATGATGACCATGGCCACGTCCGGGTGCTCGAGCAGGAAGGCGCGCAGCTCGGCCGCGCGCAGGTAGCCGACGTCGACGTCGTCGACGGCGAGCGCGGTGGCGGTCCGGCGCTGGCCGCCGAGCGCGGCCATCTCGCCGATCAGCTCGCCGGGGCCGCGCATCGCCAGGACGACCTCGCGGTCCTCGGCCCCCGGCGCCACGAGCTTGACGCGGCCCTCGAGCACCACGACCACGTCATCGCCGGCGGCGCCGAAGTGCAGGATCGGGTCGCCGCGCTTGACCGCGCGCCGGCGCAGCAGCGCGCACGAACGCGTCGGCATCCCGAGGGCCCAGCTGGCGCAGGAAGGGGTGCTCGCCGCCGGTCACTCCGCCGATTCTCCCAGGCGAGGCGGGCCTGTGAGAAATGTCGCACGGAAGCGGCCAGCCGCGCACTTACCGTTCGGGCAGAGATGAGCACGTCCTGCGTCGGAGGCCCAAGATGATCCCGAGCACGGGGAGCCGCCCTAGCGGATCGCCTACTGCGAGTGCGGAGCGCGCCTCGCCGGCGGATCCGCCCAGGAGCTCTTCGATGCCGCCGAGCGCCACATCGCCTGCCACCACCCGCAGTGGGTTCCCGATCGCGGCAAGAGCAGCCTGTCCGACCTCGTGCCCGACTCGAGCGCGCCGGCGGGCCGGTGAAACGTGAGTCGGGCGCGGGGAGACATCGCTCGGCTCCGACCTACCGCCTAGCCGCAAGGCGGTAGTCATGGGTTCCGGACGGCTAGGGGAGCCGTCCGGAACCAGCCTCTACCCGGTGGCGGCGCGCCCGGCCGCGCCACCGCGCGCCACCGCGGCATCGACCGCGCCGGCCCGCGTCCCCTTGGTCGACCAAATGGTCGACCATTTGGTCAGCCATCGTCGTCGGGGACGTAGTGGCGCCCGCCACCACCGTCGACCCACACGCGCATGACCCTCCCCGACCCCGGGTCACGGAAGCGCTCGCCGGTCGGCTGCCAGCCGATCTGCGGCCGCTCGGCGTCGCCGTGCCCGCGTCGCCAGGGCGCCCACCGCTGCCCGGAGCGCAGCGCGGCCTTCGGCGCCAGCGCCGGCAGATCGGCCAGCACCACCGCCGCCTCCTCGTGCGTCTGGGCGTTCGCCACCACCGCCACCCGCCGCTCGAGCTCCTCGACCGTCAGCCGATCGGCGGCGGCGTGGCGCGCCAGTTGCTCGTAGACGAGCTCGCGGTCTTCGTCGCTGAGCGTCATGCCCGGCCCGCGTGCGCGGTCAGGCCGAGGCGGGGCGCACGCGGACCGCGGTCCCGTAGGCCACGATCTCGGTGAACTGCTGGCCGATCTCCGAGGAGTCGAAGCGCACGGCGATGATCGCCTCGGCGCCCATCAGCCGGCCGTTCTCGACCATCCGGTCGATCGCGTGCCGGCGTGAATCCTCGAGCAGCTGCGTGTACTCCGGTACCTCACCTCGCCGCAGCGCCCGGAACGACGAGGTGACGCCACCGACGAACCCCATGCTCCGCACGACGAGGCCGTAGCACACGCCGATGTTCTCGGTGATCGTGAGGCCCGGAACCTCGAGCGCCGTGGTCATGGGAAGGCCGGCGTCGGACACGCCTGCGCACCTTACACCGGTGCCGCGCCCAGCCGGGTCGCCGCTACTCGGGCGCCGGCTCGGCCCGCTGTGCCTTGCGCCGACGGCGGATGATCTCCGCCGCAACGGCCGCCACCACCAGCACGCCCAGGGCCACACCCGTCGCCGTCCCCAGGTCTGAGACGGCATCGAGGACCGGCGGCCCGACGAAGTAGGCGCTGATGCCGATCCCGGCCGCCCACGCCGCCGCGATCACGGTGTTGATGACGTTGTATCTGACCGCTCCGACATTGTGGATCCCGGCCATCCACGAGGGCGTCAGGAAGATTGCGAGCGCGGTGTAGCGCGCGAACAGGGCGTCGCCGCGCTCGAGCGCCTTCAGGCGCTGCTTGTGCAGTGGCCCACTCCGCGTGAGCAGCGTCCGCCCCGCCTTGAGCCCGACGAGCCAGCCCAGGATCCCCCCGGCGAGCGCGCCCAGGAAGGCCACCGCGACCACCGAGCCGATGTCGAGGTGGTGGCGGGCCGCCGAGATGGCGGCCGCGATCAGCACGGGCTCGCCCGGCCCGGGCAGGCCGAAGAAGCTCGCCCCCGAGGCGGTGGCGAGGCCCACGTAGTCGATCGCGGGGCCCTTCACCCGATGGTGGATGTGGAGCAGGCCCACGACGAGCATCCCCTTGAACGCCATGCCGAAGCGCTCCATCATCCGATCGTGCCACACCGCGCCCCCGGCTCCACTTGGATAAAGCCACGGCGATGATCCTCGGCCAGACGGCCAATGCCCCCCGCGCGCGCGTGCAACAGGATTCGGCCCGATGAGCGCAGATCTGATCATCTCCTACGACGGCACGCCCAACGACGACGACGCGCTGGCGCTCGGGAAGCTCCTCGCCGCCACCGGAGCCCGGCCGGCGCTCGCCTATGTCCGGCACGCCCGCGAATTCGATCCCGGCCGAGAGGAGATCGCCCGCCACGACGCCGAGCGCCGCCTCGAATCCGGGGCGACGTGGTTCGGCGATCCGGACCTGGCACGCCACGTGGTGATCAGCTCCTCGACCGGCCAGGGCCTGCTCTCGCTCGCCCAGCAGGAGGGCGCCTCCGTGATCGTGTTCGGATCGGACTACCGCACCCCGCCTGGCCGGGCCGAGCCCGGGAACACCGCGCAGCGCCTGCTCGACGGCGGACCGGTGGCGGTCGCCGTGGCCGCGGCCGGCCTGCGGGCGAGCCCGGATCTCTCCATCGCCTCGGTCGCGGCGTTCGCCGCGGACGACGATGCGGCCGTCGCTGAGACGGCGCGGACGCTCGCCGAGAAGCTCGGCGCGAGCCTTAGTTCGAACGGCGCCGTGCGCGCCGACCTGATCGTGGTGGGCTCGCCGGCCGCCGGCGGCGATGGCCGCACCGGCGTCAGCGGGCTTCACCGCTCCCAGCTCAACAGCGCGCTCGGCTCCGTGCTCGTGCTCCCGCACGGCAAGCCGCTCGCACTCTGACGCACGCCGTGCCGCTTCCTCCGGGCCACGCCGCATCGATCACCCTGGGGCGGCGCCTGTCACTGCGCGAGCGACGGCTCGTCGCCGGCTTCATCGCCGCGATGGCCGCGCTCGCCGTGGTGCTGGTCATCTCGCTCTCGAGCGGTGGCCCGGCGTCCGCCAACGGCTGCATCTACCTCACGCTCCCGGCCGCCACCGGCGCCGAGCAGGTCTCCCAATGTGGCGGCCCCGCGCGGGAGACGTGCGCGTCCGCTCACCGGCCCGGCGCCTTCACGGCCCAGGCGGCGCGCGCCGTCAGCACGGCCTGCCGCGAGGCCGGCCTGCCGGTCGGCTGAGCCGGCCGGCCACGGTACTGCAGCGGCCCGGCCGCCTCGACGCACCCCTCGGATTCTCGCTGCTTGCGGGATCGCTTATCCCAATGTCCAAGTGCCCCCGCGCGAACGCTGGACGGGCGTACATGGCCGCACCGCGGCCCCTTGACGACGATCTCGTCCACAACCACGAGTGCGGGGCGCTCGCGCGTGCCTCCCATGGACAAGGAGATCCAATGCCTCTTGAAGCACCAAGTTGGCTGAACCCAGGAGACACCTCCTGGCAGCTCACAGCCGCGACGCTCGTCGGGCTGATGAGCGTGCCCGGGCTCGCCGTCCTCTACGGCGGCGTGATGCAGAAGCGGTGGTCGATCAACAGCATGATGCTGGCGTTCGTCACCTTCGCGGTCGTACTGGTCGTCTGGGTCCTTTACGGCTTCAAGATGGGATTCGGCACGCCGTTCCACGGCCTCTCAAACCACGGCTTCTTCGGGAACTTCATCGGTAAGCCGGGGCCGGTGCTCTCGCACACGGAGCTGCAGCACCAGGCGAACATTCCCAACATCGGGTCGATGGCGTTCCCGAAATCGGCGCTCGTCTACTTCCAGCTCGTGTTCGCCGCGATCACCCCGATCCTCGCGCTGGGATCCGTCCTCGGCCGCGTGAACTTCAAGGCGTGGATTCCCTTCTGCATCCTCTGGATCACGTGCGTATACGCCGTTGACGCGTTCCTGATCTGGGGTGGCGGCTTCTTCGCCCAGCACGGGGCGGTCGACTTCTCCGGTGGTTACGTGATCCACCTGTCGGCAGGTGTCGCGGGCTTCGTCGCTGCGGCGGTGATCGGCCCGCGCCTCCAGCGAGACCGCGAGGTCGACGCACCCAACAACGTGGCCATGGTCATGGTCGGCGCCGGTCTGCTGTGGCTCGGGTGGAATGGCTTCAACGGCGGTGACCCGTACGCCTCCAACATGTCGGCTTCCGCCGCCGTGCTCAACACCAACCTGTGCACCGCGGTGGCGCTCCTCATCTGGGTGGCGTGGGACTACATCACCGGCCGCAAGCCGTCACTGATCGGCAGCGTCAACGGCATGATCGTCGGCCTGGTGGCGATCACCCCGGCCGCCGGTTACGTCAACGGCTGGGGCGCCATCGCGATGGGCGTGATCGCCTCGACGATGGTGTACTTCGCGCTCAACTACCTGAGCCGTCTGCGTCCGTTCCGGAACGTCGACGACACGCTGGGCGTGATCTACACGCACGGGTTCGCCGGCCTGGCGGGCGGCCTGCTGGTCGGCGTCTTCGCCGACCCGGGCATGGCCCTCTACTACAAGACGAGCAAGAGCGGCCTCCAGGCCGCCGGGAACGTCGCCGGCGTCGTGCATGGGAACTGGACACTGCTCAAGTGGCAGCTCCTGGCCGCGCTGTTCGTCATCTGCTGGACGGCCGTCGTGGACGTTCGGCCTGCTCAAGCTCGTGAACCTGTTCATCCCGATCCGGATGAAGACGGAGAACATGGAGATCGGCGACACGGCCGAGCACGGGCACGAGGTGTACCCGTCGGACGTGCCGTCGCTGGGTTATCCGATCGGGGATCCCCGGGCTGTCGCCCGCCCCGGTCGAAGCCACACCGACGACGGCCTGAGCCGAGCCGGCGCGGAGCATATGGGCGCGCGGCACGGCACGCGCGCGCAGCAACCGGCCCCAGGGATGCCGCGCGCGCCAGCGCGCGGCCCCTATCCCAAGACGATCTCGGCGGCGGCGCGGACCATGTTCACGTCGCCGCCGACCAGCAGGGTGGTCACGCTCGAGTCGCGCCAGGCCTCGAGGTCGTGGCGGATCTTGTCCTTGGGGCCGATCAGCGTGAGCTGCTCGATCAGCTCCTTGGGCACGGCGGCGGCGGCCTCGTCCTTCTTGCCCGACAGGTAGAGGTCCTGGATCTTGGCGCACCTCGTCCTCGTAGCCCATGCGCTTGGGGACGTTGGCATGGAAGTTGGCGCTCTTGGCGCCCATGCCGCCGAAGTACAGGGCGTACATCGGGCGCACGGCGTCCATGGCACCGTCGATGTCGTCGGTGACGATCAGCGGCACGGTGGCGGCGACCTCGAAGTCCTCGCGGCTGCGACGGGCGCCCTCGCGTCCGAAGCCCTCGCCCAGGGATTCGCGGTAGAGGTCCTCGTGGTGGGGCGAGTAGAAGATGCGCCAGCCACCCGTCGCACAACTCGGCGGCGAGCGCGATGTTCTTCGGGCCCTCGGCGGCGAGGTAGATCGGGATGTCGCTCGCGCAGCGGGTGGATGCTCGACTTGAGCGGCTTGCCGAGGCCGGTGCCGTCGGGCAGCGGCAGCGGGTAGTGGGGGCCGTCGTTGGTCACCGGTCCCTCGGCGCGCCCAGATCTGGCGCAGGATCCCGATGTACTCGCGCGTGCGCGCGAGCGGCTTGGCGAACGGCTGCCCGTACCAGCCCTCGACGACCTGCGGCCCGGACACGCCGAGGCCGAGGATCATGCGCCCGCCCGAGAGGTGGTCGAGCGACATCGCCGCCATCGCGGTGGCCGCGGGCGTCCGAGCCGACATCTGCATGATCGCGGTGCCGAGCTTGATCTTCTCGGTGGCCGCGCCCCACCAGGTGAGCGGGACGAGCGCGTCCGAGCCGTAGGCCTCGGCCGTCCACATCGAGTCGAAGCCGAGCTGGTCGGCCTCGCGCACGGCCTCGGCGGCGCCGGGGGGCGGCCCGCCGGCCCAGTAGCCGACGTTCAGGCCGAGCTTGAGATCACGAGCCATGGCGGCGAACCCTACCTGCCAGCTCGCTGCCAGCAGGCCGTGGCGGCCGGCCCAGCGCCTCCTCGCGCGTGGGGAGCCTCCCGGCGCGGCGCGCGGCCAGGACGCAGTCGGTGTGGGCGTGGCGCCGGCGCGAGTGGTCGCCCTCGGGGAACATGAGCATGTGCTCGGAGAGCGCCGGCAGCTGCTCGCCGCACAGAGGGCAGCGGTAGCTGGCCGGCTTGCGGTTCTGGGCGCGCGCGGATCTCCCACCAGCGCGGGGCAGTGTCTAGAATCGCAGCGTGCGGCTCGGTGATTGTCGAAGTGTGGAGCACCGCGACCAGCGCATCGTGGCGAGACCGACCGCTACCGGATCTCCGGCATGCTGCACCTGCCGCGCGACGGCTACCGGAGCCGCCTGACCGACTACCTGAACGCCTCCGAGCGGGCCTTTCTCGCCCTCACCGACGTGGAGATCACCAGCCTGGAGGGCGGTGAGCGCCAGCGCAAGCCGTTTCTCGCCCTGGCTCGATCAGCCACATCGTCCTGGTGATGCCCGCCGAGGAATAGCCGCACGCCTCCAGAGCGCCGGTCCCCGGTCCGATCGAGTGCGGACGCCTGTTACCAGGCGAGGTCCGGAGGTATCGTTAAGCGATGGCCACGACCACCCGCCACGCCGGATGAGCTCGACGGGCTGAGCCGCAGCGAGCGGCTGCGGGCCTCGCCGCGGATGTTCGAGTCCGACCTGCTGGACAAGGTCTCGCGCGTGCACCCGGCCGTCCCGCCGATCCTGTTCGTGCCCGACATCTCGATCCTGCTCGTCCTGGGCCTGGTGCACGGCTCGGGCTGGGTCACGCCCGCCTGGTTGCTCGGCGGCTACGTGTTCTGGACGCTGACCGAGTACTGGCTGCACCGGATCGTGTTCCACTTCGAGCCCGAGAAGGGGATCGGCGCCCGCCTGCACTGGATCATCCACGGCGTCCACCACGACCACCCGAACGACCCGATGCGGCTGGTCATGCCGCCGTCGCTGAGCATCCCGCTCGCCGCACTGTTCCTGTGGGGGTTCTACGCCGTCATCGGCACGCCCGGCTTCCTGCCCTTCGGCGCCGGGCTTCCTGGGCGGCTACCTGTTCTACGACATGCTGCACTACCACGTGCACCATCACCGCCCGAAGACGCGGCTCGGCAAGCTGCTGCGCGAGCTGCACATGCGCCACCACTTCCAGGACCACGAGCGCGGCTACGGAGTCAGCGCGCCGTTCTGGGATCGCGTGTTCGGCACCGCGCTGCGGCCCCGCGGCCACTGATGCTGCTCTAGCGGCGGGTGCGGGCGTCCTGGTAGGCGCCGCAGGTGCGCCTTCCTTGGAACGCGCGCTTGGCCTCGAACATGGCCGCGTCGGCGACGCGCAGGAGGCTCTCGGCGTCGTCGCCGTCGCCCGGGAACACGGCGCGGCCGATGCTGGCGCCGACGTTGCAGCCCGTGGCCGTCGACCACGAACGGGCTTGGCGAACGCCTGAGTCAGGCGATCGGTCACGGCCTCGGCGTCCTCGGGCGAGCCTCGCCGTCGATCAGGACCGCGAACTCGTCACCGCCGAGGCGGGCCACGGTGTCGGTGGCGCGGACGCGCGCGTTGATGCGCGCGCCGACCTGGTACGAGGACCTGGTCGCCGACCTCGTGGCCGAACTCGTCGTTGACCGGCTTGAAGCCGTCGAGGTCGATGTAGAAGACGGTCGATCGGCTCGTCGCGCTTGCGCGGCGTTGCGATGCCGGTCGTGCAGACGGTCGGTGAACTTCGTGCGGTTGGCGAGGCCGGTGAGCTGATCGTGGCAGCGCCTGGTGGGTGATCTGGTCGACCAGGCGGCCGTTCTGCAGCGCGATCGTCGCCTGGGCGGCCACGCCGGAGAGGCGGTCGAGCAGGTCGTGGCCGGGCTCGAGGCGCTCCGGCCCGGTCGTGGACGGTCACCGCGAGCAGGCCGAGCAGCGAGTCCGGTGCGGCCAGCGGCACGAGGATCGAGGCCGCGGCACCGGTCGCGCGGAGCGCCTGCGCGCACGCCTCGGTGGCCGTGGTCGGCGATCGATGAAGATCGGCTCGGAGCGCGGGTCGGTCGAGCCAGGCTCTGGAGCGGGCCGCCCGGGCGTCGGGTGAGCCCAGCTCGAGAACGCGCCTGTCCTCAGCGTTGCCGTCCTCGATCGTCGCGCTGACGCAGCGCGCCCGCTGGCTCGTTCCAGAGCAGGACATCGACGCGGTCGCAATCGACGACCAGCGGGCACGGCGTCGGCCAGCCGGCGGGCCACCTCGTCGCTGGTGCCGGCCTCGGCCAGGGCGCGCGCGAGGTCGAGCAGCGCGCTCGAGTGGTCGTAGCGGCGCTTGGCCTCCATCAGCGCGGTGGCGCTGTCGAGGGCGCTGGCGGCGTAGCGGGCGTAGACCTCGAACAGCTCGCGCTCCTGGGGGAAGAAGCCGGCCGCGTTCTCGATACATGGCCAGCAGGCGGCCGTAGTCCTGGCGCTTCGAGCGGACCGGGACGACCAGCCACGAGGCCGGGAACGAGGCCGGGTGGCGCTCGAGGATCTGCGCGGCGTGCTCCCGCGCCTCGTCCTCGTCGAAGCCCTTGTGGTGGCAGTGGATCTCGCCGCCGGCGTTCGTCCGGACCGCCAGCAGGTAGCGCGGGGCGCGGACCTCGATCGCGGCACGATCGGTGATGCGCGCCAGGACATCGCCGAGCTCCTCGGCGCCGATAAGGTCGGATGCGGTGGCGAACATGCTGTGCAGCCGCTCGCGCATGCGCCTCGAGCTGCTCACGCAGCGAGTCGACGAGCTCCGAGCGGGTCGACGTCGGCGTCGGCGTCGCCGACCTCCCAGGTGACGATGTAGCGGCAGCGCTCGGCGCCGAACGCCTCGCACTCCTCGTGCGTGACGGTCGCCGGCGGCAGGCCGAACAGGACCGGGGTCTGGGTCAGCAGGCCGCACGTCCAGGCGCAGTGGTCGGCGTTGCGCCGGAAGCCCTCGGTCGCGGCTGGCGACCAGCTCGGCGAACCCGGGGCCGACCTCGACCGGCCTCAAAGGTCGTGACGCGAGCTGAACTTGGTCGCCGTCAGGGCGATCTGGCGATAGACGGCCTCGGGCGAGCCGAGCGAGCGCAGCAGCGCTGCGACCGGTGAGGCGTTGAGGCGCCGGGCGGCGTCCTCGCCGACCGCGCGGGCGAAACTGGGGATGGTGGGTGACCTGCGACCCCGCGCGCCAGAGCGCCACCGCCTCGTCGTAGGAGATCCAGTTGACGATGTCGGTCAGATACTCCGGCGTGCGCTCACTGCCGGCGAGTTCGAGGACCCGCTCGACCCCCTGCGGGCCCACAGCGGCGCGCACGCGCGCGAGCAGGACGGCCTCAGCGAGCACGAGAAATGGTGGCCGTCGCGCGGGGGTCGCGGGCGAATCCATGGCCATAAGGGCGGTTATCGGTAGCGCCCGCGCGCGCCGTTCTCCGTAGTAACGCCTCAGGCCGACCCGTAGAAACTACGAGTGTCCAAGCGAGGCGCGAATGCTATTCGCGCGGGCGCTGCGCCAGAAGTGCACCGTGCGGGCGCTTCCCGTGGCTCCCGGTGAGCGGAGAGGGCGGGATTCGAACCCGCGAAGGAGTTTTATCCCCATACTCGCTTAGCAGGCGAGTGCCTTCAGCCACTCGGCCACCTCTCCCAGCGGTGCCAGGCAGTGTAGAGGCTGGTCCCCGGACCGATCGTTATATCGGCGCCGAGGCTAGCATCGTTGCCCCCACGCCCCCGGAGGGGTGGCAGAGCGGTCGAATGCGCTGGTCTTGAAAACCAGAGTCCGTGCAAGCCGGACCGCGGGTTCGAATCCCGCCCCCTCCGCTGCCGTGCGCTCGCGGCTGCGTGCCTGTTGCCAGCCGTCCGGGCCGCGATTAGGATGCCGCGCCATGGTCGAGCGTCACAGCGACTCGCACGCGTAGTGGCGCAGCGGACGTCGGCGAGGCCGACGGCGGTCCCGAGATCGAGCGTCCCGACTTCGAGATCGTCCCGCGCGAAGGGCCTGGTCATCGTCGGCGTCGATGCTCGTGCTCCTGATCGTGCGCGATCGCGGTCAACAAGCTCTGGCCGCTCATGTTCCTTCACGTGGCCGGCGGCGCTGCCTGGACGATCATCGACCTGTTCCTCGGGCTCGTGCTCGGGCCGATCATGGGCCGCATGTCGATTCCGGCGCGGGTCGAGTTCACGACCCAGCTGATGCCGAAGATGGTCGCTGATCATGCCGACCGTGGTGACCATGACGCTGGCCGCGGGCTGGCAGCTCGGCGTACCAAGCTCGGGACCAACCTGACTCGCGCTACCCGAACCACGGCTGGGTCGTGGCCAGCTTCATCGTCGTCGGCGTGATGTCGGTGCTCGCGCTCGGCCTGCTCGAGCCGGCCAACATCGCCGTGCTGATCGAGCTCAAGAAGCCGCGGCCGCAACCCGCGGTGATCGAGCACCTGATGAAGCGCTTCATCTACTGCGCGGGCGTGCTCGGCGCTCATGCAGGTCGCGACGCTGGTGATCATGACCAGGCTCGTCGTCGGGATGAACGAGCGGCGCTCTACCTCCGGTCACGGCGGTGGCGATGGCCTCGCTCGCGCTGATCGTCGCCGGCGGCATCTACCTGTCCTCGCACCTCCCCGGACACGTCTCGCTCGACGCCGGCGGTCGTGCTGCTCGCGGCTCGGCGGTGCTGCTGTCGGCAACGTGATCATGCTCGCGCGCGTGAAGGACTTCGCCTGGGAGCGCTTCTTCCAGGTCGCGCGGTGGTCGCTGCTCGCCTACGCCGTGATCGCCGGGATGATCGAGTACGCCTTCCTCGAGAACCACGTGCGCGGCGGAACGCTCGTCGATCCTGACGCTGTCGCTGGTCGTGTTCGCGGTCCACGTCCCGACGCTGGTCGGATTCACGGTGGCGCGCTACTACGACATCGAGCCTCAGGACCACGGGCCTCGTGTCGCCACGGCCCGCCCGGTCGCCGGGGCCTGACGTCCCGCGGGTGCGGCCGGGCGGGCCGCCGACTGGCGGGCGGGCGGTGGCGCGGTGGCGGTGGCGGTGGCGTGTGGGTAGGCCTTCCGGCGTCGCGCCGCCCCGAGGACCACGGGGCTAGAATCGCCGGTCAGGCGCCCGTAGCTCAGCTGGATAGAGCGTCGGTCTACGGAACCGAAGGTCGGGAGTTCGAATCTCTCCGGGCGCGCTGCAGAAGCCCCGCTAGCGGGGCTTTTTCTTCGGTGGCGTTTCCGCGGAAACGCGAAATGTCCCCGATATGTCCCCGACGTCGGCGTAGATGTCTGCGGCTGTGAGATCGCCATCGGGGCATGTCTTCCGGGTCGAGCGGGCGCGCGGACCGGTCTGGTACGCCAAGTACCGGCTGCCCGATGGCCGGCAGGTCCAGAAGAAGCTCGGACCAGCGTGGACGGTCGTGGCCGGCCCGCGAACGGCTACTTCACCAAGCGTCTCGCCGAGGACTGGCTGCGCTCAGTCCTGGAGGATGCACGGCGCGGCACCCTGCCCGCGACGGTCCGGTCGGGCGCGACGTTCGCCGACGCAGCGGCGGAGTTCCTCCGCTACACCGAGCAAGACCGCGGCTGCAAGCCCTCGACGCTGCGCGACTACCGGTCCAATCTCGAGGCGCACCTGCTGCCGGCGTTCGGCGATCAGGCTCTGGAGTCGATCACCGCGGCATCGATCGAGGCCTGGCGGCGCCTCGCTTGCCGCTCTCTCACCGCGCACCAAGAACAAGCTGCTGGTCGTGATGCACGGCGTCTTCCGCCGCGCCCAGCACGTCTGGGGCCTGCCTTCCAACCCGGTGGCCACGGTCGAGAAGTACCGGCAACGCTCGAGCGGCGACATCGACGTCTTCTCCCCCGAGGAGGTGCTCGCGCTGGTGCGAGCGGCCACCTCCGAACAGGACGCTGCGATCTACCTCGTCGCCGCCTTCACCGGGCTACGCCGCGGCGAGCTGCTGGCGCTGCGCTGGCGCGACGTCGACTTCGGCGGGTCAGTCATCCGCGTGCGCTCGAGCTACGCGGCCGGCCAGCTCACGACGCCCAAGTCGGGCAAGGTCCGCTCGGTCCCGATGGCGCCCGACGTTGCGGAGGCGCTTGCGCGGCTCGGACAGCGCCTCGACTGGGTCGGCGACGACGACCTCGTGTTCCCCGGTGAGACCGGCTCCTACTTGGACGGGTCCGCCCTGCGCCGCCGCTACGGGGTCGCGCTCGCCCGGGCTGGCCTGCGGCCGCTGCGCTTCCACGACCTGCGCCACACGTTCGGGACGCGGATGATCGCCAAGGCCGACATCCGGCGCGTGCAGGAATGGATGGGCCACGCCGACGTCCAGACGACGATGCGCTACCTCCACTACGCGCCCCGAGCCGACGACGCCGCCCTCGTCGCGCAGGCGTTCGCCGTTGAAGCTCCGAAGGACGTTCCGGCAGGAACGTCCTGATGCCGCGGATCAGCTCCTTTTACGGCATCGTGATCCTGATGTTCTCCAACGAGGGCGCTCACGCCGTCGGGCATTTTCACGCCCGCTACGCCGAGCACAACGCTTCCATCGGATTTGACGGCACCCTGATCGCCGGCGAGTTGCCACCGGCACAGCTACGCCTGGTCCGGTCGTGGTCGGCACAACACCGCGCCGAGCTCGAAGCCAACTGGGACCGCGCCCGGCTCGGTCAGCGCCTGGAAGCGATAGATCCCCTCGCCTAAGCTGTTGACGATGGCCGAGGTTCCTCCGCTCTACGACATCACCGGCGTCGCTGTGATCGGCGACCACCGTCTGCGCCTGCTTTTCGAGGACGGCACGGTCGGCGATGTCTCGTTCGAGGACCACCCATGGACCGGGGTCTTCGAGCCTCTGAGGGATCCGGCGAAGTTCGCGAAGGTCAAGATCGATTACGGCACGATCGTCTGGCCCGATTACGGACTCGACATGGCTCCCGAGCCGCTCTACGAAGCCGCACGGAGTAACCCTGTCGCGTCCGCGGCAAGCGCCCACTGATTAGCCGGGACGTCCACGGCCGGTGCACGGGCGGCTGGCAAACGCCACGTTTGCAGGCAGAAGTCCCAGGACGTCCTGAAATGTCCGAAGACGTCCCGCCCGACTCGCCCGGCCCCGCCACCGGACACCAGTCTTCGTGGCAAAAGGCCTGCAAATCGCGTTGCCTCCCGGCAGGACGTCTAGGGACGTCTTCAGCACTCGAAGGGTGTGCGTAGAGTGTATGTCTCTGCTCTTTTGCGGATGCCAAGGAGCAGTCGGAGGGAAGGGGGCGATGCCGGACCTCGCTGCAAAACTGCGTCGGAGGAGCGGAGGTCAAGGGAGGGCCGTCAGGCCCTGCCGAAGGCAGCCCCGAAGGGGCGGCCCTTGCCCACTCGCACCAGCCGCGAGGGACACCGTCGGAACAGGCAGAGGTCAGTCCTCCAGGCGTTCCGAGCAGTCGCTGAATCGTCGCCGAAGCGCTCCTAGGCTCGAATCCAGCTCCGCGGCGGATGCGATCGTCAGCTGAGACGACCGCCGGCGCATAAATACAGCCACGTGAGGTCAACCTGGGCCCGCTGTTGGAGTACGCCTCAACGATTAATGGGGCCTCGCACCGTCAGCGGCGAGCCACTCGGCGTACGATCACCGTGACCCGCGCAAGCGCTCGCCGGCCCAAGCGGCCCTGATGGACGTCGCGGTAGGCGCCGCTCGCGGATTTCCGCTGGTAGATGATGGTGATGACCGCGCGCCCCGGTCTCAGTCCCTTGATCGTGCCGTCGTACCCGCCGCCGTTGTCGACGAGCGTCGCGACGCTGGGCCGGTTCGAGCCGGTGCGCACGCGGTTGAGCGGATTCTCGAGCGCGAGCGACGCGCCGTTCGCACTCAGCACCTGCCAGCGCAGCGGCGCGCTCTGCCCGGGTCGCAGCACGATCTTGCGGGCACTCGGCGTCACCGTGTACGGCGCGACGCCCGACGGCACCGGCCGGTCGCTCGTCGCCTGATCGATCGAGAGCGTCGGATCGCCCCAGGGATCCCGCACCCTGAAGGAGAAAAGCATCTCATCGATGTACAGACGGCGCTGGTCGGCGACGGACGACGGACGGCCGTGGTGGGGATAGAAGAGCTGAGTGCCGTCGGGTGAGGCGACGATCGATCCGTGGCCGGTCGAGTACTCGCCGATCGCCGGCTTCTGGTGAAGGATGGGGTTGCGCGGGAACTTGCGGAACGGACCGAGCGGATTCGTCGCGACCGCATAGCCGACGCCGTACGCGGGCGTCTGCCAGTTGTTGGCCGAGTAGGTGAGGTAGTAGCGCGTCACGCCGCCGTAATGCGTCTCGAGCGTCGAGGAGCCTTCCTCCCAGCGGCGGTCCTTGTTCTGGCCGCCCGTCTTCGCGTAGTCGTTGACGTCCGCGTTCTCCCACGCCTGTTTGTCGTGGTCGTAGTCGAGCACCCGCACCCAGCCGTCACGCCGTGGACCGGCCGGGCCGCCGGTCGCGTTCTCCGTGCCGGTGAATGACGGCGCGATCGTCGGCATCGTGTGACCGGTCGGGTCGTTCCACCACGCGTTCGTCAGTTGTACCGCGTAGATGTTCGATTCCTCGATGTACTTGCCGAGGTCCGAGTCCCATACCCAGTTGCGGTACGCGTTGCGGGAGTAGTAGAGATAGATGCGTCCGCTCGAGTCGAAGAAGACGTCAGGATCGATCGCGGGGATGTAGGTGCCCGAGCGGTGCGGTCTCGCCCTGCTGCTCGGTGGCCGGCGGCTTCTTCTGATCCGGCCCCATGATGAGGTTGACGTCGTGGTAGTTCGGGTCGTAGGGGCTGTAGTCGATCGGCCCAGCGGGTGATGTTGCGGAAGGGCCCCGCGGGAGAGCGCGACACGGCGACGCCGATCTTGCAGGGCTCCTCAAAGTTCGCGTAACCGAACCACCGTGCGCGTCGGGGATCGAGCGAGCGGCGTAGAACATGAAGTAGAGGTGGGTGCGGGCGTTGTAGTAGACCTCGGGCGCCCAGTACCAGTCGGTGCCCCACGCGTTACGGCCGGTCGCGGGCAGCGCGCCTGGGGCGGCCTTCTGCCAGGTCACCATGTCCGCGGAGCGGTAGACGGCGAAGTGCCAGCCGTCGTCCATCCCCTCGGTGGAGTACGCGTAGTAATAGCCCGACGGTTTGTCGTACATCACGTACGGGTCGGCGGCCGCGAACGCGGCGTCGTTGAAGTACGTGGCGTCGGTCCACGATCCGGTATGCCGCGCGGCGGCCGGAGCCGTAGCTGCGGCGGCGAGCAGCACGAGGATCGGGATAAGGACGGCGGTGATCCTGCGCATGACGACTCCTCTCAGTGCCGTGTAGGCACAGGATTACCCGCGGGCGGCGGCGCTCACGCGCACCGACGACTCTCCGGGGGCACCTCGCCCGCATCGGGATCGCCGCCCCCGAGTGCATCAGGACGAGAACGAGAAAGTATGACGGCGTATGCGCTTACGGCGGCCTAGACTCCACCGTGATATGACGGCTCTCTTGCCCCGATCGCGCGGGCCGGGATGGTCAGGGTCGGGACGGTCGCGATCGACGGGACCCGGGCGCCCGCGAACGAGTCGGAGTCGCAATCCGCTGGGGTCGGCGACGGGTCCACGGGCCAGCGGGGGTGGCCAGCCCCCGAGCCACCATCGGCAAGCTGCGAGCAGGAAACGGCACTGTGACGGCTGCTGGTCGCGCTGCCGTCTACGTGATGAAGCAGCCACGCGCTCGACGCGGACCGCCCGGCTGTGGTGCTGCTTCCGGACACTTGGGCCGAATTCGCGACCGGACCCCGAGGCACGCTAGCGAGCCGTCGCTCGTGCAACCTCGTGAATCCGGCCGCCACACGGTGGCCACTGAGTCCTGACGACGCGGCCTGCCGGCCACTCGATCGTGATCGCTGTCATCGTCAACCCAATCCAGAGCCGACGAGCCTTCGGCGACGACGCGATGGCCTGAGCGGAGCCACGCTGGTGGACGGGCCGGCTCGCTGCGCAGCACCTCCTGCGCGGTTCGGTTGTCAACAAGCGGTTATTGCCAGCACGATCGGGCGTAGAGCGAAGCTAGACGAGACGCTGTGACTCGCTCCGGGCATCCGCGGATTCCAGCGAGCCAAGCTCGCGGACGGCGCTATGACCCTAACGCCTTCTGCAATTCGGCCGTGTCGGCGAGACTCTGGACGCGTCTTATCTTGCCGCCGCTCAGGCGGAAGACCTCGGCGCCAGGGAGCTTGACCTCGTTGCCCGTTCGTGCCCTGGCCTCAACGTGCGAGAGAACAACGATCGTATCGCCCTCCTCGACCATCTCGTCCGGGTTCACGCTGAACTTCTCGAAGTCCTCACCGATCTGACCAAGCGCTTGGAGCACCGCGTCCTTGCCGTCATGCACGCCCGACATCGGCACGCCCTCGGCGTTCGGGCCTTCCCATCGCACGTCGTCGGCGAACACCTGGCTCAGGCTCTCGGCATCGCCACTATTGAACGCTTCATAGCCACGCTTGATTACGTCCGCGTTCTCAGACATTCAGACCTCCAGAGCCGCTTGCGGAAGACCCAAACATATTTTCGGAGCGATGCCGAGTCAACAGCTGACCGTCCAACCTTCGCTCGCCGACAACCCGCTCGGCCGACGAGCCCGTGGAACTCGGCGGTTACGTCGAGTCTGGAGACGTGCTCTCGGCCGCCGCAGGCGCCTACTGCGCCAGGTGAAGCGGGATGCCGCGGGACGAGCTGGCGCTACCACGGACTGGGGAGATCACCGGGTCACCGAGGCGACGCTCGTGCCCGACCCGTCGCTCAGTATCCGCGAGCGGGCGGCCGCCGCTTGGCCGGCGCCTGGCAGGGTCAGAACCTGCGCGACATCCTCGTCGTGCTCGGATTCAACATCGACAAGCCGTGGCGTCGTCTTTCGAAGCGTGACCGCGAGTGGACCTCTTCACGGACGAGCAGCCGACGGTGTTCATCGACCCTGACGAACACCCGACCGACGCCGACTACACGTACAACGGCACGTTCTCGAGCGCCGAGCGGCACGTCATGCACACGCTCGCCAACTCGCAGAGCGCCGCCATGCGCAACCGCGCGCTGCGGTTCGTCGAGACCGTCCCGTGCCCGGTCTGCGGCGGGACCGGCCTGCGGCCTGAGGCGCTAGCGGTGACGTTCGCCGGGCGCACGATCGCCGAGCTGGTCGCCCTGCCGCTGACCGAGCTCGCGGAGGTGCTGCGGCCGACCGCCGAGCTGGAGGACCCCGGCGCCGCGTACCTGTCGCCGGAGTCGGGTGAGGCCACCGAGGTCGCGGTGATGATCGCCACGGACCTGTGCGCGCGGATCGCGGTGTTCGCCGACCTGGGGCTCGGCTACCTGAGCGTCGACCGGACGACGACCACGCTGTCGCCGGGCGAGTTGCAGCGCCTGCGCCTCGCGACCCAGCTGCGCTCGGGGCTCTTCGGGGTCGTCTACGTGCTCGACGAGCCGTCAGCCGGGCTGCACCCAGCGGACGCCGAGCCGCTCATGAGGGTGCTCGACCAGCTCAAGGCCGCGGGCAACTCGCACTTCGTCGTCGAGCACGACATGGACGTGGTCCGGAGCGCGGATTGGGTCGTCGACGTCGGACCCGGGGCCGGAGAGCAGGGCGGTCGCGTGCTCTACAGCGGACCGGTCGACGGCCTCGAGGACGTCGAGGAGTCTGTCACCGGACGGTACCTGTTCGGGCCGGGCATCGCGCTCGACCGCGAGCGGCGCGAGCCGTCGTCGTGGCTGTGCCTGCGCCACGTCACACGGCACAACCTCGACGACGTCCAAGCCGAGTTCCCCCTCGGGGTCCTCACGGCGGTGACCGGCGTGTCTGGGTCGGGCAAGTCGACGCTCGTCACCCAGGTGCTTGCGGGTGTCGTGGGGGACTGGCTCGGCGACGAACCGCGCGAAACCGACGATGCCGACCTCGAGATCGAGGACCGTGCGCAAGGGGCGGCTACCGGAGTGCACGCGCTCGGCCTCGAGGCGTTTGACCGTCTGGTCAGCGTCGACCAGAGGCCGATCGGCCGCACCCCACGGTCGAACCTCGCCACCTACACCGGGATGTTCGACACGGTGCGCAAGCTGTTCGCGTCGACTGACGAGGCAGGGCGCCGCGGCTACGCGCCCGGACGCTTCTCGTTCAACGTGCCTGGCGGCCGCTGCGAGACGTGCAACGGCGAGGGGTTCGTCGCGGTCGAGCTGTTGTTCCTTCCCGGCACGTACGCGCCGTGCCCGACGTGCCACGGCGCGCGATACGAGCCCGAGACGCTCGAGATCCGCATGCGTGGCAAGTCGATTGCCGACGTGCTCGGCATGACCGTCGATGAGGCGGCACAGTTCCTCGCCCACGTGCCGGCGGCGATGCGAAGCCTCGAGACGCTGCAGGAAGTCGGGCTCGGGTACCTGCGACTCGGCCAGCCGGCGACCGAGTTGTCCGGCGGCGAAGCGCAACGCATCAAGCTGGCGACGGAACTACAGCGCGGCCGTCGCGGTCACGCGCTCTACCTCCTCGACGAGCCGACGACCGGCCTTCACCCGAGCGACGTCGAGCTGCTGCTGCACCAGTTGCACCGGCTCGTCGACACGGGCAACACAGTTGTGGTGGTCGAGCACCACCTCGACGTCATCGCCGGTGCCGATTGGATCATCGACCTCGGACCCGGCGCCGGCGAGGAGGGCGGGACGATCGTCGCGAACGGGCCGCCCGAGGAGGTCGCGCGGTCCGGGCGCAGCCGGACGGCGCCATACCTGGCTGAGCGGCTGCAAACCTCCCGCGCGCGTTGAGCCGCGCGGTGAGGGTCCAGGCCTAAGGGATTTTGATATCCATCCGGACGGCTCGCGGGCGGGTGCTTTGGTGGCTGGCAAGAGGCGCGCCTGATCGATGATGACCTGAGCGGCGAGCGGCGAGCGGCCCGGCTCGTGCCCATCCCTCCGTCAGTCCCGGGAGCGCGTTGGCGGCTCGAGCTCGACGTACTCGAGCCGGCGAGCAAGGACCCAGACGCGGCGGCGCCCCACAGGCTTCCGGCGGTTCGAAGTGGAGCTCGGAGCCGGATTTGCCGCCGATCCTGCGCTAGGGCGGGCCGGGCGATACGACCGCGGATGAGCCTGCGCGTCGGAGCGCCGGCCGACCACCGCGGGCCTTTACCGAGCCATTACCGCCGGCTTGCCAGCCCACTTCAGTGTGCGGCTCGTTGTCCATGCGCAAGCGGAGGCGCACGACCACAGGAGTGTCGCTGATGAGAGTGCTTTAGCCCAGATCCCAACCACTCGTTAACCGCCGCCCGTCCCAGCGTGCTGGGCCGAGCGTCCGACGGACAAACTAAAGGATACCTGTATGAAACAGTCGGTCACGCACCAACAAGCCGGGATGCTTCGCGCAGCGAGCCTCATCGTGTCGCTCACAACTGCGCTTCTTTCGCTATCGGCGTCAGCCCTCGCCCCGGCGTCCCAAGCACAGACCCGTTCAGGGCCGTCGGGGTCAGGCTCGGTCCTGACGATTCAAGCCGTCAAGGTAAATCCCCTTACCGGACGTGATGTTGCGGGAACCAGAACCACCACAAGGACACGTATTGCACCAGGGCAGACGGTCGTCGGCAGGGGCGGCACGCCGACCGTGGCCCCAACCACGGGCGGCTTGAAACGTGCCTCGTCAGGCGGCTGCTGCTCAGCGAGTGGTGGCTGGGACATTACCTTCACCGTGGGTTTCAATGACGCAATCATCGGACACCTTTATCAATATAACTCGCATCTCATCTTCTGCTGGGGCGGAGGGGTAGCGGGTGTCCATTGGGGATATGTCTATAACTGCAATAACTCACCTGGCTCAGGGCCGAACCCGTATACTCACGGCTACTTTTCAAGTATCGCAGGCTATATGTCGAACGTTCACAACGCGGCGTGGTCGCTTTACTACTTCGGGTGGGGAAGTATGGGTAACGCCTACCACACCGGGTTCCATGATTACCAGCAGGGATCGGCTGACGAGAACCTTGGTGGTGTCTATCTCGGGACCGGGCACCCAGAGATCACGGTGAATGCGCACGCCAACGGCGAGTACGACTGGTCAGCGTACGGGGGCTTCTGAGTGAAGCGGCGCGGTCTGCCTTTTCGGTGATGTGGCCGATTGGGCCCCGTGGGTCCCCGCGTTCTAAAGGCGCACGGGCCGAAGCGACAGATCAGTCTCTGATCCGTGGTGTATCGCGGATCAATCGCGTTATCGCAATGGTAGGACTCGGTGATCCCGAGTCCTACCAACGCGGTTAGCTGGCGCGGGCGGCAGCCAGCCCCGCGAATCCTTTCGTGGCAAGCGTCAGACGGGTTTGACGTGCGGGTGGCGCTTGCCGTTCCCTAGCACGTCCATGCGACCGAGGCCGGCAGCCGCCCCCACTGTACGGACACGGCGTGTCCCCAAAAGTGTGTCCCGAACCCTGCAATTCTGACCTGCGCTAACTGGGATCAGGCGCCCTCACCTGCGCCTATCTACGGCAAAATCCCTGGCTCAGGAAGCTCCGCGCAGGCGGGGCTTTTCTATTGGGTGACGTTTCCGCGGAAACGCGAACGTTCCCTATGTCCCCGTCTCGGCGTAGCGTCTGCGCTGTGGGACGCCGTCAGGACACGTATTCCGGGTCGAGCGGGCGCGGGGCCGGTGTTGTACGCCAAGTACCGGCTGCCCGATGGCCGTCAGGTCCAGAAGAAGCTCGGACCGGCGTGGATGTGTCGCGCGTTCGGGTGACAAGTCTCAGGGCAGCACGCGAAGTAGCCGCCACGACCCCGGTACCCCTTTGAGCTCGCGGGTGCTGGACTCGGCGAACTTCAGCCCTGATCCCACGACAAGCTCGGCCACGGTGCTCGAGACGAGCACCTCGTCAGCATTGGCCAGCGCGCCCACGCGGGCGGCGATGTGCACGGCGATACCAGCGATATCGCCTGGGCCCCGCTGCACCTCGCCGGCATGAAGGCCGGCGCGGGCGCTGAGGCCGATCCCGCGCAGCTCAGCTTCGATCTCCTGTGCGCAGCGGATAGCGCGGGCGGGCCCATCGAACACGGCGAGAAAGCCATCACCGAGCGACTTGATCTCCTCGCCGCGATAGCGTCTCAGCGCCCGGCGAACAACAGCGTCGTGAGCGGCGAGCAGGTCCCGCCAGTCGCGGTCGCCGAGCCGCGCTGCGTGGACGGTGGAGTCGACGATGTCGGTAAAGAGGACGGTGGCCAGCGTCGTGTTGATGTCGTCGACGCTGCGGTCGCCCGTGAGGAACTCCTCGATCTCGTCGACCGCCGCTTCGGTGTCGCCCGCCACGATGCTGTTGTCAATTCCGTCGAGCACGACGAGACGGGCGCCCGAAATGCCGTCCGCCAACTCCTGGCCGCGCTCGAGGGGAATCATCGTGTCGTGGCGCCGGTGCAGCACGAGCGTCGGTACGCGCACCGCGGAGAGGAAGGGGCGCAAGTCGATCGAAGCCGCGAGTTCCAGCAACCGGCGGGCCGCGCCGCGGCTGGTGGCGTTGCGCTCGTAGCGAGCGAGGAACTGCATGAAGCGCGCGTCGCCCGCCAGGGAGGGTGAGTAGAGCGCGGCTAGCTGACCCGTGCCCCACGCCTGTTCGATGAGCTGGGTCAACTGGGCATGGCGGTCGGGCGACCACGCCGGGGCGCCGGCCACCGAGCTGCCCATGAGCACCAGCGCGGAGAGACGATCCGGGTGAGCGGCCGCGGTGAACACCCCGAGCCGGCTCGCGTCCGAGCCCCCGACGAAGGCTGGAGAAGACGCGCCAGCGGCATCCAGCACGGCCAGAAGCCCGTCAGCCTGGCGCTCGAGCGTGAGTTCGCCGTCCACGGGATCCGACAGCCCCGTACCCAGCCGGTCGTAGGTGATGACCCGAGCAAACGCCGCTAATCGCTGATAGACCCGGACGACCCGCGGCTCTTCCCACAGAAGCTCGATGTGTGAGGCGGCACCCGCGAGCGTCAGGACCACGTCGCGCGGCCCTGACCCGAACACCTGGTAGGCGATGCTCGAGCCTCCGGAATGGGTGTAATGGGTCGTTGGCGATTCCAAGCGACGCCAAGCCTAACCAAGGCGGTGGCCGGGATTCGAACGCTCTGAGCGCCCGCTAACGCTTTCGCGTCATCGCCTCGGCGTCAGTCCGCGTCCTGGCCAACGCCGACCTCAAGGTCGATGCGGCGCTCACTGTCGCGGTGGGTTGCCAGTCGCCGCGGAGGTCGCGGACGCCGCCGCGCAACCGCGCTCAGACCAGAGGGGCCGGCACTGACGTGCTTTGGCTCTTGCGCGTAACTGTTGCCGGAGCCCACCTCCGCCGCTACGTGGTGGGCTAAGGCGACCCTCGTGCTCGTCATCGAGTCTCGTTGGCGTGCGGCGCGACGGTTCCGCCCGTGCGGGACGCTCGGGTTGCCGGCGACGCCCTCGCGTGCAGGTCGAAGTAGTAGAGCGTGAGTGCGATCGCTGCGTAGGGGACGGTGAGCGCGTAGATGATCGAGCCTGTGATGTCGATGAACGTGAGCGACCGGGAAGTGAGCAGCAGCACGAGCACCCCGAGGAGGGGGCCGGACAGGGCGGCCACGAGGTCGATCACCGCGGTGAAGCCGAATGTGCGCCACCAGCGCCCGCGGATCAAGTTTGCACTGCCTCGGAGCGCGCCGGCCGCTGTCTCGTCTTCGAGCGCGCACATTTGCGCGAACAACGATGTGCGGATGAGCCGGTACACGGCGTAGGGAATGCCGATGACGCTCAGCGTCAGTATCACGGTGAGCACGAACTGAATCGCGGTGGCTCCGAACAGGGCCCGCCGGTGCCGGGCGGCCGCACGGTACGCGCTGATCGCGCTGACCGGCCGGCCGGCCTCTAGCTCGCTGAGGGCGCTGGCTACGGCGGCGGTGACGGCCGCGGCAGCGATGATCCCGCCGATGTCGCCGATGGTCAGCGAGAGCAACACGGTGCCGCTCCCGCGAGGACCGTCAAGAGTTAGGAGCTTCTCGAGCGGGGTGAGGTGGAAGACGAGCCACTGGGCGCCGGCAGCCACTACCGATATGGGGATGAAGATCGCGCCGATCCCGACGAACGTCCTCGCGTGATTCCGGTAGAGCCGCAGCGAGCCGCGGAGGATCTGACCTCCCCCGCGCACGGCGCGCACCGGCAGGGGGTCAGGCGGGCGCCACGTTGTGCGCCGAGCCGCGACGGCTCCGGCCAGCATGATGAGGCCAAGCAGGGCTAGGAACGGGGCGGGATGGATCAGTCCCCAGTTGAGCGCGGCTGACGCGTTGTCGACCGCGCCGCAGAAAAAGCTCGTCACGCTCAGGCCGAGGATGCCGACGCTGGGGACGGTGAGGCTGCTTGTTCGGAGGCCTTCGGCCCAGGTGATCGGGTGCTCCCACGGCGCGGCGTAGGCTGGACCCAACGGGCCGTTGTTGATGCTGGCCTCCTTCTGACCCCATCGGCCGGCGAAGTTGAGCCACGCGAAAGAGGAGTCGGCCGGCACCGGCGTCGGCGGCAGTAGGACCGTTTGCGGCTGCAGCTGCCTCGTGTTCCCTCGCGTGTCCTCGCAGCCGAAGATCGCGCTGCCGCCCTTGCCGAGGTAGAGCTGGCTCTGGAAGATACCTGGGAATGCGAGCCGGTGGAGACATAGGAGACTGGATGCCTACCTTCCTTGGAGAGCTTCGGGTCATCGTTCCACGCTGCCCGCTCACCGCCCGCGTGTTGAGCTAGTCGACCTCATAGGGACCGACCTTCAACGCCTGTTCGGGCGTCGCGGCCTCGAAGTCGACCTGCGCCATCTCCCAGTCGCCCTCGTGCTTGTTGGTGAAGTCGTTGAATGTGTAGAAGGCCCAGTACTGGACGGCGAGCTTGCCCGGGTGCTCTGAATCGGTCCCCACGTGGGCGTAGAGCGTCGACGTGCGGTCGCCGAACCAACTCTGAAACTGCTTCTCATAGCCGCATCCCGGGCTCAAGGGATTGCCCGGCAGGTCGATGTAGTCGCTGGCCGGAGCGCCCGAGAGGTCCTGAGCCGTCGGACCGCGCTTGACGATCTCCCTCCGCGAGTTGCGGAGCACCACCTCCGGGTTGGCGAGAACGATGTCGACGACGGTCGGCCGGTAGGCTTCCCCGGGACCGCATGGTGTCGTCTGCGCCTTGATCATGAGCACGGGCGAGTAGGTTTCGGCCAGCGTCGCCGCGGGTGTGGAGTCGGCGCCCGCCTGACCCGGCAGTGCGACCAGCGTAAACACGGCGAGCGAGACGACAAGCCCGACGCGCCTCAAGAGATAGTCGGGAGCTCGCCGTGCGCGGATGCCCACGGCGGTGCCTGCGCTCGTTTGAAAGACGCGACCCCTGCTCATTCGATCGGCAATTATGAGGTTGTGCGACGCGGCCGACGACTGCACCGGTGCGGCGTCCGCTTGGCGAGGCGGTTGGCCTGTACCGGGAATCCGGCGTGGCCAGCGACATCGCCGGCGCTGGCCTGATTCCTGCTCCCTGCCGGGTCCGCTCGCTCGGCCCGCGACGACCACTCGCACACACCTGAGTTGCGACAGTAGAGCTCTCGCCTCTCTTCCAGAGCCTTGGGCGCGCAACTCTCGCCCCCAGTTGGCCAGCACGGCTCCAGCTGCGCCGACGCGGTCGCCTCAGGACGCTTGACGGCGCATCTCGTGGCGTTCGCACGTACGCGGCGTCGCGAGGCTGTCATGCCCTGTCGCCCCGGCGCCGGTCCAACCACCGCTCGGGGCGAGCGACTGGCGACTGCCTATCTATCGGTCGATCCAGATGATCACGAAGGCGACGGCCAAAAGCGACCGACCGACCGCTGAGACTGCTAGATCCCGAGCAAGGTCGATCCTTTCGCTGTGGGTTTGATCGGAAGCTGGCCTCAGCTGACCAGGCCGATGACTCCTTTGATGACAAGCAGGGTGCCGATCGCTGCGGATCCGCGGACCGCGAAGACGTGTGCATGGCGCCTCACCCAACCCTTGGCTCGTTCGATCGCGCGCGGCGTCCAGTCCGGCGCGACCACGAACGACGCAAGCGGTACCTCGAGCAGCCACAGCATGATCAGGTTGAACCCGATGACGAGCAGCACGGTGAGTGTCGTGGAGTATTTGAGCTTGTGGATCTGGTCGAGTCCGGCGAGGTACGAGGCACCGGGCAGCGTCAGCAGCGCGCCCACGACGAATGTGGTCCGGGCAGACCCTCTGTTCAGCGCCCGCTGCCAGCGCGGCGGAGCCTTGTCCGGCTTCGCGGCTTTTCGCGCTCGGCGGCGCTCCCGGAGCCGTTCGTGACGGCCGCTGTAGAGGACGTACGCAAGAACGAGTGCGAGCGCCCCAAGCGCGATGTCAATGCCTGGGCTGATCGTGTTCTGGGTCGTGTTCGTCGCGCTGGAGTTCGGTAGCGAGAAGACGATCACCAACCCGAGCGTGATGCTCGCCAGGTAGGCGCCGAGCAGATAGCCCAGCATCAGCTTCACCGGCCGGTCGAGCAGCAGCATCACGGTCGTCACGCGACCAGCGTCGGGTTCAGCGACGCGGTCAGCGACAGAAGGATTACTTCACCCATGGGCTGGATACCCGCTGCGGTTGTAGAACCCAGCCGCTCTAACCCAGACTGAGCGGGCGCCCAGAATCGCTCGATCGCGGACGAGTTCGTCGCCTATGTGTTGGCCAGCTGCACGATCCCAAACGACAGGACGGCGATCCCGACGATCAGCGTCAGCGGTCCGACGATCAGTGGCCAGTGGCCGAACAGCCAGTCGCCGGCCGGCCGCAGGATCGCCTCCGCGCGCTCCCCTTTCACCGCGGACGCCACGGCGATCACGATCAGCGGCAGCGCGTAGACGACGCCGTAGAGCAGCAGCAGGAACACCTTGCTCGCGGCGGAGACACCCGAGCCGGCGATCAGCGCGATCGCGGCGAAGTACGGGAACGCCGTCAACAGCTCGAGTCCCGCCAGCCCGGCTCCGAGCAAGCCGGGTGAGCCGTGCGACGCAAGATCCGCGCCCGGCGTGGCCCTGGTAAGAGCCTTGCGCCGCATCAACGCCAGGAGCCCGCCAGCCGCGAGCACGGCTCCGGCCGCCGTGATCAGTGCGTATTCGACGGTCGGGCCGGGCTTTGGCACGAACGAGAGGATCAGATCGCCCAAGCCGAGCGCGAAGGCGAGCCCGAAAACGAACGTGACCGCCAGCGCGGCGAGCGTGAACGCGGCGGTGCGCCGTCGTGGATGCGAGCCCATTGCCACGAAGAGCTCCCCCCCGATGAGGCTGGGATTGATGCAATCGGGCAGCGCGATCGCCGCGACGGTGAGGGCGAGCTTCACCATGGCGATAGCTGGGGCATCGCGTCGCTCCTGGAGTCGCGCTCGTCAAGTCCGTGAGACTTCCTGTCGAAGACCGGGAGCTCGCGATCCTCCGTCGCATGGCTGCCGCCGCCATCATCCAGTTCGGGTGATCGGCGACCGAGCGCTGACGTCGGACGACCCGAAGACGCGTTATCACGCCGGGCATGGGGCGCGGCGATCGTGCTCTCGGGGGCGGCCTCGGAACTCATGAACGACCGCGCGGTGGCGCACGAGGTCGGGCTGCCGAGCCCGGAGCAGCCCTGTCCGCCCCCGACGGCCGGTCAGGACGCGAATGCGGAGCGCTTCAGGCGTGATAAAGCAGCATTGGTCGATGGCGCCGCGACCGCTGACACCCGCTCCCGTTCCAGCGCGAGCATCTCGCGGGTTCCGGCCGCCCTCCCCGGTTTGCGCGGGTTACGTGACGGCCGTCAGGGGCTCAGTGTTCGAGGATCTGTCTCAACCGTCGCAGGTCCGCCTCGTTGGCCTTCCGCATCGCACGCGTCATGACAGGCGCCGTGACTGCGGCGAAGCCCGACGGCTCGCCACGATTGCGAAGGGTCATCTTGGTCGCGCCGTTTGGCGCGTCCTCCCAGGTGTAAGCCGTCTCCATCGGAAAGGGGCCCTGCGCGGTCGACATTACGAAGCGACGCCCGGGCTCGAACTCTCGGACTTCGTAGGTGTACTCCAGGGTCCGACCTAAAAACCGCGCGCGGAACCGAATCTTCGAACCGACGGCCGCGGGAGGCGACGTCTCCCACTCGATCGCCTTGATGTTCTTGTACCAGGCGGGCGCATTCGCAGGATCAGCAGCGAAAGTGGAAACCTCATAGCGCGGACGCTTGATCTCGATCTCCGTCAGGACATCAACCGCCACATGCCGATTCTGTCACCTCGACGGGTGCGCCTCCGCCTTACCTACGCCGCGCAGCGACCCGCTCCGAACCACCCGCGCTCGCCCGTAACCAACGACGAACGCCTCAGCCGCGCCCAGCCGGAGTCGCGCTTTGCTCACCGAACGCGCTCCTCGAGCCCATCGGTGCACGCCCCGCTTCGCGCGGTCGGGAGGGCACGTCCAATCGGAGCCGGTCAACGCTTCTCGACATGGAGCACTCATGCGCCCCCATCGTCCGTAGCGGGATCGACCAGCCGGGCTGATCGCTCAAGCATGGGTGACGCGATGACTCTTGGCGCCTGCGGCGGTCAACATATTCATCTAGCCGACCAGGAGACGATGTCCGTGCCGGGACCACTGAGCAACGCCCATGCCGTGACCAAGCTTCCCGCCCAGGATCTCGAACGTGCGCGGCGGTTCTACCGAGATAAGCTCGGACTTGAACCGGTCGAGGAGCGGGAAGGTGGTCTTCGGTTCATCTGCGCGGGCACGGAGTTTCATCTGTTCAGCTCTTCCGGAGCCGCCTCAGGCGCATCCACGCAGATGGGATTCGAGGTCAGCGACCTCGAGGCCGTCATCGAAGATTTGCGTCGTCGCGGGGTTACATTCGAAGCCGTCGACGTCCCGGGCTTCGAAACGCGAGGCGAGATGGTGGTCGTGCCCAGCAACTATCCGAGCAAGGGATCCGGAGAGCTCGGCGCCTTCTTCTACGACAGCGAAGGGAATCTCCTGGCCCTCGGCCAGGCGACTGATGGCGGGGACGCGGCGGGCCCAGGATTGGCGTCGGTGCGCGAAAGCGTAGGATCGGCGAGCCTCCCGGATGTGACTCATGTCGGCATCGATGAGCTCAAGCCGGTCGAGGGGTTTTTGGAGGGCTTTACGTTTCGCCGTGCCGGAGCCGACATGGGCGTGGCACCGTTCGGGATGTCGATCATCGATATGCCGGCAGGAACGACTGCCTACCCGGAGCATGACCACTCGTCGGAGGGACCCGGGAATCCGCCCGCCCACCAGCTCGGCCAGGAGGAGGTCTATATCGCTCTGCGCGGCTCGGCCGACGTGCAGATCGACGGCCACCCGTACCAGCTAGATGCGGACCACATCATCAGGGTCAGTCCAACGGCACGGCGCAAGATCCTGCCGGGTCCTGACGGCGTTCGGCTCCTCGCGATCGGTGGATATCCCGGTCGAGCATACGATCCAGCCGCCACCGCCTGAAGCGGAGCAGGAGCGGGAGCCGGCCGGGCCCCACGGCCATGCAACCGGGGACCTGGGCGGCACCTGGGATAACCGGCCACGTGGGCACCTACACGAGAGCGCCCTGCCTCGGCGTTGGGAGCTCCCGAGTCTCGCCACTGGCGATTTGCGAGTCCGGCGGTAGCGCCTCGATCGATACCCGCGATCGTCTTCGGGCGGGCGTTGCGAAGAAGTCGCGTTGCTGGCTGTGTCCGGATCGGGCACTCTGGCGAACCGCGTCGCAAGCGAGCGGGCCATGACTGCTTCGAACGCGTCGATGGATCAGAACCGCTCCTACTCGGGCGTGGTCAGGGAGATCCTGCGCGAGGCTGAGGAGACCGACCGGCGCGAGGACGAGCTCTACGGCGATGCGCGCGGTGATGAGTTGCCCGAGCAGTTGCGCACCGCGGAGGGCCGCAAGGCTGCGCTCGCGGAGGCCAAGCGGCGGATCGAGGAGCGCAAGGGGCGTGCGGTTGGCTCGGAGGAGCCGGAGCAGGATGTGGGGGTGGATCCCGAGTTGGTGCTCGGTCGGGGTGCTCGGCGCAAAGGGCGGCGGGAGTGGCCTCGGGTCGCGCGGCGCGAGCTTGAGTCGCGCCGCGAGCGCCAGGCGGAGCCGATCCCGCGCGACAGGGAGGACCGTCTCTTTCAAGCGCTCGGTCGCCTGGAGGAGAACCACCGGGTCGATCTGGCTGCCAACGACGCCTACGAGCGCTGGCGCTCAGGCTCGCGAGACACGCTCGGGCGGCGGTTGAAGGGCAACAGCAAGCCATATGCGCCGCCCGCGGCGCCGGAGGGACAGATCAACCTGTCTGATCCGGACTCGCGGGTGATGCGCTCAAAGGGTCTGCCGCACCGCCAGGCCTACAACGTGCAGACCGCCGTGACTGAGCAACAGATCATCCTCGCCGCTGAGATCAGCCTGAACGCGCCCGACTTCGGGCACCTGGAGCCGATGCTCGATCACACGCTCGCGCACTTGCGCCGGCACGGGATCGCCGAACAGCCCGAGGCGGTCGTCGGGGATGCCGGCTATTGGCACACCCAGCAGATCCAGGCGATCACAGATCGCGGGATCGAGGTGCTCGTCCCTCCCGATGGCGCGATGCGCGAGGGCAACCGACCCGGCTGGGAGGACGGCCTCTATGAGCAGATGCGCGAGAAGCTCAAGACCGCACACGGCCGCACGCTCTACGCGCTGCGCAAGATCACGATCGAGCCGGTCTTCGGCCAGATCAAATACAACCGCCGGGTCGATCAGTTCATGCGAAGATCGTGGGGATGAAAGCGTCTTTGACGTTGTTGTCTGGGCCCAGGCCGGAGCTAGGCAGGTCGGCTCACCGCGGCGTAGAGCTCGGGCCGGCGGTCGCCGAACGCGTCGGCGAGGCCGGTGTATCCCTTCGACCGGGTGCGGGTCAAATCGACGTCGGCGGTGGCCGCGCCGGTGCCCGTCTGCGCGGCGACGACCCAGCCGTCGAGGTCGATGATCGACGTGCCCTGATTCCATTCCTGGCCGTGCTCGACGCCAGCGCGATCGGCGCACGCGATGAACACGCGATTGACGCGGGCGGCGGCCATGGCGACCATCACCTCAGGGATGTGCTCGCCGTCGGGGTGCTCGTTGAGCGGCCAGTTCGTCGGCACCGCGATCAGCTCAGCGCCGGCGAGCCCGAGCGTGCGCGTCATCTCGGGGAACTCGAGGTCATAGCAGACGAGCACGCCGATCCGGCCGTGCGGGGTGTCAAAGACGCGCGGGGGCGCGTCGCCCGGGGTGAACCACAGCTTCTCGCGATCCCACAGGTGACACTTGCGGTACACGCCGGCGACACCGTCGCCGCTCACGACCGCGGCGCTGTTGTAAACCTCGCCGCCGGCGCCTCGTTCCGGGAAGCCACCGATCACGATCGCGCCGCCTCGAGCTGCCTCGGCCGCCCACTCCGCGAATACGGCGTGGTCGGTCGGGAGCGCGAGTGCTGTCACCTCCTCAGCAGACTCGAACATGTACCCGCTGGTGATCAACTCCGGGAGCACGACGACGTCGGCGCCGTCGTCGACGGCGGCACGGATTGCCGCTCTCGACTGCGTCACGTTGGCATCCAGGTCACCGAGCACCGGCGCCAGTTGCTGGCAGACGACCCGTGTCATGTGCTGGAACTCGCCGCCGCGGCCTCGGCGGTTGGGTCGCCGCCAGTGGAGAGCAGACCGTGCCGCACCCGCCCGGCGAGGCCCGGGGTCAGCACGACGATCGCAAGCCCGACGAGCAGGTAGATCCCGACGACGATCGGAAAGCGGTTGTAGGGAAACGGCTCGTTGATGATGTTCTTCACGAGCGTGTAGCCGACAAACACCGCTCCTGCCGCGGGAATGATGATCTGCCACATCGGCGTCTGTACCTTCCGGTCGAAGAACAGGTACTTGATGGCCCCGAACGTCGCCATCAGATACGCCACAAGAATGCATAGGGTGCCGAGCTGGAGCGAGTAGAAGGTCGCGTTTTCGGCGCGGACGCCGGCGATCTCCTGGCCGATCTCGCCGCCGACCACCACCGCGAGGATCACCATCAGCGCGGCGACCGGCGCCCCACGCTTGGAAAGGCCGGCCAGGCCTTGCCTCTTGCCGCTGCCGTCGCGCACGAGCGCGAACAGGATCCGGGCGGCGCCGGCGCTGCAGCCGAGGCAGATGGCGAACAGGCTGATTGTGGCGGCCAGGATCAGCAGGTCGGCGAGAAACTTGCCGACGTAGGTCTGGGCGAGGTCGCTGAACGGGCTGCCGCTCGTAAACGCCGCGACGCCGGCCTTGCTTGGCCCGTAGCCGATCGATTGGCTGATGATGGTCAGGATGTAGAACGCGCCGACGACGGTCAGAGCGACACGGATCGCGCGCGGTATTTCGGTCTTCGGACTCGCCGTCTCCTCTCCGAGGGCCGCCGCGCCCTCGAAGCCCGCGAACGCGAGGAAGCCGAAGAGCGCGGCCTTCGAGATGGTGGAAAAGCCGGTGCCCGGCTCGAAGGACAGGAAGTCGAAGCTGAAGCCGCGGTTGTGAGGGCCGTTACCGAGGATCAGCGTGACGATGATGACGATGCTGAGGATCGTCACCAGCACGATCCCGGTTAGCTCCGAGAAGAGCAGCGTGCGCGTGATGATCTTGATCTCGGCGAACGCCAGAATCCCGATGATCCCGAGCGCGATCAGCGAGATCACGATCCATCCTGTCGTGTGGCTGATGCCGGCGAGGGCGAGGAACTGGTCGAAGAAGAACGCGATCTCGATCCCGGACCCGAGCGCGATCCCCGTGTAGGCCCCGAGCAACGCCCAGCCGGCGAAGAAGCCGGCCTGGGGCCCCAGCGTGGCGCCCACGAGCGCGTACACCGACCCGGTGTGCGAGATGTGGCGCGACATGCGGATGAAGCAGTACGCCACCAGAGAGACCCCGACCAGGGCGAAGATGAACGACCACGTCACCGCTCGGCCAAGAATCGGAGCCGCGCCGGTGCCGAGCAGCGCGATTGCGCCGACCGGTCCGATCAAGCCGGCGGAGAACGCCGCCGCGTCGACAAGTTTGAGCTCCCGCTTGAGCTCGCTGGCACTGCCACGGTCCGCTACCGCCATACCGATCCTCTCCTCGTGCACCATTCCCAGCGTCAGCGAGTGCCGGCGCAGGGCCTCTCCCTCACCGGCCACCGCCCGCTGCGGTCGCCGCCGACAACTGTCGCAGACGTCTGGTCGCGCTGGCGCCGTGCGCCGGCAGGTCCTCAGCCGCCGAAATCATGGCTACCCCCTCCGCCAGCGACCGCGACGCGTCCGGGTCCTCGATGCGCTGGTAGGTGAGCGTCTTCAGGAACCGCAGCGCCGACAGGCCGCCGGAATAGCGGGCCGCCCGCCCGGTCGGCAGCACATGGTTGGTGCCCGTCGTGCCCTTGTCGGAGTACGCAACCGTCGTCAACGCGCCGAGGAAGAGCGACCCGTAGTTGCGCAACCGCTCGAGCCACCAGGCCTCGTCGGGCGCGTGGACCTCCAGGTGCTCGGGCGCGATCGCGTCGGCGATCTGCGCCGCCTCCTCGCGATCGGACGCGAGGATCACGGCGCCAACCTCCGGCCACGAGCGCTGGGCCGGATTGGTCGCTGGGAGGTCGGCGAGCTGACGCTGGATCTCGGCGATCGCCTTCTGGCCGTACGCCTTCGAGAGGCAAATCAGCACTGCCGGCGACCCCGGCCCGTGCTCGGCTTGAGCGAGCAGGTCGGCGGCGACAAGCTCGACGTCCGCACTGTCATCGGCGATCACGGTGATCTCCGACGGGCCGGCGAGCAGGTCGATCCCGATCCTTCCGAACAGCTGGCGCTTGGCCTCGGTGACGTACGCGTTACCCGCCCCGACGATCATGTCCACACCCGCCTCGCCCTCTAACCCGAACGCCATCGCCGCGATCGCCTGCACGCCACCGAGCGTGAAGACCGCGTCAGCGCCACAGCGGTCGGCGGTATAGAGCATCGCGGGGTGCCCGGGCCCGCCGGATTGCGGCGGGGTGCACGCGATCACCGAGCCGACGGCCGCCGTCTTCGGCACGAGGACGGTCATCAGCGCGCTCGCCATCAGCGGACGATGGCCGGCCGGTAGGTAGGCGCCGACCCTCTCGATCGGGACGTGGCGATGACCGACGAACACGCCAGGTGCGATCTCCCGCTCGACATCATTCACGGTCGAGAGCTGGAGCTCGGCGAACGCGCGCACCCGTGTGACCGACAGCTCAAGGCGCTCGGCGAGCTGTGGGTCGAGGGCTTCGCGCGCCGCGTGGACCTCGGCGGCCGACGCTCGGAACGACTCCGGCGCCCAACCGTCGAGCTCGCGGGAGTAGCGTCGGATCGAGTCGAGGCCGCCGGCCTCGAGCTCCAGGAGCATCGTCGATACACGCGAGCGGACCTGCTCCGGGTCAAGCGTTCCGGAGGCCGACTTCGGGGCCTTCAGATACCTGAATTCGGACCCGATTGACTGATCCATTGCAGAGCAACCTACCTTCTGAAATGATCCAGTCAACCCCTCGAGGACGACCCTGGACAATCCGTACACGCCAGGCCTATGTCACTGGACGCTCCGGACACGGATCCCGATGTTTCCCTCGCGCACGAGCTCGAGCTGAGACTCGCGGGCGCGCGCGGCGCCCTCTCGGGCAACGACGAACTGATCGCGCGTTTCCTGCGCGACCACCTCGACGAGCTCGCCTTTCAGACCGCCGAGTCGCTCGCCCAGGGGTCCGGCGTAAGCGCGGCCGCGATCGTCCGCTTCGCGCGGCGGCTCGGGTACGCGAGCTTCCGTGAGCTCCGCGACCGCGCGCGCACAGAGCTCCGCACGAACGAGCCGGGCGTGTCGGCGTCACGCGAACTCAAGGCGGCCGGGTCTTTACTCGCGCGCAAGGCGCGAACTGACATTGCCAACCTCGAGCTCCTGCCCCACCTGGTCGGCGAGCGGCTCGAGGCCGCGGCGCAGCTCGTCGCGGCCGCGCGCTCGATCTGGCTTCTCGCTAACCGTGAGACCCACGGCCTGACCGTCTACATCCAGCGCCTGCTTCAC
Source organism: uncultured Solirubrobacterales bacterium (assembly GCA_963839105.1). Lineage (GTDB taxonomy): Bacteria > Actinomycetota > Thermoleophilia > Solirubrobacterales > Solirubrobacteraceae > Palsa-465. Next base: position 225,610 of record CAWITQ010000009.1, read on the forward strand.
CAGGCCCACCCCCGCGTCAACCTGCTCAACCCCGCTTATCCAGACGCGCTCCGCGATCTCGGGCCGGACGACGCCGTGATCGCCTGCACCTTTCGTCCCTACGCCGTCAACACGCTCGAGTTGCTCGCCGAGAGCCGCGCGCGCGGCGTCCGGATCGTGCTGATCACGGACGGGCTCGCTCACGAATTCATTGATCCCACCGACCTCGTGCTCGTTGTGCCTGTCGACAGCCCCAGCCTGTTCCTCTCGTTCACACCCGCGGTGTGCGTACTGGAGTGCCTCGCCGCACTGATTGCCGCGCAGGACCCCGATCTCACCTATGAGACGCTCGAATCGACCGCGCGCTTCGTCGAGGCCCACGGCTTGATGGCGTCGCCTCGAGTCCCTGCCGCAGCGCGGCCTGGTCCCCGACGCCGCCGCTAAGAGCTCGGGCACATCGCCCGCTGTGACCCAAGTCGCGTCAGAGGGCTCTTCTCGTCCTTCGGTGGGCAGATGGGCTGCTCTACGGTGTCGGAGACCTCGGTGGCCTCTGACGCGCCGGGATAGAGTCCACCGCCGTGCGAGTTTTCATCACCGGAGCCTCGGGATTCATCGGCCGGGCCCTGTACGACCGCTACGCCGGCGACGGTCACGAGGTGCTCGGCTGCGACCTGGAGCCCGATCCCGAGCGCCAGGTCGTGGCGGGCGACGTCGCCGAGCCCGGCGCCTGGCAGGACCATGTACGCGGGTGCGAGCTGGTGATCCATACCGCGGCGGTCGTATCGCTACGCATGGAAGGCCGGGAGGAGATCTGGCGCGCGAACGTGCGGGGAACCGCGAACGTCCTCGCTGCGGCCGAGCGCGGCGGCGTTGAGCGCTTCGTGCACTTCTCCTCGGTCACCGTGTTCGGCCTTGAGTTCCCCGACGGTGTCGATGAGCGCTACCCGGTGCACAACACGTACCTTCCGTATCCCGATAGCAAGATCGCCTCCGAGCAGGTGGTGCTGCAGGCGCACGTCGAGGATCGGCTGGCATGCACGATCGTCCGGCCCGGCGACGTCTACGGCCCCAGGTCACGTGCGTGGGCCGTGATCCCGGCCCAGCTGATCAAGGCGCGGCGGTTCACGCTCCCTGGTGGTGGGCGCGGGATCCACTCGCCGGTGTACGTCGATAGTCTCGTCGACGGGGTCGTGCTCGCCGCCGCCTCGCCGCAGGCGGTGGGCCAGATCTTCACCCTCTCCGACGGGATCGGAGTGCCCTACCGCGATTTCTTCGCCCCCTACGCCGAGTTGGTCGGCAGGAGGCTGATCACGCTCCCGACGCCGGTCGCGCTCGCCTCGGCCGCGATGATCCAGCGTGTCGCTCGCCTAGCATCCGGCGATAACGAGATCAATCCCGGATCGGCCCGATACCTGCTTCGGAAAGGGACCTACTCCAACGCCAAGGCGCGTGAGATCCTCGGCTGGGAACCGCGTGTCGAACTCCAAGAGGGGCTCGAGCGCACAATCGCGTGGCTCCGCGACCAGGGTTTCGGGGCGGCCCGCTAGCACGATCAGAGGGTCGGGACCCGTGACCTGCTGGCGCTCGTGGCGTTCTTGACGGCCTGCGCCCGGTCGGGCACGAGGCCGCGAGCCGGCGCTTGCATCGGGGGACGACGTCGGAAATCCTGACGCGCCGCTCCCATGCGGCAAGAAAAGCGCGCCAGCCGCGCGTGCCCGGTCAGGCCGTCGACTTGGCGCGCACGAATACCTCGACGAGGTCCTTCATGTCAGCCGGCTTGCCCTCCAACTTGAACGAGCTGCCGCCGACGTTGATCTCCATCACACCGGTCATTCCCATCCGCTTCACCTCAAGCGAATCCACCGCGCCGAGCGGGACCGTACTGAGAACTTCGGTGACTTCTTTGATCGCGCCCATGGCGCTGACTTTGACCTTCATCGTCACAAGGCTCGTCGCCGTGACCGCAATCGCGCCCGGATTGCCGAGAGCGATACCCGCTGCCTGCGCCCCGTCGCGTTGCTTTCCCGCCCAGCGAGCTCCGATCTCCCCGACGATCACTCCTCCGCCGGCCGCCGCCGTGCCGGCGCCGCGTGGCTTCGCCCAGGCCGCGCCGAGGATCTCCTCGTCGAGCTTGCCCTTCGCCGCCGCAATGATCTGCTCCTGATGCTTCGACACGCTGGCCCCCCTGATCACATTCTCGGATATGCGAAGTATCGCGAAAGTCGCGTCCGTTCCTTTCGCCCTAATGGCAGACGGCGCTGCTGGTCATCGATCAAAAGCGACACGTCGCGCCACGGCACCAGTTCGAGCGCAAAATGTGGCGCTCGCCCTTGTATCAGTTACGGCTCGGGGGCAAGAGCGCGACGCCGGTCTCAGCGACCGGACGAAAGCCGAGCCGCTCGTAGAGTCTGCGGGGACGGCGATCGCGCTCCGCGCAGATCCAGACACGCGGCGCGGCGGTGGCGGCGACGCGAATGCCCTGCGCGGTAAGCGCAGTCCCCAGCCCCGCGCCCCGACGCTCCGGGCGCACGAACACCTGGGTGACTTCGCTGCCGCCGTCGTGCGTCTCGACTTGGGCGAAGCCGGCCGGGCGGCCGTCCTCGATCGCCGCCACGACACGCACCTCGGCGAGCTCGGCTACCTCACGGGCCTGGATGTGGAACTCATCCGTTTCGACGTGCTCACCGAAGTCCTCGCGATGCCATAGGTCGCGAAGTTCGCGGACCGCGTCGTAGTCCGCCTCGACGAGCTCCGCGTCGTGCTCTGGCAGCGGGCCGTCGTTGTGAACCATGAAGATGAGCTGATTCGCCACCCACGCTTGCTCGCGCAGGTCAATCGCGACGCCGTCCGGCATCGGGACCAACCACTCGACGAACCGGTGCGCGCAGCCAGCGAGCTCGCGGTCGGCCGCCGCGATCATCTCGCCGGCCGTCATCGGTCGATACAGCCGAAGGCAGTTGTACTCCCAGTAATCGCGAAGGCGCGGGCTGCGACACACCGTGCCGTGTGAGAATGGACGCACCACCTCGCAGACCCGCTCCTTCCATGGCAGATGCCAGCGCCGAAAAGTCTGCTCGTCAGCAATCTCGGACACGAGCGGAGACTAGGTGATCGCCGACCGGATCCGTTGCGCCTAGCACCCAGCAGATCAAACAGCCGGCGCGTCCGGTCGTCGATTGAAGCAGCAGCCCGGCGTCAGAGCTGCCAGATGAATATGCGCTGGTCTGTGGTGATGACCCAGTCGCCGTTTGGTTCGCGAGGGACCATCGCGGCCAGGCGCTCGACTCGCTCATCGACGACCGCGTCAAGAAAGAAGGCGACGACTGCCAGGACATCGTCGTATGAGGAGCAGACGGCGCGGCTTTCGGCCTTGTGGGAGCGAAATGGGGTTCCGACAGCAGCGAACACGCTCTCAAGGCGCTGCGCGTGCCCAAAGTGGTCGAGGAAGTGCGCGTCTGTCTTGGCCAGGAGCAGGTATCCGGGCCGGGCAGGGCGCACGGACCAGGTCCGGGTACGCCAAATGTCGGCGGTCCGGCGGCCGGGGCGCCACCCCTCGTCGATCTCGCCCAACGCGCCGGCCGCCTCTGTCGCCGCCGTAGGTACGCTTCGGGCCTGTGGGCCCCTCACCTGGCTCGAGCGCCGCTTGGACGTTGCCCGCCGTGCCCGCCGCCGTCAGTCAGTTGCGGCACCGGGCCGTGGGTTTTGCCACGACGGCGGGCGCTTCGGCGGAGGTGGTCGAAGCGATCGCCCTCGCTGTCTCCGAGACGGTGACCAACGCGATCCTTCACGCCTACGGCGGCGAGGAGGGCCACGTGCACGTCCACTGCGGCGTTGACGGCGGCCGCTTCATCATCGAGGTGGTCGACGACGGCGTCGGCATCGCGCCGCGTGATGACTCGCCCGGAATCGGGCATGGTCTCGCGATGGTTGGTGCCCTGGCGCAGACGCTCGACCTCACCGCAGGCCGCGACGGGCGAGGCACGGTCGTGACCATGGCGTTCGGCTCCGCTCGGCCCTCCGTGGCGCCCCCCGGGCTGGAGGGGTTGTGCGCGCTGGCGCTCGAGACTGTCGCCGACGTGTCGTGCGTCGACCTCGTCCGCGAAGGCGTGCTGCGCCGCGTTGCCGCAGAAGTGGCGGGCGATTCCACATTGACCGAATGGCTGTGCACAGCCGTCCCTCCGGCAAAGCCGGGGACGGCGACATGGGCGGCGCTGCGCGAGGGCGGCCCGCGACTGGTCGTCCACGACCCCGCGGTTGCGCGCTCGCCGGGTGGCCCCGGGGAGCGTCTCGACCTCACCTGGTGGATCGCGATCCCACTCGAGAAGGCCAACGGAACACCCGCCGCGCTGTGGGGCATCGGCGGCCGTGGGGCCGGCCGGTCCGTTCCCTCCGAGAAGGTCATCCGCGTCCTCGCCGGCGCCGCGGGCCACGACCTCGCGCAGCCCGCAGAGCGGGCAATCCTTCGCGCACGGCTCGAGCGTGTCTGTCACTAGCCCCTCCGCAGACGGCGATTCCCATGTTGCGCGCCGTGAGTCCCGAGCGGCGCGGAGCTCGCGTTCGCCCCGGCGTGTAGGTTCCCCGGCTTGATGCCGGACGCGACGATCAAGCCGAGATCTGAGGACCATCTCGACGCGCGATGGCATCGAGCGCTCCTGGACGAGCTGTGCGCCTTCGAGCGCGAGACGGCGTCGGCCGGCGAGCGCGCCGCCGCCGAGTGGCTCGTTGAGCAGTTGGCTGCCGAGGATGTCAACACGGCGAAGATCGAGGAGGAGCGCGGCCATCAGACGTTCTGGTGGCCTCTGGGCCTCGCTGCGGCCGGTGGCGTCCTCGCGGGGTTGTGGGCAGCGCGGGGGAGCCGGTTCGGCGCTGCGGCGCTGGGTGCCGCCGCCGCGTGGGCGGCCGCGGACGAGATGCCGCCGCGCCGGCGGCGTCTCCGAGAGGTGCTACCGCGGAGGACCGCCACCAACGTCGTCGCCAGCTGCGGGCCGACCGACGCCGCTCGCACGATCGTCATCGTTGCGCACCACGACGCAGCGCACTCCGGGCTCGTTTTCAGTCCCGCGATCCCGAACGCGATAGCGCGCGTCGCTCCTTGGTTCTTCGAGGTCACGCGGACGAGTCCCCCGCTGATGTGGCCCGCGGTGATGGGCCCCGCGCTCTCCGCTGTCGGCGCCGCCGCCGGCCGACGCGGCCTGGCGCGGTGCGGCGCCCTCCTCTCGGCGGGCTTCGCCTCGGCGATGGCGAACATCGGGGCGAGCGCAGTCGTTCCCGGCGCCAACGACAACGGCACCGGCGTCGTTGCCATGATCGCGCTCGCGCGGGTGCTCGCGCAGATGCCGACGCGCTCTGTCCGGGTGCTGCTCGTCTCGACGGCGGAGGAGGGCGTGTGCGAGGGGATGCGCGCCTTCGCGAACCGGCACTTCGACGAGCTACCGATCTCGGACACGTTCTTCCTCGCGGTTGACACGGTCGGCTCTCCCCACCTGCTGGTACTCCGCGGCGAGGGGATGCTCGGCATTGCCGAGTACCCGGCACAGTCGCTCGAGCTTCTCGATCGCCTCGCTGACGAACTCGGGATCTGGCTTTTCCCGGACCTTCGCCTGCGCAACGCCACCGATGGCGTCTATCCCCTCGCCGCCGGTTACCAGTGCGCGTCGCTGTGCTCATGCACGAAGATCAAGCAGCCGGCTAACTACCACTGGCCGACCGACGTTCCGGAAAACGTCGACTACACCACGCTCGCCGACGCGATCCGCCTGATCGAAGCGCTCGTCCGCAGGCTCGACGAGCACTGGCTCGAGTAGCCGCTTCCGGCGGGAGTGAGACGGGCGAGCGGGTCGCCGGCGCCGCCGGGGCCGTCCTCGTAGCCGCGTCCGCGTGATCAGTCGAGGCGATAGATGTACTCGAGGACATCCTCTCCGATGCCGGCAGCCCAAGACGTCTCCTCGCCGACCTTCACGAACCCGTTGCGCAGGAGCACCCTGCTCGATCCGACGTTGTGGGCCGCAGCGCGTGCGAAGAGCGGGCGTCGAGTCTCCTGCTGGATGAAGCCCTTGACCGCCTCAGACGCGATGCCGTGCCCCCACCGCGCTGAATCGATCCAGTAGGTCAGCTCGCGCTCGCCCTCCACAGTGAAGCTCGCGATCATCCCGACGAGTGCGCCGTCCTCTTCGATGGCTCGCGTGTCGTTATCCGGATTGGATCGAACGCGCTGGTAGTGAGCGTCGAACGCAGCTCGGTCCGCCGGATCGGCACGCGTGAACGCCGCCATCCTGGCGGCCGTCGGATCGCTCTCCCACCGGAAGAGATCATCCATGTCGTCCTCGCGGAGACCTCGAAGGCTTATCGTCATAGAACCTTGGCGAGTCGTATGTCCTGGGCGCCTTCGGGATCGAGGAGCGCTTCGGACGCCGAGTCGTACGAGGGCAGCGAGACGACAGCGCCGTCGTGGAGGACCATCAGGAAGCGGTCCATCTTGCGCAGGAACGCCCGGTCGTGCGAGATCGCGACGACGGTCCCCTCGAAGCTATCCAGCGCCGTCTCGAGCGCCTCGGAGGAGTCGATGTCGAGGTTGTCGGTCGGCTCGTCGAGAAGCAGCAGGTTGTGCCCCTCGAGCTCGAGCACCAGCACCTCGAGCCGAGCCTTCTCGCCGCCGCTCAACAGGTCATAGGAACGTCGCGCGGCTCCGGCCAGCCCGTAGCGAGCCAGAGCAGACATGGCAGCCTGCACGCCGCCGCCGGGCACGCGCTCCAGGACCGCATCGAGTACGACCCGAGCGGTGAGATCACCCCGGGTCTGGAGCTGCGTGAAGTATCCGGTCGACACGCGAGGCCCTGTCACCAGTTCGCCGCAGTCTGGCTGCCGTACCCCCGCCAGGACGCGCATGAGCTCGCTCTTGCCCGAGCCGTTGGGCCCGATCATCCCGACGCGCTCACCAAAGTGGATCTCCTCCGAGAACGGGGAGACGAGGCTCGTCAAGCCGACCGCCCGGAGGTCGAGCACGCGCCGCGCAGAGTCGCCGCCGCGAATGCGCACCTTGATCGCGTTGTCCAGCACCGGTGTCGGCGGCGGACCGCTCTCGCTGAACCTGCGCCACCGCGTCTCGGCGGCGTCGGCCTTCTTCGCCCAGTCACTCGAATAACGGGCGCGCTCCTTGAAGGTCTTCATCAGCCGGTACAGCCGTCGCTCCTCGTCGCGCCACCGCTTCACGGCGTCGCCGAGCCGTTGCTGACGCTCCGCGCGCGCCTGCGGGTAGCTCGCGTAGGAACCGCCGTGCAACCAGGCCCCGCTCCCCTCCAGCGTAAGGATCGCGCCGACCGCGCTGGCGAGCACCTCGCGGTCGTGTGAGATCACCAGCACCGTCTTCTTCGAGGTCGAGATCTGGCGCTCCAGCGCCAGCTTCGACGGCACGTCGAGAAAGTTGTCGGGCTCATCGAGCAACAGGACGTCGGCATCGGAGGCGAACAGGACATCCAGCACCAGTCGCTTGCGCTCCCCCCCGGACAGCGTGATCGCCGGACGATCGGCCAGGTCGGAGAAGGCGCTGCGCACGATCCTGCGGCAGGACACATCCCACTGGCCCTCGAGCTCGTACCCGCCCAGCGCCGACCAGTCCGCGATTGCCGCACCCAGCTGCATTCCGGCGCTGGGGTCGCCGAGGCTCAGCTGCGCCTCGGACGCCAGCATCCGCTCGCCCGCCTCGCGCACCGCAGGGGGGGCGATCGACAACAGCAACTCGCGCACCGTCCGCGCGTCGATCGACACGCCCACGTCCTGGGGCATGTAGCCGACGATGCCACCGACGTTGGCCTCACCATCGTCGGGACGGAGCGTGCCGGCGAGCAGCCTCAGCAGCGTGCTCTTACCCACTCCGTTCGCGCCGACGAGGCCGACGTGTTCCCGCGGCGCCACGCGAAAGGAGACCTCGGAGAACAGGAGCTCTCCCCCGGGATGCGCGTAGGCCAATCCTGATGCCGCGATATGCCCCACCCGACAATCGTCTCACGAGGACGCCCCCTGGGGCTCGTTACCGCGGCCGCGCGTGGGGCGATGCCGGTGAGAGGGCGCGCGTCTCGTGCCCCCTCGGGCCTCAGCCGGTAAAGCTCGGGGGCCTGCGCTTCGGGCTCGCCTTCGGGTGCGGTGCGCAGCTGTGCTCTGCCGAGCGGTGCATCTCCGCGGCCGCCTTCAGAATCGCGGCGCGGATCCGTGGATAGGTGCCGCAGCGACATACGTTGCGGAACCTGTCGAGGTCCGCCTCGGTGACCTGCCGGCCCTGGGAGTGAACGTCGTTGACCAGCCCGACTGCGTCCATGATCTGGCCCGGCTGACAGTAGCCGCACTGGGCCACGTCGAAGTCGAGCCAGGCCCGCTGCATCGGATGGAGCTTCTTGCCGACGCTGTGGGCGAGGCCTTCGATGGTCACGACCTCATCGCACGCGGTCAGCTCGCCGACCGGAACCCCGCACACCTGGCGCGCGTGGCCGTTGATCAGGCAGGTACAGGCTTTGCACACCATCAGCCCACAGCCGTACTTGGGGCCGTTGACGTGCAGCAGATCTCGCAGCACCCACAGCAGCCGTACATCCGCGGGGCAGGTCACGTGGACCTGCTTGCCGTTGAGGATGAACGTGTGTGTCGGCGTCTGCTTGCGCTTGTGCTTCGGATATGTGTGCGTGGCCATCAGCGTTGTGGGGTCAGCCCGCGCCCTTGACCGTCGGGCCGCTGTGGTGCAGTCCGTCGGTGGGGGACTGCGGGATCGGTGGAGTCGTCGGCAGCACCTTGAAGTCAATGTCGAAGTGGTTGATCGGGAAATAGGTCGGCAGCTTGCCGGTCGCTCGCGCATAGGCACACGCGACGGCGGCCATCGATGTGGGCACGGCGAACTCGCCCGCGCCGCCCGGCGTGTCGGTGGTGGGCGGCATCACGATCACCTGGACCTCCGGCGGCGTGTTCCACTGCCGGGTGTAGTGTGCGTTGTCCCAGCTGCCCTCCAGGAAGTAGCCATCCTGCAGGTGGAGGCTGTAGCTCAGAGCCTGGCCGATCCCGTCCATGATCCCGCCGATCATCTGGGCCTCCAACCCGAGCGGGTTGATCGGCAGTCCCACGTCGATGACGAACACCACTCGGGTGACGCGCGGGCCGGTGTAGGCGTCCTCGATCTTCCGACCCACCGTCGCCGGGCGACAATCGATCTCGGCCACGCACGCGGCAAAGCCCTTGTACTCCCGATGGACGGCGATCCCCTGAGCGGTGCCCGGAGGCATCGCCCGCCCCCAGCTCGCCGCACTCGCCACCCGGTCCAGCACGGCCGACAGCCGCGCGTCGCGTGCGTGGGCGCGACGGAAGCGGTACGGATCCTGCCCCATCACGTTGGCCACCTGATCGACCATCAGCTCCAGCGCGGTGCTGTAGTCGGACCCGTACACGCTGCGCACGCTCGAGGTGTTGAACATCCCCAGCTCATAGATCTCATTCAGCTGCTGGGTGACGGGACCGAAGTTGTAGGGGACGTTGGCCGTGAGGCCGAAGTAGCCCTGCGAGTACCCCAGCGCTCCCGGCTGCGTATGGCCGAGCATCGCGGAGTACACATCCCCGAACCCCTCGCCGATGTCGGTGACCACGCCTGTGTGGCGCTGGTCGAACGCCAGCACGTCCGGTCCGGCATAGGTGATCCGGACGCGCGAGATCGCCATCGGGTGCACGCGTCCCTGGCGAAAGCTGTCGGTGCGATGCCACATCAACTTCACGGGCTTGCCGATCGCCTTCGAGACCAGCGCCGCCTCGAACGCAGCGTCCGCGAACAGGTGACGGCCAAAGGAGCCGCCCCCCTGGGTCACATGCACCGTCACCTTCTCCTGTGGCAACCCGACCAGGTTCGCGATCGTCTGCTTGGCCCAGATCGGTGTCTTCAGACTCGACCAGATCTCCGCTCGGTCGCGGCGCACATCCGCTACTGCGCAGTTCGGTTCCAGCGGATCCCCCGGCCGGAAATAGAAGGTGAAGCGCTGATCCAGGGTCTGGCCGAGCGCGGGCGCCATCGGCAACTCGTTCGCCAGAAGGTCACGGAGGACGTCGGACTCGGAGATGCCGTCCACCGTGCCCGGCCCCCAGTCGACCCGTAGCGCCCGCACCGCGTCGATGCACTGACCGAAAGTCTTGCCGCGCACGGCCACGCCGCCGGAGATGTCCTTCGTGTGAGGGATCACGACCACGTCGGTGATCCCGGGCATCGCTTTGACCTGAGCCAGGTTGCGCACCGCCCGAGGGGACCCGTTGATCGTCGGCGCCCGGCACAGCATCGTCGGCAGCGCGTTCGGCACATCGAGGTCCATGGCGAACACCTTGCGTCCGGTGACCGCCGCCAGCGCATCGGTCCGCGGCTGGGGTCTGCCCACCACCTTCTGCGCTGATCGAGGTTTCAGCCGGGCCACAACCCGCTCGGTGCGCGCACTCGCAGCCGCGCGGGTCAGCGAGCCGTACGACGCGCTGCGCCCGTCCGGAGCGTAGACGTGGCCATCCCGAACCGTCAGCCGGGGCAGCGGCGCCTGTAGCTCCCGCGCGGCCGAACGCGCCAGCCGCCCCCGCGCGGCGGCCGCCGCCACCCGCACCGGGGTGTACAGCGAGTTCATCGAGTCAGAGCCCTGCGTCTGCTGGTTGAACATCAGCTCCGGTCGCGCATCGGCGAGCGTGACCCTCACCTTCCCCACCGGCACGTCCATCTCGTCCGCGATCAGCATCGCCACCGCTGTGGTGATCCCCTGCCCGACCTCCGCCCGCGGCAGCGCGAAGGAGACCGTCCCGTCGGGATTGACGGTCACCGTGATCAGGTGGGCCGTCGGCCGCGTCGAGTCCGTGAGCAGATCGGTGAGATCGTAGAAGTCGACGGGCTGCACGGTGGGCACCGCCGCTCGCGCCCGCGGCGGCGCGCTCAGGTCCGCGGCGGTGACCAGGATCGGCGCGGCGAGCACGTAGCCCATGAAGCGGCGACGCGAGATCCTCCCCGCGTTTTCCTCCCCTGCCGAGCGGTCGGCACCACCCACGCGCCGAATTCTAGACCGGCTCCCGCGTCCGGCGCGCAGCTTGGGTCGGTGGCGCACGGTCGGAGGCGACGACGAGCGGGCTGGGAACGGCAAGCCGGGGCAGCTACCCGATCCGCTCGTCGATCTGAACGTGGACGGTGTCCCCCGCTTCTTTGCCGATGGTCCTTCGCAGCGCCGCCTTCACCGGGAGCCTGTGCGTGCCGTCGCCCTGGGCCATGAGCATCCGCGCCCCGACGAACGACTCGCCGTCGATCGCCCCACGGATCTTCACGAGGCCACGGGTGCCGAACAGATCGGGCACGTCATCGAGCACCACGCACGTCCACGCCCCAGGGTTGTCCCCCTTTTGAAGCTGGGCGTCGAACTCTCTCACCATGGCTCTTCAGACTCTCCCACACAGCCGGAGTCATCGCCACGCGGGCTCGATGTCCTGCGTTGCGCGGGAAGCCCTCCGATCGCGGGCGCTTGGGGGGCCGATCTGGTTGACGAGCAGCGCCACCGAGCCGGCACCAGCAGATATGATTGCCGGCGAGGAGAGACGAGATGAATGATCTTGATCCCGGCCGTATACCCTCACATAAAGCCTTGATGAGGGACGCTGAGCGTCAGGCCCAGGCCAGGGCGGCGTCATACCAACATCGCCATCCAGACCGCGGCGATGACAGCGACTCGCCGCGAGGTGTGCGCAAAGCGCTGCGACGGCTCTGGGACGCGTTGAGGCGCCGCGGCTAGGGCCAGTGCGACAGGCCCGGGCGCCGGTATGTAACCGCAGGCACAGTAACTGTGTTTGTCGGGCGCACCGGACGCGACGTTCCTAACAAACTCTCGTCTGACCGTGCGGGACCAACTCCTAGCGGGTTAAACGCACAACGCCCGCCGCCGCCTGAACGGCGGGACCCGGGTCAGCCGCTCATGCCGCCGTCGATCGCCAGCCGGTGCGAGGTGATCATCGCGCTCTCGTCGGAAGCGAGGTAGAGCATCCCGTGCGCGATCTCCTCGGTGGTTGTGTGACGGCCGAGCGGGATCATCGAGTCGAACGCCTTGGCCGCCTCCTCGCGGGGCAGACGCGTGGAGCGCATCTCGATGTCGTCCTGGAACTCGGTCGACGTCGGACCGGGGTGGATCGTGTTCACCCTGATCCGCCGCGATGCGAGCTCCTTGGCCGCCGTCCGCATCAGGCCGACCTGAGCGTGCTTGGCCGCGACGTAGGCCGATACTCCGGGCGGTCCGATGAGCCCGACGACGCTCGAGGTGATGATCACGCTCCCGCCGTCGGCGACGTGCGGGATCGTGTGCTTGAGGACGTGGAAGGCGCCGAGGACGTGCACCGCGAGCGTGCGCGAGAACACCTCGGATGGGTAGTCCGCGATCTCCGCGACGGCGCCGCTGATGCCGGCGTTGCTGACGACGACGTCGAACCGTCCGAAGCGCTCCACTCCGGCCGCGACGGCTTGTCGCACCGCGTCCTCGTCGGTGACATCCGCGACGGACGAGAGGGCCTTCTCGTCGCCGAGATCTTCGACGGCAGCAGACAGCTTGCTCTCATCGATCCCGACGAGGTGCACGCTCGCGCCCTCGGCCACGAACAGCCGCGCCGTCGCAAGTCCGATTCCGCTCTCGCCTCCGGTGATGAGGGCGACTTTGTCCTGCAATCGCGCCATGGCCACACTCCTCGCTCTCGATGCCTCGGGTTACCGGCGGCCCGCCACCGAGAGCTAGTTCACCTCGTGCCCCGAGGCATCGACCGCCGGCCACCGGCCCCCGAACTGCAGCATGTTTATGTAGTAGGTCTGGCCCGGCCCCCTATCCGCGACGTACCCGTACAGCGGGTGTCCCCCGTAGGTCACCTGCCTCTGGCCCCGCACCTTGATTGTCCCGATCAGCGAGCGCTTGACCCCCGGACCGGCGATCGGCTTTCCACCCGAGGTCAGGGCGGGCCAGACCGCGAGGCAACCCGGGACGTTCACGCAGGCGTCGTGGTTCGGTCGGTCCATCGTGAACGCGTACAGCGTGAAGCCGCGGCTGTCGACGAGGATCGTGCCGGCGCTCGTCTTGCGCAGCTTGAGCTCGGCGCGCTTGACGCGGGCGCCGGCGAGCGCGGCGGGAACCGTGGCCACGATCGCGATCGCAGCAAGGAATGTCAGGAGGCGTCTCACGGAACCTGGACCGGGGGCCGGACAGCGTCGCTAACAGCGCTGCCGCTGTCAAGGCCCGCTCGTCTCGCGCCAGGACGTGGTTGAATGGCTCCGACCGGAGGGCACGGAATCGCTGGAGGAGAGTTGAGGCGGGTCTTCGTAGGGGCAGTCTTGGTGGCCTTGGGGGTGCTCGCGTGCGTCCCGGGTTCGGCCGGTGCCCGCGCCGGCGTGGAGCATCTGCACTTCAAGGCCGGCCCGTACCGGATGACTCCCGGAGCCAACCTGATCCTGCTCGACTACAAGCACGTCCCGAAGCCGGTACAGGACGGCTTCATGGTTCGGATGGCCCCGAACCTGCACTACGCGCTGCCCAATGGAAGCTGTTGCGGGTCGATTCCGCGCACCGACCTGGTCCACCTCCACCACGGGGTGTGGCTCAGCAACGGGACCGCCGGCGAGGGCGAGGGCAACAGCCAGAGCGGCTTCTACCCCTTCATGGCCAGCGGCGAGGAGAAGACGGTCTACCAATTCCCCTCGGGCTACGGGTATCCGATCGGCGCCCACGACTACTGGGTCCTGAACTACATGATCCACGACCTCACGGCCCAGCCCGCGAGCGTCTACATCACCTACGACATCGACTTCATTCCCGCCACCTCACCGGCGGCGAGCCGGGTCAAGCCCTTGCACCCGATCTGGATGGACGTCGAGGACCATCACATCTACCCGGTGTTCGACGTGCTGCGGCACCGCGGCCGCGCGGGCAAGTTCACCTTCCCCGACATGGCCAAGCATCCGTACGGATCGGGACCGGCGTTGAACGAGTTCACTGTCGACCACGCGGGCACGCTCGTCGGCACCGCGGGGCATCTCCATCCGGGCGGTCTCTACGACGACCTCGACCTGACCCGAGCCGGCGCCAAGCGCTCCAAGGCGACGATCCGGGGGAGCGTCCCAGGCTCGGTGCGCCTGTTCCGCTCCTATGCCCACTACTTCGACCGGCGGGGCCCGATCTCGTGGGACCTGGCGATGACCGCCACTCCGCGCGACTGGCGCGTGCAGCTCAAACCGGGAGATGTCCTGCGGATCAGCGCCACCTACGAGACGCGCCGCGCCTCGTGGTACGAGTCGATGGGGATCATGGTGGCGTGGGAGGCGTGGGGAGACACCACCGGCATCAACGCGTTCGCCCACAAGCTCGACGAGCGCGGCCACATCACGCATGGACATCTCAGGGAGAACAACCACCACGGTGGCTCGGCTGCGCTGTACGTCAACCCGGCCAAGCTCGCGAGCTGTAGCCGCAAGCGGGTCCTGATCGCTGGGTTCACGTTCGTTCCCGGCGATCTGAGTTCAGCCGGCGCGGGGACGTGCGCCCCGGCGGTCGGGCGAGGGAAGTCGCTGACGTTCGTAAACGAAGACGCGAGCCCCCTGTCGACGTTCGGGAACCTCTTCTCGCCGAGCCCGTTCTATCTGCACTCGATCTTCCACGCGATCACCACGTGTCAGAACCCATGCGGCCTCGACACGGGGATCTCGTATCCGCTGGCCAACGGCCGCGGGAACTACGACTCCGGGCAGCTCGGGATCGGTACCCCCGCGATCGGGCGGATCAGCTGGACGTCACCGACCAATCTCGCGCCCGGCACGTACACGTATTTCTGCCGGATTCACCCGTTCATGCGAGGCGTGTTCCGGGTCGTCGCACCGAAGTAGGGCCTACGGGGAACGACGCTGCCGGCCGCGGCGTCGCCCGCTTGGAGCGCCCTACCGGAGCGCCGCGTCGATCGCCTGGCGAGCCGCTCGCTTGCCGAACGCCCCCTCGAGCCGCGCGGCGACCCGGCCGTCTCGGTTGAAGACGAACAGCCACGGCTCGGTCTGCAGGTGGAAGGCGAGCAGTTGCGGGCGCAGGCCCTTCGCCGCGTTGTTGTCGACGTAGACCTCGTTGTGGATGAAGGCCATCCGGGAGCCGAACGCGTGCTCGAGCTCGAGGACGATGTCCGTGACCGGGCCGCACACGCGTGACTGACACAGCGACGGCGTCGCGAACAGCAGCGCCACCGGACGCCTGCCGATCACTGACGCGAAGTCGACCCGGTGCATGTCATCGGGCGGGAGGCGGCTGTCGATCTTCGCGAGCTCGCCGCCGACCGACGCGGCGGTCGGGGTGTGGATCACGGGCGGGCGCTGTCCGACGTCGGGGATCGCGCTCGACCGTCGCACGACGAACTGGGTCACTCCGGCCACCCAGCCTTGGGGCGTGTGAGTCAGGACGAGCGCCGCCCACAGCCCGGACTTGGAAAGCGGCACCTGTGCCTCATAGATCCCCTTGATCGCCAGCGGGTCCTGGGCGACGGTCCGCGAGGCGAACTGCGGTTGCACGAGCATCGAGTCGATCGGCGCCAGGTACGGCCCCCGCGCGGGTGCCGAACGCGATGGCGCCAGATACACCGCGGACGGCCCGTAGACGAAGTGGTTGTCGGTGCCGACGAGGCCGAACGCGAACCGGTACTGGCCAGGCACCGCAACCGACGTGGATAGCGCGACGCCTATCTGGGTGCGCGCCACCTGGTTTGCGAGCGCTAGGAGCGTCTGCCCGTGCGGCGTCGGGAACTCACCGGCAACGGGATCGCTCGCCAGCCGCAGTCCCCGGGCGACGGCGGCGTCAGCGGTGCCGAGCGAACCGCGCGTCGTGGTGGCCGAGCGAGTGTGCGACGCGCTGGAGCCGCAGCCGGCGAGGACGAGGAGAGCGAGCCCGATCGCAGCTAGGCGCGACCATCTCATCGCGACAACGAGCGCCCAGGCATACCCGCGCGAGCGTACTACAGCGCAGTGGAGTCCCGGTCGTCAGGCCGGCGGCGTCAGAGTGCCGCGCGGGGACGCCATCTGCTTGAGCATCGCGTCGTGGTTTCTGTCGAGCTCAGCGCGTGTCTCGGCGGCGATCACGGCGTTGCTGTGTGGTGAGCTCGTTGTCCTGTTTCTGCTCGCCCGCGAGTGACCAGTTGGTCGATCCGCGGACGGTGTACACCCCGTCGATGATGACGATCTTCATGTGAGAGATCGCGCCCCGGGCGGACTGGCCGATGGCGATCGAATTGCCGATCAGGTCGTGCTGCCATTTGGCAAGCAACTCCTTCTCGTGAACGCCCCCGCCTGTGACTTGTCAAGGCTCATCTGCACGTACACATGGTCGTTGCCCAACTTGTCGAGGATGATGTCGTTGAGCTCGTCATCGTCGTAGCCGTACATGTTGAGGACGAGCGACTTCTGCGTCGACTCCAGCAGCGCGACGAGTACGCCATGGACGTCATCGATGGGCGAGTAGAAGGTGCGCACATCGGAGGGATAGCCGTCGAGGAATCGGCCTGCCTGCTTGAAGTGACCGAGGTCGTCCCACTCGAATGGGGGAGGCGGCGACGCGGGGGGCACTGACATCGCCCGACCCTAATCCACGACGCGATGCTCGCGCGCGATTTCATGGCGCAGCGCGGGTTGCGCGGGGCCTACAGCGGGAAGCACCAGGTGAGTCGGCAGGAGGAGATGAGAGAGATGCGGCAGTTGACCAGCCTGGACGCGCAGTTCCTCGCGCTCGAGACCCCGCGGGCCTTTGGTCACGTCGGCGGATTGGCCGTCTATGACCCGGCCACGGCGCCGGGAGGCAAGCTGACGGCACGGGACGTCTGCCGCCGACTGTCCGAGCGCATCCACCTGCTTCCTCCCTTCACGCAGAAGCTCGCACAGATCCCACTTGGCCTCGATCTGCCGTACTGGATCGAGGATCCGGACTTCGACATGGACTTCCACGTGCGCGAGATGGGCTTGGCGCCACCGGGCAACTACCACCAGCTCGCCGAGCAGGTGGCTCGAATCATGGCTCGCCCGCTCGACCGCTCCCGCCCGCTCTGGGAGCTCTACCTGCTTCACGGACTCGAGGGCGGCCGCGTCGCGATGCTGACCAAGTTCCACCACGCGGCGATCGACGGGGTCTCCGGCAACGAGGTCCTCGCCGTGCTCCTCGACCGCCATCCCGAGGGCCGAGAAGTCCCGCCTCCGGACCACGAACGCGAACCTCCGTCTGCACCCAGTGATCTGGAGCTGCTCGGCCGCGCCCTTCTCGGCCTCCCGCGTCGCCCGCTGGCCCTGGCGAGCTCGGTACCCACGGCGCTCGCGAACCTGGACGCCCTGCCCGGGGTGGAGCGGATGCCCGGCATGCGCGCCGTGCGGCGCGCCGCGCTCCGCGCCGCGTCGTTGTTGCCGGGTTCTTCCGCCGCCGAGGGCCTGCTCGAGACGCCACGGACGAGCGCGCCGCGAACGCGCTTCAACGGCCCGATCACGGCGCATCGGCGGTTGGCCATCGGGTCGCTGCCCCTGGAAACCGTCAAGGCGGTCAAGAACGAGCTCGGCGTTACGGTCAACGATGTCGTGGTGGCGCTCTGCGCTTCGATGCTGCGAACCTGGCTCGAGCAGCGGGGAGAGCTCCCCGATGAGCCCCTGGTGGCGATGGTTCCCGTGTCGGTGCGAACCGAGGAGGAGGCCGGAACCTTCGGGAACCGCGTGTCTGCCATGTTCGTCCCGATCCCGACGAACGAGCCCGACCCACGGCGCCGGATCGAGCAAACCCATCAGGTGCTCGCCGTGGCCAAGGAGCGACATAAGGCGACGCCGGCGGCGCTCATGCAGGACGCGACACAGTTCGTCCCGCCAGCCCTGATGAGTGCGGCGTCTCGGGTCACGATGGGGCTGCTCGCCCGCGGGCCGGTGCCGCCCGTCCTGAACCTCGTGATTTCGAACGTGCCCGGCCCGAGGGAGCCGCTCTACTGCGCCGGCGCGCGGATGCGGGCCTACTACCCGGTCTCCACGATCACGGACGGGGTCGGACTGAACATCACGGTGATCAGCTACCTGGACCACATCGACGTCGGGATCATCGGCGACCGCGAGCAGCTCGACGATCCCTGGCCGATGCTCGAGGGCATGCGTGCTGCGCTCGAGGAGTTCCAGGGCCTGCTAAGCGAGCGACTGGCCGAGAGTGCGCCATCGGCCCAGTTCGTGGCCGTCTAGGCGTGGCGCCCGGGTCGAGCGGCGAACCCGGAGGCCGTCCGCCACGGCCAGGGCCGCTCAGGCGGCGCGGCGTTCACGGGCGGCGCGGCTGGCCTTCTCCAGCTCGGCCGCGCGCTCGCGGATCCGATCCTCGTCGGTGATCGCGTGCCAGCGCACCCCGCGGCGCTGACCGCTGCGGCGAACCTGGCCCCTCGACTCCAGGTCCTTCAGCAAGCTCAGTGCCTGATCGCGCCCCAGATCGGCCTGCTCGGCGATCGCGGCCGTGGTCAATCCGTCGCTCGTCGCGGCGAGGAGGCCGGCGAGATCCACGGACGCGGGCGCGTCGCGGCGACTCCCGGCGGTCCTCCGCCGGCGGCCCTGGGGGCGGCGGGCGCGTCGCTGAGGCTCGTCGGGGCCGTCGGACCGCGCCTCCGCGTGCTCCAGACGCGCGAGCGCCTCACGCAGGCTGACAACCTCGGCGTCGATCGTACGCAGGTGCCCCTCGATCAACTCTCTGATGGCTTGGGTGGCGGTCATGTTCCTCACTTTCAGTACGTCGAAGTCTTGACACCCGGGCAGCGCACCTGCCCGGGCGCGCGCGGGCCTGTCACCCAGCCGGCGCGGGCACGGACCCGGAGGCGCGGGACGAAGGGAAAAACGGCCGGCGGCGCCGCAAGGGAGCCCGGCGCCTCCCAGGATACTGACGTGCCGGATCTGAACGCCGTAGACGACCCCGATTCCGCACCGGTTGACCCGGGTAGGCGATCAATATCGCTGGTACGAGGGAGAGCGATGTGGCCGCCACGCGCGAGGCCGAGAGCAAGTACACCGCGAGGCGGCGAGCGACAAGTGCGTAACAAGTTCGCGGGCATCGTCGCCGGCACGGTCCCGTACGGCGAGTTGTCATCTGATGGCGCCGTGAGCTCACGCGAACGGGTCGACGCACACGAACAATCGGAGAGGAACCGCTGATATGTCGAGCGCAACTGAATCGGAGCGCCACGGAAGCGCGGAGTCGGGGAACGACGGGCAGAACCTGGCCACCATCCTGACCGAGACTGCCGGCAAGCACGGCGAGCGCACCGCGCTGAAGCTGGACGAGCACGAGATCACCTACAAGCAGCTCGACGAGGCGAGCGCCCGCGCCGCTGGGCTGATCAGGTCGAAGGGCATCGAGCCCGGTGACCGCGTTGCCGTGATGCTCCCAAACGTGCCGCAGTTCGCGGTTCTCTACTTCGGAATCCTCCGCGCCGGGGCGGTGATGGTGCCTCTCAACCCGCGCTATGGCGCTAGCGAGGTCGCCTACCACGTGGGTGACTCGGAGGCGAAGCTGCTGTTCGGCTGGCACCAGTTCCGCGAGGCTGCCGAGAAGGGCGCGCGCGAGCGCGACATCGAGATGATCGCGGTCGAGCCCGGAAAGTTCGAAGAGCTCCTGGGCGACGCTGACACCTACGCGGAGGTCGAGGACCGCAGTGAGAGCGACGCCGCGGTGATCCTCTACACATCCGGAACGACCGGCGCTCCCAAGGGAGCGGTGCTCACGCACGGCAACCTCGCCAAGAGCACCGCGGTGGCCACGACGCTGGTCGACATGAGCGAGGACGACGTGATCCTCGGCGCGCTGCCCTTCTTCCACGTGTTCGGACAGGCGTGCGGGCTCAACAGCGCCACCAAGCTCGGCGCGTGCGTGTCGCTGATCCCGAAGTTCAGTGCCGAGGCCACGCTGGAGGCGATCCAGCGCGACGGCGTGACCGTGTTCGAGGGAGTCCCCACGATGTACGGCGCCGTTCTCAACTCAGACGAGCGCGAGAGCTTTGACACCTCTTCGCTGCGGATCGCGATCGTCGGCGGCCAGGCCATGCCGGTCGAGGTCATGGAGAAGTTCGAGGATGCGTTCGACATCGAGGTCCTCGAGGGGTACGGCCTGTCCGAGACTTGCGCCGTGGGCACGTTCAACTACCCCGGTGAGCGCAAGCCCGGGTCGATCGGGAGGCCGGTGGAGGGAATCGAGGTCAAGATCGTCGACGATGATCGCAACGAGGTTCCGCAGGGCGAGATCGGCGAGATCGCGATCAAGGGCGCGAACGTCATGCGCGAGTACTGGAACAAGGCCGAGGAGACCGAGAAGGACCTCCGCGACGGCTGGTTCCACACGGGCGACATGGGCCACATCGACGACGACGGCTACGTGTTCATCGACGACCGCAAGAAGGACATGATCATCCGGGGCGGCGAGAACGTGTACCCGCGCGAGATCGAAGAGGTGCTCTACCGCCACGGTGGCGTCGAGGAGGTCGCCGTCATCGGCGTCCAGAGCGAGAGGCTCGGAGAAGAGGTGGCCGCCGCGGTCGTGCTCAAGGAGAAGGACAGCGTGTCGGCCGATGAGCTACGCGAGTTCGCCCTGGAGAACCTCGCAAAGTACAAGTGCCCGACGAAGATCTGGTTCCTCGACGAGCTGCCCAAGGGCCCGACCGGCAAGATCCTCAAGCGCGAGATCGAGCCGCCGGAGGAGTGAGCCGGCGGCCGCGGACGCGCGAGAGCGCTGATCGCGGAAACCCGCCGCACGCCGCGCGAGGAGTTGGCATCATCGACCGTTAGTCGATTCGAGAGACCGGACGTCTCGGAACGGGCCCATGAGCTTGGAATTACTTGACGCTCGCGCAATACCCGGCGGCATTGCGATCACCTTCGCCACCGACAAGGGGCTGGAGACGCTGACGGGCAGTCACTCGGAGGTCGCCCATCTGGCCAAGGCGATGCGCGAGGTCAGCGCGATCTCGACGCTGAGCGGGCCCGAGCGCGTGTGGATCGAGGATGTCGTGGTCGGCGACGCGGTCGTCAAGCTCGGGCTGGCGGCCGAGGGGCAGGCTCGGGTCCGGATCGAACGGCGAGCGCCCGCCGCCTGATCACCGGCGCACCGGCGCACTGGGCACCACGGCACCTTGGCCGGCGCCGGCGCCCCTCCGCGCCACCGTCCCGGCGCGCGACGACTACCCCGGGGGATAGCGTTCGCCCGTGAGCCTGACTCTCGCCTGGATGGGCGACGGCGCCCCGCGGATGGAGGTCGCCCACGTGGAGCAGGCGGACCGTGAGATCACGGCCGTCGGGACGCAGCTCGGCGCGCTGTACGAGCTGCGCTACCGCCTCGAGGCGCGGACGCTGTCGCTCGAGGTGGTCGGCGGGCGTTCACTCGAGGTCGAGCTCGGAGACGCCGACTTCTTCGATCTCGGCTTCTCCCCCCTGTTCAACTCGCTCCCGGTGATGCGCGACGGACTCCTCCACGCCGGGCCGCCCCGCGATTACTTGATGCGCTGGGTGGACGTCCCCTCGCTCGAGGTCAGCCGATCCGACCAGCGCTACGAGCCGCTCGGCGCCGGCGTGGTCAGGTTCAGCGCGGGCGAGTTCACGGCCGATGTCCACTTCGACGAAGCCGGGTTCGTGACGAGCTACCCGGGGATCGGCACCCGGATCTGATGTGCGCGCCCCGGGAACCGAGTCGCATCCGACCGCTCCTCATGCAACACTTCCCGCTCTGTGTTGCATCAACTCGGAGGGAGGCACATGACCGACGCCGATGAAGTATGCGCGCTGACGCGGCTGACGTTCGAAGAGCTCGCCCGTGGCATCTCGGGCATCGGCGACGTGCACGGGGCGATCGCCACCCGCGTGTTCGAGCGAGTCGGCCGCAGCGGCGTCGCGCGCTTCATGCACGACGGCATCTCCGGGGCCGTCTACGGCGGGATCGGGATGTGCACGAGCTCGGTCGGCCGAGCGGCCAGCCAGGCGCTGGCGAAGTCGGGCGTGCGCGAGGAACGTTGCCTTTCCCCCAGCCCGATCGGCGGTGGGGTCATCGGCGTGATCGACGGCCTCATCGGCGACGAGCTCGAGCGTAAGCGCAGCGTGCTCCAGGAGCCGATGGCGGTGCGCGTCGGCGGCCGCGTCGTCTCCTGCGAGCGGCCGGACGTGGCCCGCGCGTTTCCGAACGCGACGCGCCGGATCGTCGTGTTCGTCCACGGCCTGATGGGGACCGAGTTTCCCTGGGATTGGTGGGCGGCGGAGAACGGCGGCACTTACGGCAGCCGGCTGACGCGGGATCTCGGCCTGACGCCCGTGTACGTCCGGTACAACACCGGCCGCCACATCTCGGAGAATGGGTGCTCGCTGGCCGAGCTACTCGAGCGACTGGTGGCCGCGTGGCCGGTGGACGTCGACGAGGTCGCCGTGATCGGGCATTCGATGGGGGGCCTCGTGTCCCGGAGCGCCTGCTACCACGCCAGCCGCGAGCGGCACGCCTGGGTGCGCCAGGTCAGGCACGTGATCTCTCTCGGCAGCCCGCACATGGGCGCGCCCCTCGCCCAGGCCGTCCACTACGCGGCGGCCGGCCTCTACCGGCTGCCCGAGACACGGCCGCTGGCCGGTCTCCTGCGCCGGCGCAGCGGTGGCATCCGCGACCTTCGTCACGGCTCCCTGGTCGACGAGGACTGGCGCGACCAGGATCCCGACGTGCTGCGAGCCAAGGCCTGCGAGGAGGTTCCGCTGCTCGAGGGCGCCACCCACTGCTTCGTCGCGGCCACGATCATGCGCGCCGAGCGCCACCCCCTGAGCCGGCTGATCGGTGACCTGCTGGTGCTCCAGCCGAGCGCCTCCGGGCGCAGCCGCGCACGGAGGATCCCGTTCGAGGCCGAGTACGGGATGCACCTCGGTCCGGCGAATCACCTCGCGCTCCTTAACCACCCGGTGGTGTACGCGAAGCTGCATGACTGGCTGTCCGTCTCGCCCCCGTGCCTCAACTGAGGGTCCGTCCGCATCACCGGCGCGCGTAGACATCGCGCCGGTCGAGCTCCCGCGCGCGGCCGGCGGCCGCGCGCGGGGAAACGACTCCTAGCCTCCGCAACCGACCCAGGCGCCCGCGCCCTGATGCGCGTAGATCGTCTGCGCGCAGGCGTCCTGGCCGCCGGGGGTCGACAGGTTGCAGCCGTAGCCGGCCGCTGTCGAGGGCGTGATCTGGTAGCGCCCGGTGGCGCCTGACGACGAGTTCGTGTTCGACGACCCGGTGGAGTAGTTGCTCCCGGACTCCGAGGCGCAGGCCGGCACGCCGCCGGCACCTGACGATGAGCCCTGCGACGTCGCGACGCCGCCGGACGGGGCCGTCGAGCGGAGTGTGGACCCCGCGGGCGCCGTCGCCGGCGCGGGTGCGAGCATCCGCTCCAGCACCTTGATCGAAGCCACCGTCTCGGCATCGGTCGCCGGCTGGTGCGGCGCGAACCCGTCCTTGATGAGGTTGCGGCCGGGTGCGCGGCGCCCGAGCTTGTGGGCGACCTGCGCGTACACGTGCTCGTAGGCGCGGGCGTGAGCCGGTGTCGGTGCCTGGGCTCCGTTTGCGGCGGGCGCCTTGTGAGCGTGGCCACCGGGGGCCACGGCGGCGAGCGCGAGGCTCGCAGGCAGAATTAACGGGTTCATGTGACTTACCTCCTTGTCAACAATCGTGTTCATCGCCCACCGGGCGTGCTGAGTCCCGGGCGTCCGGGAGCACGCCAATGTGGGCGTGGCGGCACCCGCATTCGGCGGGCGCGGTAGACAGCTACGGTCGCGATAACCGCGACGTCAATTGCACTGTTGGCCGCACGGCGATTGACAACCGCGCGGCACCCGGGCCGTCAGCAGGCGTGTTTCACGATCCGCGTGAAGACCCGGCGCCAAAGACCTAAACAGGTCGCGCCGCCGCTGTTCGTGATGTCGATCACACACGCTCGGTTGAAAAACGCCCAAGCGGGCTAGGAAGCGTCCATGGATCAACATCGGGCGCCGCTGCTGGAGGCGCTGGACGAGTACCACCGGCTGGACCGGTATGGCTTCACCCCACCCGGCCACCGCCAGGGCCGCGGCGTCGACCCTCGCGTGCTCGAGGTGATGGGCGTGGAGCCGTTCCGCGACGACGTGCTGGCGTCCGCTGGATTGGACGATCGCTCCTCGTCGAACGGATATCTGAAGGACGCCGAGCAGCTCATGGCCGACGCGGTCGGCGCGCAGCACGCGTTCTTCTCCACGTGCGGCAGTTCGCTGTCGGTCAAGTCGGCGATGCTCGCCGTCGCCGGTCACGAGGGTGACCTCCTGCTGAGCCGCGACGCGCACAAATCGGTCGTGGCCGGCCTCATCTTCTCCGGTCTGCGCCCGTGCTGGCTCTCCCCCCGTTGGGATCCGGAGCTCCACATCGCTCACCCGCCCTCCCCGGAGGAGGTGGCGGAGGGGTGGGAGCGCCATCCGGACGCGGCGGCGGCGCTCGTGGTCAGCCCGACGCCGTACGGCACCTGCGCGGACATCGAGGGGATCGCGCGGGTGTGCCACGACCGCGGACGCCCTCTGATCATCGACGAGGCCTGGGGTGCTCACCTGCCGTTCCATCCGGAGCTCCCGACGTGGGCGATGGATGCCGGAGCAGACGTGTGCGTCGTCAGCGTCCACAAGATGGGAGCCGGCTTCGAGCAGGGGTCGGTCTTCCATGTCCAGGGCGATCGGGTCGACCCCTCGCACATCGCGGCGTGCGCGGACCTGCTGATGACGACCAGCCCCAACGTGCTGCTCTACACGGCGCTCGACGGGTGGCGGCGACAGATGGTCGAGCACGGCGAGGCCATGCTCGGAGCCGCGCTCGAGGTGGCGCGCCGGCTGCGTCGCGACATCGAGGGCATGTCAGGGCTCCACGTCATCCAGGACGAGCTGGTCAGGCGTGAGGCATCGCACGACCTCGACGAGCTCCAGGTCCTCATCGACGTCACCGAGCTCGGGATCAGCGGCTATCAGGCCGCCGACTGGCTGCGCGAGCATGAGCGACTCGATATCGGGTTGAGCGATCACGCCCGCGTCCTGGCCACCCTCTCGATGTCCGACAACGAGGAGAGCGAGCAGCGTCTGCGAAGCGCGCTCGAGCGGCTCATCTCGGCGGGGCCCGAGCTCCCAAGGCCGCATCCGGTGAAGCTGCCCTCGCCCTCGGAGCTCGAGCTCGAGAGCGTCAAGCGCCCGCGTGACGCGTTCTTCGGCCCGGTCGAGCATGTCGCGGTGGACGAGGCGGTGGGGCGGGTGGCGGCGGAGCAGATCACGCCGTACCCCCCGGGCATCCCCGCGATCCTCCCCGGCGAGCGCATCAACCGCGAGGTTCTCGACTACCTCCGCAGCGGCCTCGAAGCCGGGATGGTGCTCCCGGATCCCGCGGACCCGAAGCTCAACACGGTGCGTGTCACCGCCGAGTAGCGTCCGATTCTCCCTCGAGCCGCGGGGTAGCTGATAAACGTGCACCGCGCCGCCGGACAGCACCGTTCCTCGTCCGAGATCGGCCTCTTCCTGGTCCGCTACGGGATCGGCGCGGTGATGGTGTTCGCCGGCATCGTGCTGCTCATCGCCGTGCCCGGCACCGGCGTGGAGGGCTTCGGCATGGCTGTCGGCGGCGGCCTCGCCGTGCTACTGCTGAACCTGCTCTACCGCATGGGAGTTGCCGGCGACGAAGACCGTGCGCGCGAGGAGGAGGCGCGGCGGTATTTCGACGAGCACGGAGTGTGGCCCGACGACCCTCCGGCGAAGGCCCGGCGCTGGAACCTGCCGGCGGGCGTCGCTCCGCCCGACGAGAACGACACGCCGCGGCGCTAGCCGCCCATGCCCCGCCACGCGGTCAGCGCGCGTCACGCGCGTTCGATCTTCGGGTACCTACTGGAGCCATGCTTCGCCTGATCGGACTCGCGGTGTCGATCGGACTCGCCGACGCGCTGAACCCCAGCACGATCGCGCCTGCGCTCTACCTGGCCTCGGGCAAGAGCCCGCTACGCAATGTCGCCGAGTTCACGCTGGCGGTGTTCGGGGTGTTCATGCTCGGCGGGGCCATCATCCTGCTCGGGCCGGGTCAGGCGCTGCTGGCGCTCGTGCCCCGGCCGAGCCCTGAGGTGCGCCAGATCGCCGAGGTCGTCGCCGGTGGCGTGATCCTCGCCGCCGCGGTCGTGCTGTGGCGCCGCCGCGCGCGCCTGGCGCGACGGCAACTGCCGGTCCCGCGCAGCGAGCGGCGCTCGAGCGCGGTCCTGGGAGCGACGATCAGCATTGTCGAGCTTCCCACCGCGCTCCCGTACTTCGCGGTGATCGCCGCGATCGTGGGCTCCGGCTACGGCCTGCCGCGTCAGATGATCCTGCTCGCGCTCTACAACGGCTGCTTCGTCCTGCCGCTGCTGCTGATCATCGGAACACTCGCGGTGGCGCCGGATCGCTCAGAGCAGATCCTGGGGCGCGCGCGCGACTTCCTCCAGCGGTACTGGCCGCAGCTGCTCGCGGGCCTCGCCCTGCTCGCCGGCACGTTCGTCGTGTTGCTCGGCGCCACCGGGTTGGCGAGCGGGCGCCATGGGGCGGTCGGGAACTTCTCGCGCGGGTTCCAGCATCTCGTGCATCACCGCTGAGCCGCGGGTTCCAGAACGCGCACGTTTCGCGGATCGGCGCGGAGCCCGACGGTGGCGCCCGGCTCCACCGGCGCTCGCCCGTTGGCGCCGACGGGCGCGTGCACCGTGAAGCGCTTTAGCCGGATCACGAGGCCACCGCGCTCCTCGCGCACGCTCACGACGGAGTCCGTCAGGGGACAGCTCGACGCCGGCGCCAGCTCGAGGGCCCACGGATGCACCGCGATCTCGACCGGGCCCTCGGCCGGAGTGGCGCTCACCAGCTCCCCACCGCCCTCGAGTCGGATTCTCGACCCGCCAGCCGCCGGGGTGGCGGTGCCGCCGACGACGTTCGCGCCCGTGAGCGCGGCCACCATCGTGGTGGCGGGGGCGTGCAGCAGCTCGGCTGCCGGCGCGAGCTGCACCAGGCGCCCCTGGTCGAGCACCCCGATCCGATCGGCGAGCGCTCCGGCGTCGTCGAACGCGTGCGTGACGAGGAGCGTGGGCAGGCGGACGTCGGCGAGGATGTCGGCGAGCTCGCCGCGGACCTGACGGCGGGTGAGCGCATCGAGGGCTCCGAACGGCTCGTCGAGGAGGAGCACTCGCGGCTCCCGGGCCAGAGCGCGGGCGAGGGCCACCCGCTGGCGCTCGCCGCCCGAGAGATGACCTGGATGAGCGGCGGCGAGATGGGCGATGCCCAGCCGCTCGAGCAGGTCCGGCCGCTCGCGCCGGCCGGCGAAGGCGACGTTGCCCGCCACCGTGAGGTGCGGGAACAGGCCGTAGTCCTGCGGCAGGTATCCGACGCGCCGCCGCTCTGGACTCAGGTGGACGCGGCGGGTGGTGTCGAGCCACACGTCGCTCCCGAGCGCGATCCGGCCGCCAACCGCTCGCTCGAGACCGGCCACGGCACGCAGCAGCGACGTCTTGCCCGCCCCCGACGGCCCGACCAGCGCGATCGTCTCGGCACCGACGCTCAGCGTGACGCGAAGATCGAACGATCGCCGCGCGACGGTGATATCGATGGTGAAGGAGTCCATGAGCGCGCCAGCAGCTTCGCCGTTAGCAGGATGGCTGCGCTGACGATTATCAGCAGGACGCCGATAGCGATCGCCTGATCGAGGTTGGCGTCGAACAGGGAGTAGACGGCCAGCGGCAGCGTCTGGGTGCTGCCCTGGAGGCTGCCGGCGAACAGGATCGTGGCGCCGAACTCGCCGATCCCGCGGGCGAACGCCACCGCGGCCGCCGCGCCGAGTCCGCCGCCGGCGACGGGTATGGCCACGACGAGCAGGCGCCGCAGCGGGCCCGCTCCGAGCGTGCTGGCGACGTCGATCAGCGCCGGGTCGACCGCCTCGAAGGCGGCGATCGCGCCGCGCAGGTAGAACGGGCTGGCCACGAACACGATCGCCAGCACCACCGCCGCCTGCGTGAAGGCAAGGCTCACACCCAGCGCGCTCAGCGTGTGGCCGAGGAGCCCCAGCCGGCCGAAGGCCACGAGCAGCCCGAGGCCGGCCACGGCCGGCGGCATCACCAACGGGAGTTCGACGAGCGTGATCACGACGGTCCGGCCGGGGAAGCGCGCGCGGGCCACGATGTAGGCGAAGGGTGTGCCGAGGCCGATCATCACTGCGAACGCGATCGCGTTGGTCTTGAGCGAGACGAGAATGGCGTCGGTTGCCACCCGCGCTCCGAAGCCGTCGAACAGCCCGTGGAGCGGCTGGTAGGTGACGAGCGCGACGATCGGCACCAGCAGGAACACCAGCACGATCGCGACGACGAGCGTCGCCGCGACGGCCACGCCGGCGCGCCCGGCGCTCACGGCAGGCCGAACCCGGCCGCTCGCAGCTTCGCCTGGGCGTTCGCCGACAGCACCCTGGAGACGAACGCCTTCGCCGCCGCCTGGTCCCGGCTCGCCTTCACGACCGCGATGTAGTCCTTGGCGTTCGGCTTGGCCTTCGCGGGCAGCCGGACCACCGCCACCTTGCCGGCGGCGGACTTGGCGTCGGTGATGTACACGAAGCCCGCGTCGGCCTGGCCGAGCGCCACCTCGGCCATGGTCTGCGTCACGTCGGTGGTCTGGCTGACCACGTTCTTCATCGCCGCCGTGGTGATCCCGAGGTTCTTGAACGCGTTGCGCGCGTAGTCGCCGCAGGGGACGGTGGCGTCGCAGATCACCAGCTTGACTCCGGGCTTGGTGATGTCCGACACCGCATTGATGTGCGCGGGGTTGCTCTTCGGCACGATCAGCACAAGCGTGTTCGTCGCGAACTCGACCGGCTTCTCCACGAGCCCCTTCGCGTACAGCTGAGCCGGCTGCTTCGGGCTCGCCGCCGCGAACACGTCCGCCGGCGCCCCCTGTTCGATCTGGGTCTTGAGCGCACCCGAGCCGCCGAAGGTGTACTTCGCGTTCGGGTCGATCTTTGGGAATACCTTGGTCAGCGACGCCGCCGCGTAGATCGTGGGTTTCGCCGCCGCCGCCGTCGTGGTCGCTGACGCGGCGGAGTGAGTCGTCGTGGTGCTGCTGGTTCCGCAGCCGGCCGCGAGCGCGACCAGCGCCACCGGCGCGAGCGCCACGAAAGCGCGGGAGAACAGCCGCCGACGGAGATCCATGCCAGGATCCTGTCACAATTCCCGAGTGATGGCATCAAGTCCGTCGCCCCTCCGGGACCGGCGGCTCGCGTCGGGGCTGACCCAGGTGCAGCTCGCGGCGCGCGCCGGCGTCAGCCGCCAGCTCATCGCCGCGGTCGAGGCCGGGCACAACGTGCCGGCGGTGGACGCCGCCCTCCGCCTCGCCCGCGCGCTCGGCACAACCGTGGAGGAGCTGTTCACCAGCGCTGACTCGGCATCTGTCCGACCCGCGCTCGGCGGCCGCCTGCGCGAGGGCGCCGCCGTCCGCGTCGGCCGCGTCGGCGACCGTCTCGTCGCGGCGGAGCTCGCTGATCACGGCGCCTCCGGAGCGGGGTGGGCGAGCCCGGACGGCCTGCTCCGCGACGGTCGCCTGCGCCTGTTCCCCCGCGCCGCCCCGGCCGGGCTGGTCATTGCCGGGTGCGACCCCGCGCTCGGCATCGCGGAGGCCATGCTCGGCCCGAACAGCCTGCTCGCGCTCTCCGCCGCGAGCGGTACCGCGCTTCGCTCCCTGGCCCGAGGTGACCTGCACGCCGCGGTCGTCCACGGTCCCCCGAGTGAACTGCCCGCGGCGCCGGTCGCCGTGACGAGGCTGCACCTGGCCCGGTGGCAGGTCGGAGTCGGCGTGGCCGCCGAACGCCGTGCGCGCTCGCTCGACGCGCTCCTCTCCGGCACGGTGCCGATCGTGCAGCGCGACGCAGCTGCGGCGAGCCAGCAGGCACTCGAGCGAGCGGCTGGGGCCGGCTCGGTTCCAGGGCCGCGCGCCGAGGGGCACCTGGCGGCGGCGAGGCTGGCGGCCACGCTCGGTTGTGGCGCGGTCACCACCGAGTCCGCCGCGCGCGCCTTCGGACTGCGCTTCCACCCGCTGGAGGAGCACGTGGTCCAGGTGTGGGTGGCCGAGCGCTGGCGCGATCACCCCGGCGTGGCCGCGCTCGGCGACCTGCTCTCGAGCGCCGCGTTCCTCGAGCGCGTCGAGCAGTTCGGCGGGTACGACCTCACCGGCTGCGGCGCGCTCCTCTAAAGCAGGCGCACGCCCCAGACGCTCGTGACGGTCTCCCCCGGCTCCAGCCGGATCAGGCCCTCACCCGATTGGAACGCGTTGGCGGGGCAGGTCATCGGCTCGGCCGCGAGGCCGAGGCGCCGGCGCGGTGGAGCGAGCGTGTCGCCCGTGTAGAGCTGGATCACCGAGTAGCTCTCATCGGCATATAGCTCGACCGTCCTCGAGTCCGGTCCGGTGAGCCTCACGGTGGCGCGGCCCGCATCGTCGCGCGCCAGGTCGGTGAACGCGGCGTCGATCTTCGCGCCACCGATCTCGCGGCCGCCCGCGAAGTCGAACTCGCCGCCGGCCACCGCCTCGCGGCCGGTTGGGAGCTGCCGCTCGTCGGTGACGATCCGCGCACCCGCCGCGAACTCGAGGCGGCACTCGTCGACGAGGCCGCTCCCCGGGGACAGGTACGGGTGCTGGCCGGAGCCGAACGGGCAGGCTCGGTCCCCGGCGTTGAGCGCCGTGGTCCGGATGGTGAGCCCGTCCTCCCCGAGCGAGTATTCGATCCGCACGTCGAGCGCGAACGGATATCCGCTCTGGGGGACCACCTTGGCCGCCACCGTCACCCGGTCACCCTCGTATTCGAGCGCCTGCCAGGGCTGCCAGCGGAGCAGGCCGTGAATGGCGTTGCCGAGCTTCACCTCGGTGATCGCCACCTGGTAGTCGGCGCCGTCGAAGCTGTAGCGGCCGTCACCGAGCCGGTTGGGCCAGGGGATCAGCGGCGTGCCGTGGCCCCCGTCGCTCATCGCATCCTCCGGGAAGGGATCGAGGACGCTGCGGTCGGCGACGTCGTAGCAGCGGATGGCGCCACCGACCTCGACGATCACGGCCCGCTGGTCGCCGTGCTCGATCGCGAACTGCTCGCCCGAGGGATGGAAGCTCTCGCTCATGCGGCGCAGTCTCTCACGCGGTTGGCCGGGCCCGCTACCGGCGCTACCTGCGCGACTGGAAAGCCGCAGGCCCCAGTTGAGTTCGCGCAGCCCGCGGGTATAGGACACCTGGCAATTCCCATTGCCGCACTCCACCCGGGCAGGCGAGGGACCGATCTTTTGTCCACCCGGCCATGTATTCATCCCGCCAGCAGCCGAATCATGTGGTCATGCGACCGATAATCGCGCTCACGACCTCCGAGATGCGCCGTCCCGAGGACTGCCCTCACCCGCCCCAGGGCGAGCCCCCGCGGCTGGAGCTGGCCCTCGCCACACTGTATCCGGAGGCGATCGAGCGCGCCGGAGGCATTCCCGTGGTCATCCCGCCGATGCGCCCGGAGACGATCGGGCCGCTGCTCGACCGCGTCGACGCGGTGTGCCTCTCGGGCGGCCCCGATCTCCAGCCGGCGACCTACGGCGCCGAGCCCCACGAGGCGCTCGGGCCGACCGAGCCCCGGATCGACGCGCTCGAGCTGGCGCTCGTCCGCGGCGCCGACCAGCGCGGCCTTCCCATCCTCGGGATCTGCCGCGGGATGCAGATGCTCAACGTGGCCCGCGGGGGGACGCTTCATCAGCACCTTCCCGACCTCGTCGGCACGCAGCTGCGCCACCGCCAGGACGAGCACACGAGCATCCCCACGCACGTCGTCAAGACCGCGCCCCGCAGCACCGTCCGTGCAGTGCTCGGCGCCTCGCCCGTCGCTGTGAACTCGTTCCACCACCAGGCGGTTCGCGACCTGGGGCAGGGCCTCGTGGCGACCGCGTGGGCACCGGACGGAACGATCGAGGCAGTCGAGGAGGTCGGCGACCGGCTCGTGCTCGGCGTCCAGTGGCATGCCGAGGGGCTGCGCGCGCACGCTCCGCTGTTCGAACTGCTCGTGAATGCCGCAAGTAGCGAACTTTCGGAGTTCGTGCAGGAGGCTGTTTAACCCGCGTATGGCGTGGACGCGGCTAGACTGAGCCCCACGAAGACTTGGGGGAAAACCGAGGGGACGGGGGCCTCCCACGAGACTGACTGGTCGAATTGGCGGCCGTCTGCGCCGTACACGGTCGGGCTCGAGGAAGAGGTCATGCTCGTCGATCCGTCGACTTGGGCTCTCAGCGAGCGCGCCGACGACGTGCTGGGCGTCACCGCCGACGACCTGGCCGGCCGCCGCGCGGCGGAGACGCACGAGGCCGCGCTCGAGCTCAAGACCATCCCTCACGAGACGGTGCACGGCGCGATCGCCGAGCTCCACGAGCTGCGCCACCGCCTCGCCGACGACGTCGCCGGCCTGGGGATCGCCGCCGCTGCGGCCGGAATGCACCCGGCGCTGCCGGCGTCGGTGGCCAAGGTCTCTCCCTCGAGCCGCTACCAGATCATTGAGCGCACGATGCGCGGCCTGGCCCACCGGGAGCCCACGTTCGCGCTCCACGTCCACGTGGGAGTGCCCGATCCCGAGAGCGCCATCCGCCTGCTGAACCGGCTGCGCGCCCACCTTCCCGTGTTCCTGGCCCTGTCGGCGAGCTCGCCGTTCATGCGCGGCGAGTCGACCGGTCTGGCCTCCAACCGGACGATCGTCTTCCAGGGCTTTCCCCGCACCGGCATGCCGCGGAGCTTCGACGGCTACTCCGACTGGGTCACGACCGTCGACCTGCTCGTGCGCTCGCGCGCGATCCCCGAGCCCACCTTCCTCTGGTGGGACATCCGCCCGCAGCCCCGCCACGGCACCGTCGAGGTGCGGATCATGGACTCCCAGCCGCGGCTGTCGGCGACCGCCGCCCTGGTGGCGCTGGTCCAGTCCGTGGCTCGCCTCGAGCTCGAGGAGGAGTACGCCTCGCCGGCGCTCATCGAGGCCCAGGAGGTGCTGGCCGAGAACCGCTTCCTCGCCGTCCGCGACGGCGCGCGCGCCCAGCTCGTAGACCCCGCCGACGGCATCCGCCTCCCCCTCCCCGAGATCGTGGGCGAGCTGCTCGCCGCCGCTCGTCCTCACGCCGAGGCGCTCGACGCCGTTGCCGAGCTCGACCTGGTCCCCGGCCTCGTGCAGGCGCCGGAGGCCACGCGTCAGCGCGCGGTGGCGGCAGCGGTCGGGATCCATCAGCTCGTCGCCGACTTGGCCGAGCGGTTCACCCGGGACTGAGGCCGGGCCGGACGCCCGGCCATGGTGACTGCCGCGCAAGCGGAGCGTTTTCCTGGACTCGTGAAGCGGAGCGCAGCGCGGTCAGAAGCCGGATGCGGTCACTCGTCCGTAGGGCCCCTACTCAGCCTGAGCGACCGCCTCCTGCGTGCTCAGCTCCATCATCTTGGCCGGCGGTTCGGACACGATGATCTCGGAGGACACGTTCAGGTCGGAGTCGACGTGGATCAGCTCACCCGACTCGAGCAGGCGCCACCCGGGGTTCTGGTCCATCGGCTGTGAGGCGATCACGGTGGCGGGGATGATCGCCAGCTGTCCTGAGAACACGCGCGTGATCCCGGTGTCCGCCGACAGGTCGCCCACCGACCCGAGGGTGCGCTCGAGCACCCACAGCTCGTTGGTGTCGGGGTAGCGGAGGGCCCACACGTCGGTGGCCGTGGTCAGGATCATGTTCAGCGAGTACAGGAGCTGCTCAGCGGCGAGCTCGTTCGCGGCGGCGGTGATGCCGGCGATGACGTCGCCGCCGTGCTCCTCGATCCGCTTGGTCATCAGCGTGAAGTAGAGCTCTGAGTCGGTGGCGCCCCGGAGCAGCGCCTCGTGCTCGCCGAGGCGGTCCCGCAGCGCGTCGAGCTCGCCGAGCACCCCGTTGTGCGCGAACAGCCGGCCGTGCTGCTCGAACGGGTGGGTGTTCTCGAGCGTCGGCTCGGCCGCGGTGGCGTGGCGGATGTGGGCCAGGAAGGTGCGTGAGCGCACCTGCTGGGCGCCGTGGACAAACGTCTCGCTGCGGTTCGCCGCCACCGGCTTGCGCCACAGGCGCGGGCGGCCGTCCGGCTCGAAGGTCCCCAACCCCACTCCGTCGGGCTGCGTCTCGCTCTGGAGGAGGAGGCTTTCGGGCGCGTCGACCAGCCAGAACGTGGCCTGCACCTCGTTCTGCCCCCCGCTCATCCCGAACAGCCTGCACATGGCGGGGGCATTCTATTCACGCCACCCGGAGCAACATGCGCAGTATCGGCGCCGCGCGGGCGGCGTCGGGCCGCTCGCCGGTGATGAGGTCCAGGTAGGTATAGGACTCGATCAGGCGCACGATCACGTAGGCGAGCTCGTGCATCTCGACGGGGAGGTCCAGCGCCTCCTCGGCGAGCAGATGCTCGATCGCCTCGATCAACCGCGGCTGGAACCCGGTCTCGTGCCGGGTGAGCAGGCGCATCGCGTGCTCGCCCTCTTCGGCCAGCCACCGCTGCATCCCGGCGTTGGCGATCACCGCCTCGAGGAACCGTATGACGATCTCGACGATGCGCTCGCCACCGCGGGCCGCGACCGCGGCTTCGATGTCGTCGAGCGTCCGCCGCGTGAGCGACCACAGGACCTCGACCATGAACCGGTCACGCGAGCCGAACCACCGGTACAGAGTGACGCGGTTGACGCCGAGCTCCGTCGCCAGCGCGCTCATGTCGATCCGGACGCCGCCGAGGAAACGGCGGCGCGCCAGAGCAAGCGCGTCGGCGGGGAGCGGCCGCGGAGAGGTGACCACCGGGTGGGAGGATGTCACGCGTTGCGCGCCGCCGGAGCAGGCGGTATTAATGCAACGCTATTGCCCATCTGTTGCAGGAGGTGCCGGTGCGCAGGAAGGACGTCGAGGCGGTTGGGGCGCTGGCGGGTGACGCGCTCGCAGCCGGGGGGCGGCTGGTCAAGGACATGCACGAGGGCATTGCCGGGCGCCCGTTCAAGGTCCTTGGGCCGATGGCCGCGCCGGTCAGGGTCATCCACGACGGAGTGGCCAAGGCCGTGTACGGCGGCGTCGAGGGGAGTCTGCGCGGTGCGGCTGCGCGCGGCGCCCAGGTGGCGGCGCGCCGAGCGCCGGCGGACGGCCCGCCGATCGGCTCCCGGCCGCGCGGGTCGCTCGTTCTCGGCGCCCTGAACGGGGTCTACGGCGACTATCTGAGCGCCCGCCGGCGCGAGCTGGCCCTGACCATGGAAATATGGCGCCATGGCACGTGCGTCCCGGTGGAGCCCGGGGCGCTGGGCACGGCGTTCCCCGATGCCACCTCTCGGATCGTGGTGTTCGTCCACGGGCTGTGCGAGACCGAGGAGGCGTGGCGGCTGCCGGCCCGAGGCGCCGATCGCAGCGACCGCCGCACCTACGGCGAGCGCCTCCAGGACGAGCTCAGCTTCACCCCGGTGTACCTCCGCTACAACACGGGCCTGCACGTGTCCGACAACGGCCGCGCGCTCGCCCGGCTGCTCGAGGGGCTCGTCGACGCGTGGCCCGTCGGAGTCGAGGAGCTCGTGCTCGTCGGGCACTCGATGGGCGGGCTGGTCTCGCGCAGCGCGTGTCACTACGGCGAGAAGGACGGCCTGCGCTTCACCGACGCGGTGCGCCACGTGTTCTGCCTGGGCACCCCCCACCTCGGCGCCGATCTGGAGAAAGGGGCGAACGCGCTCGCCTGGGCGCTGGCCCGGCTACCCGAGACGCGCGGCGTGGCGCGGGTGCTGAACGCGCGCAGCGTCGGCATCAAGGACCTGCGCTTCGGCTCCTGTGTCGAGGAGGACTGGTGCGACTGCGATGCCGACGAGTTCATGCGCGATCGGTGCCAGGAGGTCCCGTTCCTGCCCGATGCCAACTACTACTTCGTATGCTCGAACCTCTACGCCGGGCGCTTCGGAGCGATGCTGGGCGATCTGCTGGTGCGTGCGCCGAGCGGGTCGGGGCGCGGCAACGGTCGCGGCCGGAGGATTCCCTTTGAGGTCGACAACGGCCACGAGATAACCGGGCTGAACCACTTCGACCTGCTCGGGCACCCGGCGGTGTACGAGCTCCTGCGGACGTGGATCACGCGCCGGCGCGTGCCGGTGGCGGCGTAGCCGGGTCGGCGCGCCGGCGTCACCGATGCGCGCGTAGAGCGCGTTAACCTCGGGTCCCGTGCCCGAGAGGTTGCTCCTGAGCGTCGACTTCGAGGACTGGCATCAACTGGTGCGCCGGCGGGTCGGCGCGGCGGATTGGGCCAGTCCCGGCCCGGCTCTGGGCGATCAGACCCGCGTCCTGCTCGAGCTGTTCGATGAGCTCGGCGTCCGCGCGACGTTTTTCGTGCTGGGGATGTCCGCCCGCGCGCACCCCGACCTCGTCGAGGCGGTGGTGCAGCGAGGACACGAGATCGGCTCGCACGGCGACGCCCACCGCCCCGTCCACCGCCAGACACCGGCGGAGTTCGCCGCCGACCTGCGGGCGGCGCGGGAGACGATCGAGCAGGTGACCGGGCAGCGTCCGATCGGATACCGGGCCCCGGCCTTCTCGATCACACGCGAGGCGGGTTGGGCCTACGAGGTGCTCGCCGACGAGGGCTTCGCCTACGACGCCAGCCAGCACGACTCGCCGCGTATCCGCGGGCGGGTCCGTGAGGAGGCCGGTGACGGACCCCACCGGATCGAGCTCGGCGGCGGCCGCGGGCTGTGGGAGTTCCCGGTGGCGGTGTGGCAAGGGCGGCTGCCCGTCGGTGGCGCGTCCTACTGGGCGGTGACACCGCGGGCGATGGTGCTGCGGGGGCTGGCGCGAAGCGGCCGCTTCGCCGGGCTCTACCTGCACCCCCACGAGTTCGACCCCTCGCCGCTCCGAGTGAGGCTGGATGCCGGCGCGCCCCCGGCACAGCGGGCGCACGCGTTGCTCCGGGCGACACAGCGCAATGCGGCGCGGCGCCGGGCGCCAGCCGTCCTGCGCGCGATCGCGGAGCGCTTCAGCCTGATCCCGTATGGTGCGGCGTATGCCGAGCTCAACGGCAGCGCCCCAGCGCGTACGTAACCGCTTCCGCGAGAAGGCGCGGGAGTTCGACGACCTCTACGAGGACGAGCGGCCGCTCACGCGCCTGCTGCGGCCCGGCCTTTTCCGCCGGCGCCAGCTGGCCGCCGACACCGTGCGCACCTACAGCGCCCCGCGGGTCCTGGACGTCGGATGCGGGTCAGGCCGGATCGCCGAGTTCGTGCTCGAGGCGGGCGCGGCGCACTACGTCGGGATCGACTTCTCCGAGCCGATGGTGGACATGGCGCGGGCGCGGCTGACCCGGTTTGGGGAGCGCGTCGAGCTGATCCTGGGCGACTTCCTGGAGGCGCCGCTGGACGGGCCGCCGTTCGACGTCGTGCTCGCGGTCGGGCTGTTCGACTACCTGCCCAACCCACATCAGTTCAGCCGGAAGATGTTCGAGCTGTGCGCGCCCGGCGGCTCGCTCGTGGCCTCCTTCCCCACCTGGTCGCTGATCAAGGGTCCGGTGCGCAAGGTCCGCTACGAGTGGGTCGGGGACTGCCCGATCTTCAACTACTCGCATCGTGAGCTCGACCTGATGCTCGGCGCCAGCGGCTTCGAGCAGGTCGAGATCCTCAGTCCCGGTCGCAGCGGCTATCTCGTGCGCGCCCGCCGCGCGTAGCTTCCGGCGCTGAATTTGCGCGTTCACGGGCGCCCGCGTGGGCATCACGGATCGGGGTACCCCTTACCCGTGAGCCATTCCCTCGGAGAGCGGCGCCAGTGGTGCCAGTCCTATCCGGCCACCCCCGAATCGGTGCCAGAGGCACGCCACGACCTGGTGCGCTTCGCCGCCGACGCCGGTGCGGCGCCCGACCGCGTCGAGGCCATCCGCCTCGCCGCCTCGGAGGCGATCACGAACATCGTGCTCCACGCCTACGATCGTCCCGCCGGCGAGATCCACGTGGACGCGGACGTCGCCACCGGCGAGCTGACGGTGCACATCGCCGATGACGGCACCGGCCTGCGCCCTCGCTACGACAAGCCCGGGCTCGGGATGGGGCTGGCGCTCATCGCCCAGGCCAGTGACGAGCTCGACATCGTCAAGCGCCCCGAGGGTGGCACCGAGCTACGGATGCGCTTCGCCCTCGAAGCCGCCGGGCTCTGACGCAGGCGGCGCGAAGACCCCGCGCCCCCGCGTGGCGCGCCTGCCGCCACATCGCCCCGGCCGCCGCGGCAAACGTTCCTCTCGACGCGCCGGATTCGCCGAGGTCGCTCGTAGCCGCGCTGAGCGCGGCAAACGTCGACTTCGCCGAAACGCCGGCGCCGAAAGCTACGTTATCCGCGGTTTCGCGGCGCCCGCCACCGCACATTCCGGCGCGCCGGGCGCGCTCCCGCGCCCCCCAGCCCGGCCGTCAATCGACGAACGTGAACGCGTCGATCGTCTTGGTCAGCTCGAACACGCGCTGGACCTGGTGGGGCCCGCGCCGCAGGCTGAGCTCAACTCCCTCGACGGTCATGGCGCGCTCGCGTGCGCGCAGGAGAGCCTGAAGGCCGGTGCTGTCCATGAACCCGACGCCGGCGAGGTCGATCAGGATCTTGGTGGCGCCGGTGGACTCGGCGGCTTCGAGCTCGCGCTCCAGGACCGGCGTCGAGGCCAGGTCGAGCTCGCCCGTGAGGGCGAGGACGCTCGTGTCGCCCTCCGTGCTCCTGTCGACCACGAGCTGCCCGGGCAGGGGCTCATTCGCAGGCCAGGGCTCGATGTCAGCCATCCTGGTGACGGTGCGGCGCGCGCATGCGGTTTCGCATCGGGGACATCATCGCTTATCTCGTCTTCCACAGACACTGCGACGGTCCGGAGTCCGACCCTGTTCGGATCGGCTTCGTCCCCAGCAAGAGGCGCCGGCACGGACCGGGGAGGTTCCAGGTCGGCGTGGGCGACGAGGCTACCACCGCGGCGGCTTCAGGCGGCGATCGGCTCGGGCTCGTCGATGTAGCGGCCGGCGACCTCGGCCAGCACCCGAATCATCGGCTTGGCCGCCGGCGCCACGCCGGGCCCGTTCATCGTCGCCGTGACGACGCGGCGCGCCGGGCTCTGCGGCGCGAGCGCGCGCACCACGCACCCCGGGTGAACATGGCTCAGCGCAAGGCGGGGGATCAGCGCCACCCCCACCCCGGCGGCGACGAGGCCCTGCACGGTCTCGTAGTCGTCGCTCTCGAACGTGACCTTGGGCTCGAATCCTGCCGCGAGGCACGAGCGGACCACGTGGCGCGCACACGGGCTCGACGCCGAGGTCTGGACCCAGTCCTGATCGCCCAGATCGGCGAGCGTCAGCGCCGGCTTGTCCGCGAGAGGGTGCTCGGCCGGGAGGACGACGTGCATCGGGTCGATCAGAAGCTGCTTGGTGCGCAGGCCGACGCCGGGGCGCTCCCTCACCCCGGAGAATTCGAACAGCAGAGCGAGGTCGAACTCGCCGGCGCGCAGCCGTGGGGCGATCTCCTCGGGCTCGCCCTCGGCCAGGGTCAAGGCCACGTCTGGGTGGCGGGCGCGGAATCTCGCGATCGCCAGCGGCATCAGCGTGGCCCCGGCGGACGGGAACGACGCCACGCGCAGGGGCCCGCCGCGAGCGCCGAGGATCGAGGCGAGCTCGGACTCGGCGGCGTCGATCTGGGCGAATATCGCCTCCGCGTGGCGGATCAGCGCGGCGCCGGCGGCCGTGGGCCGCACGCCGCGCCGGTCGCGCACGAGCAGCGCGGCGCCGGTCTCAGCTTCCAGCCGGGCGACGGCCTGGGAGACCGCGGACTGGGTGTAGTCGAGCGCCTCCGCAGCGGCCGAGAACGACCCCCGGCTCACGACCTCCGACAGCACCCGCACCCGGCCGATATGAAGCATTAGCGGCGGTTATACCAAACATGAGGAAGTTCACTAGGAGTGATACGAGGAGGCTGCCATCCTGGCGCCGAATTTCGCGGCTGACAGGACCCCGGAGCGGAGGCATTCACATGGCACCAAAGGCGATCATCTCCTACGACGACACCGCCAACGACCTAGACGCGCTCGCGCTGGGCCGGGTGCTCGCCCGCGCCGGCGCCGAGCTGATCCTGGCCTACGTCCGCCACGCCACGCACGTCAACCCGGATCGCGAGCACGCCGAGGCGGCCCACGCCGAGGCCATCCTGGAGCGGGGCGGAGAGTGGCTCGACGACCCCTACCTCGAGCGACGCGTCGTTGTCAGCCCCTCGACCTCGCGGGGACTGTGCTCGCTGGCGACGCAGGAGGGAGCCGAGATCGTCGTCTTCGGCTCCGACTACCGCACCGCATCCGGCCACATCTCTCCCCAGAAGTCGACGCAGTGGATGCTCGAATGCGGCTCCGCCGCGGTCGCGATCGCCCCCGCGGGCTACCGCACCCGGCTGATCGAGGGGATCGACTCGATCGGGGTCCTGGCCGACCCCGGAGATCACGCCGCGGTCGCCACCGCTCACGAGCTCGGCGAATGCTTCGAGGCCCGGCTGACGCGCGAGGAGCGTCATGTGGACCTCCTGGTCGTCGGCTCGCGCTCCGAGGCGCCGAGCGGCCGCCTGATGCTGAGCTCCCGCGGCCCAGCACGAGATCGAGAACGCCACCTGTCCGGTGCTGGTCGTGCCGCGCGGAGTCGCGCTCACCTTCCCGCAGCTCGCCACGCTCTAGCGGGTCTCTCGCCGCAGGCTGTCTATCGTGCGCCGGCGTGCGCACGCTGGTGATCTCGGACCTGCACCTCGGCGCACGGGCACGTCCAGGAGTGCTGGCGCGCCCCGATCCGCGCCGCCGGCTGGTGGCGCAGCTGGAGGGCATCGACCGGCTGGTGCTGCTCGGCGACGCGCTCGAGGCCGTCAACCGCCGAGCGCTGCGCGTGGCAGAGCCGGTGCTGCGGGAGATCGGATTGGCGATGGGTCCCGAGCGCTCGATCGTGTTCGTCCCCGGCAACCACGATCGCCCGCTCATCCGGCGCTGGATCCGGGCACGGGGCCGTGCACTCGGGGTCGACGACGTCGTGCCCCTGGATGCCTCGCCCACGCCTGGCGGCCCTGACCTCGTGGCTCGGGCCGGGCGAGGTGAGCGTCCGCTATCCGGGGGTGTGGCTGTCCGACCGGGTGTGGGCCACCCACGGGCACTATCTCGACCGCCATCTGCTCCCCGAGTCGTCATTCGGCGTATGGCGGGGGTTGCTCGGACGGCCCGCGTCCGACGACGCCGCGCCGGCCGACTACGAACGCCGTCCGTCGCGGACGGCCGGCACCTCGAGGATCAGCGGCGCGCTGCCGGGGCCGCTGGCGGCGATCGCCGGAAGCGTCGGCGACCTGGCCCGAGCCTCGACCATGCCCTGGCGCCCCGTCGTGTCCTCGACCCGCGCATGGCCCGCTGACCTCGCTCCTGCTCGGGCGTCCAGATGCGGCGCGCCAGCATCCCCGCATGGCCCGCGTGGCCGAGCGCCTCGGGATCGGCGCCGACTGGGTGCTGTTCGGCCATGTCCACCGGCTCGGTCCGCTGCGGGGGCGAGCGAGTGGACGGGACCGGAGGGGGTCCCCGCATCGCCAACAGCGGTTCGTGGGTGTACGAGCCCCTGCTCGTGCACCGGGCACAGCCGCCGCACCCGTACTGGCCGGGAGGCGCGATCCGGCTCGAAGACGGTGGAGATCCGGTGGCGGTGGGCCTGCTCGACGACCTGCCGGCGAGCGCGCTCAGGATGATCAGGTGCGCAGTCGCCGAACTCGTGCCACAGATACCGGCCCGCAAGCGCCGCCGGTAGGAGCGGGCGAGCAGCTCGGGGCCGGCCATCGCCTCGAGCAGGCGCAGGTGCGATGCCTCCGGCTCGTGCCAGCCGGTGATCAGGCCGTCCACGAGCCGGGGCGGGCGCTCGGGTCCGATGACCACGCTCGTCCATCCGCTCCCGGCCCCGCGGGCGGCCTCTCCAG
Organism: uncultured Solirubrobacterales bacterium; assembly: GCA_963839105.1. GTDB lineage: Bacteria > Actinomycetota > Thermoleophilia > Solirubrobacterales > Solirubrobacteraceae > Palsa-465. The sequence goes on from CAWITQ010000009.1 coordinate 267,607, forward strand.
CGCGCGTACGACCGTCGTTCCCACAGCGATCACCCGCCCGCCGCGCGCACGCGTCTCGTCGACCCGCGCGCGCGGTGGCCTCGGGGACCTCGAAGAGCTCCGGGAACGGCGGCTCGTGGCGCTCGGGCGACGAGACGCCCGCAGTGCAGGGTGATCGGCGCCACTCCGACACCCCGCGCGACCAGGGCCGTGATCAGCTCGGCCGTGAACGGCCGCCCGGCGCTCGGCATCTCGGCGCTGCCCGGCTCGCGCGCGTAGACGGTCTGGTAGGCCGCGAGCGGCCAGCGGCGCGACGCGTAGCCGTAGCGGACCGGCTCGCCGTGAGCGGACGAGATAGTCCTCGACCTCGCCCGCGCCATGGAAGCGCGCCAGCATCAGCCGCGCGCCGGAGGCGTACGGCGCCACCAGCTCTAGCTCGGCGCCACCGCGCAGCGTGAGCCGCTCGCCGGGACGGGCGGATGCCGGGCGCGCGCCGTCCGCGCTCCGCAGCTCGACGATGCGCCACGAGGGGTCGAGCCGCGGGCGCCCGCGTCGCGAAGTGCACGCGCGTGGCCGATCGCCGACGGCACGGCGGGCGGGGATCGCGGCGGGCAGCGTGGCCGAGACGTTGACGACCAGCAGATCGCCCGGCACCAGGAACCGCGGGAGCTCACCGAAGCGCGCATGCTCGATTGCTCCGTTGGATCGCCGCGCCACGAGCAGCCGCACGTCGTCGCGCCGCAGTCCGCGCCGCCTCGGGCGGCTCGGCCGCCTCCAGCGCGGGCGGGAGCTCGAACGCGGGCAGCTCACGCGCAGCACCTCGCTGCGCTCCCGGGCGCGGTAGCGCCCGCTCGGCGCCGCCGGCTTCGATCAGCGAGATCAGACCGGGGACGCTCGCCTCGGGCGGCGGGCGGTCGGAGATGTCCTCACCGGGGAACGCCTCCTGGTGCATCCGCGTGCGCATGTCGCCCGGGTCGACGGCGTAGAAGCGCACCGCCGGCTGCTCGGCCGCCAGCATCGCGGTGAGCTGGTCGAGCGCCGCCTTGGACGAGCCGTAGCCGCCCCAGCCCTCGTAGGCCTCGACCGCGGCGTCCGAGGTGATGTTGACGATCACGCCCCCGTCGGCCAGGCGCGGCAGCGCGAGCTGGGTTAGCGCGAGCGGGGCGAGCACGTTGACGCGCGTAGACGCGCGCGAGCGCGTCGAGCGGGTACGCGGCGAGGCCGGGCTGCGGGCTCGGCCCGAGGATGCCGGCGTTGTTGACGAGCAGGTCGATCCGCTCTCCCGCGGCGTCGACGAGCGCGCCCCGGTGCCAGTCGTCGGCGACGTCGCCGGGGATGGCGGCGACCTCGGTGATCGGCCGAGCTCGCGCGCCGCCCGGTCCAGGTCGGTGGCGCCGCGCGCGTCGAGCACGAGCTCCCAACCGCGCTGGGCGAGCTCACGGGCAAGGGCGAGACCGAGGCCGCGCGAGGCTCCGGTGATGATCGCTGTTGGCATGCGCCGGAACCTACGACCGGTGCGGTCGCGGTTTCCAGACGCAATTGGTCCTAGGACCTCGGTCGGACCAGCCCTTCGCGGACCGCCAGCATCGCCGCCTGCGTGCGGTCGTTGACGCCGAGCTTGCCGAGCACGTGGCCGACGTGCGTCTTGACCGTCTTCTCGGAGATGCCGAGCTCGAGCGCGATCCGCTTGTTCGAGCGCCCGCCGCGCGATGAGCTCGAGCACCTCGCGCTCGCGCCGGGTCAGCTCGTCGGCTTGGCCGGGCGCAGGCGCGCCGCCGGCCAGCGTCCCGAAAAGCCGCGCCGCCACCGTCGGGTCGATGATCGCGCGGCCCTCGTGAGCCTCGCGCACGGCTCGCGCCAGCTGCGCAGGCTCGGCGTTCTTGAGCAGATAACCCGCCGCACCGGCCTGGATCGCCGGGAGCAGCCGCTCGTCGTCGAGGAAGCTGGTGAGGACGATCACCCGGGTTTCCGGCACCTGACGGCGCAGCTCATGCATGGCGGCGACGCCGTCGAGCCGCGGCATGACCAGGTCCATCAGGACCACGTCCGGGCGGGCTGCAGCGCCTCCTCGACGGCCTGCGCCCCGTCGGCCGCCTCGCCGACGATCTCGATCCCGTCCTGCACGCCGAGGAACGCCCGCAGCCCCTCGCGGACCACCGCGTGGTCGTCGACGATCAGCACCCGGATCGCATCAGCCATGCCCGGGGACCTCGAGCCGGACGGTGGTCCCGGCCCCGGGCGCGGAGCGGATCTCGAGCCGGCCGCCGAGCTCGCGCGCGCGCTCCTCCATCGAGGTGAGCCCAAGGTGGCGCGCCCTGAGCTCGCTCCGCGCGGGATCGAAGCCGGCGCCGTCGTCTCTGACCTCCACCATCACCGGCTCGCCGGCGGCGGCGCTCATGCGGACCGCGATGTGGGTGGCGCCGGCGTGGCGAAGCGCGTTGTGGAGTGCCTCGTGGGCGATGCGAAAGATGGCCAGCTCGCGGGCGCGGTCGCCGTCCGCGAAGAGGCGTCCGTCGACCTGGAGGTCGATGTCCATCCCATGGACCCGGCCGAGCATCGCCACCTCCTTGCGGAGCGTCTGCTCGAGCCCGTCGACCTCCAGCGCCGGCGGGCGCAGCCCGAGGATCAGCGCGCGGAGCTCCTCGAGCGCCTGCCCGGCGACCTCGCGCAGGCGTTCGAGCTGCGCCCTGGCGGCGGCCGGGTCTCGCTCGAGCTGGGCGGTCGCGGCCTCGGCGCTCAGCACGAGGCTGAACAGCTTCTGGCTGACCACGTCGTGGAGCTCCAGCGCGAGGCGATTTCGCTCGGAGACGATCGACAGCTCGCGGCTCTGCTCGTAGAGCCGGGCGTTGGTGATGGCGATCGCGGCGTGCGCGGCGAGGAGCTCGATCAGCTCCTGATCCTCGGCGTCGAAGGCGTCCGCACCCTCCTTCTCGGTCAGGTAGAAGGCGCCGATCGTCCCCTCGGCGGAGACGATGGGCACTCCCAGGAGCGAGCGCATGTCGGGGTGGCTCCGCGGCCACCACCCTCGGAAGCGGGGGTCGCCGTGGATGTCCTCGGTGCGGTACGGCGCCGGGCTCCTCGAGAATCGCGCCCAGCATCCCGTGCGTCCGCGGCAGCGGGCCCAGGCGCCCGATCAGCTCGTCGCTCATGCCCGAGACGAGAAAGCGCCGGAAGCCGCCCTCGCCGTCCGGGATCCCGAGCGCGGCATAGCGGGCGCCCGCCAGCTCTCGCGCCGAGTCGACCAGCCGCTGCAGGACCTCCTCGACCGACAGCTTGGAGGCGACGGCGAGCACGGCATCGCTCACCGCCTTGAGCACCGGATTGAGCTGCTGGTGCATCCGGACGGACAATAGACCCGGGCGCGCGACGGCCTTCGCTAGCTTTGAGGCATGCCCCGCCACTGGCTCTGGACGCAGATCGCGATCGTGGTGTGCCTGATCGCCAGCGTGGTGATCGCGATCACGCACCTGGCCTGAGGCTGCGCTGGCCGCGCGGGCCGCGCGGGGCGGCTACTTCTTGGTCCGGTGCTTGGCGTGCGCCCTGCCCGCCAGGCGAGCCCGGGTCGCCGCCTGGCGCCGGGCCTGAACCGTGCCCGGAGCGGCCGCCGTCGCCGCCGCCGCGTTGACCAGGCCGTAGCCGTAGTCGGCGTTCGGCTTTGAGCCGCCCAGCGGGCGAGCCGTCTGCTCGAGCCGGGCGAGCACCTGGTCCGGCTCGGGGTGGGCGCCGATCACGCCGGCTGGCGATGACGAGCGCGGCGACGGCGGCCACGTGCGGCGCGGCCATCGAGGTTCCGAACCACCCGCTGGGGAGGCTGAACTGGCGAGGGTGCAAGGGATCCTGGAAGGTCATCTGGAAGATGCCGGGCAGGTTCCGGTCGGGGTGGCAGTTGGGGTCGCCGAGGCAGGCTCGAGTCATCGCCGCCGCCGGGCGCCACGAGGTCGAGGCCGGGGCCGGTGTTCGAGTAGTCGGCCAGGCACAGATCCCTCGTGGTCGCGCCGACCGAGATCACGCCCGGGGCGCGCGCCGGGTAGGCGAGCTGCTGGCGAGCGTCGTTGCCGGCCGCGGCGACGACGACCACGCCCTGCCGGTGGGCGTATCGGAGCGCGTTGACGATGTCGGGGATCTCGGCCGCGGTCACGCTCAGGTCGAACTCCAGGCTCAGGTTGATGACCTGGGCGCCGTGGTTGACCGCGTAGCGGATCCCGCGCGCGATCGTGGCCGCATCGCCGTCCCCGCTGGCGTTGAGAACCCGGACGGGCATGATCGAGGCGCCGTAGGCCAGGCCGGTGGCGCCGATCCGTTGTTGGTCGCCTCAGCGACCGTGCCGGCCACGAACGTCCCATGGCCGTTCGGTCGAGCGGGTAGCGCGTTGTGGGCGACGAAGTCGTAGGGGTCGACGAAGTGGGTCCCGCCGAAGTCCGGCGAGCGCGTGAACTGGTGCCAGTTGCGGTAGGCGACGCCGGTGTCGACGATCGCCACCATGACCCCCGGCCGCCCGGCGCGCCCGTCGGCGATCAGGTTGGCCCACGCCTCGGGAGCATCGACGCCCGTCGGCGGGCAGGAAGTTCCACTGCATCCACTGCCAGCCCGGCGCGCCCGCCGCGGCCCGGGTCGTTGGGATCCAGCCGCCGGCGGTGTGGGCGATGTAGTTAGGAACCGCGTAGGCCACGCCGGGCTGGCGGCGCAGCCGGGCGATCGCGTCCGCCACGCTGACACCCGCGGGCGAGCTGCACGACCTGCTCGGCGGAGGTGAGGTTCGCCGCCACCGGCGCACGCCCATCCGCCGGCTGACCGCCGTCTGGAGCGACGCGCGCGGGCGGCGCCGTGTAGCCGATAACGACCTCCCCGGGCACGTAGTCGCGGCCCGCGTCGAGGCGCTCGCGGCCGAGGGCGCGGCCACGAGCAAGGCCAGCGAATAGGGCAGGGGCCGCCGCCATCCTTGTAAGCCGCCCTTGGTCGATCTGGAATCCCTTGTGATTAAGGCATCATCGGCGATGCCGGTTGCCCACTGTGAACGGTACCGCGTGCTCGGTTCGTTTGGCCAGCTCACACTTCTTTCCCCGAGATGAGTACTTCATGCGCCTGGCCCTCCGAGAGGCCGCCCGCGCGCCCGAGCACGAAGACGTCCCGATCGGGGCCGTCGTGGTCCGCGAGGGCGAGGTCATCGGCGCCGGCCACAACGAGCGGGAGGTCCGAGGGGACCCGACCGCGCACGCCGAGATGATCGCCCTGCGGGACGCCGCCCGCAGCGCTCGGAAGCTGGCGGGTGCTGGACGCCGTCATGTACGTGACGCTCGAGCCGTGCGCGATGTGCGCCGGAGCGATCGTGCTCGCCCGCGATCCCCCGGGTGGTGTTCGGCACCCGCGATCCCAAGGCCGGCGCGGCCGGCAGCGTCTTCAACGTCCTGGCCGAGCCGCGCCTCAACCACCGACCGCAGGTCGAGTCGGGGCTGCTGGCCGAGGAGTGCGGCGGCATGCTGCGGGCGTTCTTCGCCTCGCGCCGGCGCTAGACAGGAGACCCCCACGGCCGGCGCCGCGCACGAGGCACGAGCCCGAATCTGTGCAATCCGGGCCGCTGCGTGCGACGCGCTCGAGGGTCTACTAACGTGTTTGGCGCTACCGGAGAGGTGGCAGAGCGGTTGAATGCGCCGGTCTCGAAAACCGGTATGGGCGTATCCGTCCATCGGGGGTTCGAATCCCCCCCTCTCCGCTTTGTGATGAGTCGGGACATAGGTCTCACATGAGTCGCGACATAGGTCTCAGTTTGGGAGCTCGGCCAGCGGCCGGGCTGTTTGTTTTGGTTGCGCCAGTAGGTCTTGTTGGGGTCGATCTGGTGGGTGGAGAGGACTCGCCGGTGGTCGAGGTCGGTGACGGTGATGTGGTGGTCGTCGGCGAGCGCGAGGACGCGTTTGCGGGCGTGGGCGGTGCCGATGCCGAGGTGGTGCATGCGGCCGGCGCGGCGGAGGGTCATCTTGCCTTTGGTGTCGAGGCGGTCGTAGCGCAGCCGGTAGTGGCCTTGGGTGTGGCCGTTGCTGGCGGGGAGGCTTTGGGGGTGGCGCGGTAGGCGTCGCCGGGGGTGCTGCGGTCAAGCGCGCGGTGCGGGCGGTGCTCGTTGTAGTGCTCTCGGAACTCGTCGAGTTGGCGTTGCAGCTCGGCGAGGGTGCGGGCGGCTGGCTCGGGCGCGTAGCCAGCGCTGCAGGGTCTGGTGGAACCGTTCGGTCTTGCCCTGGGTCTGTGGGTGTCCGGGGGATCCGTTCTTCTGGCGGACACCGAGGAGCGGGAGCACGTATTCGAACGCGTTGCGCCCGCCGGTGAACCGGGAGGTGTAGACGCTGCCGTTATCGGTCAGCGTGCTGGCCGGCGGGCCGTGCTGCTCGACGACTCGAGGAACACGGCCACGACGTCGTCGCCGGTGACGGGCTGGTGCGCGGTGCAGGAGAGCAGGTAGCGGGAGTGGTCATCGAGCCAGTTGAGGACCTCCACGTCGGTCCCGTCCGCCAGGCGCCAGTGGATGAAGTCCGACTGCCACATCTCGTTGGGCTGGGCCATCTCGAAGCGCATATAGGAGCGCCTCGGGCGTTTGCGCGGCTCGGGAATGATCAGCCCGGCCTGGTGCAGGATCCGCCGGATCGTCGAGGTCGACGGGCGCCCTCAGCCCCTCCCGTTCGAGGTGCCAGGCGATCGTCACCGGCCCCGCGTCCAGCCCGTCGGCGGTCAGCTGCGCGCGCAGCTCGATCACCCGCTCGCGGACCGTCCTCGGACGTCGCGTTCGGCGTTGTTCTTCGGGCGCCTGGAGCGCGGCTCGAGCGCCTCCAGACCCCCCTCCCGATAACGGGCCAGAAGCCGATGGAGATGCCGACGGGAGAACCCGTACTCGGCAGCGGCAGCGGTAACAGACAGCTGCTCGGAAACGACCTGGAGAACAGCAACACGGGCACGGGACATGCCCCCCACAGTCCGCCCACCCCCAGACGCCGCGCCGGCGATCGCCGCTCCGGCGTCGCCCTACGGGCTCCGCCTCCGCGACGACCGCCGCAACCCTAACCCAAGGTGTGACCTATGTCCCGACTCATGAGAGACCTATCACCTGGGACATATGTCCTGAACCCAGACACCCCCCTCTCCGCTTACCGGTCCCGAGCGGGCGCGTCTTTCCCGCGACCAGTGCGAGGATCACCCCGTACTGTCTGGGTTTGCGGCATCAACGTTGTCCCCCCCCCAACTTTCCCACAGGGCTCGTCCTCAACGGTGCTGGTCGGGCCCGGCGCACCGCTATCGATGTGCCGGTCTGTACAGACCGGCTTCCTGTTCAGCGCGGCAAGCGCAAACGCGGGCGGCGTCGCGGCGCCGAACAACGTGGCGGTGATCGCTGAGGCTCCCATCCGCGCAACCGGGACCCTCGCCGCAACCGGCTCGAAATACCGCGGTAGCAGAAGAGCGGAGCGGAGCTGCGCGGGCCTCTGGTGCGTCTCATTCCGGCTACGCCGAGGCCGGGCCGGCGGACGCGCGGATCGACCTCGTCCGCGGCGATCGCCGGATCGTGAAAAGCAGGGATGGTCGAGGTCGGCGGGCGGCTGCGGCAGCGCCAGCCAGATCGGTCCTTGCGGGCGGATCGGAGCCGCTGATCCCCCATCCCGCGGGGAGCGCCACGCGTGTGGTATCAGCGCAATGCCGCGGGGTGAACGGTTCGCCTCGGCGACGGCATTCGCGGCGATCTTTACAGAATCTGTATAGGCCGCCGCGGTTTCTCTACGGATCGTTAACGCGGTGGCGTCGACAATCGGGACGATGGCACTACAAGATGCCGCTGATGTTGGGTCGGCGCCGGCGTGGTCGAGCGGCGGGCTGTTGCGGCGTGTTCGCGTGCGGCTGACGGCGTCGCTTTTGGACGCGCGGCTCGCTGCGGACGAGCGCCCGTGGGGCGACGCCGATCTGGCCTGCCGGTCCGCGCAGCTGGTGTCGGTGCGCTCGCGCCGCATGGTCGCGCAGGGCCTGGAGCGCCTGTGGAGCGAGCCTCGCGAGCGGCCGGGGTTATCCGCCGCGATCCCTCACGACCGCCGGGCTGTGAGGCTCGCGCGGCCGGCGCTCGAGCAGCTCGTATGTGCGCTTCGGTTTCGCGAGTGGGTCCACCCGCGTGGCGTCGCTCTCACCCGGCTCTTCCTGACAGACCCGTGCAGCGCGCTGTACCTGCCGGCGTACCCCGAGGAGCTTCACGACATCGCGCGCGCGGCACTGTTCGCCCTCGGCCCAAGCGCATCCCCCGAGCGCGAGCAGGAACGGCAGCACGCCCGATGGGTGCGCGCCAGCGCAAGCGGTGGGCATGCTCACGCGGCTCTCGCTCGCGGGGGTGCAGCCCGGTCCCTGGTTTCGCGCCCGCGCAGGACCTGTTCCAGGGTCGGTCGAGCGGCGGGGTCGCGCGGTGATCCTTGAGCTCGTGACCGTGAACGGCTGGTTTTATCCGTGGACGGAATCGGACTCATGAGCGGCGTCGGGCCTCCACGCCCAAGCGGTTTTCCGAACGGGCGGCGCAACGACGGCAGCGAGACACGGACGGAGAGTGCTCGCGATCCCGGCGTGGGCGCGCCACCACGCCAGAAGCGGGTTCTCAACGAGTCCGCCCATAAGCTCGAGTACCGGCCTGTGACGGCTTCGAGAAGCGCGCGTGAGGAGGAGACGGAGGCGGCGCGGCGGCGGTTTGAGGCTCTAGCCGACGCCAAGCGGGACGTCATCACGCACGGCGGGCGAGCCGCCCTGGTGCTGGGGGCCCTCGGCGTGGTGTACGGCGATATCGGCACCAGCCCGTTGTACACCGAGCAGGCCATCTTCAGCTCGTATCGGGCCACGGCGCACGTGACCCCCGCCGGTGTCTATGGCGTCGCCTCGTTGATCTTCTGGGCGCTGACGGTCGTGGTCTCGATCAAGTACGCCGGGTTCATCATGCGCGCCCACAACCGGGGCGACGGCGGGATCATGGCGCTGACGGCGCTGCTCAGCGCAACCGGGCTCGCCACGGCGCGGTGCTGATCACGCTCGGGATCTTCGGCGCCGCGTTGTTCTTCGGCGACGGGATCATCACGCCGGCGATCTCGGTCCTGGGTTCGATCCAGGGGGTGGGGGTGGCCACGCCGGCACTGGCGCACCTGGTCGTTCCGCTGTCGGTCGGCATCCTGCTGGGGCTGTTCGTGCTCCAGCGGTTCGGTTCAGGCACGCTCGGGTGGCTGTTCGGCCCGGTGATCGTGGTCTGGTTCACCGTAATCGCCGCGCTGGGGCTGCGCGAGGTGCTGGGCGATCCCGCCGTGATCCAGGGCCTGTCTCCGAGCTGGGGGGTGCGGTTCATGCTCGACCACGGCGCCAGGGCTATCTGGTCCTCGGCGGCGTGGTGCTGGCGGTGACCGGCGCGGAGGCCCTCTACGCCGACCGGGGCCATTTCGGCGCGGCGTCCGATCCGCCTCGGCTGGTTCGCGCCTGGCGCTGCCCGCGCTGATGCTCAACTACCTGGGCCAGGGCGCGTTCATCCTCCACCACCCGGCACTCGCCCGCCCCACCACCTTCAATCCCTTCTACCAGATGGCGCCGCGCTGGACGCTGTGGCCGCTGGTGGTGCTCGCCGCCGTCGCGACGGTGATCGCCTCGCAGGCGGCGATCTCGGGTTCGTTCTCGGTGGCCAAGCAGGCGGTGCAGCTCGGGTTCCTGCCGCGCCTCAGGGTCTTGCACACCTCGCGGGTCGAGGGCCAGATCTACGTGCCCATGGTCAACTGGGCGCTGTGCGTAGGCGTGATCGCGCTGACCCTCGTGTTCCGTTCCGCGGCCAAGCTGGGCGACATCTACGGCGTGGCGGTGACCGGGACGTTCATCCTCAACACGCTGCTGTTCGTCGCCGTCGCTCGCTTGCTCTGGGGCACGTCGAAAGCGAAGCTGGCTCTCGCTCGCGGCGCTGTTCCTGACCGTCGAGGTCGCGTTCTTCAGCTCCAACGTCGCCAAGGTCGAGCACGGCGCGTGGCTGTCATTGGCCATCGGGCTCGTGATGTCGATCGTGATGATCAATTGGCGGCGCGGACAGGCGATCGTGACCCGCAACCGGATGGCCCAGGAGGGGCCGTTGGACGAGTTCCTCGACGGACTCGCCGCGCACAAGCCGCCGGTGGTACGGGTCCCGGGCGTGGCCGTCTTCCTCACCCGCGACATCGACACCACGCCGCTGGCGCTGCGCGAGGAGATCGAGCACAGCCACTGCCTGCACGAGAAAGTCGCGGTCGTCACCGTCGACACCGTTAGCATCCCGCACGTCGACACGGCCGGCCGGTTCATGGTCGCAGATGCGCGGATGCGGCCTGTTCAAGGTGTTCCACGTGACCATGCGGGTCGGCTATCACGACCGGCTCGACGTCCCCGAGGCGCTGGCGCTCGCGCGCAAGGAAGGCCTACTCGACCGCAACCTCGACCTCGAGCACGCCTCGTACTTCGTCTCGCGGATCGCGATCGCGCCCACCGACGCTCCAGGCATGGCGCGATGGGGCAAGAAGCTGTTCATCACGATGGCCCGCAACGCCACGAGCCCCGTCGACCACTTCGGCCTGCCCAGCAACCGCACGGTGATCATGGGCTCCCAAGTCCCGCTCTGAGCCCGGGCGAACAACCGGGCGCAAGCGAACGCCTGCAAATCGCCGCTGAGACCAACACGCTCCTGACATCCGCGCCGGATGAGCCCAAACACTCTCGCCAAGGCTTTCGTTCGGCCACGAGCATCTGCGCCGGCGATGGGAGCGACCTGCTTAGCGCGCGGAACGGAGGACCAGCGCTGGCCACTACTGACTGCTTCTCGCGGCGCCCACGGCGGCCACGATGTCCTTGATCAGGATCATCAGATGCAGTCGGTCGGTCGGCGAGGACTCGAGCCCATGGCGCAGGTAGAACGCGCGCGCGTCCTCATCGGTGGCGTGGACGAGCAGCGCCCTTACGCCGACGGTCTCTGCAGCAGCGATCGTGCGCGTCATCGCGTCACGCAGCAGCCACGCGCCCAAGCCCCGGCCTGACACCGAGAGATGCACCCCCAGCCGCGCCAGGAGCACGACCGGGATCGGGTACTGCGGCATCCCCTTGACCATCCTCGGGCTCGCCGCATCGCGCTCGATTCCGGCCGCCGTCAGCGCGTGGTAGCCAACAACGCGCCCCTGCTGCGCGTCGACCACCACGTACGTACGCGCGGACCCGACCGCGGCCGCCTGCCGGGCATAGCGCTCGAGCCAAACGTTCAGCGAAGCTCGGCCGCAGTCGAAGCCCTCGAGGACGTGATCCGGCCCGAGCGGCTCGGGGTCCCCGAAGCGCGCCACCTACCCGGGCCGCGGGCGACCGAACAGCTCGACCAGCTCTGGTATCCCCCGCGGGGGGCGATCAAGAGCCGCCGTGAACATCCGCCACTGACTCGGCGAGAGCACGAACCGCGTTCGGTCGGCCAGCAGCCGCTCGGCCCGCTCTCGGCCGCTCTCCACAAAAAACTCAGACAGCGACTCATTTGCGGCCGCGGCCGCGGTGCGAAACAGCTCATCGTCGCTGGCCGCGACGCGCAGATGCACGCGCTGGTCTTTAGTTCGGGTGCTGACCGGAGACCGATGAACGGGCTCCGGTCACGAGGCGGGTGGCCTTGAGCTGCTCGGTTGAACCCCGCCACTGCAGAAGCGTGATCGTCAAGCGCTCGCGATCGTCGACTCCGTCGACCAGAAAAAGAAATTTCGTTTCTCAGCAATGCGGCGCTGGAATAGGAGTAGTGTCGGTGGAGAGCTGGCCCTGCGGCCAGAAGACCTCGCCCAACGCGGGAAGCCATCGACGGTGCCACTGCGCCACGGGGCGCGAAGCAGGGCATTCTGAATTTTGACCGTGGGGCCTTGTGCTCGGTCCTAGAGGCGTTCTCCGCCAACGTGGTGGCCGCTTCACATCGCAACGAAGGAGCGCGCCCATGTACGTCAGTGTCATCCACCGCGTGTCGGATCCGAAGGGATTCATGAAAGCCGAGGACCAAGCGATCGCCGCGGGTTTGCCCGAGGGGTTCTCACTCCCGATCCACGCCGCTACACAAGATCACGGCGTCGGCATCTGCATCTGGGAGGGTTCGTCCGTTGACGCTGTGCGCAATCTTGTCGAATCAGTGGTCGGACCTTTCAGCCACAACGAGTACTTTGAGATGAGTGTCGAAGGGCTGTCCTGAGGAGCGGCCTGCAAGACCGGCGTGGAAGCTCAAGGTGCTGTTGACGACCGGCGGGCGCCGAGCGCGAGCCGGCACCAACTAAGCAGAGAGATTGCGGTCGCCGAAGGCGCCGCTAAAGAGGACAACCAACGCGTCGGAGGCGCCGCGAGAGGAGAAGGCACCATGTACATGGCCATCAGAAGTTATTCGGGGCAAGGCGCATCGGAGCTGTTCGACGCCCTGGCCGAGAGGCAAGAGGACGTGCAGGCCCTCATCAGCACCGTGCCGGGCTTTGCCAGCTACGAGGCGTTGCGCAGTAATGGTGGCGGTCAGACCGTGACGGTCTGTCAGGACAAGGCCGGCACCGACGAGTCCTCGCGGCGTGCCGCCGAGTGGGTCAAAGAGAACGTCGGCGTAACCGTCGATCCGCCGAAAATCACCGAGGGCAGCACCGTCCTGCACTTCTGAGAGGTCGTTGGTGCCTGTGCGAGAACGGCCATGAGCATCGTCGTGTATCCCTAGAGGCCGGGATCTTCCTCATACCCAGTACTGCGTAACGACAAGAGCAGGTGCCTCGCCTGCATCGAGAGGTACCTGCTCCTCGCCAACCACCGCAATTGCGCCATGTCGCCGAGACCCGGCTGTGGCTGGCGCCGCTCATTTGCGTGTTTGCCGGTGTGGGGCTCGCCGTCGCGTTGCTGTCGGTCGATCGGTCCTCCGGTTATCACATCGTCAGCACCGGGGTGACGGGCTCGGCCGCGTCGGTGCAGACGATCCTGACCGCGGCGTCGACCTCGCTGGTGACGCTGACCAGCGTTGTGCTTTCGCTGACTCTTGTTGCGGTGCAGTTGGCGATGGGCCAGTTCTCGCCTCGCATCGTGCGGGCGATCCTGCACGACCGCCGCAGCGAGTTGGCCGGGGGGCTGTTCATCGGCACGTTCGCGTACTCGATGACGGTCCTGCGCGAGGTCAATGGAAAGAGTTCGGGTGGTGGGGCGCTGCCGGGTCTTGCCGTCGTCGTGGACTATGGGCTGATCCTGAGCGCAATCGTCGTGCTCGTGCTCTTCGTGCACCACACCTCAGTCGATTCGGGTCGGTGGGCTGATCGGCTGGGTCGCATACGCGACGCGTGAGGAAGTTGATCGCCTCTACCCGGCCTCGACCGAGCCCGAGGACGACCCGAGCATGGTTGCGGCGCCCGACTATGGGGTCGTCACCAAGCTCCCACACCACGTGCTGGTGGAGATCGGCTCGGATGCCGTTGTGGCGGCACCTTGTATTACTGCCGGTGGAGGGTAGAGTGAATACACAAAGGTCACTCGTCGCTTCTGCGAATCCGCTTCGCGCAGGACCACCGCCGGACCAGGCACCCACGGCGACCCTCCTCGGACACTTCGTCCCCAGCTTTAGAGAGCCGTTCCCCGACAAGAGAGTCATCGAGACGCCCTGCTCCGGGGGTCCGGTAGGCGCTCAAGGAGATTCCATGGTTCTCGAGGCATCCGTCGAGCCGCCCGCGCCACCGGCAGATCGTGTGATTCTTGGGGCGGCGCATGCGAACGGGGCGCCGTCGAGCGTCCCCGGGCCCATCATCGATGACCCGCACGACCGCGGGACCCGTGGCCCGGGTGGCTCGGCGGCGGCGGGCGGTGGCGAGCCGCGCGTAACGGGAAGCCCGAGTACGGCTGGCGGGGGTGTCATGAGCAGCTTGCTGGGCGCCGCCCCGGATCCGCTGGAGGCTGTCCTGCGCATGCTCGGAGCCGTGGTGGGGGATGTCGCCGGCGCTGTGGATGGAGGTGGAGAAGTCGACCCGTTGGACGAGCGCGACCCGGAGTACATCCGCGAAACGCTTCCGGCGCTGAGGCTGCTCTCACGTCTGTACTTCCGCGCGGACGTCCGCGGGCTTAGCAACATCCCGGTCGCCGGCCCGGTGCTCCTCGTCGGAAATCACTCTGGCGGGACGATGATCGTCGACACGTTCGTCTTCGCGCAAGCGTTCTATGACCACTTCGGGCCGGATCGGCGGTTTCATCAGCTCGCGCACGATCTCGTCTTCAAGCTTCCAGGCGCGAGAGCCCTCGTGCAGCGGTACGGCACGATTCCCGCCTCGCCCGTGAACATGAAGCGGGCGCTGCACCGAGACGCCGCGCTGCTCGTCTACCCGGGGGGAGACCAGGAGACCTATAGGCCCTCGTGGGCGTCCAGCGAAGTGGGATTCGGCGGGCGCACGGGATTCGTAGAGCTGGCGCTCGAGCACAATGTCCCGGTCGTCCCAGTGGTCGCCATCGGCGGTCAGGAGACCGCGCTGTTCCTGGGTCGCGGCCGGCGGCTGGCGAGTGCGCTGCAGTTGAACCGCTTCCTGCGCCTCAAGGTGCTGCCCCTGGCGATTGGGCCGCCGTTCGGCGTCACCGTGCTCGACCTGCCAGGGCGGATCCCGCTGCCGTCGAAGATCACGATCCGGGTGCTTCCCCCGCTCGACCTGCGTAAGAGCCTCGGCCCCACCCCCGACCCGGAGGAGGGCTACCGGCTGGTGACCAGCACGATGCAGCGGATGCTGACCGAGCTCGGCAATAAGCGACGCTTTCCCGTGATCGGATGACTGTGAGCGGGCCACCCGCGCGAATTCGCGTCCCACGGCGGCGCCGCTTCGGTCCGCTTGTAGCCCAGCATGCCAGTTCCTGAGCTTGAATTGATGCCCGGGTCGAGAAGCGCAGCCGGCCAGGATGCCGTCGAGGAATGCTCGGCTCGCGATTCGAGGCGTTTTGTCGTGCGAGCCGGGCGGCGTATTGGAGCGCTGGCGGCTCGCCGGCGACGTCTCCTGACGGTCGCGGGAACGCTGCTCGCGGTGGGAGCTCTGGTGCTCGTTCTTGCCGGCCGGTGGGGACAGTTCGCGACCGCCGCCACGACCGCGCCGTGGTTGACCTTGGCCGCTGCGGCGGCGCTCCAGACCGCGTCCCTGCTGGCGCGCAGCGAGGCATGGAACGTCACCGTGCACGCCGCCGGGGGCACCGTCAGTCGCCGGCGTGTGTACCGCGCGGCGGGTGTCGGCTACCTCGGCAACGTCGTCAACGGCGAGCTGGGGTTCGGCCTGCGCATCGCCTCGCTTCGGCGCTCGGCTCCGCGAGAGACCCCCAGGACGGTGACCCTCGCGGCCACGGAGATACCGATCGTGCTCACGGAGGTCGCGTTCGCGACGTTGTTCTCGTTCACGCTCGTCGCCCCCCTACGTTTGCCGTGGTGGACCCCGCTTGTCGGATTGTGCGCGGCGATCGCCGCCGTCGGAGGGCTCGCTCGCCTGGCTCGGCGCCACCCGAGCGGATGGTGGCAGGGCCTCAGTGCGCTGAGCGAGGTTGGCGCCCAAACCCGTGTCGTCATCTGCGTGGGGCTCGCCGTCAGCGGACAGGTCGCGCGCAACTGGCTGATGCTGCATGCGATCGGCGTTCACGCCTCCGTGTTCGATGCGGCCGCCGTGTTGATCGCCGGGACGGTGCTGGGTGTGCTGCCGGTCGGTCCGGGCGTCGGCACGGGAGCGATGGTCCTGATCCTCGGGTCCAATGGCGTAGCCGGCGTCAGCGCGGCCGGAGTGCTCCTGACGGCGACCGGGACCGTCGGCGCGCTTGCCTACGGCGGCTGGTCGCTCGCGGATCGGCTCTGGACCAGACGCAGTACCGAGCGGCGGACTCCCGCCCTCGGGACAGCCCGCCGAGCACCAGCGCTGAACTAGCGGCACTGACACTGAACCGAGGAAACATCCAACCGGACGACGAGCCACTGGTGACGGTATGCGAAGAAGAGGTGGGTCGGGAAGCGCACGTCGCGCGAGCAAGGGCCCAGATCGAGGACGGGGGTCAATCGCTCGGATCCGTTTAGGCGGTGGGTTCGGTTCTCGATCACCCGGGACTTCCGCGAGCGCATTCAATCGACCCGACGGCGAGCAGAGACTCTCTGGGCATCCGGACGCGCGCTCCAGACTAAGGGCAGCGCGATGGCCCGGCCCATGAGGCAGGACCCAGTCCCAGAGACCGCGGCTACCCCGCTGGTCGACCGCATCGGTCAGGCGACCGGACATCTGTCAGAAGAAGCCCGTCGCGGCCCCGCTCTTCGGCGCGTCTGGTGCGGAGCTCGCGACACTGCCCACGCCGTCGTGGATGGCTTCGAGGAACACGACCTCCTCACCTACGCGAGCGCGATCTCATTCCAGATCCTGACCGCAATGGTGCCGTTCTTTCTGTTCGCGCTCGCGCTCGCGGGCCTCCTGCACCAGCATGCCATCTGGAGTCGAGACCTCGCTCCGGTGATCCAGTCCAATGTGTCGAAGGCCGCGTTCACCGCCGTCTCCACCTCGGTCAACAACGTGCTTGCGGCAAAGCAGGTTCTGTGGGCGACGCTCGGTGGGGGCCTCACGCTGTGGCAGGTATCGGGAGCCGTCCGGGCCGTCATGGGCGCACTCAACAACATCTACCGTTCAGAGCGTCAGCGCGGCTTCATCCGCCGGATGACGATCTCCTTCGCGCTCTCGATCGCAATCGGCGCGTGCTTTATCCTCGCTGCCCTCAGCCTCCGGTTCGCGCCGTTCTTCTTCAGCGCCACGCACCACGGCGCGGCGCTCGCGGTCCTCGGCTTCGTCGCACGCTGGGGATTGGCCACTGCGTCTCTGGCCCTTGCCGTCGGGCTGCTCGTCCACTTCGCCCCCGCCACGCCGCAGCCGCTGCCCTGGGTCAGCCTCGGCTCGCTGATCGTGGTCGCTGCCTGGGTCCTCACCACGGCCGGATTCGCTCTCTATCTCAGTGATGTCGCCTCCTACGACTCGCTGTTCGGCGGGCTGGCCGTCTTCATCGTCCTGACCGGCTACCTCTACCTGTCGGCCACGGTCTTCTTACTCGGTGCACTGCTCGATGCCCTGGTCCGCACCGAAGCCAAGGGCACCGCCGCTGGTGCATCACACGGTTCCCAGGCGATCAGGTAGAGACCCTGACCATCGCCTGCGCAATTGACTAGCGCCGTTAACTGCCTCTGAATCACCCGGCTGCGCTGAGAGCCACTGGCCTCCTGGCCCCTCGCGGCCGATGGGGCTGGATACGGCGCTGTGACCCGGCAAGAGTCGCTCGAGTGATCCGCGAGCCGCCGGTTTTCGTAGTACTGGTTGTGCCCAGACGAGCGATTCCGGGCTAGACCAAGGAGACAACATGAGTGGTTCACCCAGCAGGGACGCCGACCAGCCGGCCGATGGCGTGGTTGCGGAGCTGGCGCGCGATGACACCGAGCGCAAGAAGTTCCTGAGGATGGCCGGGAGGACGATAGGTACGGGGGCTGCCGCTACGGGGTTGGCCGCGTTCATCGCGGCGTGCGGCAGCAGCTCGAGCAGCTCGAGCCCGTCGTCCGGCGCGACGGCTTCCTCGGGCTCCGCCTCGGCGTCCGGTAGCAGCACTGGCACCGATACCGGTGACCTGGTGGTCGTCAATTACGCGCTGACGCTCGAGTATCTGGAAGCACAGTTCTACGACAAGGTCGTTGCGAGCGGACTGTTCAGCGGCCAGAACCTGTCGGTCATCAAGACCTTCCAATCCGATGAGCATGAGCATGTCGGCGCGCTGAAGTCAGTGGCGAGCAAGCTCGGCACGCCCGCCGCCATGCCGAAGGCCAAGTTCCCGATCCAGAGCGCGGCGCAGGTCACGAAGCTGGCGGGTGCCGTCGAGAATCTCGGCGCATCCGCGTACCTCGGTCAGGCGGGAAACATCAAGAGCAAGGAGATTCTTGCTGCTGCCCTGTCGATTCACTCGATCGAGGCGCGCCACGCAGCGGTGTTCAACACGCTCCTGAAGATGTCGCCGACACCTGACGGCGCGTTCGCCAAGCCGATGTCGATGAGTCAGGTTCTGGCGGCCGTCAAGCCGTTCATCGCGTAGATCGCCGTCATCAACGATTCCATAGATAGGAACGACTCAAGTGAATAGCAACAACATCGCCAGCCCTGAGCTGGCCGCTACCGAGGTTCACGGCATCAACCGCGCCAGCTTCATCCTGCGCGGTGCGATGGCCGCGGGTGCCGCTTATGGCGCCACCGCTGTCGGTCCGTATGTGAGCAGCGCTCTGGGTGCGTCGGGGGGTGGGGATGTCGGCACCCTCAACTTTGCGCTCACGCTCGAGTACCTGGAGGCCGACTTCTACACCAACAAGGCCAGGACAGTCGGTCTGAGCGGTGAGGCGAAGTCGCTGGCGAGCCTGATCGCCGGTCATGAGCAGCAGCACGTCGACGCGTTGGTGAAGGCCATCAAGGCGGCCGGAGGCACGCCGGTGAAGAAGCCAACGTTCGTGTTCCCGGTCCACGACCAGACGAGCTTCCTGAAGCTTGCCTATGTGCTCGAAAACACAGGAGTGGGCGCCTACAACGGCGCTGGACCGTCGCTGAAGAATCCGGCGTACCTGGCTGCGGCGGGCTCAATCGTTCAGGTCGAGGCGCGGCACGCCGCGGCGATCGGCCTGCTGACGAAGCAGTCGGTGACGCCGTCCGGTGGGTTTGATCAGCCGTTGAGCAAGTCGCAAGTTCTGGCGAAGGCCGGCCCGCTGATCAAGGCCTGATCCGGCCCACCACGATCGTGTCGGCGCGGCCCGCGAGTTCCTCCTCCTTTCCGGGCCGCGCCTTCGACACACGGCCGGAGCCGAGCCAACTCAATTCGACCGTCACGGAGGCGTTCTCGCCTGTCATCGGATCCACGGGCAGCGGGCGATGGCCCAAGGATTGTGGGGGAGGCCTTCTTGGCCCTGCTGTCGTGCACAGCTGACGCGCGAGCATCAGGCTTCGGCCGAGCCCAGCGCCTCCCTCAGCTTGTGCATACCGAGCCGCATGCGACCTTTGACGGTTCCCGGTGGCAGTCCTAACTGCTCGGAGATCTCCGCGTGCGTGAGCTGCCCGTAGAACGCGAGCGTCACCACTTCGTGCTGGGGGTCCGGAAGACGGTTGAGCAACGCGCGAAGATGGTCGGCCTGCTCACGGGCGCCGGCCTCCTCGTAAGGGTCATCATCCGCGGCCGTATGGCTGCCCAGGTGTCGGACGTCGGATTGCCGGTCGGCAGTAGTGCCGTTGCGTCGGGCCAAGTCGATTGCTCGGTGGCGTACCACCGTTAGTACCCATGCGGCGACGGTGCCTCGGTGAGCTCGGTAGCTCGCGCTATTTCTCCAGATGGACAGAAATGCCTCTTGCATTGCGTCCTCGGTGAGAGCGTGATCGCCGCAGACCCCGAGCGCCAAGCGGTAGGCCCTGGCGCAATAGCGCTCATAGAGTTGATCGAAGGCCTCCACGCTTCCCGCCGCCGCCTCGGCCATGAGCTCACTGTCGCTCCGGGCGACGGGATCCAGAGTGGTGGACGTCGCTCTCACGCGACGCTCTTGCCACGCGGCGCAGGAGGAGCGGCGTCGAGAAAGAACAACTCGCCCGCGACGCCGGGGGTGGCCTGGTTTGCGCTCATGAACGCGACTACGCGTCGTTCGGTCAGACGTTCGATGGCGGCGGTGAACTCATCCTCGGTTTCGGTTTGGAACGCGACTCGACCATCGATCACCTCCTCGCGGAACCCATCAGCGATCAGTACGTACTCCTTGGAGCTGAGGATGTTCTCGAGCACGCAGAAGACTATGTTGTCGTTGATATAGGTGGTGGCGGTCGTGCGATCGTGCCCGTAGAACGCCGAGTCAAATGAAGAAGTTCGTGTCGGACATCATGACCTCCAGGTTGCGGAACGCCCAGAAGTCAATTGGTGCTGCCCACCGGACTTGGGCGAACCTCACGCGATGCCCTCTAATTAGAGGGTACTGCGCGGGTCAATCCTCAGAATCGAGGATGCCTCCCGTTTAGTGCGCTGCTGTGGCATCACGTTTGGGACTGAACCAGCCACGACCGAGGCCACCCGTGAAACCGAGTGTCGCGCGCGCGCCCGACCGCCGCGTACGGCTGTGCCGTCGGCCTCCACCGCTCGAGTCACCGGTTGTTCGGCTGTGAGCTCGCTGGTCCCTACGCCAGCGAGAGGAGGTTCAACAGCACCGCCCGACGACCACAGAGTTCGCGCCACGCTGCCGCGTGGGGGGTGTGCTCGCCCCAAGCACTCCCGGGACGGTGCGAAGCTTCGCAGCGACCTACCGGGCGTTGCCGCCGTGCTCGACGAGAAGATCGACGGGTTTCAAGCGCCGTGTTGACGTTCGCGGCCGGAGTTATAGGGCCGCCGGCGCTGGCACCGGCGGTGTGGGGTCGGGGGTACACTCGGGGTTGCGGCTTCGCTGCCGCCCACATCGAGTCGGAATGGCGGATAGTCGTCGGTCATCAGCGCGTGCGTAGGCGGCGACCCTGAAGACCCAGCGGTTCATCCCGAGCACGAAGTCGTAGAGGGCCTCGGGTAACGGTCGGTGAAGAGCAGCATGATGCCGGCGAAGAAGACCAGCAGGCCGACCAGGCCGCCCGAGCTCCAGGCCCAGCCGATGCTGGCCCGCGTCGAGGCGGTCCAGGCGCCACCGACGAACACTGCGACGATGAGGTAGTGCGGGATTGCCAGCAGCCACCACTTCACGAGCACGAGCCCCCGTGAGAGCGACTCGGGATAGTCGACTTCGAGGTGGGCCGGGTAGTCGCTCACGTCCTTGAGCGTGACCGGTTGGATACCGGTCGGTGCCGAGCGCGCTGTGGGAGTAGAAACCGACCCGCCACGACCAGCGCAGCACGCCCACGTTGAAATCAAACAACCCTCTCGGGTAGCGGCCGGTGAAGAGGATGGCGAAGAACGCGACCACGCTGACTACGACAAACGCGATCGCGAGGAAGAACAGCACGATGAAGTGCGAGATCGCGAGCAGCCATTTGACCAGCCAGAGGCCGCGGCTCAGCCGCGGCGAGAGCTCGCCTGTGAGCGCCGCAGTGGATATCGGGTTGCGGTTGTTTCCGTTGGTGAAGCTCCTTTTCGTCCTGAGCAGGGGAGTCAGCGTCGCCTGGCGTCAGTGCCTCTTGTGGCGCGTCTTGCCGTGCACGGTGACAGTGAACGTCTTCACGATCGGCGTTCCACCGCCGGTGGGGATGAATGTGAGCGTCCCGAGGACGTGCAGCGTCTTGCCTTTGCTCAGCGCCCGCCTCGCGGCGGCGTTCGGGGTAAGCCTTACCGTGTAGGTCCCGGCGCCGTGAATCGTCACGGTCTTCGCGCCGAAGGTGTTTGAGATGCACCGCTTCTTACCGTGGCTCTTGACGCGAACTTGCCCCGCCTTACACCCTTTGGTGCGGACGGCCGGAGCGAGCGCCTGTGCGTTGGCAACGCGCGAGGAGGCGGTCACCCGGCCACTCGTGTTCACGAGGACCCGTTCGGTGATCGTCGAGCCGACGACGGTCGGCTTTCCGGCCGTGAACGCCGGGATCGGATTGAGATCCGCCACCTGCAGTGGCTGCTGACCGCCACCCCCGTCGATAAAGCTAAGGAAGCCCTGACCATCGTCGGCCGCTGCGACGCGAATCGAGTCGGGCAGGATGGCGAAGTTCGGTGACCCCTCGGCCACGTCGCCGACGCTCGCGAAGCTCGCACCGCCGTTAGTTGAGCGGTACAGGCGGATGCCCGTTCCGCCGTCGGAACGCGTGGTGCCTTGCCAGGCTACGAGCAGCTGCCCGCTGCCCGGAGTCTGGAACATGTTTCCTGCGTTGACGTCCGAACTGCTGGTCTGCAGCGTCACCGGCGGGCCGAACCCGGAGCCCGCAACGTACTTGCGCACGTTGACCGGCGTGTAGGTCCCGTTGGCGGCGTCCTGGGAGGCCAGGAACAGCCCCTTGGGGCCGCCAGCCAGGCTCGGCAGGATGCCGCCGGTCACCTGAGCCGCGCCGCTCCAGTTCGCCGCGTCGTTCGGATCGCCCGTGCCGTTGTAGCTGCGGTAGCCGATCGTCTGCGGCTGGCCGCCGTTGAGCATCGAGAACGCTTCGACAGGGCTCCCGTAGGGGCCTCCGCCGGCGAGCCCGAGCGTCGAACCGGTCATGTTCGTCGACCCTCCCGGCGGAGTGATGTCCGCGCCGTGAGCGGTGGTCGATCCGCTTTGAACGCTGGTGAAGTACAGGCCGGGGTTGTGCGATGACACCAAGAAGTTGGCGCCGCTCAGCAGCACATCGGTCGGATCCGTCCCCTGATACGCGCCGGACTGAGTGACCTGCGCGGCGGGTCCAAAGCTGTTGCCGCCGTCGGTCGAGGTCCAGACCACCACATCGCCGGCGACAAACCGGGGGCCGACCACGTAGACGGTCGATCCACCCCCGAGGACCGGGAACGCGGCGGACACGTCGGTCGAGTCGAACGGGGCGGGGTTCAGCGGCGGAGCCGCCAGCACGATCGGATTCGTGCATCTCCCTCCACGGACGACCTTGCAGAACTGCGTGACGTCGCTGCTCGACGTTTGCTTGTGCTCCCAAGCGAAATAGCCGGAACCCGAGCTGTCGACCGCTACGCCGGCCCGGCCATCTGGACTGCTGTCCAGCGTGAACACGTTGACCGCGCCGGCAGATCCCGGCGCCACGCCAACGACCGCGCAGGCTACGAACGCCAGGCTCAACCGGGCTCGCCACGCGGCGAGATACCTGCCCCGTCGTTTCGCTGGTGCTCTCATGGTTGCCCTCTCGCTGATTGGCGTGAATGCCTGCCCGGCGCCCGCGGCGCCGTCTGGTTGCGGCGAGATACCGCCCGCGTACCGCGTACCGCGTACCGCGTCCGAACCGGATCGCTTCTGCTTCTTGGGTTTCCGTGATCGGGAGCTGGTGACTCGCTAGGGCCCGAGACTAGGCGCGTCCGGCGTCTCTGTACATGGCCCGTCCGAGTCCTGTCCGGGGGTTAGGACGGGTGTATGGGGGCCCGAACGGACCACTCGCGTGGGGACGGCGAGCTCGCGTGGCGACGGCGGGGATTGACACGCCCACGTTCGGGGTCCTAGATTGGCTCTGCAGAAATCGCAAGGGATTAGTCCACATGTCGATGCAGCAGGCGCCCGCCACGGAGAGCAGACGGCCGATTACGGTTGTCGTAGTTGACGACGAGCAGCTGATCCGCGACGCGCTTGCCCAGACGATGACGCGCGGCGGCCTCGAGCTCGTCGGCGAGGCCGCCAGCGCCCAGGAAGCCCTCACGGTGGTCGTCGACCTACGCCCCGACGTAGTGCTGATGGACCTCCGACTTCCCGACGACTCCGGTGTGCACACGATCCAGCGGCTCGGCCTTCTCGCCCCAGCCTCGCGCATTCTGATCCTCACCCGCACCGAGCAGAACCGTGTCGTCGAGGCGATCGTCGCCGGCGCCACCGGATATATCCTGAAGACGGCTCCGCCGGAGACGATCGTGGCCGCGGTCAAGGCAACCGCGGCCGGCGAGTCGGTCATCTCCTCCGAGATCGCCGGGAAGCTGCTTCAGCGCATCCGCGACCGCGACATCCCCGTCACCACCGCCAGCAACGACGCCGCAAGCGCGATCCGTGCCGCCCTCACCGAACGGGAGCTGGAGATCTTCAGCCACCTCGCCAGCGGCAAGAGCAATCAAGTCATCGCTCAGGAGCTTTCGCTCAGCAGCAACACGGTCCACAACCACATCGCGAGCATCCTCGCCAAACTCCACCTCGACAACCGCATCCAGGCGGCCGTCCAGGCGGTACGCAGCGGCATCTCCTGATCCCCCGGGACCCGCAACTGATCGAGCGCATGCCAGGGGAGGGATTAGCTTGGCTAACGATCGGGTTCCAGCACGGGAAGCGAGATCGACACCGCGGTCGCGTAGGGTAAGTCGCGCGGAAGGTCCTCCGGTCCGACCAGACGGAAGCCGAAGATGCGCTCCAAGCAGGAGACCTGCTGGGGCGGCTCGCCGCATTCGGGGCACGCGATGATGTAGGCCGCGGCCGCCGGAGTGAAGCGTAGCCGGCAGGCAGGGCAGCAAATGTGGGGCACGACCGGGGTCACCGTGAAGCCCTTACAGACACACGTAGCGCGTACCCACACCCGGAACAGATTCCGCCCGGAGCCGCGGTCAGCGTGGGGACGGCCATTTTGCCACCGCCTCGCTGCTAAAGCTGCCGCCTTCATCCAACCAACGCTCTGCATCCGAGTCGTCGCCTGGCGCCTCGCGGCGCGCAATGAGATCTACTGGGGGTGACTCGACGGCGCGACGGTCGAACCGCGCCTTGGCGGCACCGTCGCGCACCCACTGCGCGGCTTGGGCTGCGTCGTCGTAGGAGGCGAACTCTCCCGACTGTGCGAGGGTCGCGTCGTGGCCTCGGACCCGCCAATGATAAGCGCCGCCGTTGTCCTCGTAGATGGAGAACTCCATCGGCGCCGGCGCGTTCGGCTCAGCTGCAGGGCGCGAGAACTGCCTCGATGCTCGTGACTTCCTAGTTGCGGTGGCCATGTCCATGGCCTCTCTGCCCTTCTGACTGGGAAAATTCGCCCCGGAAGCGAGAAGAGCTGAGGGCTCACTGAGCGCACCTGATGTTACCACATTCCCGACCGGGACGGTCGGAAATCGGACCACTCCAACGCCGGCGCGCCCCAAGCTGGGCGCGGCAGGATCGCGCCTTCAGCCGACGCGGCGGTGGCCGCCGAACCCCGATCAGGGCTCGGGCGCGACGACCTCCACCGCGGCGAACCCTGCGAGCGGAGCGTCGACGAAGAAGATCTCCATGGTGATGTCAGGCTCAACGTGAGCTTGCGAGAGGAAGGCGAGCACCTTGCGGCCGGTGAGCTCCTCGATCGTCTCGGTGAACCGTTGGGTCATGATGTTCTGGAACTCGTGGCGCATCGATACGACGCGCTCGGGCTGACCGCTCTCCATGATCGTCTTCTCGAGGGGCGTGAAGCCGCTGCCGCGCATGACGACGACGACGATGTCGTCCAGCGCGTAGGTCTTGGCCTTCATGGGCCCGCGGCCGTAATGGTCGCGTAGGATCGCGACGATCCTGGTGGATATCGCCGCCAACAGCTGCCCACCCCCGAGGGGGGCGGCCCTGCTTCAGCGTGGGTGCCTTCCATTGATCTGCTCCTGTCCGGAGAGGCCCGCTAGACCTCTTCCGTCCGCCGGTGCGCTGTCGACCTGGTCAGAGGAGGCCGTGAGGCCCCATCCAAAACCTGTCGTCGAACCAGCGTAGCGTGGCTTCAGGGCCACCGCTAGGGGCAATCCCGCGAGACTCAGCGCTGGCCGTCGGGGGTTCGAGCACGAATACCTCGACCGAGGACTCTCCGGGCGTGCTCGTCCCGCTGAGAAATGTACGGACCCTGCGTCGGGTGAGCCGCTCGACGGCCGCGACGAGATCCCTCTCCATGACGCGTTGCAGCGCGTCACGTTGCATGCGCACGAGCTCGTCGCGACCGGCAGCGACGAGCTTGGCCTCGGCCTTGGTCGCGCCATCCTCGAGCAGACAGACGACGACGTCCTGGTGCAGGAACGCACGCGACTTGGTGGCTCCGCGGCCAGTGAAATCGGCGACGATCCTCCCGATCTCGTTCGCGATCGCCGCGTTCAGCGGCCCTCCGGCGAGGTGATCCGGTGTAGACATGTGCAGCTCGGTCTCCCGCTCTTCTGTGAGAAGACCGCCGCTGGGCAGAGAGAGGGAGAGCGCCCCGACGAGGCTTCGATTCATAGCCAGCGTAGCGGGTCGGAACGCATCCGGACAGTGAGCCTCGACGTGGCTCGACTATTGCCCGGGGAAGCGCCCCTCGCGAGTGAAAGCGCTACCATGTGTCGTGCGATCTCGGCGCGCGTCATCGACGGCCCCGCGGATTGCACTGCTAGAGCGGAACGAGATTCACGGTCACACGTCTGGCCGCTGCGCTTCAGGTCCGTGGCATGTACTGTGCCTACGCCCAGGAGCTCCGCCATTTACGGGTTGCTGCTCGCCCAGCCGGATCGCAGATTCCGAGACACCGGCGTGCTGATTGCGCTCGTTTCGCCGAGCGCTCGCAAGAGCTTGTCAACTGTCATCTGCGTGTGGGAGCGCGCGCCGATTGACGAGGCGCGGGGGCGCGCATCGATCGGAGAGGCGCGGGGGCGCGCGTCGATCGGAGAGGCGCGGGAGCGCGCGTCGATCGGAGAGGATCCGCCCACCCACCCTGCGGGCGGGCGGACCGGGTTTCGTCGGCCGCGTGCTGGAGATGAGGCACGCGGCCTTCGAACCCACACGTCGAGGACAGACGCGCGATCGGTGGCGCGGACGCGTGACCTCGAAGCGACGGAGGTAGAGCTATCCCCGGTATCGGTGTCTCAGTCGGCTAATGCCGTGACACCGGCTTGCTTGACGGTGAGGTGCCCCGGCTGCAGGACTGGTTATTTCACCGCGGGTCCGGGCCCTCACTCCCCGATACTGCCCGCGCTGCCTGGTCCGCCGACGACTCGCGGTCGTCCTTCAACCGGTCGTCCCCGAGGCGCCTGGCAGCGTCGCCACGCCCCGGCTCGGCAGCATGGACCGCTCGGCGCGCGACGGCGGATAGCTACAGCCGTTCGGTCTGCCAAAGCAAACGCACGTACTGATCCTCGCCTAGCAGCTGGCGCAGGAGCTTGGCTTGACGGCGCGCCGCGCGGTACACGCGCTCGCCCTTTCGGCTGTCGGGATTGAACCCCATGTCGAGCGCCCATCGTTCGTAGCCGGGAGCCTGCTCGACCACTGCTGCTTGCGCCGCGACCGCGTCCAATACATCGTGGAGCTCGGGCGCGCCATCGTCGGATCCGACAATCGCCGTGAGCGGACGATGGCCATTTGAGCGGTAGAGCTCACAGGAATACTGCTGAGGTGCCCATGGCTCGGCGATCAGCGCCGTCAGGTCACCATTGACCTTGATCGGCTGGCAGCGCATCAGCGACGTCGCTGCCGTGGAGGAACTTGTCAAGGGTTTGCATAGAACCGCTCCCTTCGGTCTCGCCCGGCCTGCGAAGGGCTGGACGAAGTCCAACGAGATCAATGGGTGCGGTCGCTCAACCCGCCAAGGAACTCCGCCCGAAGGCGGTATCCCCTGCCGTCCAGGACCGATCAGGAGCGTGATTTAGCCAAACACCGGCGCGCGGCCTGACGCGTTCGATGCCCTTAACCATCCACAACACCACAACTCTAACCGTAGGCTGCGTGCCGTTGGGAGGCCCAAGCGTAACTGCACGGTTATGCCAGCCGGACTTGTCCGGTTTCGGTGTCAATCGCTCGCTCGGGCGCGGCAATCGATCAGCGCTGGGCATCACCTGCTTAGCCTTCCTTGGCCATTGAGCTGTGAAGGACTCCTGCCGGTCTGCGAAGAAGTGCGTTCAACGACCGCGGATGTTCCCGCCTCGGCCGCCCGGGATGGCATATGCGCCGCTGCGTAGGCGTCGGGTTCGTCGAGCGTTTCGCTCGCCAGGAGGGCTTGGGCAAGTGTCTCGAGCCGACCGCGATGTTGGGTCAGCGTGCTGGTCACATCGAGGTGGGCGGTGTCGATGAGCTGGCGCACCTCCTCGTCGAGGATCCGCTGCGTGGCCTCGGAGCTCTCGCCGGGGGTGCCCGGGAAAGGATCCGCGCCCGTCGGAGGGCAGGACTCTGACGAATCCGATCGCATCGCTCATCCCCCAGCGACCGGCCATCTGGCGGGCGATCGTGGTGACCTGGTCGATGTCGGCTTCCGCTCCGGTGCTGATGGTGCCGAA
Organism: uncultured Solirubrobacterales bacterium; assembly: GCA_963839105.1. GTDB lineage: Bacteria > Actinomycetota > Thermoleophilia > Solirubrobacterales > Solirubrobacteraceae > Palsa-465. The sequence continues at coordinate 295,411 of CAWITQ010000009.1, forward strand.
AACAACCTCTTCCGCGACGCGGCCGCCGAGCGCCACCTTGATCTTGCCGATCAGGTCCTCGCGGGTGTAGGACACCTGATCGTCATCGGGGGTGGAGAGGGTGACGCCGAGAGCGGCACCGCGGGGGATGATCGAAACCTTGCGCACGGGATCGGCCCCCGGAGTCAGCATCCCGACCAGTGCGTGGCCGGCCTCATGGTAAGCGGTCCGCTCGCGGTCCGCGGTCGATAGCACGATCCCGCGGGGAGCGCCGAGGAGGATCTTCTCGAGCGAGTCGGTGAAGTCGTCCGCCTGGACGGTGTGATGGTTGCGGCGCGCGGCGAGCAGTGCCGCCTCATTGGCGAGGTTGGCGAGGTCGGCGCCGACCATGCCCGGGGTCGTGGCCGCCAGAGCCTCCAGATCGACGCTGGCTGCCAGCGGGATCGACCGGGTATGCACCTCGAGGATCTTCCGGCGTCCGACCCGGTCGGGTGGCTGCACGGCGACGCGGCGATCGAAGCGTCCCGGTCTCAGCAGCGCCGGATCGAGGATCTCGCCCCGGTTGGTCGCGGCGAGCACCACGACCGCCTCCACCGACTCGAATCCATCCATCTCGGTGAGGATCTGGTTCAGCGTCTGCTCGCGCTCGTCGTTGGAGCCCGCGATCGATACGGATCCCTGGCGGGAGCGTCCGATCGCGTCGAGCTCGTCGATGAAGATGATCGACGGCGCAGCCTCCTTGGCCTTGGCGAAAAGGTCCCGCACCCGCGACGCTCCCACGCCGACGATCGCCTCGATGAACTCCGAGGCCGAGATCGAGAAGAAGGCCGCGTGCGCCTCTCCCGCCACGGCGCGTGCGAGCAGGGTCTTGCCGGTTCCCGGCGCGCCTGACAGAAGCACGCCATGGGGCATGCGACCCCCCAGCCGGCCGTAGCGCGCGGGGTTGCGCAGAAAGTCGACGATCTCCGTCAGCTCCGCCTTGGCCTCGTCGATTCCGGCCACTTCCGCGAAGGTGATCCTGATCGTGGCCGGGTCGATCCGCCGTCGCTTGGGAGCGCCCGAAGTTGCCCAGTGCACCCATGCCCCCGCTCTTGGCGGCGCGGCGAGCGATCAGGACGAACAGGCCGACGATCAGCAGTGTCGGCCCGAACCCGAGGAGGACCGAAACGATCACCGGCGTGCTCTGCGTCGTGGACTGCGCGTTGACCCGGACTGCCTCAGACCGAAGCAGGGCAGTCAGCTGGTCGTTGTTCCAGAAGCTCGGAACCTCAGTAGCAAACAAGGTCGTCGGCGCGGCCTTCGCGTCACCGGACGGGTAGCGGATCGGCGCCTTGAACGCTCCCTCGATGGTGTTGCCCTTGGAGGCGATCGAGGCCACCCGGCCGGACTGCACCTCCGAGAGGAAATACGGGCTGAAGGGCACCTTCACCCGCTTCTGTCCGCCGGGCGAGAGCAGCAACACCGACGACAGGTTGAACGCCAGCAGCGCGACCACGAACTAGGCAAAGCCGCGGGAGCGATGCGGCGCCCGCGTCTGCGGCGGTTCGGGCGCCCCCCGGCCGTCCGGGCCGGGCGTCACATGCCAGCCCCGGTGATCGCGCGGCATCGGCTTCCGCGGGTCCGGCCCCGGTGGCGAGCTCGCAGACGTCATTTAGGCGCGAGGGTTAGCCGGTTGCGCCTCATGCCGGAATGAGGATCGCGGGGTCGGCGGCGGGCGGAGCGGAGATCGCGGCTCTGGTGTGCCTGGCCCCGCGGCCGCTCCTTCGGGAAACACGCGCGGCGTCACGGACGTCCGGCCACCCTCGACCCAGACAGCGCCGCATCGCCAGCATGCGTCCCCCTGACGAGACATCGGCGCATCGCAGGACCGGCACAGCCGGGGGAAATGTCGGTTGCGCATGGCTCAGTCCTCCGGTGCTCTCGTTCGGCGGTTGTCCGGCGCCGCGGCATCCTCGTGGCCGGCGGCGGAGTAGGCGTCGACCATGTACTTGTCGCCGCGCAGAGCGCTCATCAGCTTGCCCAGGACGATGCTCACCGGGTTCCCCCGTCCCCGATTCGGGACGTCTCGCCCCTCGGTCGGCGTTGTGGGCCCGACGGTGTCGCCGCCCCCGTGAGCCGGCTTCGGCGAGTCCCCGGAACCGGCGGTCGAGCATTCTGGTTAGTGGCGGTCATGAGGCACCAGCTCTCCATTCGTAGAAGCACTCGTCAGATTCAGGGGCGGCGGGGAGCTTGGCGGCGGCGCTGGTCTCGCGGGCCAGGAAAGCCCCGAGCTCACCGATCGTGCTCATCAGCGGCGCCGGGAAAACGACCGTCGAGTTCTTGTCCACCGCGACCTCGACCAGGGTCTGGAGGTTGCGCAGCTGCAGCGCCAAGGGATGGGCCATCATCACGTCAGAGGCCTGGGCAAGCTCTCCGGCGGCGAGCGCTTCGCCCTGCGCTGCGATTATCTTGGCGCGCTTCTCGCGCTCGGCCTCGGCTTGGCGGGCCATCGCGCGTTGCATGCTCTCGGGTAGCTGGATGTCCCTGAGCTCGACGACGGTGACCTTTATCCCCCACTCCTCGGTCTGCACGTCGAGGATCTCGCGGATGTTCTGGTTGATGGTGTCGGTCTCCGACAGGGTCTCGTCAAGGGTGTGACGCCCCACGACGGCGCGAAGCGTGGTCTGGGCGATCTGGCTGATCGCCGCTTGAACGTTCTCGATCGCCAGCACCGAGCGGACCGGATCCTCCACTCGGTAGTAGGCCACCGCGGACACGTCGATGCTGACGTTGTCCTTGGTGATGATTCCCTGGGATTGGATCGGGAGGGTGATGATCCGCAACGAAACGCGGTGAATGCGCTGGGCGAACGGCACGATGAAGATCAGCCCCGGACCCCGCGCCTCGCCGGTGACTTTTCCGAGCTTGAACACCACTGCGCGCTCGTACTGCTTGATGACATAGGAAAAGATCATGGGGCTCCTAACCGGTCGGGTAGCGCGATGACCAATACCTCTCGCGCACGCCGGCCGTTTGCTGGAGCCGGAAAAGCGTGGCCGCCGAAGAGTTGAGGCGAACCTGGTACCCATAGTACTCCGCCCGCTGTCCGGCGGTGACTGTCGTGCCAGGTCGAGCCAGATCTAGAATCGAGTCGTGGAGCCTCCCACCGACGGAATCGACCATCTTCGCGTCCTGATCGCCAACGAGCGCAAGGACCGGCTCGCGCTCGTCGCCCCGATCGTCGTCGCCCTGGGGCATGAGGTGATCGCGCGCGAGATCGACGTCGAAGACGTTGCCGCCGTGACCGCCCGGGAGCGCCCCGACATCGCGCTCGTCGGACTCGGCGAGAGCTCAGAGCACGCGCTCGGTCTGATCGACAAGATCGTCCGCGAGGCGGCATGTCCCGTGATCGTGCTGCTGCACGCGCCCGATCCCGCGTTCGTCAGGGAAGCCTCCAAGCGAGGCGTGTTCGCCCACATCTCCGACGACGACGTCGAGGATTGGCAGAGCTCGATCGATATCGTGCTGCGCCGGTTCGCCGAGTACCACGATCTCCAGGGAGCGTTCGGCCGACGCGCGCTGATCGAGCGGGCAAAGGGCATTCTGATGGAACGTCACTCGACCGGCGAAGACGCCGCATTCGAGATGCTGCGCGAACGGTCACGCATCGACAACCGGAAGCTCATCGACCTCGCCGCGGCTGTGGTCGACGGCCATCGGCTTCTCCCGAGGCACCCCGCCGGTCCTGAGAAGCCCTAACCCGGACGCCGTCGATGTCAGGCGTCGCTGACCCGCCCCGCGGCGGCAGCGCCTCTTGCCTCGGCCTCGGCGAAGCGAAGAGCCTCTTGCGCGCGCACACTCCGGCGTTCTAGCTCACGCATGCGAGCGGGGCTCGTCAGACGTTGACTGTACGCCTTGGCCTTGTAGAGGTCATAGCGCTGCCGGGCGTGCGTCGCTTGGGCGCGAAGCTCGTTAAGACGAGCGGCGTTCGCCGCCTCGTGCGAGTGCTCAGACACCGCGCTCGATCCAGCCGAGCCACGCTCGCCGCGCGGCGAGCACCGCCGCGGCGGAGCTCACGCGGCCCGCCGTCGCGTGCTCTGCGGAGGTGCCGCGCGCGGCATGAGCTTCGTCGGTCAGACGGCGGTGTTCGTCGCGAGCGCCGGCCAAGCGGGCGATAGCGCTGACGTGGGAGGGGTCGCCCTCGCGGGACGTCTCGGGGAAGTTCATGTACTGACCTTCCTGTGCCCTTCTGGATTGGCGCGCGAAGGAAGAAGGACCAGACCTCATCGAGCGGCTCTTGCATTCACCATAGCGCGCCCCGGGCTGTCCGCCCGCTTCTTTACTTCTCCTCTCGGGCTTCCGGACGGTCGGCTGCAGCGGTGGCGGCCTCTATCTGCTCCGCCGAAATGCCGCCTTCCCTGGCCGCTTGGATTGAATGCTCGATCTCCTCCTCCGACGCCAAGCCGCGATGCCGCTCGATTACGCGTAGGTAGATCGCCCATACGAGGGCCTGCTCGTTGGTCAGCGAGATCTGATCGCCCGGTCCAAGCGACTCCACGGCCGCGATCGTGGCCAACGCCTGGTCGATCAGTCTCTCGGGGGCCATCGCGTCAACGCTCCCTGCATTCCCTCGTCAGACCGTCACACCGTCCACCACTTGGCGCCAGACTGGGCATCAGGCGGCCGTTCCGGAGCGACCGCTCTGCCGCTTGGCCCTCGGTGGGCCCGTCAGGATCGCTAGCAGTTCACCGATGTTCTGCTCGCGCGCGATCGCGTCGGGAAGCGGAAACTGTGCGTTGATCGTGTAGTGGTTGCGGCGCCCCGCTCGCTGGCGCGTTATGTAGCCGGCATCGGCGAGCTCGACCACGATCCGGTGCGCGGCCCGCTCGGTGATCCCGACCCGTACGCCGATGTCGCGCAAGCGGATGCCGGGGTCACGGGCGATGCAGACCAGCACCTGGGCGTGGTTGGTCAAGAACGTCCAGCCCGGCGGCGTGCCTTCAGCCATTGACAGTAGTCTAGCATTTCTAGACTTTTATTTCATGCTACAGTTGTCAAAGATCCCGAGAGGACTTGAAGATCCCCTCGCACCGCGATGAGGAGGTTCTCAATGCACACCAAGACCCGCACCGCACCGCTTAGCCCATCAGCTCCGGAGGCACCTCCAGGCACGATCAGCGGTTCGGTCAGCGAACCGTCACCGGAGGCGGTGCCGAACACCGCTCGGGCGCGGGAAGCCGCCGCGGCGGCCAACGGGACCGAGACGCGAGGCGAGCACTTTCGCCGCAAGGCCCACCGCTCCCGTCTGTACGGCTATGCGATCGCGGCCGTCGCGCTCGTCGCCTACCTGGTTGCGCTCGCCGCCTCCAACACCGCGCGCGTGAAGATCGACTGGGTATTCGGCAGCTCGCACGTCGCGCTCGTCTGGCTGGTGCTGTTCGCGGCGATCCTCGGCTGGCTGCTCGGGCTGCTGGCCAGCGCCAGGTTCCACTGGCGCACCCGCGCTCCCCGCAGGGGCCGATGATTCCCGACGGCTCACGTGCAGGCGAATCCCACGAGCGTCACGACCCAACGCCGCGCGGCGATGGCCGTTCGAGGTCCCATTCGCCGGCGATGAGCCACCGAGATCTCACGCTGCTCGCGACTGCGGCCTCTCCTGAGCGCCTCGATTCCGGTGGGCGCGAGACTCGCGCCCGTCCCCCGGGGCGAGCCCCAAACAAGCATCTGGCACGGATGCGCCGTCGCCTCGCCGGCCTTTCCTAGCGAGGCAATATGAATGGGGCGCGGCGTGGGGTCGGTGGTGGCAACCCGACGCCGCCGGGGGCCGGCCGTGATGATCGGACAGGCGAGGTCCCCGACCGTTCCGACGGTCGCTCCCCGCCCGAGGCCCACACGCGCTCCACGGCCGAGCCGCCCCGAGGTGAGCGTCCAGCGCCGCCGGCCGGCCGCTCGAGCTCTGCGCCGCTCGCCAAAGGGGGGATGGTGGGACTCACGCTCGGTGCGCTCGGCGTGGTGTTCGGCGACATCGGCACGAGCCCGCTGTATGCACTGCACGCCGTCTTCACCGCCGACGGCCACGCCGTCCACACCACTCCCGACGAGGTGTACGGGGTGATCTCGCTCGTGTTCTGGTCGATCACCATGATCGTCTCGGTCAAGTACGTGACGTTCATCATGCGCGCCGACAACCATGGCGAAGGGGGCATCATGGCGCTCACGGCGCTGGTTGAGGGACTGAAGCTGCGGAGCACCAGAGCCAAGGTGATCCTGATCATGCTTGGCATCCTCGGTGCTTCGCTGTTCTATGGCGACGGCATGATCACGCCGGCGATCTCAGTGCTCTCGGCGGTAGAGGGGGTCAAGGTGGCTGCGCCCTCCCTCGGCTCGCTGGTCCTGCCCATCACCCTGGCGGTGATCACGCTGCTGTTCGCGATCCAGCGCTTCGGCACGCAGCGCGTGGGCAATCTGTTCGGCCCGGTGATGCTCATTTGGTTCGGTGTCCTTGCGGCGCTCGGGCTGCGCGAGGTCGCACGGCACCCCGGGGTGATCAAGGGCTTATCCCCTCTCTACGGGGCCGAGTTCTTCGCTCGTCACGGTGCCGTGGCGTTCATCGCGCTCGCCGGAGTGGTGTTGGCTGTGACCGGCGCGGAGGCGCTGTACGCGGATATGGGGCACTTCGGGCGTTCGCCGATCCGCCGGGCCTGGTTCTTTCTCGCATTCCCCGCTCTCACGCTCAACTACTTGGCTCAGGGCGCTCTGATCCTGCGCTCTCCCAGGGCGGTTGCGAACCCGTTCTTCATGCTTGTGCCGTCGTGGGCCCAGGTCCCGATGGTGGTGCTTGCGACGGTAGCGACTGTAATCGCCTCGCAGTCGGTCATCTCGGGCGCGTTCAGCGTCACGCGGCAGGCGGCGCAGCTCGGCTTTCTACCTCGGATGAGGGTCCGCCAGACATCGGAACGCGCAATCGGGCAGGTCTATGTGCCCGCGATCAACCGGGCCCTGTTCGCGGCCGTGGTCGTGCTCGTCGTCGCCTTCGGGTCCTCTACCGCCCTGGGCTCCGCTTACGGAATCGCGGTCACCGGCACGTTCATGCTCAACACGATCCTGTTCCTCGCGGTCGCTCGCGTGCTCTGGCGCCGGCCGAGGCGGCTGATCGCGGTCGGCGCGATCGTGTTCCTGGGCATCGAGCTCCCGTTCTTCGCAGCGAACCTGACCAAGATCGTGCACGGCGGCTGGGTCCCGCTCGCGATCGCCGTGATCGCGTTCGCGGTGCTCGTGACGTGGCGTAAGGGACGCGAGATCGTGAGCGCCAATCGCAGCCGCGCAGAGGGACCGCTGCGCGACTTCGTCGAGCACCTCGGCGCACTAGATCCTCCCGTTGTGCGCGTGCCCGGCACCGCCGTGTTCCTCAACTCCAACCCGCTGACGACACCGCTCGCCCTGCGGGCGAACGTCGAGCACAATCACGTGCGCCACGAAAACATCGTGATCGTGTCGATCGAGACGCTGCGCGTGCCACACACGACCGAGTCTGACCGGCTTCGTCAGGACGACCTCGGGGACGGCGGCGACGGCATCACCCGCGTCGTCGCTCGCTTCGGATTCCAGGACGACACCGACGTTCCCGCCGCCCTGCGACTCGCGAGCCTCCTCGGGCTGCTCGAGGGAACCTGCGACATCGACACCGCGTCGTACTTCCTGTCGCAGATCACGATCGTGCGGTCGGACACCCCGGGTATGAGCGGATGGCGAAAGAACCTGTTCCTCACCCTGGCCCACAATGCGGCCGACCCGGTCGAGTACTTCCGGCTGCCCGGGCATCGCACCGTCACCATCGGCGAGCGGATCGAGCTGTAACGATCGCCCGGCCGGAGACACCGGCCTGCCGCCTACGTCACAGCCGAACTACGAGGATCGTGCCGTGGGCCCGGCTGGGCGCCTGCCTGCCGCCGGCGCTGAGCTCGATCGGGAGCGTGAGCAGTCCGGTGACGGGACGTCTGGGAAGGCGGATAACGATCGTTCGGGCCCGGCGGCTCACGCGGTAGCGGCGGCCGCCCGCGGTGAGCGTTGCCGTGGCGCTCGCGGCGATCCGCACGGTGATCGTGCGAGCTCGGTGGCTCACCGTATCCGGCGAGATCACCTGGAGTAGGCCCAGGGGTGCGGCGATGACGTGTAGGACCCGGCGCAGGACGGCTTGGTGGCCGGCACGGTCGCGGGCGACCAGGCGGAGCACAATCCGGCCCGGCGGCAGCGCGGCCTCGAGCTGCTCACCTGAACCGAGCCGGTGCCGGCCGGCATACCAGATGAGCGCGCGACCATGGAGCGGACGGTGGCGATCATCGAACGCGCTGCCGATGAGCAGCGTGCGTTCACTGGCGCTCACCGGCTCGCCCGCGGCCGGGCGGACGATCTGGGCGACAGGGGGCGTGCCGTCGGCGCGGAAGATCGGGGAGATTGCGCTTGCTTCATTGAAGCCGTCGTTGACGTAGACGCGAATTCGGGCTCGGCGACTTCCTTCGAGGAACCGGCCGGGGACGCTGGCGCGACCCGTGCTCGGGCCCGTCGTAGACGGTGCGCCAGCTGTGGCCTCCATCGAAGGAGTAGTCGATCGTGGCCTGAAGCTGGTCGCCGTCCGGGTCGCTGGCCGACCAGCGAACGAGCAGATTGCCTCGGGCGTGCGCCCGAGCATGGCGGCCAGGCGCAAGCAGTCGCACGGTCGGCGGACGGTTGCGCACCTTGCGGTCGAGGACTTGGCCGTGGCTCGTAAGCTCGACGACGGCCGCTCCTACCGGCACCGGCGCGGCGAACGTGGCCGCGCCGGGGGCATCGTCCAGCTGCTGAACGTGCACCCCCTCTTCCACCAGCACCCTTCCGGAGGAGTCGGTTGCGCGCAGCCGAAGTGGCGAGGCGGACGCGGTGGGCGGGATTGCTTCGGGACCGTGCGGCTGCACGACGCGGAGGATCCGCGCGCTCCCGCCGGCGTTTGCCACACCGACCACGAATGCCTGGTTGGAGGACGCGGTCGCGACGGCGCGGATCGAGCTGGGCCGGTCGGCCGCGGCTGGCAGGCCCGCGTAGGCCCGGAGCGTGGCGAACGCCTGAACCCAGTTGCGCGGAGAGATCCAGAGCGTGTTCTCCTGGGTGCTTCCTGTTGTGTCCGTGGGGGTGGCGCCGGGACCGCAGTAGGACATCAGGTCGAAGTACGGGTTCGTGGCGCTATCGACGAGCGTGAACCCGGTGGCGGGGTTGAATTCGGTCCCCTGAAGGCGCCCGACCTGGTCCGGTTGCCACGGCTCGCTGCTCCCGCCGGCGCTGCCGCCGCAGGCGCTGCTGGCGTGCGGTAGGCCCATGATATGCCCGAACTCGTGCGCGGCGGCTCCCACCGGCCGCCCGGCGGTGCCGTCGTTGACGAGGAACAGCGGCTGCACGGCATCGGACTGGGAGCTGACCGTGGCCAGCGTGGGCGGGGTGGGAGTCCAGCCCGGCTCCGCGACAGTCCCAACGCCGAGGGGGACTTTGTAGTTGTGGACGGCCACCGTGGCGTCGGACCCGCTGAGCGGGTTTTGCGTCTGCCACTGCGTCACCACTGTCTGGATCACCGACCACCGGCACACACGCGTGACACCTTGCTGCGTCTGTGTGATCCCTGGCGCCGTCGCGGTCGGCGCCGCGCTCGCGTATCGCACCCCGTTGCAGAGGAACACGGGAGCGACTTCCGTGCCCTGCGCTGCCACCGGAGTGGCTGTGAGCGCCTCCGTCTTGGTCAAGTCGAGCGAGGTCGCGTACGGCCACACCGACATACTCTCGCCGCCGGGGAACAGCTGGCGGGCGCTGGCCAGAACCTGGCCAGGAGCGTGGAGACTGCCCGGGTTCTGGCCTTTGCCGCGCAGCTCGACCGAGCGGATGTTCAGCGCGAGAAGGCGTTGCATGGGTCCGACGCCGTCGAGCCGGAAGGTGTTGTCCGCTGAGCAGTCGCGCTTGACGAGAACCTGCAGGTTCTTGATCGTGAGCTGGCTGGGATTGCACTCGACTGCGAGCAGGTGGAGCGTGCCGGGCGGGAAGCCAACCGTCGCGACGAGATCGATCGTGCCGCCGTGCTGCCTCGGGACTTGCAGCCAATTGGCGGGAACCTGAAACTGCACGCCAAAGTCCGGATTGCCACGCTCCTCGGCTGTCACCCATGGGGTGACGCTGTACGGCAGCGGCTGCGTGATCGTCCTCGTGAGCCGCGCCGATCTTCCTGCCGTGGTAAAGCGCGGTCAGGGTGACCTCGAGGTGCTGCGTCGGCTTGGCCACCAGCACCTCGGAACGGTCGACGTAGACGACAGCCGTGGTCCGCTTGTCGGCGTCGAACTGGACCCCGACATATTTCGTGCGCTGCGGATCCGCGCCCGGCGCCAGCTGGCCCGGCTGCCTATAGCTGGTCGGCGTACCCCCGCCGGCGAAGCATGGAAAGGTGCCCGCGTTCAGGAAGGAGAACACCACCGCACACGAGTTCGGCTGGACGACCTGGAACACGTCGATCCCGCGGATCCGGAAGTTCCCGTACGCCGAGATCGGCACCAATGTCGGGTTGAGCGGCGTGAACTTGGGAGTCGGGATCGTCGATCCCGCGATGCCCGGCACGGTCACCTGACACGCGAACGTGAAATGAGCGGCCGCGTTGCCCGGATTGAAGGTTTGCGTCCGCGCGACCACGCTGGCAGCGGACGCGGCGCTCCGGCGCAGCCACGCGAAGGCGAACGCCTGGTTCGCCGGCGGGTTCTGCCAAGTGCCCGCGTTGCAGGCGTAGTTGTTGCTCGCAGGGCTATAGGAGATGTACGGCTTCTTGACGTTCAGCGGGGTGCCACCGATCGGTGGCGGAGACGACGTTGTCGTCGTGGTGCTCGGCGGAGGCGGTGTCGTCGTCGTGGTGGTGGTCGGCGGCGTCTGGTTGAAGGTCGCCGTCACCGCCGTATCGGCATTGACGGTGACCGTGCAACTGCCGGATCCGGAGCAACCTCCCCCGCTCCAGCCGGCGAAGGTCGAGCCGGCGCCGGTAGTCGCGGTCATCGTCACCTGGCTGCCGGAGGTGAAGTCCGCTGAGCACGTGGAGCCGCAATCGATTCCCGCGGGGGTGCTCGTCACGGTGCCCGAGCCGCTGCCGGGCTTTGCGACGCTGACGTTGAAGGTTTGCGGCGGTGGCAAACCGCCGGTGGTGATCGCGCCGAGCGCGTTGCGGTTGAACTCGTTGAACCACATACGACCGTCGGATCCCCGGGTGATCTACAGAAGGATCGCGTTGGCGTGGTTCGTCGGGTAGGTCGTGACATCGGCAGCGGACGTCGCGCTGGTCGCGAAGACGCCGATCGAGTCAGTGTTGCGTGTCGACATACCAGATCCGGTTGTCCGGTCCGACGGCCAGGCCCCACGGCTGGCTGCCATGTCCTGGGGCGACCGGAGTGGTAAAGACCGTGACCGTGCCGGTCGGCGTGATCTTGCCGATCCCGCCTGGACCGGCCGGAGTGTTGTCCAGCGTGAACCACACGTTGCCGTCGGGCCCGAGCACGAGAGATTTGATGTTGGCGGTGTTCGCCGAGGGCATCGGATACGTATGCACGACCGCGCCGCTCGTGTCCACGACGCCGATCGCATCACCCAGCCCAACCCAGAGGTTGTGGTCGGAACCGACCGTGATCCCAAACGTCCCTCTCATCCAAGCCGAGTGCGGGTAGGTGGTCGCGGTGCCGTCCGTGGCGATCGCCCCAATCTGCTGGGAGAGATCGGATCCGCTCGTGAGCCACATCCGATTGTCGGGCCCAGCCAGAAGATCCTGGACCCCGCCAGAAAACGGATACTCGGTGATCTGGCTGGTAGCGGTGACGGTCGTCGGCACTTTGTCGACGTTGCCGTTGTGGCCGAGCCAGAGGTTTCCGTCCGGTCCAGGCGCGATACCGGTCGCCAGACCGTTCTGGTTCGGTTCCCGGCAGGCCGACGACGTCGCGAGGCAGTGATCGCGCCACTGGTGGTCATGTGCCCCACCTTCGAGTAGCCGTCGGCGTTTCCGGAGTCGGTGAACCAGACGTTTCCGTCGGGACCGGAGGCGATTCCGTAGGGCGTCCCTGTGACCGGTATCGGGTATTCCGTGATCGTGCCCACGTCCGCGTCCGCGGGTTGCGCGCCAACGCCGGCGAGCACGCTCGCGGCCAGCACCCAAACCGGAGCACGACGGAGCAGTCCACTCAGGGCCCACGTCATTCGATCCACCCCCGCCCGTTGGCGCCGTGGCAGCAGTCCCTTCCTGCTCGACGTCCGAGCGTAGCGCAATGTAGCGATTAGCACAAGCTCACCCTCCAAGGGCCTCGCGCCGAGCGAGGCGCGGCGAATCGCCTTGGCGTTAGGATCCGCGCGATTGCGAAGGGCCCTGGCTTGGCGGTGGCCGAGGCGCCCCGGCAAGGCAGTCTCAGGATCAGTGATCAGGGCACTAGGCGTAGCAACGGGAGACGGGACGTGAGCTCGGGCGATCCGGGGCGGCGGCCGGACCGGTCGTTAGCGGGCGGTCGGCTGCTGGCTGAGATCACGAACCGCATCGTCGTCTACACGCGCGAGCATTACGGTCGCGGGCCGATCAAGGCCAAGACGTACGTCCTCGACAACCTGATCGTGTGCGTGCTCAGCGACGGCTTCACGCCGATCGAGCGCACGATGATGGAGGGCGGCGAACCGGACCTGGTCCTCGATATGCGCCGGGATTTCCAGCGCATGATGAAGGAGCGCTACACAGGGATGATCGAGGAGCTCACCGGACGCAAGGTCCTCGCCTTCCTCAGCCAAGCCCATGTCGAGCCGGATCTCACGGTCGAGATGTTCCTCATGGACGGACCGCTGCCCGGTTTCGGGGCACTCGAGCTCGTCGATCCGCCACCCACTGAGCCCGGCGTTTCGGACTAGACGGCCTCCCGCAAGACGCCGGAGCGGCGGCAGAGGGTGGCCGGCGATCGTATTCGCCGGGCTCCGGCGGTTCGCGCAGGGCGGTCGTTGGGTAAGCTACGCGCCCAGAGGCGTGCCGGCGGGACCCCCGTGTTCGGCTGGGTCGCTTCGATCAAGGCGAACTACGCGCTCGGCGTGGTGCGATGGCGGCATGCGAGGGCGTTGCCCATTCTGCAACGTTCAACAACTGCATCGGATCATGATGAATTCATCGAGTCGCCGGCTCGAGCGCGAGACGCTCGCCCCTTACGCATCGCCCTCTCTCTCGCGAAGCTTGCTCGCGATCTTCACCTCAGTAGTTCCGTACCTGGCTCTCTCACTGCTGATGTACCTGGCGCTCGGCGTCTCGTATCTGCTGGCCCTGGCGCTCGCGCTTCCGGCTGCGGGCTTCCTCGTGCGAACGTTCGTCGTCTTTCACGACTGCGCCCACGGCTCGCTGTTGGCATCCAAGCGCGCCAACGCCTGGGTCGGCCGGGTTCTGGGACTGTTCGTGCTCTCGCCATATCAACGCTGGCGCCACGACCATGCGGTCCATCACGCCACCTCGGGAGACTTGGAGCGACGTGGCGTCGGCGACATCGTCACCCTGACCGTGGAGGAATATCGCGCGCGGGGATCGCGGGGTCGCCTCGCCTACCGGATCATCCGCAACCCGGTGGTGATGTTCGGCCTCGGCCCGGTGATCGCCATGATGGTTGGACCGCGCATCGCAACCCGGTCGCAGCGGCCACGGATGCGCCGGAGCGTGCTCGGCACCGACGCCGTGCTGCTCGTGTCCATCGGCGGGCTGTGCTGGCTGATCGGCTGGGAGAACTTCCTGCTCGTCTGGGCACCACCCGCGATGCTCGCCGGCTCGATCGGAATCTGGCTCTTCTACGTGCAGCACCAATTCGAAGACGCCTACTGGCAGAGCCCTTCGGAGTGGGACTACATCGACGCAGCGTTACGCGGTAGCACTTACCTGAAGCTGCCGAGGGTCCTGCAGTTCTTCACCGGCAACATCGGGCTCCATCACGTCCACCACCTGAATGCCCGGATCCCCAATTACAACCTCCAACGCGCACACGACGAGAACCCGATCTTCCACGGAGTGCCGACACTGTCGTTACGCGAAGCGCTCGGCACCGTCAGGCTGAAGCTTTGGGACGAGCAACGGGGAAAGCTCGTCACCTTCGCGCAGGCGCGCATCACGGCGCCGCCTTCCGCGACACGCGCCGAGCCGGCGCCACGCGCCCTCGCCTCTCCGGACGCCTCCAGGTCACGCGCGTGAAATACACCGTTCGCGCGCGCTTCTCGCGGTTCCGAGCACCCCGTGCTGACCGCCGTCACCGGCATGAGGCTACGGCGCGATGTTCTGGTTCAGCCGGAAGACGTTCGTCGGGTCGTAGCGGCGCTTGAGCCCGCGCAGGCGCTCGAGCGTCTCGTCCTCGTAGGCGGAGCGCACGCCGGACTCCCCTTCGTCAGCGAGGAAGTTGACGTACCGCGCACCGGTGCCGTACGGCTCGATCGCGTCAGAGGCACGCCGCACCCACGACACGAGCGTCTCGTCGTCCGCGGGGTCCATGGAGATCCCGAGGTAGTTGGCCAGGAAGCCCGCGTCCCGATTGCCGAACGCGGTCGCGCCGCTCGGCACGCGGCTCATGGCGCCACCGAGCTGATGGATGTGAAGCTGTCCCATCGGCGCGGGCAAATCCTCCGCCTGGTGCACCACCTCGTCGATAGCCGCATCGGACAGGTCGTCGAGGTAGCCCGAGCGCCAGTAGTTGCGACAGCCGTAGGGGGCACCGGCATCGAACATGGTCTGCACGGCCGCGTAGGGCATCGGGCCGAGGATGTCGAGCGCCGGCCCCTGCTCGCGCAGGCCGCGCACATCTTCCTCGGCCGAGCCGTCGCGGTTGGTGTGCAGGCAGGCGATGGCCACGATCGGGGTGCCCTGCACCTCCTCGGGCACGAACGGCAACGGTGGCGCGTACAGGAATGCGGCCATGGTGCAGACCGCGTCCGGAGCGCTCTTCACCCATTCGCGCCAGTAGCGCAGCACGTCACCGGCGGCCGCCGCCGGCCACGCGAGCATGCCGCCGTACACCTCTGTGAGCTCGTGCAGGCGCAGCTCGAACTCGACGACGACGCCGAAGTTCCCGCCGCCACCCCGCAGCCCCCAGAGGAGCTCGGCGTTCTCGCTCTCGCTCGCACGGACGGTGTCGCCGTCGGCGGTGACGAGCTGGGCGGAGATCAGGTTGTCGCAGGTCAGGCCGTGCTCCCGCATGAGCCAGCCGAGGCCGCCGCCGAGCGTGAACCCGGCGACCCCGGTGGTCGACACGAGCCCGCCGGTGGTCGCCAGGCCGTGCGCCAGCGTCGCCTGATCGAGCTCGCCCCAGGTCAGTCCCGGCTGGGCGCGGACGGTTCGCGCCTCGACATCGACCTCGGCGCCCTTCATCGGTGTGAGGTCGATCACCAGACCGCCGTCGACGGTGGCGTTCCCCGCGACGTTGTGGGCGCCGCCCCTGACCGCGATGGCAAGCTCCTCGCTGCGCGCGAAGCGGATGGCCTCGGCCACGTCGGCGGCGGACCGGCACCGTGCGATCACGACCGGCCGGCGGTCGATCATGCCGTTCCAGACCAACCGGGCCTCCTCGTAGTCCGGGTCGCCCGGAACGACGACCTCTCCGGTGAGCGCGTCCCTGAGCTCCTGAACGCTCGCGGCACCGAGCTCACGCACTGCGGCTCTCTCTTCCGTCGTCATCTCTGCTCCTGTTCGCTTGATGGCTGCAGGCACGCTATGGCACCCCCGTTATCACTCCGTTATCAGTCGGTTTAAGCCCGAGGGCCGGGCGATTACCTCGCCCGGCCCTCGGTGCGGGTCAGCGCCCCCGGCGGATTGTGATCGCGACCGGCCGTGAGAGGGCGAGGATCTGACGGTTCGGGCCGAGCGCCCGGAGCGTCACGAGGTAGCGCCCGGGCCGCAGCTTCCGGCCCGCGACGATGAGGCGGTGGCGGATGACGCTGCGTCCGCGCGCCTAAGGTAATGGTGAGTCGATGCATGGCCGTCTCCTGGTTGGTGGTGAACGGCCGCCAACCTAGGCTCGGCCCGTTACGCCGCTGTTTGCTTCTCGTTCGGAAGCTCGGCCAGCAGGCGTTCGCACAGCGTTACGGTGGCGGTGTCACCGTTGCGCCCGGCGATGCCCGCGGCGGTGCGGATGCTTTCGCGCGCGTCATCCGGCCGCCCCAGGATGAGGTCCAGCCCCGAGAGCTCGAGCAGCGCCAGCGCGCACCACGAGGTGTCGCGGATGTAGCTGCGCCACCGCCCGAGCGCCTCCTCCTGCAACTGGCGCGCCTCTTCTATGTCTCCGCGATCGGCGGCCAGGTAGCCGAGCTGCATCAGCGCCGAGCCACGTCCGGGCATGTCGTCGCTGCGCTCGAAGCCGTCGAGCGCCACCTCACCCTGCCGCCGGGCCTCGTCGGCCCGTCCCGCCCACGCCGCGGCCACCGACAGCGCCAGTCGGGAGAGGCCCACGCCGCGCGCGTCGCGCGCTGCCCGACGGATCACCAGCGCCTCCTCGAGCAGCTCCCAGGCGGTGTCGTGGTCGCCCTCCCGGGAGTGCAGGCCCCCGAGCAGGTGCAGGGCATCCGCGACGCCGAGCTCGTCACCCTCCTGGCGGAACAAGCCGAGGCTCTGCTCGAGCAAGGTTCGCGCCTCGGCGAGATCCCCGTCGTTGCGCACGGCGGCGGCCAGGTTGCAGAGGGCATAGGGGATCGCCGCCGCGGGCCGAAGGCGCCGGGCTGTGACGAACGTCTGCTCGAGGAAGCGGCGCGTCTCGGTGTGTCCGGGGATGGGCCCATAGCCGAGCGAGACCGGGAACAGCACGCGCCCGTGGTCGGCCGGAAGGCCCCACAGCCGCTCGAGGCTCTCGCTGATGAGCCGGCGGCCTTCACCAGTCTGGTTCCGAGAGACGGCCATGACGCCGAGCGTGTGCGTCACCGAGGCGGCCACGGCGGGGGCAGCGGCGCGGGCCAGCACGAGAGCCTCACCGAAGCTCTCCTCAGCGGCCGCGAAGTCGGCGAACACCCAGTGCATCGAGCCGAGGTGGTGCAGGTCCTCGGCGAGCGCCGCGGTGTCACCCGAGGCACGGGAGATCGCTACCGCCTCGTTCGCCGCCTCGACCGTGCGCTCACGGTTACTGAGCCGGATGGTCAGCACCGACAGTCCGTGCAGGGCGCGGGCGCGAGCGCGGCTCGGCGCCGGTGCGGCGCGGAGCGCCGCCTCGATCCATTCCGCCCCTTCCGCGCGGTCACCGCGGTCGTGCCAGAAGCGCCAAAGGGAACCCGCGAGCACGAGCGCCATATCCGGCTCGTGCACGAGGGCACCGGCGAGGACTCGCCGCAGCTCGCCCAGCTCGAGCTGCAGGCGCGCGTTGGCCGCGGCGGTCTCGTTCGCGTCCAGTACGTCCCCTACGAGGCGGACGTAATGGCGTCGGTGTCGGCGCTCGAGCGCGTGACGCTCATCCTCTGCCAGCTGGTCGCGCGCGTAGTGGCGCACGGGCGCGAGGAGGCGATAGCGCGCCTCGTCCCCCTGCTCCTCAGCGACCACGAGCGACTTGTCCACGAGCGCGGCGAGCGTGTCCAGGTCACCGGCGCAGATCTCCTCGACCGCCTCGAGGGCGCAGGACCCGGCGAAGACGCTCATCTGGGCGAAGAGACGTCGCTCCTCATCGTCGAGCAGCTCGTAGCTCCAGTCGAGCGTCGCCACCAGCGTCTGCTGTCGGGTCAGCACCGGCCGTGGCCCGCGGGCGAGGACGTCAAGAGAGCGCTGAAGCCGCTCGGCGATCTGCGCCGGCGAGAGCACGCCGACGCGGGCCGCGGCAAGCTCGATCGCGAGCGGGATCCCCTCGACCTGGCGGCATATGTCGCGGACGGCCTGTGCGTTGGCGTCGGACACGGCGAACCGCGACGAGATGCTCGCGGCGCGCTCGGCGAACAGCAGCTCCGCCTCCTCGAGCGGGAGCGACGGCACGCGCCAGTTGACCTCGCCGCCGACGTGCAGCGGCTGGCGGCTCGTGGCCAGGATGCGAAGCTCGGGGAGGCGACTGAGCAGACGCTCGGCCAGAGCAGCGCAGGCGCCGATGACGTGCTCGCAGTTGTCGAGCACGAGCAGCATCTGCGCCTGCCCGACGTGGGCGATGATCGCTTCCTCGGGCGGTCTTGCCGAACGGCTCTCGGCGCCGAGAGCCGCGGCGACCGCTCCGGCCACGAGACGCTCGTCGGCGACGCCGGCGAGCTCGGTGAGCCAAGTTCCGTCGGCCGCCACCGCGCTCAGGCCCTTGGCGACCTCCAGGGCCAGGCGCGTCTTCCCGCAACCTCCGGGCCCGACCAGCGTGACGAGCCGACGTCGCTCGATGAGCCCGGCGATCTCTTCGAGGACGTGCTCCCGGCCGACGAAGCTAGTGAGCTCGAGCGGCAGGTTTCCGGCAGCGGCGGGCGCGACGGCGACGCGCCGGGCGGCAGCCCGGGGGACCTCGCCCCCGTCCACATGGGGGGCATCGCCCGTAGCGACGCTCGGCTCGAACCGCCGGGTGAGGATGTCCTGGTAGAGGCGCCGCGTTTCAGCGCTCGGCTCGTCGGCGAACTCGCGGCGCAGAAGCTCGCGCAGGAGGTGGTACTGGGCCAAGGCCTGCTGCCGCGCGCCGGTCGCGGCCAGGATGCGCATGAGCTCGCGATGCGAGAGCTCGTGGAGGCGGTCGGCCCGGAGGCTCTGCTGCAGCGCCGCGATCGCGCTCGCCGTATCGCCCTGTCGCTCGAGCGCCCCGGCCAGCCCCACGAGCAGGAGTACGTACCGCGATCGCAACGCCTCTCGCCGCTCCATCGCCCAGGGGTCGAAGCGATCTTCGGGCAGAAGCTCGCCGCCATACAGTTCGATCGCCCGCCGGCAGGGCTCGATGCCTGGGTTGCGCTCGGCCGATCCCGCCGTGCTCTCGAAGACGTCGACGTCGACCTCGAGCCCTTCCTCGTGCAGCGAGACGACATCGTTGGCGAACCGGATCCGTGCCGAGCCGTCGTCCCCGCACGCGTCGACAGCTCGGCGTGCGGCGAATATGACCTGACGGAGGTTGTTGGTCGCCGTCGCGGGATCCCGGCCGGGCCAGAGCATGTCGATCAGCTGCTCGCGATGGAGCCGATGGCCCTCGCTGAGGGCGAGCACCTTGACGAGTTGCCGTGCGCGCCGCAGCCGCCAGGCGTCGTCGGGTACGGACGCCGAGTTCCCGGCCGTGATCGCGAAGCGGCCCAGCAGCTCAATAAGCAGCGAACGGGAAATGGCAGCACCACCCTAATACCGGGGGCGCATTGCGTTCATCGAAGATCGCGCCGGCATCTCCGTAACGTTGGGACGATGCGCGCGACCAACCGCCGCCCGCGGGCGAGCGCCAGCTCCGGGCCGCCGTCGAGCTGACGACGCGGCTCGCGACGTATTTTCTAACGCTTTGTTGAGGTGGCACCATCAGAACGCTCGGCCGCGCCAGTTATCGATGCGCCGCCGCTCAAGCCCGCGCGGGCAACAACGCGCGCAGGTTGTCGATCGTGTCCGCTTCGTCGGGAGCCTTATCCGGTCGGTAGCGCTTGACCCGGGCAAAGCGGAGCGCAACGCCGCCGGGATACCGGGTCGACGATTGCACACCGTCGAGCGCGATCTCGACGACGAGCTCCGGGCGAACCACCACCGCGATCCCCCGCCGCGTCGTCTCGCGTGACAGCAGCGCCTCGGTCTGCCAGTGCAGGAGCTCGTCGGTGAGCCCCTTGAAGCACTTGCCCACCATCACGAAGTCTCCGGTGGCGGGATCGCGCGCGCCGAGGTGGAGGTTCGAGAGCCAACCCTGCCGGCGGCCGTGGCCCCACTCGGCTGCCAGTACGACCAGGTCGTAGGTCCGGACCGGCTTGACCTTGAGCCAGGCCCTGCCACGGCGACCCGCGGCGTACGGGGAGGTGGCGTCCTTTACGACGACGCCCTCGTGACCCGCCTCGAGCGCCGCGTCGAGTACCGCTTGCCCGGCATCCGGTTCGGACGTGATCACCGCGGGGATCTTGAGTGACGGGGCGAGCGCCTCGAGCCTCGCCGCGCGCTCGTGGAGCGGCGCGTCGAGCAGATCCTCGCCATCTATGTGCAGGAGGTCGAAGAGGAACGTCGCGACGCCCTCCGGCGGTGCGTCGCGGTCGATCCGTGACACCGTCTCCTGGAACGCGGCGGGTCCGTCGGCACCCATCCACAGTGCTTCCCCGTCGAGCACCGCCTGCTCGGTCGGTAGGCGCAGCACCGCATCGCGGATCCCGGGGAGCGCTGCCGTGATGTCGTTCAGGTTGCGCGTGTAGATACGCACCTCGTCCGCGCGGCGGTGGATCTGGATCCGGATGCCGTCGAGCTTCCACTCCACCGAGCACCGCTCGAAGCTCGCCACCGCATCGGCCACGCCGGCGCTCGTCGAGGCGAGCATCGGCAGGATCGGCTGGAAGATCTCGAAGCCGACCTCGCGCAGCCCGCCCTCGCCGCTCGTCATCGCGATCGCCGCGGTCCGCGTGAGATCGCCCGAGAGCATCAGCGCCCGCCGCGCGAGCTCGCCCGGAACCCCGGCGGCCCGGGCGACCGCATCCGCCATCAGGCCGGCGAGCGCGCCCTGCCTCAGCTCGCCTGTGAACAGGCGTCTCAGGAACACGTCCTCGGCCTCGGTGGCGCGCCCGAGCAGCTCGGCCAGCAGGCGCTTGCGCTTCGTGTTCGAGCCGGGGCCCGTCAGCGCCGCGAGCTCCGAGATAGCGACGTCGATGTCGCGCACGGTGAGCGACAGTGCGGGCGCCGGCTCGGACTCGATCCCGTAGATCGTCGAATAGCCGATGCCGACGCGGCCCTGTCGAGGCACGCCGGACAGGAAGCCGACGCAGACGGGGACCTCGTCCGGCCCGAGGCGCCGCAGCAGCTCGGCCAGGATCGCCACCTTGCGCGAGCGCGAGCTGGTGCCCGCGACCTCTCCCGAGGCCTCGACGACGTCGGCGAACAGCGTCATCGGTCAGCCGGCCACACCGTCAACCTCGCGCACCATTCTCACCCTGAGCGCTCATCCCTTCCGGAACGCGCGCACCGATAGCGGTACGAACAGGATGAGCAGGGCGACGAGCCACCCGAGCGCGCCGAGCGTCGGCCCCAGCGCGTGGGCATGGCCGATGGTCAGGGCACGTACGGAGTTGACGACGAGCGTGATCGGGTTGACGTCCGCGAACGCGCGCACCGCGCTCGGCATGCTCGCGGTGGGCACGAACGCGGAGGATGCGAACACGAGCGGGAACACCCAGATGAAGCCGATGGACTGGGCCACCTCCGGGTTGCGCACGCTCAGGCCGACGAACGCGCTGATCCACGAGAAGACGTAGGAGAACGCCAGCACGAGCAGCAGCGCGAGCGCGATCTGCCAGATCGGCTGCCCGGGGCGAAAGCCGACGGCGAAGCCGATCAGCAGCATGACGATGAGCGTGAAAGTGTTCGTCACCAGGTCGGCTGCAGTACGACCGACGAGCACGGCCGAGCGGGCGATCGGCAGTGAGCGGAAGCGATCGACGACGCCGCCGGCGAGGTCCTCGGTTAGCCCGAGGCCGGTGGTGAGCGCTCCGAAGGTGGCGGTCATGACGATGATCCCGGGCAGCAGGTAGTTGACGTAGCTGACCGGGCCGGTGTTGATCGCGCCACCGAACACATAGCGGAACAGCAGGACGAAGATGACCGGCTGAATGAACAGGTAGGCGACGTACATGGGGCGGCGCACGATCTTGCGCAGCTGCCGGGTGGCCATGACGCGACTGTCGGCGAGAGTCTCGCCGAGCGTGAGCCGCCCGCGCTCGGCGACGGTGGCGGTCAGGGTGCTCATGCAGCCTCCTCGTTCGGCGGGACGGCGGCCTGGACCTCGGGGGGCCGGCCGGTGAGGGTCAGGAACACGTCGTCGAGACTCGGCTGCTCGAGCTGTACGGCAGCGACCGCCACTCGCCGCGCGTCGAGGCGGCGGATGGCCTCGGCCGAGGCGCGCTCGTCGCTGACCGACAGACGGACCTCTCCACTCGCCGGATCGACGACAGGGTTCTCACCGGAGCCGAGCTCCTCCAGCACCTCGGCGGCCTCAGCGGCCCGAGCCGGGTCGGCCACGCGCACGGTGAGGATCTCCGAGCCGACCCTGGCCTTGAGCTCGGCGGCCGTGCCCTCGGCGACGAGCTTCCCGTCGTCCATCACCGCGATCCGCTGGGCCAGCCGGTCGGCCTCCTCGAGGTATTGCGTCGTGAGCAGCACCGTCGTTCCCTCGCCTCGGAGCTGGGCGACGATTCGCCACAGCTCCTGGCGAGAGCGCGGGTCAAGCCCCGTGGTGGGCTCGTCGAGCAGCAGGATCGGCGGACGCCCCACGAGCGACGCGCCCAGATCCAGGCGCCGGCGCATTCCGCCGGAGTAGGTGAGCACGCGCCGGTCGGCGGCGTCGACGAGCTCGAAGCGCTCGAGGACGCCCTGCGCCCGGCGGCGCGCCTCGGCCGCGGGCAGCCGGTAAAGGCGTCCGATCATCTCGAGGTTCTCGCGTCCGGTCAGCTCTCCATCGACGGCTGCGAACTGTCCCGCGAGGCCGATGCGCCGTCGCACCGCCAGGGGCTCGGCGAGGACGTCGTGGCCGAGCACGCGTACGGACCCAGACTCGGGCCGGAGCAGCGTCGCCAGCACGCGCACCAGCGTCGTCTTGCCGGCGCCGTTTGGTCCGAGCAAGCCGAATACGGTCCCGGTACCGACGTCGAGGTCGAGGCCGTCGAGGGCCGTGACGTCGCCGAAGGACTTGCGGACGCCGGTGACTTCGATTGCGAGATCGCTCATCGTGTCTGTCTCCTCTGCCACGCCTGCTTGTACTGCTGCCACTCCTCGACCAGCGTGGGCATGCGCGCCTCCCACCAGGCGTAGAAGGCATCGAGCTCTTCGAGGCGCGCCAGACGCGCCGGGGGCTCGCCGGTCAGCGCGTCGAGCCCGAGCGCGAGCAGGGCGCGCACGTCTCCGATGCCCTGGTCGCGCACCTGGTCATCCCATGCTCCGGGCCTGATCCGGAACCGGTCGGCCCGCTCGCCGCGCACGTGCAGGCGATCGACCAGCTTCATGCGGACCAGCATGTTGGTGGCGGTGCTGATCGACCCCTTGCTCGCCTCGAGCGCCTCGGCCAACTGGGCGGCCGTCTGCTCCGGTGGATCGCACACCAGCAGCCAGCCGAGCACGCGGCCGGTCATCTGCGGTAGTCCGTAGGCCTTGCTCGTCCAGGTGCCGGCGCCGTCGACGAACCGCCACAGCTTGTCGTTCATCCCGTTCGGTTGATCCATGTAGTTCAGAGATTACTGAACTTTCAGATATCGATCAAATGGCATCGCGCGGGTCAGATCGCCGGCGAGGGTCAGGTCACGGACGGAGCCGCCCGGAGCTCGGGAGCTCCTGCGGATGCTGGGGCGGGCGCGGGGCCGCCCGCCCCAGGTGCAAGCGCGTCAGACCGCGGCGGGCTGGCCCGAGGTGAGGTAGTTGTGGACCTCGTAGTAGGTCATCTCGGGCGGCCCGGGGACTCCGACCTCGGCCGTGATCGGGCCGAGCGTCTCCTGCGCGAAGGAGTCGAAGTGCTCCCCTACAGCTCCCAGACGAAGGCGATCGAGCGCGAGCTCGGCTGCTCGCGCTCATAGAAGCGATGGGCATCCGTGCGCGCCTCTCCCGACTCGAGGCCGAGGCGGTTCGCGCCGCGGTCGCGCGCCCATTCCTTGGCCTCGTCGAGCAATTGCTTGCCGATTCCCAGCGACCGCCGTTCCGGGTGCACCGCCAGGTCCTCGACCCACACCCGCCGGCCGAAGCGGATCGACTCGATGTCCTCGTACGCCGTGCAGAAGCCGACGAGCTCTCCGTCGAGGCGCGCTACCAGGAGCGTGGCCGTGTCCGAGGACAGCAGGCGGCGGATCGCGGCCACGGCCCGTTCGTGGGTCCAATCGGACGGGCGGTGACCCGGCGGCGCGAGCAGCCACTCGTACATCGAGGCTGCCTCCTCGACGTCCTCGAGACGAGCGGGACCGACGACGGGCTCGGACATCCGCGCATTGTGACGGCGCACGTGACGCTCCACTTTGATGAGCTTCCAGGTGGTGAGGGTCGGTGCGTTCAGACTCGGCGTGGCGCTGACGGTGGCTTTGCTTGCCGTGGGCGGCGCGGAGACGTCGGCCGCCACCGCCCCCGCGGCGCCCTGCCCGTCGCAGCAGGCGCATCCATGGTGCAACCGTGCGCTCTCCCCGGACGCCCGCGCCGCGTTGTTCCAGAGCGCGATGACCGAGAGCGAGGAGATCACGCTCGTCGGCGGCAACGGCACCGGGGCCTCGCCCCATACCGGCGCGACCTATGCGATCCCGCGCCTGGGGCTGCGGGCCGTGTACCTGACCGACGGCCCGGTCGGCCCGCGCCAGGGAACCTCGACGGCGATGCCGATCCCGATGGCGCTCGCGGCCACCTGGAGTCCGGCGACGGCCTACTCCCACGGGCAGGAGGTGGGCACGGAGGCGCGCGACAAGGGCAACGACTTCGTGTTCGGACCGACCGTCAACATCATGCGCACGCCGCAGGGAGGCCGCACGTACGAGGCCTACGGCGAGGACACCTTCCTGAACGCCCAGACGACTGTGGGCTGGATCCGCGGCGCCCAGGGCGCGGGCGTGATCGCGACTGTCAAGCACTACGTGGCCAACAACCAGGAGGGACAGCTCGGCGTTCCGCCGATCACCTCCACGCTTGGAAGCCGGCAGCTGGTCGACGTGCAGGTGGCGGAGCGCACCCTGCGCGAGGTGTACTTCCCCCAGTTCGAAGCCGCCGTCAAGCAGGGTGACACGGGCGCGCTGATGTGCTCCTACAACAAGGTCAACGGGGCCTACGCGTGCGAGAACCACCACACGCTCCAGGAGGTTCTGGAGGGCGACTGGGGCTTCAAAGGCATCGTGCTCTCCGACTACGGGGCGTCGAAGGACACCGCCGGAAATATGAACAACGGGCTCGACTTCGTCCCCGCCGAGGGCGAGACCGACTTCGCCTACCAGCCGCAGCTCATTCAGCTCGCACTTGCCACCGGCCAGGTGAGCCGCGCCACGCTCGACGCGCACGTGCGGCGGATCCTGCGCACGCTGTTCGCCTACGGCGTGTTCGACCGCCCTGGCTATGTCAACGACGACAGCCAGATCAACGTGGCGGCGAATCAGCGCACGGCCGAGCGGATCGAGGAGCGCGCGATCACGCTGCTCAAGAACCAGGGCGTGCTGCCGCTGCGGCGTGGGATCAGGAAGATCGCCGTGATCGGGCCGTACGCCAACCGGTTCGTGACCGGTGGCGGGAGTGGCCAGGTCACGCCGCGTCAGCTGGTGACGGTGCTTGAAGGGATAACGGCACGGGCCGGCCGAGGGGTCACCGTGTCCTACGCCGACGGCAGCGACCCGGCCGCCGCGGCGGCGCTGGCGCGATCGTCCGACGTGGCCGTCGTGGTCGTGGGCGACGTCGAGACCGAGGGGCAGGACAAGAGCTGCGTCGGCCTCAACTGCTCGAGCGACCTGGCGAACGCCGACGGGCAGGCGTTCGCCGGTGGCAAGCTCTGCCAGCCCCCGGCCTGCCCCCCGAACGGAACCGATGAGGACGGGCTGATCAGCGCGGTCGCCGCAGCCCAGAGGAGGACCGTGGTCGTGCTCGAGACCGGCGCCCCGGTGCTCACGCCGTGGCGCGCGCAGGTCCCGGCGATACTCGAGGCCTGGTACCCGGGACAGGAGGGCGGCACCGCGGTGGCGCGGGTGCTGTTCGGCGATGTCGATCCCGGTGGCCGCCTGCCCGCCACGTTCCCGGCGAGCGCGGCGCAGCTGCAGACCGCCGGCGATCCGTCCAAGTACCCGGGGATCGGCGAGGAGGAGGGCTACAGCGAGGGCGTGTTCACCGGATACAAGTGGTTCGACGCCCACGGCCTCAACCCCGCCTTCCCCTTCGGGTACGGGCTGTCCTACACCACCTTCCGCTACGGCCCGCTCCACGTGAGCGCAACGCCGGGCACCAACCGCGTGGCCACGGCGACGATCACGGTCACGAACACCGGGCGGCGTAGCGGACTCGCCGTGCCGGAGCTGTATCTCGGCAAGCCCGGCACCGCCGCGCTGGCGCAGCCGCTGCGCCAGCTCGTGGGCTTTGCCTCGGTGACAGTTCCGGCAGGGCGCACGATCAAGGTCTCGTTCACACTCAACGATCGCTCCTTCGCCACCTGGGGCGACAGCGGCTGGGTGGTTCTGCCGGGGTGCTACCGGCTGTGGGCGGGACCGTCCTCACGCGCGCTGCCCAGCCAGGCGGTGGTGGGGCGCGGCGCCCGCTGCGCCGGCGCGGGGGCGCAGCTCGGGACGAGCGGAACCTTCACCCTGCCGCTGCCTTCCGCTCCGAGCGCGGTTCTGCTCCGCCGTCCTGCCCGAGTGCCCGCGCGCAAGCCGGCGCGCCCACGCCGGCCCGCGCCGAGCTTCACCGGCTGACCTACCTCGGGGGAGCCTGGACCGACCAGGCGTTGCCGTCGGGGTCGGCGAAGAACACGAACCGGCCCCAGGGAAACTCCTGCACCTCGCCGACCTCGAGCCCCCGCTCGAGCAACTCGGCCCGTGCCGCGTCCGCGTCCGCCACGACGAGCTGCAGCCCCTTGATCGACCCCGGGGTCATGTCGTGCACGCCCTCGGTGAGCGCTATCGAGCACCCGGACCCCGGTGGCGTCAACTGAACGAAGCGCGTATCGGCATCGGGCCGGGCATCTATGTCCGCGGTGAATCCGACGGTGTCGGTGTAGAACGCCTTCGCGCGGTCGACGTCGGCGACGGGAACCTGCACCAGCTCGAGCTTCCAATCCATCTTCGACCTCCGACTCGATTACGCGCTTCACGCTACGAGCAATTGAGGTCACGTTCGATCCTGTGGCGCCGCGGCTACTCCCCGCGCCACACCGGCGCACGCTTGCCCAGGAAGGCGCTCATCCCCTCCTGCGCATCGGACGCCAGCGCGTTCTCGGTCATGACGTGCTTGGTGTGCTCGTAGGCGTCGCGCTCGGCTTGGTCGATCTGCGCATAGAACGCACGCTTGCCCACACCGACGGTGTATGCGCTGGACCGGGCGATCGCTGCGACCAGCTCCTGCACGGCCTCCTCGAGCGCCTCCGGCGCGACCACGCGATTGACGAGCCCCCACTCCATCGCCGTCGCCGCATCGATCGGCTCGCCAGTGAGGAGCATCTGCATCGCGCGCTTGCGACCGACCGCGCGTGACACCGCCACCATCGGCGTCGAGCAGAAGAGCCCGATCTTGACCCCGGGGGTGGCAAAGCGCGTCCCCTCCGCTGCGATGGCCAGGTCGCAGGCGGCCACGAGCTGGCACCCGGCCGCGGTGGCGATGCCGTGCACCTTGGCGATCA
The DNA here is from genome assembly GCA_963839105.1 of uncultured Solirubrobacterales bacterium. Lineage (GTDB taxonomy): Bacteria > Actinomycetota > Thermoleophilia > Solirubrobacterales > Solirubrobacteraceae > Palsa-465. The sequence continues at coordinate 322,821 of CAWITQ010000009.1, forward strand.
CCGGCTGCGGCAGCTCGTGGATCGTCTCCATCATCACCGTGCAGGTGTCGAACAGCTCGCGGAGGAACGCCTCCTCGCCGCCGACCATCTCCGCCAGGTCGTGCCCCGCCGAGAACGCCGGCCCCGAACCCTCGATCACGACGGCGCGCGTCGCCGGGTCGTCGGAGACCTCGCGCAGGGCGGCGATCATCTCGCGCATCAGCTCGAGCGACAGGGCGTTTCGCCGCTCGGGCCGGTCGAGCACGATCCGGGCCGCCGGGACGCCCGCGCTGACGCGCAGACCGCGGTAGCCGGCGACCGAGCTCATGGCGACAACGTACTCCCGGGGCGAGCGGCCGGCAAGTGGCCCCGGCGCCCATGATCGAAGTCCGGTGGTCTCATCGTCTCGAGAGGATCGCCGCCCCGGGCCCCGGCCGGAATGGGGGGCAACCCCCCATCTCGGCTCGGGTTGACGGGCTGGTTACGGTGGTCTTATGAGCACCCGCGGACCGAGGGAGACGACGTGACGACCTGCACCCACCTCGACCAGATCACCGTCCTCCAACTTCCCGACAGCGTTCCGGGGTGTGAGGATTGCCTGCGCGAGGGCGGCGCCTGGCTGCACCTGCGCATCTGCCTGAGCTGCGGCCATGTCGGCTGCTGCGACGACTCGCCGAACCGGCACGCCACCGGTCACCGAGAGGACAGCGGCCATCCCCTGATCCGCTCGCTCGAGCCGGGCGAGGACTGGACCTGGTGCTACGACGATCAGGTGGCGATGGTGATCCCGGACATCCACGGCGAGACCCGGATCCCACCCTCGCCGATGCTCACCGGCTGATCACCGGACTCCGGCCGGCGGGTGGCGGCCCCGCGCTAGCATTCCCGTCAGACTGTTGAGCGATCAACCAGATCGGGGACCGCGATGAGAGAGGATGTGCAGTGATGTCGACCTGGATCTTCGAGCCGGGGCACACCGAAGCCGAATTCCGCGCACGCCACATGATGGTCACCTGGGTGCGAGGCCTGTTCAAGGACATCCACGGCAGCCTCGACTTCGACTGGGAGCGCTGCCTCGAGGCCACCTTCGACGGCGAGATCGACGCCACCCGGATCTGGACTGGCGAGCCCGCGCGGGACGAGCACCTACGCAGCGCCGACTTCCTCGATGTCGAGAACCACCCCCGGATCACGTTCGCCGGGCGGCTCACCGAGCGCACGGGCGCCACCAGCTTCCGGGGCGAGGTCGACCTGACGATCCGCGGGACGACGCGGACGGTGCCGCTGGACGTCCGCTACCTCGGCGAGTGGAAGACGCCGTTCTGGGTCGGCGACGAGAATCGCGGCGAGCTCGGGCGGATCGGATTCGAGGCGAGCGCCCGGATCAACCGGCACGACTTCGGCGTCTCGTGGCAGGATCACATCCCCGGCGGGGGAGTCGTGGTCAGCAACGAGATCGATCTCAACCTCGACGTGGAGGCGATCCTGCTCGACGACCTCGAGTCGACCGGGGCGATCGAGTACTACCGCGAGCCGGCGAAGGAGGGATGACCCGCCAGCAGCGCCTGACGCTGATCGCCGCCATCCTGGGGTCCGGGGTGGCCACGATCGACGGCTCGATCGTCAACGTGGCGCTGCCCGTCGATCGAGCGCGAGCTGGGGGGCGGACTCTCGGCGCAGCAGTGGATCTCCAACGGGTACCTGCTCACGCTCGGCTCGCTGATCCTGATCGGGGGCTCGCTGGGCGACATCTACGGCGAGCGACGGGTCTTCTCCATCGGCCTCACCGCGTTCGGGGTGTTCTCGATCGTCTGCGCCGCCGCACCCACGATCGGCGTGCTGCTGGCCGCGCGGGCGCTCCAGGGCATGGCGGGAGCGCTCCTGACGCCGAGTTCGCTGGCGGTGATCGTCGCCACCTTCTCCATCGCGCAGCGCGGCGCCGCGATCGGCGCCTGGACGGCCTGGGGTGCGATCGCGGCGATCGTCGGGCCGCTGGTCGGGGCGGACTGATCGTCGACAACGCGTCATGGCGCTGGATCTTCGCCATCAACGTCCCACTGATCGTGGTCACGCTCGCGCTGGTGTTCGCGGCGGTGCCGGCGTCCAGGGGCGTGCGCAGCCGGCACCTCGACATCGCGGGCGCAGCCCTGTGCGTGCTCGGCCTCGCCGGGATCGTGTTCGCACTGATCGAGCAGCCGCACTACGGGTGGGCGAGCCCGGTGATCCTCGTCCCGCTCCTCGGCGGCGCGGTGCTGTTCGCCGCGTTCCTCGGCTATGAGCGCCGGGCTCCGGACCCGATGGTCGAGCTCTCGCTGTTCGCGCGGCGCAACTTCACGGTCGGCAACGTGGAGACGCTGACCATGTACGCCGGCCTGTCCATCCTGTTCTTCTTCCTGGTCATCTTTCTGCAGGAGGTCGCCGGCTACAGCGCGATCAAGAGCCGGCGTGGCGACATTGCCCGTGACGCTGGTGATGTTCAGCCTCTCGCGCCGCTTCGGGTCGCTGGCGGACCGGCACGGTCCGCGCGTGTTCATGGCGTGCGGGCCGCTGGTGGCGGCCGGCGGGATCCTGCTGCTGCTCCGCACCGGGATCCACACGTCGTATCTCGGGGATCTCCTACCCGCACTGCTGGTGTTCGCGCTCGGGCTGTCGATGACGGTCGCGCCACTGACCGCGGCGGTGCTGGCCGGCGCCGGTGCGCCGGACGCCGGGATCGCCTCCGCGATCAACAATGCGATGGCGCGCGATCGCCGGCCTCGTCGGCGTCTCGGTCATCGGGGTGGTCGTGGCGAGCTCACTCGCCGCCGACAACTTCGGCCCCAACGCCGGCTCAGCGTCCACGCCTTCCACGAGGCGATTGGTGATCTGCGCCGCGCTCGTGGCCACCGGCGGCGTGATCGCGGCGGTGGGGATCGTCAATCCGCGCCAGCCGGTGCCCGCTCGTCGCTGCGCCGGCGGACAGCTCGTCGCCGCACCCGAGCCGGCTGCGCAGCGCGCACACGTGCCGGCCGGTGCCGAGCTCGAGGGCGCACGCGGATGAGCGCGGCCGAGGCCCCCGAGCGGATGCCCGACGAGCTGAGCTCCCGGCACTGGCGCCGGCGGTTGCTCCAGCTCGCCGCGCTGGGCGCGGTCGTGGTCCTGCTCGTCCTGTTCGGGCCCGGGCTCGGAGGCCTGCGCGAGCACATCGCGCACGCCTCCCCCGGGTGGCTGTTGCTCGGCGTGGGCCTCGAGGTGCTCTCGGCCCTCTCCTACGTGGTGATCTTCCGTGCCGTCTTCTGTGCGCGCATGAGCTGGCGCTTCAGCTACCAGATCGGGATGGCCGAGCAGGCCGCGAACTCGGTGCTCTCGGTCAGTGGCGCCGGCGGCCTGGCGCTGGGCGTGTGGGCGCTCCGGCGTGGCGGGATGAGCACCGAGCACATCGGACGGCGCACCGTCGCCTTCTTCTTCCTGACCAGCCTCGCCAACATCGGCGGCGTGATCCTGTTCGCGGCGCTTTATGCCGTCGGCATTCTGCAGGACGATCCGAACCCCGTCCTCACCTACGCGTTCGGCGCCGCAGCGCTGATCGCGACCGTCGGCGTGCTCGCTTTCCCCTCGCTCCTGGTCGACAGGCTCCCACCCTCAGAGCACGTCAAGTCGGGCAAGGTGGCGGCGGTCGTGCGCTTCATCCGCCGCTCGCTCGGCCAGGGCGTGCGCGACGGCGTCTCGCTCCTGCGCCAGCGCTCGCCGGGGGTGCTGATCGGAGCGATCGGCACGATGGCCTTCGACCTCGCGGTCCTCGGTGTTTGCTTCAAGGCCTTCGGATACTCGCCGCCGCTGGGCGTGCTCGCCCTCGGCTACCTGATCGGCCAGCTGGGGGGCAACCTGCCGGTCCCGGGCGGGATCGGCGGCATCGACGGCGGCCTGATCGGGACCTTCGCCCTCTACCACCAGCCGTTGGCGCCGACTACGGCGGCGGTGCTCGTCTACCACGCAATCGCACTTTGGGTCCCGGCGCTGCTCGGCTCTGTGGCGTTCGTCCAGCTGCGGGCGACCCTCCGGCGCGAGGACCAGCCGGCGGCGATGTGCATGCCGCTGGCCGAGCCGATCGAGGCGGTGCGCCTCCCGATGGCCGCCCACTGACCGGAGCCCGGCCGGCAGGCACTTGACCAGGCCGCCGACTCAGGAGAGTGCTACCCCGCCGGCTGGCGGGCCCGGCTCCGGCTCCACTCCGCCTTGTGGGCCCGCTTGGCGGCCTGGTAGTCGGCGAGTGCCTGCGGCGAGTCGACGTCTCCCAAAGTCGGGTGCCAGGGCACGAGGGCTTCGGCGGCGGCGACGCCGAAGCGCTTGGCCAGCACAGCGCCCAGGGCCTTGATCTTCATCTCGCCGAAGCCGGGGAGCGCGGCCAGGTTGGCGCGCAGCTGATCCGCGTCGGCGGCCTCGCTCCAAACGCGTTCGGCTTTACCGCCGTACTCGTCCCGGACGTGGACCGCGAGGTCGTGGACGCGCGTGGCCATCGCGCCCGGGAAGCGGTGCACGGCCGGCTTCTGGCGGAACACGGCGTCCAGGTCGGCGTCGGCCAGCGCAGCGGCGTCGAGCGAGCCGACGCGCTCCTTGATCACGAGCGGTCCCGCGAACGCTTTCTGCACCGAGACCTGCTGGTCGAGCGCGAAGCCGACGAGCAGCGCCATCGGGTCTGAGGCGATCAGCTCGTTGGCTTCGTCGGACTCGGTGAAGAACAGGCGCGCGCTCACCGGCAGGATGCTAGCCGCCTCGTCGAGTCACGCTTCCGCGGCGACGGGGCAGGTGCTCGGCGCGTGCTCGGCGCGGGATGCGTCCTCGGTGGCGGGTGTGTGCTCAGCGCTCGGCGCCACCGCGGTGCCGGGGTTCAGCCGCAAGGCCGCCAGGGTCCCGGCCACCAGCGCGAACGCGGCCCCGATGGCGAAGGCGCTGTGGTAGCCGCCGGTGAGGGCCGCGAGGTGGCCGTGACCGCTCGCCACCAGGCTCCCCGTGCGCGAGGCGGCCACGCTCGCCAGCACCGCCAGCCCGAGGGCTCCGCCCATCATGAACGAGGTGTTGACGATGCCGGAGGCGAGGCCGGCCTCGCGCTCGGGGACGTCGCCCATCGCCGCCAGCAGCAGCGGGTTGAGGGCGAGCCCCGCGCCGAAGCCGAGCAGGATCATGCTCGGCAGGACATCCCGCGCGAAGCTCCCGTCGACGGGGACGCGGGCCAGCAGTGCCAGCCCGACGGTGGCGAGCCCGAGGCCGACGGCGAGCGGCGCGCGGACCCCGAAGCGCATCACGAGCTTCGCCGAGAGCCCGAGCGAGAACGCGCCCATGATCAGGTTGGCGGGCAGGAAGGCGAGGCCGACCTGCAGCGGGCTGAAGCCGAGGACGAGCTGCAGGTAGAGCGCCGAGAGGAAGAACCAGGCGAACATCGCGGCCGCCCAAAGCACGCCGACGATGTTGGCGGTCGAGAGATTGCGTGAGCGGAACAGCCGCAGGGGCATGAGCGGCGAAGGCACGCGCGCCTCGACGGCTAGGAAGGCCACGAACAGAGCGACGGCCAGCGCCAGCAGCCCGAGCGTCGTCGCCGACGTCCAGCCGTTCTGGTTGCCGTTGACGATCGCGTACACCGCAAGCATCAGCGCCAGCGTGACCGTGAGGGCCCCGGTGACATCGAGGCTCGCCCGGCCGGCGGGCGGCTGCGAGCGCGGGAGCAGGCGCAGCGAGCTGAAGCACACCGCGGCGCCGATCGGCACGTTGACGAGAAAGATCCAGTGCCAGCTCAGCAGGTCGGTGAGGATCCCCCCGAGGAGCACCCCGAGGCTGCCGCCGCCGGCAGCGACGAAGCCGAACAGGCCCATGGCCTTGGCGCGCTCGGCCGGCTCGACGAACAGCGACATCATCAGCGACAGCGACACGGCCGAGACGACGGCGCCGCCCAGCCCCTGGACGACGCGCGCAGCCACGAGTGTCGCCTCGCTGGAGGCAAGCCCGCACGTGAGCGACGCCACCGAGAACAGCGCGATCCCGGCAGTGAACAGCCGCCGATGCCCGAACAGGTCACCGAGGCGGCCGCCGAGCAGGAGGAAGCCGCCGAAGGTGAGCATGTAGCCGTTCACGACCCATGCGAGCGAGGTCTGCGAGAAGTGAAGGTCGGTGCGGATCGAGGGGAGCGCGACGTTCACGATCGTCGTGTCGAGCACGATCATCAGCGTGCCCATGCAGAGCACGATGAGCGCGATCCAGCGGCTGCGGGTCTTGGGTGTCATGAGCGGGTCTCCATCACGTTCGGGTTCGTCGTTCATCTGGTAGACCCGCGCCGCGGTCAAAGCTCATCGGCCGGCGCCAACGCGGGCCTCGAGCTCGGCGCCGAGACGGTCGAGGTGCTCGTTCGTCCCGTGCTCTCGCCACCGCGGCTTCTCCTGGCCGTCGAGGTACGCGCCGTGCTCGGTCAGCACGAGCCGCGTTCCGTCGCCGGCGGCCTCGAACTGCACGCTCGTCAGCGAGACCGTGACGGGCCGTCCGTCGCTGTACATCGTCGAGACGTAGACGATGCGCCGGTTGGCAACGATGTCCCGATAGGCGGACTCGAACCGCAGCTCAGGCCGCCCGTCGCCCGCCGGGCGGATGGCAACCTCTCGTCCCCCGGGGCGGAAATCCAGCTCGTGCTCGGTTCCGGGACGGCCGAACCAGCGCGCCTTGGCCGCAGGATCCGCCCACGCGGCGAACACCCGCCCCGGGCTCGCCGGGTACGTGCGCTCGAGCGTGAAGGTGCTGTGCAGGATGTCGTGGTCGCTCATCGATCGCTCCTCTTCGGATCGTGGCCTTCGGTCTCACGCAGGTAGTCGCCCAGCCGGTCGAGCCGGACCTCCCACGCACTCCGCTGCTCCCGCACCCAGTCCTCCACGGCCGAGAGCCCGCTCGGCTCGATCTGGTAGGAACGGACGCGCCCCACCTTCTCGGAGCGCACCAGCCCACCGCGCTCGAGCACACGGAGGTGCTGGACCACGGCGGCCAGCGTCATCGGAAGCGGCCGCGCCAGCTCGCTGACCGACAACGGGCCGGTGGTTAGGCGCTCCACCATCTCGCGGCGGGTGGGGTCCGCGAGTGCCTGGAAGGCGCGGTCCGGAAGCACCATTTGGTTAAGCATCTACTTAACTTTATGGCCATCGTGGCCAACAGTCAAGTCTCTACTTAAGTTTTCCGCGTCGCTCGCACCCACGGACGGTGTCAAGCTTCGGCGTGATGGAGAACCGGACGATGCCCGATTGCAGCGTGATCCCCCAGCTCGTCTACGACGACGTGCTTGAGGCGATCGACTGGCTGTGTGACAGATTCGGCCTGGTCGAGCGGTGGCGCATCGGTGAGCACCGGGCGCAGCTCTCCTACGGCGGGTGCACGATCGCGATCACCGAGCCCAGGACCTCCCGAGCGCTGGCAGGGCCGGTGTCGCTGCTCGTCCGCGTCGATGATGTGCTCGCCCACCATGGGCGAGCCGTGGCCCAGGGCGTGAAGATCGTCCACGAGCCGGAGGACTTTGCCTACGGCGAGCGGCAGTACACCGCTGAAGACCTGGGCGGCCACCGCTGGTGCTTCTCGCAGTCGATCGCGGACGTCGCGCCGGAGGACTGGGGCGGGACGTCCGGTCCGGCGCTCGGCGCCCCGGCGCAGGGCGGCTGAGCCTCCGCGCCGATTCAATCCTCCCGGCGCGCCGCGAGCCCCCTCGGACCGATTAAGCGCCCGCTCCGCCCTCCGGCGCGCGCGCCGCATACCGGTGGTGAAGCATCAGGGCGTTCCCGTCGGGATCGGCGAAGAACGCCATGTGACAAACGCCGGTGTCGAAGGTGTCGGCGGTGAACTGCACCCCGCGGCTCTCGAGTGCCGCCCGTGCCGCGGCAACGTCCTCGACGTGGAGCGCGATCGCGTTCGCGCTCGTCACGTGCGGGAGGCCCATCGCTTCCGCGTTCATGATGTTGAGAGTCAGGTTGCCGGTCTCGAACTCGGCGAAGTTCCGCTCCGGCCTGTACACCGACCGGCGCAGGCCGAGCGTCCCGCCGTAGAACTCGACCGCCGTGGGGAGGTCGTGGGTGGGGACACCGATGAAGTCGACGCCGCTGATCAGCTGCTCTGTGGTCGTGCTCATCGATCGAGCCTACAGCGCCGGCGCGATGCCCCGGAGCACCCCCGGCGCAACGGAAAGCCCGGAATCAGGAGCGATCGGGGTCCCCCGGACGCAGCCAGAGGCCGTCGTCGCCGATTGGCAGACGCTCTCGTTTTCCCCCGAAACACCCCGGGTACGTCTAGAGGGATGACGGTCGGAGCGGTCCCGAGGGCCGGTCCATGTGTCCGCACGAGTAGATAGGAGCATCGATGTCAGACAAGAACGTTGACGAGGGCAAGGGCAGGGTCAAGGAAGCCGCCGGGTCACTCACCGGCGACAAGGACCTCAAGAACGAGGGCAAGGTCGACCAGGCGAAGTCCAGCGTCAAGGACGGCGTGGACAAGGTCGCCGACAAGGTGACGGGCAACGACTAAGCCCCATTCCGCCGCGCCCGCGGCTGGCGGCATTGCGCCGCTGGCCGGGCCGGCGGCGGACGCCTCGGCGTCCTGCGCCTAGCGCGTCTCGATCGGCTCGAGCAACCGGTGCGGCGCGCGCAACGCCAGCGCCACCGGATCGTCTCGCATCATGCCGCGCCCCCGCCGGCGCTCGATCACGATGTCCTGCGCCTCTACGACGACGTCGCACTCGGGGCATCGCCCGGTCGCGTCCAGCTCGGTCCGGCACTCGGCATGGCGGAACACGCGGCTGTTGAGCGTGCGGTGGCGGCCGCCCCACATCAACATGGAGTACAGGACCGGCCACAGCTCGCGGCCCGCCTCGGTGAGCTCGTACAAATGCCGTCCCGCGTGCTCAGGGTCCGGACGGCGCTCAAGAATCCCGTTTTCGACCAGGCCCGCGAGCCGCTCCGAGAGGACGGCCTTCGGCACGTCGAGATGGACCTGGAAGTCGCTGAAGCGGCGGACGCCGAAGAAGGCATCGCGGACGATCAGCAGCGTCCATCGCTCGCCCACGACCTCGAGTGCCCGGGCGAGCGCGCAGTCCTGCGCGTCGTAGTCCTTTCCCAGCATCGAGAGGAGTATAGCGTCTGAGGTTCGGTGATTGAACCCGTGTGCTAGCGTGGGCAGCATGAGTTCGATCAGCGAACCGCAGGTGCGGCGCGTCGAGGGTGCCGGCGACGCGACGCAGCGAACACTCGCGGTCGCGGCGTCCGGCACGCTGCTCGTGCTCGCGGTGTTCAGCGCGCTGGTGACGACGGTGAGCCAGAGCACGCGCGCGCTTCACTCAGGCGTGGCGGGCGAGACGTGGGCCCTCAGTGGCATGAGCCTGGGGCTGGCGAGCACGCTGCTGATCGCCGGAGCGCTCGCCGACGACGTCGGGCGCCGAAGGGTCCTGGCCTGGAGCGCCGGCGCGCTCTCGATCACGAGCTTGCTCGCGGCCGGCGCGCCGAGCACATCCGTGCTCGTCGCCGCGCGCATCCTCCAGGGCGTCGCCGGCGCCGGCATCGTCGCCGCCGGCCTGGGGATGATCGGCCACGCGTTTCCCGCCGGCGCGGCGCGCGCCCACGCGAGCGGGATCTGGGGCGCCGCCGTGGGTGCCGGCATCGCGGTAGGGCCACTCGCCGGAGCCGCCCTGGCGACAGCGTTCGGCTGGCGGAGCGGCTACGTCGCCGAGGCGGCGGCAGCAGCGGCCCTGGTTCCCGCCGTCGCGAGGCTGCCGGAGTCCCGGGCCGCAACGCGGCGGGGACTCGACCTGCCCGGGGTGCTGACGCTCACCGCGAGCATGGCTTCTCTCACCGCCGGTCTGATCGAGGGGCGCCGTGACTGGACGGGGGCGGCCGCGCTCACGCTCTTGGGTGCGGGCGCGTTGCTGCTGATCGCGTTCGCCGCGGTGCAGCGCCTACGGCGCCAGCCGATGCTGGAGCTCCGGTTGTTCCGGCAGCCGACGTTCCTCGCGTCGATCAGCGGAGCGTTCTTCACCGGACTCGCCGTCGTCGGGCTCATGAGCTACACGGGCCTGTTCCTCGAACGCGAGCTCGGTCTCGGCTCGTTCAGCAGCGGCGCCGTGCTCGCCGGATGGTCGGCCACGAGCATGGTCGTGGCTCTGGTGGTCCGAAGGCTTCCCGGCCGTGACCTCGCGGCCTTCAGACTCGCGCTCGGCCTGCTTCTGTGCGCCGCGGGCGAGGCCCTTCTGATCGGGGTGGGCGCCAGGTCGACCTGGGCCGGGGTCCTTCCCGGGCTGATCGTCGCCGGCGTCGGCAGCGGCGTCGGCAATGCCGCCCTGGGGCGGCTCGCCGTGGAGTCGGTGCCTCGTGACCGCGCGGCCATGGGCAGCGGCGCCAACAACACCGCGCGCTACCTGGGCGGGGCCGCCGGCGTGGCGCTCGTCGTCGCGCTCGCGGCCCGCCCGGGCGCCGGCGGCCTCGCGCGCGGCTGGGAGATGGCCGCGGCCGCTTCCGCCGCGCTGTGCGCCCTCGGCGCGGCCACGGCGTTCGCGATGGGCGTGCTCACGGCGCGCGAGGCAGGGGAACGGCCGCGCTGAACGCGGTCGCGAGGAACGCGAGGTAGCACGCCCCGCCTACCAGGTGCGCCCATTCGGCGTCGGCCACGTTGGTGAGGCCAACGCCGGCGACCAGCAGCGCGGCGGCAATCCGGATGAGCATTGAGGCACGTCTCGGCGCCAGCGCGACCTCGCCGCCAGTGAGCACTTCATCGGTCGCTGGGTGGCCCTCGCCGAGCCGTCCGCCCAGGGTCAGCCGGAACAGCGTTGCGAGCGCCGGGAGCAGCAGCGCGCCGCCGGCGAGCACGGCGACGATCACCGTGACCTGCGTGTCGTGGGGCGCGGCGGCCTGACGGACCGTCAGTCCGGGGAGGAACTGGGGGCTCTGGGCGAGCGCCCAACCGGCGATGATCGCGGCCACGGCGAGGGCGGCGCTGAAACGCGCCGGCTCGAATCGCCGCGCCCATACCAGCGCGAGAGTGCTCACGCCGGCGAGCACCGAGACGATGACCGCCGGTAGCGCGCGTCCTGAGAGCAGACCGTGGTACAGCGCGGGGGCGTCGCTGCGGATCACGAAGAAGCCGCCGATCGCCGCGACGCCGGCGACGATGCCCGCCCCCAGAGCCCGGGCGCGGAACGTCTCGGCGAGGTCGCGGTCGTCGGCGCGGACGGCGTCGCCGCTCAGGAACACCGCGGCCAGGTAGGCGCCGGTGATGACCGCGAGCGCTCCGATCAGGACCGAGGTGGGATTGAGCCAACTGGAGAAGAGCCCTCCGGCCGCGTTGCCGACAGGCACGCGCCCAGAGGCGATGCCGCCGGCCGCCGCTCCGAGCGCGAACGGCGAGACCACGGAGGAGAACCCGAACACGGTGTCGATCCCGCGCTGCTCGCGCCGGCGGGCGCCCGTGCGGAGCGCATAGCTGGCGCCCCTGAAGATGATCCCGATCGCCGCGATCAGCAGGGCGACGCACAGCGTCGAGGCCAGTGAGCCGAACGCCTTTGGATACGCGGTCCAGGTGACGGTGAGGACGAAGATCAGCCAGACGTGGTTGGCCTCCCACACCGGGGCCATCGAGTCGTGAGCGTGCGCGCGGATGCGCGCACCTCGCTCGCCGCCCCCGGCAGTCAGCTGCCAGAACCCGGCGCCGAAGTCCGCACCCGCGAGCACGCAGTAGAGCGCCAGACCCGCGAGCACGAACACGAGCGGTATGACGTACAGCACGGCTTACGCCTCCGGCACCGCTTCGCCCGGAGACGGCGCGGGGTGGTCGAGCGGCATCGTGGCGAGCCGGCGCAGGATCCACGTCGCAGCCGCCGCCACGCCGAGGTAGACCGCGGCGAGCGCGCCGTAGCCGATCGGTATCCCACTGGCGCCCGTCACCGCCTGCGCGGTGCGCATCGTGCCGTAGACGACCCAGGGCTGGCGGCCGACCTCGGTGGTCACCCAGCCGGCGATCAGGGCCACCACCGACAGGGGTCCGGCGATCACGACCGCGCGATAGAACCAGCCCGTGTGAGGGAGCTCATCCCGCCGCCACCGAACGAACAGGTAGAACACGCCCAGCAGGGCGAGCAGCGTGCCAATCCCGACCATGAGCTGGAACGACACGCGCACCACGTTGACCGGTGGGCGATCGACGGGCGGCACCGAGTAGAGCCCCTGCACGCGGGCGTTGGGGTTGTGAAACGCGAGCAGCGAGAGGAGCTTGGGTATCGCGATCCCGTACTTGATCTGCCCCGAGACGTACCAGCCCGCGAGATGCTCGGACGCCCCGCGCGTCGTGCGCGCAAGGCCCTCGAGCGCGGCGAGCTTGACCGGCTGATACCTGGCGACGTCGCGTGCGATCCAGTCCCCGACGAGCACCTGCACGGGCGAGGCCAGAGCGGCGATCGTAAGCGGGATGGTCAGCGCGGTCCGCTCGTAGCGGCCCCAGCGCCCGCGGAGCCGGCCGAAGGCATACGCCGCCGCCACGGCGAAGCCGGTGACGATATAGCCGGCGATGTACATGTGGACGAGCTCGCTCCACAGAAACGGGTTACCGAACAGGGCCCCGAGCGGATCGATGTCGACGACCCTGCCGCCTCTGACCTGGAAGCCGCCCGGGTGGTTCATCCAGGCATTGACTGCGATCACCATCAGCGACCCGGTGAAGCCGGTGATCACGATCGGGACGGCGGCCAGCATGTGCATCCGGCGCGAGAGCCGGGTCCACCCGTAGACGTAGATCCCGATGAAGATGGCCTCCATGAAGAACGAGAAGCCCTCGATCGCGAACCCGAGCCCGAAGACACCCCCGAACGTCGCGGTGAAGTTCGGCCACAGCAGCCCCATCTCGAAGCTGAGGATGGTCCCGGTGATGACCCCGATGGCGAACAGGGCGACCATCACGCGCGTCCAGCGGCGGGCAAGCGTGAGGTACACCTCGTCGCCCGACCGGTGGTACAGCCACTCTACGAACAGGACCATCATCGGGAAGGCGATCCCGAAGCAGACCAGCGGGATGTGCACCGCGAACGACAGGGCCTGCATCTGCCGCGCCTCGAGGAGGTAGCGCTGCTGCACCGGGCCGAGCGCACCCGTCAGTGCGGCGAGTGCCGTCACGGCGACCCGGACTCCCGTCGGATCAGGCGCATGGAGCTCGCCAGGACGACGGTCAGCGGCACGATCTGCAGCACGGGCATCAAGCGGCGAGCGTGAAGTATCAGGGCTACCGCCGCCGCCGCACCGACGAGCGCGGCGAGGAGGATCGCGACGCTGCGCGCATCGCCCGCCGACCACTGGCGCCGGCGCAGCGCCTCGAGCACGCCGACGAGCGTGCTCGTGAGATACGTCGTCGACATCTGTCCCAGCCGCCTCACTGCCGTGCTCTGGGCTCCCATCGCGACCGCGGCGAGCACCAGCAGCAGCAGCTGGGCCCCGCGAGTGGGCGTCGTGCCGGCCAGCTCCCAGCCGATCGTGAACGCGATCAGCATCGCGAGATCGAAGGCGAGGGCATAGGTCGCGCTGGGCGGCCACACCCGCTGGGGCTGATCCTCACGCGGGGCAGCGAGCACGACCCCGGCGGCGTAGCCCGCCAGCGCGCAGCCGGCGAACAGCGCGAGCCTGCCGTCGCCCTTCGCCGCGCTCACGCCGAGCAGGATGAGGTTGCCGGTGATGACGCTCGCGAACACATGACCGAGGCGCTCGAACACCGAGGCGTCCGTGGCACCGGTGACGACACCGAGGGTGACCAGCAGCAGGTCACGGTGGCGGGCTGGAGAGATCGAGGGCACGCCGATCGTCAGTTACCCGCTTGGGCGCTGCTGGTCGGCGGCCGTCGGGCGGCTGGTGCGGGCGCTGTCGAGGAAGCACGCCCGGCCACCAGGACGCAGGGCGGCGCCCACCAGCTCCCAGAAGCGCGCGAACCGCGCCTCGGGGACGTGCGAGAGCCAGAACCCGCAGAAGCAGGCATCGAAGGCACGCGCGGGCGGCGTCCACTCGAACAGGTCTGCGTGCACGTACTCGACGTTGCCGGCGCGTCGTCCACAGCCCGCGACGGTAGCGCGCCTCATCCGCTTCGGAGAGCGAACGTGAGCGGGACCGACGGGGCCGCGTCCAGCGCGGCGTGGAGCTCCGCTTCGGTCTCATAGCGACGCGCTAGAAGCCTTCCCTCGCAGTGCACCCGGACCTCCTCCGCGTCGAAGGGCCAGGGCGCCAGCGTGAACCGGTCGGGCTCGGTCTCGGCGAGCGTGAAGCCCCCGACCGACACCGTGCGCCACCGCAGGCACAGCGCCAGCGAGATCGAGTCCCACGCCCACACGAGCCGCTGGTTACGCGCCAGCTCGTCAGCGCCGACGCCCAACCGCCGGGCGAGCGCGTCTTGGAGCTCGGCCTGCGCCGCCAGGTAGTCCTCGACGAGCCTGCGATCGCCGGCCTCGAGCTTGTCGAGGTTGCGCAGTCGGCTGAGAGCCGTGCCGTGCATCGAGACGAGCAGCGCGGCGTACCGGCTCTGGCTGAGCAGCTTGCCGGGCGCCGCGCTCCACAGGCCGATGGCGGTGGCGACGGGCAACTCGAGGAACGAGAAGGGCAGCCCGGTGCGCGGGTTGAGATCCGGGCGGAGGTCCCACTCGGCCATGCCGATGTCGTGCTGCTCGGCCGCCAGGCACACCTCCTCGTAGGGCGACGGCGGGGGACTCCAGGCGCGGGCGAGCTGGCCCGACACCCACGAGTGCGAGGCCTGACCGATGACCAGGACCGCCTCGCCGTCTTCACGTAGCAACACGAGCGCACGGTACCGCGACGGTTGACGCCATTTGGGGGCGTTGAGCGCCCCCAAATGGCGACAGTCAGAGCGCGAGCTCGTAGGTCTGTCCGACGAGGTCGACTCCGAAGCTGTGGTGCGGCTGCTCGGCGGTCAGCCGGAAGCCGTGCTCCAGGTAGATCCGTCGCGCCGCGACGAGGGGGTGGTTGGTCCACAGGGTCATCCGCGCGTAGCCGGCGTCGCCGGCGAACTGGATCGCGGTGCTGACCAGTCGAGAGCCGAGCCGCTGGCCGCGCCCCGCGGCCGTCACGAGCAGGAGCCGGAGCCTCGCCGTGCCGGGCTCATCGCCGGGCACACAGAACACCGACCCCACGCGGTCGCCGTCCGACTCGCCGATCCAAGCGCCACCCCGCTCGCGATCGGGCTCGGCCGCGAAATCGGCCAGGATCCGCGCGAACAGCGTCTCGCAGCTCGTGTCCCATCCGAACTCGGCGGCGTAGAGCTCGCCGTGAGCCATCAGCACCCAGCCGAGATCCCCCGGCTCTCCGAGCTCGCGGATCGTTGCCTCGACCATCCCGTCTCCCTCTACTGAAACACTTGTTTCAGTAGAGTACCCCACGTGTCCTCCCCGCGCCGCGAGGAGCTGCTCGATCGCTCCTACGCCTACGTCCTCGCGCACGGGATGTCGGGGCTCTCGCTGCGACCGCTGGCGACGGCCGTCGGGTCCAGTCCGCGTGTGCTCCTGTTCCTGTTCGGGAGCAAGCACGGCCTGATCCGCGAGATCCTGGCGAGGGCGCGCGCCGAGGAGGTCGATGCCGTAGACCGGGCCTCTGGGGACCTGCTCGAGGTCGCGCGGGCGACGTGGGGCTGGCTGGTCGCGGAGGAGCACCGGGGGCTGCTGCGCCTGTGGGTCGAGAGCTACGCCCAGTCGCTCGTCGACCCGCAGGGGCCGTGGGCCGGATTCGCCGAGCAGACGGTGCGCGACTGGCTGGCGCTGCTGGCGCGCGCGCAGCCCGCGAGTGAGCGCCGCAGCGCCGCCGGGGAGCGCCGGCGCACCCTCGTCCTGGCGGTGCTCCGGGGCGCGCTGCTCGACCTCCTGGCGACAGGCGACGTGGCGCGCACCACACGCGCCGTGGACGCCGCCCTCGACGCCTTCGCCGGGTGAGCCCGTTCGCCAGCGGGTAGACGCCCCCCATGCTCGACAAGCTCGATCGCTTCCAGCAATCGCACGCCGCACTCGCGATCCCGCTCGCCGTGGTGAAGAAGTTCAGCGATGACAAGGCGGGGAGCCTGGCCGCGCTCATCGCCTACTACGGCTTCTTCGCGCTGTTCCCGCTGCTGCTGCTTTTCACCACGATCCTGGGCTTCGTCCTCCAGGGCAACGCCAAGGCCCAGGAGTCGGTGCTCAACTCCGCTTTGGGGCAGTTTCCGATCATCGGGAGCCAGCTCCACGCCCACTCGCTCTCGGGCAGCGGCGTCGCGCTCGCCGTGGGAATCGTGGGCACGCTCCTGTCCGGGCTGGGTGTGACCAATGCCGGCGAGAACGCGTTCAACCAGGTCTACGGCGTCCCGTACCGGGAGCGCCCCAACTTCCTGCAGTCGCGGCTACACGGCCTCGCGACGCTGGCCGTCCTCGGCGTGCTCCAACTCGTCTCCACAGCCGCCTCAGGCTCGGTCGCCGGCGGGCTGGGCGGTATCTGGGCCCTGATCGGCGGCCTGGTGCTCTCGTTCGTGCTCAACCTGGTCCTGTTCTTCGCCACCTTCCGGATGCTGACCGACGACTCGGTTCCCACCCGGCAGCTGTGGCCGGGGATCATCACCGCGGCGATCCTGTGGGAGATCCTGCAGGCAGTCGGCGGCGCGTACATCGGGCACGTCGTCAAGAACGCGTCGAACACGTACGGCACCTTCGCCACGGTGATCGGCCTGCTCACCTGGATGTATCTGGGAGGCCAGGCGGTCCTCTACTCGGCCGAGCTCAACACGGTGCTGACCCTCAAGCTGTGGCCGCGCAGCCTGTTCAGCCACGACCGCGAGGAGGACAAGGAGACGCTCCGGCGGATCGCCAAGACCGAGGAGCGGGTCGATCCGCAGCATGTGCACGTCACCTTCGACGACGAGCACGCCTCCTCGTCTTCGTCCTAGAGCGGGTTGAAGCAGCCGTAGAGGACGAACAGCGGGTTGACCACGCTGCGCCCCTGAGCGTCGCGCATCGTCTGCTGCCCGACGAACGAAGGTGGCGACTGGGCCTTGTAGCAGCCATTGGCCTGGACGCTCACCTCGTAGGTGACCGGCGTCTGCTGGAAGGGCACCGCCCCCGGCTGCGGGATGTACACGGTGAGCGTGCAGCTCCAGTCGCCGGGGCCCTGGGGCGCTGAGCCACGCCGGCTGCAGGCGGGCACGACGTTGAGTCTGGCCCCGGCGGGGACCGCCCGGCCGAGCAGCCGCTGCTGGAGCAGGGTCAGGTTGCTGAAGGTGGGCGTGATGCTGGCCTGCAGCCGTGGCGCGGTCGCGCCGGTCGGCCCCCAGTTGGCGGCGGCGGCCAGCAGCACGATGACGGCGGTGGCGACGACGACGGCACGCACGGGCACGCTCCACCCTGTGTGCCGCGCCACCGGCGTGCCGGCGAACTCACGGCGCCGGAGGATCAGCCACGACGCGCTCAGGCCGGCGACGATCCACACCAGCGCGACGAGGGCCGATATCGCCAAGGGTCCGTAGTAGGGGCGCGCCGCGAACAGCCCGTGCCAGGCGTCGAATATGGAGCCGACGAGCAGCAGGTGGACCCAAACGCCCTTGCCGATCAGGCCAAGCAGCTGGGTGACGAGGGCGATCAGGCTGGGGCCGAGCACGCCGACGATCCCGTTGCGGGTGCTGATCGAGAACAGCACCGCCAGGCTCGTGTAGGCGAGCGCGCCGAGCAGGCAGAAGAGCCAGCTGACGAGCACCAGCACCAGGCACCTCCCCGGCGACAACAACTGCCCGCCGAGGTTCACGAGCGACTTCGCCCCCACGAAGAGCACGCCGGCGACGAGGCTCGAAGCCGCGGCGAGCGCCACCAGCCCGGCGGTGAAGGCGGCGGCGGCCAGCAGCTTGCCGGCGAACATCTGCCGTCGCGTGCACGAGCGGGTCAGCACCGTCTTCCACGTGCCGTAGCGGTCCTCGGCCGAGAACATGTCGCCGGCGAGCACGCCGCTCACGAGCGGCAAGCCCCAGGATCCCGCGAACCCGAGGACGACCAGCGAGATGGCAAAGCCCGAGGAGTGCACCCAGACGCCGAACAGCGCGTCGGCGGGGCTCCCACTCTGGGCGCGGAGCAGCGCGGCGAACGCGAACGGCCCGACCACGCACGCGAGCGCGAGCAGCCGCGTAGCGAGCTGCGCGCGGAGCTTCCGCGCCTCGATCCGGTAGGCGCGGACGGTGCCGCTCGGCCGCCGCGCGGCGGGCGCGGGCGCCGCTCCCGGGGCGAGTGCGCCGGCTGCGCTCATGTCCTCGTCAGCGCTCTTTCGGCGAGCTCGTCGGGAGCGAGGTCGGTCACCGGCACATCACTCGTGAGCGCGAAGAACATGCTCTCGAGCGGGCTGACCAGAAGCTCGAGCCGGCGAACGGCGATCGCATTGCGGCCAAGGGCGATCACGTACGGATCGAGGGCGGGTCCCTCGACGGCGAGCGCGAGGCCGCCACGTCGCGATCGTGCCGCGCGGATCCCGGGCTGCTCCTCGGCGAGCTCGAGCGCGCGCTCGTCGTCGCTCGTGCTGAGCGCGTAGGCGGAAACCGGCGCCTGAGCCCGCAGTTCGTCCACGGTGCCGTTCCACACCACCCGTCCGCGATGCAGGACCGTGAAGCTGTCACACACCTGCTCGATCTCGCCGATCAGGTGGCTGCTCACGAGCACCGCCACTCCCTGGCCCGCCAGCTCACGCAGGAGCGCGCTCACCTGCCGCGCCCCCGCCGGATCCAGTCCGCTCGTGGGCTCGTCGAGCAGCAGCAGGCGAGGTCGGCGCAGGAGCGCGGCGGCGATGCCGAGGCGCTGGCGCATGCCGGTCGAATAGCCGCTCACGCGGTCTCGGGCACGGCTTGCGAGCCCGACCAGCTCGAGCAGCTCGTCGATCGAGTGCGGTGGCGCCGAGCCGTCGAGCTCGCAGAGGAGCTCGAGGTTCGCCCGCCCCGAAAGGTAGGGATAGAAGGCGGGGTCCTCGACGAAGCCCGCGACGCCTTCGAGGTCGCCGGGCGCGAGAGGGTCGCAAGCGCGGCCCAGCACCTCGATCGAGCCTCCGTCGGGCCAGACGAGGCCGAAGAGCACGCGCAGCAGCGTCGTCTTGCCGGCGCCATTGGGGCCCAGCAGCCCACGCACCTCTCCCTCGCGCACCTCGAGATCGACGCCGTCGAGCGCGCAGGTGGTCTCGTAGCGCTTCACGAGGCCGCTGACCCGGACCGCCTCCACTCGGGTGAATATACGGAAGGCCGAGAGGCGGCGCGGCGCGCGACGAGGCGGCACGGCACGTGCCCTCGGCGGCTTGCACTACGGTTCGTAGTAGGTATCTCCTACGTCGTGTAGTATGTCGTTTCGATGCGGTTCTGGGCCTGTGCGCCGGCCGCCGCCCTGGCCGCCCGGCCCGAGTCGGGCCCGATGAAGGCGAGGTTGGCGGTCGACCCGCGCCGCCAGCGCGGCCGCCGATCCCGGCCGGTGGACTCGAGCGCGCGTATCGTCGACGACTGCCATCTCCTACACGTGATCGTAATCGACGGCGGCCACTGTTATCGTGGGCCTCCGATGCCGCGCTCTCCCAGGCGACGCCGGGACCCGGTCCCACCAGCTCTGCACGAGCTCGAAGCCGAGGTGATGGAGGCGGTGTGGCGCCGTGGCGAGAGCTCGGTGCGCTCGATCATGGGGGACCTCAACCACGGGGGCAGGGAGCGCGCGTACACGACGTACATGACGATCATGGCGCGTCTGCACCGCAAGGGCATGCTCACGCGCCGGCGCGAGGGCAAGACCGACTACTACAGCCCCGCCTACGAGCGCGAGGATTACCAGGCTCGGCGGGCGCGAGCCGAGGTCGAGCAGCTCGTGGCCACCTACGGCGACGCCGCGCTCAGCCAGTTTGCCCAGCAAATGGCGAGCCTCGATCCGGCTCGCCGGCGGGCGCTCCAGCGCCTCGCACGCCGCCAGGATTAGCCGGCCCGGGACGGCGGCTCGCCGGGCTCGGGAGGGGTGGGAAGGATCGGCCCGCGCGTGCGTCTACCGCGGTAGGAGGACCCGCGAGACGATGAGCATCAGGAGCTTTCCCACCACCTCAAAACGGGCGCTGATCGACGCCGTAGTCGAGAGCTACGTCAGCTGGCGCGAGGCGAACGCCGCCGTCACCGCGGCCTACCAGTCGTGGAAGCGCTCGCCCCGGTCCGAGCGCAGCTCGTCGTTCGCGGCCTACCAAGCCGCGCTCGACCGCGAGGAGCGGGCGGCGGCCGCCTACCAGCATCTGATCGAGCTCGCTCAGGCGGCCTAGCCGGCTCGATCCCGGACCGACGGGGGCGCGCACGGCTACATCAACGTGCTACGTAGTACTATGGTGCATAGTATATCTGCCGATTCAACGGAGGAACGCGGGATGCCCGGCGCCTTCGAGTGTGAGAGGGTGACCCGGAGGCGCCTGATCACGGGATCTCCGCCGCGTCCTCTCGACCGCTTCTACACGCTGGTGCGCGGCGGCCAGGTCCTGCTCGGGCCGCGCTTCAGCGTCAACGACGAGCTTCGGCGCTTCGCACCTCGCGATCCAGGCCAGCCGCTCGACGGCATCGGCCAGGTCCTCTATCCGGCGCGGTTCTCGACGGCGCCGGCGCCCCCGGGCGCCAAGCCGTGACCCGGCCTTACCCGGTAGCCGTTGGGGTTCTAGCCAGCTTGAGAGTCCCATCCCCGGTGCCGGCGAAGGCGTGGCAGGCGGGCACGAGCTCGCTGGTGACGAGCCCGGACCCACGCGTGGCCGCGTCGACGATCGGCCACCACCGCGGCACGTTGGCGGGGCTATCCACCACCACCACGACGAGCGGCGCTCCGCGCCGCAGCGACAGGAACCTGTCCGCTCGCGGCTCGCTGTCGCCGTAGAAGCCGCGGACCCCGCGCAGCGCGGTGGCGCCCGACGCCCCGGCTTCCTTCAGCCGAGCGACGAGGTCGTCGTCGACGTGTCCGTGGATCATCAGCTTCTGCCAGATCGGCAGCCCTGAGGCATCGCGCTCGGGCTCCGCATAGGGATCGGAGAGCGTGCGCCCGCCGAGCTTGCAGATCTGCACGCGCTCGACCGTGGCCACCGCCTCGTCAATCAGGCCGCCGAGCCGGCCCAACGCGGACCCCAGCACGTCGGCCTCGCCCACCGCCAGCAGCATCAGCGGGACGCCGGCGTTGCGGGCGAAGAAGCGCGCCCTCCGGCGCTCTCCGTGAAGCGTGCCGTCGACCCCGAGCAGCACCGATGCGCCCGCCGCTCCTCGGCGCCGCAGCAGCTCGATCGCTTCCACGTAGCCGGCCTGACCGCCGGCCCTGACCGCGCGGCCGCCGTACACGGACAATTTCACGGCACGGGCGCGGTCGCGCGGCAGCGCGAGCCCGGCGATCTCCGGGCCGGTGGCGAGCTGGGCCCGCTCGAGGCTGATCAGCCCATGCCCGGCGACGGCCAGCACATCCGGGAGCGCGCTCTCCACACGCTCGCGCGTGTCGACCGCCACGGACACCGCCGGCAGGTTCTCCGACAGCGTCAGCGAGCCGGCCGCTCTGGAGCTGCGAGTGCTGACCGAAGCCCGCGACGCCCCGGAGCAGGACGCTCGTCCGCATCCGGTGGCGCTCGTAGACGTCGAACAGGGCGTCGGCCAGGAAACGATCGCCGCTGCGGTCACGCTCGCTGAAGTACGTCGTGAGCTTGATCCCGGCGGCGCTCACAGGGCGCGCCCCAGAGCGTGCCCGAGCGCCACCGCACCGAGCCCTGCGGCCAGGCTGACCGCGAGGTTCCACCGTGCCACTCGCGGCTCGCCGTCCTCGAGCGGCCGGTGGGTCTCGAGCATCCAGGTCGAGAACGTGGTGTAGGAGCCGATCGTGGCCGTGCCGAGCACGAGCATCAGCCGTGACGGCGGCGCCAGACCGGCCAGCAGGCCGAGCAGGAACGCTCCGCCGAGGTTCACCACCAGTGTCCCCAGCGGGAAGCCGGTCCCGCGGCGCGACTGGACGGCTGCGTCGAGGAGGAAGCGAGCCGTCGCCCCCACGCCACTGCACACGAGCACGAGCAGCGCGGTGATCACCAGGTCAGCCTTGCCCGCCGCACGACCGCCGTGCCCAGGACCACGCCGGCGAATCCGGCGGCGATGCTGACGGCTGCGTAGAGCACAGCGAGCCCCGGCCGACCGCCGTCGAGCATGCTGAGCAGCTCGAGCTGAAACGTCGAGAACGTGGTCAGGCCGCCGCAGACGCCGGTGCCCAGGAGCGGCCGGCGGTAGGCGCTGATCGGAAGGCGCTCCTGGAGGCGGGTCACGAAGTAGCCGAGCAGGAGGCAGCCGACGACGTTGACGGCGAACGTGGCCCACGGCCAATGCCCCGCCGGCACGGGAGCGAGCCGGCTGAGCCCGGTCCGCGCGGCGCCTCCGATCGCGCCCCCCGCGAAGATCGCGGCGAGCTCACGTTGGTCGATCGCGATCAACCGCGTGCCCGACGGCCCGGCCCGTCGCGCCGGAGGATTCAGCGGCGCCGTCCGCCGGGGTCGATCGCGCCGCCGGCGCCGCCGGCGCCCGCCGAGGCGGCCCGCGGGCCGCGGGCTGCGTGCGCCCCGATCACGGTCGGGCGTCCGTACGTGACCATGAACGAGGATCCGCTGTGCGTCAGCGCTGAGGGCACCGCGCGGGCACCCGAGCCGCTGCTGATCAAACCGCGGCCGACCGGAGCCAGGGTGATCTTGCTCCGGCCCCACATCGAGCTGGTGATCGAGCCGCGGCGCCCCCTCGCCGTCGTCGCGCCGGCGGCGGTGAAGCTCTCGGTCCCGAAATCCGTCAGCGGGAGCGTCCGGCACGAGTTGTCGCTGAAGCAACCCGAGGGCGCCTCGACGATCCACTCCGCGGAGCGGATGTCGACGGCGGCGACGGTGAGACGCTTGGTGAAGGATGCGCGCCGGGTCCGGTCGACGATCGTCAGCGTCACCCGGTGGCCAACCACGGTCACACTGGCGGTGACCGTGTCCCCGGGCCTGATCGTCATGGCGATTCGCTTGCTGGGAGCGGGTACGACCTCGTACCAGGCGCCCGAATGGACCGCGCCCGCCGCGCTGCAGTCGAGCTCGGTGCCGACCTGCTCGAGCGCGTTCGAGCTGCTGCTGTAGCCCCCGATCCCCACCCAGCTCGCCTCGTAGGTGACATTCGGCGCCGTGCAGTGCGCGGCCGGCTGCTTCCACGTGGCGGTCACGTTTCGAAAGCGGACGCCGGGGCGGTGCACGGCGTATCCGGCCCAGTTGGTGCTCAGCGAGGCGTCGGCGAGCGCGGCGGCCGGCGCGAGCAGCACCAGCGCGGCCCCGGCCAGCAGCCCCCTGACGAACGCGGATCGCCTCACTTCGAGCCTACGACCCCGCCGTCGGGCCAAAGTTGCGCCGGCATGTCTGCGCGCGGACTCCGCTCACAATCCCGCCGTGGCGAACTCCGGCCGGGCGACCTCCGTCTCCTCCGCCGCCTGCCTGACCGCCTTGGCCACCGCGTCGTGGACGCCGCGGTCGAGCGCGTTCGGGACGAGCTCGCCATCTTCCGCCAGATCGGCGAGCGCCCGCGCCGCGGCGAGCTTCATCTCGACGTTGATCTCCTTGGCCCCGGCTTGGAGCGCGCCGCGGAAGATGCCGGGATAGCCGAGCACGTTGTTGACGCTGCGCCCGTCGGCGGCGAAGGCGGCGCCGGCCTTCTCCGCCTCCTCGGGGTCGATCTCGGGATCAGGGTTGGTGAGCGCGAGGATCACCTGTCCCTTGCGGATCTGCGAGGCCGCGATCAGCCCGGGCTTGCCGGTGGTGGCGACGATCACCTGAGCCTTCTCGAGGACCTCCTCCATCGAGCAGATCTCGATCCCGCGCTCGCGCGCGCGCTCGTGGGAAGCCTCCTGCGGGTCGAACGCGACCACCTTCTCAACGCCGCCGTCGACCATCAGCGATGCGATCCCATACCCGGCGGCGCCGAGGCCGAGCTGCCCGACCGTGGTGGATCGCAGCTCCACGCCCGCCTCGCGGCAGGCGACGATGGCGGCGGCGATCGTGACCACGGCGGTTCCGTGGACGTCGTCGTGCATGACCGGCTGGGGCAGCGCCTCGATCAGGCGCCGCTCGATCTCGAAGCACTCCGGAGCCGAGATGTCCTCGAGGTGGATGCCTCCGAACGTGGGCGCGATCCGCTGGACGGTGTCTACGAACGTGTCGACGTCCTTGGCCTCGATCAGGATCGGGACGGCCGAGATGCCCGCGAACTGCCGGTAGAAGACGGCCTTGCCCTCCATCACCGGCATCGACGCCACCGGGCCGATGTCGCCGAGACCGAGGACCCGCGTGCCGTTGGTGCAGATCGCCACCGTGTGCGAGATCGTCGTGTAGCGGGCGGCGAGCGCGGGATCCTTGGCGATCGCGTTGCACACCCGCGCCACGCCGGGGGTGTAGACGTCGCGCATCTGCTGGACGGTGTCCACCGGTGCCGTGGCCTCGACCCTGAGCTTGCCGCCCTCGTGGCGGATCAGGGCCCGATCCTGGTGCCAGAGCACGCGGACGCCCTCGAGCTCGCCGACGAGATCCGCCACCTCCTCGGCGTGGGACCCATCCCGGACCTCGATCGTGATCTCGCGGATCGAGTAGTCGCGCCCGACCGAGACGGTGACGATGTCGCCGATCAGGCCCTCGCCCTCGGCGATCGCGCTGGCCACCTTCGCGAGCTGGCCCGCGCGGTGCGGGATCTGGACGCGGTACGTGCAGTCGAGCATCCCGGATGCGACTCTAACTCACCCGTCGCGCCGTGCGTCTACGGCGGGGTGGAGGCCGGCCCGGGCGGCGGGCGCAGCGGCAGGACCTGGGGCGGCCGGGGGCTCTGGGAGAAGTTGAAGTCCGCCTTCAGGTCGCCGAGGATCGGATTGTCCTCGCGCACGGTGGGACGTGTGTCGGGGCGGCCGTCGGTGGCGGGATCGAGCCGCTGGCCGCCGAGGAAGTCGTCCTCGATGAACTTGTTGTAGGCGTCGTGGCTGAGGATCTGGTGGTCGATCTTCCCGATGCGCGCATAGGGGCTGATGACCAGGCCGGGCACCCGCAGGCCGTAGCCCTGCCTGTCGACCACCGGCGGCACCATGTGGTCGTAGAAGCCGCCCCAGTCATCCCAGGTGACGAAGATCGCGGTGCTGCCCCAGTCCTTGCTGCGCATGATCGCGTTGACGATCCCGGTCACGTACGCCTGCCCGTCACTGACCAGCGCGGGCGGGTGCTCGGAGTAATTCTGGTTCGGCGTGAGCCAGGACACCGCGGGCAGCGTCCCGTTGCGCGCCGCGCCGTAGAAGGCGCTGAGGGATTGGATGTTCGAAAGCTGGTTGTCCTGGCGGACGTCCGTGAACGCGGGAAGCGGGTTCCAGATGCCGAGCGTGGCGGCGCTCTGCTGGGGCTGGGTGCACCTGGTGGCGGCGGCGTTTTCACAGTCGGGCTCGGAGCCCGACATGACGTAGTAGCCCCAGCTGACGTTCTGCCTGTGCAGCAGATAGGTCATGTCGGTCCAGGCGTAGTGCAGGTTGCCGTCGGCGGGGTTCTGGATCGAGCCGGTCCAGTCCGGCGCGGGATTGTTCACCGCGGTGCGGCACGACTCGGGGTCCAGGGCGCTCGCGCATATGGCCGACCACTCGGAGACCATGAACAGGTGCTGAGGGAGGCTCCAGGCCTGGTCGGGCTCGAACATGTGGTCCTGGAGCACGTAGCTCTGGGCGTACTTCCAGTAGTTGGGGATCTCGCGCGCGTCGTGGTAGCCCATGACGTCGACGCAGGTCCGTTGCGAGGGCTGCTGTGCGCTCGCCGTCTGGTCGGTGCACGGGCTGCAGTCGGGGTTGTCCGCGTTGCAGTTCCCCATGCCCTGCTCGGCCTGGCCGACGAAGCCGTCCATCGCGCCGCCGTGGATGTCGGCGAGCGCGTTGGGCTGCCCGTGCGGGCCGCCGTAGTTGACATCCGCCGCGTCGTGGAACGGCGCCACGCACCCACCGTGCACGGGGTCGGGCTCGCAGACCCCGTGGGGGATCCCGGCGGCCCCCGGGAACGTCCCAAAGTACGTATCGAACGTGCGGTTCTCCTGCATGATCACCACGACGTGGCGGATCTTGTGGATCCCGGTGGCGGGGACGACGCGTATTGACAGCGGTCGCGAGACCGAGGCCAGGTTGCGCGCAGTCGCCGTCACCAGCACTCGGTACTGCTGGGTCCCGGCGGTCGTGAACGACCGGGGCAGCGTGAACGTGGAATCGCGCCGCAGTCGGGGCCGGCCGACGGTGCGCCAGCGATCGCCGGTCCGCCGCTGGAGGAGAACCTGCTGGCCGGCGTGGTTGGGCGACACGGTGGCGCTCAGCACCTCGCGATCGCCGGCCACGGCATAGGTGGCGGTGCTCGCCAGCTTCACCAGCGCGCGCACGCTCTCGGCGATCGTCGGGCTGCGCAGAGCCCGCGCGGTGGCATACCACCTGGAGTTGACGACGACCGCGCCGGCCGGGAGGGCGATCCGGTAGCCGCCGCCCGGCCCCGTCGTGGTGTCCGTGACGCGGGTGAAGCGGCGCTGCCCCGGCAGCTCCTGCCACAGGCTGACGGTGACGCCACCGTGGTCGGGCGCCTTCAGGCGCCCGGCGAACGTCACCGGCGCGCCGGCGACGATGGGGTTGGCGGTGGCGCCCAGCGACAGCGAGCGCGGGGGCGCGGCCGCCGCACTCGCCCCCCACAGGGCGGCGACCACGAGCGCCAGCAACGTACATCCGACCCTGGCCATCGGCATACGAATCGTCGGAACCCTCCGGGGGCCGCGGAGTTGCGCCCGCGGGCGACATGGATGTCGCCCGCAACGGCCCCACGGACGCCGGGCGCAGCCCGGCCCCCTAAATCAGGCAGTCGCCTCCACGAAGCGCTCGCGCAGCTCGGTCTTCTTGAACTTCCCGGTCGCCGTCCGCGGGATCTCCTCGATGAACTCGAAGCGCTCCGGGAGCTGCCACTTCGAGAACTGCTGGGAGAGGTGCTCGCGGAGGTCCTCGGGGGTCGCCTCCTCGCCCTCGCGCAGGACGACCGCGGCCAGCGGCCGCTCGCCCCACTTGTCATCGGGGATCGCGATCACCGCCGCCTCGGCCACCGCCGGAGTGCGCCATCAGCAGGTTCTCCAGGTCCACCGAGGAGATCCACTCGCCACCCGACTTGACCAGGTCCTTGGAGCGGTCCGAGATGCGGATCGAGCCCGAGCGAGTCGATCTTGACGACGTCGCCGGTCTGGAACCAGCCGTCATCGGTGAACTTCTCGCTGCCCGGACCCGCCGTGGTACGCGCGGGCGACCCATGGCCCACGGACCTCGAGCTCGCCCATCGCCTCGTCGTCCCACGGGATCAGCTCGCCGTCGTCGCCGCGGGCGCGGATCTCGACGTACGGGGCCGGCGTGCCCTGCCGCGCGCGGTAGTCGAACTGCTCGTCTTGCGAGGCGCCGTCGAGCTCGGGAGGCAGGATCGACGTGCTGGCGAGCGGCGAGGTCTCGGTCATGCCCCAGCCCTGGACGATCTCGAGGTCGTGCGCGGCGAATCCCTCGATCATGCTCTTGGGCACCGCCGAGCCGCCTACCAGCAGCCGGTTCAGGGCGCTGAGGTCCCACCGCTCGGGCTCTTTGTTGATCGCCTGGAGCATGGCCATCCACACCGTCGGCACGCCGGCGGTGAGGGTGACGCGCTCCTCGGCCAGCAGGTCGAGGACGCTCTCGGCGTCGAGCTGCGGGCCCGGGAGCACGAGCGCGGCGCCGACCATCGGGGCGGTGTAGGCGATCCCCCACGCGTTGGCGTGGAACATCGGGACGACCGGGAGCACCCGGTCGCGCGAGGAGACGTTCATCGCGTCGGGGAGCGCCGCGGCCATCGAGTGCATGGCGAGCGCCCGGTGCGAGTAGAGGACGCCCTTCGGCCGGCCGGTGGTGCCCGACGTGTAACACATGGCCGCCGCGCGCCGCTCGTCGGGCTCGGCCACTCGATCGGCTCGTGCGCCGCTCGACCAGCGCCTCGTAGTCGAGCGTGCCGTCCGGGCGCGGAGTCCGAGCGGCGAGACGACGATCACGTGCTCGAAGTCGTACTCGAACGCGAACGACTCGATACACCTCCCACAGCGACTCGTCGACGACGACCACCCGGTCCTCGGCGTCGGCGGCGATGAACGCAAGCTCGTCGCGATGCAGGCGTGGGTTGAGCGTGTGGACGACCGCGCCCATCGCGGGCGCGGCGAAGTAGCACTCCAGGTGCTCGGGCTGGTTCCACATCATCGTGGCCACCCGGTCGCCCTCGCGGATCCCGAGCTCGCTCAGGCCGCCCGCGAGCTTGCGGGCTCGCTCGGCGCAGTCCCCGTAGGTGGTTCGGGTCACGCTCCCGTCGGGACGACGCGCGACCACGTCTCGCTCGGGCGTGAAGCGCTCCGCGCGCTCGACGATCGTGGGTCAGCGACAACGGATAGTCGTCCATCATCAGGCCGTTCAGCTCGGTCATCCTCTCCTCCTGCGGTTCGGCGCGCTCTCGCAACGCGAAGCATGAGCCAGCCGCGCGCTGGGCGCAACCCGGGTACGGTGGCGCCACCATGGCCGATCACTCGTGGTGGGGCTGGGGCGACGCCGCGCAGGTGCCGGAGCTGCCCGACGCGGTGCTGCGGGCTGCTGCGCGACGGCCTCGGGGTGAGCGGGCCGCGATCGCGGAGCCGGGCGACGCCGGTCGGTCTCGCGGCGTCGCGGCTGGCGCCGACGCGGCCGCGGCGGCTCGGCGAGGTGGTCGGCGAGGAGCACGTGATCGACGAGCGATGAGGCGCGTCTGGCCACACGCGCGGGAAGTCGACGGTGGACCTGCTGCGAGCCCGGGCCGGCGACGCCACGCGACGCGCCCGACGCCGTGGTGCTCCCGGGGACGCCACGAGGAGGTGCTGGAGGTGCTGCGGATCTGCGCCGAGGAGCGGATCGCGGTCGTGCCGTTCGGCGGCGGGACCTCGGTGGTGGGCGGCCTGGCTCCGGCCGCCGAGGGCTTCGCCGGCGGTGGTGGCGCTCGACCTGCGGCGGATGAACGCGCTGTTGGCAGCTGGACGAGGTCTCGCGCGTGGCCGAGCTCGGGCCGGGGCTGCGCGGGCCCGAGGCCGAGGCGCTGCTGGCGGAGCGCGGGTACACGCTCGGCCACTTCCCGCAGTCGTTCGAGTACGCCACGTGGGCGGGTTCGCGGCGACGCGCTCGAGCGGCCAGGCCTCCGCCGGCTACGGCCGGTTCGACGAGCTCGTGGTGGCGCTGCGGGTGGCGACGCCGGCGGGCACGCTCGAGCTGGGGCGGGCGCCGAAGCACGGCGAGCGGGCCGGACCTCCGGCAGCTGGTGCTGGGCTCGGAGGGCGCGTTCGGGGTGATCACCTCGGTGACGCGTGCGCGTGCGGCCGGCGCCTGCGGCTCGCGTGTACGAGGGGTGGCGCTTCGAGTCGTTCGCCGCGGGCCGCGAGGCGGTGCGGGCGCTGGCCCAGGACGGACCGCTGCCCACCGTGCTGCGGCTCTCCGACGAGGCCGAGACGGCGCTGGGTGCTGGCCGGCGAGCTCGGGCGCCGGGCTCCGGCGGGGCGCTGTGCATCGCCGGCTGGGAGGGCGGTGACGAGGACGTGACCGCGCGACGAGAGGCGGGCGCGCGGCGTGATCGAGCGCGCTCGGTGGCGCGTCCGAAGCGGGCGCCGGCGAGCGGTGGGTCGAGGGCCGCTACCGCGGGCCGTACCTGCGCGACGCGCTACTCGAGGCGGGCGCACTGGTCGAGACGCTCGAGACGGCGACCTTCTGGTCCGGCGTGCCCGAGCTCTACGAGGCCGTGAGCGTCGCGGTGCGCGATGCGCTCACCGGCGCTCGGCACTCCGCCGATCGTCCTCTGCCACGTCTCGCACGTGTACGCGTCAGGGGCCTCGCTCTACTTCACGATCGGCTGCGCGCAGTCCGAGGACCCAGTGGCCCAGTGGCACGCCGCCAAGGCCGCCGCCCTTGAGGCGATCATGACCTGCGGCGCGACGATCAGTCACCATCATGGCGTGGGACGCGATCACCGTGAGGCGTATCGGTACGAGGTCGGGGACCTCGGCGCCGAGGTCATGCGCGCGGTCAAGGCGGTGCTCGACCCGGCGGGAATCCTGAACCCGGGGATCCTCATATGAGCGCGGCTCAGGATCGGATCGCCGCCCTCGCGGAGCTCGTCGTGCGCTTCGGCGCCAACGTACAGCCCGGACAGATCGTGGTCGGTCGGCTCGGAGCCCGGCAAGGAGCCGCTCGCCCGGGCCATCGCCGAAGCCGCCTACCGGGCCGGCGCCAAGTTCGTCGACCTCGCGGTCTTCGACCTCTACTTCAAGCGCGCGCGGATCCTCAACGCCGATCCCGACACGCTCGAGTTCGTGCCGCCGTGGCTCGGGGAGCGGGTGCGCCACGTGAGCAAGCTCCGGGGAGCGACGATCTCGCTCGCCGGACCGGTCGCGCCACACGTGATGGACGGCGTCGATCCCGTCCTGCTGGGGCGCGACATGCTCCCGCGCGTGCGCGAGTCGATCGAGGCGGTCAACGAGCAGGCGACCAACTGGACGATCGCGCCCTGCCCCACGCCCGGGTGGGCGGAGCTCGTGTACCCGGAGCTCGAGCCGGCCGACGCGCTGGCGCGGATGTGGGAGGAGATCAGCCACGTCTGCCGGCTCGACGAGGCCGATCCGGTGGCCGCCTGGCGGGAACGGCTGGGCCTGCTCAGCTCGGTGGCGTCGAAGCTGACCGACCTGGGGCTGGACTCGCTTCGCCTGGAAGGGCCGGGAACCGATCTCAGCATCGGGCTGCTGCCCACAAGCCGGTGGGCGTGCGCGCAGATGTCGACCGTCGACGGGATCGCGCACACGCCGAATCTGCCGACCGAGGAGGTCTTCACCACGCCCGATCCCGAGCGGGTCGACGGCGTGGTCACGGCGACCAAGCCGCTGTTCGTCTCGGGGGCGATGGTCACCGGCCTGCGGGTGCGCTTCGAGGGCGGACACGCCGTCGAGATCACGGCTGATCAGGGAGCGGACACCCTGCGGACCCTCAGCCGGCGCGACGAGGGAGCCTCCCGCCTGGGCGAGGTCGCCCTCGTCGACCGGGAGAGCCGCATCGGCAGTCTCGGCACCGTGTTCTTCGACACACTGCTCGACGAGAACGCCGCCAGCCACATCGCCCTCGGGCAGGGGCTCGAGTTCACCGTCGGCGACCGAGGACCACGAGCAGATCAACGGCAGCGAGCTCCACATCGACTTCATGGTCGGTGGCGATGACGTGGCGGTCACCGGGCGCACGCGCGGCGGCGAGGAGGTGGCGGTGCTCCGCGAGGGTGTTTGGCGCGTCTGAGGCGCGGCTGCGCGGGGTCGCGCGCGTGAGCCTGTGCGAGAAGGGCTGCGGAGCGCCCACGGGACCCTCGTCCCCCGGCCCCCGCGATAGGCTAGGCCGGTGCCCGGAGAGGTGCCGGAGCGGTTGAACGGGCGCGACTGGAAATCGCGTAACGGGGGTTGACCTCGTTCGGGGGTTCGAATCCCCCCCTCTCCGTATTTCCAACTTTTTCCTGCGTGGCCGCCCCGGACGAAACGGGTATACGCAGTTTCACAACATGAACAATTTGATCAAGCTCGCTTCCGTCTGCGCCCCTCACGGGCTACGATGCGGCGACAGGGCATGACGGCGTTGAATGGATCGAAACCTGCACTGAGACTGGTGCAGGGGGCAGGGAGCCAGGCGATCGAATGGGCCTGGTTCTGCGGCCATTGTGCAGCTCCGGCACCTAGCGGACAGGCGCCGGCGCCGACCGCCCGTGTCTGCCGCTCCTGCGGTCTCGGCCTGCTGCTCGAGACCCGCCAGGACATCGTCCCGACCGACCGGGACGCCTTCCTCGTGATCGACACCGCCCTGCTCATCCAGGCGATGTCCCGGCGCGCTCAGACGCTGCTGGCGGTGAGCGAGGAGGAGGCGGTGAACCGCCCCGTGGCCGAGCTGCTCGTGCCCGCCGACGCCGAGGCCCAGGGCCCCGCCGGCTTCGCTGCCGCGATCGCCGAGGCAGCGCGTGGCGCCTACGACCCGGCCAACGTCTTCGTCCGGCCCTGGAACACCTTCGGCGTGCGCATGCGCGCCCGGGTCGCCTCCTGCGGGCCGCCCCGGGCCGCCCTGGTCGTGCTCGCCGCGCCGGGCGACCGCCGCCTGCGCGCCGTCGACTGAGCGCGCTCTACGCTGCCGGCGCCAGCACCGCCGGCGCCCCGCACTTCACCAGCACGTCGGGCAGCGCCACCGACCCGTCCTCACGCTGCCCGTTCTCGAGCAGGGCGATGATCGTCCGGCCCACCGCCACCGCGGTCCCGTTCAGGGTGTGGACGTGGGCCGGTCGCCCCTCGCCGGGGCGGTAGCGGATGTCGAGCCGGCGGGCCTGGTAATCGGTGGTGTCCGAGCACGAGGTGAGCTCGCGGTAGCGCCCCTGGCCGGGCAGCCACGCCTCGCAGTCGTACTTCATCGCCGCCGAGGCGCCCAGGTCGCCCACCGCGATCGCCACCACCCGGTAGGGAATCCCCAGGTCCTGGAGGATCGACTCCTCGATCGCCAGCAGCCGCTCGTGCTCGGAGGGCCCCTCCTCGGGCGTGACGAAGCAGAACATCTCGACCTTGTCGAACTGGTGCACGCGGAAGATGCCGCGCGTGTCCTTGCCGGCGGCGCCGGCCTCGCGCCGGAAGCAGGTGGAGAAGCCGGCGTAGCGAAGCGGCGGCGTGTCGGCGGCCAGGATCTCGTCCTGGTGCAGTGAGGCGAGCGCCACCTCGGAGGTCCCCACGAGGTACAGGTCGTCCTCGGGCAACCGGTAGATCTGCTGCTCGGTGTCGGGCAGGAAGCCGGTGCCGTAGAGGGCGCGCTCGCGCACCAGGACCGGCGGGATCACCGGCTCGAATCCCTCGCGCGGACAGCTTCTCGAACGCATAGCGGACGAGCGCGAGCTCGACCAGCACCAGCTCTCCGCGCAGGTAGGCGAAGCGCGAGCCCGACAGCCGCGCAGCCCGCTCCATGTCGATCCGCGGCCCCGCCAGCTCCAGGTGGTCGCGCCCGGTGGCGCCGGCCTCCCCCACCTCGCGCAGCACCGTGTCCTCCACGGGCGCAGCGTCGGAGGGCAGGTTGGGCAGTCCGGCGAGCTCGGCGTCGCGCTGGGCGCGCACCGCGGTCTCCCGATCGCTCAGCTCCCGACCGCGGGCGGCGAGCGCGGCGAGCTGATCGCGCTCCTCGGGCGTTGGAGGACCCTTGCGGCCGCGGCTTGCGCGGTTCTGCTCGGCCTGGAGCTCCTCGAGCTCGGTCCGGATCGCCCGCCACGCCTCGTCGAGCTCGAGCACCTGGTCGACCCGGGCGGCCACATCGGGGCCGCGGCGCGAGAGCGCGGCACGGACGGCCTCCGGTTCGCGACGGATCAGCTGGATGTCGAGGACGGCGCCCCCTAGTGTTCCTGGTTGGTTGGACTCGTTTCGCCGGCCTTGCTGTCGTTCTCCCTCCCGCGGGTGGTGGTGGTCGACGGCGTGGTCGCGCTCGTCGGCGTGGTGGCGGCGGTCTGGACGGCCGTGGGGATCGTGCCGATCGGCTCGTCCTGGCACTGGATCGACCCCGGGATCTTCGGAGCCTGGCGGCCGGCGTAGGTGGCGACGAACTTCGCCACGGCCTCCGCCTGGCGGCCGACGACGATGTTCTGGGGCATGATCGCGCCCGAGAAGCCACCGTTCTCGATCGCGTAGATGACGCGCGTCACCGGCCGCTCGCAGCGGACGTTGAAGTTCGGCCCGTTGTTGAACTGCCGCTGGCGGACATTGGCGGCCGAGCCGTACGCGGCGGCGTACGCGAGCGAGTGGCACCCCGAGCAGCGCTGGTTGAACAGGGTGGCGCCCTCGTTGCTGGCCTTGGCGACCTGGATCTTCTGAGTCCCACACGCGCCGGCCGCCACGGCCACAGCGAAAACGGCGCATGAGGTGGCGAGAAGCTTGGGCAGGCGACTCATGCGGGCCGAGATCATACGGACCCGGCCGTCCACCCGCCCGGTCAATACGATCGCGCCGTGCCGCGACGCCGGGCCGCGATCCTCCTCGGAGTCCTCACGCTCCTGCCGGCCGGTGCCGGCTGCGGCCACAGCCAGGCCGCGCGCGACGGATCC
This sequence comes from uncultured Solirubrobacterales bacterium, assembly GCA_963839105.1. Lineage (GTDB taxonomy): Bacteria > Actinomycetota > Thermoleophilia > Solirubrobacterales > Solirubrobacteraceae > Palsa-465. The sequence goes on from CAWITQ010000009.1 coordinate 356,996, forward strand.
GTTCAGATCGCGCTCACCGAGTACCGGCTGATTCCGCAGAGCGTCCGGACCCAGCAGGGGCAACTGGCGATCTCGGTCCACAACTACGGGCGCCTTACCCACAACTTCGTCGTCACACGCGGGACCGCGACGACCGGGTCGACCCCGCCGATCCGCCCCGGCCAGACCGCGCAGCTGGTCCTCGAGGTGACGCCGGGCAAGTACCTGATGCTCTCGACGATCCTCTCCGACCGCGACCTGGGGATCTACGGCACGCTCACGGTGACGCGCTAGGCGGGTCGCCTGAGGCGCGGGGCCGACCCGCGACACACGCGCGCGCACTGGACTGGTGACCCCGGCGCCGGCTGCCTTGGTTGCCGCCGTGGAGGGACGATCGCTGAGAGGCTCGGGCGAACGTCTCGTTGCCGGCGCCGGGGATATCCGCATCTTTCGCCGGAGAAGCCGCGGGTCCTTCTGGCACGGTCAGATATAACGACGCACGATGTCGGCCGCTGATCCAGAGCTGTTTCGCGAGGTCTTCGGGCGGTTCGCCACCGGCGTCGCCGTGATCACCTCCGCCGCGCCCGAGGGCGTCGGCGGGATGACGGCCAACGCGCTGTGCTCGGTGTCGCTCGATCCGCTGCTGGCGCTGGTGTGCTTCGACAACAGCGCACGGACGCTGCCGCTCGTGCGCGCGTCGTGCCGGTTCGGGGTGAACGTGCTCACCGCCGAGCAGGAGGCCCTGGCAGGGGTGTTCGCGTCGAAGCTGCCGGAGGACGAGAAGCTCGAGGGCACTCCCCACCGCTTCGAGTCGGACGTCCCGATCCTGGAGGGCGCGCTCGCCTGGGCGACGTGCGACGTGCGCGAGCTGATCGCCGGCGGGGACCACACGATCGCCATCGGCGAGGTGACGGCGCTCGGCCTCGGCAACGGCGACCCGCTGCTCTGGTACGGCGGCCGCTACCGCGCCGTCACGCTCGCGCCCTGACGATCACGGGTGCGCGCGCTCAGGCCGTCGTCGCCGCGCGCAGCAGCAGCACGAGACTGACAAGCGCCGCCAATGCCATCACCCCGATCTCGCGCTGGACGATCGAGAGCGCGATCACGCGCTGCTCCTCAGGATCGAGCTTGCCCACCTCCTGGGCGGACTCGAAGCCGCGCGTGGCCAGGATCATGTGCGCCGAGCTGATCCGCAACTGCTCGGCGATGAAGGCCACGAGCAGCGGGAGCACTCCGTAGAGGACGTGCAGCCCGGAGGACTTGCGATCCACCAGGTACTCGACGGCACCGAGCACGACGTCGAGCACGACCACCGCCTGGCCGGCCCGCAGTGCGCGCCAGAACCAGACGCTCGATCGGATCCGCCACCAGCACCACGCTCCATAGACGCCGGCGACGCCGGTGAGCACGGTGGCGAGCACTCCGACGACGAGGTGGACCTGGTTCACGAATGAGCCTCAGGCAGGTGGGTACATGGACAGCCAGCGCACGGGCTTTGGCCCGTGAGATAGCCGCATTCCGCACTAAGTAACATCTTGTTACAAGCTCGCCTCAGCCAGTGATATAACGGTTCCACATGCTCCGTGACTACCTCCCCGCGATCGTCTTCCTCGTTCTGGGCGGGATGGTCGGGGCGCTGTTCGCGACGCTCAACCTCTTCGCCGGGCGCAAGCAGCCGATCCGCCGCACGAAGCTCGAGCCGTACGAGTGTGGCCTGCCCTCCGAGGTGCAGCGCGGCTTCCGCTTCGGGATCAGCTTCTACCTGATCGCGATGCTGTTCATCCTGTTCGACATCGAGGTGATCTTCCTCTATCCGATCGCGGTGGAGCTGCGGGCGTTCGGCAAGTTCGCGATGGGCGAGACGGTGGTGTTCGTGATCCTGCTGATGATCGCGTTCGTGTACGTCTGGAGACGGGGGGCCCTGGAATGGAAATAAGCCGCGCGCCGATCGACGACTTCCGCGTCCGCCAACTGGAGGCGCGCGACATGCTGCGCGGCGACCTCGACGAGGAGCAGCTCCAGCAGTACGTCGAGGACCGCGTCCTCACGACCACGGTCGAGAAGGCTGTGGCCTGGGCACAGGGCAACTCGATCTGGCCGCTGACCTTCGGGCTCGCCTGCTGCGCGATCGAGATGATGTCGATCGTCGCCTCGCGCCTCGACATCGCGCGCTTCGGCTTCGAGGCGATGCGCGCCTCGCCGCGCCAGGCCGACCTGATCATCCTGTCGGGACGGGTGTCGATCAAGATGGCGCCGGTCATCCGCCGCCTCTACGACCAGATGCTCGAGCCGCGGTGGGCCATCTCGATGGGCGCGTGCTGCTCGTCGACGGGCGTGTTCAACAACTACGCCCTCGTCCCGGCGGACAAGTTCATGCCGATCGACATCCACGTGCCGGGCTGCCCGCCGCGGCCGGAGGCGCTCATGCACGGGATCCTGCGCCTGCGCGAGAAGATCCAGCAGGGCCACAAGGCGCCGGGCTGGCGAGAGCGCTACAACGCCTTCGGCACCGAGGAGATCATCCAGGAGGAGACTCCGCCCGGTGGCGCCTCCCCCACCGGCAGCGCCGCCATCAACGTCTTCCACGACGGAGACACCGCCGGTGCCTGACGCCACCGAGCTCGAGCTGACCGCGCAAGAGCTCCGGGACGCCGAAAGCGAGTCGATCCTCGACACCGAGTTCTACCGCGGCCGGGCCACTCTGGTCGCCAACCCAGCGCACATCCGCGCCGTGCTCGAGCATCTGCGCACGAAGGGCTACACGAGGTTGATGAGCCTGCACGGCGTCGACTACTACCCGGAGGAGCCGCGCCTGGGAATCCTCTACGAGATGCTCGACATGAAACGCGTCGACCGCATCAGCGTGAAGGCGCGCGTCCACACGGAGGATCCGCGGATCGACACCGTGATGGACATCTTCCCGAGCGCCAACTTCCAGGAGCGCGAGGCCTACGACATGTTCGGGGTCGTCTTCGAGGGCCACGCCGATCTGCGGCGAATCTTGATGCCCGAGGACTACGAGGGGTTCCCGCAGCGGCGCGACTTCCCGATCGGTGGCGAGCCGGTCCTCTTCACCTTCAACGAAGAGCAGAACTACGGGAAGAACATGTGATGGCCACCACCTCGGATTATCGAAAGCGCGAAGAGTCGATCACGATCTCGACCGAGCCCGCGGGCGAGGGCGAGACCCACGAGCTGCTGACGCTCAACATCGGCCCGCATCACCCGGCGACGCACGGCGTCCTCCGGCTGCTGACGACGCTCGAGGGCGAGGTGGTGCGCGACGTCAAGCCGATCGTCGGCTACGTCCACACCGGCATCGAGAAGACAGCCGAGGACAAGGCGTACTGGAAGGTCATCCCCGTCGTCGAGCGCATGGACTACGTGTCCTACTACTTCAACGCGATGGCCTTCTGCGGCGCCGTCGAGACCCTGCTCGGGCTGGAGGTTCCCCCACGCGCGCAGTACCTGCGCGTGCTGCACCTCGAGCTCAACCGGATCATGTCCCACCTGGTGTGGCTGGGGACGAGCATGCTCGACCTCGGCGCGATCTCGATGTTCTGGTACGCCTTCCGCGAGCGCGAGACCATCCTCGACCTGTTCGAGATGTCATCTGGTCAGCGCATGCACACGCGTTACATCCAGGTCGGCGGGGTGATCGAGGACATCCCGCTCGGGTTCGCCGACAAGGTGCGCGCGTTCTGCAAGGAGATGCCGCGGCGCGCGGACCAGTACGCCGACCTGCTCGAGAAGAACCAGATCGTGCTCCAGCGCCTCCGTGATACCGCCATCGTCTCCGAGGAGGAGCTGCTCGACCTCGGCGTCACCGGGCCGCTCCTGCGAGCCACCGGCAACCCCTGGGACCTGCGCAAGGCGCATCCGTACTCGAGCTACGACCACTTCGACTTCAAGATCCCGGTCGGCTCCGTGGGCGACAACTACGACCGCTTCCGCGTCCGTCTCGCCGAGCTCTACGAGTCGACGAAGATCATCGAGCAGGCTCTCGAGGGACTGCCCGAGGGGCCGTACATCGCGACGGATCGCAAGATCGCGCTCCCACCCCGTCATGAGCTCGCGACGAGCATGGAGGCGCTGATCCACCACTTCAAGCTCGTGACCGAGGGCTTCCGCGTCCCCCCGGGCGAGTGCTACTACCCGATCGAGGGACCGCGTGGCGAGTACGGCTGCTTCGTCCGTGCCGACGGCTCGGCCAAGCCGGCCCGCGTGCACATGCGCGACCCCAGCTTCGTCAACCTCCAGGCGTTCGCGCCGATGGTGCGCGACGGCTACATCGCGGATCTGATCGCCACCCTGGCCATGCTCGATCCCATCCTCGGGGGCATCGACCGCTAGTGAGTGCGGCAAATTCGCTAAAGCGAATGGCGAATCTGCTGGCGCAGATTCGCTTGGCGAATTCGCTGTCGCGAATTCGCAGCGGGGTGATGGCATGAGTGCGCTTGGCGACCCCGCGTCGAACCCGAGTCGCGCTCCGGCGCGGAGGGCCCACCGAACCGGCGGCGCACCACCGAGCCCGTCCCCCGTTATGACGGCGGATCGCGCGTGCCGGGATGGGACGACGCCGCCGACCTGAGCAAGCCGCCGGCGACGATCCCGGATCCCGCGACGATCGATATCCCCGGCGAGCTGCGCGAGGCGATCGAAGCGGCGATGGCCAAGTACCCCGACCGCCGCTCGGCCACCATCCCCGCCCTCCACGCCGCCCAGCGCTTGCATGGCTGGTGCTCGCCCGAGGCGATTGACCAGGTCGCGGCCGTCATGCAGGTGACGCCCGCGTACCTGAACTCGGTGGCGACGTTCTACGACATGTTCTGGACGCACCCGACGCCGCGCAACGACGTGTTCGTGTGCACCAACATCTCGTGCTCGCTTCGCGGCGCGGACGAGTTCTTCGAGGCCATGGTCGCCGCCGCGGAGGAGAGCGAGGAGGTCAACGTACGCTCGTTCGAGTGCCTGGGGGCGTGCGACATCGCGCCGATGGCTTCGGTCAACGGCGAGTACGTGGGTCCCCTCAACACCGAGGACGCGGCTCAGATCATCGAGGACCTACGGAACAACAGGCCGGTGCTCGAGCACAAGCAGCTCCGCTACCGCCGCTGCGCCGATCCCGGTGTGGCCGAGGGTGGCACCGATTTCGGTCCGCCCGACGAGATGCCGCAGGTGCAGACCGCCGGCCTCGGTCCCGGCGGAGATCCGCTCGACCGCCCCGGCGGCACGGCGCCGATCGAGATCCGCACCGACCAGGTCGAGGAGCCCGACAGGTAATGGCGCGCAAGATCCTGTTCGAGGGCATCGACGAGCCGGGGCTGAACACGCTCGAGGTCTACGAGCGCCGCGGCGGCTACGCGTCGCTGCGCAGGGCACTCGAGATGGAGCCCGACGAGGTCCTCCAGAACATCACCGACTCCCAGATCCGCGGCCGCGGCGGCGCCGGCTTCCGCATGGGCCAGAAGGCGGGCTTCCTGCCCCACGGCGACATGGACAAGTACCTGGTGTGCAACGCCGACGAGTCCGAGCCCGGGACGTTCAAGGACCGCGAGCTCATGCAGAAGTCGCCCCACATGCTGATCGAGGGCATCGTGATCTCGGCCTACGCCACCGAGATCAACAAGGCGTTCATCTACATCCGCGGCGAGTACGCGCACCAGGCGGACATCCTCGAGGCCGCGGTCGCCGAGGCGGCGGAGGCCGGCTACCTGGGCGAGAACATCCTCGGCTCCGGACACTCCATGTCGCTCGTCGTCCACCGCGGCGCCGGCGCCTACATCTGCGGCGAGGAGACCGGCCTGCTCGACTCGCTCGAGGGCAAGCGCGGCAACCCGCGCCTCAAGCCTCCGTTCCCGGCGATCGAGGGCCTCTATCACGGGCCCACGCTGATCAACAACGTCGAGACCCTGGCCACGGTGCCCCACATCATCCGCATGGGCGGCAAGGAGTACGCCGACATCGGCACCGAGTCCTCGACCGGGACGAAGCTCGTGTCCGTCTCCGGTGACGTGCAGAGGCCCGGCAACTACGAGATCGTGCTCGGCACCCCGAGCCGCGAGATCATCTACGACCTGGCCGGGGGTCCCCCGGATGGACGCACGGTCAAGTTCTGGTTCCCCGGCGGGTCGAGCTCCCCGGTGCTGACCGGCGATGAGCTCGATATCCCGTACGACTTCGACAGCATGGCCAAGGCCGGGTCGATGCTCGGCTCGGGCGCGATCATCGTCGTAGACGATTCCCACAGCGTGCTCGAGGTCGCCTACAAGGTGGCGAAGTTCTACGCCCACGAGTCCTGCGGCAAGTGCGTCCCCTGCCGGGAGGGCACGAACTGGACCCAGAAGATGCTCGAGCGAATCTCCACCGGGGAAGCCACGCCGATGGACCTCGACATCATGGCCTCCGTTCAGGAGCAGATCATCGGCAACTGCCTGTGCGTCCTCGGCGACGCCATGGCGATGCCGATCGGATCGATGATCGAGAAGTTCAGGGACGAACTGGAAGCAGAGATCGAGGCCGCCCGCGAGCGAGCGGACGCGGCAGCCCTCGAGGATGTAGTCCCGCTCGGCGTCGCCGATCCGCACGCCGGCCCGCTCCCCGTTCACTAGCCATACCGCCCCGCAAAGCACCCGCGCCGGACAGCTTGTAAAACGCGCCCATGCCCCGCCCCGAGCACAAGACGATCCAGTTCACCATCGACGGCCGCGAGGTGGAGGCCGCCGAGGGCACGATGCTGGTCGACGCGGCCAAGCAGGGCGACGTCGAGATCCCCTACTTCTGCTACGAGCCGAAGCTCGGCAACCCGGTGGGCGCGTGTCGCATGTGCCTGGTGGAGATCGAAGGGATCCCCAAGCTCCAGACCTCGTGCTCGACGCCGGTCAAGGACGGCATGGTGGTCAACACGCAGACCGACCGGGTGCGGGGCGCGCAGAACGCGATCGTCGAGTTCCTGCTCGTCAACCACCCGCTCGACTGCCCCGTGTGCGACAAGGGCGGCGAGTGCCCGCTCCAGGACATCACGTTCGGCTGGGGCCTCGGGCGCAGCCGCTTCATCGAGCCCAAGCGCCACTTCCAGAAGCCGCTGAACCTCAGTCCGCTGATCGCCATCGACCGCGAGCGCTGCATCCTCTGCTACCGCTGCGTGCGCTTCAGCCAGGAGGTCGCCGAGGACTACCAGCTGATCTTCGCCGAGCGCGGCGCCCACACCTTCGTCACGACGCACGACGGTCACCCGTACGTGGCGCCGTTCAGCGGCAACATCGTCGAGCTCTGCCCGGTGGGCGCGCTCACCTCCAAGCCCTACCGCTTCCGGGCGCGCCCGTGGGACATCGAGGGCGCCGGCGGCATCTGCACGCTGTGCCCGTCTCAGTGCAACGTGCAGTTCACCGTGCGCGACGAGAAGGTCATGCGCGTGCTGGCGCGTGACCACGACGAGGTTGACGACGGCTGGCTGTGCGACAAGGGCCGCTTCGCCTACCAGTCGATCCACGTCGACGAGCGTTTGACGGCGCCGCTGGTCCGCGACGGCGGATCTCTGCGCGAGGTCTCCTGGGACCGCGCGCTCGAGACCGCTGCCGGGATCACCCGCCACCGCGGCCGGATCGGCACGCTCGTCGGCGGCCAGGCGACGAACGAGGAGGGCTTCCTGCTCGCGCGCCTGATGCGAGACGGGCTCGACGCGACGGACATCGACTCCCGCATCGGCCGGGGAGTGCCGTTCAAGCTGGCCCGGGCGCTCGCCCAGCCGGCCCTGCAGGCCACTGTCCCCGACCTCGAGTTCGCGCACACGATCCTCGTCGTCGGGTGCGAGCCCGTCGACGACGCACCCATCATCGACCTGCGGATCCGCAAGGGCGTGCGACGGCGCGGCGTGCGGCTGGCCGTCGCCACCGACCGGCCGAGCACGCTCGATTCGGGTGCCGGCTTCGTCACTCGCCTCGCACCCGGCGAGGAGGCAACGTTCCTGGCCGCGCTGGACCGGGCACTCGCGGGTACGGGCAGCGACGAGGAGGCACCCCACGCCCGGCTTGCCAAGTACCTGACGGCGGCCGGACCCGACATCGTGATCTTGTGGGGCGAGCGAGTGGGCCCCGAGGCCGTCCCGCACCTGCTGAGCATCGCCGACCGGCTCGAGGTGTGGGGGCGCCAGGGCGCCGGCCTGCTCGAGATCCCGTCCACCACCAACGGGCGCGGCCTGCGCGAGGCCGGCGTGATCCCGGACGCGGGCCCGGGCTACAAGGCGCTTGAGAAGCCCGGCCGCGACGCCGCCGGAATCGCCCGCGCCGCCGCGGACGGCGAGCTCACCGCGCTCTACCTGTTCCAGACCGACCCCCTGCGCGATCAGCCGGGCCGGGCGCTGTGGGAGCGCGCGCTCGACCGCGCGGGACTCGTCGTCGCCCACGCCTCGGTTCTCACCGACGGGCTGCGCGAGCACGCCGATGTCATCTTCCCCGCCGACTCCTACGCGGAGAAGGAGGGCACGCTCGTACATCCCGACGGACGCATCCAGCGCCTGCGCACGGCCATCCGCCGCCCCGGCCAGGTCCGCGCCGGCTGGTGGGTGATCGAGGAGCTCGCCAAGCGCGCGGGCTTCGACAACCGCGTGCTCACCGGCTCGATGGCGTTTCAGCAGCTCGCCTCCGCGGTGCCCTTCTACCGCGGGCTGACGCTCGAGGAGGTCGGCGGCCGCGGAGTGCGCTGGCCGCCTCGTCCCGAGGCCGCCGAGCTGGCGCGCGAGGAGCTTCCGAGCGAGCGCACCGGTCTTCAGGCGCAGGCCGCCGCGGACGCGTTCTCCGACCGCCGCGCCGGTGGCGAGAACGGCGCGCTGCGACTCGGGCGCTACCGGCCAATCTGGGCCGCGCCCGAGGTCGAGATCTCACCGGCGCTCAAGTTCACGATCGCCGAGCAGCAGGTCGAGCTCTCTCCCGAGGATGCGACCCGGCTCGGGATCGGCCACGGAGAGGACGTCGAGATCGCTCAGAACGGAACCACGCTGCGCGCGCGGGCCGCAGTGCGCACCGGGGTCAAGCCCGGCGTCGCCTTCCTCGCGGACGGGATCGCCCAGGACTCGGCCAATGAGCTGACCGAGCCGCTCGTGGAGGTTCGCAAGCGTTGATCACCTTCGCCGACATCAACTACTACGAGCCGTGGTGGATCCAGGTCATCAAGTCGCTGGTGGTCTTCGGCGTCGTGTTCGCGATCCTGCCGATCCTCACCATCCTCGAGCGCAAGCTGCTCGGGCGCTTCCAGAACCGCTACGGCCCCAACCGGGTCGGGCCGTTCGGCCTGCTTCAGCCGCTGGCCGAGATCGTCAAGTTCGCGCGCAAGGAGCCATTCCGGACGAGCACCGCCGTCGGCTACCTGTACCGGATCGCCCCGGCGCTCGCGATCTTCACCGCAATCGCCGGCCTGGCCCTGATCCCGTTCGGCGACACCCACGAGATCTTCGGACGCCGCGTCGGGCTGTACGGCATCGACGTCTCGATCGGACCGCTGTACGTATTCGCGTTCGCCGGCATCTCCTTCTACGGGATCATGCTCGGAGGCTGGGCATCGGGCTCGAAGTACTCGTTCCTCGGCGCGATGCGCGGCGCCGCCCAGCTCATCTCCTACGAGGTGTCGCAGGGCCTCTCGCTCGTCGGGGTGATCATCAGCGCACAGACCCTGTCGCTCGTCGGGATCGTCCACGCCCAGCGCGGCATGTGGTACATCGTCCCGCAGCTCGTCGGCTTCCTGATCTTCCTGACCGCGTCGTTCGCCGAGACCAATCGCGCGCCGTTCGACCTCGTCGAGGCCGACGCGGAGCTCGTCGCCGGCTACTTCACCGAGTACGGCGGCACCGCGTTCGTCGCCTACCTGTTCGCCGAGTACGCGAACATGATCGTGGTCTCGGGCATCGCCGCCACCGTCTTCCTGGGCGGCTGGCTGATCCCCGGCAACCCGCACGTCCCCGGGTGGGTCGACCCGCTCGTCGTGATCGCGAAGATGATGCTGTTCATCCTCTTCTTCATCTGGATCCGGGCCACGCTGCCGCGCCTGCGCTACGACCAGCTGATGTCCTTCGGGTGGAAGATCCTGCTTCCGCTGGCCACCCTCAACCTCCTCGTCACCGCAATCATCGTGGTCCTATGACTCCTTACGATCCAAGCGCAGACGTCGTCGAAGTCATGCGCATCCCGCCACCCGGCCCGCTGGCCAGTGTGGCCCGTACCTTCGGCGCCACCCTGGTGGGCCTCAAGACCACGTTCGCGCGCGTGGTCGAGGGCCCGAACGTGATCCAGTACCCGGAGGAGAAGGTGCCGGTGTACCCGCGCTTCCGCGGGCGCCACAAGCTCCACCGCTTCGAGGACACAGGCCTCGAGAAGTGCGTCGGCTGCTCGCTCTGCGCGGCCGCCTGTCCGGCGGACTGCATCCGCGTCGTCGCCGCCGAGAACACGCCCGAGAACCGCGTCTCCGCCGGCGAGCGCTACGCCGCCGTGTACGAGATCAACATGAGCCGCTGCATCTTCTGTGGCTACTGCGAGATCGCCTGCCCGTTCGACGCGATCACCATGGGCCACGAGTACGAGCTGTCCGATTACACCCGCTCGGATCTGATCTTCACCAAGGAGATGCTCCTCGCCGACCCGATCGAGCGCACGCCGCTGCGGCGCGAGGGGGAGTAGGCGCGATCGTGCTCCTCGCCGCCACGATCCACCCGTTCACCGCGATCATCTTCTTCATCGCCGCGATCGGCGCGCTGGTCGGCGCCGTCGGCGTGATCGCGGTGCGCAATCCGTTCTACAGCGTGCTCATGCTGATCGTGCATCTGGTCTCGCTGGCGGCGCTGTTCCTGCTGCTGCGCGCGGAGTTCGTCGCCGCGGCGCAGGTGGTCGTGTACGCCGGCGCGGTCATGGTGCTCTACCTGTTCGTGGTCGCCTACGTCGGCGGCGGCGAGCAGATGCAGAGCGGTGCGGTGCTGCGGGTGCTCGGACCGCTGTTCGCGCTCGCGGTGGCGATCGAGCTGTGCATCGCGCTCCTCGGATCCGGCCTCAAGGGGATCTCGGGCAACGGCGCGCCCTATCACCGCGGATTCGGAACGCCCGCGCACATCGGGACCCTGCTCCTGACCAAGTACCTGTTCCCGTTCGAGATCGCCTCGATCATCCTGCTCGTGGCGGCGATGGGCGCGGTCGTGCTGGCGCGGCGCCGGCGCGGCCTCGAGGGACCGGATCGGCAGCTCCTGCTCAGGATCGACACGAGGCGGCCCGCCTACACCGGGACCATGGCCGAGGCCGCCGGAGTGATCGTCCCCGGTCCGGAGGAGATCGAGCCCGATGTCGAGGTCGTGGGCACGCGCTCCTCAGGCCGCGGCCCCCGCTCTGACCGGCCGGGCGCGCAGCACGAGGGAGGCTGGTAGTTGCCCGTCGGGTGGTTTCTCACGGTGTCGGCGCTGATCTTCTGCATCGGCGCGGGCGGGGTCCTCACGCGGCGCAACCCGCTCGTCGTGCTCCTCTGCCTGGAGCTGATGCTCAACGGCGCCAACCTGGCGCTGGTGGCGTTCTCTCGGCTGTGGGGCGGCGAGGACGGTCAGGTGTTCGCGCTCATCGTGATGGTGATCGCCGCCTGCGAGGTGACCGTCGGCCTGGGGATGATCGTCGCGCTCTACCGCCGCCGGCTGCCGATCGACGTCGACGAGCTCAACGAGCTCCAAGGGTGAGCGCGCGGTGACCGTCACCACCTTCGCCTGGTTGATCCTGCTCTGCCCGCTCGTGGGCACGGTCGTGATCGCGCTCGGCTACCGGATCCTGCCGGGCCGGGTCGCCGGATGGCTGGGGACGCTGGCGATCGCGCTCGCGTTCGCGTGCAGCGTCGTCGTGTTCTTCAAGCTGCTCGCGCAGAGCCCCGAACATCGTCAGCACACATCGTCGCTGTGGAACTACGCGGTGAGCGTCGGCGTGGACGCCAGGATGTCGATCCTCGTCGACCCGCTGTCGGTCCTCATGGCGCTCGTGGTCTCAGGTGTCTCGACGCTGATCCACCTGTACTCGGTCACCTACATGACCGGCGACCGCGGCTTCCGGCGCTACTTCGCCTACCTGAACTACTTCGTGTTCTCGATGCTGCTGCTGATCCTGGCCGGCAACTTCGCTCTTCTGATCGTGGGCTGGGCGTTCGTCGGCGCCGCCTCATATCTGCTGATCTCGTTCTGGTACCGGCGCACCACGGCAACGCGCGCCGGCATCAAGGCCTTCGTGATCAACGTCGTCGGCGACGTCGGCCTGGTGCTCGGCACGTTCTTCCTGTTCAAGCACACGGGCACCGTCGACTTCCTCAAGACCTTCCACTCCGTGCACTCGGTGCTCGGCCACAACAGCACCGATCTCGTGGTCGCCTGCCTCCTGCTGCTCGTGGGGGCGTTCGCCAAGTCCGCTCAGGTCCCGCTTCACACCTGGCTCCCGGACGCGATGGAAGGCCCCACGCCGGTGTCGGCGCTGATCCACGCCGCGACGATGGTGACCGCCGGCGTGTACCTGATCGCGCGCATGCACCCACTGTTCGAGCAGGCGCCAACCGCGGCCGATGTGGGCGCGATCGGGGGCGGGCTGACGATGGTGCTGGCCGCCACGGTTGCCCTCGTGCAGGTCGATATCAAGCGCGTCATCGCCTACTCGACGATGTCCCAGATCGGCTACATGATCATGGCCGTGTCCGCCGGCGCCTACTCCGCCGGCCTGTTTCATCTGATGACGCATGCGTACTTCAAGGCGCTGCTGTTCATGGCCGCCGGCTCGATCATCGGCGCGATGGCAGGGGCGCAGTCGCTCGACAAGATGGGCGGCTTCCGCCGGTCGCTGCCGTTCACGTTCGTCTGCTTCGTGATCGGCGGGCTGGCCCTGTCGGGACTGCCCCCGTTCTCGGGCTGGCTCTCCAAGGACGACATCATCGGCCTGCTCGACGAGCGCGGCGGGGGCTTCCTGATCCTGGGGATCTTCGGCTACCTCGGCGCCTTCCTGACGGGCATCTACACCTTCCGGATGATCTTCCGGGCGTTCTTCGGCGAACCGGTGCCCGAGGCGGTCGAGCTCGAGCAGGGCCACCTTCACCACGCGGAGCAGCCGTTCAACCCGATGACGGGCGAAGTCGAGGACACGGATGTCGGCTTCCCCGGCCCGAGCCATCCCATAGCCGAGCGCGAATGGCCGATGCGCATCGCCATGGGGATCCTCGCGGTGCTGGCGGTGGTCGGCGGCCTGATCCAGATCCCCGGCGTGGACAAGGGCATCGAGCGCTTTTTGGCGCCGACGTTCGCGGATTCGAGGTTCGTCGACCTCCACGAGTCGACCAGCGCGGCCTGGGTCGGGCTGATCATCGGTGCCGCCATCGCCATCGCCGCGATCGGGGTCGCGTACGCGATCTGGGTTCGCTCGCCCGGCGTCACGGTGAAGCTCCGCGAGCGGATGGCGCCCGTCTACAGCTTCCTGTCGCACAAGTGGTACTTCGATGAGCTCATCGACTTCGCGGTGGTCCGCCCGTCGCTGTGGTTCGGCAACTTCACCAACACCGTGCTCGAGCGCATGGTGATCGGTGGCGCGGTCACCGGCGGCGCGCTGGGCGTCGTCCGCGCCGGGTCGGCCGCGGTCCGCCGCGCCCAGACCGGGTTCGTGCGCTACTACGCCGCGCTGATGGTGGTGGCCATCTCCGGCGTCTCCCTCTACTTCTTGATTTCAAGCTGATGCGCGTCTGCCAGGAACCCTCCTCCTACCGCCGGGGCATCAGCCCGTGACGCTCTCGATCCTCATCTGGCTCCCCGCGGTGATCGCCCTCGTGGCGGCGCTGTTCCCGCGGCGCCTGGTCGGCGTCGCGGCCGCGGCCGCGAGCCTGATCACGCTCGGCGTCTCGATCTACTTCATCGCCAAGTTCAAGGTGGGCCACGCCGGCCTTCAGTTCCTGACCGACAAGGTTTGGATCTCCGCGCTCGGCATCCACTACAAGCTCGGGCTCGACGGGCTGAATGTCGCGCTCGTCGTCCTGACCACGCTGCTGTTCAGCGCGTCGCTGGTGTGGGCGGCGTTCCGCGATTGGGATCGCCCGCGCACCTTCTACTTCCACTTCGGGCTCGCCGAGAGCGCCGTGCTCGGCGCCTTCTGCGCTCAGGACCTGGCGCTGTTCGTGGCCTTCTTCGACCTGATGCTGATCCCGTTCTACTTCCTGATCGGGATGTGGGGCACCGGGCCCGACCGTATCCGTGCCACCACGAAACTCGTCGTGTACACGCTGGTCGGCTCGTTCTTCATGCTCGCGGCGGCGATCGCCACCGGCGTGCTCGCCTCCAACCAGCACAGCACGGGGATCACCTTCGTCCTCTCGGCGCTGCGCGGGCTGCCGCTGTCGCACACCTCCCAGGACTGGATCTTCCTCTGCTTCGCGGTGGCGTTCCTGGTCAAGATGCCGCTGGTCCCGTTCCACGGCTGGCTCGCCGACGGCTACAAGGCGATGCCGATCCCCGCGGTGGCGGTGTTCTCGGCGATCCTCTCGAAGGTCGCGGCCTACGGGTTCCTGCGCATCGTGCTGCCGCTGTTCCCCTACGCCTCGAGGCACTACCAGACGCTGATGCTGCTGATCGCGCTGGTGTCGATCCTGTGGGCGACCGCCGCGGCGTTCACGACGCCCGACGCACGGCTCGTCGTCGCCTACTCGAGCGTGGCCCAGCTCGGGTTCATCGTCCTCGGGATCTTCTCGCTGCGCCCCGAGGGCGGCCAGGGCGCGCTGCTCCAGATGCTCAACCACGGGCTCGTGACCGCGCCCGCGTTCTTCATCGTCGGCGCCCTGGCGCTGCGCTGCGGCGGCTCGGAGCTCCTGCGCGACATGGGCGGGATCGCGTTCCGGGCGCCCGTGCTCGCATCGCTCTTCCTGATCGTCACGCTGGCGTGGCTGGCCATGCCCGGGTCCTCGAACTTCGCCGGGGAGTTCTTCATCCTGCTCGGCGTGTTCAAGGCCAAGCTGGTGATCGCGGTGATCGCGTTCACCGGCGTCGTCGGCGCGGCCGTGTACGCCCTGCGCATGTACATCGGCACGATGCACAACCGCGTAGGGCCCGCCGTCGCCTCGCGTGAGCTCGCGCTCGGCGAGGTGGTGGCGATCGCGCCGCTCGTGCTCGTGATCCTCGCGCTCGCTTTCTTCCCGCAGTTCGGCCTGCGCCGCTCAGAGCCGACGCTCAAGACGTCGATCGCGGCGGTTCAACAATCCGGGAGCGCGCGATGACCGCTCTGGTGCTTGCCACCGTCAAGGCCCCGCACATCGACTATGCGTCGCTGTCGCCGATCATCGCCCTGACCGGCGGCGGCCTGCTCGTGCTGCTCGTGGGGCTGCTCCCCCCGCGCCTGGTGCGCCAGCAGATCGTTCCGGCCCTGAGCATCATCACGCTCGGTGCGGCGCTCGGCCTCTCGATCTGGCGCTTTCACCATCCGGCGTCGATCCTGTCGGGCGCATTGCGCGTCGACAAGCTCGCGCTCGAGCTCTACATGCTCTTCTGCGGGGCCGGCATCGCCGCCGTGATCCTGTCCTACCGTGCGCTCGCCCCGCGCGAGGCCGGCCACGGCGAGTACCACGCGCTGCTGATCTTCAGCGTGCTCGGAATGGCCGCGCTCGTCTCGGCGGAGAACCTCATCACGCTGTTCATCGCCCTCGAGGTTCTCTCGATCCCGCTCTACGTGCTCTGCGCCTCGGAGACCCGGCGCGAGAGCTCACTGGAATCGGGGCTCAAGTACCTGATCATCGGCTCGGTCGGCTCGGCCACGCTCGTGTACGGGTTGGCGCTCGTGTACGGCGCCACCGGCTCGACCGACTTCGCCACGATCGCCAGTGCCACATCGCAGGGCAAGCTGTCCGCCAGCGGCGACGCGCTGCTGTTCACGGGAATCGGGCTCGTCGTGGTCGGGTTCGCGTTCAAGGCGTCGATTGCGCCGTTCCACCAGTGGACCCCGGATGTATACGAGGGCGCCCCCACGCCCGTGACCGCGTTCATGGCCACCGCCACCAAGGCCGCGGCGCTCGGCGTGTTCATCCGCTTCTTCGACCAGGCCGTGATCGGGACCCAGAACACATGGGCGCCGCTGTTGGCCGCCATCGCCGCGATCACGATGATCGTCGGCAACGTCGGCGCGCTCGGCCAGTCGTCCCTGAAGCGCATGCTCGGGTACTCCGGCGTTGCCCAGGCCGGCTACATGCTCGGCGGCGTGATCGTCGGCACGCAGCTGGGGATCCAGGCGACGATCCTCTACCTGTTCGTGTACCTGGCCATGAACATGGCCGCGTTCGCGGTCGTGATGTCGGCCGAGCTCGAGAATCCCGCCGGCGATGACATCTCCGCGATCGCCGGGCTCGGCGCCCGCGAGCCGTGGCTGGCGTGGCCGATGACGATCGCCATGCTGGCGCTCGCCGGCATCCCCGGGACGGTCGGGTTCATCGGCAAGTTCCAGCTCATCCACGCCCTTGTCGACGGCGGCTACACGTGGCTGGCGATCGTGCTCGTGATCGGCTCGATGATCTCCCTCGGCTACTACCTGCGCGTGATCGCCGCCATGTGGATGCGCGGTGGCGTGACCGTGCCGGCGCCGAGGACCTTCGCGCCGATCGCCGGCGCCTCGCCCGAGACCGACGAGGATCCCGGAGCCGCCCGGGCGCCGCACGAGGAGGCCGACACCGCCGAGACGCGCGGTGGCGCCACCCCCGGCAAGCCCGAGACCGACGACGAGCCGGGGCCCGTGCCCGGCGGGCTGGCGCCGGCGCCCAACGAGACCGACGAGCCCGGCGAGGTCCGGAGGACGTTCCACCCCGAGACGGTGTTCGTGGCGGTGGTGGCGGCGGCGGCGAGCGTGTTCTTCGGGATCGTGCCCGGGCCGCTGTTCAATTTCGCGGCGCACGCCGGCCACGCGATCTCTGGCCTGTTCTGATTGGGGCCGGCTACGCCGGCGTCCGTGGGGCCGGGAGGGCCCGTCCGGTCGCGCCCGGTGACCCATGCCCGGGCGGGCGGGACCATCCCCGGGCGGGAAGATCGTTCCTCTCGGCGCGCCAGATCCTCCGAAACCGAGAAAGTTCCCGCCTAGCGGGAAGAAGCTCGGCCTCGGCAGATTCCGCGTCGCGAGTGGAACGTTCTTCCCGGGCAAGGTTCCCCGCCACCGCCACCGGGTACCCGAACTGCATGGACGACGAGAACGAGCGCAGCTCCGACACCGAGGAGACCCACGGCGACCAGGGCCTCCCCGGCGACGCCTCCAACCAGCAGGGCGAGGAGCCCCAGGCTCCGGGGGGCGAAGGCGGCTCCGGCCGCGGTCAGCCCGAGGGCGGTGGCGAGGACGGGCGGCCGGGCAACCCCGGTGGCGCCGGCGAGCACTCACAGGCCACGGGACATCCGCAAAACGCGGGTTGACGGCTGGTTGCCGTCCGGTCAGGGCGTCACGATGGCGCCCATGTCGACGACCCTCCCCGACCCGCAGCAGATGCCGATGCGCGAGACCGAGCCGACCATCCACCTGATCGCGCGTCCGTCGGTGGATCTCGAGGGCATGCGCGCCTACCTCGAGGAGGTCGGTGGCGCCTCGTGGCTCGATCGGCGCCTAGAGGCCTCGGAGGAGAACGCGGGCGAGCTGCTCGTCGAGTTCAGCGGGCGCATGTGCTACCGGAGCTGGGAGCCGGGCCTGAACCGCAACGTCACGCGGATCCGAACCGACCAGCGCGAGTACTTCGGCAACCTCCTGCGCAGCCTCCACGGCAGCGTGCTCGAGCACGCCAACTACTCGTTCGCGTTCCACAACGTGTCCCGCGTGTTCACCCATGAGCTGGTGCGCCACCGCGCCGGCTCGGCGTTCAGCCAGGAGAGCCTGCGCTACGTCCGCCTGACCGACATCGGCTTCAGGGTCCCGCCGGCGCTCGAACCGGTTCGCGACCAGGTGGTGAGCCTGGTCGAGCAGCTCGAGGAGTTCCAGGTGACCGCCGCCGAGACGCTCGGGCTCGACGACGACGGCGTCCCGTTCTCGGTCAAGAAGGAAGTCACCTCGGCGCTACGCCGGCTGGCGCCGATCGGACTCAGCACCGACATCGTGTGGACGGCCAATGTGCGCACGCTGCGACACGTGATCGAAATGCGTACGGCGCCGGGGGCCGAGGAGGAGCTGCGGCTCGTGTTCGACCGGGTGGCGCGGACCATGCTCGACGAGGCGCCCGGCCTCTTCCAGGACTTCATCCAGGACGAAAACGGCTCCTGGATCCCAGAGCACCGGAAGGTCTGAGCCTCCGCCGGGGTCTTATACCCCGGAGTTCGACCCCGGAGGTTTCCCATGAAGCGCATCTCGATCCTGCTCACGTGCATCGCCGTGCTCGCCGGCGCCACCGTCGCCCTCGCCGCCGGGCACAGCGCGAAGTTGAAGCTCGGCAGGACGGACCTCGGAAAGATCGTCGAGAACGGCAGGGGCTCCACCCTCTACATGTTCACCCGGGACGCCCGCAACCGGGACAACTGCGTCAAGGTCTCAGGCTGCGCCGCGGTGTGGCCGCCGCTGACGAGCACCGGACGCCCCGTCGCCGGCCCGGGGATCAAGCGCGCGCTGCTCGGGACCGTCAGGCTGCCCTCGGGCACGAAGCAGGTGACATATGCCGGGCATCCGCTGTACAGCTACATCGCCGACAGCGGCCCGGGCGACACGTCGTACGTCGGCTTCTCCCAGTTCGGCGGAAGCTGGTTCGCGCTGAACGCCTCCGGGCGGGCCGTCAAGTGATCACCAGGTCTTGACGCGCTGAGGCGGCGGCCGGCGCTCGGCGCGAATCCGCATCTCCAGCACAACGCATCGCTCCGGCGTGAGGCGGACGGGGTTGAGGTCGACCTCGACCGCCTCCGGGCACGCCCGCAGCAGCGCGGAGAAGCGCAGCACGAGGTCGCGAAGTGCGTCGCGGTGCAGCCGCGGGTGGCCGCGGAACCCCTCCATCCGCGCCACAAGGCCGTCGGACGCGTCGATCAGCTCGTCGGCTTCGACGTCCGTGCCCGGCAGCACGCGGAAGGCGCAGGACCCCGCCAGGCCCGCGTGGCGCCCGCCGAGCCCAACCGCCATGACCGGACCCAGATCGGGATCGCGGACGGCGCCGACGAGCACGTCGGTCCCGGGCTCCACCAGCCGCTGCACGATCGCCCCGATCCACTCCCGCTCCCCGAGCTCGCTCCGGCGCTCCAGCTCATGCCACCCCGCCCGGATCGCCTCCTCGCCCTCGAGGCCGAGCAGCACGGCGTCGTAGTCGGCGGGACTCTCCGGCGGCCGGCAGGCGGCCTTGAGCGCTACCGGAGCTCCCACCGCTGCCGCCTCGCTCACCGCCTGCTCGAGCGACCGGCACCACACCGCGGGCTCGCAGGGGATCCCGTGGGTGGCGAGGAGCTCCTCGCCCTGGGCGAGCTCGAGCCACTCCGAGCCCCGCTCGAGGCAGCGGTCCAGATGGGTGCGCGCCGCCTCGGGGTCGAGGCCGTCGAGGCGCGGGCGCTCGCCGAGCGGACGCGAGAGCCACTCGCGCCGCTCCACGGCCCGCGCCAGCACCGCCGCGCAGGCCTCGGGGAAGACGAGGTTGGGTATCTGCCCGCCGGAGCCTTCGGCGGTCTGCCCGTCGCTGCCGATGATCGAGGCCACAACCGGCTTGTCGTGCTCGGTCGAGGCCTCCGAGACCGCCGCGAGCACGTCTTCGGCGTCCGCGCCGGAGCGCTCGACGTAGAAGACCAGGAGAGCGTCGGCGGCCGGGTCGGCCAGCATCGCGCGAGCCGTCCGGGCGTAGTCCTCCGGACCGGCACCGGGGCCGAGCACATCGGGATTGCCCTCCCCGCTCACCACCAGCCCCCGCGTGATGCACGCGTCGAGCGCCAGCGTCGCCACTCCGGCCGAGTTGCTCACGATCGCCACCTGGCGTCCTCGCGGCAGCGGCTGGCTCTCGAAGAACCGGGCGGCGTTGAACAGCTCCTCCCCGCCCCGGAAGCGGAGCATCCCCGCCTGGTGAAAGAGCGCATCGACCACGGCGTCCCCTCGGAGCGCGGCCGCGGTGTGCGTATGCGCCTCGAGGCGCACCACCTCGGCGGCCCTCCTTCCCTTCACCACGAGGATCGGCTTCCGGCGTGAGACCCGACTCGCGATCCGAGCGAAGTGCTCCGGGTTGGCGAATGCCTCCATGTAGAGCATCACGGCGGACGTCCGCGGGTCCTCCTCCCACAGCTCGAGCAGATCGTTGGTGGAGACATCGACGCGCTGGCCGAGAGACACGTAGGAGGCGACGCCGAGCCGGCGCGCCGCCGCCTGCCCCAGCAGCCCGATGCCGATCGCCCCCGATTGGGAGCCGATCGACAGCCGGCCGGGCACGATCGAGGTCGCCGAGGACACGGCGTGGAGCCCCACACGGGGGTCGGTGTTGATCACCCCGAGCGAGCTCGGACCGAGGAGCCGCAGCCCGCCGGCGCGGACCGTCTCGAGCAGCTCCTGCTCCCGCCGCTCGGCGTCGGGCGCCAGGTCAGAGCTCACGACCAGCAGCGCCCTGGCGCCTGCCGCCACCGCCGCTGCGGCCTGCTCGGTCCACTCAACCGCCTCGCCGGCGACGATGACCAGGTCGGGCGTCCCCTCGAGCTCGTCCAGTCCGCTTGCCACCTCGCCCTGGAAGCCGCCGGCCTCGATGTTCGCGAGCACGACGCGACCGAGCTCCGATGCGCCGCCCAGGACCACCACCGAGTCCGGGGCGAGCATGGGCCGCAGCGAGGCGACGGCGGCGAGATGGTCGCGGGCATCGATCCGGTCACGCGCACCCTCGCTCGCCGTTATGTCGAGCGACACCGTGACCTCGCCGAACGCGCCCTGGCGCCGGACGTCGAACCCGGCCTGTCCGAACACGCGCAGCATCGGCCGGTTCGAGGTGAGCACCTCTGCGTCGAAGCGCCCGAGGCCGTGCTCGGCACCGATCTGAGCGAGCTGCTCGAGCATCCGCGTCGCGGTGCCGCGGCGGCGGAAGTCGTCGGCCACCGCGAAGGCCACCTCGGCCACGCCCGGCTCCCGCAGCACGTCGTACTGGGCGGCCGCGACGATCCGGCCCCCCTGGTGGCCGATCAGCCCCACCCGGTCCTCGCCGCTGGCCTCGATCAGCGCCTTGGCGGCGAGGTCGGTCCGCCCGAAGCCATGGAAGCGCAGGTACCGGCTCTCGGGGGACAGGCCGTCATAGAAGGCGACGATGTCCTCATGATCGTCAGGGGTAGCGGCGCGGAGCCGCAGCGTCGACCCGTCCGTCAGCAGTACATCGCGAACCAGCCGTTGGCGATCGGCCGCCTGCGCCGGCGTCACGCCCCGTTCGATCTCTCGCTCAGCCACTCCGCGATGTCCGGCCAGATCTCCTTGCGGGCCTTTGAGCCGGCCATCAGGCCGATGTGGCCACCGGGACGGTCGAAGCAGGTGACGTCGTCCGAGCCCACCAGTCCGAGCAGCGGGCGTGTCCCCGGCGGAGGCGCGATGTGGTCAGCGCCGGCGGTGACGACGAGCAGGCTCTGATCGATCTGCCCCAGGTCGATCAGCTTGCCCCGCAAGCGCATCCGGCCCCGAACCAGACGGTTCTCCTTGTACATCGCCGTGATCCACTCACGGAAGGCACCCGCCGGGAATGGCGGGTTGTCCGCGACCCACCGCGCCATCGGCTGATAGGCCTCCTTGCGCGCCTGACCCTCGAGCACCCCCTCCCACAGCCGCCGGTAGGTCGTCCAGTAGTTGGTGACCGGCTTCATCATCTTGTTGGCCCAGTCCACCATCTGGCCGGGGATGGCCTGATAACCGTCGGCGACGTAGTCGACGTCGAACGATTCGCGGCCGACCCAGCTCGTGTAGAGCGCCGCGCGCGTGTCGACGGGGGTCGTGAGCAACGCCATGTTCCGGACCGGGTTCTCCGGGAAGTAACCCCCGTACATCAGGCTGAGCGTCCCGCCTATGCACCAGCCGAGCAGGCTCAGCTCGGCCTGGCCGCTCGCCCGGAGCGTCTCCCGGATGCCCCAGTGGAGCTCGTCGCAGACGTAGTTGGCGAGCCCCATGTCGGCGTCCTCCTCCTCGGGATAGCCCCAATCGATGAGGAACACGTCGAATCCCTGCTCGAGCAGGAACTCGACGAACGAGTTGCCGGGGCGCAGGTCGAAGATGTCGGGCCGGTTGATGAGCGCGAACACCAGCAGCACCGGGATCGGGTGCTTGCGCTTCTCTGAGCGGTAGCGGTAGAGCGTGGTCTTACGGTGCGTCCAGACGACGTCCTTTGGCGTGACGCCGACCTCGGCGTCGTTCTGGGTGAGCAGGATGTTCGAGAACTCGAGCGCTGCGAGCGGTGCGCGCAGCACCCGCTCGACGGCGCTCATGACCCGGCTCCCCCGTTGCCCGTACGGGAGCTCTGACGATTCCTCGAGGACCCGCTGCGAGAGCGGCCGTTGCTCGAGCTGCTCCGCGAGCGCCGGGCGGGCTGCTGTTCGACCTGCTCCCGGAGCGCCTCGACCTCCTGGAGCACCAGCTCCAGCTTGTCCTCGGCGCGCCCGAGCTGCCGGGCGAGGCGGGTGATGTCCTGGCGGCCCGCCAGCCGCAGGTTGCGCAGGACGAGATCGAACGTGTCGGTGGCGATCTTGGTCACCCCGACGACGTTCTCGGTCAGGCGGGCGAGGAGCTCTCCGAAGCTGTCGCGCTTGACCAGCTGCTCGAAGGCGTCGGCGGTTCGGCTCTCGCTCTCCTCGTAGAGGTTCTTGATCTGCTCGGCTGGACTGGGGCGCTGCTCGTCGGGCATCGGGGCACCAGCTCCTCTCGCGCTCGTTTCCCTCTCTCTTTCCGGTTGCCCCCAGGGTACGCCCAGCAAACGAACTACTGCCGTTCGTATTCGCGCTGGCGCAGCTCGATCCGCCTGATCTTCCCCGTCAGCGTCTTGGGGAGGTCGTCGACGAACTCAATCAGTCGCGGGTAGGCATAGGCGGAGAGGTGCTCGCGCACGAACGCCTTGATCTCCTCGGCGAGCGCGTCGGAGGGCTCGTGCCCGGCGGCGAGGACGACGAAGGCCTTGACCACCGTGCCGCGGCGCTCGTCGGGCGAGGCCACGGCGGCCGCCTCGGCCACCGCCGGATGCTCGAGGCAGGCCGACTCGACCTCGAAGGGCCCGATCCGGTAGCCCGCCGAGATGATCACGTCGTCGGCGCGACCCTCGTACCAGTAGTAGCCGTCCTCGTCCTCGCGCGCCGCGTCCTTGGTGTGGAACCAGTCGCCGCCGAATGTCTCCTGGGTGTCCTCAGGCGGGCGGTTCCAGTAGCCGAGGGGATAGTGGGGGTTGGTGCGTGCCTTCAGGCAGATCTCGCCTCGCTCGCCCTGCGCCACCGGACGCTCGTCCTCGTCGAGGATCGCCACCTCCCAGCCGGGCATGGGCCGGCCCATGGAGCCCTCGCGGACCTCCATGAACGGGTAGTTCGCGCACAGGGGATAGGACTCGGTGAGGCCGTAGTAGTCGAGCACCGTGATCCCGTACTGCTGGTGGAACCAGCGGATCGCCTCGGGGTTGAGGGGCTCGCCCGCCGAGCACACGATCCGGAACTTCTGGGGGTAACGCGACCCGGCGTCGGAGATCCCCATCATCGACCGGATCGCGGTCGGCGTGGCGAACACGTTCGAGACGCTGTGGCGGGAGAGGAACTCGAGCTGCTTGTGGGGGTCGAAGCCGCCCTTGCGCTGGAGCACCGCCTGGACGGCGCCGTAGCGCCAGGGGCCGATCAGCGGGCAGATGCCCGCCGCCCACGCCCACTCCCCCATGCCGTGGAAGAGCTCGCCGTCCTGGACGTCGTGGCAGTAGACGAACTCCTCGTGCGCGAGCAGGTAGCGGTGGGCGTGGAGGATGCCCTTGGCCAACCCGGTCGTACCACTCGAGTAGTAGAGCTGCGCCGGGTCCTCCGCCGAGGTGTCGACGGTCTTGAAGGCGTCCGAGCCCCGCCCGAGCAGCTCCTCGTCGAGGATCAGCACCTGTTCGACGAGCGAGCTCTCCACGCGACCCGAGTTGGCCTCGTCGGTGACGAGGACCTTGGCCTGGGAGTCGCTGACACGGTGGCGGATGCCGTCGTTGCCGTACAGAACCGACATCGACAGCAGGATCGCGCCGACCTTCCAGGTGCCGAAGAAGGCGGCTGCGGTCTCGGGCGTCGGCGGCAGGAGCATGGCGACGCGGTCGCCCTTCTCCACGCCGGCGGCCGAGAGCACGTTCGCGAACCGGTTGGCGTTGTCCTGGATCTCGCCCCAGTTGACCTTGCGCACGGTGCCGTCGTAGTGCTCGTGGATCATCGCGAGCTTCTCGCGCGGGTGGCGGTCGCAGACGTCGGCGGCGATGTTGTACTGCGCCGGCACGTCCCAGCCGTGGCGGGCGCAGGCCTCCTCGTAGGAGGAGATGCTGGTTGACGAGCTCATGGGCCCATGATCGCGTTCGGCGGCCCGGGTCTCAAGGGCTCACCGGGATCCCGCCGGCGTCCGCGAGCGCCACCGCGCCGGCGCCGTCCCAACCGGGAGTAGATTTAACCTCGAGAAGAGATGGATTTCGTGCTCGGCGTGTTGCTGGGGATCGGGCTGGCCGGACTGGCCGCGTTCGCGTGGCGAAACGTGCGAGCGGGACGCGCGGCGGGGATCCCGGAGCGCGCCATGCAGGCGGCGCTTCACGCGGCGATCTCGACCCTGCCCGATCTGCGGCGGGGCCTCACCGCGCGAACGGCGGAGCGCGCCGTCCCCCACCTCCGCGCGCTCACCGGCGCGGCCGCGATCGCGCTTGCGGACACCCATGCCGTACTGGCGATCGACGGCGAGGGGCGCGAGCAGGTGCGCCCGGGGGACCTGCTCTCGCGCCTGCTCGCCCGCACGCGCGATGACCGCCTGAACATCGTCCCGCGGCTGATCTCCTCGGACCCCACCTGCCCGCTGCGCTCGGCGGTGCTCGCCCCGCTGATCGTGCAGGGCAAGCGCGCGGGCACGCTGATTGCCTTCTATCACGCCATCGGAAGGCCGAGCCAGCACGAGCTGCGGGTCGTGCAGGAGGCGGCGAGCCTGGTCTCTGCCCAGGTCGAGCTGTCGATCGTGGCCGAGCAGGAGGAGCGCCTGGCCCGCGCCGAGCTGCGGGCGCTCCGGGCCCAGATCTCGCCCCACTTCATCTACAACGCGCTGGCCGCGGTGGCCGGCGACATCCACGCCCGCCCCGAGGAGGCGCGCGAGCTCCTGATCGACTTCGCCGAGTTCACGCGCTACCTGTTCCGCGACGGCCGCTCCTACGTCACGCTCGGCGAGGAGCTCGACCACGTGCAGCGCTACCTGCGCCTGGAGCAGGCCCGCTTCCGCGACAGCCTGCACGTCGCCATCGACGTTCCCGCGCAGACGCGCGCCGCGGTGGTTCCGGCCATGTCGGTGCAGCCGCTGGTCGAGAACGCGGTCCGCCACGGCGTGGAGCGCCGGGCGGGCAGCGGGCACGTCAGCATCACCGCGCGGGTGAGCGGCTCTGACGTCGAGCTATGCGTGACCGACGACGGAGTCGGGATCGAGCCCGAACGCGTGCCGGCGGTGCTCGCCGGAGCGGGCGGGGGGATCGGGATCTCGAACGTCGACGCCCGTCTGCGGGCGACATTCGGCGACCGCTACGCGCTGCGGATCGAGTCGGAGCCGGGGCAGGGTACGACCACGATCATGACCGTGCCCAACCTGCACGGCGTGGCGCTGACGCCCGAGCTGGCCTGGGCCACGTGAGCGGCGACCGGCTGCGCATCCTCGCCGTCGACGACGAGCACACCCAGGTCGAGGACCTGGCGCGGATGTTGCGCAGCTTCCCCTCCGTCGAGGAGGTGGAGTGCGCCTTCGACGGCCGCGATGCGCTCGTGATGGCCTCGGGCCAGCGCTACGACGCGATCTTCCTCGACGTGCGCATGCCGGACCTGGACGGCCTCGAGCTCGGCCGGGTCCTCCGCCGCTTCGCCGCGCCCCCGCAGCTCGTGTTCGTGAGCGCCTACGACAACGCGGCGGTCGACGCCTTCGAGCTGCGCGCGCTCGACTATCTGCGAAAGCCCGTCGGCCGCCGGCGCCTGGAGGAGGCGCTCGACCGGGTGCTCGCGGCGGTCGATGCCGGCGCCACCGCGGCCCCGCCGAACGGTCATGCACGTGCCGCGGCGCCGGCGAGCTCCGAGAGCGAGATGATCGCGGTGGCGAACGTGGTCACCGGAGCTCACCGGCTGATCGCGCGCAGCTCGATCCTGTACGTCCAGTCACACGGCGACTTCGTCCGGATCGTCACCGAGGACAGCCGCTACCTCCTGCGCGCCACCCTGAGCGACATCGAGCGGCGCTGGGAGCCGCACGGCTTCGTGCGCGTGCACCGCCAGTATCTGGCCAACTTGACCCGCGCCGTCGAGCTCCGCCCTCAGCTCGGCGGCACCGCCGAGCTGGCCTTCCCCGGCGGCCAGGTCGTCCCGGTGGCCCGCCGGCACGTCGCCGACCTGGGCCGGCGTCTTGGCGTGTGAGACGAGGTCCGCGCGTGAGCCCGGGCCACCCGGTCCGGATCGTCAGGCCGGGGTCCTTCACCCGCGCGCCGCCTCCACGCGCCTAGCTCGGCGCTGGCGCCAGTGCCCCGGGTCGACGATGTACCCGTATCGGTGGTGGAACCCGAGAGCCGCCTGACGCGAGGAGGCCTTGACCGCGCGAGCCGACTTGACGGTAACGGGACCGGCTGAGGCCCCTAAGATCGCGGCCGCGAGCAGCGTGCCCACGAACGGCGTGTCGCGAGCGGGGGATCCGGCAACGCCGCACAGCAGCTCCTTCACCCCGGTGCCCGTGAACATCGCCCCACCGAGGGACGGGAGCGGCGGACCTCTGAGGAGCCGCTGGACCCGAGCCTGAGCCGCCTGCGCCAGCGACATCGCCGCGACCAGGGTCAGAAGATTTGCCTGATCCTCCGAGACCCCGAACAGCCGCGCGATGGCACGCAGCCGAGCGTAGTTCATCACCAGGAAGGTCGTCCTCACGTCTGAGACGAGGAGCCGGCCGCCCCCGAACTCGTCCCCCAGCGTCAGCGCTGCGGCGAGCTGCTCTTCCGCAGCAGCGGCAGCACCGTTGGTCTGTGCCGGCCCATCGAGATTAGGACGCACGGACGACGTCGAGGTCCTCTTGCGGTGAGTCAGGGGCACGAGATTGCTCCTTGCCTGCGGCTGGTTCGGCCGGCGGGGTGAGCCGGCGCCTCCCAGAGGATCGCGGTGGCCGGGCTCCATCACAAGCCTGCGCACCCGTCAACGGATGGTGGGACACGCACCACACCGGCGGCTCCCGGTCGTCGCCCTCACGCGCTTTGACTCGATGCGCCACGCCGTACCAGAGCCCCGACGCCCCAGGGCTCCGGTCACCTGATCCGGAGGATGCAGCCGCCCCGTCTCGGCGCTTGCCTGTCGCGATGGACGTTCTCTCGACGCTCGCTGCACTCCCCCCGCCATGAAGTGGTCTCTCGCCCTGGTGGCGGTCGCGGTGCTCGCGGTGGCCGCTGTGTCGCGCAGGCTGTCGGGCACGCCGCTAACCGCGACGATGGTCTTCGTCGCCATCGGCGTGCTCGTCGGTCCTGAGGTGGCCGGCGAGGTCGACCCTTCGCCGAGTGGCGACGTCGTCCGGACGCTCGCCGAGGCGACGCTCGCCTTGGTCCTGTTTACCGACGCCTCCCGGATCCGGCTCGGCGCGCTGCGACGCGAGTACGTCGTGCCTCTCCGGCTGCTCGGCATCGGGCTGCCGCTCACGATCGCGCTCGGAGCCCTGCTGGCCGCACTCCTCTTCCAGCAGCTGACGATCGCCGAGGCGCTGATTCTGGCCGTGCTGCTCGCGCCGACCGACGCGGCCCTCGGACAGGCTGTCGTGAGCGATCCCCGCCTCCCGTCCCGGATCCGCCAGGGGCTCAACGTCGAGAGTGGCCTCAACGACGGCATCTGCGTGCCGCTGCTGTTCATCGCGCTCGCAGCGGCGGACGTCGAGTCGCACGTCGCCAGCGGGCACCACGCGATCACGATCGTCGCCGAGGAGATCGGCTACGGGATCCTCGGTGGCGGGGGCGCCGGCCTCCTGGTGGCCGCGGTGGTGAGGATCGGCCGGCGCCACGACCTGATCGCCGATTCGTGGCTGCAGATCATCCCGGTGGCCGGCGCCGGGCTCTCCTACGGCGCCGCGACCGCGCTCGGCGGCTCCGGATTCATCGCAGCGTTCCTGGCCGGCATGCTGTTCGGGGGACTGGTTCGCGAATCGGATGAAGCCTCGCGCTTCAACGAGGGCTTGGGCGCGCTGCTCGACGGCCTCACGTTCCTCGCCTTCGGCGCCGTCCTGCTCGGGCCGGCGCTAGCCCACCTCAGCTGGAAGGTCGTGGCGTACGCCGCGCTCAGCCTGACCGTTACCCGCATGCTGCCCGTGGCGATCGCGATGCTCGGAACGGGCGCGCGGCGCCCGACGTCAGCGTTCCTCGGCTGGTTCGGACCTCGGGGGCTGGCCTCGATCGTATTCGCGGTGATCGTCGTCGAGCAGTCGCACCTGCCCCACGTCCAGACGATCCTGCTGACGACGTACGCCGCCGTCGGGCTCTCGGTGCTGGTACACGGCGTCTCTGCGGCCCCGCTCGCGGCTCGGTACGCCACCTGGTACGGCTCGCACCGGCGAGACCGGACTGCGATGGAGAGCGTCCCGGCCGCGCCGCACCGGACGCGCGGGCCGGTGGCCCTGGCGCCGGCGGCTCCGACCGGCCTCGCGTCACCCTCACCGGATGAGGGACCGCCCACCCATCCGTGATTCGATATCCCGCGATGAGCGAACCCGGATCGCACTCCCAAGGCGGATGCTGCAGCCCATCGCGAGGTAGCGGGAGCGACGCGGACGCGCCGGGAGGTTTCGCGAGCCACACGCAGGCGCGGGGAGGTGACGCGAGCCACACGCATGCGCCGGCCGCGGCGGTCGCGAGCGCGAGCGCTTCGCCCTCCTCTACCCCGGGCATGGTCCCGCTGCCAGGTGGCGTGTTCATGATCGGCAGCGAGGACGCGTTCGCATACGCTGACGATGGGGAGACGCCGCGCGAGCTGGAGCTTTCCCCGTTCCTGATCGATCGGTGCGCGGTGTCGAACGCCGACTTCGCCGAGTTTGCCGCGGCGACCGGGTATGTCACCGAGGCGGAGCGGTTCGGCTGGTCATTCGTGTTCGGAGGACTGCTGCCCGAAGACTTCCCTCCGACGCGAGCAGTCGCCGCTGCGCCTTGGTGGCGCCAGGTCTACGAAGCCGACTGGCGGCACCCCGAAGGACCCCCGTCAGACCTGTCCGCGCGGGCCGATCACCCGGTCGTGCACGTCTCACACAACGATGCGCTCAGCTACTGCGCCTGGGCCGGCAAGCGACTCCCGACCGAAGCCGAATGGGAGTTCGCCGCACGAGGGGGACTGGCGCGAGCTGCGTTCCCGTGGGGCGACGAGCTCGAGCCGGAAGGCGAGCACCGCATGAACGTCTGGCAGGGAACGTTTCCGGGCGAGAACACCGTCGAGGACGGTTACTACGGCACCTGTCCCGTGGACGCCTTCCCGCCGAACGGCTACGGCCTGTACAACGTGACCGGCAACGTCTGGGAGTGGACGGCGGACTGGTTTGACCCCCGCTACCGCGAGCACGACCGCCGCACCGATCCGGCCGGGCCGCCCACAGGGACGCACCGGGTCCAGAAGGGCGGGTCGCACCTGTGCCACGCCTCCTACTGCCGGCGCTACCGCGCCGCCGCCCGTCAGGGCAACGAGCCCGACTCCTCCGCGGGCAACCTCGGCTTCCGCTGCGCGGCCGACGCCGCCTGAGTGATCGGCGTCGCCGCCGTATCTAGGCGGCCGTGTCGCGCGCGCAAGCACGACCGCCGGCAACACTCCCGCCGGCAGCCGCGCCTTCCAAATGCCTTGAACCGGCTCAGATACCTATGAGGCGACGCCGGCCGGCTGACCAGGAGTCAGAGCCGCCTGGAGCTTCGCTGTGTCCTCTTCGGACAGCGAGGTCTTGATCACGGTGCCGCCGTACTGCTCGAGGGCCGCGATGGCCTTGTCGGGCGTCGCCTGCTCGATGACCATGAACAGCGCGGACGTCCCCGGCTTGAGCTGGTCGCGCACCTGCTCCTGAAACGCCTTATCGATCCCCTTCTCACCCATATGGCCGAACAGCGCACCCCACCCCGCTCCAATCGCCAGGCCGACAACGGGGACGAAGAAGAGCAGCCCGAAGAGCAGACCCCAAAAGCCTCCCCACACCGCGCCGCCTCCGGTAGAAGCACCACCGTGGGTGGTCGTCACGTGGTATTTGCCGTCGAGGTCACGCGAGATCGCCGCGACCTGATCGGCCTGGATGATCAGCTCCGCCTCCAGGCGCTGCACGGTCTGCCTGGCCTCCTCGGCAGTCGTCTGGTTCGGATAACCGATTGCAACCAAGGTTGCCATGGCCAACTACTCCTTTCGTTGCTTTGCTTGCCTCGGCAGCAACATTGGCGCGGGTCGCCGTCCGGAGCATCACCCGAATCGGATGAATCGGCGTGCGCGGGCATCAGTAGTTTCCCGGCCAAACGGCGGGGCCGCGGTCGGAAGGCGCGCGCGGGCGAGTGGTATGTTTTGCTTAGCGGTTTCTCCCGCGGTCAACGATCGTGCGAGGGAGTGCTAGCTGTAAGGCGGAACGAGTTCACGGTCGCACGCGTGGCCGCAGCCGACGCTCCGTTCGCTAGCCGGGAGGCACGTCAAAGCGAAGCCAAGGAGACCGTGAACCATGCGTCGTGCTTTGCCTGTCCTGCCGAGATCGGGGCAGCCAGTCCGTGCAGGTAGTCGCGACCGGCTGATGCGGCGCCGGGTCCCGCCGGACAGCCACCGGGGACCATCCCGACCGTCCGTGAGCTGAGCGAGGAACTGCCACGGGACCGGGGGACCGATGAGCGGCATTGCCGAGCGTCCACAGGCTGTATTGCACCGCGGCTCGCTGCCCGTCAGCGAGTTCTCGGTCTTGCTGACGGTCTGCCTCACAACGACGGTCGCCGTTGCCGCGGCGCTCCTGAGCGCCGCGGCGAGCACACGCAATATTGCGCTGCCCGTGTTTCTGGTGGGCGCCGTACTCATGTTCGGCTCAGGCCTGACCGATCTCGCGCAGGCCCGCGAGGCCCGGTTCGCGCGGGCGCTGATCGTGGGCGGGCTCCTGTGGTCGCTCTCCGCGCTGACGGCGTCCCCGCAGCCCACGCTCTACAGCGTCGGTCATGTGGGCCTGTGGTTTGTCGTCCTGGCCATCGTCTATCTGCTGCTCAGCTATCCATCGGGGCGACTCGTGGAACGGGCAGACCGTGCACTGTTCGCCGGCGGGGCGGCGCTCCTGTGCCTCCTGTACCTCCCCACGGCGCTGTTTGCACAGCAGTTTCCGCATCCCTCGCCGTGGTCGACCTGCACCTCCGGCTGCCCCCGCAACGTGTTCTCGGTCGCGCATTCCACCTCCGGACCGATGTTGGGTGTCGTGGGCGCCGTTCGCGAGACGCTGACTGTGGCCGTGGTGGTCGCGATTGCCGTGGTCTTGACCCGGCGCAGGCGGAAGGCAGGTCCGGCGCTCGGCCGCTTCTACGCGCCAATCGCAGTCCTCGCCGTTTTTCAAGCGGTGGTATTTGCGGTGTACCTCCCTCTCCGCGCCGCCGCTCCAGGATCCGGGGCCATGCCGGTCGTGAGCTGGATCTTCGTCCTTTCGCTTCCTGCCGTCGGGCTGGCGTGCAGCATGGGGCGGCTGTATCGGCGCCTGTATGCAGCGGACGCGATCGATCGCCTTGCCCGCAGCCTGAGTACCGGCGCGAGCGCCGAGCTCGTGCGTCGCGCATTGTCGAGCGCACTCGGGGACCCGTCGCTGCGGATCTTCCGCTCCGCGTCGTTCGATTCAGAGGCCTGGGTCGACGAGTCCGGCGCGCCGGTTGGGCCTCAACACGCTCCCGACGCGCGATTTACCGAGATCGCCAGCGGCACCCGCCGGATCGCGATCGCCCATCACCCGTCGGTGACCGTGGACCCATTCTTGATCCAGGCCGCCGGCTCCTACGCGCTGGCCGCTCTCGAGAATGAGCGTCTCAACGGAGAGCTGCACTCATCGCGCGAGGAGCTGGCGGAGTCCCGGCTGAGTCGCCTCACGACGGAACAGAGTGCGCGTAGGAAGATCGAACGCGACCTCCACGACGGGGCTCAGCAACGTCTGGTCGCGCTGCGTGTGAAGCTCGAGTTGGCCGCCGCCGGCATGGAGTCTCAGGATCCGGCGCACGCCGAGAAGATCCGCGCTCTCGAAGGCGACGTCGACGCCACGATCGACGAAGTCCGCTCGCTCGCACGCGGAATCTACCCCGCCCTCCTAGCTGAGACCGGTCTCGAACGGGCGCTCCGCGGCGCCAGCCGCGACGCGCCGGTGCCGACGACAGTGCGCGCGGACCGGCTCGGTCGTTATTCCGCCGAAACCGAGACGACCGTGTACTCCTGCTGCTCGGAGGCTCTGCAGAACGCGTGCAAGCACGCCACCGGGGCCACCGCGGTGACGATCTCGGTGTGGCAGGACCGCCAGCTGCATTTCGAGGTCCGCGACGATGGGGTTGGCTTCGACCCGCGGACCGTGGCCTACGGCGCCGGACTTACGAACCTGACCGACCGTCTCGAGGCCGTCGGCGGCACGGTGATGATTCAATCCGCCCGCGATCGAGGAACAGTCGTCCGGGGCTCGCTCCCTCGGGCCTGAGGCCGCGCCCCCCGCGCCGTCCCGAGGTTGGGCGGGCTGACCGTCACCACGGTGCCGGCCAGAACGTCGCATACGCCCCGGCGGCGGGGCGTCCAGAGGATCGGTACGTAGCCCCAGAAGAGAGGGAGCGAAAGCACCATCCCCGCCAGCCGGATGAACGCGCCGCGTAGCCGCACGCGCGTGCCGTCGACGCGTGTCACCCGGATCTGCATGACGCGGCTTCCGGGGGTCTGCCCTGTGGTACTCCAGAAAAAGCAGAAGTAGCCCGCCACCCAGACGGAGAACAGGACGAGGCCGACCGCACTCGCAAGGCCGTGGTGCCTGCGCGATACGTTGAACACGGATCGCACCAGCAGCACCGCACCGGTCACCGCGAGCGCCGCCATGTCGATCAGCACCGCATCGATCATGATCGCGATGGCTCGAGTGACGAGGCCGGCGTAGCCGGCCTTCGAATCCGGGCCGGGTGCATCGCTATCAGGACGCACGGCCTCGAGTCGCTGATCGGAACGCTCGCCAAGGGCGGGGGGTGGCAAGCGCGGTACCACCGCGGTCATGTCGCCGGCGCGTCGCTCGGACCGGCGGCGCCGCGGGGGACACGGTGCCTCAGGCGCGCGGCGAGCCGCTCGAGTCGGTCGTCTGCCGTTCGCGAGCGGTCGCGCGCCACCCCAGCGATTTGATTGGCAAAGCCTGCCCCCTGGTGACTGATTGCGGCCGTGACGGAGGGGCTTTGCGCGATCTCTTCGACCAGGACCCACAGCCCGTCGCTCTGAAGCAACCGCTGAACAACCACGTCCACGAGACGGCTGTCGATCACCTGACCGGCGAGCCGTTCGGCCTCCGGGCTCCCGAGCGCCTGCGCGATCAGCCGCTCGAGATCCGGGCTTTCCACTGTTTGGGCGGTCAGCCGTGTGATGATGTCGTCGACCAGCGGGCTGTTCAGGATCCGGTCGAGAGCCTCCCTGGTCAGCGGGGAGCTCAGCGCCGCGTCGGCCACCGCCAGCGCGGCATCGAGCCCGGAAAGGACGGCCCATCTGGCGGGCCCAGAGAGCGCGCGCTGAGCTCGTCGCCCGGCGAGCCGGACGAGCCCGCGCCCTGGCCGAGGCCGTGTGCCGCTGAGCGTTGCCACTGCCTCACCTCACGGCTCGCCCGTCGCGTTCAGCCCGCCAGCACCCGCTCCTTCTGCGTGGTGAACTCCTCATCGGTGAGCACGCCCTGGTCATGGAGCTTGCCGAGCTCCTGGAGTTTCTGTACGGCGTCCGAGCTGATGCCCGCGCTCGGGGCCGCCGCCGGCGCGGGCGCCCGCTGCTGGCTCTGGAGGTCCGCGATCTGCTGGTCCTGGTAGGCCTCTTGCTGCTGCCCCTCGGCGCGGCGCTTGCCCGCGTAGTAGGCGCCCCCGCCCACCGCGGCGGCACGCAGTAGCGGACGACGTCGCAATAACGGCATTCAGACCACCTACTCCGCGCCGTCGGGGAGCGCCAGCCCCAGCGCGATCATGATCTCCGGCGCCGCAGCGACAACCTTGGGGCCGCCGACCTGCGGCGCCACCGCCCGGAGCACACCGAGGATGTCCTCGGGTGTCGCTCCGTCTTCCAGAGCATTGCCGACCTGCCAAGCGTAAGACACCGGGGGCGCGTCGAGCGCGATCAACGCCGCGATCTTCACGAGCGCGAACGTACGCGAATCCAGACCGATGCGCTCGAGCGACGCCTCGCGCAGTCCCATGACCTCCTCGAGCAAGCTCATATCGCCGGTTGCGACGCCGGTCAGCGTCTGGTGGGTATCCGCTCCTACAACGGGCATGTGGTCTCCTTTTCGAAGGTGCAGACGATTTGCTGCCGATCGACTATCGCGGCAATCGCGCGCCACCGCATCAACCGAAACGGGTGAGATCGGCCCGTGTTGAGCGCGCCTGGAATGCATCCACAAGGCGCCCGGGGGTGTGGGGTCAGCGATCGGCTGGGGGTGCTAGCCGGCGCCCTCGCCGGCGAGGTAGATCAACGCGGCCTTCACGCGCCGGCTCGTGTCCTCGGTCTCCCGCAAGTTGAGCTTCATGAAGATCGCGTTGATGTGCTTCTCCACCGCCCGCTTGGTCAGAAACAACGACTCCGCAATCGCCGCATTGCTCTTCCCCGTCGCCACCTCCGCGAGCACCTCCCGCTCACGCGCCGTGAGCTCATCCAACGGCGACGCCGGCACACGCGCACGCTCAGCGATCAAACCATCGATGATCTTCGGATCGACCACCGAGCCACCACCCGCCACCGCCTCGATCGCCGCCACCAACTCACCACGATCCCCCACCCGCTCCTTGAGCAGATACGCCCGCCCCTCAGACCCCGACTCAAACAGCTCCAGCGCCAGACTCGGATCCGCGTACTGACTCAAGATCACCACCCCGATCTCCGGATGGCTCTCACGCAACTGCGCCGCCACCTCAATGCCATCGCCGCCACGGTAGGGCGGCATCCGGACGTCGGTCATCACCACCTCCGGAGAGTCCCGCTCGATCGCCTCCAGGAGCTCGTAGGTGTCCTCACACACGGCCACCACCTCCAGGTTCGGGACCCCGGACAGCAGCTTGCGTAGCCCCTCGCGGATCAGATAGCTGTCATCGGCGACCGCCACGCGCAGCGTCAACGAAGCCACGGGCAGACCATCCAGCGCACTGGAAAATGGAGATAGCGCATATTCGGGCGCCGACGAACATCGCCCGGATCGTCAACGCTCTAGGACTCTAACGCTGCGCTGCCGAATGTGCTCGGGCCGCTTGCTCGGCTAACGTCGCGCCGTGGACGGACCGACACGGGAATCCTCGCCGGTGAGGTACATCAACGCGGCCTTCACGCGCCGGCTCGTGTCCTCGGTCTCCCGCAAGTTGAGCTTCATGAAGATCGCGTTGATGTGCTTCTCCACCGCCCGCTTGGTCAGAAACAACGACTCCGCAATCGCCGCATTGCTCTTCCCCGTCGCCACCTCCGCGAGCACCTCCCGCTCACGCGCCGTGAGCTCATCCAGCGGCGATGCCGGCACGACGCGCACGCTCAGCGATCAAACCATCGATGATCTTCGGATCGACCACCGAGCCACCACCCGCCACCGCCTCGATCGCCGCCACCAACTCACCACGATCCCCCACCCGCTCCTTGAGCAGATACGCCCGCCCCTCAGACCCCGACTCGAACAGCTCCAGCGCCAGACTCGGATCGGCGTACTGACTCAAGATCACCACGCCGATCTCCGGATGGCTCTCACGCAACTGCGCCGCCACACGTATGCCGTCACGTCCGCGACAACGGCGGCATCCGGATGTCGGTGAGCACGACGTCGGGGGACTCGCGCTCGATCGCGTCCAGCAGCGCGTAGGTGTCCTCACACACGGCCACCACCTCCAGGGCCGGGACCCCGGCCAGCACCTCGCGCAACGCCTCGCGGATCAGATAGCTGTCATCGGCGAGGGCGACACGCAACGCCCGTGGCGGATCCTCGTCAGGAGCCATTCATCAGCACGGCCTTTTCGGCTGCGAACTCCGCATCGGACAGCGACCCGCCGGTCGTGTAGCCGCGCGAGACGCTCGAGCTCGGAGATCCGTTCTCCGTTGGCCGCGACCGTGGCGGGCGGCGCGTCGGATCGTCTTCGCCCGTCCGTACAGCGCGCGGATCGAGCGCATCGTGTCCCCGGACTGAGCATCGGGAAACTCCCGGGCCGTCTGGCGGCGCAGCGCGTGGACGCCGAGGGCGAGCAAAACGATGAAGGCGACTATGTAGGGGAGCTGCCTCGTGGCCGGCGTGGGGCCCCAGACGATGACCAGCAGCAGCGCGAAGTACACAGCGACGTACACGGCTGCGGGTCGCGTCCGCAGGCTCGGTGCGAGCGCGATCCGCACGGCGGTCGCCGGGCGCGTGTGGCCTGCCAGCCAGGCGGCGACCACGAGGACCAGCCCGTAGACGACCACCGCGACTCCGATGTCGTAGAGCAGCGTGGTAGCGATCGCCCAAACCTGGTGGGCGGCCGGCTTGTTGCGCGGGATTCTTCACCAGCGCATTGACCACGTCGTTGCCGGCGAGGCGACGGTCGAGCAACGCGAACGCGCCGATCCCAACGAAGCACCAGCCGGTCCTCCGCAGCGCCTCACGCCGGCGGCCCTCGGACAGCCACACGCCGAGGACGAAGAAGGCGAACGCGAGCAGCGGGAGCCAGAGCGCCGCGCCTTTGATATCGGCGGCGATGTTCTGCACGGTCTTGAGCTGGCCCGATCGCATGATCACGAGCTGGCCGCTCGACGGGGGCAGGGCGATGCCGACCGTAGAGGCGCCGGCTTTCACCTTCGCGGCGTTGCTCTGGAGCGTCGCCCGAGCGGCCGCCGACCTGCTGCTGTACGCCGAGCGAGGCCGCGAGCTGGGTCACGATCGCGTGAAGGTTGAGCGTGACCACGCCGCCGTTGCGTCGAGGCCAGCGAGCCGCCGCCGTTGATGATCTTCAGGAGGGTCGAGTGCGCCGCGCGGTTCGCCGCGCGCCACGCGGCTCTGCACCTGCGGAGAGGCGAGGACCCTCGGCGCGGCCTGGCCGGCGAGCTGCTGCAACCCGGCGCTGAGCGGCCCGGCAAGCGGCTGCAGCTTCGTGGGCAGCGACGGACTTGATCTCGGCCTGGGGAACCCCCGAGCTGAACAGCTGGTCGACCGCGTAGGCCGCCACCGCCGTCTGGATCTGCTGGTTCGCGAGCAGCTGCGTGCTCGTGTTGGTCCAGTTGTCGGTGTTCAGCGCCTGCCGGTTTGCCCAGACGGCGTGGACCGCAACGACGCCGAGGATGGTGCGCGAGCA
This sequence comes from uncultured Solirubrobacterales bacterium, assembly GCA_963839105.1. Lineage (GTDB taxonomy): Bacteria > Actinomycetota > Thermoleophilia > Solirubrobacterales > Solirubrobacteraceae > Palsa-465. Next base: position 394,586 of record CAWITQ010000009.1, read on the forward strand.
CGAACAGCGTCGCGATCAGTGCTCGGTGGCGGTGCGGGGTTCGTGTCGGGGTAGAGGCGGCCTCTGGGATGGGATCCGGTGTGGCCCCGACGGCCTGATCGGTCATCCAGCCAGCATCCGTCCTCGGAGGGCGGTTGGCAAGCAAGCCTGCCCGTCGATCACCAGCCTGCGCACACCACGATCCCGGGGTGTGACCGCCCCGAGCCAGACGTTACGACGCAGTCCTGCGAGAGGCGTAGCTCCCGACCAGCAGGCCGATCACCGTGACCAGGTACAGCTGGCCCGTGAGCATCTCGATCACGGCGAGGGCGTGCCCGGCGGGAGTTGCAGGAGTGAAGTCGCCGAAGCCGGTAGTGGTCAGAGCAGTGAAGCTGAAGTAGACCTTGTCGCCCTCGGTGCCGCTCGTGTGCTGAGCGAAGTACAGGGTGCCGCCGACCTGCGCGATGAAGCCGACGAGCCAGGCGAAGATCAGGCCGGTCGACAGGTAGATGGCGAGCGACCCGGCGACCGCGTTGAACGTGACTCCCGCCGTGCGCAGAAGTCGCAGCAGACCCCGGACCAGGGCGACCGGCACTCCGGCAGTCACGACGATCGCCACCAGTGAGCTCAGCCAGCTGGGGAGGGCGCCGAGCGCGATCAGGATGACGGCCGCGATCATCGCGACGCCAAGCGTGATCGCCCTGCGGCGACGGACCGATTCCCGGTCGCGTGAGGTGGCGACAGTGAGCACCAGGGCGCATCCCTCGATGGCGATACCGAGCGCCCGCGACCAGCTCGCGCTCGGCGCCGCGATCAAGAAGACCACTGCCGCGAGCATCAACGCCAGGACTGCCGGATAGCGGAATTGCGGCTGGGGCACGTCAGGGTTGCGCTCGGGCCGCAATCTGTCGCTGCCCGTTACCGTCGCCATGACGTCGCTAGCCGCCGGGCGTTGTCGGACGTCGATCGCCTGCGATCCATGACAAGTGAGAATGCCGCGGACCGGCGCCGGCGGCGTCGTCCGGATCGGGTGAGCGTGCACGCGGGAGACGCACATGGCCTGGGTCAAGTCACCCGATCGGGGGGAGGTCAAGCTGTGGAGCGTCTGGGAGCCTGCAGCATGGCGATGGCCGCCGTACCCGCAACCGGAGCGGAGCAACTGCTCCGCGGACTCGCCGCCGGGGACGAGAGGCTCCTGCGATCGGTCCTGGCGGTTCCTCCAGCGGCCACGCGACCCTCCCATGTTGCACCGGGCCGCGTCTTGTCGCCCGCGACGAGCGCGCTCGTTCACCTGGCCGGGCTGCTGGCGGCGGGCGGATCCACGACCTCGCTTCGGTGGGCCGTCGAGCTCGCTTTGCAGGCCGGCGCGCGGGACGAGGAGATTGTCGAGGTACTCGCGACCGTGGCCGCGATCGTGGGCCCGGCCCGGGTAGTGGCCGCCGCGCCCCGACTCGCACTGGCGATCGGGTATGACATCGAGGTCGAAGGCTGGGACGGATACTGATTCGGGGCCGCCGCTCCTGGAGCGGGGACTCGGGCTCAGCAGCCCAGGAGTCCGGCGTTCGTCGCCTGCGCGACCGCCTGTGAGCGCGAGGATGCATCAAGCTTGCGGTACACGGCGTGGACGTGCGTCTTGACCGTATTCGACGACACGTGCAATCTCTGCGCGATCTCTTGGAACGAGTAGTGCGTCGGCAGGAAGCGCAGGACGCGAAGCTCCGCCGTCGTCAGCGTCGCAAGTCCGGCGAGCGCGGTCTCGGCTCGCGCATCGAACTGGTTCCAGGCGTCGTCGAACCACCGCTCGAAGACGACGACATCCGGCGCGCGACGCCCGAGGCGCGAAGCGTCTGCGAGTAGCTCGCGGGCGCCCGCCACGTCTCCGAGCGCGAGCGAGACCCGCGCAAGCAGGATCCGCGTCTCGGCGCCGTACCACGACAGCGAGTCGTCGAGCACACTGAGCAGACCCAGAGAGTGGGATGCGGCTGCCTTGGCCTCGTCAACAAGACCCGCCCGCATGTCGGCCGCCGCGCCAACCGCGAACACGAGCGCCGAGATCGGGTAATTCCTCAGCCCGTGCCCGCGGACAATGACGGCGGCCCGCCGCGCGAAATCGGATGCGAGGTCGCTCTCACCATGCTCCGCTGCCAGGACCGCCAGCTGCGCCAGACAGAGCGATGCGGCATCGGGCGCCGGCACGGCACCGCGAGCGGCCCCCTCGTGGAGGCGTCGCTCGGCCTCGGCCTCGTCATCGAGCAGCAGCGCAGCGGTCCCCCCCAGAAAGCAGCAGCTAGCCCGCCACGGGCTGTCGTCCGAGAGCAGTTCGTACGCGCGAGCGGCATTCTCCCTCATCCGCTTCACTCCTGAGCGTGCCGCCCACGCCTCGATGATCAACACGCAGGCACGATCGGGCCCGGTGGATTCTGGCGGCGTCCCGGACAGGCTCACGGCCGCAGAACGACCCCACTGCTCGGCGACGGCGACGTTCCCGAGCGCCAGATTGCTGTGCGCCGCCGCCAGCGCAAGCGGTGCACACCCGCCGGCGCGCTCCGCGGTTACTCCGCTCAGCCATTTCTGGACCATGTGATTGCGACCGTCGCCCAGGTACTGATGCAGGTTCGCCCACAGCAGCTCTCCGGCTCGGTCGAGGTCCTCCGCGCTGCGGGCGTGATCGATGGCGCGGTCCAAGTCGCCTGCCCTGTGGTGCCAGACGGCTGCCCGCGTGTGCAGAGCGCGTTGAATCTCCGGCTCGGACCGCCGGAGCTCCGTTTGGAGCATCTCCCTGAACAGTCCGTGAAGGCGATACCACTCGTGGCTCGCGTCCACGGGCTGTAGCGGCACGTTCGCGCGGGCCAGCTCAGCGAGCAGGATCGCCGATCGTCTGCGCCCGAACACCTCGTCGCACAGCGCACCCGACAGACGGTCGAGCACAGAGCTGCGCGTCAGGAAACGCACCGTCGCGGGCGCGAGCGGCGCCAGGAGCTCGGCCCGGAAATATTCGGCGATCGGATGGTCGTCGCCGCGGGTCTGCGCCGGCTGGTCGGCCGCCTCAGGCCGCCCCGCCCCGGAGACGGCCGCCAGCTCGAGCGCGGCGGGCCAGCCCTCGGTCCGCTGGACGAGGGTCTGAACGGCGGCGAACGCCAGGTCAAGTCCTGCCTTCCGCAGCAGCGAGTCCGCCTCAATCGCTGACATCGAGAGATCCTGAGCGTGAAGCTCGACCAGGACGCGCTCAGCACGCATCCGGCCGAGGGCCAGTTCCGGCTCGCAGCGCGCGGCCAAAGCCAGCTGTGATCCCTCCGGCAGCCAGCCAAGAACGCCGAGCACCGCGTCTTCCAAGACGCCCGATGGAACAATGTGAGCGTCGTCGAGGACCAGTAGGAAGCCGGGTCCGAGGCCGGGCTCGATCCCGATTCCGGCGAGGGCGGTGGCGATCGAATCCGCCAATACCTCAGCGTCGCTGTCGAAAGCGTCAAGTGTCACCCAGGCAGCCGGCCGACGGTTCTCGTCGGTCCACTGCGTGAGCAAGGTCGTCTTGCCATATCCAGCCGGGGCCGCCAGCAGGATCAGGGGCCGGGCCCGCTCATCCTCCAACCGGTCGAGGAGCTCGGCCCGGCGGACGAAGTCCTCACGCAACCTCGGCGCTCTGAACTTCGCCTCGGCCGGTGCAGTCGCGAAGCGGAGACCAGCGCCTGCGCCCGTCAACGATTCGTCGTCCAGAGTCGTTGCGCCGGCCATCGTCTAAGCGTCGCCGCCCCCGGTGGTCCCGACAAGGTGGTGCACCTGCGTTAAGCGCGGATGCGCCTACCACCTTGACCACGCCCTTCGAGGACCCATCGTCTCCGCTCGAATGCCGCCTCGCCTCATCCTGTTCAGGGGATGCGCCTCGGCGGTCCGGACCTAGCATCAGCAGCCGTGGAACCGGCAGAAGAGCTCCTTCGCCGCCTGGCCTTGAACGACGAGAAGGTCCTCGGGATGGTCCTGACGCGCCAGGTGGGCAGCGATCGAGGGACCGAGCTCAACTCGAAGATCGAGGTCCTCGTGCGGCTTGCCGCCTTGCTGGCGGTCGGAGCCTCCACGCCCTCGCTGCGCGAAGCCGTCGGGCAGGCTTCGGCGGCCGGGGCCACGACGAATGAGATCGTCGGGGTCCTGGTCTCCGTGGGCCCGGCGATCGGTCTCGCGAGCCTGGTCGCCTCGGCCCCCAGGCTCGCGATGGCGATCGGCTACGACCTCGAGAACGGTCACGACGGGAGCGGCGGACCCGTCCCGACGAACGGCGCCGCGTGACGGAGTCCGAGACGACTGGCGGCTACGCCCAGCCGGCTTCGTGGAGCCCGGCGGCGCCCCGGTTCCGTCCGCTGCGACTGGCGCTGTCGTGGCTGGTCGGGGCAGTGGCGGTGTCGGCCGCGGGTCTCTTGCTCGCGGGCGTCCACGTCAACAGCTTCGTCGGCGCTCTGCTGGCTGCCGGCCTGATCGGCGTTCTCAACGCGCTCCTGCCGCCGATCGTGGCGGCGCTGCGCCTCCCGCTCACGCTGGTCCTCGGGTTTCTCGCGGTCCTCGCGGTCGACTCCGGCATCCTGCTGCTCGTCTCCGACATCGTCCCAGCCGACTTCAAGGTCGACTCGTTCGGATGGGCGTTGGTCGCCGCGCTGGTGATGTCGGCCGCGAGCATGGTGCTGCAGGTGATCCTGGGGGTCAACGACGACGACGCCTACTCGCTGCGCGTGATCGAGCGAGTCGCGCGGCGTCAGGGCGGCCAAACCCGCACCGACGTCCCCGGGATGGTGTTCCTGGAGATCGATGGGCTCGCGGCGCCGGTGCTACGCCGCGCCATGCGGGACGGCAACGCGCCGGTGCTGGCGCGTGGCTGGATGAGGGCACGCATCGCCTGGTCGAATGGGAGACCGACCTCTCCTCGCAGACCGGCGCGAGTCAGGCAGGCATCCTGCTCGGCTCCAACCACGATATCCCTGCGTTTCGCTGGGTCGAGAAGGAGACGGGCAAGCTGATGACGCTGCTCGGCGCCCGCCGACTGCGCCGAGATCGAGCGCCGCCGGGCGACGGGCCGTGGGCTGCTCGCCGGCGGCGGCGCCAGCCGGGGGAACCTTCTCTCTGGCGAGGCGGACGAGGTGATCCTGACGGTCAGCCGGATGGACGCCGAGAAGCGCGCCAACGCCGGCTACCGGGCGTTCCTGGCCAACGGCTTCAACGTCACGCGCGAGCTGGTCCTGTTCGCCTGGGAGGTGCTGCTCGAGTACTCGGCGGCGATCCGCCAGCGGCGCCGCGAGGTCGTACCCCGCGGCCAGCGCGGGCGGCCGCTACCCATTCCTGCGCGCCGACGCTGTGCGTCGTCGTGCGGGACCTGATCGTGTTCGGGGTGCTCACGGACATGATGCGAGGGCGCCCGGCCGTCTACGCGACCTTCTCGAGCTACGACGAGGTCGCGCACCACTCGGGGCTCGAGCGTGCCGACACGCTCGAGGCGTTGCGCAAGCTCGACCAGCAGTTCGGTCGCATCGAGCGGGCGCGCCGGTTCGCGCCGCGTCCGTACAAGCTCGTCGTGCTCTCAGACCATGGCCAGACTCAGGGCATGACGTTCAAGCAGCGCAACGGCTACGGCCTGGACGAGCTCGTCCAACGCTCGCTCGCGGGCGGGACCGTGTCCGGCATGAGCGCAGGGGACGAGCACGACGCGGCCGTCGGCCAGGCGCTGCAGGAGGCCACCGGCGGGCGCGGATCCCGCCAGGAGCACGATGTCGCCGACACGCATGCCGTGGTGCTTGGCTCGGGCAACCTCGGCCTCGTGTACTCTGATGGAGGAGAAGCGGCGTCTCAGCGCCGAGGAGATCGAGCGAGCGCCATCCCCGAGCTGCTCTCGACCCTCGGCGCCCACCCCCACATCGGCTTTCTGCTCGTGCGTTCGGCGGAGCACGGGCCCCTGGCGATGAACGCCCGCGGGACGCATCACCTCGCCAGCGGCCGCATCGACGGGCGAAGACCCGCTGGCACCGTTCTCCCCCAACGCCCCCGCCCACCTTCTCCGCTCGGACGGGTTCGAGCACGTCGCGGACATCATGGTGGGGAGCTTCTACGATCCCGAGCTCGAGCAGGGGTGCGCGTTCGAGGAGCTGATCTCGTTCCATGGCGGGCTCGGAGGCCCGCAGACGCGGCCGTTCCTGCTCTATCCGGTCGAGCTGCCGGTGCCGCCAGAGCCGATCGTGGGCGCAGCCAGCGTGCATGAGGTCCTCTCCGGCTGGCGAGGCCAGCTTCAAGACGGGTTTGCGATCGAGCGCGCGGACGTGTCCGTGAGCGCGACGCCATAGTGGCGCGCTCGGCAGGCGAGCTCACCTACGTCGGGCATGCGACGGTGCTCATCCGATCTAGCCGGCGCGAGCCTGCTGACCGACCCGCTGCTCGGCGCAGGCATCCTGCACGTCCGGCGCCGAGTCCCCAGCCCCGCGATCGACGATCTCCCGACTCTCGACGCGATCCTGATCTCGCACGCGCATCGGGACCACCTCGATGTGGCCTCGCTGCGCCGCCTGTCAGGGCGGTTTCCCGTAATCGTTCCGCGCGGATCCGGCGCGATTGCTCGGCGTGCCGGCGCGCGCCATGTGATCGAGCTAGACGAAGGCGACCGGGTTCCCGTTGGCAGCATCGTCGTGGAGGCCGTGCACGCCGCGCACGATGGGCGCCGAAATCCCTTCGGTCGTCCGGCCGTATCGCTCGGCTACGTGCTCGAGGGTGCTTCGCGCGTCTATTTCGCCGGCGACACCGACCTCTTCCCCCGGATGTCCGCGCTCGCAGGGCGAGTCGACGTCGCCGTGCTGCCGATCTGGGGCTGGGGTCGGCGCGTTCCCGCCGGTCACCTCGACCCTGCTCGCGCGGCCGAGGCAGTGGCTCGGATACGGCCGGCCCTGGCGGTGCCGATCCACTGGGGAACACTGAGAGCGCTGGGCGCCCAGCGCGGGCTCGACCCGGTCGCACCGGCGCGCGCGTTCGCCGACGCGGTCGGCCGTCTGGCCCCGGAAACCACGGTCCGGATACTCATGCCCGGCCGGAGCACTGCATTGTGAGCCCCGTATCACGTCCATACTGACTAGAGCGAAGCGAGCCGGACGATGCCATACGCCGCCAGGCCGATCCCGACGACCGTGGCGAGAGGGGCGACGAACACCGGCCAGCGGGTCATCACCCAGCCGATCGCAGGCCGCAACAAGGCCTCCGATCGGCTCCCCATTACCGCGCACACGAGAGCAATCGCAAACAGTGGCCCGGCGTATACGACGCAATACAGGACCAGCAGGACGACCTTGCTCGAACCAGACACGCTCGAGCCTACGATCATGGCGATGGCCGCGAAATACGGGAACGCGGTCAGGATCTCGAGCGCCGCAATGCCGGAGCCGACCCATACCGGTGATCCGGGAGCGGTGCGCTCGCGATGCTCGGCGGGCTCGGAGCCGGCGAGCCCCTTGCGTCGCACCCAAAGCACCACGCCGCAAGCGACGAGCACGACCCCGGCAGCAGTGATGAGTGCGTACTTGACCGTGGCCCCCGGCTTGGGCAGGACGGACAGGATCAAGTCACCCAGACCCAGTGCGAGCGCGACTCCGACGAGGAGCGTGACAGTGAACGCGGAGAGCGCGAAGGCGGTGGTCTGGCGCGCGGGATGCGGTCCGGCACCGAAGTACACCTCAGCGCCGATCAATGACGGGTTGAGGCAATCAGGTATCGCGATCGCCACGACCGCAACCGCCAGCGGAATGATGCTCGACACGTCCCGGCGAGCGTCAGCTCACCGATCGATGAGCTGGAATCGGTTCCAGCGCTCCGACCGCCTCGCTCGACAGGCTCAGGGTCACCTCGTCGGTCTCCAAGCGGCCGATCGCGCTACCCGGGATCGCGACCTGCCGCTTACCCCATAGGTGGCCATGCTCGAGGACGAGGTGCACGATCCCCTTCTGCTTGTCGATGACGAACCCCACCACGTGCCCAAGGTGATGGCCGTCGGACGAGGTAACCGGGCTCTCCCGGCGGATCTCCACCTCACCTACGGGGACTCTGTGATAGCTCACCGCCACGTGCTGGTCATAGTCGAGGGTCATACCCGTTCCGAGAACCTCGGGGCCGAGACCGCCGGCTCGGGAAGCGCATAGATCTCTTGGAGCCCGACATCCCAATCTGAATCGCCTGCGGGGACCTCGCCGCGCCGCAGGAAGGCGGATTGCTCGATGGGATCGAGCTCGCCGATCTCAGCCGCGGTCCACACCAGCGAGATCCTGTTCCACCGATCATCCGTACGGACTCCTCCAACCGGCACCAGCCTGGCGCGGTCGCCCCGATCCCGCGGCCGGACGACGAGATGGGTCAAGCGCCGTGAGCTCGGGTCGATGAGGACATCCTCCAACTCGCCGAACTCGCCGTCGACGCAGTGGATCGGTGTATCGAGGTCGAGTCGCATAGCTCCGGCCGTGGCGCACCTCCGATACTGGTCGCCCCCGATTCGCCAGGCATCATCCCAACGGGATGAGACTCCACGCGCGAGAGTGGTGCTCGCACCATCGTCGGGTGCTGATCGTTGTGGGAGCATCGGTGCCATTGCGTTCGACTGAGGAGGGCACGGCGTGGCGACCACAACGGCGAAGGACCGCACGAGACGGTCTTCGAACGGCGGCGCTGGGGTGGCGCATCTGTCCGTGGCGCATCTGTCCGTCGCCGAGCGGGTGCAACACGGCAAGGCCGCGCGGGAAGAGGTCCCGCGGGCGAGTCACGCTGCCTTTGAGCCGACGCCGGCCAGAGCCGATCCGATCGAGACGCTGGAGCGTCAGGCAGCTACCCGCGTGCCCGAGCTCGTGCCGATCCGTTATGGCCGGATGCTCGTCTCGCCGTTCACCTTCTATCGCGGCGCGGCGATGATCATGGCCGGTGACCTGGCGGCGACACCTCGCTCGGGACTCACCGTCCAGAGCTGCGGCGATGCCCACCTGTCGAACTTCGGCGTGTTCGCGTCGCCCGAGCGCCGTCTCGTATTCGATCTCAACGATTTCGACGAGACGCTGCCGGGGCCCTGGGAATGGGACGTAAAGCGACTGGCCGTGAGCATGCTGATCGCCGCGATCAACAACGGCTACGCGGTCAAGGACCAGGAACGGATCGTGCTCGGCACCGTCGAGGCGTATCGCAAGGCGATGGAGAGCTTCGCACGCATGAACAACGTCGATGTCTGGTACGCGCGCATGGATGTCGAGAGTGCCGTCCAGGAGCTGGGCTCGCAGCTGAAGCCGAAGATGGCCAAGCGAACCGAAAAGGCCCTCGCCAAGGCGCGTACCCGCGACAGCATGTCCGCGTTCTCGAAGCTGACCGAAAGGGTCAACGGTCATGTCCGCATCGTTGACCAGTCGCCGCTGATCGTCCCGATCCACCAGCTCGTCGCTGAGCACGCGCCCGACGAGGTCTATGAGGGTCTAAACCAGCTGCTGCGTGACTATCGGACCACTCTGGAATTCGACCGCCGCGTGCTGCTGGAGCAGTTCGAGCTGGCCGATTTCGCCCGCAAGGTGGTAGGCGTCGGCAGCGTCGGCACGCGCGCATGGATCGCGCTGATGCTCGGCCGTGACGGTCAGGATCCGCTGTTCCTGCAAATGAAGGAAGCCGAGGCGTCGGTGCTCGAGGAATTCGTCGGTCCGAGCGAGTTCTCGAACCACGGCGAGCGCGTCGTCGTCGGGCAGCGATTGATGCAGGCCAGCAGCGACATCTTCCTCGGCTGGTTGCACGTTAAGAGTGGGATTGACGGCCGCGCGCGGGACTTCTATGCCCGGCAGCTCAAGGACTGGAAGGGCTCGGCGGAGATCGAGCAGATGGTCCCGAAGGGTCTGGCGATCTACGGCGGGCTCTGCGGCTGGACGCTCGCCCGGGCCCACGCCCGCAGCGGCGACCGGATCGCCATCGCCGCGTACCTCGGCCACGGCCCGAGCTTCGACCGTGCGGTCCTCGAGTTCTCGAATGCTTACGCCGAGCAGAACGAGCGCGACTACCAGGCTCTTCGCATGGCGGCCGCCTTGGGCAGGATCGAGGCTCAAACGGGTCTCTGACCCGCCGCCGACGACGTGGTCGGCGAGCTGACGCTGGAATCGTCGCCGCCTTGCTGCGAGCGACTTCAATGTCCACCCATGGTCCTCTCCTCGCAAAGCAAGCCCGCATGACAGGCTCATCTGATTCGGATGACGCGCCGCTGCCTTCGGTCGTGCACCGTTGACCCGTGGCCCGGGTTTTCACTCTCGCCCTGACCGCCGCACTCAACCCGACGCTGCTGGCTGCGGTCACGGTCATGCTGTCGCTGCTCAGTCCGAAGCGGCTGCTGTCCGGCTATCTTGCAGGAGCGCTCGTCACCAGCCTGACCGCCGGCATGGTGATCGTGTTCGTGCTGGGAAGCGGGTCGAGCACCTCCAGCACGACAAAGCACTCCGTCAACCCGGTTCTCGACTTCGTGCTCGGCTCCTTCATCTTGCTGGTTGCGTTCGTCGTCGGAACCGGGCGCGACAAGCGACGGCGCGCCCGTAGCGAGCGCAAGCGTGAGGAGGCGAAGACTAAGCCGCCACCACGCTGGAAGCGACAACTGAGCAAGGGGTCCGCCCGCGACACGTTCCTCGTCGGAGTGTTGCTGAGCTTCCCGGGCGCATCGTACATCGCCGGCATGGACCTGCTCAGCAAGCAGAAGGTCGGGACGGGAGGAGAGGTGCTCACGGTGATCGCCTTCAACGTGATCATGCTCCTGCTGCTGGAGCTCCCCCTGATCGGTTACGTCACCAGACCCGAATGGACCGCGGGTACCGTCGCGAGGTTCAACGGCTGGCTCACCCGCAGCGGCGGTCGCGCCGCGTTGATCGGCGCGATCGTGATCGGCGCCGCCCTGATCGTCCGCGCGGCGCTCACCCTATGAGCCATCTCCTCGTTCTGGTCACCCATTTCGGGTGATGTGGCTCCCGTCGACGTCGTCGAGCATCGACCCCAACTGAGCTTCCCGACTTCCAGCGAACCGAGGCGATTCGCGAATGCCCGTTGCGGTGCGCATATCCCCCAGCGCATGTCACAAGCGGACTACGACCGCGCGATCACCGAACTCGAGGCGTCGGGCGTGAGCGTCGACGCTCGGCTCGGCCGCCGTCGAGATCCACGCGCTCCATTCGGCGCGCCCGGATTGAAGCACGATCACTTGTCCGGCAGACCGTCAGCTGGTGGCTGGGTCGGTTCCTTGTGCCTGTGCCTGCCGAAGAAGCGCTCCACGTTATGCAGTCCGCGCTCGGCCGTGCCCATCGGAGCCAAGAGGGCAACGAGCTCGTGCATCGTGTCAGTGAGCCGATCCACCGAGGCCCCCAACGGCGCCACCGAATTTGCGAGCGTGTCGATGACCTCGACGTGTTGCTCGATTGAAGCCGTGGCGTGACGGATCGCGGTGACGGCATCGAGGATGTGTGTCTCGGTCTCGAGCGTCCCCTCCAGCGGAGCGATGACATCATGTTCCGCCGCGCCCAGAACCGACCGAGCCACGCCGAAAGCAGAGCGAATTGGAAGGGTGACTAATTCGACGAGCATGACTAACCCCGATCGTCGACGGCGGCCACGGCCCCGACGTAGGCGGCGTGCGTACCGAACGCGGTCGCGATGACGCTCGGCGGCCACCGCCAAGGAGGTGGCGTCCGCCCGAGCAGCGGGAACAGCGTCAGGGTGGCGGACATCAGGGTCGCACCGAAGGCGGCGCTCGCCCACGGCTCCCCGACTTTCCGGCGCAGCAGGCCGTGCCAGAGGCCGAAGACCGAGCCGTAGCTCCAGCGTAGACCGAGCCCGAGCTCGTGCTCCTCTCGGTGGGTCACGTGCGGGAGGTGCATGATGCTCCCGACGATCTGGCCCGGCACCAGACTGTCGTCGTAGTCGAGCGGGCCAGGCACGCCCGGGCGCAGACGTCGCTCGGCGGCGTAGGCGAGCGTCATAGTCGCCGTGCCTGCGGTCCCGGCCAGGACACTTCGAATTGGCCAGGGCAGGTTCGCTCTCATGTCGGAATCGTCGTGCCCGGCGAGCCTCACGCATCACCCGAATCGGATGACTCGCCCCGAGCGGCGCCCACCGCTTCATCTGTTCGAGGTGATGCCACCAGGACGGATGGCCGTGAGACTCGTACTCCGTATGCGAGGAGCAGTGGACCCGAGGCTGCCGAGGTATGCCCGCGCCACGCGCGCCTTCCTCGTCACGTTGATCGCGCTTGGCGCGGGGACCGGACTGCTGATCATCGCGCAGGCCTGGCTACTGGCAGATGTCATCGCTACCGTACTCGGCGCCGGCAAGAGCATCGCCGCGCTGCGCCTCCCCTTGGGAGCTTTGCTGGGAGTGGTCGTGGCCCGGGCCACGATGGCTTGGGGTCGCGAGCTGGTTGCCGATCGGTCCTCAGCGAGGGTCAAGTCGCAGCTGCGGACCGCGCTCCTCGAGCACCTCGGAGCCCTCGGGCCCAGCCGCTGGGGCGAGCAACGAACCGGCGAACTGGCGGTGCTTGCCACGCGAGGGATCGACGCCCTCGACGGCTACTTCTCGCTCTACCTTCCCCAGCTCTTCCTGGCCGTGGTCGTCCCGGCCTGCGTGCTCGCCGCGATGTTCGTGCAGGATTGGATCTCGGCGCTGATCATCGTCTTCACGCTGCCGTTGATCCCCCTGTTCATGGGACTGGTCGGCGCGGCGACCCGGGATCGAATGGAGCGCCAGCTCGGCGCATTGCAGCAACTGGCCGGGCACTTCCTCGATGTCGTGTGCGGTCTGCCCACGCTGAAGGTGTTCGGCCGGGCGAAGGCGCAGATCCAAGCCATCGGCGAGGTAACCGACAGCTACCGCACGGCCGCGATGTCGACGCTGCGGGTCACGTTCCTGTCCTCGCTGATCCTCGAGCTCGTGGCGACCATCTCCGTGGCGCTCGTCGCGGTCGAGGTCGGTCTTCGGCTGATGGGCGGTCACCTCGGGCTGCGCACCGCGCTGATGGTGCTCGTGCTCGCTCCCGAGGCCTACCTTCCGCTGAGACTGCTCGGGTCCAGCTATCACGCGAGTGCTGAGGGAATCAGCGCCGCCCGGCAGGTGTTTGCGGTGATGGAGACCCCGCTGCCAGCACACGGTGAGCGGACGGACGTGCCGGACCTCGCGGTGAACGCGATCTCGGTCGAGGGCCTGCGGGTCCAGTACGGCGGTCGGGGAACGCCGGCGCTCGCCGATGTCTCGTTGGTCGTCGAGCCCGGCGAGGTGCTCGCTATCACCGGAGCGAGCGGTTGCGGAAAGTCGACGCTGCTCGCCGTCCTGCTCGGATTCATCGCGCCGCAGGGCGGATCGGTGCGGGTGGGCGCGGTCGACCTCGCGGCCCTTGACCCGGACGCGTGGAGGCAGCGGGTGGCGTGGATGCCACAACGTCCACACCTGTTCGCAGGCACGATCGCCGAGAACATCCGGCTCGGCCGGCCCGAAGCGACGGACGCGGAGGTCTGGGAGGCGGTCGCGGCCGCCGGGCTGGGCGACGTGGTTGGGGCCCGGCCGGCGGGACTGGACACGGTGCTCGGCGACCTGGGCGCGGGCCTGTCGGTCGGCGAGCGTCAGCGCGTCGCCCTCGCACGTGCGTTCCTTCGCGACGCGCCCCTGCTCCTGCTCGACGAGCCCACGGCCAACCTCGACGGCGCCACGGAAGACTCGGTGCTCGAGGCGCTGCGACGGCTCGTGCCCGGGCGTTCGGTCGTGCTGGTGGCCCACCGGCCGGCGCTGGTGGCGCTGGCCGACAGGGTGCTCGAGCTCGATCGCCTGCCGGTGGCGGTGTGATGGCCCGCGAGACGGATCCCGCGCGTGCCGTGGGCGTCGCTGAAGGCGCCCGCGCCCCGCTCGGGCGAATGCTCCGGCTGGCGCACCCGGCCGGCGCGCGCCTGGGCCTGGCCAGCCTGCTCGGAGCCGGCGCGATTGGGGCGGGAATCGGTCTCATCGCGACCTCGGCGTGGCTGATCACGCGAGCCTCTCAGCGCCCGTCAGGAGTCAGCCCTCGCGCTCGCCATCGTCGGGGTGCAATTCTGCGGGCTCTCGCGCGGGCTGTTCCGGTACGGGCAGCGAATCGTCGGCCACGACGCGGCGTTCCGGGCCCTGGCGGACCTTCGGGTGAGCTCCTACCGGCGCCTCGAGTCGTTGGCACCGGCCGGACTCCCGGCGTTCCGCAGCGGAGATCTGCTCGCGCGCGTCGTCCACGACGTCGACTCGCTCGAGGATCTCCTGCTCCGGGTCATTCCACCGTTCCTGACCGCCGTCCTCGTCGGAACGGGAGCCGTGTTGCTGGTGTGGTGGATGCTTCCGGCGGCCGGCCTGATCCTGCTCTCGGCGCTGGTCCTCGCCGCGACGATCCTCACGTGGCTCACCGGGACGCTCGCCCGGCGTTCAGAGTCCCAACAGGCGTCAGTCCTCGGTGAGTTGACCGCGTCGGTAGTCGACCTGATGCAGGGCGCCCCGGAGCTCACAGCCTATGGCGCGCTCGGAACGCAGCTCGGACACACGGCGGAAATCGACGCGCGCCTGACCCGGGTGTCCCACGCCACCGCACGCACGACGGGAGTGGGCCAGGGGTTGGCCACGCTGCTGTGCGGGCTCGCGATGTGGGGTTCGCTGCTGGCCGGCATCGCCGCGGTGCGGGCAGGAACGCTCAACGCCGTGCTTCTCGCCGTCATCGTCCTGGTTCCGCTCGCGGCCTTCGAGCTGGTCACCGACCTTCCGGCCGCGACCCAGACGCTTCAGCGCGTCCGCCGCTGCGCCGCGCGGATCCTCGAGCTGACCGAGGTTGACCCGCCGGTGGTCGAGCCCGCCGATCCCCGGCCGATCGCGCGCGCGCCGCACGCTCTCCAGGTCCGCGGGCTGCGCGCCAGGTACAGCGAGCAGGATCCGTGGGTGCTCGACGGCTTCGACCTCGAGCTCGCGGCCGGAACGACCGTCGCCGTGGTCGGTCGCAGCGGCGCTGGCAAGTCGACGCTCGCCGACGTGCTGCTGCGGTTCCTGCCCTACCAGGGCGGATCCGTCGCGCTCGACGGCGTCCCGGTGGACGAGCTGCGCGGCGAGGACTACCGGCGTGTGATCGGGCTGATGTCCCAGGATGCGTACGTCTTCGACACCACGATCGAGGAGAACCTCCGGGTGGCTCGGCGAGACGCCACGGCCGCGGAGCTTCTCTGCGCCCTGAAGCGGGCGCGGCTGCTGGACTGGGTCGAGGGCCTGCCGGGCGGCCTGCGGACGCGGGTCGGCCCGCAGGGCGGCCAGATCTCGGGCGGTCAGCGCCAGCGGCTGGCGCTGGCGCGGACTCTGCTGGCGGACTTCCCCCTGCTCGTGGTCGACGAACCGGGCGAGCATCTCGACACCGAGACCGCCGACGCGCTCGTGGCCGACTTGCTGGACAGCCGGGCGGGCCAGGCGACCCTGCTGATCACCCACCGGCTGGCCGGCCTCGACGCGGTCGACGAGGTGATCGTGCTCGAGCGTGGGCAAGTGCTCGAGCGCGGCACCCACGCCGGCCTGCTGAGGCTGGGTGGACGGTACGCGGGCATGTGGGCGTGCGAGACGGAAGGCTCAGCGGGATGAGCTGGCGCCGGGTCTTTCGCACGCGCCTGTACGTGCGGGACTCTCTGTGGGTGCTGCCGCTCGCGGGGGCTGTGCTGGGCGCCGTCCTGGGCTGGGCGGACGTCCGGGTCGAGCAGAGCGTGCACGTGTCCCCGGGGTTGCAATACTCGGCGTCGACCGCCACGAGCGTGCTGTCGGCAATCGTGGGCGCGATGGCGGCGTTGACCGGATTCGTCGTGACGGTCACCACGCTCGTCGTCCAGATGGCGACGGGAACGTTCTCGGCTCGGTACATGAGGCTCTGGTACCGCGACCGCATGCTCAAGGTCCTGCTGGCCCTGCTCGTCGGGACACTCGCCTTCGCGTTCTCGCTGATGCGCCGCGTGGAGAGCAACTTCGTCCCGAACGTCGGTGTGACGGTGTCCGGCGTGCTCGTGATCGCCTCCTTGCTGGCCTTCCTCGTGTTCCTCGATCGCTATCTGCATCGGCTGCGGCCGGTCGCTGTGGCCGCGCTCGTCCACGGCTACTTCCGGCGCAACTTCGAATCCGAGGTCAAGCGCGCCGCGAACCCGCAGATCTTCGCCGGAGTGCTCGACGCGGGCGGCAAGGCGCCCTCGCTGGCGGTGCGAAGTCCCCGGGCCGGAGCCATCCAAGCGGTCGATGCCGATGCTCTCGTCGGCTGGGCGCGCGAGCACGACTGCCTGGTCGTCCTGCGTCATGGCATCGGAGATTTCGTACCCTCCGGGACCAAGCTAGTCGAGGTGTACGGTGGCCGGGAACCCAGCCGCCGTGCCGAGCAGCGGCTCGCCGACATGGTGGCGCTCGGAGACGAGCGGACGATCGAGCAAGACCCGGCGTTCGCGATCCGCATCCTGGTCGACGTCGCCAACCTCGCGCTTTCTCCCGCGGTCAACGATCCGACCACCGCCGTGCAGGTGCTGGATTACCTCGGGGAGGCATTGCGTCTCGTGGGCACGACCGAGCGCTCAATCCGGACCTGGCCGACCACCGGTCCCCCGACAGCCGGTGTGATCGTGCCCGCTCGGAGCTGGGAGGACTACCTCACGCTGACCGCGAACGAGATTCGCGAGTACGGGAACGGAGGGATCCAGATCATGCGCCGCATGCGGGCGATGCTCGAGGAGCTCTACGACGAGGTCCGCCCGGAGTTCAGGGCGGCGATCAAGGACGAGCTTGCCCGTTTGGATGCGACCGTGGCGCACTCGTTCGGCGATTCTGTCGACTTCGACCGGGCGAGCGTCGCCGACACGCAGGGGATCGGCGGTCCCCGGACGCGAGCGACCGACCGCGCCGCCGCTCGCTGATCGAGCCGGAGTCACCCCTTCCGGGTGATGCCCGACGCGCCGGATCCGGCTTCGATACCACCGATGACCAACGACTTGGCGCGCTGGCAGTTCGCCACGACGAGCATCTACCACTTCCTGTTCGTGCCGGTGACGATCGGCCTGGCGTTCCTGGTCGCCATCCTGCAGACAGCCTGGCATCGCAACGGCAACCCCGAGTACCGACGTGTGACGCGGTTCTTCGGGGTCTTGCTGCTGATCAACGTGGCAGTCGGGGTCGTGACGGGACTGGTGCAGGAGTTCGAGTTCGGGATGAACTGGTCGACATACTCACGCTTCGTCGGCGACGTGTTCGGCGGTCCGCTGGCGATGGAGGGACTGGCGGCGTTCTTCCTCGAGTCGACCTTCCTCGGACTCTGGCTGTTCGGCTGGGACAGGCTTCCCAAGCGCGTGCACCTGGCGTGCATCTGGATGGTGGCGCTCGGATCGATGCTCTCGGCGCTGTTCATCCTGGCCGCCAACTCGTGGATGCAGCACCCGGTCGGCTACGCGCTGAACTCGAAGGGGCAGCCGGTCGCTGAACAACATCGGGGCGCTGTTCACCAATCCCACATTTCTGTGGGGCTATGTCCACGTGATCCTCGCCTCGCTGGTCACCGGCTCGCTGGTCATGCTGTCGGTGTCGGTGTGGCACCTGCGCAAGCAGCGTGAGGTCGGGCGCGTTCCACCGCACGGCGCGGGTGGCGGTGATCGTCCTGCTGCCCGCGATCCTGATCCAGATGTTCGTCGGCAACAAGCTCGGCGAGATCGAGAACACCTACCAGCCGGGCAAGATCGCCGCGGCCGAGGCGCAGTGGAACAACTGCCAGCCGTGCTCGTTCTCGGCGTTCCAGATCGGTGGCGGCAACAACGACCAGACGCCGAGCCAGATCATCGCGATCCCGCACCTGCTCTCGGTGCTCGCCACCGGCACCTGGAACGGGCCCGGTGACGGGCCTCAACGAGCTGCAGGCCCAAGATGTGAAGAAGTACGGGCCCGGCAACTACATCCCCGATGTGTTCATTCAGTACTGGTCGATGCGCGTGATGGCCTACCTGGGCTCGCTGATCGCGCTGCTGGCGCTTTGGGGGGGGTGGCTGGTGCACAAGGGCCGGCTCGACCGATCGAAATGGTTCGGCCGCTTCGCCCTCTGGGCGGTGGTGACGCCGTTCGTGATGAACACCGCCGGCTGGCTCTTGACCGAGAGCGGCCGCCAGCCGTGGATCGTGCAGGGGCTGATGAAGACGGTCGAACGCGAACTCGCCGGCGGTGACCTCAACCGACATCTGGATCAGCCTGATCGTCGTTCGTGCTCATCTACATCGCGCTGGGCGCGGCCGACCTTGTACTGATGCTGCCGCTATGCGCGCAAGGGCCTCGACTACGAGGAGCCGGCCGAGCCCGAGGCGACCGCCGGCGCGAACACGGCGGCCCGGCGGTGCCGGCGCTCACCTACTAGGAGACGGGCGCGATGCAACTTGACACACGTCTGGTTCGTGATCATCGCGATCTTCTGGGTCGGCTTCTTCGTGCTCGAGGGGTTCGACTTCGGCGTCGGCGTGCTGCACACGATCGTCGGGACGCACCGACATCGAGCGGCGCGTCGCGCTGAACACGATCGGCCCGTTCTGGGACGGTAACGAGGTGTGGCTGGTCGTCGCCGGCGCGGCCATGTTCGCCGCGTTCCCCGGGCTGGTACGCGCACCATGTTCTCCGCCCTGTACCTCGCGCTCCTGCTCGTCCTGGCCGCGCTGATGGCCCGCGGAGTCGCGTTCGAATACAAGGGCAAGAGCGACAACCCGCGTTGGCAGAACACGTGGAAGTGGTGCACGACGATCGGCAGCCTCACTGGTCCCGCTGCTGCTGGGCATCGGACTGGGCGACCTGCTGACCGGCCTGCCGATCAACCAGAGCCACGACTTCACCGGCAACTTCTTCGACCTGCTGACGCCCTACGGCATCTGGACCGGACTGACCCTGCTCGCGCTCTGCCTGCTCCATGGCGCGGCCTTCCTGAAGCTCAAGACGCACCGACACCGTCCGCGAGCGGCGCGAGCGCGGTCGCGCTCCCGCTGGGATGGGCCGCGGTCGCCCTCGTCATCGGGTTCGTGATCTGGACGCGATCCGTCGCCGGCGGCGCGGACGTCCCGACCCGGTCCAGATCCTTGCGGTCATCGCGGTGATCTTCGCCGCCCGCCTCGCCGTCTCCGAGAACCACGACGGATGGGCGTTCACCGCCTCGGCGATCGCGATCGCCGCCACCGTCGGCTCGATCTTCATCAACCTCTACCCGAACGTGATGATCTCGAGCACCAACCCGCCTACAACCTGACCGTCAGCAACTCCGCCTCGGGCTCCTACGCCCTCAAGGTCATGACCGTCGTGGCCGTCATCTTCTTCCCTATCGTCCTGGGCTACCAGAGCTGGTCCTTCCACGTATTCCGCGCCCGCGTGAAAGCCCCGCCGCCGCAGGACGCCATCCAAGCACGGCCGCCGCCGGCCTCGGCCAGCGTTCCGTAGCCCATTGACCATTTCACCCGAACGGGGTGATGATCGCGGGATTCTCGGAACGTAGCTTGGACCACTCCAATTCAGAGCGAGAAACCCGCCGCACCATCAAGGCGAGCGAGGAGGATCAACATGGCCACCGTCGTCGAGGCCCAGACCGATGGCAGGAAGAACCTGAAGGACGCTCAGAAGGCAGCCGACGTCTTCGTTTCCTTCGGGATCACCGGAGATCTGGCGAAGGTGATGACGTTTCGCTCTCTCTACCGCCTCGAGCGGCGCGGCCTGCTCAACTGCCCGGTGCTGGGAGTGTCGGTCGATGACTGGTCGGTCGATCACCTTCGAGAGCACGCGCGGGCGTGCATCGCAGGCACCGGGGAACCGATCGACGACGAGGTGTTCGCGCGCTTCGCCGCTCGGCTCGCCTATGTCCAGGGGGACTTCAGCGACGCGGCCACCTATGCCCGCGTCGCCGATGCCCTCGGGGCTGTTCAGCGGCCGGTGTTCTACCTCGAGATCCCACCGTTCCTGTTCGGAACGGTGATCAAGGGCCTGTCCGAGGCGGGATTGACCAAGAACGCGCGCGTGGTCGTCGAGAAGCCGTTCGGTCACGACCTCGCCTCTGCCCGCGCGCTCGCGGCGGACATTCACCAGTACATCGACGAGTCCCAGCTTTACCGGATCGACCACTACCTGGGCAAGATGGGCTTGGATGAGATCCTGTACTTGCGGTTTGCGAACACAATGCTCGAGCCGGTGTGGAATCGTCAGCACGTGTCGAGCGTGCAGATCACGATGGCCGAGAGCTTCGGCGTAGAGGATCGCGGTCACTTCTACGATCGTGTGGGCGCCCTGCAGGACGTAGTGGTCAACCACCTGATGCAGGTGGTGGCGATGGCCGCGATGGAAGCCCCGGCCGGCTCCGATGCCGGCACGCTCAAGGATGCGAAGTTCGCGGTGTTCCGCTCGATGGCCGACGCGGACCCGCGCCACTACGTGCGTGGACAATACGACGGCTACCTCGAGATCGACGGCGTCGCCGGAGGATCGAGCACCGAGACCTATGCCGCGCTGCGGCTCGAGATCGACAACTGGCGGTGGGCCGGCGTGCCGTGGCTCATCCGCACCGGCAAGCGCCTGCCGGTCACCCAAACCGAGCTGCGGCTCGTGTTTCGCCGGCCACCCCGGTTGCGGTTCATGCCGAGCACCGGACGAGCGCCCACGGACGGTCAACTCGTGGTGAAACTCGATCCGACCACGGGCGTCAGGCTCGAGATCGATGCCCACCGCGCCGACAAGGGAGGGCCGCAGGCGATCACGCTCGACATGGAGTTCGCCCAGGAGGGCGGCGAGGGACCCACCCCCTACGAGGTTCTGCTGCAAGCCGCGATGGACGGCGACAGCACCCCGTTCACCCGCCAGGACAGCGTCGAGGAGACCTGGCGGATCATGGCGCCACTCCTCGAGGCGCCGCCGCCGGTGCATCCCTACGCACCGGGTACCTGGGGTCCGAAGGAAGCCGACGGACTACTTGCCGGCCTTGGGCGCTGGCACGGCCCGTGGGTGGCGTCATGAGCGCCGCCGCCCCCAAGAGCAAGCGGCCCCGGGCCAACGGTCGCGCCGACGCCGCCAAGGCCAAGGCTGCGGTTGAGCATCCCGTCCAGAGCGCCGCTGCGCCCTCGCCGTTTCCGCCGATCGCCGACTACGCGTTCCTGTCGGACTGCCACACCGGTGCGCTGCTCGCTCCCGACGGCTCGATCGACTGGCTGTGCGTGCCGCGGTTCGACTCGCCGAGCGTGTTCGGCTCGCTGCTCGACCGCGAGGCCGGCCTGTTCCGCCTGGGGCCGTTCGGCGTGACCGTCCCGTCGGACCGCCACTACGTCCCCGGCACCAACGTGCTGGTGACGACGTGGAAGACGCCGAGCGGATGGCTCGAGGTCCGCGACGCCCTGACGATGGGCCCGACCACGCACGAGGACCGCGTCACGCCGCACACCCGGCCGCCCGCCGACGAAGACGCCGACCACATGCTCGTGCGGACCGTGAGGTGCCTGGAGGGCGAGGTCGAGGTCGAGCTCGATCTGCGAGCCGGCGTTCGACTACGGGCGCTCTCCGGCCGACTGGACGCTCGTCGACGGGCAGCCGCCACACCGCCGACGCCGCCGGCGCCGGCCAGACGATCCGCCTGCAAACCGACCTCCAGCTGGGGATCGAGGCCAATCGCGTCCGCGCTCGGCATACCCTGCAAGACGGGCGAGCAGGCCTACGCCGCGCTCGGCTGGGGATACGAGCTCGCCGTCCCGAGTGACGTCGATGACGCCAACCGCCGACTCGACGCGACCGTCCACTTCTGGCGTCGCTGGCTCGGGCGGCGCCCGCCCGTTCGCCGACCATCGCTGGCGCGAGGCGATCCAGCGCTCGGCGCTGACGATCAAGGGATTGACCTACATGCCGACCGGGGCGACCGTGGCGGCGCTGACCGCCGGCGCTTCCGGAGACCCCGGGGGGCGAGCGCAACTGGGACTACCGCTACACCTGGATGCGCGACTCGACGTTCACCCTCCAGGCGCTGCATCTCCTGGGCCTGGACTGGGAGGCGGACGAGTTCATGCAGTTCGTCGCCGACCTCGAGCCCAACAGCGACGGCGGGCTGCAGATCATGTACGGGATCGACGGTCGGCGCGACCTGACCGAGACGTTCCGCGAGGACCTCTCGGGCTACTTCGGGAGCGCGGCCGGTGCGGATCGGCAACGGTGCCTTCGACCAGCGCCAGAACGACGTCTTCGGCGCGGTGCTCGACTCGATCCTCAAGCACACCATGCACAGCCAGCGCCTGCCCCGACGGCTGTGGCCGATCGTGCAGGCACAGGCGGAGTGCGCCACCGACGTGTGGCGCCAGCCCGACCAGGGCATCTGGGAGGCCCGCGGCAAGCCGCAGCACTATGTCTCCTCGAAGCTCATGTGCTGGGTGGCGATGGACCGCGCCGCGAAGCTGGCCGCGATTCGCGGCGACCCCGAGCTGGAGGCGAAGTGGCGCGCCACCGCCGAGGAGATCCACGCCGACATCCTCGCCCACGGGGTCACCGACGGCGTGCTGCGCCAGCACTACGACACCGATGCGCTCGATGCCTCGACGCTCCTGGCGGCGATGTTCGGCTTCCTGCCCGGCGACGACGAGCGGATGCACAAGTCGGTCCTGGCGATCGCGGATGATCTGACCGAGAACGGCTACGTCCTGCGCTACCGGACCGGCGAGACCGACGACGGTCTGTCGGGCAAGGAGGGAACGTTCCTGATCTGCTCGTTCTGGCTGGTCTCAGCCCTCGTCGATCGTCGGCGAGGCGCAGCGGGCGCACGACCTGATGGAGCGCCTGCTCCGAGTCGGCTCCCCGCTCGGGCTCTACGCCGAGGAGTTCGACGCCGGCACCGACCGGCACCTCGGCAACTTCCCCCAGGCGTTCTCGCACCTGGCGCTGATCGAGGCCGCCGCGCGGATCATCCTCGCCGAGCAGCTGGCCCTGGAGGGACTCGGGCCACCGAACTCATCGGCGCTGGCCAGCTCGATCCCGCAGGCACGATATGAGGCCGCACCATGACCCATTACGACGTGATCATCATCGGAACCGGCGCCGGCGGCGGCACGCTGGCGCGTCACCTCGCGCCCTCGGGGAAGCGGATCCTGCTGCTCGAGCGCGGCGGCTGGCTCCCGCGCGAGCCCGAGAACATCTCCGCCCAGGAGGTCTTCGTGAACAACCGGTACGTGTCCCCCGACACGTGGCGCTATCCGAACGGCGAGGAGTTCCAGCCCCAGATTCACTACTGCGTCGGCGGAGCCACCAAGCTCTACGGCGCCGCGCTCTACCGACTGCGCGAGGAGGACTTCGGCGAGCTGCGTCACCACGACGGTGTATCGCCGGCGTGGCCGATCGACTATGACGAGCTGGAGCCGTACTACACCCTGGCCGAGCAGCTCTACCGCGTCCACGGTGCCCGCGGGGAGGACCCGACCGAGCCGCCGGCCAGCGCGCCCTACCCGTTTCCCGCGGTGTCGCACGAGCCTCGGATCCAGAAGCTCTCCGACGACCTGGCGGCACTGGGTCACCATCCGTTCCACGCTCCCTGCGGAGTGATGCTCAACGAGGCCAACCGGCCCTACAGCGCGTGCATGCGCTGCCAGAATTGCGACGGCTTCCCCTGCGTGGTGCACGCCAAGTCCGACGCCGAGGTGCTCGGCGTGAGGCCGGCGCTGGAGCATGGGAACGTCGAGCTGCTGGTCAACGCCGAGGCGGTACGACTGGACACCGACTCGGCCGGGGCGCGCGGTGACAGGGGTGGTCGTCAACCACGGAGGCATCGAGGAGACGCTGAGCGCCGATTTCGTCGTCGTCGCCTGCGGGGCGGCGAACTCCGCGCGGCTGCTGTTGATGTCGGCCAACGACCGACACCCGAACGGGCTCGCCAACGGCTCGGACCAGGTCGGGCGCAACTACATGTTCCACAACAGCCAGGCGGTGCTGGCCCTCTCGATCGAAGAGAACCCGACTGTCTTCCAGAAGACGCTGGGGCTCAACGACTTCTACCTCAGCGGTGGCCCGGACTTCGAGTTCCCGCTGGGCAACATCCAGATGGTCGGTAAGTCCCAGGCTCCGATGTTCCGCGGCGAGAAGCCGGGCGAGACCAGATTCGCCCCGCAGTGGTCGCTCGAGGACGTGGCCAAGCACGCCGTGGATTTCTGGCTCTCGACCGAGGACCTTCCGCGGGCGGAGAACCGCGTGACGGTTGACCGGCAGGGCACGATCACGATCGCCTACCAGTCGACCAACGACGAGCCGAAGGACCGGCTGTTCGAGCAGCTCAAATCGATGCTGGCCCACCTGGGGATGCATCAGCACCACCTGCTGCCCCACCACGCCTATCTCAAGAACGAGATCCCGGTGGCCGGCGTAGCCCATCAGGCCGGGACCTGCCGCTTTGGCACCGACCCCAGCGCGTCGGTGCTGGACGTCAACTGCAAGGCCCACGAGCTCGACAACCTGTACGTCGCCGACACCAGCGTCTTCCCGAGCATCGGCGCGGTCAACCCGGCGCTCACGGCGATGGCGAACGCGCTCCGCGTGGGCGATCGTCTGCTGGAGCGGATGGGCGTTGGCTCGAGCTCCGCTCGCCCCTCGGTGAGCCGCGTGGTCTGACCACGTGTCTCACGTCCACGTCCACGCGCCGCACGAGCTGAGCGAGCCTCCCGAGGACGCTGGTACCGAAGAGAAGAACGGCTTCAGCAGCGGGCGCTGGCTGGAGCTCGGCGCGGTCATCCTTCTGTCGCTGGCGACCCTCGCCACGGCCTGGAGCGGCTACCAGGCCGCGCTGTGGTCAGGCGACCAATCCCAGCACTATGCCGAGGCTTCGGCTCTCCGCGTGCGTGCCGAGGAGCAGTCGGTAACGGGAGGTCAACTCCACATCGGCGACCTGGTGCTCGTCAACGGGTGGTTCAACGCGATCGAGTCGGGCAATCCGAAGCTTGCCGCGGATTACGTGCGGCGGTTCCGCCCCGGGTTTCAGCCGGCCTTCCGGGCATGGCTGGCTCTGCATCCGCTGACCGACCCGCACGCTCCGCCCGGTCCAACGTTCATGCCGCAATATCAGCTCCCGCCCTACGAGGCGGCCGCATCGCTGAACGCCCGCGCGAGCGAGCTCTTCGCCGAGGGAACACAGGGCAAGACGAACGACGACGACCACATTCTCTCCACCGTGTTCTTCGCCGCGGTGCTGTTCCTGGCTGCCGTGTCGTTGCGTCTGGAGTGGGTACGGCTGCGGATCCTGGTGCTCGCGTTCGGCACGATCATGTTCGCCGGGACGCTCGCGTACGTGCTGACGCTGCCGACAGCGTCCTAGAGCGACCTGACAGCGTCCGAGCGCGACCTGACAGCGTCCGAGCGCGGACGTGTTACACCGGAGCGGCCAAGCTCGACTTGACCTCGAGATCCTCCTCCTCTTCGCCCCAGTCGATATGGGCCGCAGCCGAGCGCCGGTCGAGCAACTGCGGCCCCCGCGTCTTTGAGAAGTAGTCCCAGCCCCAGTCGACGAACGCCTCGATGCGGTTGCGCACGCCGCTCATCAGCAGGGCGTGTACCCCCAGCCAGGCCCCGAACGCGATCGAGCCATGCAGCTCGTGGCGATGCTTTCCGACCTCGGCCACTGCGGCGCCGCGGCCGATCATCGCCATGATGCCCTTGTCGTGGTAGTCGAACGCCTTCCGCGGCTTACCGGCGAGCTCGGCCAGGATGGATTCGGCGACGCACGCGCCGCTCTGGAGCGCGACCGATCCGAGCTGCGGGAAGGGCGAGCCGTCCGGTGAGGGAATGTTCGCGATGTCACCCACGACGTAGACGCCGGGAAAGCCTTCGACGGTCAGGTCCGGCGCAACATCGATACGGCCTCCGCGGCCCTGCGGGAGGCGGCTGGCGGCGGCCGGCGCGGCCGCCATCAGGCCACCGGCCCACGCCACGCACCGGGTCTCGATCGTCGTCCCGTCCGACAGGATCACACGATCCGCCGCGATCTCCGTGACTCCGGTGCCGAGTCGAAGCTTTACGCCACGCTCCTCCAGCACCTTGCTGGCGTACTCGTGGGCGCGGTCCGAGAACCCGCCGAGCATCACCGGCCCGAGATCCACGACCTGCACGGTCGCCCGGTCCACCGCCAGATCGCGGTACTCCTCCGGCATCGTCTCGTTGATCATGTCGGCCATCGCACCGGCCAGCTCGGTTCCCGTCGCTCCGGCGCCTACGATCACGAAGTTGAGCGCGCCCCTGTCGACCAGCGTCGGATCGCGGTCGGCGTCCTCGAACAGGGTAAGCACCCGCGTCCGCAACCGCTCGGAGTCGGTGAGGGAGTAGAGCGGAAACGCGTGCTCTGCCGCGCCCGGAGTGTTGAAGAAGTTCGCCTGCGCGCCGGCCGCGAGCACGAGGACATCCCCCTCGATAGTCTGTCCTTCGCTCGTTATGACCCGGTGTGCCGATGGGTCCACCTCGGTCACCTCGCCGAGCTTTACATCGACATTGGCGTGCTGGTGGAAGGCCTTCCGGAGGGAGGATGCGATGCTGGTCGCGGCCAGCTGGGACGTCGCCACCTGGTAGAGCAGGGGCTGGAACTGATGGTAGTTGTGCTGGTCGACCAGGGTGACGCGAACTGAGTCCTCACCGGCGAGTCCGCGCGCGCATCCGACGCCCGCGAATCCGCCACCCACAATCACGACGTGTAGTGGTGGCTTGTCGTTGGTTGGGTGCGTACTCGATGCCACTCAAGGCCTCCTTCGGCTCGGATTCACGGCCGGCCCTGCCTCGGCCGGCCGGCGCCTATGGAGTACACCCGGCCGGGCGACGGACCGCATCGTCCGAAGCGGGTGACCTCGAGGCTTCGGGCGCTGCCCCTCATCCGACACGGGGGATGACCGGACGGATGACACGTGCTGTGCTTCCAGGATCGTCCGGCCGCTCTGATGACCCCATCGCCTCCACCCGACCCCCGCCAAGTCGACCCGCCGGACACCCCGCGCCGCACCTGGCTTGCGGCTGAGCGGACATGGCTCGCGTGGTGGCGCACGGGTCTGGGCGCGGGCGCGCTGGCGATTGCAGTCGGGCGGATCCTGCCGGGTGTCGGCGGCGGAGCGCGATGGCCCTACCGAGCGCTCGGTGTCGGCTACGGGGTGCTCGCCGTCGCAGTTCTGATCGTGGGGGGACTCCGCCAGCAGCGCATTGCCAAAGCGCTGCGCCAGGACGGCTACGACGAGCTCGGGGCGCCGTTGGTCATCTGGCTAACGTCCGCCGCCGTCGCGCTCTCGACGCTCACGCTGACGGTGATTGTCCTGTCGCTGTGATCCGAGTCACGCAACCGTGGTATCGACAAAGCGGCGGCTCGTGCCGAGAATTGAGACGTGACACGTCGGGACTTTCCGGAGCCGAGTGGTGATCACCGCGATCCCGGGATCACCGCGATCCGAGCGGTGCGCGAAATTGACCAGCAAGACGAGCGGCATCTGGAAGCGCTGGTCGCGGCGTTTCTGTGCGCCGCCTGGCCCACCGCCCAGGCTCAGGACCAGTGACCTCCACGGCAGTGCGGCCGGTCACCGTCTTCTGCGCCGACGACCGGTCCTACTTCCGCGACGCGCTCCGGGAAGTGGTGGCCGCGACCCCGGGCCTCACTCATGTGGGCGAGGCCGCATCCGGGGAAGAGGCGGTCCGCTCCGTCGAGGCCCTGCGCCCGGATATCGTGCTCATGGATGTGCGCATGCCCGGCCTGAACGGGCTCGAAGCAGCGGCAATCTTGGCCGAGCCCCGTCGGGACGTGCTCGTAATCTTGACGTCCGCCGACCCGTTCGAGTTCCCTCGCGAGTTCGCGCCGCGTGGCGGGCAAGTCGTGTTCGTGCCCAAGCAGAGCCTGTGTCCGCGGGTGCTGCTCGACCTATGGCACGGACGCAGGACGCGCTGAGAGGCGACCGCAGACGGGACATGGGATTGCCGCTCAGTCGAGCACGAGACCGTCGCCGAGGGCCTTGGCGACCAGGTGCGCCCGCGAGCGCGCGTCGACCTTCCCCATCGCATTGCGCACGTGGGTACGGACTGTGTCATGGGCGATCTGAAGCTCCTGCGCGATCTCCGGGCCCGTGTTTCCGAGGGCCACGAGCCGCACGATTTCTCGCTCGCGCGGAGACAGCGTTTCGGATTCTGTTCTGCTCGGCGCCCGGACAGGCCCTCCGTGTTCGTCGCGGGCTTGCTGGGGGCGAACTGCTGCGTGTCCACTGGCACTCACGTCGGTCTCGCCGCGGCCGACGGCGATACGGTCTTGACTGTCGCCGTGGCGCCGGACGGCCGGGACGATTTGGCGAGCTGAAGCGCCGATAGCCCGAGCGTGGCGAGGTAGGCCACGACGACTCCGATGATGGTCAGCGGTTGGGCGCCCGCGCCGGCCTTGGCGGTCAGCAGCGACGCGATCACTATCGCCGATAGTGGCAGGCGCAGGATCGCGACTGTCCCGGCGCCGATTCCTACCGCCACCGCCGCCGTGAGCGGAAATCCAGGGAGATGAGAGGCCATGATGCCACCGGCGGCCCCGAGAAACATGGCGGGAAACGTGGGTCCGCCGCGGAAGCTGCCGAGCGAGATCGAGTAGGCGAGGCCCTTGAAGACGATCAGCAGCGCCAACGCTGACAGAGACCACGTTCCGGCACCGGAGACCAGGCCTGGAAGCGCGTCCTGACCGGAGAACAGCGCTTCGTTCACCCCCTTCCCGCTGGCCTGTGAGAAGGCGATGGCCAACCCGGACACGACCAGCCCGCAAAGAGGAAGCAGCAGGAACGGCCGGAGCTTCACGATGCGCTGGGTCCCCAGTCCGCCCACCCGGATCAGATGGGCGACGACGGCTACGACAACGCCGAGCGCGATCGACCACGCGAAATTGCCAACCGTCGGACGGTGGAAGACCGGCAGTGACAGCGGGCCGAGCGCGTAAGCGCTCGTGCTGAGTCCGGTGAACGAGCCCATCCCGATCGACACCAGGCTCCCGATCGCCGCGCCGACGAGCCCCGGGAGCAAGATCACCGGGAGCCTTGCCCGGCCGAGCCCCGTCGCTTCGATCAGGAGGACCGCGGCGATGATCGGCGAGCTGAACACGAATGACAGCGCCGCGAAGCTCCCGGCGGCGCCGACCACGAGCAGCAGCTGCGACGGCGCCGGCTTTCGCGCCAGCTTGACGATCGCGACCGCGAGGCCGGCGCCCAGTGCGAGCAGCGGCGCCTCGGGGCCGATCACAAGTCCCGCCCCGATCGACGCCAGACCCGCGAGGATGACCCCGGGTAGCTCGATCGGATTCGCGGGGCCGCCACCCACCTTCAGTCCCTCCGCCGGCACGTGTCCACCGGTGCCCGGCAGCCGCACGATCGCAAACGCGGTGATCAAACCGGCGATCCCGAGGATCGGAAGCGACCACCACAGGGGCGGACCGTTGTGGTAGCCGAGCGCGCTCGGCAGGTGGTGGTACAGCTCCTGCTGCATCTGGTAGATGAACTCGACGAAACACCAGGCGGCCAGCGACACGACGACGCCCACGATCGCCGCGATGGCGAGCAGGACCAAGAACCCCTTGGTAAGCAGCGTCCCGCTTGGATCGTCGGCGCCGTTGGAGCCAGCGTCCGCAGGCGCTGCGGCAGCACCGTCCTCAGCCATGACGTGACTCGCGCCGGGGGACCATCACCGAGGACGCTACGGGCGCCGGTTGCGCACGGCGTCATCCTGATCGGGTGACGCGATCTCGTCCGAGCCGAGGCGTCACGATCGGGCGTGCCCACACGCTCGATGCCGGGTGTGCACCACCTTGCTAGAGCCGACATCTCGATCGAGACTCGTTTGTACTCGGCGTCCGCCGCGGCGACCCGCAATCCCGAAAGGGCCTTGACATGACCGTCCTCTGGTTTCTTCTCGCTGTCCTGTACCTGGTGGTTCTGATCTCGCTCGGCCTGAGCACGCTGCGCAAGGGCCACGTGGTCCTGTTCGTCGTCGGATTCTTCTTCCCGCTTCTGTGGATCATCGGCGCCGTGATCGGTCCGACGCCGCGGGCCGCCGGAGTCCAGTAGCCGGCGCCCGTATTCGATCGCGAACGAGAGGACGACTTCAATGAGCACCACTATTGGCGAAGGACGAGCCCAGCTCGCAAACGGCGGCGGGGCGACTGCCTCTGCGATGGTTCAGGAGGAGGAGCTCCAAGGACTTCCTCGCGATCAGATTCCCGAGCAGGGAACCGGGACAAGGGTCGCCTACGATCTGATGACGAACGAACTGCTGCTGGATGGCAGCGCGCGTCTGAATCTCGCCACGTTCGTGACGACCTGGATGCCACCGGACGCCGGCCGGTTGATGGCGGAGACGGCGGACAAGAACATGATCGACAAGGACGAGTATCCGCAGACGGCGGAGTTCGAGCGCCGGTGCGTGAACATGATCGGCCGCCTCTGGCACGCCCCAGGTGACGGCGACGTGACGGGCTGCTCGACCACGGGCTCGAGCGAGGCGGCGATGCTCGGCGGGCTTGCGCTGAAGTGGCTGTGGCGGTCCCGCATGAAAGCGGCCGGCAAGTCGACCGACCGGCCGAACCTCGTCTTGGGCGTGAACGTGCAGGTGTGTTGGGACAAATTCTGCCGGTACTGGGACGTCGAGCCGCGCCTCGTGCCGATGGAAGGCGACCGCTTCCACCTGACCGCCAAGGAAGCCGTGGCCCATTGCGACGAGAACACGATCGGCGTCGTGGCCGTGCTCGGTTCGACGTTCGACGGCAGCTACGAGCCGGTCGGCGAGATCTGCGCCGCGCTGGATGAATTGGTCGCGAACGGCGGCCCGGACATTCCGGTCCATGTGGATGGCGCGTCGGGTGGATTCGTAGCTCCGTTCTCACAACCCGATCTCGTTTGGGACTTCGCGCTCCCGCGCGTGCACTCGATCAACGCCTCCGGCCACAAGTACGGCCTCGTCTACCCCGGCGTCGGCTGGGCGATCTGGCGCGACGAAGCGGCCCTCCCACGCGACCTGGTCTTCGATGTCAACTACCTCGGCGGGTCGATGCCGACCTTCGCGCTCAACTTCTCGCGGCCTGGAAGCGAGGTGCTGGCGCAGTACTTCATGTTCCTCGCGCTGGGCAAGGAGGGCTACAGCCACGTGCAGCGCGCATCGAACCGGATTGCGCGCCACATCGCGGACGGGATCGCGTCGATCGGACCGTACCGCCTGCTCACCGACGGAAGCGAGCTGCCGGTTGTCGCGTTCACGCTTGCTCCGGAAGTGACCAACTACACGGTGTTCGACGTGTCGGCCCGGCTGCGCGAGTTCGGCTGGCTCGTGCCGGCGTATTCGTTCCCCGAGAACCGGGCGGACCTTTCCGTTCTCCGCGTTGTCGTGCGGGCCGGACTCACGACGGACATGGCGGACCTGTTCCTCGCCGACATGCGCAAGCAGACCGGGTGGCTCGAGTCACTCGACGGACCGATGCCGAAGCGGCGCCCTGAGGAACGCACGAGCTTCCGGCACTGATTGACCACGCTCGATGACCGGATCCACCCCGATGGCGAGGACGCGAGGAGGCGACTAGGCGTGCGAACCCTGCTCAACCTGATCTGGCTCGTCCTTTGCGGCTGGTGGATGGCACTGCTCTACGCAATTGCCGGCGTCCTCATGTGCGTGCTGATCATCACGTTTCCATTCGGGTTGCAGGCGTTCAAGCTCGCCGGCTTCATGCTTTGGCCATTTGGGCGAACTGTTGTCCGCCGCGCCGACGCGGGTGCCACGTCGCTGCTCGGCAACGTGGTGTGGATCATTGTTGTCGGGTGGGAACTGGCGATCGGCCATCTCGTCTCCGCGGCGCTGCTCGCAATCACGATCATCGGGATCCCGCTGGCGCTGGCCAATCTGAAGCTCGTGCCGATTTCGCTCCTGCCGTTCGGGCGGAAGGTCGTACCGGTAGGTCAAGCCTCGGCAACGGGCGCAGCCTTCTTCTGAGCGACGACGCTCGGGACCTCGTCAAGTCCGCCTGGTGCGCCGTACCGCAAGGGCAGCACCGATGAGGAGTGCGGTCGAGGAGAGGTAGCAGGTGAACAGGATCCCGGCCAGCACGAGGAAGACCTGCACCGGCGTCGTACCCGCCACCCACCGCAGGTAATAGGCCGTCGCGGTCGGCGTGAGCCAGAGCGCCACCGCGGCCGGAGCGGCTCCGGTGGCGGCCGCGGTCCACGGCACTCCATCGCGAGGGGAGAGGCGGTACAGCGAGGCGCACACGCCTGCGGTAGCCACGATCGAGACCAGCGCGAACGCCCAGCGCGCGACGGGCCCGCCGAGCCCGAGGCGGCTCTGCAGGTTCGTCGCTTTCGAAGCCGCCAAGACGATCAGTACGACGACCACCGCCATGCCGGCGGCGAGGAGTAGGTGGCGGGCCTTCCCGAGAACCTGACTGAAGCGCTCGCGCTCCAACAGCCGAGACATCGTGCGCTCCACCACTCCCACCGCGCCGGCGGCAGTCCACACCATCAGGCAGATCGAGAGTGCGATGAGCAGCGGAGAATCGCGGCGGGTGCGCAGGATCAGCTGCACGACCTGGTCGCCGACGCCTGCCGGGAGCACCCTCGCGGCTCGCTCTGAAAGCGCCTGCGCGCGAGCGTAGTCGCGTAGAAGCACCGACGCCAGCGCGGTCAGCCCCAGGGCAAGGGGGACCAGCGCGGAGATCAGGAACCACGACAGGGCTGGTACGTCGTCGCAGACTCCGGAACCCCAGTAGAGCTCGATCGCTCCTTTGACGACGCGCCGCAGACGTCTCAGTTGTGACGCGCCTCCCAGACTCGCGTGAGCTCTCTTGGTCGAAGGTCCTGCTTTCGCGAGCATGCAACCGTGTCGCCGAGGTCCCTCGCCCCGGGGTGAAGCGTCGGATCGTCAACTGAGATCAGCACCACCACCACGTCCGGATGCCTGCGCAGGATCATCCGGGCGGCGGCAATACCCCCGATTCCCGGCATCAGGACGTCCATCAGCACCAGCTCAGGCGACAACCGTTCGGCGGCCCGCAGCGCCTCCTCGCCCGAGCATGCCTGCCCGACCAGCACGAAGGACGGCATCGCCGCGATCAGCTCGCGGAGCAGTTCACGGAACACCCTTTGGTCGTCAACGGCCAGGGTTCTGACGGCTCGATCCGTCTCAGGGCTGCGGAGGGAAGGATCAACTTCGGGTTGCGCTGGCTCCGCTTTGCACACATGCTCTCCGTGCGTCCGACTGCGCCGATGCCGAAGGATTCTCACAGCTCAGCCCAAGTGTTACGAGGGTGCAAACAGGCGTCCGGGCGTGTGCCGGCTTCTCTGTTCGCCCCGCTCGCTCACGCCGGACGGCCGTCGCCTCCGGGGGGAGCCGAGCGCGAGCTGTTCCCGACCCTCGCTCACCCAATGCGGATGACGATCTGATCTCCCGCGAGCGGGACACTCCAGGTCTGATGGTCGATCCGGAAACCCCGGTGGAGGAGGCTGCGATCAGCGGTCGTGGGCGTTCCGTCGCCGCGCGGGCGAGCCGGACCCGGGACGAGGCGGCCCGTCAGCTCAATCAGCTGAGAGCGGAGCACGAACTCGTCGAAGCAGTGGTTGAGGCCAGCGATCACGACCGGCGGCGCGCCGGATCGCTGCTGGCCGGAGGAATCGCCTTCCGGGTATTTCTCTGGCTGCTTCCTGCTGCTTTGTTCCTGGCCGGCATCACCGGACTGGTCCGGCCCGCCGGCTCGGCCCAGCCGGATCATGTCGCTCGCTCCCTCGGTCTGGGCGCATCGGTCGCAGCCATCATCAGGCAAGCGACAAAGGAGTCGCACAAGGGCACCGTCGCCCTGCTGGCGATCGGGATCGCACTTACGCTCTACATGTCGATCAGCCTTGTTCGCGCGCTGCGCGTCGCGCACCTGTTGGCATGGGAGGAGCGCTTCGGGCGGCGACCGCATCTGCTCCGGGACGGCGCGCTCCTCTCCGTGGCTCTGCTGGCGATGCTGGTCGCCGAGACGGCGATCGCATACTTGCGCCACCGCGTGGGACCCGGCGTGTCGCTGCTTCTGAGCCTGGTCCCGGTCGCGGTCAGCGGCGCGATCTGGGTGGCGATCTCGTCGCTGCTGCCCCACGGGGATGCGCCCTGGCGAGCGCTCGTGCCGGGCGCTGCGCTGTTCGCTGTTGGGGTGGCCGTGCTGCATTTCGCGACGGTCTTCTACTTCGCCCCCAAGCTGGCAAAAGCGCCGGCGCTCTACGGCTCGCTCGGAACTGCGGCGACCCTGCTCGCCTGGCTGTTCGTCGGCTCGCGGATCATCGTCGCGTCGGCGTTTCTCAATGCCACGCTGTGGCGGCGCAAGACCGCCGTCACTCGATCTCGGGGACGCGCCGGAGGGCCGGCGACGCTGCGATCGCTTCAACGATGAGCGCAGCGGATGGTCGTCGGCCCGGGAGCGTTGGCGTGGCGCGCGCTGCCCGGTTATTCCCGATTGTCGGCGTGCTCGGCTCGTATCGGCGCGGCTGCCGCCCCCGTCCCGGGCGACGGCTGAGCGCGTACTGTTAGCCGGGTCAGCTCGAAATCGCCGCCGGGGCGGCCAGCGATGAGGCTGACTCTGTCCAACAGCCATTTCGCCCTCCCCGGTAGTGGTCTGGAACGCCGCGAGTCAGCCCAACGGCGATGCCACCACCATCCCATCCACGTCCGTGCGGGTCAACGGTGCGCCCCGGCCTCTCGCGGGGAGGCGCGCATCCCCCATGACGCTCGTGTCTCACCGGCGCACCACTCGCAGATCTCGACTCACCGCGTGCGGCGCCAGAGCGCGTCAATCTGCAGGGCGCAGGGCCCGGGGCTACGCGCCCGGGAGCCCGGATGTCGGCCTCCGGTTTTGCACGTGCATGCCTCCTTGTCGGGAGCCCGGGGACGAGCGACGCTTCCGGGGTTGCGGTTTCGAGCGTCAATGGCGCCCTCGTCGGCCCAAGCCGCATGACGCGCATGACACTCCGACAGAAAGGAGCGGCCAATGTGCCGCTGGCTCGCATACTCGGGATCCCCGATCCTCATAAGGGAGGCGCTCTACGAGGGCCCTAATTCGCTGATCAACCAGAGCCTGCACTCGCGGCTCGGCGCGGAGCCGACCAACGGCGACGGGTTCGGCGTCGGCTGGTACGGCCCCGCCGCCGAAACCCCAGGCATGTATCACAGCACTGAACCGGCCTGGAACGACGAAAACCTGCGCGAGCTGTCCGGCCACATCAGCTCCCCGCTGTTTTTCACCCACATCCGCGCCGCCATCGGCAGCCCTGTGCAGCAGACCAACTGCCACCCCTTCCGCCATGGGCGCTGGCTGTTCATGCACAACGGATACCTCAACGAGCTCGCCACGATCAAGCGCGACCTTATCTTGGCGGTGGACCCCTCGCTCTACCCGCAGATCCAAGGAAGCGCCGACACCGAGCTGCTGTTTCACCTCGCCCTGACCTTCGGCCTCGAGGACGACCCGCCGGCCGCCGTCGAGCAGGCGATCGGGTTCGTCGAAGCGGTCGCTGAGCGCCACGACGTGCCCCATCCGTTCCAGGGCACCGTGGCGACCACCGACGGGGAAAGCATCTGGGCATTCCGGTACTCCAGTGAGCGCAAGTCACGCACGCTCTTCTACACCACCGACATCCCGACCCTTCGCAAGCTCTATCCCGAGCGGCAACTGTTCCGGGAGGTGTCAGACGACGCCCGGCTGATCGTATCCGAGCCCCTCGGTGATGTGGCGGGCGTGTGGAACGAGGTGCCCGAGTCCAGCTGGGGCGTCGTCGGCCCGGGTCACGAAGGCGAAGGGATCCGGCAGTTCCGGCCCAAGGCCCCGGCCACATCGGTACCCGTCACAGCGTGACATCGGCCCCCACCGCGTCAGGCCAAGAGCTCGCCTCGCCGTTCAAGCGTGCGAGGCGAGCTCCTCGGCGTCACGCTCGACGGCCTGCTTGAACTTGCGCAACCGCCGGAAGCGAGCCGACTTCGAGGTGCGGCCGGTGAGCAGCGTGAACAGCGCGCAAGCCAGGAAGCACGCCGCCCCGAGCGCGGTGGTCCAGTTCGAAGCGGCCTGGTCGAGCATCGAGCCGGTCGTGGGGACGACGTGGCCGGCGATGGCTGATATGCCGAAGAGAACGCAGCCAAGCAGGTTGACCGCCGGCTCCCACCATCCCCGGCCATCCCGCTCGGGCGGCCAGCCATGCCGCGCCGAGACGCGGTAGGCGATCACGCCGGATACCAGAAAGCAGATCGAGCCGACGGCGTCCGGCCGCCACACGAGCTTGTTGTACTCGGAGCTCGACAGCGCCGTGGACATCGCGCGATAGGTCGTCACGTTGAAGCACAGCGTGCCGACCGACTGGATCACGGCCGCCCACGAGGCCGCCGGCCCGTGGTCGGGCGAATGGCGGGCGGGGAATGCGCTCACCACCTGCAGCACCCCGCCGATCGTGAACAGGACCGACCCGACGAAGAACGTGACCGCGTCGGCGCCGTCGCCGACGAGGGTGGCGTACCCGGGAAAGGGGCCGATCAGAAAGCACGCCGAGCCGGCGGCGAAGAACAGCGCCATCCACCGCTCGCGAGTCATGACCGGACTGTGATTCCCAAGCGCCCGGGACGGTGGCTTACATCGCCAACGTGAGGAAATAATGCTCCCACGGGGCCATCCCGATGTACAACCCCTCGCGTTCGAGCTCGCCGCCGTCGCGCTCGATCGCGCCGCCGTTCAAGTGCTCCGCTGTCATTGCTGCTCCTCGTTCGTGATCTTGCAAGGCGCGCGTGGCGGGTGCGTCAGGCGCTTTCGGAGCATCGCCCGGGCGCCGGGATCGGCAAAGACGTAGGCCACACCCCGCTGTGGTGCACGGCCGGGCACCGGCGCGTCGACTCCGCATAGGTGTGCGACGTAACGGGTATCTGGCGGTCGTCACCCTCGATTGACATGAGCGCGAAACTTCCCCCGCCCGATCCGTTCGAGTCGCTCGGCATGGCGCCGCGCGACAACTATCAGCTGGACGCGCCAGCGGCGGTGTACCTCGGCGGACCACCGACGCCCGCAGCCAAGCGGATATCCAGTGGGATCTTGGATCTCCGGCCCGGAGCGTTGATCGTCGTCGCGCCGACGTCGGTCCGCAGCCAGCCGCAAGACTGACCGCGGCGGACTGAACGCTCGGCATCGCCGCCTATTCGCGAGCGATCATCGCGGCGGCCTCGCGTTCGAGGTCCACGTAGGGCTCCCCGCTGACGTCGACGGCGACGGTCTTGATTGTGCCGCCGGTAAATGGCCAAGGGCGCTCGCCAGGGTAGTCGTTGGTGATACGGGACCTGCTGCGCCCGACAGTCAGATCGGTGCCGGAGATGCCGAACATCGAGGGTTGGGTCTTGATCCGGCCCTCGCCGACCTTCTCCTCGCCGTGATAGAGCGACACGATCCCCGTGGAGACGCCCGGCGGGTCCTCGCCGTCCTTGACGAACGACGCCGACACGATCAGGTTCTCGCCCACCGGAAGGTCGGCGGTCGCCACGATCTTCTGCTCGAGCATGCCGACGAAGTTGTAGACGAACTGCAGCCGGTTGTCGCTGACGTACAGCGCGTGGCCGCCGAAGTGCGAGCCCTGGGCGAACAGGACGCCGCTTGCGCCGGACGCGGGGATATCGAGCACCACTCCGATGATGTAGTCGCGGTTGCGAACGTTGACCGCCTGCGCCTCCGGCACTCCGGCAACGCCGGGGAAGTATCGGTAGCGGTTCCGCGGGCTGGTGAGCTGCGGGCGGGGCGTGTTGAGGATCTCTAC
The DNA here is from genome assembly GCA_963839105.1 of uncultured Solirubrobacterales bacterium. Lineage (GTDB taxonomy): Bacteria > Actinomycetota > Thermoleophilia > Solirubrobacterales > Solirubrobacteraceae > Palsa-465. The sequence goes on from CAWITQ010000009.1 coordinate 432,373, forward strand.
GGCGGAGCGGTCATCGAGCGGGAACGCTCCGTTGGCGCCGGCCTCCGAGAACCACAGGTTGATCAGCTCGCGCAGCTTGTCCGGATGCTCCCCGGCGAGATCGTGCAACTCGGCGCGGTCGTTCTCGACGTTGTACAGCTCCCACGTGTCGTCGTTGAAATGGCTCCAGCCCGCGATCGTGGGATGGGTGCTTATGGCCTTCCAGCCCTCGTGCCAGATCGCCCGCGAGCCCAGCATCGAGTAGAACTGCTTCGAGCGTGCGGTCGGGATTGTGGCCTGATCGAAGCTGTAGCGCATGCTGATCCCGTCGAAGCTGCTCTGCACGTGCCCCTTGATCGTCTCGGGCGACTCGACACCGAGGCAATCTAGGATCGTCGGCGCGATATCGATCGCGTGGTGGTACTGGTGGCGGATCTCGTCTTTGGCGTCGATGCCCTTGGGCCAGGAGATGATGCACGGGTCGCAGCTGCCGCCGTTGAACTCGTAGCGCTTCCACATCTTGAACGGCGCGTTGAACGCCATCGCCCACCCGTTGGGGTAGTGGTTGTAGGCATTCGGGCCCCCGAGCTCGTCGATCATCGCGAGGTTCGTCTCGATGTCATCGGGAATGCCGTTGAACAGCTTGTTCTCGTTGACCGAGCCGTTCGGGCCGCCCTCACCGCTGGCGCCGTTATCGGATACCAAGACGATGATCGTGTTCTCGAGCTGCTCGGTCTCCTCCAGGTAGGCGAGCAGGCGGCCGATCTGGTCGTCTGCGTGCGCCAGGAAGCCCGCGTACACCTCGGCCATCCGGCAGAACAACTTGCGCTCGTCATCCGAGAGCGACGCCCACGGCCGCGTGAAGTCGACTGCTGGGAACGGCTTCCCCTCGGGCCCCGTGCGGTCTTGCGGAGTCCCGATCGGGTTGATCGGAGGGAGCTGCGTGTCCGGTGGGACGATGCCGAGCTTCTTCTGACGCTCGAGTGTCTGCTCGCGCATCGCCTCATAGCCCATGTCGAAGTGTCCCCGGTACTTCTCAATCCACTCCTTGGGGGCCTGGTGCGGCGCGTGGCATGCTCCCGGCGCGTAGTACAGGTAGAAGGGTTTGTCCGGCGCCACCGCCTTTGCGTCCTGGATGAACTCGAGCGCCTTGTCGGTCAGGTCGGCGGTCAGGTGGTAGCCGTCCTCCGGCTGGGCGGGCTGCTCGACGGGGTGGTTGTCGTAGACCAGGTCCGGATGCCACTGGTTGGTCTCGGCGCCGAGGAATCCGTAGAAGCGCTCGAACCCTCGCCCGACGGGCCAGTTGCGCCGTGTCGAGGCGAGGTGCATCTCGTCGGTCGGGCACAAGTGCCATTTCCCGGTCATGTACGTGTTCCAGCCGAGCTCGCCGAGGATCTCCGGCAGCATCCCGTTCTCCGGCGGGATTGTCCCGCTCGCGTTCGGGAATCCGATCGCCGCCTCGGTGATACAGGCCATGCTGTTGCGCGTGTGGTTGCGTCCCGTCAGCAGGCAGGAGCGCGTCGGCGAGCACAGCGCCGTGGTGTGCCACTGCGTGTACCGGACGCCGCGGCGGCGATCCGGTCGATGTTCGGCGTCTGCACTGGCCCGCCGTAGCAGCCGATCGCCGAGAAGCCGACGTCGTCGAGCACGATGTGCAGCACGCTGGGGGCTCCCTCGGGCGCCTTTGGCGGCTCAAACGGCGCCCAGTCCGGCACTGAGTCCCGGATGTCGAGGTTAATGATGCCCTTGAACGGCTTGCTCATCTTGGTCTCACCTTCGTGCAGAGGAAGAAGATCGAACGCGCGCTGGCGTTCTCTGCACGGTCACAGACGGCCGGTGGCGAAGCATCATCCGCATCGGGTGATCTTCAAGTGTGCGCCAGAGCGCACGCGGGTTCACCTCGATTGGATGACGACCGGCGCCTATCGCGCCTGGGCTGGCCGCCAGGCGCCCTAATCGAGCGTCGGGAGTCGCTACCGCGGAACGGCCACCGCGGACGAGGCCGCAAACGGCCCCAGCAGCTCGTTCTCGTGCCCGGACCGAGCGGCGAACTCGATCGTTTCACCTTCCACGAGCGTCAGCGTCGCGACGACCGGCTCGGCACCGATTCGATGCATCTTCTTGCGCTCTTCATCGGTGGGCTGTCGCAGTGTGGCATCGGCGGCCCAGACGAGCGATTCCTTCCACGCCGCCGGCAGCCCGCGGAAGGCGAAGACGTCGTGGATCCACACCCCATGCCCCGGCGACCAGTGCTTCTTTCCCGGGCGCCGCACACGCACCGGCACGTTGCCGGGCCGCGTGCGCAACGCTCGATTGCGCATCAGCAGAGCGAGGATGGCCAGGGCGCAGATCCAGAGCGGTACGCCGAGGGCAGCGAGAATCACCACGATCATAGACCCACGACGCTCGCACCCCGGGGCGGACACCGCGTCACCCGAAGCGGATGAGAAACGGCCGGCGTCGGCGAAGGAACGGAGGGGCCGCTCGGACGGCCCCTCGCGCGAAGCGCACGGGCCGTCCGAGTGGGCCTGCTGTCCCGCCTACTTCTCTTTCTCTTGCCCCTTGTCTGCGTCCTGCCCCTGGTCTTCTTCCTGCTCCTGCTCTTTCTTGACCTTGCCCTCGAGCTGCTTCATCACGTCCGGGTCGCGGAGCGTGGTGACGTCGCCGAACTCGCGGCCTTCGGCGATGTCGCGCAGCAGCCGCCGCATGATCTTTCCCGAGCGCGTCTTCGGGAGATCGTCGGCCCAGATGATCCGCTTGGGCCGCGCGAGCTTGCCGATTCGCTTGGCGACGGTCTCGCGGATCTCGTTGACCAGCTCGTCCGAGCCCTCGGTGTCATCGCCCTCGAGCGTGACGAACGCCGTGATCGCCTGGCCGGAGTCCTCGTCGGCCTGGCCGATCACCGCCGCCTCGGCCACCTTGTTGTGGGCGACGATCGCGGACTCGACCTCGGCGGTCGACATCCGGTGGCCGGAGACGTTCACCACGTCATCGATCCGCCCGATGATCCAGAAGTAGCCGTCCTTGTCCTTGCGGGCGGCGTCGCCGACGAGGTAGGTCTCCTTGCCGAACCGCTCGAAGTAGGTCTCGACGAAGCGGTCGTCCTCCTTGTAGAGCGTGCGGAGCATCGACGGCCACGGTCGCTTGAGCACGAGCAGGCCCTGTCCGTCGTCGAGCGGCTCGCCCTCCTTCTCGTCCACGACCTCGGCCTGGATCCCCGGGAACGGCTGGGTGGCCGACCCGGGCTTGGTCGAGATCAGCCCGGGCAACGGGGTGATCATGATCGCCCCGGTCTCGGTCTGCCACCAGGTGTCGACGATCGGGCAGCGCTCGCCGCCGACGACGACGTAGTACCAGAGCCATGCCTTCGGGTTGATTGGCTCGCCCACCGTGCCGAGCAGCTTGAGCTTCGACAGGTCGGCCTTCTCGACGTGCTCGACGCCCCACTTCATGCAGGCCCGGATCGCCGTCGGCGCCGTGTAGAACTTGGTCACGCCGAACTTCTCGCACAGCTCCCACCAGATCCCCTTGTGCGGGTAGTCGGGAGCGCCCTCGAACATGACCGAGGTGGCGCCGTTGCACATCGGCCCGTAGACGATGTACGAGTGGCCGGTGACCCAGCCGACGTCGGCCGAGCACCAATAGACGTCCTCGTCCGGGTGCAGGTCGAACACGTACTTGTGCGTGGCCGCCACCCCGGTCAGATAGCCACCGGTCGTGTGGAGCACGCCCTTGGGCTTCGCCGTCGAGCCGCTCGTGTAGAGCACGTACAGCGGGTGCTCGGCGTCCAGCTCCTCGGCGGGACACTCGTCGTCGGCCTTCTCGAGGATCTCGTGGTACCAGACGTCGCGACCGTCCTTCATCTCACAGTCGGCGTCCGTCTTCTTGACGACGACGATGTGCTCGAGGGTCTCGAGGTCGCTCATGCAGGCGTCGACCTGCTTCTTGATCTCCGCCGTCTTGCCCTTGCGCCGCGCCCCGTCGACGGTGATAAGCGCCTTGGCCTCGGAGAATTCCATGCGCTCCTTGACCGACTCCGGCGAGAACCCGCCGAACACGACGTTGTGGATCGCGCCGATCCGGGCGCACGCCAGCATCGAGACCACGACCTCCGGGATCATCGGCAGGAAGATCCCGACGACATCGCTCTTTTCGACGCCGAGGTCCTTCAGCGCGTTGGCGAGCTTCTGGACGTCGCGGTGCAGGTCGGCGTAGGTGAAGTCCTCGGTCTCGCCCTCCTCGCCGTACCAATGGAAGGCCACCCGGTCGCCGTTGCCGTCTTCGACGTGCCGATCGAGGCAGTTATAGGAGGCGTTGATCTTGCCGTCGCTGAACCACTTGTAGAAGGGTGGATTGGACTCATCGAGCGTCTCGGTCGGCTCGTTGAACCAGTGCAGCTCCTTGGCCTGCTTCAGCCACCACCCCTGCCAGTCCTTGTTCGCCTCCTCGTAGATCGAGGGATCGTTCAGGAGCGCATGCTCCTTGAACTCCTCCGGCGGATCGAACGTCTCGACGTCCAGCATCTCCTCGAGCTTGGACTCGAGGCTTCCTTCCGACCCCTTCGTTGCCGTGTCTGCCATGTAAGCCCTCTCCTTCTTACGCGCTTGGCGTCCCACACCTGGCAGCCCGCGGCGCCGGCCGAGAGGCCGGCGCCGAAACGGGCCGCAGGTGCGCGGCGAACTGTTGACTTAGTTTTACCCTAAGTCGGCGTTCGCGAATTGGTTTTGTCCGGTCTCAGACCCGGCTCAGCGGGAACACCGGTGCCATGACCCGGCCGAACGTCGAGTTGAGCACCGCCGCGAACGACGCGTACCAAGCGGCGATCGCCGTCGCGATGCCGACGTAGCCGCCGATCTTGATCGTCCCGTTGATGACCTTGCCCGAGCCCGCCAGGGCCGAGTTCCCGATCCCCAGGAGGATGAACGTGATCGCCAGGAGCAGGAACACGAGCGCGATCGCGCCGGTGGTCCGGAGCGAGGCGATGAACATGTAGGTCGTGAAGATGCCCCACATCCACAGATACAGGCCGAGTCCGCTGAAGATCTCGGTCGGCACATTCTTCCCCACCGACTGCACGACGAAGAAGAACGAGATCCAGAACGCGCCGTAGGAGCAGAACGCCACCGCGCCGAACGTGTTGCCGGTGCGGAACTCCCAGAGGCCGGCGAGCAGCTGCGCCACACCGCCGTAGGCGAGCGCGAGCGCCGCGACCATCGGGAGCAGGCCCCCACCCGGGGCCTTCTGAGTGCCCACCAAGCCGGCGTTGATGAGACTCAGCATGAACGTCGTGCCGGCGAAGGCGGCGAGGCCGAGCGGCCCCGGATCCGCCGGCGTCCAGCCGGCCAACCTACCCCCTGTCGGCTCCGTTGCGGCGGGAGCCGGCGCAACGTCGGCTTCGCGCGCGCCAGGGATACGAGCAGCTTCCATGTAGCCCTCCTGATGGAGTTTGACTTGACGCGCGGGAACGCTGCACCAAGATCAAGTGCGTCGCCAACGGCGAATCGGTGAGCGGGGGTCAGCGCGCGGCGAGCGGTGGCTGAGAGGTGATGAACGGCAGCCGCCGGGCGCGGGGGACGGCGATGGCGACAGGTCTCCGGGCGCGAAAGGGGGCCCCGCAGTCCCGGCCCCCGGCGTGGACGGGGGCCGGGACGGTCTCGGCCGGGGCCGTTAGTCGCCGCGGCGCGGGGGAATGCCCAGACGGTCCGTGTCGCATGGGCAAGGCGCTTGATGCGGCGAGATAACGATTTACAGGCTGGACATCGGCATCGCAGCGGGCGGAGCGATAGCCGCCGCCCGAGGGCGGACGGATGTCCGAGGCGCTCGGCGCCGCGTTCTTGAAGGGACCCAGCTTCCGGCGCGGCTACTTGCGCCGCTTGCGCTTGCGCTTCGCGCTCGTGCGGGCGCTCCCGCCACCGGAGCTCGCACGCGCCGGCGCCGAGGCGCCCACCGGCTCGGGCTCGGGCGCCCGCTTCGCGCGCCCTGGAGCGCCGCCGCGGCCGCCCGAGGCTCGGATGCGCTGCTCGCGCATCTCCTGGGAGGTCGGCCAGGGCTCGGCTTTGCCGCTCGCCCACGCCTTGGGCACGCCGGTAGGCCACCGACCCCACAGCAGGTAGCCAAGGGCGATCAGCCAGTAGCACTGGACCAGGGGGATCGGGATCAGCGGGAACAGGAAGAGGACGCCCGCGAACATCCCGAAGTAGCCCATGAAGCGGGTCAGGAGCCCGGCGCGCATCGCGGCCAGCGCGGTGAGCACGAGCGAGACCGCGAGCACCAGCTCGCCGGCGTAGTCGATCAGGGGCGGGATCACGAGGCCGGCGCCGCTGGTCAGGTGGTTGGCCTGCTGATAGGTCTGGTGGCCGGTGGTGGCGAACTTGTGGGCGGCGATCCCGAAGGCGATCGCAAAGGCGACGCCACCGATCGCGTACAGCACGCCGCCGAGGATCGCCAGCACGCGGATATAGGTCTGGGTCTGCGGAGTCCGAGCGCGCGCCGACCACCACAGGAACACCAGGGTCGCGCCGATGCCGAGCGCTGAGAAGGCGGTCAGGACTGCGCTAATGAGGTCGCGGGCGAAGCGCTTGTGCTCGATGATCAGGCCGAGCGTGATCTCGTTCACCTTGGGGTGCTGTCCGGTGAACTGAACGATCGAGCCCGCGATCAGCAGCAGGCCGGCGGCCACGGCGACCACGGCGATCCGGGGTCGCCACCGTGCCTCGACGGCCAGGATCTGCTGGGCCGGCATCGGGGCCGCCGGAGCGGGACGAGCCGTACTCATCTGTCCGGCCGGGAGTGGCGGGCTCGGACGGGATAGGCGCTCAGCCCGCGCGGGGCCGCGTCGCCCGCGTGGGGCATCCTCGCCGGCGCGTGGCTCTGGTCCCCGCGGTCGAGCACGCGGCTCACGCGGTCGCCCGCGGCGAGCAGGAGATCGAGCGCCGGCGCGGCGATCCGGATCATCAGCTCGATCCGGGCCCGCAGGCGCGGGTTCGGCGGGGAGGCAGCCATGCAGCGTCGAGTGTACGGGCGAATTCGAGCTTTTTCCGGGTGGCTACCATTTGTCTCATGGAAGGAAGCGGCTTCGGTGATCTGTTCGGCGATCCGGACGAGCTCCAGCGCAGACTCGGCGAGTTCGCCGAGCAGATGCACGGGGCGCAGCGGCTCGCGTGGGCTGACAACGCAATCAAGCTGGCGGTCGACCTCACGGTCGCCGCGATGAACCGCGCGAACATCCAGGGCACAACCGATCAGCAGGCCGAGCAGCTGCGCTCGGTGATGGCAACCGTCTTCCCCGAGGCGGTCACGCTCGTGCGCGAGGCGCGCGAGGGCCTTCAGTAACCGGCTCTAGGCTGCCCGCTCGACCGCGCCGAGCACGAGCTCGTCGTGCTCTGCCGGCTTGACCTTCCGGAACACGTCGGCGATGAGCCCGTCGGCCCCGATCACGAACGTCGTGCGCTCGTTGCCCATGTACTTGCGCCCGTACATCGACTTCTCGACCCACACTCCGTAGGCCTCGGCCACCGAGTGGTTCGCGTCGGAGAGGAGCGGAAAGCCGAGGTCGTACTTCTCGTCGAAGGCCGCGATCGGCTCGACCGGATCCGGGGAGACCCCCAGCACGACGACGTTGGCGCGCTCGTAGTCGAGCCGGTGGTCCCGGACGCCGCACGCCTGCGTCGTGCACCCGGGGGTATCCGCCTTGGGATAGAAGTAGAGGACCACCGTCCTCCCTCGGAGGTTCGCCAGCGACACGGGCTTGCCGTGCTGGTCGGGGAGGGTGAAGTCGGGGGCCTGGTCGCCGGTCTCTAACACCGGCCCCATCCTAGAGCGCGACGCGGCCCCGGCGCCGAGCGACCGCCTAGAGCGTTCGCGCCGGGCCATCGGGCAATATTTGCCGCTGCGCTGGTTACGAGCAGATATTTGCCGCGGCGCGCGCAGTCAGACATGCCAAGGTTCGAAAAAAGTAGGATCGCGTTTTAGTTCGCAGCCGTCACGGCGAGTCTTTGGACCGAGGGCGCGTACGCCGCGCCCGCCGAAGGGAGTGTCGATGACCTTGATCCTGATATTGATCGCACTCGCCGCGTGGTTCTCGGTCGTGGTGTTCTTCGTCGCGCTGTGCAGCGCCGCCGGCCGGGCGGACAGGCAGGCGAGCGGTCGCAGCGTCCCCGCCGCCGCGAACGTGATCGACTTCTCCGCGCTCCGCCAGCTCCACGAGGAGCGGCGCCAGCCGGCGCCGCCGGTTTCCGCGGTCGGATAGGGCTCGCTACTTGAGCAGGCGCGAGAGGCGCCGGTCCTTGAGCAGCTTGCCCTCGGTCTGACACGTCGGGCAGTAGCACATCACGTAGTCCTCGTAGAACACGGCCTCGAGGCGATCGCCGCAGCGGGGACACGGCTCTCCGTTCCGGCGGTGGACTGTGAGCGGCATCGGGAGCTTGTCGGGAAGCGGCAGCGCGATCGTCTGCTCGTAGTGGGCGATCGCCTCGCCCAGCCGCGCCACCGTGGCCTCCCGCAGGCGCTCGGCCTCGTCGTCATCGAGATCGGATCCTCGCTTGAACGGGGAGACCATCGCCGTATGCATGATCTCGTCGACCCAGCTGCGGCCGATGCCGGCAATCACGTGCTGGTCGCGCATCAGGGCGTAGAGCGGGCGCGGCACGTCTAGCAGCGGGCCGAACCGAGGCGGATCGGGCCACGCCTCGGGCCCCTGCGAGGCCAGCGTCTCCTCGGCGTCGAGATCGCCCGCCCTCAGCACCTTGACCCACGCCCGCTGCTTGGTCCCGAACTCGCGCAGGCGCAGCTCGCGTCCGTCGGTGAGGCGGATCAGCAGGCGCGAGGTCCTGTCGCGCAGCGATGCGCCCGTGTCGAAGAGCTGGAGGCGCCCCGCCGACATCAGATGGATGACGAGCGCGAGCTCCCCGTCGAGCCGCGCCACGAACAGCTTCCCCCGCCGCTCCACGCCCTCAAACCGCCGGCCCGTGAGCGCGCCCAGAGGCGGGTCGAACGTCTTCAGCGCGTTGACCCCGGGGGCGAGCACGGACTCGATCTCCGCGCCCGCGGTGGCGCGGGAGATGAGACGCGCGGTGATCTCGACTTCGGGTAGCTCGGGCACCCCTTGAGGGTAGTCTCCAGAGCCTCGATGGCCACCTCGCTCGCCCCCGACGACATCGTCCGCACGCACGAAGAGGCGGATGCCAACGACCGCGAGCCGCTGCTCGTCCTCGACCCGCTGCTGGAGTTCCTCGCCGCGCACGGGCTCGACGCTCCCGACGACCTCGACGCCGAGCCGATCGGCGAGGGCCACTCCAACGTCACCTTCGGGCTATCCAGCGGCGTGGTCCTGCGCCGCCCCCCGCGGGGCCCGCTCCCGCCGAGCGCACACGACGTCCTGCGCGAGGCGCGGCTGCTCAGCCATCTCGAGGACACGCCCGTGCGCGTGCCCGAGGTGCTCGCCACGTGCGATGACACGTCCGTGATCGGAGCGCCCTTCTACGTCATGGAGCACGTCGAGGGAGAGGTGATCGCGAGCACGGTCCCGGACGCGCTGGACAACCCCGAGCAGCGCCGGGCGGCCGCCGATCAGCTGGTCGACGCCCTGGTCGAGCTGCACGACGTCGACTACGCCGCCGTGGGGCTGGAGGGCTTCGGCAAGCCGTCGGGGTACCTCGAGCGCCAGCTTCGCCGCTTCGGAGGGCTGTGGGAGCACAACCGCACACGCGACATCCCCGAGGTCGAGCAGGTGGGCAGGTGGCTGGCGGACAACCTGCCCGAGTCGGGGCCGGCGACGATCGTCCACGGCGACTACCGGTTCGGCAACACGATGTTCGCCCGCGAGGCGCCGGCGCAGCTGGTGGCGATCCTCGACTGGGAGATGGCGACGATCGGCGACCCGCTGGCCGATGTCGGCTACATGATGATCCACTGGACCCAGGAGGGGGACGAGCTCGGGCGCTTCAACCTCCAGAACGTGACCCGGCGCGAGGGCTTCCCGACGCGCGAGGGGCTGATCGCCCGCTACGAGGAGCGCTCGAGCCGCTCGATGAAGTCGCTCGACTGGTACGTGACGCTCGCGCTGTGGAAGGCGACGGTGTTCATGGAGGGCAACTACAAGCGCGCTTGCTCCGGCTCCACGGACGACCCGTACCTCAAGACGTTCGGCGAGGGCGTGCTGGAGCTCGCCAAACGCGCGGCCAGGATCACGCAGGATGGCTTCTGAGAACGGGCAGCGCACCGGGCTGCTGATCGATTTCGGCGGCGTCCTCACCACCAGCCCGTTCGACTCCTTCCGCGCCTTCTGCGAGGTCGAGGGGCTCGACCCCGAGACGATCGGCCGTCGCTTCCGCGAGGACCACGGCGCGCGCGATCTGCTCATCGGCCTCGAGGAGGGCAAGCTCCCCGAGGAGGAGTTCGAGGCGCGGTTCGCCGAACTGCTCGGGGTCGCGGCGCCGGGGCTGATCGATCGGCTGATGGGCAACTCGGCGCCGGAGCCGGCGATGCTCGACGCCGTGCGCGCCGCCCGTGGCGCCGGCATCCGCACCGGGCTGATCTCGAACTCGTGGGGCACGCGCCGCTACGACCGGGCGTTGCTGTCCGAGCTCTTCGACGGGATCGTGCTCTCGGGCGAGGTCCAGATCCGCAAGCCGGCACGCGAGATCTACGAGATGGGCGCGCGCAGCATCGATCTGGAGCCCGAGCGCTGCGTGTTCGTGGACGACCTGCCGTTCAACCTGGGGCCGGCGGCGGAGCTCGGGATGGCGACCGTCCACCACGTGAAGCCCGAGCAGACGATCGCCGAGCTCGAAGAGCTCCTGGGCGTGCAGCTGCGCGGTTAGCCCGCGGCGATCAGCACTACGCCGGCCAGCGCCGCCACGACCCCCAGCTCCTGGACGCGCCGGACGCGCTCGCCGAGGACGAAGCGCGCCAGCACTACGGTGGCGAGCGGATACAGGGATGACGCCACCGAGACCACGCTGAGCAGGCCGTGCCTCGTGGCCAGGGCATAGAGGCCGTTGGCGGCGAGGTCGAGCATCCCGATCGCAGCCACCGAAGCGAACGCGCGCCGGTCGCGCACGACGCCCGAGCGCACGACCGCGGCCGCTGCGGCGATCACGAGCACGTCGACCGACCGGGCGACGACGAGCGCCCAGATCAGGCTCGCGTGGGCGCTCGTGCGCAGAGTGACGAAGAAGCAGCCGAATCCCGCCGCCGCAACCAGCGCCAGGAGGACGCTGGTCCGGGCCGGCGAGCGCGTGCCCGGCGGTGCCGTATCCGGCTCCCGGCTCGCCAGGGCCACGCCCACGACGGCGGCGGCGATCCCGATCAGCTGGAGCGTCGCGGGTCGCTCCCCCTGGGCGATCCCCACCACCACCGGGACGATGACGCCGGTCGCCGCGATCGGGGCGACGATGCTCATCGTCCCGATCGAGAGCGCCCGGTAGAACGCGGTCAGGGCCACGATCCCCCCGACCCCGGCCGCGACCGCCGGCAGCAGCTTCACGACCGGCGGGACCGCGGGCTGCGCGATGGCGACGAACACCGCGAGGACGACCAGGGACAGGCCCTGGCTGGTCAGCATCACCGCCAGCAGTCGCTGCCGGCGCGACTGCACGCCGCCGAGGAAGTCGGAGATCCCCCAGCACAGCGACGACGCCAGGCCAAACGCGAGCGCGAGCACGTCGCGCGCGCCTCAGTCGCGGCGACCGCGGCCCCAGAACAGGCGGAACATCCGCCGCAGCAACAGCGTGCGCGTCCGCTTGTAGGGGAACATGAAGGGCTCGCGCTTGAGCGCGCGGCGGGTGACGAGCAGTGACTGAACCTTCGCGTACTTGCGGATCCCGGCCGCGCCGTGGCGGGTGCCGAGGCCGGATGCCTTCCAGCCGCCCATGGGCAGATTGAGCGCGCTGTAGTTGATCTGGGCGTCGTTGACGCACACCACCCCGGCCTCGATCCGGCGGGCGACGTCCTCGCCCCGGCGCACGTCACCCGTCCACACGCTGGCCTGGAGCCCGTAGCTCGTGTCGTTGGCGAGGCGCACGCCCTCCTCGACGTCCGAGATCTTCATGATCGGGAGCGTCGGTCCGAACGTCTCCTCGCGCATGATCTTCATCGTGTGGTCGACGTCGACGAGCACCGTCGGCTCGTAGAAGCGCCCGGCGCCGGGCCGAGGCCGCCCGCCAACAAGGACCTTGGCCCCCTTGTCGACCGCGTCGCGGACGTGATCCTCGACGATCTCGAGCTGCGGCGGGAAGGTCACGGCGCCGACGTCGACGGTCCCGATCCCGGTGGGCTCGCCCTGGCGGAGCCGGCGCACGTTGTCGGCGACACGCTGCACGAACTCGTCGTAGACGGGCTCCTCGACGTACGCACGCTCGACCGAGATGCACACCTGGCCGGCGTTGTTCATCGAGTAGAAGGCCGCCGCGTTGGCGGCGCGCTCGATGTCGGCGTCGGCGCAGACGATCATCGGGTCCTTGCCACCGAGCTCGAGGTAGCAGGGGATGAGCTCCTCGGCTGCGGCCCTCATGACCGCCTTGCCGGTGCGGGTCGAGCCGGTGAACATGACGCAGTCGACGCGCTCGATCAGCGCCGCGCCGGTCGAGCCGTCGCCGGTGGCGACCTGGAATACGCCCTCGGGCAGGCCGCACTCCCGCATCATCTCCTCCATCAGGAGCGAGCTCAGCGGCGTGACCTCGCTCGGCTTGAGGATCACGCTGTTGCCGGCGGCGAGCGCCGGGATGCAGTCGCCGAACGAGTTGGCGATGGGGTAGTTCCACGGCCCGATCACGCCCACCAGCCCGATCGGGGCGTAGCGGATGAGGAGCTTCTTGCCGATCGCGATCGGGTTGTTCCACGACGGCACCCGCTCGTCCGCCAGGTAGCGCGGGGCCTCCTTGGCCCAGAAGCCCAGCGCCGAGACCGTGTAGCCGAAGTCGGCCAGCTGGGCGTCCTCGTGCGTCTTGCCGCTCTCCGAGACGACGACGTCGAGGATGCGATCGGCGTTGTCGAGCATCCACTTCTGCGCCCGGCGCAGCACGCGGCCGCGGCCCTCGAAGCCGCTCGCCGCCCAGCCCGGCTGCGCCCGGCGGCCGCGCTCAGCCAGCTCGTCGAGCTCGGTCGCGCCGAGCACCGGAACCGTCTTCAGGAGCTGGCCGGTGGCCGGATTCTCGACCCGGATCGCGACGCGCGTATCGCCGCCGCGGGTCATTTCGGTGGCGCTCGCCATCTGGTGCTCGAAGGCTACCGTCAGGCGGCGGGGTCGAGCTCGATCGATTCGATCTTCGGCGGATCGACGGGGCGGTCGCGCGAGTCCGTGGGCAGGCGCTCGATCGAGTCCACCGCGTCCATGCCGTCGGTGACCCGGCCGAACACGGTGTGCTTGCCGTCGAGCCAGGGAGCGGCATCGGTGGTGACGATGAAGAACTGCGACCCGTTGGTGTTGGGGCCGGCGTTGGCCATGGCGAGCGCGCCGCGGACGATCTTGTGGGAGTTGATCTCGTCCTCGAACGTGTAGCCCGGTCCGCCGGTCCCGGTCCCCTGAGGGCAGCCGCCCTGGATCATGAAGTCCGGGATCACGCGGTGGAAGATGATGCCGTCGTAGAAGCTCTCGCCGGCCAGCTTGCGGAAGTTCTCGACCGTCTTGGGGGCGTCGTCGTCGAACAGCTCGATCGCGATCGTCCCCTGGGTGGTGTGCATGTTCGCTGTGCTCATGGATGGCCAGCCTAGCGGTGACAGCCGAGAGCGCCGCCGGGGTTGGCGCCGGAGCCCCCGTCCCGACCCCGCGCAAGCGGCCACGAGGGTCCCGGCCCTGTACAAGTGCGCGGGGTCGGGACCCGCCGCCGGACGAAAGGCGGAAGACCGTCTCTCGGGGTTCAGGCAAGGATGCCTGAATCCACGTGCGTCTTCTGTCTAGCTGTTGCTGGCGGTCTGGACCGCGTTGATCTGGCCCGCCACGGTCCCCGTCGAGCCCGTCTGCGTGCAGGCCAGCGTCGACGTGGCGCCCGAGGTCGGCACCGAGGAGGCGAGGTTGATCGGGAGCGCCGCCTGACCGGCGGAGCGCACGGTGATCGTCCGCGACTGGCTCAGGGCGCCGGGGACGGACAGGGTGCAGGTGAGCGTCGACGTGCTCGGCCCGGTGTTCGAGGCGTAGGCCTCGCCGAGCAGGAGGTAGCTCCCGGTGGTGAGCGGCCGGCTCGCCACCGTCGTCGAGGTCGCCGTCACCGGCGTGGCCGCCGAGCTCGAGCCGAACTCCTTGGATCCGCTCGGATCGCAGATCACGTGGCCCGACTGGGTGATCTGGGCGATCGCGCCGCCGTTGGTGCCGCAGCTTTCGCTCACGCGGGTCTGGACGAGCGCCTGGTTGATCCGTGCCGACCCGACGGTGCCGGGGGCGATCTTGTTCCAGGTCACGGCGTTGTCACGGAGCTGCCTGGTGCCGACTGAGCCTCTCGGCAACTGCGTCGCCGCGTACCCGACTCCCCCGAACGCGAAGAACAGGGCAACCAGGGAGATGACCATCGGTGCCGACGGGCGGCGCGGACGGAACCTCTTGGACATGTTGGACCTCCAGCGGTTGTTCACGCCGCGAGCGGCCCGGCCGTTCCCTACCCACGACTGACTTGCGGACAGCGACCCCTGCCCGGGGACAGGCGGGAGTCTAGCCCTGCGTGGCCTCGACCCGCGCCGGACGGCCCCCGAGTTCGGCTCCGTTCACGAGCTCGACCACCCGCTGCGCCTCGGCCTCGGGCACCTCGACGAAGGTGAAGCGCTCGAGCATCCGCACGTTGCGGACCGCCTCGCCGTCGAGCCCTGTGGCCGACGTGATGGCGTGGACGACGTCGGAGGGCTCGAGGCCCATGGCCCGGCCGCCGTCCACGATCAGCTTTCGGGCACGCCCGTCGCCCCACGGCGACAGATGTGGCTTGGAGTGCCGCCGCGGGCGCGGCTGCGCCGCGGTGGGCGCGACGTGCGCGCCCTTCACCCACGGGGCGAGCTTGACGCCCGCGTGCTTCTCGATCGCCGCGACCTCGCGCTGCTGACGCGGCTCGGCGAACGTGATCGCCCGCCCGCTGCGACCCACCCGGCCGGTGCGGCCGATGCGGTGCACGTAGGCGTCGGGGGAGGTGGGGACGTCGAAGTTGATCACGTGCGAGACGCCCGAGATGTCCAGGCCGCGCGCGGCCACGTCGGTCGCGACCAGGAGTGGCAGGCGGCCGTCCTTGAAGGAGATCATCACGCCGTCACGCGCGCCCTGGCTCATGTCGCCGTGGAGGGCCTTGACGTTCATCCCGCGGTCGCGGAGCGTCCGGTAGAGCTGCTCGCAGCGGATCTTCGTCCGCACGAACACGATCGCCTGCTCGGGGTGCTCTGCCTGGAGGACCTCGGCGAGGCGGTCGGTCTTCTCGCGCGAGCTCACCTCGAGCACGAACTGCTCGACCGTGTCGACCGTGAGCGTCGCCGCCTTCACCTTGATCGTGACCGGGTGGTAGAGGTACTGGTCGGCCAGCCGGCGGATCTCCGGCGGCATTGTGGCCGAGAACAGCGCCGTCTGCCGGCTCGACGGCGTCAGCGCCAGGATCCGCTCGACGTCCTCGAGGAACCCGAGGTCGAGCATCTCGTCGGCCTCGTCGAGGACGACGAAGCGACAGGTGTGCAGGAGCAGCGCGTGACGTGAGATCAGGTCCCGCACGCGCCCCACGGTCCCGACCACGATGTGGCCGCCGGCGCGCAGTTGAGCCTGCTGGCTGCGGATGGGAGCGCCACCGAACACGGCCACCACGTCGACGCCCTTGCGACGGCCGTACGCGCGGAGCGCCTGGGTGACCTGGATGCAGAGCTCGCGCGTGGGCGTCAGGACCAGCCCCTGGACCTCCGCGTCGCCCGGGTCGACGTACTGGAGCATGGGCAGGCCGAAGGCCGCGGTCTTGCCCGAGCCGGTCTGGGCCTGGCCGATCACGTCCGAGCCGTCGAGCAGCGGCGGAATCGCCTGCGCCTGGATCGGGCTCGGCGACTCGTAGCCGACGTCGCGAATAGCTTCGAGGATGTCGGGAGCTAGTCCAAGGTCCCCGAATGCAGTGGTTGTCGTAGTCATTCCTGAAGAGAAGATAGACGGCGGGGCGGGACGGGCCCATTACCGGGGAATGCCTGATACATTTTACTTCGGTCCCTAACCTTTCGGAGCCGAAGTGATGAACGAAACCGCCACCGACCGCATCGACGCCTACGTCTGGCGCATCAGCTTCGTAGTCGTCGTGGGATCGATGATGTCGATCCTCGACACGACGATCGTAAACGTCGCCCTGGCCACGCTCTCGCGCGAGCTCCACGCGACGATCGCGCAGATCCAGTGGGTGGTGACCGCGTACATGCTGGCCCTGGCCGCGGTGATCCCGATCACCGGCTGGGCCGCGCGGCGCTTCGGCGCCAAGCGTGTCTATCTCATCTCGCTGGTGCTGTTCACCGCGGGCTCGGCCCTGTGCGGCCTGGCCACGTCGACTACCGAGCTGGTCATCTTCCGCGTGCTTCAGGGCGCCGGGGGAGGAATGCTCCTGCCGATCGGTCAGCTGATGATGGCCGACGCCGCGGGCCCGAAGCGCATGGGCCGGGTGATGAGCATCGTGGCTGTTCCGATGATGCTGGCCCCGATCCTGGGTCCCACGCTCGGCGGGCTGATCGTGCAGAACATCAGCTGGCGCTGGATCTTCTACGTCAACGTGCCGATCGGGGTGATCGCCGTGATCGCCGCGCTCCGGGTGCTCCCGAGCAGCGAACGCGGAAACGCGGGGCGCCTGGACGCGCTCGGGCTGGTGCTGATGGCCACGGGGCTTCCGCTGTTCACCTACGGCCTGGCCGAGATCGGGATCACGGGCGGCTTCAGCTCGCTCAAGGTGATCCTCCCGATCGTCGCCGGCCTGGCGCTGGTGAGCGCCTTCGTGCTGCACGCGCTCCGGGTCCCCCGGCCGCTGCTCAACGTCCGCCTGTACCGCCGCCCCACGTTCTCCTCGGCGTCATTCGCGATGTTCTGCCTGGGCGCGGCGCTGTTCGGCGGGATGATTCTCCTCCCGCTCTACTGGCAGGACATCCGCCACGAGAGCGTCGTCGTCACGGGGCTGCTCACCGGGCCCCAGGGGCTCGGCGCGGCCCTGGCCATGCCGATCGCCGGAAAGCTCACCGACCGCGTCGGCGGAGGGCCGCTCGCCCTGTTCGGAGTGACCGTGTGCACGATCGCCACGATCCCCTTCGCGCTGATCGGGGCGCACACCTCGATCCTGTGGCTGTCGGCGGCGATGTTCGTGCGCGGGATCGGCATCGGCTTCGGCTTCATGCCGGCAATGGCCGCGGCCTTCGCCGCGCTCGATCGCTCCGAGCTGTCGGACGCCACGCCTCAGCTGAACGTGCTCCAGCGCGTTGGCGGCTCCATCGGAACCGCCGTCCTGGCCGTCGTGCTCCAGCGCGCACTCGTGGGCGCCCACGGGCTGGCCGGGGCGGCCGCGGCCTACGGGACCGCGTTCTGGTGGTCGGCCGGCATGACCGCCGCGGCGATCGTGCCCGCGATCATCCTGATGCGGGCGGAGCGCCGGGCGCGCGCGGTGCGAAGGGTCGACACCGCGGCCGAGCAGGAAGCGCTTGCGGAGGCGATGGCAGCGTGAGCGTGTCGCCGCGGATCGACCGGACGGGGCCGGCTGGCCCCACGGACGCCGCGCCGCAGGCGCGGCCCCAAAAGGAACGTCTAGCGCCGGCGGGCGTCGTAGGCGAGCGCGATAAGCGCGGCGGCGCCCAGGAACTGAGCCGAGCGTTCAAGGGCGCGATGGCCGCGCTTCGGCGTATGCGCGGGCGTGAGGTCCACCGGCCCGGGGAGCTCAGCGACGCGCAGTTCAGCCTGCTCTTCAGCCTGCGCGACCGCGAGCAGATGTCCGCCGGAGAGCTCGGCATCGCCGCTGATCTCAGACCAGCCAGCGTGACCGAAATGCTCGACGGGCTCGCCCACCACGGCCTCGTGGAGCGATCCCGCTCCGACCGCGATCGGCGCGTAGTCCTGACCTCCCTCACCGAACGGGGGCGCGCCCTCGTCGAGGAGCGCCAGGCCCGTTTCGAGCCACGTTTCCGCGCTGCCATGGGCGAGTTCGGCGAGGAACAGCTCCTCGTCGCGGCTCGCGTCCTCGATCGCCTGGCCGGGATGTTCGACGAGCTCGCCGAGGAGCGCCTCGAAGCTCGAGCCTCCGACCGCGATCAAACGCTCGACTAGCCCCACCATCCGCTCGTGCGAGGCGTCGTCCCAACGGCGGCTGCGGTAACGGCTGTAGGCGCGAACCGCCATCGACTCGACGACGTACTCGGCGATCTCCTCGGGACCGGCGTCGCGGGCGGGCTCGGGGCGGCGCGGGGTGGCTGCGCGCGCGGTCTCGAGAGCCACCTCGGCGCGGGCGCGCTCGAGGGCATAGTCGCCGCGCGTGCCGACGGCCTCGGCGGCGAAGCGGTACAGGTCCTGGCGGCGGCGTTCGTCGACGTTGTCGTTGTAGGTGCGAAGGACGGCGCCGATGAGCGGGCAGACCGACTTCGGCCGGTCCGTGAAGCGCTCGCCGGCGAGCATCGAAGAAAGCTCCATCACGCAGACGACCTCACCCGGCCCCCGATGTCGTCCGGGGCCCAGGCGGGTGGTCTGGTAAGAAGCCTCCGAGGAAGGCTTGTCTCCCACCATCACTCTCCGCGTTATCGGCCGCGGAGGGTGATTGGTTAATTTGAGCTCAATACATGTCTGGACGCCCAGCCAAAGGCGAGCTGACCGTCCAGACGCGCCTACCCGAAGGTGAGCTGACCGTCCAGGTGTGACGAACCCTTCTGGCTGAGCACGCCGAACTGGATGCCTGTGGCATTGTGCTCCTCGGCGAACTGCACCTTGGCGGGGAGCAGGATCGGCTTGCGGAACGCCGCCTGGACGGTGAAGCGACCGGGCAGCTGGGGCGCCAGCGCGGCCAGGCAGCGCGCCTTGGTCCACATCCCGTGGGCGATCGCCGACGGGAAGCCGAACAGCCGCGCGCTCAGGGGGTGCATGTGGATCGGGTTCAGATCGCCTGAGACGGAGCCGTAGCGCCGGCCGAGATCGCCCGGCAGCTCCCAGGTCGCTCCGGGCTTGAGGCCCTCGGCCGAGGGCGGCTCGGGCTCCTCGGGCGCGTCCTCGTTGCGCTTACCGCGCCGCAGATTGGTCGAGGTCTCCTCCCACACGAGCTCGCCGCTCGAGCGGACCTCGGAGCGGAGGTCGAACTGCTGTCCGCGCGGGTGCTCGCGGAGGTTGGAGGCCCACACCTTGACCTGGAGCTCCTCGGTCGCCTTGATCGGGCGGTGCTGGACGATCTCGTTGACGATGTGCACGAGACCGATGGCCGGGAAGGGGAATTTCCCGTCGGTCATCAGCGACAGCTGCATCGGGAAGGCCAGCATGTGGGGGTAGGTCGGCGGCAGCGTGTCGCTGACGTCGAAGCCGCACACGCGGTCGTAGCGAGCGAGACGGTCGCGGTCGGTGGTGACCTCGTTCAGGACCAGCGTCGTGTCCGGGAGCTCCTTGCCGCCGCCGGAGACGAACGGCAGCCGCGACGCGCCCGGGATCGCCCCCACGCCGGCGCGCAGGAACATCGGGAGCATCCCGGGTGAGCCGCTGAGCTCTTTCTCCGCCATGGCCTCAGGCTCCGATCAGGGACTGGCCGCAGACGCGGGTCACGTTGCCGTTGACGCCGCCCGAGGCCGGGTTGGCGAACCAGGCGATCGTCTCGGCCACGTCGACCGGAAGGCCGCCCTGGGACATGCTGTTCATGCGCCGGCCCGCCTCGCGGGTGCCGATCGGCATCGCCGCCGTCATCTGGCTCTCGATGAACCCGGGAGCGACCGCGTTCACCGTGTTGCCCTTCTTCGCCGCGATCGGGGCGAACGTCTCGACGACGCCGATGATCCCGGCCTTCGAGGTGCCGTAGTTGGTCTGCCCGGCGTTGCCCGCGATCCCGCTGATCGAGGACACGAGGATCATCCGGCCGTTGGCGCGGATGGCGTCGCGCGCCACGAGCTCGCCGTCGATCCGCAGCGGGGCGTGGAGGTTGACCTCGATGACGGCGTCCCACAGGTCCTGGCTCATGCGGCCGAGCGTCTTGTCGCGCGTGATCCCGGCGTTGTGGACGACGACGTCGACCCCGCCGTGGCGCTCGAGGAGGTGCTCGGCGATCCGGGCGGGAGCATCGTCGTCGGTGATGTCGAGGGTGAGCGAGGAGCCGCCGAGCTCGCTCGTCGTCCGCTCGAGCTCCTCGGCCATCGCCGGGACGTCGACGCCGACGACGTGGGCGCCGTCGCGCGCCAGGATCTCCGCCACCGCGGCGCCGATCCCCCGGGAGGCTCCCGTGACCAGCGCGACCTTGCCGGCGAGCGGGCGCTCCCAGTCGACCTTCGGCACCGCACCCTTGGCCGGCGTGATCCGCACCACCTGGCCGGACACGTACGCCGACTTGGGCGAGAGGAAGAAGCGCAGGCTCGACTCCAGGCGCGTCTCCGCCCTCGGCGCCACATAGATGAGCTGCGAGGTGGAGCCGCGGCGCACCTCCTTGCCGATCGAGCGGGTGAGGCCCTCGAGCGCGCGCTGGGCGACCGCGGCCTGGGGGCTGTCGGCGTCCTCGGGCGGCGTGCCGAGCACGATCACCCGGCCGGAGCGCTGGACGCGGCGGATCGTCGCTCCGAAGAAGCGCCAGGCATGCCTGAGGTCCTCGACCGAGGCGATCCCGCTGGCGTCGAACACGAGCGCCTTGAACGTCTCGTCCGCGGGCGCGGCGTCGGGGTTGAAGATCGCCGCGTCGAGGCCGGCGTCTGCCGCCGCGCTGCGGATGCTCTCGTCCATCGGCGTATAGGTCTCGGCGTCGATCTCCGCCAGCACCTTCGTGATGGCGGGGGTCAGCCGGCCCCCGGGCGCGGCACCGAGCAGGACCGGGCCGGTGACCGGCGGCTGCCCGGGCTCGTAGCGCTCGAGCGTGACGGGCGCCGGGAGGCCGACCTGCTTGGAGACGATCTTCCCGATCGGCGTGTTGATGAGCTGCTGGTAGCGGTCTGCCATGGCTATGCGGCCTCCATGATCGCGGTCACACCCAGTCCCCCGGCGGCGCAGATGGAGATCAGGCCGCGCGCGCCGGGACCCTTCTGGGAGAGCATCTTGGCGAGGTTGGCGACGATCCGTCCGCCGGTGGCGCCGAAGGGATGGCCTGCGCCGAGCGAGCCGCCGTGGACGTTCAGCTTGGAGCGGTCGATGGCGCCGAGCGGCTGGTCGAGACCGAGGCGCTCCTTGCAGAACACCGGGTCCTCCCAGGCGCGCAGCGTGCACAGGACCTGCGCCGCGAACGCCTCGTGGATCTCGTAGAAGTCGAAGTCCTGGAGGGTGAAGCCTGCGCGGGCGAGCATCTTCGGCATCGCGTAGGCGGGAGCCATCAGCAGGCCCTCACGCTTGTACACGTAGTCGACGGCGGCCGTCTGCCCGGTGACGAAGTACGCCTGCACGGGGATGCCGCGCGCGGCCGCCCACTCCTCGCTGGCCAGCAGCACCGCGGAGGCGCCGTCGCTCAGGGGTGTGGAGTTGCCGGCGGTCATCGTCCCGTCCTCGCCACCGAACACCGGGCGCAGCTTGGAGAGCTTCTCGACGCTCGAGTCGGGGCGGAGGTTCTGGTCGCGCTCGAGCCCGAGGAAGGGCGTGACCAGGTCGTCGAGGTAGCCGGTGTCGTAGGCGGCGGCGAGGTTGCGGTGGCTCGTGACGGCCAGCTCGTCCTGCTCCTCGCGCGCGATGCCCCACTCCCTGGCCATGATCGCGGTGTGCTCGCCCATCGAAAGGCCGGTGCGGGGCTCGGCGTTGCGCGGGATCTGGGGGACGATCTGCTGGGGGCGGATCTTGGCCAGCGCCTTCAGGCGGCCGGTGTTGCTCCTGGCGCGGTTGGCCTCGAGCAGGACCTGGCGCAGGTCCTCGTTGAGCGCGATCGGCGCGTCGGAGGTGGTGTCGACGCCGCCGGCGATCGCGGACTCGACCTGACCGAGGGCGATCTTGTTGGCGGTGAGGATCGTGGCCTCGAGCCCGGTGCCGCACGCCTGCTGGACGTCGTAGGCCGGGGTCTCGGCGGCGAGCTTTGAGCCGAGCACGCACTCGCGCGTCAGGTTGAAGTCGCGGCTGTGCTTGAGGACGGCGCCGGCGGCGACCTCGTCGAGCGGCTCGCCGTCGAGGTTGAACTTGTCCACCAGCGAGTCGAGGGTGGCGGTCAGCATGTCCTGGTTGGACGCGCGCGCGTAGGGGCCGTTCTGGCGCGCAAAAGGTATTCGGGTACCGCCGAGCACGGCCACGCGACGGCCATTGGAATTCACTTGGATCGCTCCTTGATTTCAGTTAGTTACAGCTGTGTAGCTTAGTCGTCACTGGCGCCCGTGGCGGTCGTGAGGACACCGCCGGCTGTGAGCTTGCGCACAATCGCCGGGGCGAGCAGCCGGGTGGCCGCGGCCAGCCAGTAGAACCGGGGCGCGTAGCGCTCGGCCTTGCCTTTCAGCCCGGTCTCGACGATCGCCTCGGCGATCAGGTCAGGCTGGGCGACGATCCGTTTCGTGAGCGGCTTGGAGAGGAGCTCCTTGGCGGGGAAGCCCTCGGTGGCAACGAAGCCCGGGAGCACCAGCCCGACGTGGACGCCGTGCTCGAGCTCCTCTCCGTAGAGGCCGTCGCTCCATCCGATGAGCGCGAACTTGCTCGCGCTGTAGGAGGCGGCCCTGGGACGCGAGACGCGACCGGCGGTGCTGGCCACGTTGACGATCGCGGCTCTGCCGCCGCTGCGCGCCGTGTTCCTGAGCAGGGGCAGGAGGGCCTCGGTGAGGCGCACCGGGGCCTCGAAGTTCAGCTTCATGTGGCGCTCGACGTTGTCCCAGCCGCCGTCGGCGAATGTGTCCCGCCACGAGGCGCCCGCGTTGTTGACGAGGAGGTTCAGCCGTCCTCCGTGCTCGCGCGTGATCGTGTCCCTGATGCGCGTTGGAGCATCCGGGTCGGTGAGGTCGGCAGCGATCACGGTGGCCGGGGTGCCGAGGTCGTTCGCGAGGGCGTTCAGGCGGTCCTCGCGGCGGGCGACGAGGACAAGGTGGGTGCCCTGCTCCTTGGCAAGCCGGCGGGCTGTCGCCTCGCCGATTCCCGCCGAGGCGCCGGTGATGAGGGCTATGTACGGCTCGCTCACGGGGGGTGGAAGCGTACTGATGGGTAGATCGGGATAGCGTTGCCCCGTGAAGCAAAGCGTGATCAGCATCGTGACGGTGCCGATCGTCACCGGCGTGATCGGCTACGTGACGAACTGGACGGGCGTGCTGATGCTCTTCTACCCGGTGCACTTCAAGGGGGTCCGGGCGCCCTGGCTGCAGAAGATGGCGCGCTGGCTGCCCTACAAGGTGCGTCAGATCCCCGGGCTCATGATCGGCGGGATCGGGTGGCAGGGGATCGTCCCGTCGCGCGCGCAGAAGATGGGGAGCCTGGCCGTCGACAGCGGTATCGCCAAGCTGGGTACGCCGAAGGAGTTCTTCAAGCAGCTCGACCCGGAGAAGATCGCGACGCAGATCGTCGAGAGCACGCGCGAAGACGTGGGCGAGGTCGTCGAGAAGGTCATGCTCCGGGAGAATCCGGAGCTGTGGAACGACCTGCCGCCTCAGGTCAAGGAGCTCGTGACCCAACGCGTCCGGGATCAGCTCCCGGACATCGTCGGCGATCTGACCGAGCAGATCGGCGACAACATCGAGCAGCTCGTCGACGTCAAGCTGATGGTGATCAAGCGCTTCGACCCGGAGCTCGCCAACCGCGTGTTCCTCGACATGGGCAAGCGCGAGCTCAAGTTCATCCAGAACTTCGGCTTCGTGTTCGGCTTCGTGATCGGGATCCCCGTTGCCGGCATCCTCTACCTCGCCGAGTTGCCCTGGCTACTCCTGCCGTTGGGCGTGATCATCGGTTGGGTGACGAACTGGGTCGCGCTGTGGATGATCTACGAGCCAACGGAGTGGCGCCGCTACGGCCCCATCAAGTTCAAAGGCCTGTTCATCCGCCGCCAGCCCGAGGTCTCCGAGGTCTACGCCAAGATCGTCTCGGAGGAGATCCTGACCGTCGCCGAGTTCGGCCAGGAGTTGCTCCACGGTCCCCAGTCCGACCGCACCCGGATCCTGATCGAGGACGCGATGCGGCCGGCGATCGACCGCGCGATCGGACCGGTGCGCCACGCGGTGCGTGTCGCCGTCGGCTCGCGGGAGTACGACTCGATCCGGCGAGCGTTCGCGGCCGAGCCGGTCGAGCGGATGATGATCCCGCTGTCCGATCAAGAGTTCAGCGCCGGCCAGGCCAAGGTGATGGGCAAGCTGATCGTCGAGCGGATGCGTGAGATGTCGCCGTCGGACTTCGGCGAGATGCTTCGCACGGCGACGCGAGAGGACGAATGGCTGCTCCTGCTCCACGGCGCCGTACTCGGCCTCGCCGGCGGGCTCGTACACCTCGGGATCTTCGGATGAGCCCGGATGACGATCGGAAATCGGAGAGCGGGGCCTCGCGCTCCGGGGAAGAGGCGTTCACCGAGGAGCTGAAGCGGATCGACGCCGAGTCCGAGGCGGTCGAGGTCGACTTCGAGGCCGAGGTCGTTTCCGAGGGCGACGATGGCGCGCTCGATCTCCGAGGGGAGGGCGATGACGACGAGGAGTTCGAGGGGCTGATCTGGGCGCTGCCGGGATTGACCCGGCTGGCGGTGAAGTCGTGGCTGCGAGCGTTCAGCTGGGGCGCCCGCACGAGTGTCCGTGTGAGCCTGCGGGTGGGCCACGCCGCCGTCGACCCCCGGGCGTCCGTCGTCCTCGCGCGCGACGTGAGCTCGAGCGTGCGGCTGTACGCGCGAGAGTTCCTTGGGATCTCCGATCTCGAGCGCAAGGTCGAGGAGGCCGACCCCGGGGCGGCCACGCGCCCGCCGGCGAGCTCGCGCGCGTTGGCGCGGCGAGACGATGACAGCCCCCCGCCGCCCGAGGTCTCCCTGAGAGTGCGCGGCGCACAGCTCCTCCGACAGTCCGCGGACGTGCGCGCGGACGACCGGACGCATCCCGCCTACGCGCGGATCATCGCCGAGCTTGCTCCCGACGAGGGGCGGATCCTCAGGCTGCTGGCGACCGATGGGCCCCAACCCGTGGTGGATGTGCGGGCGCTGAACCTCATCGGGGTGGGCTCGCAGCTCGTGGCGACCGAGCTCAGCATGGTCGGCCCCGAGTCAGGGGTGCGGCACGTGGATCGGATGCCCGAGTACGTGATCAACCTCCAGCGACTCGGCCTGATCGAGTTCTCGGACGAGGCGATCTCCGACCCGATCCGCTACCAGGTGGTCGAGGCCCAGCCCCACGTGCTCGAGGCGATCAAGGAGGCGAGCCGGGCAAAGACGCTGCATCGCTCGCTTCGGCTGACTCCGTTCGGGCAGCGCTTCTGCGACGTCGTGCTGCCACTGGACCTCGATGAGGTCGAGGACCTGACCGATAGCGACTAGGGTTCTCGATGCCGCCGAGAGCGGCCACGCCACCGAGGAACGCGAGCGCGGCGGCGACAAAGAGGCCGGCGTGGAGGCCGTGGACCGATGCGTCCTGAAGGGCCTGGTGGACCTGCGGCGGTTGACCTGGCGCGGCCGTGACGAACGGCCTGGCCCGATGGGTGCTGAGCGCCGGGTTAGTGCGTGCGTTCGGGTTCGCCGCGCGGGCGTCGGTGGCGAGGTGGCTGGCGAAGCTCGCGGAAACGACCGCTCCGACGGCGGCGATCGCCAGCAGGCCGGCGATCCGCGCCACCGCGTTGTTGACGCCGCTGGCCACTCCCGCGTGCCCCGGCGGTACCGAGCTGAGCACGGTGGCGGTCAGCGGCGCCACCGTGGCGGCCATCCCGAGCCCGAACACGAGCACGCCGGGGAGCATCGTGGTGGCGTAGGGCACGTGCGCGCCGAGGCGGGTTAGCAGCAGCAACCCTGCCGCGGCGACGATCGGGCCACCGCCCATGAACGCCTTCGGCCCGTAGCGCTCGGCGAGCGCCCCGAAGCGCCGCGACAGGCTGAAGATGAGCAGGGTGATCGGGAGCATCGCCAGGCCGGCCTCGACCGGCGTGTAGCCGGCGACCTGCTGGATGAAGACCACGACGAGGAAGGTCGAGACGTTCAGCGCGCCCCACAACGCGAGCGTGGTCACGTTGCCGATGGCGAAGTTGCGACGGGCGAAGAGCGTCAGTGGGAGCATCGGATGCTCGCTTCTGCGCTCGGTGGCGACGAAGGCGCCGAGCGTGAGGACGCCGGTGGCGAGCGGTGCCAGGACCCGCGGGTCGCTCCATCCGTACGCGGGCTGCTCGATCAGCGCGAACACGGGACCGCCGAGGCCGATCGCGCACAGGAGCGCTCCCCTGATGTCGACGTGGGCCGGCTTTCGGCGGTCGGTCTCGAGCCGCGTGAGCAGCGTCGCAACGATCGCCACCGGGATGACGTTGACCGCGAAGATCCACCGCCAGGAGGCGAGCTGGACGAGCACTCCGCCGCCGAGCGGGCCGGCCACGGTGGCGATGCCGCTCCACGCCGTCCAGCTGCCGATCGCCCTGGCGCGCGCCTGGCCCTCGGGGAAGATGTCGACGATCAGCGCGAGCGTGCTCGGCACGAGCAGGGCACCCGCCGCACCCTGGGCGGCGCGCGCCGCGATCAGGAAGCCTGCGGACGGCGCGAGCGCGCACAGCACCGAGCAGGTGCCGAAGGCGATGACGCCAACCCGGAAGACAGTTCGCCGGCCGAACAGGTCGCCGAGCGAGCCTCCGATGAGCAGTAGCGAGGAGAGGGTCAGCAGATACGCCTCGACCACCCACTGCTGGACGGCGAGGCCGCCGTGGAGGCCCTGGCGGATCGCCGGCAGGGCGACGTTGACGATCGTCGTGTCGAGGAAGACGATCCCCGAGCCGAGGATGCTCGCGGTCAGGGCGACGCGCTGCGCGGTGGAGTTGATCGCCGGGAGGGCGAAGCGCTGGAGCGTCAATCGGTGCCCAGGCTGAACAGGGAGTTGGGCTCGTAGCCGCCGAAGCGCACGCCGCTCGGGAACGGCCGCGACTCGTCGACGACCACGCAGTAGGTGCGCCGCGTGCGGGCGCCAGGGACGCACTCGCGGTAGATGCGGCCGGGCTGGATCGCGAACGTGCTCACGTAGGCGACGTCCTGACGGAACTCCTGAGGGGCGCGGGCGCCGATCCAGGCCTGGGCCCGGGCGATGGCGTCCTTCATCGCCGACTGGTCGTTCATCACCGACGCATGGTTGATGAGCCCAGCGGCCAGGATCGCGAGGGTGACGACGGTCACCGCGGCAGTGCCGCCGTAGTCGCGGGCGATGATGAATGGGAGGTCCTTGCGGTGGCGGCGGAGCGCCATGCCGAGCGGGCGCGAGAGCAGGATCACCGCGATCAGGTTGAGGAAGAGCGCCACCACGCCCGCGCCGACGAGAGATTCCGCGTCGCCGCTGGCGGGGAGGACGTGGCCGATCACCGCGTCCACCACCGTGGCCGCCACGAACGCGGGCCACAACCAGGCGCCGCGCCGGCGCCAGCGCAAGCGGCGGGG
Source organism: uncultured Solirubrobacterales bacterium (assembly GCA_963839105.1). Lineage (GTDB taxonomy): Bacteria > Actinomycetota > Thermoleophilia > Solirubrobacterales > Solirubrobacteraceae > Palsa-465. The sequence goes on from CAWITQ010000009.1 coordinate 459,954, forward strand.
CCACACCGCATCCATTGCTCTACAGGCTACGTTGCGCGTGGGGTGGGTGGAGTAAGCTCGGCAGCGCCCGATCGAGGGGCCGGGCGGCGATCCCGACCCGGCCCGAGAGCGGTCCGGACGGAGATCCCGATCCGGTCCCACGGATGAAAGGCAACTGAATAGATGGCGACTCATATCGCTGAGGCGGAGGTGCGCGGCGAGGCGCCCGGTGGCGAGCACCTCACGCTCGATGACCGCGTCTGGCTCATGCGCGCGATGCTCTTGATGCGCGGTCTCGAGGAGCGGGCGATGACGCTCTACCGGCAGGGGAAGGTGCCGGGCTCCTTCTACGACGGCTACGGCCAGGAGGCGGTGTCCGCGGGCGCGGCGTTCGCCATGGGGCCGGCGGATCGTCTGTGCGTGCTGCACCGCGACCTGGCCGCGCATCTGGTGCGCGGAGTCACGCCGGCGCGTGTGCTGGCGCAGTACATGGGACGCTCGCTCGGGGTCACGGGCGGGCGCGACGGCAACGTCCACTTCGGCGACCGGCGGCTCGGGTGCGTCGGAATGGTCTCGATGCTTCCCGACATGATGCTGGTGGCGACCGGGATGGCGATGGCGTTCAAGCTCCGCCGCGAGCAGCGCTGCGCGATCACCTGGTTCGGCGACGGGTCTACGTCCCGCGGCGACTTCCACGAGGCGATGAACTGGGCCGGCGTCCAGAAGCTGCCCGTCGTGTTCGTCCTCGAGAACAACCAATACGCGTACTCGACTCCTCTGGACAAGCAGTTCGCCGTCGACCCGGTGGAGCGGGCGGCCGCCTATGGGTTTGCCGGTGTGACAGTCGATGGCAACGACGCCGAGGCGGTTTTCGAGGCGTGCCGGGTCGCGCGGGAGCGTGCGTTGGCGGGCGACGGGCCGACTCTGATCGAGGCGGTGACGATGCGGATGCACGGTCACGCCGCTCACGACGACATGAAGTACGTGCCCAAGGAGCAGGTCGAGGAGTGGCGCAAGCGCGATCCGATCGACCGTCAGTCCGCGCGGCTGACGGGGTTGGGGGTCGATGTCGACGCACTGCGGGCGGCGGTGCGGGAGGAGATCGACGCGGCCGCCGAGGAGGCTTTGGCTGCGCCCATGCCCGACCCCGCCGGGGTTCTCGAGGGCGTCTTCTGCTCTGGTGAAGCCGAGCCGCTGGGGGACGGTCAGGCACCGTGGAGCGGGTTCCGCGGGGGTGAGTCCTGATGCCCACGCTGACCTACCTCCAGGCGATCTCGGCTGCCTTGCGCGACGAGCTGCGGGCCGACGAGCGCGTGATCGTGATGGGCGAGGACATCGGGGTGTTCGGCGGGGCCTTCAAGGTCACCGACGGCTTCGTGGATGAGTTCGGTGGCGACCGCGTGATGGACACGCCACTGGCCGAGTCGGCGATCATCGGGTGCGCCGTGGGCGCCGCGGTGGTGGGGATGCGGCCGGTGTGCGAGATGCAGTTCGCGGACTTCATCTCCTGCGGGTTCGACCAGCTCGTCAACGTCGCGGGCAAGATGCACTACCGCCAGGGCCTTGCCGTGCCTCTTGTCGTGCGACTGCCCTCGGGGGGCGGATTCTCCGGCGGGCCGTTCCACTCCCAGAACCCCGAGGCGTGGTTCATGCAGGCGCCCGGGATCAAGGTGGTGGCGCCGTCGACGGCCGAGGATGCCAAGGGGCTCCTGCACGCGGCGATCCACGACCCGAACCCCGTGTGCTTCATGGAGCACAAGCACCTGTACCGGCGGGTTCGCGGGGAGGTTCCTGAGGGGGTTTATGAGACGCCGTTCTCGGCGCGGGTGGCGCGGCAGGGGTCGGACATCGTGGTGATCGCCTACGGGGCGATGGTGGGCGTGGCTCTGGAGGCGACCTCCGATCTGGAGGGGGCGTCGGTTGAGGTCCTCGACCTGAGGTCTCTGGTGCCCCTGGACGAGGAGGCGATCCTCGACTCGGTGGCGCGGTGCTCCAAGGTGGTGATCCTCGACGAGGCCAATCAGTGCTGCGCGGCGGGGGCCCAGGTGGCGGCGCTGATCGCCGAGAAGGGGTTCGAGTCATTGGACGGGCCGGTGGTCCGGGTGGCCACGCCCGACGTCCCGATCCCGTTCTCGCCACCGCTCGAGCAGGCGGTGCTGCCGAATGTCGAGCGAGTTAGGGAGGCGTGCCTTGAGCTCCTCGAGTACTAAGGCTTTGGTCGACATCACCATGCCCCAGATGGGGGTGTCGGTGGCGGAGGGCACGATCGTCGCGTGGCGCGTGGGGGTCGGCGATCGCATCGATGCGGACCAGACCGTGTGCGAGATCTCGACCGACAAGATCGACACCGACGTGCCCGCGCCGGTTGGCGGGGTTCTCAGCGAGATCCTGGTGGCGGTGGAGGAGACGGTGGCGGTCGGGACCGTGCTGGCGCGGATCGATGCCGGTGGCGGTGGCGAGGGGGCCGCCGATGGTTCTGCCGGCGCCACCGATGTTTCTCCCGGCGCCGCTGCGCCACCCGCCACGCCCGCCGCGCCCACCGCCACCAATGGCGCACCCGATTCCGGTGCATCATCAGGATCTCCGGGGGCCGCGGTGGCGAGCGGCAACGGCGCGGCGGCGAGCTCGCCGGCGCCGGCAGTCGCGACGCGCCGCTACTCCCCCGTGGTCCAGCGGATCGCCGCCGAGCACGGCATCGACCTGTCGACGATCGAGGGGACCGGGCGCGGCGGGCGCGTGCGCAAGCAGGACGTGCTGGCGATGGTCTCTGCGGATGCCCCGGCGGCGGAGGAGCCGCCGCTGCACATCGAGAGCCCCTACCGGCCCGACCCGGCGCCACCGCAACCGGCTGCCCCGCGCGCTCCCGCTGCCACACCGGCCCCGGCCGCCACCGGCGACCAGCTCTCGCGCATGCGGCGGCAGATCGGCGAGCACATGAAGCGCTCGCTCGACACGGCGGCGACGTGCACGACCTGGATCGAGGTCGACATGAGCCGGGTGGAGGCGGCGCGACGGCGGATCGGCGTGACGGCGCTGGCGTTCGTCGCCCGGGCGTGCATCGACGCCATCCGGGAGTACCCGGCGCTGAACGCCTGGCTCGAGGGCGAGCGCTACACGCGCCACGGCGACGTCAACCTCGGTATCGCCGTGTCGCTCGGCGACGACGGGCTGATCGTGCCCGTTATCCCGCGCGCGCACGAGCTGTCGGTGGAGGGGCTGGCGGCTCGGGTGAAGGACCTGGCCCGCCGGGCCCGGGCGCGAGAGCTGACGCCGGACGACGTCCGCGGCGGCACGTTCACGATCACGAACCCCGGCCAGTACGGGTCGATCATGGCCACGCCGGTCATCAACCAGCCGCAGGTGGCGATCCTCGACTTCGAGGCGACGATGAAGCGCCCGGTGGTCGTGACCGACGCCGACGGCAACGACTCGATCGCGATCCGGCCGATGACGATCCTCGGGTTGAGCTGGGACCACCGCGCGCTCGATGGCGTCCTCGCGGCCCAGTTCCTGGCCGCGGTGAAGGGAGGGCTCGAGCATGCCCGCTGAGCTGTGGGTCTGTCACCTTGGAACGGTCGAGTACCGGGAGGCGTACGCGCTCCAGCGCCGGCTGCGGGCCGCGCGCCAGCGGGACGAGCTCCCCGACGTCCTGCTGATGCTCGAGCACTGGCCGGTGTACACGCGCGGGCGCAGGTCGATCCCCGGGGAGCTCCCGATGGGCGAGGCGTGGTACGGGATGCAGGGCATCGAGATCGTCGAGACCGACCGAGGCGGCAAGGTGACCTACCACGGGCCGGGGCAGCTCGTCGGCTACCCGATCGTCCGCATCGAAGACGTCGTCGAGTACGTCGCCGCTCTGGAACGGGCCCTCGTGACCGCGCTGGGCGAGGTGGGCGTGGTGGCGCGGGGCCGCTCCGGGGAAGGCCGCGAGTTCACGGGCGTCTGGGTGGAGGATCGCAAGATCGCCTCGATCGGCGTGCACGTGTCCGCCGGCGTCACCACCCACGGCTTCGCGGTCAACGTCGAGAACGACCTCCAGCCGTTCTCGTGGATCGTGCCGTGCGGACTCGAGGGCGTGCGGATGACCTCGATCGTGCGCGAGACGCGCCGGCTGGCGGGCGAGATGAAGTGCTTCAGGCGGCGGGCCGCGTGGAACGTGGCCGAGGCGCTCGGCCGGCGCCAGCGGCTGGTGAGCCGCCACCGGCTGGAGGAGCTTGCGCCAGCAGCTTCGCCACCGTCGCGCGAAGCTCCTCTGGTCGCCTCTTGATCTGACGGTTGGTGGTCCGGACGGTGCGCCAGCCGGCGACGAGAGCGCGTTGATCGCGCCGGCGGTCGGCTTCGAAGCGCTGACGCGTCCCGTGGAACTTGACGCTGTCGACCTCCACGATCAGGCGCTGGGCACGCCACAGGAAGTCGGGCCGGATCATCCCATCGTCGTCACCGAGATCGAGCCACTGCTGAACCTCGGGCGTGGGCAGCCCGACTGCTCGGCTCAGCGCGAGCATCGCCTCCTCCAGCTCGCTCTCGGTCAGCGTCGAGCCGACGTAGTGCTCGTCCAGGATCGACCGGACTCGCTTCGCTCCGGGCCGCGTGCGGTTGCGCTCCAGCTGGTCCTGGATCGCCCCGAGATCGAGCCCCTGCAGGCTCTCCGCCTGGTCAAACGCCCGCTCCATGGGGCGGCGCGGTAGAACCTCGGCGAGGTCGAGCAGAGTCCGCGCCACCGTGGTGCAGGGGACGCCGTCGACGACGGTGGCGTCGGCCTCCGTGAGGGTGGTCGAGCGGTGGAGCGCGATGCCCTGGTGGCGCCGGTGGCTGCGACCGGGAACGGTGACGTCGATCTTCATGGCGCTGCTCTGGCGAACGCCGTGGAGCGCCGCTGCGGCGCGATGAGAGAGGAGCGCCCCCGGGCCGCACGCCAGCACCGCCGCCATCCAGTGGCCGTGCCGGGTCAGAAGCGAGCGCGGGACGATGGCGTACACGCCGCGATAGATGCGGTGAAGGCGGCCGCGCGCGGTCCGGTCGCTCACCGCGCGCACGCTCAGGCCCAGCTCCAAGAGCTGCTCCAGACTTACGACGGCGTGCTGGCGCGCGGCAAGCGCCGCAATGAGCCTGTCCACTGGAGGCTGGCTGAAAAACGGCGACATACCTTCCGTAGCTCAGCCAGCCCCCGGCGCACCCCCTGCCTTTGCAACAAAGCGGCAACGGTACCCTTCAAAAGGTGAGCACCAGGCAGCACGTGACGCGGTCGCGGGCCAACCCCGGCGGGATCGCGGACGTTCTCACGGTGCTGGGCCCCGAGGTGCTGCCGATGAAGTCCCGCAAGCCGGCGTGGTTCAAGGTCCCGGCGCCCGGCAGCCCCCGCTACCGGCAGCTCAATGCCCTCATCAAGGCCGAGAACCTGCACACGGTCTGCCAGGAGGCCGCCTGCCCCAACATCGGCGAGTGCTGGCAGCGCGGAACGGCCACATTCATGATCCTCGGCGACACCTGCACCCGCCGCTGCGGCTTCTGCAACGTCAAGACGGGCAAGCCGACCTGGGACGACCCCCTGGAGCCCGCCCGGGTGGCGCGCTCGGTGGCCAAGATGGGCCTCCGCCACGCCGTCATCACCAGCGTCGACCGCGACGACCTCCCCGACTACGGCGCCTCCGCCTTCGTCGGGGTCATCCGCCAGATCAGGCGCCAAGCCCCGAACTGCAAGATCGAGGTTCTCACCCCCGACTTCCGCGGCGAGGAGATGCCGCTGGCCAAGGTGATCGCAGAAAGGCCCGACGTCTTCAACCACAACGTCGAGGTCGTGCCCCGCCTGTATCCCGTGGCCAGAAGAGGCTCGACGTTCGAGCGCTCGACCCGGGTGCTCGCCACCGCCAAGGAGATGGGCGGCGACGAGGTCACCACCAAGTCGGGGCTGATGGTCGGCCTCGGCGAGACGCACGACGAGATGGTCGAGACCTTCGCCGCCCTGAGAGAGCACCACGTCCAGGTGCTCACCGTCGGGCAGTACCTCCGCCCCACCGAACGCCACCTGCCGGTCGTGCGCTACTGGCACCCAGACGAGTTCAAGGCCCTGGAACGAGCCGCGTACGAACTCGGCTTCGACCACGTGGCCGCGGGCCCGCTCGTCCGCAGCTCCTACCACGCCGACCAGCACGTGCCTCAGACCGAGCCGGGCACAGGTCCTCTCGCCGAGGCGGCGCTATGACCAACAAGCGCCGGCTGATCCTGTTCGTCGCCGCGCTCGTCGCGCTCGCGCTGCTCGCGTCTGCCCCGGCAGCCATGGCCGCTGCCGGCGGCGGCTCCTCCGGCTTCGGGGGCGGGGGCGGGGGCGGTGGTGGACGCGGCGCCGGCCTCTACATCCTCTTCCAGATCCTGATCCGGATCGCCATCCTCGGCCACGGCCTCGGCGCGCTCATCATCATCGGGCTCGTCCTCACGTGGGTGATCTTCGCGCGCCTCACGCCCGCGGCCCAGGCGCGCTACGCCAGCGGTGGCGGGCGCCGTCAACGGAGGCGCGCGGCAAACCGCCAGCGCCGTGTCGAAGCAGCGGCCGCGGAGGCGGCCGAGGACGATCCCGCCTTTGCCTCTGACCGGGTCAAGCCGGCCGCAGCGCGGCTATTCACCGACATCCAGCGCGCCTGGGACAGCGCCGACCGCTACACCCTGCGCCATTTGGTGGCGCCGGACCTGCTCCGGGAGTGGGAGCGGCGGCTGGACGACTTCGAGTTCAGGGGCTGGCGCAACCGCGTCAAGCCGCTCGAGCAGCCCAAGATCGAGTACGTGGGCATCAACCACCGCGGTGGCGCCACCGACACCGTCACCGTGCGCGTCGAGTGCAAGCTCCACGACTACGTGACCGACCGCCAGGGCAACCACATCACGCGCCGCGGCCACCTCGGCGATACGACGAAGGTCAGGGAGTTCTGGACGCTGAGCAGACGCGGCCAGCACTGGATGCTCGCGTCGATAGAGCAGGGGGCCGAAGGCGCCCACAACCTCGAAGGCCAGATCGTCGCCACCGCCTGGTCCGATGAGCAGGCCTTGAGGGACGAGGCCCTCGTCGAGCAGGCAGCGGCCGACGCCGCCCCGCCGACGGTGAACCCAGTCGAGCTCACCAGCGTCGACTTCGACGGCGACGCCTACGCCAAGGCGCTCGACCTGAGCCTGGCCGACGGCCGCTTCGCCCCCGACGTGCTGGAGATCGCCGTCAGGCGCGCCACCGAGGCGTGGGCGCAGGCCGTCGACGGCGACGACGCCCGGCTGAACGCCATCGCCGACCCGCTCGCCGCCCGCGAGCTCCTCCACCCCGGCGATCCGAACGGCAAGACCCGCCTCGTGGTGCGCGCGCCGCACGTCGAGCGGATCCGGATCACCAACCTCGACACGCGCTCCTCGCTGCCGACGATGACGGTCGAGGTCGACCTCACCGGCCGGCGCTACGTCGAGGATCGCGACACGACGGCGGTGCTGGCCGGCAGCCGCCGGCGACCCACGAGCTTCACCGAACGCTGGACCTTCGCCCTCAACGGCGACGGGAAGCAGCCGTGGCGTATCGTCGCCGTCGACGCGCCGGTCGGGTTGGTCTAGGGCGCGACGCGCGCCCTGATCGATGATCCCGCTCAAAGACAACATCCCGACCGATCGGTTCCCGTTCGTCACGGTGGCGCTGATCCTGGCCAACGTCGTCGTCTACCTGCTCTCGATTCGCCATGGGGGATCGCTGTTCGGCGGCCCGGCCACGCCAGAGGTGGTCAAGTACGGCGCGATCCCGTTCGAGATCACGAATCCGGGCGATCACTGCACCGTCGTCCAGACCGCGCAAGGCAGCGCGATCGGCTGCGGGCCCGGGTCGGTTCCAGGTCAGATCCCCACCTGGACGACGATCTTCACGGCGATGTTCATGCACGCGTCGATCGTCCACCTCGGCGGCAACATGCTCTTCCTGTGGATCTTCGGTAACAACGTCGAGGATTCCATGGGGCCCGTCAAGTACCTGGGCTTCTACATCCTGGGCGGCATCGCTGCGCTGGCGCTGCAGATCGCGATCGGGCCCAACTCGGCCGTGCCCACGCTCGGCGCCTCGGGGGCGATCGCGGCCGTGCTCGGCGGCTACATCCTGCTCTATCCGCGCGCTCGCGTGGTGACGCTCATCTTCATCATCCTGTTCTTCACCGTGATCGAGCTGCCGGCGCTCGTCGTGCTCGGGATCTGGTTCGTCCAGCAGGCGATCTTCGGCGCCTTGAACCTGACGAACCCGACCGGCGGGGGCGGCGGCGTTGCCTACTTCGCCCACGTCGGCGGCTTCGCCTTCGGCCTGCTCACGGTCAGGTTGCTCGCCACCAAGCGCAAGCTCGTCCCCTCGCCTCGTCTTCCCGTGTACTGAGTGCGCTTCCCCGTCTTCATCGCGCTGGTGTTCACGCTCGCGCTGGGGGCGGCCACGGTCATCGACTTCGTCCGGAACGGGGTGACCGGACTCGGCATCGTGTCGGCCTGTCTCGTCGTCCTGTTCGGGGTGGCGCTCGTCGGCGTGATCCGTCAGCCTCCCCGGGGATGACGCGCCCGCTGGTCCTAGAGCCGGGCCGAATGCGGCGCCGGCCGCGCCACCGGCTGATGCGGCGGGCGGCATGGGTCCTGGGAGCCATCGTCATCGCGGCGGTGGCGCTGCTCGTGTTCATGGACTCGCGCGCCGCCGGGCCCACGCAGGTCAAGAAGCCGACACCGCACGCCAAGCCCGTCCACCCCGCACCACAGCTCTCCACCTACGCCACCGAGCTCGCGCCGGCGTCGGACCGCGTGAGCTTCACGCCCCACATCCCGCTCACAGCCGGTCTGCTGTTCGACGTCGGAACCGGCCGGGTCCTCTGGGAGCGCAACGCCGCGAACGCCCTTCCGATCGCCAGCCTGACCAAGATGATGACCGCGCTCGTGGTGGCGGACCACGCGCCACCGGGGGCGCCCGTCCTGATCACCCACGACGCCCTCAATTACAGCGGCTCGGGCGTCGGGGTGCTCCCGCTCGGCAAGCACGTGCCGGTCGAGACGCTCCTGTACGGCCTGCTCCTGCCCTCGGGCAACGACGCGGCCAACGCCCTCGCCGATCACGTCGCCCACACCCGGGCGAACTTCATCGCGATGATGAACGCAGAGGCGACGCGCCTCGGACTGAGCTGCTCGCATTTCGACACGGTCTCGGGGATCGTCGACCAGGGCAACTACTCGTGCGCCACCGACCTGGCGACGATCGCCCACGCCGTCCTGCTCCAACCGCGGCTGGCGAAGATCGTCGGCTCGCGGAGCGCGATCCTGCCCCTCCCGATCAAGGGCGGCAAGGTCTACCTCTACAACAACAATCCGCTGCTGCTCTCCCGTTACCCGGGGATCGACGGAGTCAAGACCGGTTACACAAAGATCGCCGGCGCCTGTCTGGTGGCAACCGCCCGCCGTGGTCACACCTGGCTCGGCGTAGTGCTCCTGCATTCAAACAATCCAGCGGTTCAGGCCCAGAACCTGCTCAACGCCGCCTTCGCTCGCCATCCCGCGCACTGACACCTTGCGTCCGGCGGCGCGCAGCGGTTCAATCGCACTAACAGGGAAAACGAGGAACTACCGCGCGCCGAACCGCCGCGGCGCGCCGAGCCACGAGAATCACGACCAGGAGAGGCGCAGATGTCCCCCGTCAACTACCAAACGATCAAGCTGAGCAAGGGCAAGCACACCTCACCGGAGGATGGTGCTTGCGTGATGGAGCTGGCTTCGATGCTCGCCGGCGAGCAGTTCAGCGACCATCCCGCCTCGGTGTGCCCGGTGATCGGGTCGTTCCTCCGGGCCTATAACGACTCGGTGGACGACAGCCGGCGCCAGGATCTGTACGGCTACGCCTCCCGGGTGGTGGGGACCCGCTCCTCGGCGGACGTCCAGCGTGCGCGGGCGGAGCGCCTGCTCCGGTGGGCGGCCGAGCTGCGCCAGCGCCGGTGGACCCGAGTGCTGCTGCCGCCGCGGCTGCGGGCGATCGGGCTGCATCGCCACCCGCCGCTCGACGCGGTCGGTACCCACGCGGTGCACGCGATCCCGCGCCACAGCGATCAGACGCATAGCGAGGCAATGGCGCTGGTGGACGAGCTCCTGGCGATCATCGATCCGTCGGAGACCGCGCCCCCCATCGACGCTCCGCGGGTGCTCCACCCGGCTATCTAGCCGAGCCGGCCGGGATCTCTTCGCCGTCCGACACGACGAGGATCGCGCCTTCGCCTGTGGTGTAGGCCTCCTCGCCGTGTTGGACGATGTCCATCCCCAGCGCCTCCTCGCGCGGGGTGACCCGGAGCGGCATGAACAATCCGATGACGCGTAGGATCACGTACGTCCCCGCGAACGCGTAGGCCGGCCCGACGAGCACCGCCATCGCCTGCCATCCGAGCTGCCCGGGATGGCCGTAGAGGAGCCCGTTCGACACGCCGTTCCAGCTTCGCTGCGCGAAGAAGCCGATGAACAGGATGCCGGTGAGGCCGGCCAGCCCGTGGGCGGCGAGGACGTCGAGGGTCTCGTCCAGTCGCGTGCGGGGGCGCAGCATGATCGCGGCGTAGCTGGGCAGGGCCGCGAGCGCTCCGAGCAGCATCGCCCACCCCGGGCCGATGTAGCCGGCCGCCGGGGTGATGCCGACGCACCCGACGATGATCGCGGTGGCGGCGCCGATGGCGGTGACATGGCGGTCGCGGAGCAGGTCCAGCACGAACCAGACCACGAGCGTGCACGCCGGCGTGAGCAGGGTGTTGGTGAAGGCCAGCACCGAGGCGTGGCCGGTCGAGTACCCGCTGCCGCCGTTGAAGCCGAACCAGCCGAACCACAGCAGGCCGGCGCCGAGCAACGCGTACACGGCGTTGTGCGGGAGCAGCGCCTGGCGCCCGTAGTCGCGCCGCGCGCCGACCGCGGTGGCGGCGGCGAAGGCGGAGAAGCCCGAGGCCATCTCGACCGGGACGCCGCCGGCGAAGTCGAGCGTGCCGTGCTGCTGAAGCCAGCCTCCGCCCCACACCCAGTGGGCCAGCACCGCGTACACGAGCAGCGACCACACCACCATGAACACGAGGAAGGCGCCGAAGCGCATCCGCTCGACCACCGCGCCCGAGACGAGCGCCGCCGTGATGATGCAGAACGTGGCCTCGAAGGCCATGAACAGCAGGTGCGGGATCGAGGTCCCGGCACGCGGCGCGAACCCCACGCCGTGGAGCCCCACATAGCCGAGCCCTCCGATGAACCCGTTCCCGTGGTCGAAGGCCAGCGAGTACCCGAGCACGGCCCATGCCACCGTGACGACTCCGAGCGCCCCGATGCTCATCATGAACGTGTTGAGCGTGTTCTTGGAGCGGACGAGGCCGCAGTAGAAGAGGCCGAGGGCGGGCGTCATCATCAGCACGAGCGCGGTGGCGACGAGCATCCACGCGGTATCGCCCGCGTTCACTTGGGGCGGCATCAGGCGTCGACGGGAGTGACGGCGCCGTGGTCGGTCTCGCCGGTGCGGATCCGCACCGCCCGCTCCAGCGGCAGGACGAAGATCTTCCCGTCACCGACGTTCCCCGTGCGGGCGCCCTCGCAGATGGCCTGGACCGTGGGCTCGACGAACTCGTCCGAGACGGCTATCTCGAAGCGCACCTTCTCCGAGAGCTCCATCTTCACCCGGGTGCCGCGGTAGGTCTCGACGCGGTCGAGCTCACCGCCGTGACCCTGGACCCGGCTGAGCGAAAGGCCGCGCACCTCCGCCCGGTAGAGCGCCTCCAGCACGTGGTTGGCCTGCTCCGGCCGCACGATCCCGATCACCAATTTCACCGTCCCAACGCTCCTTCCGTGCCCGTGGAAGCCGTGGAGGGTACACAGCCGTACATGGATCTCGATCCCGATCCGCTGCGCCAGTTCGCTCGCTGGTTCGAACAGGCGCCCGAACCCCAGCCGGAGGCGATGGCGGTGGCGACCGCCACCCGGGACGGCGAACCCTCGCTCCGGATGGTCCTCATGAAGAGCTTCGACGAGCGCGGGTTCGTCTTCTACACCAACTACGACAGCCGCAAGGGCACTGAGCTCACCGCCAATCCGCGGGCGGCGCTGCTGTTCCACTGGCCCGGCCGCCAGGTCCGGATCGAGGGCGCCGTGGAGCGCACCTCCCGCGAGGAGTCGGTGGCGTACGCGCGCTCCAGGCCCCGCGGCAGCCAGCTCAGCGCGCTGGCCTCGCGCCAGAGCCAGCCCGTGGCAAGCCGCGCCGACCTGGAGGCGCGAGTGGCCGCACTGGCGCGCGAGCACCCGGCGGAGCTACCGGTTCACCACAACTGGGGCGGCTTCCGCGTGATGCCGGAGGCCTATGAGTTCTGGGAGCACCGGCCTGACCGCCTCCACGATCGCTTCCGGTACCTCCGGGACGACGGCGGAGAGTGGCGGATCGAGCGGCTCAACCCGTGAACGACGGCGGGGGGGATCCCGTACGGTGGCGCCGGTGTGCCGGGCGATGAGGCCGGCGGGTGCGCCTCGGCTTGCCCGCCCGCGGCGTGGCAACCTCGCTCGGCTCATAGTCGTTCCAGTTGACGATCACCCCATCTCCGAGGGAGTCCCAGTTCGGCGTCGTCACGGTGCGAAGCGGTCCTGTGCCGCGGGAGCGCAGCTGGAAGGTGGTCGTCCCGGTGGCGCCGGGGCTGGAGGGGATGAACACATCGCCGGCCTGGATGAACGGGAGGGCTCCGATCACCGGATCTGAGGTCAGATCGGTCTTGCGGTTGCGGTTGTCGTCGAACGCGAAGTAGGCGTTGATCTGCTTGGTCCACGGGCACAGGCTCGCCGTGCAGACGCTGGTCCCGTTGATCGAGAGCACGTCGGTCTGCCCGGGGACGTCGCCCCAGAGCTCCTTGTAGCGGATGTTGACGGCGGACTCGCTGCCGGGGCGGTTGCCGGCGTACGCGGTGAGGGGTGCGGAGTCGAGCAGCCTGAGCGTGTAGTCGCTGCGCACGAACGGCTCGTAGTAGATGTGCAGCGTCGGCAGGCCGGTCTCCGCGAGAGCGAACTCATAGCGCTGTCCTGACTGGACGGCGACCGGGCCCCACCCGCCGCCCCCCTCCGAGCCGTCGACCACGTGCAGCGAAGCGAGCGGCGAGCTCGTCGAGCGGTGCCCGCTCGCGCCAAGTGGCCACACCTGGACCGTCGCTCCCGCCAGGCCCTGGTTCTGGGGGAAGGTGAGCGCGCGCCCGGCGAGCTGGATGCGTCCGCCCTGGCGGACGATGTCGTGGGCCGGCCGCTTGCCGGTCAGGAACTCGTACATCTGGACGAACGACTGCTCCGAGGTGCAGGTCTGCACGTGAGTCTGGTTGGGGATCGTCATGTTCTTGGCGCCGTTCATGTGGGGCGTGGTGATGGCACCGGTCATGGTTCCCTGGCGCCGGCCTGCCCACAGCGCCAGCGTCGGCACGCCGGGGTTGTTCGACTGCCCGTCGATGTTGACGTAGTGCGCGACGTTCGCTCTCCGCGCCGCGCCCCGAGCGGGGTCCGTCAGATAGTTGTAGGAGACGGTCGTCCCGAGCGAGTGCCCGACCAGGTCGACCTTGGACGCCCCCGTCCGCCGCTTGAGCTCGGCGATCTTGGCGTCGATCTGAGCGTCGACCTGGCTCTGGTCGGCGATCGCCCGGGTGGAGTCGTAGTCGACCTCGTCGATGTATCCCGCGGGATAGCCGTTGCTCGTGAAGCGCAGCGCCTGAGACTCGAACTGGGCACCCGTTCCCTCGAGGCCGTGCACGAACAGCACGGGGAGCGGCCGGGGGCGTGCCCTGGTCGGACCGGCGCCGGCGGTCGACGCCACGACGAGCAGCGCCACCAGCACCAGGACGGCCACCAGGCCGCTACGAGAACGCGTCATGTCAGGGCATCCAGTCTTCGGTCAGGGTCAGCCAGAAGGCTAATCCGGCGAACTCGCGATAGCGCCGGAAGGCGCGCTCGATCCCCTTGTCGGTGATCGCGGGCCCGGCCGCTCACCCGCCGGTACTTGGGGCGCGTCCAGGAGTCGAGGATCAGCCGCCGGTAGCGCCCGAGCAGCATCATCATGTGCGCCATGGCGTACGGCCCGACCCCGGCCAGCGCCAGCAGCGCCTCGGCCACGTCGTCGTCGGACAGTGCCGGATCACGCAGAGCCTCGAGATCGACTCCGCCCGAGGCGACGTCCGCCGCCAGCGTACGCAGGTAGGGACCGCGATAGCCCGCCCGAGCCACATCGCGGTAGAAGTCTTCGCCGGCCGCGGCCATCTCGGCGGGCGTGGGGAAGGCGCGCCGCTCAGCCGCCCCCACCGCGGGTGCCCCCAGCACATCCACGAGCGCCGTGACCATCCGCACCGTCCCCGACCAGGCGCAGTTCGTGGTGCAGATCGTCTTCACGACGTCCTCGAACACGGTCGGGCTGCGGAGCATCCGGCCCGCGCCCACCACTACCCAGGCCAGCGCTGGGTCGGCCTCGGCGACGCCGTAGAAGGCGCTCAGGTCCTCGTCGAGCGCGAGCATGCGGCGAACCTGGCGCTCGAGGTCCGGCGAATCGGGAGTCACCGAGACGCGCCCCCGGACGGCCTCGACGACCACGACGCGCGGGCCGCCGGCTGTCGGCAGCACCGTCTCCAGCCGTGAGCCGTCCTCGGCGATCCGGTTGGGCGGCAGGTCCGCGACGCCGTGAGAGAGCAGGGTCCGCGCGAAATCGACCGGCTCGCCACCGGCTCCGCGCAGCTCGATCAATCTGCGAGCACCCGCCGGCGCGCGGCCAGGAGCGTGTTCTGCATCAGGTAGGCGATCGTCATCGGCCCGACGCCGCCGGGCACCGGGGTGATCGCGCTCGCCACCTCCTTGACGGCCTCGAAGTCGACGTCGCCGTGCAGGCCGTCGTCGCTGCGGTTCATGCCCACGTCGATGACTACGGCATCGGGCTTGACCCAGTCGGCCTTGACCATCCGGTCGCGGCCGACAGCGGCGATCAGGACGTCCGCCCGCCGGCAGACCGAAGCGAGGTCATGCGTCCGCGAGTGACACACGGTGACGGTGGCGTTGGCGCCCAGCAACAGCTGGGCCATCGGCTTGCCGAACAGGTTCGAGCGCCCGATCACGACGGCCTCCGCGCCCTCGAGCGGGACGCCCTCCAGCAGCACCATCACCCCGGCCGGCGTGCACGGGCGCAGGCCCGGAAGCCCGAGTGCCAGGCGCCCCGCGTTAGCCACCGTGAGCCCATCGACGTCCTTGTCGGGGTCGATCCGGTTGGTAATCGCGACGCCGTTCAGGTGGCCGGGCACCGGAAGTTGGCAGAGGATCCCGCTGACCGCGTCGTCGGCGTTCAGCGCGTCGATCAGCTCGAGGACCTCGGCCTCGGTCGCCGACGCCGACAGCGGGTGATGGAAGCTCTCGATCCCGAGCTCGCCGGACACACGCCGCTTCGAGGAGACGTAGATCTCGGAGGCGGGATCGTCACCGATGAGGACGGTGGCGAGGCCGGGCGGAGCGCCGTGCTCGTTCGCGAACGCGGCCACCTCCTGCGCCATCTGCTCGCGCAGCGAGGCCGCGACCGCCTTGCCGTCGATGATCCGCGCCGGCATCAGCCCAGCGGAATCGCGTCATGCTCGAACTGCGTCATACGCCGTAGATCATCCACCCTTGACCGGATCTCATCGGCGCTCAGGCGCTGCACCCGCTCGGTCCCGAACTCCTCGACGTTGTACGACGCGAGCGCGGTCCCGTAGGCCATAGCCTGGCGGAGCACGGGCTCGCTCGACAGATCGCCGAGGTTCCGGGCGATATGACCCACGAACCCCCCGGCGAAGGTGTCGCCGGCCCCGGTCGGATCGACGACGGTCTCGAGCGGATAGGCGGGGAGGGCGAAGAACTGCTCTGCGGTGACCAGCGCCGCGCCGTACTCCCCCTGCTTGGCCACGACGATCGACGGCCCGAGCTCGAGCACGTCTCGCGCCGCCGTCAGCAGATTGGGACGCTCCGTGAGCTGGCGCAGCTCGGCGTCGTTGAGGATCACGCAGTCGACCCGGCGGATGACCTCGATCAGGGCGTCGCGGGCGATGTCGATCCACAGGTTCATCGAGTCCATGGCCACGAACCGCGGCTCGCGGCACTGCTCGAGCACCCCGAGCTGGAGCTGGGGCTGGATGTTGGCGAGGAACAGCACGTCGGCCTCGCGGGAGGCCTCCGACAGCTTCGGCTCGAACTGCTCGAACACGTTCAGGTCGGTGGCGAGCGTCTCGCGCGTGTTGAGGTCCCAGCCGTACTCGCCCTTCCAGAAGAACGTCTTCCCGCCGCCGACGCGCTCGACGTCGCTCACGTCAGTACCGCGCGTCCCCAGCACGTCGAGATCGTCGCCGCCGAAGTCGTCCCCCACGGGTCCGACCACATGCACGGTGTCGAAGAACGAGGCCGCCAGCGCGAAATGGGTGGCGGCCCCGCCCAGCATCCGCTCGCGAACGCCGAACGGGGTCTTGACGGCGTCGAACGCGATCGAGCCGACGACGGTGATGCTCATGCGGCGACCGGCTCGGGCTCGCGCTCACCCAGGCCGGCGGCCTCGCGCAGAGCATCGGCCCGGTCGGTCCGCTCCCAGGTGAACTCCTCGCGGCCGAAGTGGCCGTAGGCGGCGGTCCGCTGGTAGCCGGGACGGTGGAGCTGGAGCTCCTCGCGGAAGGCGCCCGGCCGCAGGTCGAAGTGCTCGTCGATGAGCCGGGCGATCACGCCCCGCCCGACCTTCTCGGTGCCGAAGCACTCGACGGCCACGCTCACGGGACTGGCGACGCCGATCGCGTACGCCACCTGGATCTCGCAGCGGTCGGCGAGGCCGGCGGCGACGACGTTCTTGGCCACCCACCGGGCGGCGTAGGCCGCCGAGCGATCGACCTTCGACGGATCCTTGCCGCTGAAGGCGCCGCCACCGTGGCGGGCCATCCCGCCGTAGGTGTCGACGATGATCTTGCGGCCGGTGAGGCCGCAATCGCCGACGGGGCCGCCGATCACGAACCGGCCGGTCGGGTTGACGAGGAAGCTCTCGCGCAGGGCGCGCTCGTCGTAGAGCCCGTCGGGGAGCACGGGAACCACCACCCGCTGCCACAGCTCGTCGGGCAGGAGCGACTCGCATCCCTCCTCGTGCTGGGTGGAGATCAGGAGCTTCTCGATCGCCACCGGCACGCCGGCGCGGTAGCGCACCGAGACCTGGGTCTTGCCGTCCGGGCGCAGGTAGGGCATCAGCCCCGACTTGCGCACGTCGGTGAGCCGCTTGGCCAGCCGGTGGGCGAGCGAGATCGGCAGCGGCATCAGCTCCGGCGTCTCCCGCGTGGCGTAGCCGAACATCATCCCCTGGTCTCCGGCCCCCTCGATCGAATCCTCGTCGGCGTCGTAGGCGTGGTCGACGCCTTGGGCGATGTCGGGCGATTGCTTGTCGATGGCGTTGATGACCGCGCACGAGTCGGCGCTGAAGCCAAGCCCGGGGTCGTTGTATCCGATCGCCCGGATCGTGTCGCGGGCGATCTGCTGGATGTCCACGTAGGCCGTGGTCGAGATCTCGCCCGAGACAACGACGAGACCGGTGTTCACGAGCGTCTCGCAGGCCACGCGGCCGTACGGGTCCTCGCGGAGCACGGCGTCGAGCACGCCGTCGGAGATCTGGTCGGCGATCTTGTCCGGGTGCCCTTCCGTGACGGATTCGGAGGTGAACAGGAACTCGTTATCGGCGTAGGTCATGTGTGTCGTCTCCTAGGCGCGCGCTGGCGTCGCGGGATGCCGGAAAGCCACACGGCCTCCGGGAAACGGGTGAGGTTAGCGGTAGGGCGTGGATGCCCTAGAGACCGAACGAGGTTCGAGGGGTGCCGCTTCCACATATAGTCCGGCCATGCGGACGCAGGTCGGGATCGTTGGCGCCGGTCCAGCCGGTCTCACGCTCGGGCTGCTGCTTCAGCGCGCCGGCATCGAAGCGATCATCCTCGAGAACCGCACTCGCGAGTACGTCGAGCACCGAACCCGCGCCGGCCTGCTCGAGCACAACACGGTCGAGCTTCTCCACGAGATCGGCGTCGGCGAGCGCCTCGACCGCGAGGGGCTCGAGCATCACGGCATCTACCTGCGCCACCAGGGCCACACCCACCACCTCGAGATGACCGAGCTCACCGGGCGGCGAATCACGATCTACGGCCAGCAGGAGGTGGTCAAAGACGAGATCGCGGCCTGGCTCGATCGCGGCGGCGAGCTCCGCTTCGAGGTCTCCGGCGTGGCTCTCCACGACGTCGAGTCCGAGCGGCCGCGGATCACGTTCGAGCACGAGGGGGAGCAGCACGAGCTGGAGTGCGACGTGATCGCCGGATGCGACGGCTTCCACGGCGTATGCCGCCAGTCGATTCCTGAGGGGGTCCTGACCGAGTACGACTACACGTATCCGTTCAGTTGGCTCGGGATCCTGGCCGAGGCGCCGCCCGCCACCGACGAGCTCATCTACTCCTGGCACGAGCACGGCTTCTCGCTGTACTCGATGCGCTCCTCGCGGGTGAGCCGGCTCTACCTCCAGGTGCCCAACGACGAGCCCCTCGACGACTGGCCCGACGAGCGGATATGGGAGGAGCTCCAGACGCGGCACGCCAGCGAGGGGTGGCAGATCAACGAGGGCAAGATCCTCGAGAAGGGGATCACCCCAATGCGCAGCTACGTGGCCGAGCCGCTGCGCTACCACCGGCTGCTCCTGGCCGGGGACTCTGCGCACATCGTGCCCCCCACGGGGGCGAAGGGGCTGAACCTGGCGGTCAACGACGTGCGCCTGCTCGCGGCGGCACTTCAGAACTGGTACGAGACCGGATCAGCCGACGCGCTCGACACCTATTCCGACCGCGCCCTGCGGCGCGTGTGGCGAGCTCAGGACTTCTCGAACTACATGACGCAGCTTCTGCACGACCTCGGCCAGGGCGATTTCCACAAGCGCCTGCAGCTGGCGCGCCTGCAGTACATCGAGCGCTCGGATGCTGCCGCCCACAGCGTGGCTGAGAACTACGTGGGGCTCCCCGCGGCGCCGGACTTCTAGCTAGAGGCCACGGTCGCGGATTTCCCGCCGTGCCGCCGCGCTCTTCTCGAGCGAGCCGAGCCCCATGGCGTCCAGGACCGACGGGGTCTTGGTGAACTGGATGTCGTGGTCGCCCATGTCCAGAACGCCATGCGGTTCCCGAGGCGGGCCATCAGCTCGGCAGCACCAGCAGCGAGGGGTGGCTGGCGTCGTGGAGCAGCTCGACGTCGACGGCCTCGAGGCGCGTATCCGTCACCGGGTCCTCGCCGGTCCCCGCGTTGCGGGCATACCGCGGGTGAGCCCCGGAGGACACCTGCAGGCGGATGCGGTGCCCGGCGGCGAAGCGGTGCGCCGTCGGCCACAGATCGAAGGCGACGCGACGCGTGCCGTCGGACGCCTCCTCGTACTCCTCGGGAACGATCCGCTGGAGTCCGTCGCACACGTTGCGCGAGACTCCGCCGGGGTCGACGTCGCACACCCGGGCGAACAGATCGAAGTGGGGCGAGCTCGTGCGCACCCACAGCTCGACCCTGACTGGCCCGATCGCCTCGAGCGCCTCCGGAAGCGGCTCGCCCGTGTAGACGAGGACGTCGGGGCGCGCCTCCAGTTTGCGGTTGTCGACGACGGCTTCCCGCGCCAGGAGCACAGGGCCGCCGAGCGAGGGCGTGGGGTCGGCCGGGTCGTAGCGGTAGCGATCGCCGGGCGCGTCGGCGCCGTCCAGCTCGCGCTCGCTCAGGCGGTGATCCGGGGCGAGCCACAGGCGGCGCTCGCGCAGCCCGGGCGGCGGCCACGCCTCGAGGCTGCGCCATCCGCCGTGGGGCTTGTCGCCGGTGACGAAAACGCGCACGGCGTCGCCGGGGATCAGGCGCTCGTCCCCGAGCAGTTGCGCGCGCAGCCATCCCGCGCCGTCCTTGAGCGACGCCGCCAGCAGCCCCGGTGCGGTGTGGGTCCAGGGGCCGATGATCAGCTGGACGGGCCGCCCCGCCTGCTGTAGGGCGGCGAAGTCCTCGAGCATCCAGGGCAGGAAGATGTCGTACCAGCCGCCCATGAGCTGGACCGGCGCCTCCACGTCGGCGACTCCGGCGGCGAAGTCGCGCGCGGCCCAGTAGGCGTCCTCGCGCGAGTACGTCCCCATCGCCTTGCGGTACCAGTCCACCTGGGCGCCGGTGGCGCGCTCGTCAAGGTCGCTCAGGGGGAGCTCGGAGAGCGCGGAGGGGAGCCGCTGGAGGCCGCGGGCGATCGCGAGCGGCGCGAGCAGGCTCTCCTGGGCGGCGACGATGACCATCCACGATGCCGTCGTCTCGAGCGCCATGCTGCCCCCCGCGTACGTCTCGCCGTGAAACTGCGAGGCGGTCACCTGGAGCGCGAGCGCATCCGGACCGTCGCCGTCGGCCGCGGCCACGGCCCACTGGACGAGCCCGAGGTAGCTCGGCCCGAACATGCCGACCTTGCCGGAGTGCCACGGCTGAGCGCGGATCCAGCGCAGCGTGGCCAGCCCGTCGGCGCGCTCGTCGAAGGGGTTGAAGTCGCCCTCGGAGCCGAACGTGCCCCGGACACTCTGGATCACGACCTGAAAGCCCCGCTCGGCGAGGATCCGGCCGAAGATCAACCCGATGAACTGGCGCCGACCGTACGGGGAGCGTAGGAGCACGGTCGGCTGAGCACGGTGACGCTCGGAGCGCGCCACCCAGCGGTCGGCGAGAAGCACGGTGCCGTCGCCCATCTTCGCCCGCAGATCTCGCTCGCAGACGACGTCGTGCGTCTGTGCCCGCACCAGGTGCATGCGCCGGGCCAGGATCTCGCTGGCATTGCTCAAGTGCTCTGCCCCACGAGCTCCCGCGCCGGCTCCGCGGCCAGGTCACGAGCGAGACGATGGATGACCCCAGCCAGCTCCGGATGCAGATCGGGATCCCAGTGCTCACACAGCCGGGCGACCGTCGCCCGGCGCTCCTCGACCAGCCGCTCCGCCGTGTCCTGGCCGGCGGGGGTCACCTTCCGTACGCCGTCCGCGTCGAGGAGGAGCCCCCGCTCCTTGAGCTCGTCGAGCGCGGCGGCGCCGACCGCCACCGGGATATCGAACTGTTGCGATAGCGCCTCCACGTCTGATGCGGGATTCTCGCTCAAGCGCACGATCAGCCACGCCGCCGCGGGGGTGAGCTCGACGCCGGCGCGGGCCACGATCTCCCCGACGAGCCGCCGGCGCTCCCCACGCCCCACCACCGAGCTGAGCGCGCGGGAAGCCTCGGCGAGCGAATCCGTGTGCTTGGGGACGGCGAAGCTCTCGCCGACGCCGGTGCCCGCGGCGACGGTGTCGCGGAGCTGACGCTGCTCGAGCATCCAGCTGAGCAGGAACGCGAAAACCGCCACGCCGGCCGCCACCTCGAAGACCGTGGAGAGCGCGTGCGTGAAGGCTGTGACGTACGCAGTGTGCACCCGCGCCGGCAGCCGGTCGAGCGTTGCGGGGTTTCCCGCCACGGTGCCCGAGACCCTGCTCCCAGCGCCCGCGGGAAGCGCCGCGGACAGCTCGCTGGCGAGGCGGTTGGAGAAGATCGAGCCGAGCACCGCCGTGCCGACGGAGCCTCCGATCGAGCGGAACAGGGTGGCGCCGGACGTGGCCACCCCGAGGTCGGCGTAGTCGACGGCGTTCTGCACCGCGAGCACGAGCACCTGCATGACCAGGCCCAGCCCGAGGCCGAGGACGAACATGAACGCGGAGGCGAGGAGCCGGGACGTGTGGGCGTCCATTCGCGAGAGCAGGATCAGCCCCGCGACCATGATCGCGCTGCCCGCGATCGGGAACGGCTTGTAGATGCCGGTGCGGCTGATCATCTGCCCCGACCCGATCGAGGTCAGCAACAGGCCGCCCATCAGGGGGAGGATCTGGAGCCCCGACCCGGTCGGGCTGGCGCGGTTGACGACCTGTAGGAACAGGGGGAGGTAGGTGACCGAGCCGAACAGGGCAAAGCCCACCACGAGACCCATCGCGCTCGTGACCGAGAACACCCGGTTGCGGAACAGCCGGGGCGGCAGCACCGGCTCGGGAGCGCGCCGCTCCACGAACACGAACAGGATCGCGAGCACGACCGCGCCGGCAAAGATCCCGATGATCACCCCCGAGCTCCACTTGTATGTCGTGCCACCGAGCGTGCATCCGAGGACCACGGCGCTGAGCGAGGCGGCGAGGAGCGCCGAGCCGAGGTAGTCGATGCGATGGTGGACGTCCCGCTTGTGCGACGGGAGCGTGGCGGCGAGCACCGCGAACGCCAGCACCCCGATCGGCAGGTTCACATAGAAGATCCACCGCCAGGACAGGCTCGAGGTGAAGAAGCCACCGAGCAGTGGCCCGATCACGCTCGCCAGGCCGAACACGGCGCCGAAGAATCCCTGGTAGCGGCCGCGGTCACGCGGCGGCACGACGTCGCCGATGGCGGCCATGGTCGAGACCATCAGCCCTCCGCCACCGAGCCCCTGCACCGCCCGGAACACGATCAGCATGCTCAGGCTCTGTGCCACCCCGCACAGCGCCGAGCCCGCGAGGAACAGGACCAGCGCCGACTGGAGCACGATTTTGCGGCCGTACTGGTCGCCGAGCTTGCCGTAGATGGGAGTGACCGCCGTCTGGGCCAGCAGGTAGGCCGTGACCACCCACGAGATGTGCGAGAGCCCGCCGAGGTCGCCGACGATCGTGGGCAGCGCGGTGGAGACGATCGTCTGATCGAGCGCCGCCATCAGCATCACGAGCATCAGCCCCGCGAAGACGACCAACACCCCTGATCGGTCCCGCTCCGCCGGCGCTGCACCGACCGCGACGCTCACGCGGCCGATCATACGCCCGCGCCTGTCCTTTGCACGGCGGCTGGCGCGACGAGGGATCCGATGCCGCGCGCCGAACTGCGGAGCCAGCAGACGTACTAGGAACAGGAGCTCACGTGGCCAATTTCGAGAGGCGCAGCCTCATGCTGGAGAAGGGTGCGAAGCGTCAGACGACGGCGTCGCGATTCGGCGACCTCAGCGACCGGCTGTCGCGCGCCTTCACCGGAAGCGAGCGCAAGGACGGCGCTTGGGAGGAGCCCGGCGGCGACGAGGAATACGCGCTCCGCGACGAACGCGAGCCCGAGTGGGATCACGTCGTGCCGCGGTTCCCCGTCGTCCGCCAGGGCTATGAGACCACCGCCGTCGACGCGCACATCGCCGACCTCGAGCAGGAGCTCTCGGAGCTCGACCGAGAGCTGAGCGAGCTCCGGGCGCACGTGCCGACGGAGAACCGCGTCGAGGAGGAGATCCAGCGGATCGGCGAGCAGACCTCGGCGATCCTGCTCGCGGCGCACGACAAGGCCCACGAGACGACTCGGCAGGCCCAGGAGCAGGCGGACCGGGTACTCAAGGACGCCGCCGCGAACGCGATCGCCGTCACCAAGGACGCGAACCGTCAGCTCCACGAGCTCGAGACTGAGAAGCTGTCGGTCTGGCGCGAGCGCGCGAGGCTGCTCGAGGACGTGAGCAACCTGTCGAACGCGCTGGCGCGGCTGTCGGCCGAGGCGGGCAAGCGGTTCCCGGCTGAGCCGAAGGTCACACCGCTGACGGCGGCGGCCTCGTCGGACGCGACCGAGCAGGCGCCACCTCAGTCCTAGGAGGATCACGGGGATCCGGGCGTCCGTGCCCGGATCCCGGGAGAGCCTTTTCCGCCATGCCTCCGGCGGCGGGTCGCTAGTGTCCTGCAGCCGCGATGAAGATCACCTACACGCACACCGACGAGGCGCCGGCGCTCGCGACGAAGTCGCTGCTGCCGATCATCGAGGCGTTCGCGAGCGCCGCCGGGATCGAGATCGAGCTGCGTGACATATCGCTCGCCGGCCGGATCCTCGCCCAGTTCCCGGACAAGCTCGACGATGACCAGCGCGTGACCGACTCGCTCGCCGAGCTGGGCGACCTGGCCGAGACGCCCGAGGCCAACATCATCAAGCTGCCGAACATCAGCGCCTCCGTGCCGCAGCTCAAGGCGGCGATCTCCGAGCTCCAGGAGCAGGGGTTCAAGATCCCCGACTACCCCGAGGAGCCCGGCGACGACGAGCAGCGCGAGGCGCGGGAGCGCTACGACAAGGTCAAGGGGAGCGCGGTCAACCCCGTGCTGCGCCAGGGCAACTCCGACCGGCGGGCGCCGGCGTCGGTCAAGGAATACGCGCGCAAGCACCCGCATTCGATGGGCGACTGGTCCTCAGATTCCCGCTCGCACGTGTCCACCATGAGCGAGGGGGACTTCCGCGCCACCGAGCAGTCGGTGACGGTGACCTCAGAGGGCGACGTCCGGATCGAGCTCGTGAGCGAGGACGGCTCGACCACGACCTTGAAGGAGGGCGTGAAGGTGCTCGAGGGCGAGGTGCTCGACGCGTCGGTGATGCGGCGGGAGGCGCTGCTCCAGTTCCTCGCCGAGCAGGTCGAGGACGCCAAGGAGAAGGGCGTGCTGTTCTCGGTGCACCTGAAGGCGACGATGATGAGGGTGTCCGACCCGATCATCTTCGGCCACGCGGTGCGCGCGTACTTCAAAGACGTGTTCGACGAGTACGGCGACGAGCTGAAGTCGGTGGGGGTCGATCCCGACGACGGCCTGGGCGCGCTCCTCGAGGCGATCGAGGATCTTCCGTCTGAGCAGCGCAAGGCCGTCGAGAAGGCGATCGAGTCCGCCTACGAGAACGGTCCGAAGCTGGCCATGGTGGACTCCGGCCGCGGGATCACCAGCCTCCACGTGCCCAGCGATGTGATCATCGACGCGTCGATGCCGGCGGCGATCCGCACCTCGGGCCAGATGTGGAACTCCGACGACGAGCAGCAGGACGCGAAGTTCGTGATCCCCGATCACTCCTACGCGGCGCTGTACGCCGAGACGGTCGATCACTGCCGGGAGCACGGCGCCTTCGATCCGTCGGAGATGGGCAGCACGCCGAACGTCGGGCTGATGGCGCAGGCGGCCGAGGAGTACGGCTCGCACGACAAGACGTTCGAGATCTCCGACGCGGGCACGGTCCGCGTCGTGGACGGCGACGGGGAGACGTTGCTTGAGCACGAGGTGGCGCCGGGCGACATCTGGCGCATGTGTCAGACCAAGGACGCGCCGATCCAGGACTGGGTCAAGCTGGCGGTGGAGCGCGCGCGCGAAACCGGCGCGCCGGCCGTGTTCTGGCTCGACGAGGAGCGCCCCCACGACGCCGAGCTTCTGAAGAAGGTTCGTCCCGGCCTCGACGAGCTCGACACCGACGACGTCGAGATCGAGATCATGGATGTGGCCGAGGCCGCGCGGTACACGCTCGAGCGAGCCCGTGGCGGCGAGGACACGATCTCGGTCACCGGCAACGTCCTACGCGACTACCTGACCGATCTGTTCCCGATCCTCGAGCTCGGCACGAGCGCCAAGATGCAGTCGATCGTCCCCCTGATGGCGGGGGGCGGGCTGTTCGAGACCGGCGCCGGGGGCTCGGCGCCGCGCCACGTTCAGCAGTTCATCGACGAGAACCACCTGCGCTGGGACTCGCTCGGGGAGTTCCTCGCCCTGCCGCCCTCGTTCGAGCTGCTGGCGAAGAAGACCGAGAACCCGCAGGCCAAGGTGCTGGGCGACGCGCTCGATCGCGCCACCGGCCGCTTCCTCGAGGAGGACCGCTCTCCCTCGCGCGAGGTGGGCGAGCTCGACAACCGCGGCAGCCACTTCTACCTCGCCATGTACTGGGCGCGCGAGCTCGCCTCCCAGGACGAGGACTCAGAGCTCGCGGAACGGTTCTCGAAGCTGGCCGACCAGCTCGAGTCCGACGAGGAGAAGATCGTCGAGGAGCTGAACTCGGCCCAGGGGTCCGAGGTGGACCTCGGCGGCTATTACTGGCCGGACGAGGACAAGATGCAGAAGGCCATGCGGCCGAGCGCGACGCTCAACGACGCGCTCGAGGAGTTCGCCGCCGGGGACTAGTCGTCGTCGTCCTTGTCCTTGTCCTCGTCGTCCTTGTCCTCGTCGCCGTTCTCCTCCTCCTCCTTGGCCTTCTTCTCCTCCTCCTCCTTCTTCTTGCGCTCCTCCTCCTCTTTCTGCTTGCGCTCTTCCTCGGCGCGCTTCTCCTCAGCCTCCTTGAGCGCCGCCCTCACGTCGGGGGCGTTCTCGCTCGTCATCGCCTCGAAGTTCGCGTAGAGCCGCTCCTCCTCCATCTTGTCGCGCTGCTTGACGGCGGCCGGTCCGACCCTCGCCCACAACCCGTCGATCCAGAGCCAGTCCTCGACGAGCTCCTTGCTGACCAGATCGCGCTTGACGAGCGTGCCGATCGTCTCGCAGAAGGTGAGGATCTTCTGGACGCCGCCCTCGGTGGCCTCAGCGTCGTAGGGATCGAAGTCCTCGGACATGATCTGGCCCATCGCGTCGTTCACCCCCAGCGCGGTTCCCCACTGCGCGATCTGGAGCATCAGCTGGGCGTCTTCTCGTGTCGGTTCGGCCATTGAGTCTCTCCTCTGCTGTTATGGGGTCGCGACGAGGCGCCGCGAGCCTACCCCACGGCCGCCGGGGATAGTCCCAGCGCGCTCAGAGCAGGGCGCCGTCAGGCGGCCGGCGTCGCGGCGGCGAGGAGCGAATCGAGGTCGAAGGGCGTGTCGAGGGCGTCGGCGAAGCCGTTCGTCGGCCATTCCGCGAACGGCCGGTCCCATGCGAGCTCGAGGTCGTTTCCGTCGGGGTCGCTCAGGTAGACCGCCAGGTGGGTGCCGTGGTCGGTCAACTGGCGCAGCGGCCAGTCGACGTCGACGAGGCGCTTGACCGCTTCGGCGAGCCTCGCCTGCGTCGAGAAGTTCAGCGCGACGTGGTGGAGCCCGGCGACGCCGTCAGGCTGAGGCCCGCCCCCAGCCGACTTCCACGTATTGAAGCCGAGGTGGTGGTGATAGCCGCCGGCGGAGACGAACAGGATGTCGCCGGTGGTGCCCCAGCCGGGCACCTCCCGCGCCTCGAACACGACGTCGAAGCCGAGGATGCCGACGTAGAAGTCGCGGACGCGATCGATGTCGGCCGTGCGCAGGTGCACGTGCCCGATTCGCATCTCGGGATCGATGGGCCGCTCAGCGCGTACCGCGGGCTCGATCGGTCCCTGAGGGCCGCTCATCTCTCCCGCTCCGTGACGCGGAGTCCGATCTGCCATGGATCGGCGGTGGTGAAGCCGCGGCCGTCGTCGTGGGTCGGTGCGCCGGCGGCGTCGAGACGGCCTCGCACCGCCGCCACCTGATCCGCGTCCTCGAGCTCGATCGTCCAGTTGCGCAGGCCGACGGTGCCAGGCGGCATGGGCGGCACGCCCTCGCCGAGCCAGGTGTTGAAGCCGAGGTGGTGGTGGTAGCCGCCGGCGCTCACGAACGCCGCGCTCGGCAGCAGCGCCCACACGTCGAACCCGATCAGGTCGCGGTAGAAGGCCAGTCCCCGCTGCACCGAGCCGACGTGGAGGTGGACGTGGCCGACGCGCAGGCCCGGCTCGACCTGCTCGGTCGGCGCTTCTCCGGCGACAGCGGCCAGCAGGCTTTCGAGATCGAGGGGGAGCGGGCCACCGCGGCCGAACTCCTCCTCGGGCGTGGGCCAGAGCTCGCGCGGGCGGTCGGCGGCCAGCTCGATTCCGAGGCCGTCGGGATCGGGAAGATAGATCGCCTCATGGGTGCCGTGGTCGGATGCGCCCTGGATCGGTGTCTTAGTGACGGCCAGGCGGACCGCCGCGCGCGCCAGCTCCTCGCGCGAGGGATAGAGCAGTGCGTAGTGATAGAGGCCGGCGTGCCGGCGGGCGGGGCGCGCGGTGGCGTCCTCGTCGAGGATGAGCACGGTCTGGTCGCCGTCGCCGAGCTCAGCGGTGGGCGACTCGAGGCGCTGGATCCTCATACCGAGCGCGCGCTGGTACCAGGCGACTGAGCGATCCAGGTCGCTGACGGTCAGCCGGACCGGGCCGAGGCGAAGCGTCGCCGGCAGGGTTGGCTGCGGCTCCGTGGCTTGAAGGGGCGTCGTCTCCATGGTCGTCAACTAATTATAGTTGATCGATCAAGCAGTTCGTGGAAGGGGGCCGCGACCTGGTCGCCGGGGGCCGGGGTAACCCGGGCGTAGGCGAATAGGCGGCTCCTCGAGCTAGCCCCGCTTCTTCTTTTTCTTGTGGTGCTTGGCCGGCGCGCGGTGCTTGGCCCGAGCCGGCGCGAACGTCGTCGACCCGGGAGCCGCTCCCAGCGGCCGGCCGCCGTAGACCACGTGACCCGAGGCGTCCTGGTAGGTGAGCCACGTCGCCGTGGGCTGCTGGCCGACGCCGGGCTTGCTGTAGTCACAGACGCCGCCGGGGAAGGCCTGCTGGAGCTCCTGCCACTGGAGCGGAGTGAACGTGACCGGGTAGTCGGCGGGGTTCAGCGGCTTCAGCTGGCACTTCAGGACGTCGTCCGTCTTGGGCTCGTCGGCGGCGAAGCGCGGGGTGCCGTAGGCCTGCACCGTCGTGTCGCACGCGCTCGCCGGTAGCTCGGTGCCGGAGCCGTTCGTGCAACGGTCGGCAACCGTCGCGGGCTTGTCCTGGATGATCTTCTGCGAGAGCGCGATGTTGCGCCGGTCGGTGTACACGCGCGCCAGCCAGGAGTCCATCGCGAACACCGCCTGGTCGGCGTAGTTCGAATCGCCGATCAGCGGCGCCTGTCCGCGCCACAACACCTGGTTGGCGGCGGTGCCGAAGTCGCGGAGCAGGCGGTTGCGCATCGCGTAGGTCCGGTAAACGTCGTGGAAGGCGCCGGGATCCGGCCCGCGCAGGTCGATGATCGCGACCTGGTTCAGGTTGTTCGCCTCATCGGCGGCGCCGCCGCGGTAGGCGCGCTGGAGGGCGATCAGGTCGCCGGGCGAGCGCTGAGCCGCGAGATGGCCGTCGCGGTCGAGTCCGCCCACGTGCGCGTTCAGGTCGACGAACTGCTGGGGCGTGAGCAGGCCCTGGCGCAGTCCCTGGAGCCCGTACTGGATGCCGGTGTTGTCGAACGGCACATTCGCGAATCCGGTGCCCGGCTGACGGCCGAACAGGTTGACCATGTAGTCCTCGAGCGTGCAGCGGACCCCGTGCGGGTTCGTCTGCGCGTTGTAGGTCTCGTTCGCCGGCACGTCGGGACACTGACGGTCGGCGACGCCGGAGTTCGGGATCGCGGTGGTGAAAGTGACCGGGTTGGCGGGATTGGGGTGATCGATCACCGAGCTGATCTGAACCGGGGTCCACAGATCGGTGAAGTCGCGGGTCTTGAAGTAGTTGAGGAGCATGTAGTAGTCCTCGTACTCCATCGCCGAGGACCAGGCGTCGGTGAACGAGCATTGCGGCGTGATCCCCTGGTAGATGCCGGGGTAGGCATTCGCCACCTGCTGCTGCACCAGCGACCCACCCGAGCAGCCGCTGCCGATCGTCCAGCGGATCTCGCCGTAACCGTCGATGACGTGCTCCTTGGTCATCTCGATCGACTCCGCCTCGGTCAGGAGGTTGCAGTTGTGCCCGGCGTTGTCGAGCGCGGTCGACATGACGATGAAGCCGCCTCCGAGGACCTTCTGGTCCTGCACGGTGGGAGCGGTGCCGGTGCCGTAGGTGGTGTCGCAGCTGGCGCCGTGCATGATCACCAGCCGGCCGTTGTACTGCCGCTGCGGCGCCCATGGAGCCCATGGCTTCCCCGGCTGCCACAGCGTGGCGATCGTGTACTGATCGCGGTCGATGTAGCCCGTCTCCTGGCGGATGATGAAGGGAACGGTCACGCCATCGGTCGTCTTGGTGGTGGCGATCGACGAGGAGGCCGGCGGGTTGTTCGGGTCATACGGCTGGAACGTGCCGGCGTTGCCCTGCCCCGCGCCGTTGGAACCATCGCCTGCGGTACCGGCGGGGACGTAGTAGTAGGCGTAGGTCGGAGCCTGGTCGCACTGCTTGTCTCTGGCGCCGCTCTGACACAGCCACGGCTGGATCTGCGGTCCCGAGAACACCGGTCCACCGATCGGGTGGTTGGTGATGGTCAGGCGAGCGCCGTACCCGTTCTTCAGGCGCGCGGTCAGGACGTTGGGCCCGTTGGCAAGGCCGGTGAGGAGGCCTTCGAACTTGCCGTTGGGGCGCAGGGCGAAAGTGCGGCTGACGTTACGGCGGCCCAGCTTGAGCTGAACGGTGGCGGGGCGCACGCCGCGCGGGAGCACGACCTGGACGAGGGCCTGTCCCCCGGAGACGAGGTCGGGTCGCGTCGAGAGGACCTTGATCTGCACCTTGCGCGGGATTGCCGTGGGCCGGCGGTGCTTCGGCCGCTTGTGCTTCGAGTGGGCGGCGGCGTGGTGCCTGGGGGCGGCGCCGGCCAACGGTACGGCGACGGCGCGGCGACGGCGACGGCGAGCACGGCCGCGACCGCGGTGATGATCCTGCCTCTTCTGAGCAACGCGACCTCCCTGAGCACCGCGCCTGCGAGGCTCGCGTCTCCTCGCGACGCGTTCTACCGATGAGCACCGGGGGCGCGCGCGCCTCGAGGTACCCCTGCGTACAGCGACGCCGGAATATATGGACCGGGTTCCGGTGTGTCAACGCGGACCTGTCGGCGCGGGTGCGCGGGTGAGGCGCCGCGCACCCGCCCGCGGTCGGCGCGTGTCCGCGGGGTATGCCCCGGCGGGTTAGGCCGCGACCGGCTCGGCGAGGGCGAAGAGAAGCTCGGGCCGGAGCAGCACGACGAGGCGGTCGCCGAGCTTGGCGATCGAGTCGATCGCCGCGGTCTCGGTTGTCGGCACTCGCTCGAGCTGCTGCTCGGAGATCGTGAGCACCTCGTCGACGCCGTCGACCATCACTCCGATCGTCTCCGAGCCGGTGTCGAGGATGACGATCCGGCTCTCGTCACTCAGCTCCGCCTGGATGTTCAGGTGCACGGCGAGGTCGTAGACCGGGATGATCCTGCCCCGTAGGTTGATCACGCCGCGAACCCAGTCGTGCTTCGAGGCGACCGCCCGGGGCGTGACGTATCGGATGATCTCGTGCACGTCCTGGATGGGAAACGCGTACTGCTCGCTTCCGAGCGTGAACACGACGAGCTGGCGCTCCTGAGGCTGGTCGACCATCTCCCCCTTCGTCGGCTGACGGGCTGGTTCGCTCGACCGCTTCCCGGCTGTGCTCGACAACTTTTCTGAGCAAGCGAGCGAGGCTGCCGGCACGAGGCGTTGCCCGCAGCGGCGGACGTGCTGCAGTGGCTGCGGCGGCCGGTGTCGTTCGTGCGTGACGCCGTGACGCCGTAGCGCGCCGGGAGCGGCGGGCAGTCTCTGCCGCGCGCCGGGGGCTACGGACAGGCGTCCTCGGCCAGCCTGCGCGCGCCGACTCGCCCACGGACGCCCGCGAGCAGCGGCGGCGAGTACCAGGCCGGCGCCTCACCTTCGATGAAGCGCGCGAGGTTGGGCGTCTGCGGCCGGGCCCGCCCGAGCATGTACAGCAGGACCGCGATCGCGGCCCCACCGACCGCCAGACCGAAGCCGATCCAGAGGGCGATTCCCGTCCCCGTCCGCGGGCTGCCGCCGACCGTGGCGGCGAAGTGCACGAACACGGGCGCGATCATGAACGCCGCCACCGCGCGCAGGAGCTCGACGATCGCGAACACGCGCTGCAGGTTCGCCGAGGGGAGCGAGAACCCGGCGACGAACAGCGCCGGGGCAACACTGG
The DNA here is from genome assembly GCA_963839105.1 of uncultured Solirubrobacterales bacterium. Classification (GTDB taxonomy): domain Bacteria; phylum Actinomycetota; class Thermoleophilia; order Solirubrobacterales; family Solirubrobacteraceae; genus Palsa-465. Next base: position 491,622 of record CAWITQ010000009.1, read on the forward strand.
CGCCGAGGCCGATGCCGGTCAGCCCCGATCCGATCAGCGTCACCGCCTGGCCCGCCGGAATCTGGGTCCGGAAGACGGCGATGCCGGCGGCCAGGAAGGCCATGCCGACCAGGGGAAGGTAGTGAATCGAGCGCCTGGAGAACACCACCCCGAACAGGAGCGCCGTGAGAACCGCGCCACCGAGCTCGGGTAGGTAGAGCAGCCCGACGTGCAGGGGGCTGTAGCGGCCTACCAGCTGCGCTGCGGTCAGCGCGGTCGCCGACACCGACGCGGCGGCGGCGAACAGGGCAACCACGATCCCGGCGACCGGAATCGTGCTCGTGAGCATGCTGCGAATCGTGAGAAGGGGCTCCCGGGCGCGGTACTGCTGGGTGACGAGGATGACGATCAGCGCCAGGCCGCCGATCAGGGGGCCGAACGCCTGGGGGTCGAGGAAGCGGTGCGTCAGCAGCTCGGACGCGCCGTAGAACGCGGCCACGCACCCGACGGCCGCCAACGCGATGGCAACCGGCGCGCGCGGCGCGGTGGGGTCAGCCGGGGGGGCATCCTCGAACGTCAGGAGCGACAACACAAGCGCCGCGAGCGAGATGAGCGCAACCACGCCGAACAGCGGTCGCCACGCGTGCGCCTGGGCCTGGATGCCGCCGATCGTCGGGCCGAGCGCGACCGCGCCGAAGATGCACAGGCTCATGACGATCGCCGTCTCGCGCAGCCGCTCCTGGCCGAAGCCGAGGGCAAGAGGCGGAACCGCCGCGATCAGGAGCAGGCTCGTGCACAAACCCTGGAGCATCCGGCCGACGATGAACATCACCGGATCCTGCGCCGCCGCGGTCACGAGGGAGCCGATCACGAGCAGGACCGCGTACAGGACCATCATGCGGCGCTGCGGCCGGTGCTGCGCGAACTGGACGGCCAAGACCGTGCCCACCGCGTAGCCGGCGTTCGCCAACCCCGACGCGAGGCTCATCGTCTGCAGGCTCATGTGGAGATCGTGGGCGATGATCGGCGTGATCGGCTCGAGCGCCGCGGACAGCACCAAGTACGGGACGAGGGCGAAGATGACCATCGCCGCGGCGGCCCCGTAATTGCCGGCCAACCGTCCCCGCGGCATCAGCGCGATCCCTTCGTGTGCTTCGTGGCGAGGAGCGGCAGCCTCGCGCGGGCCTCGGCAGCGCTGGGACACCCTGCGGTGGCGAGCGTGGGATGTGGTCGGTGGTCGGGCATCAGGCGTTCTGCTTCGAGGCCACGCGGGTGAGGGTCCCGCGTCTATGAGGAAGCCGCTCCTGCGCGAGCCGCGGCTGCACCGGCACGGCAAAGGCACCCTGCCAACGGTCCCTGCGGTGCGACACGACTGGCCGAGGGCGGCTCAGTCCATCGTAGCGTCGGCGTTTTGGGTGCCCCGGCGCTTGGGCGGGGGACCGCCACGCCGCGCCGACCGCCGCGCAGCGGGCCGTCTCCCCCGGCGGGCGGCTAGTGCTTGGCCTTGAAGGTCATCACCGGCGCGGAGCAGGCGTAAGCGCCCTGGCCGTTGCCGCCGGCCTTGACCGTGACCTTCCCCGTGACCGTCCGGCCCTTGGCCGTGAACGTCAGGGTCACAACGCTGACCGGCTTCGGCGCGGAGCCGCTGAAGGTCTCGACGGCGTCGTGATAGCGGCCGTTGCCGGCGAGGTGGATCTTCTCCGGGTGGGTGCCGTACGGCTCGAGCGTGATCTGATCGGCCTGCTGCTGGTCGCTCGGGTCCGGGCAGGAGCTGTGCGGCACCGGCGTCAGCTTCGTGATCACGAAGCAGTAGCCGGAGACCTGAGTCAGGTTCTGCCGGACCCGGTCGCAGTGGCCCTTGTAGATCCGCATCGAGACGGCGCCCTGCAGCGAGGTCTTGCCCCTGTAGGTCCCGAGCGCGAACCCGGAATGCTTGCTCGCCGCCGCGGCCGGCATCGCCGCGAGCATGATCAGCACTGGTAGCAGGACGAGCCCCCGTCGCACGGCGCGGGACGCTATCAGGAGCGCCTGGGTGCCGTCCAGATTCCGGGGCGACGCCGGCGGGCGCGCGAGGGGCTCGGCTACGCCGGACGGTCGCGCGCGCTCTGGTGACTGCGGCGGCTACCCTCGGCGCGGTCGAGTTGAGGCGCAACGGTAGTCTCGCCCGATGTTCGATCACGTCGGTGTCGCCGTCTCCGACCTGGCGGCCTCAGAGCGTTTCTACCGCACCGTGCTCAGCGTCCTGGGCGCCGAGCCAAGTCATGCGGACGCCGATCTGGTCGAATGGGAGGACTGGGACATTGGTGCGACGGACCGCGAGCACCCGGTGACCCGCGGACTGCACGTTGGCTTCCGCGCCCGCGACCGCGCACAGGTCGACGCGTTCTGGCAGGCGGGCGTCGACGCGGGTTACCGCGACGATGGCGCGCCTGGGCCGCGCACGCAGTACGGCCCGACGTACTACGGCGGCTTCCTGCTCGATCCCGATGGCAACAGCGTCGAGGCGGTCCACATCGACCGCGAGGGCGCTGTGCCCGAGGGCAGCGTCGACCACCTGTGGATCCGCGTCCGCGACCTCGAGGCATCCCGGCGCTTCTACGCGACGATCGCCCCGCACGCGGGGCTCCGCCTCGTGCACGATGAACCCGGCCGCGTACAACTCGCCGGCTCGGACTACAGCTTCTCGCTGGTCCGAGACGAACGGCCGCTTACGCAACACGTCCACATCGCGTTCCCCGCGCGCGAGGACGCCACCGTGCGCTCGTTCCACGCGGCCGCGCTCGCGGCGGGCTACGAGGATCATGGCGGGCCAGGTGAGCGGGCGATCTACCACCCGGGTTACTACGGCGCGTTCGTGCTCGACCCCGACGGGCACAACGTCGAGGTCGTCAACCACAACCGGGGCTGAGGCGCGCGCGACCGGTATAGCCAGGTGCCCCGGTGGCAAGGCTGCTCACACGACATGCTTAGGTCCTCACCTCGCGCCACCGATGGATGAGCCTACGTCGAGCTTAGGCGGCGATCACCTGGTCCTCCAGGCCCTCAGTTGATACGAGGTGGGTGATCGGCAGGTGGAACCGGCACGTGGCTCGTTCGATCAAGTGATGCTCGAGCCAATTGGACTGCCCTGCCGGGTGGGTGACGATCACGAGCTCGGTGGCGGGGAACGCGGCGAGCGCATCCGCGATCGCGAGCAGCGGGTTTGCGTCGCCGACCTCGCCGCGGGCGCTGATGCCGCGCTCGCGCAGATCGGCTAGCGAAAGATCAACACGATCATGTGCACGCGCCAGCGCCTCGTCGACATCCGAGACCCAGTGGCGTATGCGAGAGTTGAGCGCCGGAGCGATCACGAGCACCTCGCGGTCGCCGTCGCCGACTCGCGCGGCGATCTCGTCGACGAGCAAAGGACACGGGCACGTGCGGTTCGCGATCACGAGGGATCCTTGGAGCTCGTTGACTGATGTCGTTCGTGGCGTGGCCCCTCGACTTGAGTGTGGGATGTCAGCGCTGATGAACGATTAGCTCCTCGTCGACGCACCTTCTTACGCGTTAGCGCCGAGGTAAGTGAGCGCCTTTCAGGTGACCCTCACATGGCATGCGTCGCTCCCTCCAGCCGACCGTCGCGTTCGTCGCTCGGGGCGGAGCTCGGCGCGAAGGACCCGCATGCGCCGCCTTTGAGGACGCTTATTGCCGACTCAGCTCAGTCGCCGGGCCAGGGGTATTCGTCGTGCTGGGGGAGATCGTCGCGAATCTCGTGCCACGTGGCCTTCGAGGCGACGAACATGTGCGCCATCGGTTTGAGGTTCGGCTCGTCGACCAGCGACCCATACGGCACACGGATCTTGCCTTCGTAGCCTGTCCAGTACAGGAGCGAGAAGCACTCGCCACACCGCCTCGCGTGATGGCCGTTCGGATCGCCGTCCATTAGCAACGATTCCTCACCTTCCGTCACCTTCAGCTTCTCGGGCTCGATCTCACCCCAGGGCAAAAAGGCCGAGCCTGTCATCGCACGGCAGTTCGAGCAGTGGCAGTTGTACGCGACGACGAACTCGTCCGCGACTTCGTAAGTGACGGCTCTACAGGCGCAGCGACCTTTCAACATGGTCAGACCTTAGAACGTTGGAGCAATGCGCCACATAGCCTTCCAGCCGTCGCGCTATCCGTGGCGCTGCATTCCTCTCAAGGCGGGTAATCGGGCTCGGTGGGCGGGCAGAAAGCCCCCGTGCGGCGGATCCACGCTCGCTACGGCGAGCACCAGGACGAGCCGCGAGAGGCAGCCAGCAGCGGCACCTCGAACAACCCCGCTCGAGCCGTCGGTGCGACCGTCGCCTCAGGTGCCAACAGTGAACGCGTTCTCAACGCACAGGCGCTCATAACGAGCGAGAGAGGTCAGAGGGTGATGATCGTTGCACCGGTACCGAAGGGTGCCGGGACCTACGCCGAGACAAACGCGGCGTCCACGACGTCGGAAGCTTGCAAAGCAGCCGACGGTCGGCGCGTTCAAAAGCCGCCCCTTCCGGTGTGTTGAGCCATGCACCCCACAGACACCCACGTGCACGGTCACCTGGCTGGGCTACAGAACTCACGAGCGCCCAGATGCTCGTGAGTTTCCGGGCCTTCGTGAAATGGAGCCAACGTGATTCGAACCCGTGACCTCCTGCGTGCAAAGCAGATCGGGTTGTCCTCTCGTGTCTCGCGGTGTCTAGCAAATCCCTGCAAATGCGACACTTCTGTTGACCATGGGAGGACACGAAAGGACGGCACGAGACAAACTGGTGCCCCCGTGGTGCCCCCTCGGCTTCGCGACCTGGGGCGGCGGGAAGCGGGCGGCCATCGCTTGCCGGGGCTGCGTCAGCTCGAGGAGGCGGCCGCGGCCAAGGCCGCTCTTGCGTCGGCGATCGCCGTCTGCGCGTCGAGCCGCGGCATATCCTCAAACTCGTCCATCACGTGGCCATAGGTGGTGAGGGTAAGCCGCGCGTCGTGGCCAAGCTGGCGAGCGACGTAGATCACCGAGCGCCCTTCGTGGAGCAGAAGCGAGGCGAACGAGTGCCTGAGGTCGTAGGGACGGCCGTGCTCCACCCCGCCGCCCTGATCGCGCGCGTGAAGGCCCGCCTGCGCCATGACTGGTATGCCGCGAGCGTCCAGGGCGTCCCGATCGCCGATGGAAAAATCAGCGAACTCTCGGACGGCCGGCCGCTTCTCAGCCGCCATTCGCGCAGGTCGACAGCGAGCGGCTGTAGGAGGCGCACCGTCCGGTGAGCGGCCGTCTTGGTGTCCTTTTCCTCCCCAAGCGATATCGCGCGCTCGACGAGGATCGTCTGCTCGCGGACGTCGCGCCACTCGAGCGCCAGCGCTTCGCCGGGCCTGAGCCCAGCGTAGGCGAGGACACTGATCAGGGTGGCGTCGCGCGGTGAGCTTGCCGCGCGCATCCGTTCGATCGTGGCTGGTGCAAGTGGGCGGACCTCGGTCCGTCGTGGAAGCGCAGCCTTGCGGACAGCTCGCGCAGGGTTCGACGGGATCTGGCCGTTCTCGAACGCGCGCTGGAGGATCGCCCCTTCAGGGTGAGTGCATAGCGGACCGAGACGCGGCCATGGCCAGCCGCGAGCCGCTCCGCCTGCCAGCGCGCGAGCGTCTCCGGCCTGATCGCCCGAAGCTCCAGCGAACCGAGCGACGGCAGGATGTGCTTGTTCAGAAGTTGCCGGTAGTGCATCCACGTCTTCGGCGAGAGCTGGGATGCGTACGCCTCAGACCAGGTGCCGACCACGTACTCGGCGAGCGTGAGTCGGCCCATTTCCATCTCGGTCAGCGTCCCGAGCTGCTGCCGCCGACGGAGTTCAGCACTGAACGTGACCGCATCCCCCTTCCGGTCGAACGACTCGGGATCGACGCCGCCCTCCCTGCCGCCAGCGAACCCGCCACCGGACCGCTCCGCTCTTCAGGACCCGGCGCTCGATCTCCATGCCATTACTCCCTGGCTCCTCTTCGTTGCCTCCAAGGATGCCACCACCTCCCGATGCTCATCCGTGCCCGTGTCCACCGCCCGAAGAGCCCCGCCGCACCCCTGCACTCAAAGCCGCCACCCAGGCTACCCGCACCCAATCCACTGAACTACTACGTGGGGGGCGGGGTAGCCTGCAGGTGGCGAGCATGCAGGAAGCCCAGGTGCGGCGGGGCTCTTCGGGGCTGAAGTGTGTAATCGGATTACACACTTAGTTACATACTTTCTTACACACCTGGACCGCCCGTCGCCCGCTCCGATCGCGCTCGGCGCTGCCTCAAATGGCGCGCTTCCTTGAGCGGCGGTCGGCACTGCGGTCTCGGGCGCCCGGGCCCGATCTTAAGCGACGCCGGTCTCGGGCCGGCACCGACGCCGGTAGAACTCGACTCATGAGCGTAAACGTGCGGCTCCCTGACGACCTCGCTGCCCTGCTAGCCGACGAGGCTGCGCGCCAGTCCGTGACTGCGGACGAGCTAGCTGCTCGAGTGCTCGGCGGAGCACATCCCCGCCCGACGCAAGCTCGGGTTCGTCGCGATTGGCGCGTCGAACTCCGGTCGCACCGCCGCGGAGGCGGAGGAGATGCTCGCCGAGGGGTTCGGCCGCTGACGCTGATCGTCGACACCGGCGTGCTGCTTGCTGCCGCCGACCGCAGCGACCCCGACCACACAGCCTGCCGCGAGCTTCTGGAGACGTCTCCGGACCCCTGGTCACCACGGCGCTCGTGATGGCGGAGAGCGGGTGGCTGATCGATCGGCAGCTCGGGCCGTCAGCTGAGGCGGCGCTCTACGAGTCCGCCGCGGCCGGCGAGATCCGCGTCGAGCCGCTCTCGGCAGCCGATTGGGCTCGAATCGCCGCGCTCACCATCCAGTACGGCGATCAGCACCTCGGCGGCGTCGATAGCAGCCTCGTCGCCGTTGCTGAGCGACTCGGCGCAACCAGCATCGGCACCCTCGACAGACGCCATTTCGGGGTCGTCCGCCCTCAGCACATCGCCGGCTTCGATCTGCTTCCTTAGGTCACCAGCGCGATCGCGAAGCCTCGGCTTTCGGATTGGCACGAAACCGGTGGCCGGGCGCTCTATCGCCGCTTCGGGCTAGCGCCTGTCTATCGCGGCGCCACGCAGCCCAACGGCCGGGAGGCAAGCTTCGGGCCGGAGTGCGAATGGACCCTTGCGCACCGCGAGTACGATTCCAGCGAGGTCTCGAATGAAGTTTCGACGAGCGAGAGTGCAGACCGCTAGTTCGGAGCCGATCGAACTGGCATCGGGCGAAGGGGTCAGTGATTTCGACTGGCGCGAGATTGTGTGCGCCGATGAGCACGGCGCCAGGGTTGAGGCGGTGCGGCAGCAGCAGTTAGAGGATCCAGAAGAGGTCGAGTGGATCTATCTGCGCAACCAGAACCAGCAGTGGGTGGCGCGCCGTACGCCGCGCCACATGCCAGAGCCGCCGAAGTCGCGACGCAGCAAGTTGCTTGACGTCGTGCGCGAAAACCTGCATCCGGAGAATCTGTTCGGGCCCTAGCAATTGGCAGGTACTGCGGTCCGCCGCATCTGCGTGACCCTGGTGGGTTTGATCGAGGAGGAGCAGACGACCGCGCTGTTGCACCTAGCCCTGACGGAAGCGAAGCGCGCCGTATTCTCTGGGGGCGCCTCGTCACCCGAAAAAGTGGTCGCCGGTGGCGTAGAACGCCGCCGCAGTGCCGATGAGCAGGCCGCCTAAGCCAGCCGCCGCACCCAACCGAGTATCCATCCCAAGCGATACGAAAAGGACCTCGAGTACAGCGACAAGACCAAATACGAGTGCGAGCGCGGTTCTTTTGCGTGGGGTCATGGGTTGCCAATGTGGCGCAGCAGCGCTGGCCCAATCGTTGGCCCTAATGGTGGCGCGAAGGAGCGCTGATGTCTAGCCTTGGCGCCCGGCTCCACGGCTCACGCGAAAGCCTTGCTTGCGCTTCGATCGAAAAAGGACAGCGCTACGTCGGGCGTTCTGCGTCGGCGCCGGACGTGGTGAGGTGGCCGACGAACAGAGGGATCTGCGACCACCGCTCTGAGGGCACGTGGAACGGTCCGAGCAGCCACCAGTCATCATCGGGCGGGACAGCTCCAGTCACGCCGCCGACAAATTCGGCTAGAGCTAGCCTTGTTCGCTTTGCGACGCTCGGTCGTCGTCAGGTAGGTGGCGAACTCATGCACGATGAAAGCGGCAATGTCTTCATCACCGACTGCGGCGAGCGTCCCGGCCACGCCAGAGAAGAGCTGGTAACGAAGGTCTCCGAAGGTTGGGACGCGTTCCAGCGAGATCGCGCCAATCTCATCGAGCACGCGCCGGAGGCGCTCTGGTGCGTTCGTCCGTTGCCCCGCGGCCAACAACGCCCGCGCGCGCCCATCGTACTCACCGATTGTCTGGCCGAAGGTCTCATCCGCCTCGGCCTCGAGGCCGATCACGATCCTCCCAGATGAGCACCGTCCACGAATCAGCAGGTCGTGATTCCGCTTGCCGCCCGGATACTCGTCGAAGGCAATCTGTGCCTCGGCCACCGCGGTTTCGACTCGCAGCCCAGCTGTTTCTTGACGCTCATCAAGCAGACGCTTCAGCGCTGCTTGGCCCTCGCCCCTGATCCACGCTTTCCCTAGCTCCTTAGCACTCCGCCCGTCTTTCCAATGGCTCTTCGACGCTGGCTTCGCAAGCCGAGCCCAGTCGTCGATCGAGTGAATCGGTTCCCCATGGCGGTTGGTGATCGCGGCGGCCATCGCTGCATCATCGCGGAATCGCGCCGGCGCTTGCAGCTCGATCGACAGCAGTCCTACTCGGGAGCCTGTGCCATTGCTGTGGCCCGCTCGATGCCCTGCAGACCGATGTATGGCCATCGGACTGCCCGCCAGCTTAGTCTTGAGCAGCATGACGTACCTTCCGCTGTTTGACGCTCGGATCCGCGACGACGACGCATACATGCGGGCCGACGAAACGATGTATGCGTTTCTGGACCGAGTCAGTCGTCCTGAGCTTGCGGCGCCGCGTTCGTTCCTCGGGGAGTGGTTCGAGCGTTGGCCGGCCGATGACCGAGAGGAACTCAGATCGAGGCTTACCTCGAAGGACCAGGCCAACTTCAACGGTGCGTTTTGGGAGTTGTATCTGCATGAACTTCACCTTCGCGTCGGGTTTGCCATCGACCGCGATCCCGTGCTCCCTGGCTTGAGTACCCATCCCGACTTTCTGCTGCGGAAAGGAGACCTGTCCCTTTACTTGGAGGCGACCCTTGTCGCGCCGCCCGACCATGTCGTCGCGAGACGCCAACGTGAGCAGCTGGTGATCGAGGCCATGAACAGGGCCTACCACCCCGACTTTGCCGTGCGCCTGTATCGAATCGCGGTGGGCACCCAGATGCCGCCCCGACAGCTCATTGTCGATGCGGTCGAGAAGTGGATGTCTGGACTGGACTGGGAGGCGGAGCGCAAGAATCTCGACCGCCCGCAGGCCAGCCTTCACCACCTCGAGGTTCGAGGCACGCATCTCTTCGTGCGTCCCTGGCCACGTGCACCGTCGCACCGCGGAAACCCGAGCTTTCCCACAGTTGTGACCCGCTCCGGAGGAGGCGGCGCAATCAACGAGCCTCCCGCGATTCTCGACGACCTCAAAGAAAAGGCGCGCAAGTTCGGAAAGCCGGACAGGCCATTTGTGATCGCGCTGCTGTGTCAGCGCGACTTCACAACCGAACATGACATCGAGCAGGCACTGTTCGGTCCAGAGATCATCAGGGCTCCCCTCGACCCGGCAGGTCAACTCGGCGAGCCTCAACTCGATCGTGATCCGCGAGGGTTCTGGCAACACGGTGCAAGCCAGCGGGCAACCCGAGTATCCGCAGTCCTGACCGCGATCCATCTCAGCCCCTGGTCGGTCAGCCAGACATCGCTGCGACTCTGGCGCAACCCATGGGCAGCGTGGCCTCTCCCTGACTGCCTCCCGTGGGCGACCACCGACGTCGATCTCACACCAGGTCTGCCTGTGCACCGCGAAGCAACAGCTGACGGCGGGGAGCTACTCGGTCTCCGGGGCGAGTGACGCCGGATTCCGCCCGGCACCCTGCGTTATGGGGCCTCTCGAGCCATCTATCGCCCAAAATCGGCGTCCTGAGCGGACGTGACGCGAGGCCATCAAGCGCTCCTTCTTTTCGATCAACCTACTCTCGCGTCGTCAGACGCTGGCTCGCCCGCCAGTGGCGCGGATTTCGTCGTAGCAGCCGCTGCAGATCACCGTGACCCCGGCGAATGCTTCCGTCTCGTCATCCCATCGACCACCCGCCCGCAGGAGGACCTCATCGCATGCGCCGCACCACGCGTGTGGTCTCTCGCTCTTCGAATCGTCGGCGACGAAGAAGCCTTGGCCGGTGCGGTTCACGAGGTGCTGGCAGACGAAACACGCCTCGGTCACGCCGTGCCGCACGCACTCCACCGGATACTCCACGGCGTCAAAGCTAGACCATGCGTCGCGTCCGCCTCGCGGCACACCCGACACCGACGACGCCCCCGGGCGGGCGTGAACCGTCGCCAGGACTCATGCCTTCCCCTTCCGTGCCAATCCGGCAGTGATTCAAGGTCTGGAACGGCCGTCCAGCCGCGACCGCTTCCAACACACGCAATCACGCACTCGCGCGATGCCAAGCAGTCCGCTGCGCAGAACTCCGTCACTGACCGCGTGGGGTGCCAACGGTCTGACAGCGGTGCCGGCCGCGACTGGAAATACGAGCCGCTTCCAGCTGGCGCCCCCCGTATGCCCCCATCGATCGCGGCAAGGCGGTTCGCCTAGGCCACATGACTGTCGTAAAAGCAGCCGATTTGCAGGGCTTTTCAAGAGTGGAGCCAACGGGATTCGAACCCGTGACCTCCTGCGTGCAAAGCAGGCGCTCTCCCAACTGAGCTATGGCCCCGAGGGGCATTCGAGTCTAACCGCGGGTCCACATCGACACGACCCCCCTCGCACGAAGCGCCCGCCATTTCCAAAGGCCTCATCGTCGCGCCATCAGCGGGTGCAGGGGGCGCTCGTGACCCCGGCTCGGTCGGAACGCCACCGTAGGACACAGCTCCGGGTTCCGAACCCTGCTGGTCCTCGTGGCCGTGCTGTCGCCGGCGGGCTTCTCGCCTTCAGGATGTTCGCTGGAAATGCCGCCCCCTTGGCGGTGGGAAAACGGCGCCGCCGCGGGAGGACCGTGGGGCCGGGGTCAGCCGTCGAAGTCGAAGTCGCGCGGCGGGCGCTGCTCGAACCAGAGCCGGTCGTGGTCCGGCGTGTCCTGTAGGAATTCGGGCGTCTCCTCGAGCACGTCCTCGCCCTCGCTTCCGTGCTCGGACGCACCCTCGCCCCCGTGCTCGGACGCAACGTCGTACTCGGACGTCTCCGCGTCCAGGCTGTGGACCGGCGGCCCGGCGGCTCGCGCCGGCGGATGTGGCTCGGCGGGCGGCAGGCGCTCCTCGTCCTCCCACGGCGACGGGTGGCCGGTAGCGTCCAGGTCGTCGAGCTCCTCGAGCGTGCCGGTCGCGGCGGCCGGCGCACCGGGCTGCGGCTCGTCCCAGGCCTCGTGAATGCCCTCCCCGCCCAGGTCTTCCTCGCCCGCAGCGTCCGTCTCAACGAGCTCATCCTGCTCCTCGAATCGGCGGCGGACCGGCCCCAGAGCCTCACGCTCGGCGCGTTCTATGTCGGCGGGATCAGCGCCACGCCGACGCTTCAGGTCCAGGTGCTCGCGGATGGCATCATCGAGTAAGCCCATGCCTCAAAGCCTACTCGCCTATGGGTACGTTCGCGGCTCGCGGGGGCGCTTTCACGGTCCTGTTCTTGCCCTGACGCTTTGCGTCGTAGAGGGCGGCGTCGGCCTCTGCAATAAGGCTTTCACGCGTGCCGTCGCGCGTCGCGGCGACCCCAACGCTCGCGGTCGCCTTCAGAGTGCCGCCGCCGGCGAGGACGGGAATCTGGAGGGCTTCGATTGCACTCCGGACGCGCTCGGCGATCGCGTACGCGCCGTCCAGGTCCGTGTGAGGCAGGATCAGCGCCATCTCCTCGCCTCCATAGCGGGCGGGCGTGTCCGCCTCGCGCGAGTTTTCCCGGACCACACGCGCCACCGCCTCCAGCACGAGATCGCCCTGGGGGTGTCCGTGGGTGTCGTTGATCGCCTTGAAATCGTCGATGTCGAGCATGATCAGGCCGAGCGGGTGGTGGTAGCGGCGCACCTGCTCCGCCTCGGCTTCGAGGAGCTCCTGAAAGCGCCCGTGGTTGGCGAGGCCCGTGAGCTCGTCGGTCACCGCCTGACGTCGGACCTGGAAGTGGAGTTCGACGTTCTCCAGGGCGAGTGCAGCCTGAAGGGACAGCGATCTCAGCAGCTCGTTCTCGTCCTGGGTGAACGGGTGGCTGTCGCGCACCACAGTGAGGACTCCGTGAGCGCGACCGCCCGGCTGAAGCGGCCCGAGCGGCAGTGACAGCACGGCCCGCTTGGCGGACGTGCGCTCAGCGACGTCGCCGGTGTTGAGCGCCTCCTGCTCGGTCTCTGCGATGGCATCTCCCGCATCGGCGAGCGAGCCGACAGCGGCCGCTTCCCGCAGCCCGTCGTCTGGATCCACAAAGGCGCTGACACGCCCGCAGCCCGCCTGGACCGCGTCCACCGCCGTTCGAAGCGCGAGCTCGAGCAGCGCGGGGCGGTCGAGGTTGGCCGCCAGCGTCTGGCCGATCCGGCGGATCGACTCACGCAAGCGGGCACGCTCCTGCGAGAGCTCGTCGAGCCGGTGAGCGAGCTCGTTGGACATGTTGTTGAACTCCTGTCCGAGGGCGGCGAACTCGTCCTGACCGGAGGTGGGGACCGGCGCCGAGAAGTCACCGCCGGCGAGCCGGCGCGCGGCCTGTAGGAAGCGGCTCACCTGCCCCTGGAGCGCCCGCGAGGCCAGTACCGAGAAGGCGAAGGCCAGAAGCAGAAACGCGAGGATGAACAGGGCCGCCACGAACCGCGTCGTTCCAACGGAGGCGGAGGTGGAGGAGAGCCTGGACAGGATCGTGACAGTGAAGAAGGAGCCCGCAAAACCACGGACGTTGATCGTCGCGGTCTGGTAGCCGACACCGTCGAGTGTCACCTTGCCCCGTATCGGAAGCTTCGCGTTCGCCGCCGTGGCGAGGGTCGAGGCGACGGTGCGGCCGGCCTGACGGATCAGTGCGCCATCACCTGGCCCGGCGATCGTGTGGACGTACTGCGAAGCCGTCAGCTCGGACACCGTGATGGTGGCGGTAGTAGGCCGCCCACGCACGCGCACGGTGGCGCTACCCGGAGCGATGGCGGTCTTCGAGCCGATGTCGGCCACGAGCCGCGAGCCGATCACGATGCTCAGCCGCGCCAGTCCGGCCTGGGCGGCGATCGCTGACGCCCGCGTGGCGCTTCCGCTGCCGAAGATCAGGGCGGGGTCACGCGCGATCGTCGCGGCGTCGGCGCGGGCCGCGGCGCTGGAGCTCGCGTACTGCGCGACGGCGGCCGACGCCAGCCCGTTGATGCGCGCCTCGGCCTTCGCGTGCTCGCCGTCAGAGATCAGGCTGATAGACCAGCACACCGACCGCGATCATGGGCACAACAACGATCACGACGAAAAAGCTGGTAAGACGCGTACGAAAGCTCATCAATCCGGCCAATCCGCAGCCTAACGCCAGCTCTACCGGAAATTTGCAAGCTGGACGGCGTCGCCACCGCCGCGCCTACCGCGAGCGCCTCCACGCGGACGGCTAAACTCTCGCCATCCGTGCGGCAACGCGCCGCCGCTCGGGGCTATAGCTCAGTTGGGAGAGCGCCTGGATCGCACCCAGGAGGTCGCCGGTTCGAGTCCGGCTAGCTCCATCGCCTGAAAGTCGCTGCAAACGCGTAGCTTCGGACTCGCGGCCACTGAATACGGCACCAACGGCGATCTCCGCGTCGGGGTGCATTTGGGGTGCATCAGATCCGCGCAGCACCATCGATCCTCGGTCGGTGACAGCCGGACTGGGCCGGCTCTGCGAACAGCGGGATGCCAGCTGTTCTCCGCTTCAACGCTCGAGATGACGCCAAGGCTCTCGGACGCGACGCTGGGTGGCTCTGAGCGAGATGCCGACGACGCGGCCGCGCTACGACAAGGTTCTCTCCACCGTCGCCGCCCGCGCACTCCCTGAGCATGGCTTCCGGAAGTGCCGCAACACGTTCATCCGGCGAACCTGCGCTGGCTGGCCGGTTATTGACTTCAGGCGAGCCAATTTGGAACCCGGACTAACCTGTGTTTAACGATAAATTTCGGAGTCAACTTGGTTGACTTTCAACGTTCAGATGAGGGGGTCTGCCGTCTCCCGTGTAAGCGCATGTCCAACGTCGCGTGAGCGGTCTCCTCTCTGCAGGTCAAAGACGTTGGTTGCAGATCGATTCTTCTAATGGATGGTAGGGTCCGAGCGTGTCTCTACGAGGTCTCGTGGCGGGCTGCGTCACTCTGATCCTAATCGGCGTTTGCTCTGGATGCGGTTCAAGCAAATCGTCTGGTCCGAGCCCGAAGGCGTGGCTCAACTCCGTGTGCAACGCGCTGGTGACATTGAAGAATAATGAGCTGAACCAGAATCGGACACTGAGCTCCGCGGACCCGTCGGACCTCACCGATCTCAAGCAGAAGCTCGAGACCATAATGTCGGCCGACGCTGTGTACGCTGCTCGTGCCGCAGCCAAGGTGCGGGCTGCCGGCAATCCTGCCGTGAGGAATGGCAAACAGGATGAGGCTGTGGTGATGCACGTCGCAAACGAGATTGCGGCCGCCTTGAACAACGCCGCCACGCAAGCCAAGGCGCTGCCCACCACCGACCGAAGGTCCTTTCAGGCTAAGACAGAAGCGCTCGTCGCGACGCTCCGGACATCTGTGACGGGTATCTCCGTTCTGCACAGGCTTCCCGACAACCCTCAGCTCGACGCGGCAGGCAAGTCAACGTCCGCCTGCGCGGGCGTCATCCCGAGCAGCTGATCCCGGCCCCAGTGGAGCTGCTCGAGGCTGCGAAGTAGGCGCGATCCTTTGGGCGATCTGCGGCACGCTTCGACGCGTGAACGTCGTCCAGCGATGCAACGAGAACCGCGATCGACGTCCCGGCGACCGACATCGTCGTGGCATTGGATGCGAGGTCGGCGTAGCCGCCGGGAAATCCGCTTGGGGCAAAGGTCAGGTCGAGCAACCCGTGCCGCGTCGAAAGGTTCCATACCGAAGCGGCGAGCAGAGAGCGACCGGTGAAGTAGCCGATGGGCAGCTCCACCCAGCTGCCCGGTTCCGCCGGATCGGTGACCAGGCGGCACCCGAGCTCGTTGAGAGCGTCTGCGAGACGCTGCAGGTTCGCCTCCTCAGTGTCGGGCGTCAGGTCGATGTCCTCGGTGACGTAGCGGCGGCCGTGGGACTGGATCGCTGCGCCACCGATAACGACGAATCTCACGCCGTGGCGAAGGAGAACGCTGAGCAGCTCGCCGCGGCCGGCGTCAGACGGTGGCGTTAGGTCGCGACCGGAGTCTGCCGTTTCAGCCATGCGTCGATCTTCTCGGTCTGTGTCCGCGCATCGACCTCGGGGGTCGCGCGACGAGCACGCTGGACATCGAGGACGGCCTGATACGCGAGCGCTTCGAGGCGAGCGCTGCCGCGGGCTGATGCGTCAGCGATCCGCAGCAGGTCGAGAAGGCTCGCAACGCGGATTTGGCCGTCCGGCAGGTCGACCGGCTCGGACCCGCGCCACAGATCAGCGATGCCTCGTGTGCCAGGCGGCGACTCGATGACCCGCACCTGAGCACCACGAGAGGCTTCGCGAGCTGCGGCACGAAGCGCCCCGGCAGGAGGTCTTTGGCGCGCATACCTCGACGACGACGCCGCCCAGGACGAGCGGCCACCCGCGCAGCGCCCCAGCGACCTCGCCGATCACCACGACGGGCGACGCCGCCGAAGCGAGCACGCGCAGGCCGGCCACGAAGTCGGGTGAGCCAGCGGGCATCAGACGCTCGACGCGCTCGACCGGACCGAGCTCGAGTTGCAGCGCGATCTGCGACCACCACGATCGATCCTCGACAACGAGATGCGCGTCGAGATGGAGCCCGCACGCCGCCGCGACCGCCTCGACGTCCTCCATACTGACCTGACGGTCACCGCGCTCCCATCGTGCGATCGTCGCTTGACGCAGCCCGAGCCGCTCCGCGAGCTCCCGCTGCGAGAGGCCGGCCCGTCGCCGCGCCATCAGACACGTAGTCGCCGCCGCGCATACCAAAATGGTATCAGCCGGGCAGTGTGTAACGAAGTGTGTAACGCGATTACACACCTCGGCCCTCGGAAATGCCCCGCCGCGTAAGGCGATCGGATGCGCGCGCGTGCCAGACTACCCGCCCCCCACGTAGAACTCAGAACAGGAGGGGTGCGGGTAGTCTGGCACGCGGCTCTGTTTCGGATAGGGCGGCGGGGCAGCCGGACCAAGGACGGCGCGGGAACAAGCCGACCCCGGGAAGGCAGAGTCGTGTCTTCGTAGCCAGACATCCAGCGAACGGTGACATCCTGTAATGCGTGGAGATCCAGAAGCGTGTCCTGAAGAGCGGAAGGGTGCGCTGGAGGGTCCGGTGGAGGCAGGGCAATCGGTATCGATCGCAGACGTTTGACCGCAAAGGTGACGCCGTCACCTTCGCTGCCGAGATCAGGAGACGGCAGCAGCTCGGAACCCTCGTCTCGATGGACAGCGGCCGGGAGACGCTCCACGATTACGTGATCAGCACGTGGGCGCCGGCGTACGGGTCCAACCTCGCGAGGAAGACGCAGCTCCACTACGAGAGCCTGCTCATCAAGCACGTGCTGCCCGAGCTCGGTCCGCTCGAGCTCCGCGCGATCACACCCGAGACGATCGCGCGCTGGCAGGCGGACCGACTTGCGTGCGGCTACGGCCGGGTCGCTGTCCGCCACGCCTTCGATCTGCTCGGCTCGATCCTCCAGCGCGCGCTCGAAAGTGGTCAGGTCCAGACGAACCCAGCGCGGGCCGTGCGCAAGGCTCCACGGCCGCGGCGCCCCGAGGTCAGGCCGCTACCGCCGGCGACCATCGAGCGGATGCGCGCCGCCAGCAGCCCGCGCGACGCGGCGCTGATCAGCGTTCTCGCCTATGCCGGTCTCCGACCCGGCGAAGCGCTGGCGCTGCAGTGGCGCGACATTCGCGAGCAGACGATTCTGGTCGAGCGCGCGCTGTCGCTCGGCGAGGAGAAGGACACCAAGACCGCCGCGCATCGCACGGTCCGGCTCCTGCCGCCGCTCGCGGCCGACCTTCGAGAGTGGCGCCTGCGGAGCGGACGCCCCGCGGACAAGGCACCCGTCTTCCCGTCGGCGGCCGGAACCCTCTGGAGCCAGGCGGCCTACCAGTCGTGGCGCCGCCGCGCGTTTAGGCGCGCGCTCGACGGCGCCGGGCATAGAGCACGCTCGCCCCTACGACCTGCGCCACTCCTTCGCCTCGCTGCTCCTCCACGAGGGCCGGTCAGTGATCTACGTCGCGCGCCAGCTCGGTCACGATGCACGGCTCACGCTGAGTACCTACGGCCACGTGATGGACGAGTTCGAGGACGCGCCGCGGCTCGAGGCGCACACCGCCATCACGAACGCCCGATCCTCGGTCGCCGACCAGGTCCTCAAAGGGCCGACGCCGGTAACGAGCGCCGGACACCCCCGCCGCCCGACCCCGAGGGTGCATTTGGGGTGCATCAGTTTGTCGTCCCCCGTCTTCTGGCGTCCACTCGTGACCACAGCGCATATTGCTCTTTTGCAGGTATTTTGTGGACACGACAGGACACGAGAAGACAACCATGATCTGGATCGCACCCAGGAGGTCGCCGGTTCGAGTCCGGCTAGCTCCATCAAGAAAAGCCCTCCAAATCGGAGGGTTTTTTGTTCACCAAGCACTGGCGAGACGGCCGAAATGCCAAATTGGGCATCAGAATTGGGCATCAACGAGCGGTACACCCGACAGGTTTCACGCGATGCGCTCGCGGTCACGCCATCGCCGGCGCGGTGCTCCAGCGCCGAAACCCCGATCAGCTACATCCGAGCGACGGCGGATCCTCGCCGCTGCGTTACACGAAAGCGCAGCCGGTCGCCGAGGGCTTGATCATCGTGATCCACGTCTTCGGGATGCCCCGTTGAGCGATGAGTCGGCGAGTCTGCAGCGGTCTAAGTCACCATGACTGATACGACCCCCCTCATCACCGGCGTGGACTTCGTTTGCATCCCGGCGCAAGACTTCGACGCGATGACGGCCTTCTACGGCGAAACACTCGGCCTTCCGTTCGTCAAGCGCTACGGCAGCCGACCGGGAGCCGAGTACCAGGCCGGCAATCTCACGCTCGCGATCATGCGCACAGAGGACTTCGGTGGCACGTTCTCGCGCAACGCGATGCCGATCGCTCTACAGGTCAGTGACGTGGCCGTCGCGCGGGAGCGACTCGAGGCCAAGGGGGTGCGCTTCGTCAGCGAGACGTTTGACTCTGGCGTCTGCTGGCAGGCGATCTGCTTGGACCCTGACGGCAACCCGCTCTCGCTGCACCACCGCTACGCGCCGAAGGACGAGCGTCCCTCCGCGCCGTAAGCGGTCACGGCGCGCGACCGCGCGGTCCGCTTGTGCTCGCCCGCTTCGGGAGGTCGCGACGATCGCTCTCGAGAAATGCGCTCGTCGCGCCACCGGCGCGGCTCGACCCCAGACCGACGGGTCGGTGTTAGCCAGAATCGAGCAAGCATCCGCTTCTCCTTTCGCGGAAGAGCAGGACGCGGTACCGATCGCTCACCCCGCCGGGGTGGCCAGCGACCGTCCGGCTGCCGCCACTGGCGAATTTGCGAGATCGGTGAAGCGCTGCTCGTCGAGACCCGCCCTCGTTGTCGCGCAGGCATCGCGGCCGACGCTTGTGCCGCGGTGCGCTGGCGGGTCAGCTGGCGTGGCCCGCCAGTTTCTCGGCCTCGTTTAGTCGAGCATCGATGAGGTCGAGGCCGAGATTCCAGAAGCCTGGATCTCTGAGGTCGAAGCCGATCATCTCGCCGAGGCTTTGTGGGTCCTGTGAGCCGCCGGCGGCGAGCATCTGGAGGTAGCGGTTGACGAATGGTTTGCCGATCTCCCGGTAGCGCGCGTAGGCCGCGAGCGCCAGCAACTGCCCGAAGGCGTAGCTGTACACGTAGCCGGGCGTGTCGAAGAAGAAGTGTGGAACGGTCGACCAGAGGTGCTCACTGCCGGGGGTGGGCTCCACGGCCTCGCCGTAGTAGTCGCGCATGGCCTGGGCATACAGTGCGCCGAGCTTCTCGGGCGAGAGTTCCCCTTCGGCTCGACGCGCGGTGTGGGCGTCATCCTCGAAGCGGTTGAACGCGATCTGCCAGTGCACGGGCAGCAATGCGTTATCGATGCTGCGAGCGATGATCGCCAGTCTCTCACGATCGCTCCCGGCGCTTGGAAGCAGTCGCTCGAGCAGCAGCGTCTCGCCGAAGGTCGACGCTGTCTCGGCGATGGTTATCGTCGGCATGAAGTCAAAGGTTCCGCGGGGCGCCGCGAGCACAGCGTGAAGGCCGTGCCCGAGCTCGTGGGCCATCGCCAACACATCACCGATCCGGCCGCGGTAGTTCAGCAACACGTGTGGATGCACGGTGGACGACCCGTCACAGAAGGCCCCCGGGAACTTCGTCGGTCGCGGCGGCGCGTCGATCCGGCCCTCATCGAAGAATCGTGCGACGATCGCGCGCGCCCTCCTTGACAACGAGCCGTAACTGTCGAGCACAAGCTCCCGCGCCTCGACATAGGAGTAGCGGCCTTCGAGGTCTCCGACGGGTGCCAGCACGTCGTAATCAGCGAGCTGGTCCAACCCGAGCAGTCTCGCCTTCAGCCGGTGCCATCGGTGGGAGATGTCGTAGCGGCCGACCACCGCGTCGACTAGCGCCTGCACCGCCTCACCGGAGATCTCGTTCTCACGGTTCCACGCATCGAGCCAATGGCGGCGCCCTCGCAGCCGATCCAGCGTCGCGTGCCCCTGCAGTAGTGCGTTGTACACGAACGAGCGGGTTCTAAGACCCGGCTCTTGCGCCGCCAGAAACCCTTCCATGAACTGCTTTCGCACCCCACGGTCGGGATCCTCGAGCATGCTCAGGAACGCACCGGCACCGACCTGCTCACCGCCGACCTCACACTGCACCTCCGAGATCAGCTCGTTAGCCAGGCGGACCCACGCAAACCGGCTCGTCGCCGACGTCTCGGACAGGACCCGCTCCTCGGCCACGCTGAGCTGCTCACTCGCGGCGTCGTGCACCCGACGAAGATGATGGGCCGCGAACTCAACCTCCGGACCCGCGTCCGCGAGCAGCCGCTCCACGGCGTCCCGCGATCCAGCACCCCACTCCAGCTCAAAGAACCGCAGCTCCTGCTCAATCTCGGAGCGCCGCTCCGCGACAAACCCGTACAACGCGCCGGCGCCCGCGTCCGAGAGGTCCCGCTGATGCGAGAGCGAGGCGTACAGAAACGCTCGCAGCATCGTCTCACGGATCCCCGACCACTCCTTCACCGCGGCAGCGAACTCCGGGAGGTCAAGCTGAAGCACGCGACCGCCATACTGCGCGGCGAAATCAGCGGCGCGCCGCACCGCATCGTCAAGCAGCGCGCGCGCGCCGTCCGCACCGCCACCGTCAACGAGCGGATCGAGATCCCAGACCGCCGCCGCCAAACTTGCGTCACCGATCTCTTTCGAAGCCGCCGTCACCCCGCAATCCTATTCCCGCACCCACGCTCCCAGCCACCGCGGAGCGCTGCACACGGCCGCGCCTGACACAGACGGGACTGCCAACAGCAGAACCAGGGCGGCCACCGCGGCTCCGAGCCCGCCGAGCAACCGAGCTGACCGAAGTGTTCGGAAGGCGAGGTTCAATGGCTTCATCACGACGTAACGGCGCAGCTTCTACGTCTCAGCGGGGGTGTGGCCCGGCGGCGGCGTCATCGCGGCCGCGGCCACGACCAGCGCGAAGGCGATCAGCCTGACGACGAGCGCCAGCTGCCCCGTGGGCAGCGGCTCGCCGAAGACGATAGGTCCGGCGGCAATCGTGGTCAGGTTCGCGGCGACGCTCGTCAGGGCGATCATGGGCACGGCCTCGCCGAGCTGCAGGCTGCGGGCCGAGATCAGCAGCCCTACCATCGACGCCAGGAAGATGACCAGCGCCATCGGGTGCACCAGCACCCCCGCGCCAAGCGAGCCGAGGTGCCCGCTCAGGGCCTTGATCGAGGTGTCCGAGGCTGCCCACTCGAGCCCCGCCGCCACTGCCAGCGCGCTCCCGCGGCGCGAGAACAGCGCCGTCACGAGCAGGCCGCCGCCGGCGGTCGCGAGCAGAAACGCGGTGAGCGTGCCCGCCGCGTACTCGGAGTGGGCGCTGCGGGCGTCACCCTGGAGCGTGGCGGCCAGCGCTGCGAGCCCGGCCGCCATCAGCGTCACGCCGATCCACTCCCGACGCGTGACCTCGATGCCGAACAGCCGGTCGGCGACGACGGTGAGCAGCACCAAGCCCCCGGCGACGGTTGCCTGAGCGAGCGAGATGGGCGCCAGCGCGAGCGCGCCGACGTGCACGAGCCACGAGCTCATGCCGATCGCGATTCCCAGCAGATAGACCGGCGAGCGGAACAACAGGATCGTGCTGTGCAGAGGCCTCCGCAGCTCGACCTCGGGCGCGCTCCGCGCCCCGCGGAACTTGTACAGGAAGCCGGCCACCGAGCCGAACGCGGTCAGCAGTGCGAGGACGAGCCCGAGGGCGACGGACACCGACATTGCGCGCTGAGGCTACCGGCCGGTATGTCGGCACACCCTCACACACGCGGCGGCGCCGGTCAGGCGAGCGCCACCAACACCGCGAACCGGTGGTCCTTCATCAGGCAGTCGGCCTCGGCGAACCCCGCGTCGCGTAGCCAGCGCAGCTGATCTTCGACGCTCGCGCACCGGTCGAAGCTCATCCGGTCGACCGCGGCTGACCACTCCGCGTCGTCGGAACCGGCCGCGCGTGCGTTCGCCTCGTGCCACTCGGCATAGACGTCGGTGAAGAAAGGGGTCGGGCCCGCCACCTGCTCTGCATTCACGAACACGCCACCGGGCTGGATGGCCTCGCGGATCCGGCGGAACAGATCCTGCTTGCCCGGATCAGCGAGGTGGTGGATGGCGAGTGCGGAGGCGATCGCATCCCAGGGCCCGGGAGGAAGCGGGTCGGCCAGGTCGCCCTTAAGGTATGCAAAGTTGACGTCACCGAGGCCGTCTCGCGCCTTCTCCAGCATCGCGCCGGCGCCGTCGAGCAGCGTGATGTGAGCGTCGGGATAGGCGGCGCGCAGCCGCTGGGCCAGGAGCCCCGTGCCCGCGCCCAGATCGAGGATCCGGTCCGGCGCGTGGCCACCCAACCGCACCGCATCCACCGTGGTGGCGTAGAAGCTGTGGAACGGCGGGATGAGTCGCCGGCGCGCGGCGTCGTAGCTTCCGGCGTGGGCGTCGAAGATTCTCGGTACGTGCGTCATCACGGACGATTGTACGTAATCGCAGTCAGGGGTCGCAGCTCGGCTCGGCGGGAAGCGCGCGACACCGCTCGCGCCGCCTGAGGCCCGCACGCCTTGACAGCTTCGTCAAGGTTGGGGGCATGGAGATCGTCGGTAACGGCATCGAGGAGACGCGCGACCGCCAGGGAGCGTTCCCGCGCCTGACCGACCAGCAGCTCGAGCGCCTGCGGGCCGTCGGCGAGCGTCGACAGGTCAGCGCCGGCGAGGTGCTGTACCGCGAAGGCGATCGCGCCTACGACTTCTACGCGATCGAGTCCGGGACCGCGGTCGTCGTCCAGGGCTACGGCCACGAGAACCGCGTGCTCGGCGTGCACGGCAGCCGCCGCTTCCTCGGCGAGCTCAACCTCCTGACCGGCGCTCCGGCCTACCTCAGCATCGTCGTGCGCGACGACGGCGAGGTCCTCCAGGTTCCGGCGCAGCGACTGCGCGTGGTGCTCTCCGAGGACGAGGAGCTGAGCAACATCGTCCTGCGCGCCTTCATGTCGCGCCGGACGATCCTTATCGACATCGGCGCGGGCGTGAAGGTGGTGGGCTCGCGCTACTCACGCGACGCCCTTCGCGTGCGCGAGTTCCTCACGCGCAACCGGATGCCTCATCAGTGGATGGACGTCGAATCCGACGAGGACGCGGAGGCGCTGCTCTGTGGCCTCGGGATCGGGGCCGCCGAGACACCCGTTCTCATCAGCGGCGACGGGGTGCTGCGCAACCCCTCCAACGGAGAGGTCGCGAGGCTCCTCGGTTTCGGCTCGCGCGGCGCCCCGCCTCCGATGTGCGACCTCGTGATCGTTGGCGCGGGCCCGGCCGGACTGGCCGCGGCCGTCTACGGAGCCTCGGAGGGACTGGACACGCAGGTGATCGACGCGATCGCGTTCGGCGGCCAGGCGAGTACGTCGTCGCGCATCGAGAACTATCTCGGCTTTCCGACCGGAATCTCGGGCAGCGAGCTCGCCGAACGCGCGGCCCTGCAGGCGAGACGGTTCGGGGCGCGGATGGTCGTGCCGGCTCAGGCCGTCTCGCTGGCGCGGGACGACGGGCACTACACGATCGAGCTCGCCGATGGGGCGTCGATCAACGGCCGTGCGGTGATCGTGGCCACCGGCGCCCAGTACCGGAGGCTCGAGCTGCCCGACCTCGAGCGCTTCGAGGGCAACGGCGTCTACTACGCCGCGACGCAGGTCGAGGCTCACCTCTGCGCCGAGGCCCCGGTGTTGATCGTGGGCGGCGGGAACTCCGCCGGACAGGCGGCGATGTTCCTGTCCCAGCACGCGCGCAGCTGCGGCCTCATGATCCGCGGTGGCGACCTCGGGAAATCGATGTCGCGCTACCTCATCGACGAGCTCGAGCGCGCCGGGCGCACTGACCTCCTCACCAACCGCGAGATCGTCGGGCTCGAGGGAGACAAGTCCCTCGAGGCGGTCGTCGTGCGGGACACCCGCACCGGCGAGCAGGACGAGCTCGAGGTCAGGGCGCTGTTCGTGTTCATCGGCGCCTCGCCCCATACCGACTGGCTGCGCGGGCAGGTGGCGATGGACGAGCACTGCTTCCTGCTCACCGGCCGCGATGTGCAGGGAGATGACCTTGCGCTCTACGGCGCGGAGCAGCCGTTCTTCCTGGAGACGAGCGCACCCGGGATCTTCGCGGTCGGGGACGTGCACTCTGGCTCGGTCAAGCGGGTCGCCTCGGCGGTGGGCGAGGGATCGATGGCGGTCCGGCTCGTGCACCAGCGTCTGACGAGCGCGCTGGCCGCCTACAGCGTCTGACGAGCGCGCTGCCCGGTACAGCGCCTGACGGAGCGGAGCGACCGCCTCACCACGGCGGCCGCTCCGCACGCCTGGGCCTCAGTCGAGCGCGCGGCCCGCGACTCGCGCCCGCAGCGGCACAGCCGGCGCTACTACGCGTGGCCGCCGGCGCCGATTGATCTGAGCTACGGACCTGGCGCGCCGGGGGCTCAGCGCACGGTGTGCAGCGAGCGCCCGCGATCCTTCTCGTAGGCTTCGATGAACTTCAGCCAGATCTCGCTGCGCGTCGGGAACGCGGCCACTCCGTGGGCCAGCATCGAGAGCGGGATCTCGGCCACGACCGCGAATGTGGCCGCCTGCACGAAGTCCTGGATGTCGACGCCGACGAAGGTGGCGCCGAGCAGGATCTCACGCGCGACGTCGACCACGAACCGCGTGGTGCCCTTGGTCCCGCGGCCGTAGAAGCTGCCGCCGGCCGTCCCGTTCGTCTCCAGGTCGATGACGTGGACCTCGATGTCCTGGGCCTCGGCCTTCTCGACGGTCAGCCCCACCGCCGCGATCTCCGGCTCGGTGAAGATCACGCGCGGCATGCGCTCCAGGTCGGCCCAGGCCACCGCCTCCTCCCCGAGGATGACGTCGGCGGCAATGCGGGCCTGGTACTTGCCCGAGTGGGTGAGAAGGGACCGTCCGTTGACATCGCCGACCGCGTATAGCCAGGGCAGGCCATCGACGCGGAGATGGTCGTCGACGATGAGGTAGCCGCCGGGCTCGAGTCCCACCGTCTCCAGACCGAGCTCGTCGGTCAGCGGGTGGCGACCGACGGCCACGAGCAGCCGATCGGCGGTGAACGTGCGGCCGTCATCGAGCTCGAGCGTGACCTCGTCCCCGTCGCGCGACGCGGCCGTGGCCTTCACGCCGAGCTCGACCTGGACGCCCGCGTCTTCGAGCCCGGCGCGGACCGCCTCGCTGGCGGCCGGCTCCTCCTGGGTCACGAGCCGGTCGGCCGCCTCGAGCAGGGTCACCTTGGAGCCGAGCCAGCTCCACGCCTGGGCCATCTCCACGCCGACCACACCGCCGCCGAGGACGAGCAGCCGCTCGGGGACCTCGTGGGTCGTGGTGATCTCGCGGTTCGACCATGCGCCCACCTCGGCCAGGCCGGCAATCGGCGGGAACTGCGCCTTCGAGCCCACCCCCAGCACGACAGCATCCCGGGCCACGAGCACGTCGTCGCCCACCCGGACCCGCCGTTCGCCGTCGAGGCGGCCCCAGCCCCGGAAGAGCTCGATCCCGCGGTCGGCGAGCCAGGGGAGCTGACCCGAGTCGTCGAGATCGTGGATGACCTCGTCGCGCCGGGCGAGGACCGCGGGGACGTCGAGCGACCCGGTCACGGCCTCGGCCGCGCCGGGAATTCGCTCGACCTCGCGCAGGGCCTCCGTCGGGCGCAGGAGCGTCTTGGACGGCATGCAGGCGTAGAACGAGCATTCCCCGCCGATCAGGTGGGCCTCGACGAGCGCCACCTTCTTGCCGCCGCGCTCCGCGACGCGCCCGGCGGCGATCTCGCCCGCCGGACCGGCCCCCACGACGATAGTGTCGAACTCGCGGTCCAAGTCGCTGGCGCAATGGTATGCGGCCGGGCGGCCGGGCGCGCCCCCGGGCCCTCCGGAGGCGGCGTGTGAGAGACTGGCCGCGGCGGCGCTCGGCGGCACGAGCCACCCGGGCCCCCGGGGGTACATGTCGCTCCACTCCGGACAAGATCCCCAGCGTCCCGACGGCGGCGACGATCCCTACGCGGCGTCGATCGCTCTTTCACGGGCGCGCCGCGCGGCGGACCGCCGTCGTCGCCGCCTGATCCGGCGCGCGTGGGCGGGTGCGGCGGTGCTCGTCGCGGCCGGCGCCGCGATCTTCCTGATCGTAGGGTTCTCGCTGGCCGGCGCCGGCGGCCCGGCACACCGGGCCCAGACCTCGCCCCAGCCCCCGCGCTCGGGCAAGCTCGCCGTCGCCGGTGGCACGTGGTTGGTGCGCACCGCCGGCGCGCCGCCGACGGTGGCGGCCGAGAACCGCAACGCGGGGACGGGGACGTGGCAGCTGCGCGGTTCGCCGGTGGGCGGCCTGGCCTTTGGCGGGATCGCCGGCTACGTGTCCTCGCAGGCGGTGAGCCCGGGGCAGACCGTCCACGTCTACGCGAGCGCTCCGGGGGCGCAGGCGGTCCGGATCCGGATCTTCCGGATCGGCTGGTACGGCGGCGCCGGCGGGCGGCGAGGTATTCGTGAGCCATCGTCTTCCGGTGCGCCCCCAGCCGCCGTGTGCGCACGTCCACGAAACGGGCTTGACCCAGTGCCGCTGGCGCCCCACGCTCTCGCTCCGGATCCCCTCGGCGCTGCCCACCGGCGTCTACATCGCGAAGATCAGTACGGGGACCGGCGCCGGCGACTGCCTGTTCGTGGTGCGATCGCTCAGGCCGCAGCCGCTGCTCGCGCAGCTGCCGACGCCGACGTACGAGGCCTACAACGCCTGGGGCGGGGACAGCCTGTATCCGGGTGGCAGCGAGCAGGTCGGCCTGACGGGCACCACCCAGGGCGTGGCCGTGTCCTACGACCGCCCCTATGACAGCGTCACCGGCGCGGGCCAGTTCTTCGCCCGCGATGTCGCCATGGACTGGTTCCTCGAGCGCTACGGCTATCCGGTCTCGTACACGACGGGCGAGTCCGTGGCGAACGCTCCGCAGCAGCTCCGCGGCCACCGGGCGCTGATCGATTTCGGCCACTCCGAGTACTGGTCAGCGCAGGAGCGCAGCGCCTGGGAGAGCGCGCTGCGGCGCGGGACGAGCCTGCTGCTCTTCGGCTCCGACACGCTCGCCTGGCGCGTGCGCTTCCAGCCCGCCACCGCGGCCTCGAGCGAAGCCGGGACCCCCGGCCACGTAATCGCGGCCTACAAGGAGCACGCGACGCAGGACCCGAACACCACGAACCCGACCGGGATCTTCGCCGACCGCGGCGCCCGGCTGGCGGGATCCGCGTATCTCGGGTGCATCACCCCGAGGCTCACCCAGCCCGGGCCGCCGGTGTACCGCTACTACGCCTGGACGCCGTCGTCAGCGCTCGCGCCCGCATGGCTGTTCGCCCACACCGGAGTCAGCTCCGGGACGCGGATCCCCGGGATCGTCGGCTACGAGCTCGACCAGCGCACCAGCGCCACTCCCGCGGGCACGGTGCTGATCGGCTCGGGGTCGGCGCCGTGTATGAGGCAGGTCGCCGATGAGCCGGGGGAGCCCGTGGCCAAGGCCGGCGATGACCTCGCGCAGACGACGTTGTCCACGGGGCCGCGGGGGGCGGTCGTGTTCGACACGGGGACGCTCGGCTGGGAGCTCGGGCTCGAGCCCGTGCCGAACGCCTCACCGGACGCCCCGCGCGCTCCCGATCCGCGGGTCGTGGCCATGACCCGCAACCTCCTCGCGCACGTCCTCGGCGGGGGTGAGACCCAGGGCGCTCGGGCTCGCCGCGCGGTCTCGGACGCGGCTCGTTTGCATGTTCGCGTGCGAGAGCAGCGCAATCGCGGCGCGCGAGCCGCGAGCAGGCGATACTTACCGGCCATGGCGGACGGCAACGGGGGCTTCCCGGAGGCCACGACGACGCAGCCGATGGCTCCGGAGGTCCCGCTGCGGGGCAGCGCCTACCCTCCGATCGCTGATTACGGGTTCCTGTCGGACTGCGAGACCGTGGCCCTGGTGGCTCCGAGCGGGAGCATCGAGTGGATGTGCCTGCCGCGCGTCGACTCGCCAAGCGTGTTCGGAGCGATGCTCGACCGCGGCGCCGGCTCGTTCCGGCTCGGGCCCAAGGGCATCAACGTCCCCGCCTCGCGGCGCTACCTGCCAGGCACGATGGTGCTCGAGACGAGCTGGTGGACGGGCGCGGGCTGGATCATCGTTCGCGACGCCCTGCTCATCGGGGGTTGGCATCACGAGGATGAGCGCTCGCACACGCACCGCCGCGCGCCCACCGACTACGACGCCGACCACGTGCTGCTGCGGACGGTGCGGTGCGTCAACGGCGAGGTGGAGATTGTCCTCGAGTGCGCGCCGGCCTTCGATTACGGGCGCAAGCCGGCGCAGTGGGAGTACACCGATGACAGCTACCACGAGGGGGTGGCGCGGGCCGACGGCGTCGACGTCGAGCTGAAGCTGCGGACCGATCTGCGGCTCGGCTTCGAGGGTCCGCGGGCGACGGCGCGCCACCGGATGAAGGAGGGCGAGCAGATCTACTGCGCGCTGCACTGGAGCGAGCACGGGGCGCCGCAGAACTTCGAGGAGGCGTACCGGCGGCTCGTGTGGACGGCTCACCACTGGCAGCACTGGCTCGACGGCGGCGACTTCCCGGACCATCCGTGGCGGCAGTACCTGCAGCGGAGCGCCCTCACGCTCAAGGGCCTCACGTATGCGCCCACGGGAGCGCTGCTGGCGGCGGCCACGACCTCGCTCCCCGAGTCGCCGCACGGCGAGCGCAACTGGGACTACCGCTTCAGCTGGATCCGTGACTCCACGTTCATGCTGTGGGCGCTCTACACGCTCGGCTTCGACTGGGAGGCCAACGACTTCTTCTACTTCATCGCCGACATGGCCGAGGGCAAAGAGGACCTGCAGATCATGTACGGCGTGGGGGGCGAGCGCGAGCTCGACGAGCAGATCCTCGATCACCTCGAGGGCTACGAGGGCGCCCGCCCGGTGAGGGTCGGCAACGACGCCTACCAGCAGCGCCAGCACGACGTGTGGGGGGCTCTGATCAGCGCCGTCTACCTGCACACGCGCTCGCGCGACGCGCTCGACGAACGCGTGTGGCCGATCCTCCAGCGCCAGGTCGAAGCGGCCATCGCGCACTGGCGCGAGCCCGACCGCGGCATCTGGGAGGTCCGCGGTGAGCCCAAGCACTTCACCTCCTCGAAGATGTTCTGCTGGGTCGCCTGCGACCGCGGCGCGAAGCTGGCGCGCCTGCGCGAGGATCACGAGCCCGCGGAGCGCTGGGAGGCGGCGGCGGAGGAGATCCACGCCGACATCTGCGAGCACGGCGTGGATGACCGGGGCGTATTCGTCCAGCACTACGACACCACGGCGCTCGACGCCGCGGTGCTGCTGATGCCGCTGCTCAAGTTCCTGCCCGCGGACGACGAGCGCATCCGGAACACGGTGCGGGCGATCGCCGACGAGCTCACCGAGGACGGGTTCGTCATGCGCTACCGGACCGAGGAGACCGAGGATGGACTCGACGGCGAGGAGGGCACCTTCCTGATCTGCTCGTTCTGGCTCGTGTCGGCGTTCTGCCAGATCGGCGAGTACCGCCGCGCGCGCGATCTGTGCGAGCGCGTCCTCGGCCACGCCAGCTCGCTCGGCCTCTACGCCGAGGAGCTCGATCCGCGGACCGGGCGCCACTACGGCAATTTCCCGCAGGCCTTCACCCACCTGGCGCTGATCAACGCCGTCATGCATGTGATGCACGCCGACCGGCAGCTCGCGGGCGAGCAGTCGCGCTGGGTCGTCTCTCCGTAGGCATGCATGACGTTCTGACCCTGCTCGCCAAGGGCCTCGCGGGCGGACTCCTCGTGGTCGCGTTCGCACTGCTCTCTCAGGGGCTCAGCCCCAAGCGCTTCGCCGGCCTGTTCAGCGCCGCGCCGGCGGTGGCGCTGGCCGGCCTGACGATCGCCGTGCTCGACAAGGGCGCGCACGACGCGCACGAGAGCGCTGTCGGGATGATCGCCGGCGCCGCCGGGATGGTCGCCTACGCTGTCGCGGTCGTCCCCCTGCTGCGCCGCACCAAGGCGGTCCGGGCGGCGGCCACGGCCCTGGCAGCGTGGGTACTCGTGGCGGCGGTGGTAGCGCTGCCGTTGCTGCTGGCATGAGCGGACGCACGGAGGAGCGCCCGCTGCTGGCACGCGTGGACGAGCGGCCGAAGCTCGAGCCCGAGCGGATCAAGGAGGTCCGCGCGAAGGATCTGCTCGTGCGCTTCGCCGCCGGCGCGCTCACCTCGATCGTCGCGGGTCTGCTAACGCTGGCGTTCGGGCCCCGGTTCGGCGGGATCATGCTCGGGTTCCCGGCGATCCTCGCGGCCAGCCTCACCCTGATCCAGGAGGAGGAGGACACGGCTCACGCGCGCGAGGACGCACGCGGGGCGATCGCCGGCGGCTGCGCAATGGCGGTGTTTGCGCTCGCCGCCGCCCTCACGCTCGGCCACCTTGGCCCTGCGCTCGCGCTGCTGATCGCCGCGGGCGCGTGGGCGCTCACCGCGTTCGGGCTCTATCTGATCCTGTGGTTCCGCTGAGCCGCGGTTGACTCGCGTCCCCCGAGGTTGGAAAGCGCCGAGAACCGGGTATTGGCCGCGACGTGTCCACAGCTCTGATCGTCATAGACATGCTCAATACCTACGACCACGAGGACGCCGAACCGCTCAGGCGCAACGTCGAGTTGATGGTGCCCGCGCTCCAGCAGCTCATCACGACGACGACCGAACGCGAGGAGTGGATCGTCTACGTCCAGGACAACTTCGGCGATTGGGCCGCGGGCCGGTCCGAGCTGGTCCGCTCCGCCATGAATGGCGACGCGCCCGAGCTGGTCGAGCCGATCATCCCTCCCGACCACGTCCCGTTCGTGGTCAAGGCCCGCCACTCGATCTTCTACGAGACGCAACTCGAGTACCTGCTCCGCACGAACGACGTCGACCGGCTCGTGCTCGCCGGGCAGGTGACCGAGCAGTGCGTCCTCTACTCGGCGCTCGACGCCCACGTGCGCCACTTCGAGGTGGTGATCCCGCGAGATGCCGTCGCGCACATCGACGAGGAGCTCGCCGACGCTGCCATCCGGATGATGGAGACGAACATGAGCGCGCAGATCCTCTCCGCCGAGGACAGCGTCCCCACCCGCTGACGGGCGCTCAGGGCGTAGAGCCACGTGACCGCGTACACGTGCATCACGTGCGGGACGCAGTTCGCGCCGAGCGACGGGCCGCCGGACAGCTGTCCTATCTGCGTCGACGAGCGGCAGTTCGTCGGGCCTGAGGGTCAGCAGTGGACGACGTCGGATGAGCTGGCGCGCACGCACGCGAACCGGGTCGAGGAGATCGAGCCCGGGCTGCTCGGCGTCGGGATCGAGCCGTCGTTCGGAATCGGCCAGCGGGCGCTCCTCGTCGAAGGATTGCTCTGGGATTGCGTGAGCCTGCTCGACGAGCGGGGCGCGGAGCGGATCTCGGCCCAGGGCGGGATCGAGACAATCGCGATCTCGCACCCGCACTTCTACACCG
Organism: uncultured Solirubrobacterales bacterium; assembly: GCA_963839105.1. GTDB lineage: Bacteria > Actinomycetota > Thermoleophilia > Solirubrobacterales > Solirubrobacteraceae > Palsa-465. The sequence continues at coordinate 523,189 of CAWITQ010000009.1, forward strand.
CGATGGTCGAATGGGCCGATCGTTTCGACGCGCGCGTGCTGCTGCACGAGAACGACCGGGGCTGGATCATGCGCCGCAGTCCGCGCATCACGTTCTGGAGCGGCGAGTCGTGCGAGCTCTCGGAGACGTTGACGCTGGTTCGGATCGGCGGCCACTTCCCCGGCGCGACCGCGTGCCTGTGGCACGATGGCGCCGGCGGGGCCGGGGCGCTCCTCTCGGGCGATGTCCCGCAGGTCGTCCAGGACCGGGATTGGGTCAGCTTCATGTACAGCTATCCGAACCTGATCCCGCTACCGGCGCGCGAGGTGGAGCGCATCCGCGCGGTGCTCGAGCCGCTGCGCTTCGACCGCGTCTACGGTGGCTGGTGGGAGCGGGTGGTCGAGCGAGACGCGCACGCCAAGGTGCTGCGCTCCGCCGATCGTTACCTGCGGGCGATCAGCTAGCTCTGGCCGCGCGCCACAGCGAGATACCGAGCAGCACCCCCACGGCCACCGGAACGATCCACCAGGCGGGGACGCTCGTGGTGGCCACGAGCGCGGTGACGCCGAGCGTGACCACGACGCCGGCCGCGATCGCCGGGTCATCGCCGACGAAGAAGTCCCAGAGGAAGCGCAGGAACGCCGTCATGCCCGTACCGGCACCGGAGCCCGTCGCCGCAGCACAGCCACCATGGCGAGCGCGATCCCCGCGGTCACGGGGATGATCGCCAGCAGCGCTGCGTCGCCCCCAGGCCAGTGCGCGCCGGCGCCCTCCGCGCCCCAGAACGTGCCGAACGAGGTCAGCATCACGCCCACGACGAACTTCATCGCGTTCTCCGGCACCCGCGAGAGCGGGGCGTGCACGGCCACGCCGACGAGCACCACCGCCAGCACGGCGACGCCCGCGGCCGCGGCGGCCAGCGAGACGTTGTGCTGGTTGGCCCCGAACGTGAGCACGATGAACACGACCTCGAGGCCCTCGAGCAGCACTCCCTTGAACGAGATCAGGAACGAGTAGCCGTCCCAGCGCTCGGGCATCCCCGCCGCGCGGGCGGCATCCCGCTCGCGCTCGTACGCCTGCTGCTCGTCGTGGAGGGCCTTGAACCCCGCCGCCCGCAGGATCGCCTTGCGCAGCCACTGCAGCCCGAAGATCAGAAGCAGCCCGCCGACCGCCACGCGGAGCGCGTCGATCGGAAGCGCGGTCAGCGCCGGTCCGAGCGCCGCCGTCACCGCCGCCAGCGCCACCGCCGCGGCACCCACCCCGGCGAAGGCCGAGCGCCAGCTGCGCGTGTAGCCGACCGCGAGCACGATCGTCAGCGCCTCCACCGCCTCGACGGCGCAGGCGAGAAAGACCGAGATCGCGAGGGCAACGTCGGGGCCGCTCATGCCCCCAAGGATGCCCTAAACGGCGAAGAAGACCGTCTCGCCCTCGCCCTGGAGGCGAATATCGAAGCGGTAACCGCCGTCGGCCGGCTCGGCGATCAGCGTGGCGCGCCTCTCCGGCGGCACGCGCGCCAGCACGGGATCGACGGCGTTGGCCTCGGCCTCGTCGGCGAAGTAGATCCGCGTCACGCAGCGGTGAAGCATCCCGCGCGCGAACACCGATACGTCGATGTGCGGCGCCTGGGGGCCGCCGTCGAGGCCGGAGACCGAGCCGGGCTTGACCGTGACGATCTCGTAGTGGCCGTCGCCGTCCTCCTCGCCGGAGCGCGCAAAGCCGCGGAACCCGGCCAGGTCGGAGTCGCCGCCGTGCCCGTGGAGGTCGGCGAACCGGCCCTCGCCGTCGGGCTGCCAGGTCTCGATCAGCGCGTCCGGAACGGGTGCGCCGGCTCCGTCGTAGACCACGCCGCTGATCCGGATCGCGCCCGGAGTGTCTTCCGGGACGGCGAGCGGGCCTTCGGGCCACGGGAGGCCGATCGCGAAGTAGGGACCGACCGTCTGCGAGGGGGTGGTGGCGAAGATCAATGCGCCTCCTCGAACGGCGTCTGGCCCGGTCCCCGGAGGTAGATGTCGAACTCGTACGCCGCAGCCCAGTTGGGAACGGTGTCGTGGATCGAGAAGGTCGAGACCATCCGCTGGCGCGCCGCCGGGTCGCGCACCGAGTTGAAGATCGGGTCGTAGGGAAAGAAGGGGTCTCCCGGGAAGTACATCTGGGTCACGAGCCGCTGAGCGAACGCGCGGCCCATCAGCGAGAAGTGGATGTGGGCGGGGCGCCACGCGTTGTGGTGGTTCCCCCAGGGGTACGGCCCGGGCTTGATCGTCGTGAACGTGTAGCGGCCGTCGTCGTCGGTGATTGTGCGCCCCGCGCCGGAGAAATTGGGATCGAGCGGCGCGGGCCAGCGGTCCCAGCGGTGCAGGTAGCGTCCGGCGGCGTTGGCCTGCCAGACCTCGACCAGCGTCCCCCGCAGCGGCTTGCCCTCCGTGTCGAACACGCGCCCGGAGACCGTGATGCGCTCGCCGATCGGCTCGCCATCGTGCTGGCGGGTGAGGTCGCTGTCGAGCTCGCCGGTCAGGCGTTCGGCGAGCTGGGGTCCCGTGATCTCGGTGATCGTCTGCGGGAGGTAGACGAGGGGCTGCTTGGGGTGGCGCAGCGCCGTTGACTTGTAGCCGGGGTAGTCCATGGGCGGGTGCGCGTCCGGCGGCTCGCGCAGGTAGCTCGTGGGCGTGTCCGACACCTGGTCGTAGATCCGCCGCGGCGCTTCGCTCTTCACGTCGGTCATACAGCCTCCAGCACGATCGCCAGCCCTTGTCCCACACCGATGCACAGCGTGGCGACGCCGTAACCGCCGCCGCGCCGCTTGAGCTCGTGGGCGAGCCCGCCGAGGATGCGCACGCCTGAGGCCCCGAGCGGGTGGCCGAGGGCGATGGCGCCACCGTTGGGGTTGACCTTCTCCGGGTCGAGCTCCTTCCACTGGCTCATGTCCGACAGGCACTGTGCGGCGAACGCCTCGTTGAGCTCGACGACCTCGACGTCGTCCCACGTGATCCCCGCCCGCTCGAGCGCCCGGTTGGCCGCCTCGACGGGCGCAATCCCGAACACGTCGGGATCGACGGCCGCTGCGCCTCGGCCGGCGATGCGCGCCAGCGGCTCTCCGCCGAACGCCTCCGCGCCCTTCTCGCTGGTCAGGAACGCGGCGCCGGCGCCGTCGTTGAGCGGGGATGAGTTGCCGGCGGTGACGGTTCCGTCCTTGGCGAACGCCGGCTTCAGCTTGGCCAGCTTCTCGATCGAAGTGTCGGCGCGGATGTTCTCGTCGCGGTCGAGCTCGGTGTCGGGGACCGGGATGACCCACTCCGTGTAGAAGCCGTTCTCCCAGGCCGCCGCGGCGCGCTGGTGGCTGCGCAGCGCGAACTCGTCCTGGGCTGAGCGCGGGATCTCGTAGATGCCGGCCAGCTTCTCGGCGCTCTCACCCAGCGAGATCGTCCACTGCTCGGGCATCTCCGGGTTGACCATGCGCCAGCCGAGCGTGGTCGAATGCAGCTGCTCGTGCGTGCGCGGGTAGGGCTTCTCGGTCTTGAGCAGGACCCACGGGGCACGGCTCATCGACTCCACCCCGCCGACCAGCACCACGTCCGCCTCGCCGGTCTCGATCTGGCGGCTGGCCTGCATCGCCGCGTCGAGGCTCGAGCCGCACAGCCGGTTGACGGTGCTGCCGGGAATGCTCGTGGGGAGCCCAGCCAGCAGCGTGGCCATGCGAGCTACGTTGCGGTTGTCCTCGCCTGCCTGGTTGGCGTCGCCGAAGATGACCTCGTCGATCCGCTCGTGGTCGAGGCTGGTGGCGCGGTCGACCAGCGACTTGACGACATGGGCGGCGAGGTCGTCGGGGCGCACCGAGGCCAGGCCGCCCCCGTAGCGGCCGAACGGGGCCCGGATCGCGTCGACGACGTAGGCGTCACTCATCGGCTCATCAGCTCCCGGAGCGCGTCGAGCTCCTCGTCGGTGGGCGGGTCGGTGTGCTGGATCTCCTCGGCGATGCGCAGCTCCCACCCGGTGGCGTCCTGCACGTCGTCGACCGTCACGTCGGGATGGACGTGCGTGAGCACGAGCTCGCATGTCCCCGGGTCGGGCTCGAGCACACCCATGTCGGTTATCACCGCCGTGGGGCCGCGGCCGCGGAAGCCGAGCTTCTCACGCGCGCCCGCCCCGTCGCCGTGGCCGACGGTGGTCACGAAGTCGAGCTTCTCGACGAACGTGCGCTTGGCGTGGGGGACGATCACGATGACCTCACCGCAGCTGGCGGCGATCTCCGGCGCGCCACCGGCGCCCGGGAGGCGCGTCTTCGGTTGGTCGTAGCCGCCGATCACCGTGCTGTTGAGGTTGGCGAAGCGATCGATCTGGGCCGCGCCCAGGAAGGCCACGGCGATCCGGCCGGCGCCGATCCAGTAGTTGAACATCTCGGTGACCGAGACCACGCTGATCGCGGTCTGCGCGAGCTCGCCGTCGCCGATCGAGAGCGGGATGTGAAACGGCTTGGCACCGATCGTGCCCGACTCGTAGACGAGCACGAGGTCCGGGTTGTGGACCATGCGGCACAGCAGCGCGGCGGTGCTGGGACGGCCGACGCCGATGAACACGCTGTCGGCATCGCTCAACCGGCGGGCAGCGACAATCGTCTGGACCTCGGCGGTGGTGGGGGCCTCCTGGGTGCTCACGCGCTCACGACGTTCTCGTTCATCCACTGGGTGAAGTGTTCCCGGTCTCGGCTGAGCCTGTCCCAGAAACGGTAGAAGTCGTTGTCGCGGTCGGTGATCCCGAGGCTGTAGGAGGGCTGCGAGCCGCCGGGCGCCACCGCGACGTAGTCGATCGCCCATCCAGGGATGACGATGCCGCCGGGCTTGAGCTCGAGCTCCTCGACCTTGCGCTCTACCGTGACGAGCGAGCGCTTGGCGGCGAGGACGGCCTCCTTCTGCACGCCGGGGATCCCCCACAGCTGCACGTTGCCGAGCTCGTCGACCTCCTGGGCGTGGACGACCGCGACGTCCGGGTTGAGCGCTGGGACGGCCGTGAGCTGCTCACCGGTGAACGGGCAGGTGAGCTGGGCGACGGTCGTGTGCCGGGTCAGGTCGGTGCCGACGTAGCCGCGCATGATCGCGCAGGGCAGGTTCGAAGCCCCGGCGGCGTAGCGGTTGGCCATGCCGGCGTGGCTGTGCTCTTCGAGCTCGATCTCCCGCGGCCAGCCGTTCTCGATCGCGTCGCGGAAGCGGTGCAGCCCGCCGACGCCGGGATTGCCGCCGTAGGAGAAGACCAGGCGCCGGCACGCGCCGAGGCCGATCATCTGGTCATACAGGATGTCCGGAGTCATCCGGATGAGCTCGAGCTCCTCGCGTCCCTGGCGGAGGATCTCGTGGCCGGCGGCGAACGGGATCAGGTGGGTGAAGCCCTCGAGCGCCACCGAGTCGCCGTCGTTGACCACCTCGGCGATCGCCTCGGAGAGCGACGCCAGCTCAGCCACGACGTGCGCCAAGCGAACAAGTGCTCACATGGCGCACTCTAGCGCCACCCGCGACCGGGGGTGGCTGAGATACGGAAGCTATCTCGCCGTTTCTCAGCCAGCCTCGGTGGCGAGCGACGCGCGCGCCGCTACAGACCGAGCAGGCGGGCGGCGTTCTGCTTGAGCACGAGCGGCCGGACCTCGTCCTTGATCGGGAGCTTCTCGAAGTCCGCGAGCCACCGGTCCGGGGTGATCAGCGGGAAGTCCGAGCCGAACAGCATCTTGTTCTTCAGGCGCGTGTTCGTGTACTGGATCAGGATCTCCGGGAAGTACTTCGGCGACCAGCCCGACAAGTCGATGTAAACGTTGGGCTTGTGGACGGCGACGGCCAGCGCCTCCTCCTGCCAGGGGAAGGAGGGGTGCGCGAGGATGATGTCCATCCCGGGAAAGTCGGCGGCGACATCGTCGACGCACATCGGGTTGGAGTACTTCAGCCGCACGCCGCCACCGCCCGGCATGCCGGCGCCGATCCCCGTCGTCCCTGAGTGGAACAACGCGATCAGGCCCGCCTCGGCAATCACCTCATACAGGGGATAGAACGCATGGTCATTGGGCCAGAAGGCCTGGGTGTTGGGGTGGAACTTGAACCCGCGCACTCCCGCCTCGACGAGCTCGTGCGCCTGACGGACCGCGAGCTTCCCGCGATGGGGGTCGACCGAGCCGAACGGGATCATCACGTCGGGGTTCTGCCGCGCCGCCGACAGCACCTCGTCGTTGCCCAGCCGACGGCGACCCATTCCCGCCTCGTCGTCGACGTTGAACACGACCGCGAGCATGTTCCGCTCCCGGTAGTACTCGGCGACCTCGGCCGCGGTCGGCTGGGGCGGGCTGCCGCCGAAGTAGCGCGCCGCCGCCTCCAGCAGCTCCCCCGTGACCGGATCCTGGGGCTCGTCCTCGTTGCGCTCGGCGTGCACGTGCACGTCGATCGCGACCAGGCTGTCTACGTCGATGCTCACCCGTATACGCGGCTCAGGAACTCGGCGACGCACGCCGGCTTCTCCTGATCCTTGACCTCGATCGTGACGCGGGCCTTGATCTGGAGCCCGCCGGGAATCTCGGTGACCTCGAGGATCTCCTGGCCGCCGCGCCATTCCTTGCCGACGGGCAGCGGCGCCGGGAAGCGGACGCGGTCGAGGCCGTAGTTGAGGCCGAACTTGGCGTCGGTGACCTTCATCAGCGACATCGAGGTAGGCGCCAGCAGCGCCAGCGACAGGAAGCCATGGGCGATGGTTCCGCCGAACGGCGTCTCCTTGGCCTTCTCGGGGTCGACGTGGATGAACTGGTGGTCGTCGGTGGCGTCGGCGAACTGGTTGACCTGCTCCTGGGTCAGCTCCTTCCAGTCGGTGTAGCCGATGTGCTTGCCGGCGGCCTCGCGCAGGCCCGCGAGATCGGTCTCGAGGCCGTTTTCCTTCGATGCAGTCATGGCTCTAGTCCCTCCAGGGAAATCGTTCGCACCGGGAGACTACGGTTTAGTGCCAGGCGGCACGGCTACCTCGATCGCGGTGGCGCTCAACACCGGAATCGCGTCGCGCTTGTCGGCGTCGAGGTGATCCCAGAGGATCCTGGGCGAGCGCTTGCGCCTGCGCGCGGGGACCTCGATCACCTCGTCAGGCGTGACGATCACGTCAACGCGGAGCTGGGGCGCGTCGGGATTGGCTTTGAGCACGACGGCGTCCCGCCAAGGACCTTACGAGGCCAGCCGCTCCGCCGCCGCCTCCGCTCCCCGGAAGTTGGGGATGCGCCCCTTCGCGCCGGGAAACCGGGCCGCTCCCTCGCGCTGCAGAAGTTCCCAAACGCGTTCCCGAATCTCCTGCTTACTCGCCACAACCGGGGCGTACGATATTCAGCATGACCGCGCTTGGCGTGTCGCTGCTGCTCATCGGGGGCGTGATGATCCTGATCGAGGCGCACGTACCGCAGCTCGGGCTGATCGGCGCCCCGGGCGTTGCGGCACTCGGCGTGGGCGCGGCGCTGGCCGTGGGCGGGCTCGGTGGCGGGGTGCTGCTCGGGATCCTTATCGCGCTCGCGCTGGTCGCGGTGGCCGGCACGGCGCTGGCGGTGACGATCGGCAAGGGCCTCGCGGTGCGGCGAAGCGCGCGCACCGAGCAGCTCATCGGGCACGTCGGCGAGGTCCGGCGCTGGGACGGCGAGAGGGGCAGCGTCCTCCTCGACGGGTCGATCTGGCACGCGCAGCGGTCGTGGCCGGAGGAGGGACTCGCCGAGCTGCATCCCGGCGACCCCGTGGTGGTGGAGCGCCGGCATGGGCTCACGCTGTGCGTCCGTCCCGCCGAGAAATGGGAGCTGGTCTATTGATCACCGCAATCATCGTGGTCCTCGTAGTGCTGCTCGTGCTCGGGCTGACCGTCGCCGGCGCATCGATCCGCGTGCTGCGCGAGTACGAGCGCGGCGTCGTGTTCCGCCTGGGACGGCTGATGGAGCTGCGCGGGCCCGGTCTGGTCGTGCTCGTGCCCTCGATCGACCGAATGGTCCGCGTGAGCCTGCGCACGATCACGCTCACCGTCCCGCCCCAGGAGGTGATCACCCGCGACAACGTGCCCGCCCGGGTCGCCGCCGTCGCCTACTACCGCGTGATCGATCCCAACCACGCGATCAACGAGGTCGAGAACTTCCACAGCGCGACGCTCCAGATCGCCCAGACGACGCTGCGCTCGGTGCTCGGTGGCGTCGACCTCGACACGCTGCTGTCCGAGCGCGAGCGCCTCAACGAGAGCCTCCAGCAGATCATCGACAACCAGACCGAGCCGTGGGGGATCAAGGTGACGACGGTCGAGATCAAGGACGTCGAGATCCCGCAGTCGATGCAGCACGCGATCGCCCGCCAGGCCGAGGCCGAGCGCGAGCGCCGGGCCAAGATCATCAACGCCGAGGGGGAGGCCCAGGCGGCGGCCAAGCTCGCCGAGGCGGCCGACGTCATCGGCCGCAACCCGACGACGCTCCAGCTCCGCTACCTGCAGACGCTGCGGGAGATCGGCGGCAACCAGAGCTCGACGATCGTGTTCCCGATCGATCTGGTCAAGCCGGCCCTCGAAGCGCTCGGGGGAGCGATCTCCGGCGCCGCGAACGGTGCCGCGGAGGCGCCGAAGCCCCTCGAACGCGGCCCCCAAGAGCCGCTCGGCATTCCCGCGCCCGAGGGCGAGCAGACGACCACCTGAGCAGGCCCTTCTATCGTGGACTACCGAGATGGCAGTTCGCGAGGACATCCGCAACATCGGGATCGTGGCCCACGTCGACCACGGCAAGACCACGCTGGTCGACGCCATGCTGTGGCAGTCCGGGGCGTTCCGGGCCAACGAGGAGGTTCGCGAGCGCGTGCTCGACTCGATGGACCTGGAGCGCGAGAAGGGCATCACGATCCTGGCCAAGAACACCGCCGTGCGCTACGGCGAGGTCAAGCTCAACATCGTCGACACGCCCGGCCACGCGGACTTCGGCGGGGAGGTCGAGCGCGGGCTGACGATGGTGGACGGCGTTCTCCTACTCGTCGACGCCAGCGAGGGCCCGCTCCCCCAGACCCGGTTCGTTCTCCGCAAGGCGCTCGAGGCGCGGCTGCCCGTGATCCTCGTTGTCAACAAGGTCGACCGCCCCGACGCGCGCATCGACGAGGTCGTGGATGAGGTCTATGAGCTGTTCCTGGACCTGGACGCGGACGAGTCGCAGATCGAGTTCCCGATCGTGTACACGAACGCCAAGGCGGGGTGGGCCTCGCTGGAGCCCGGCGAAACCGGAGCCGATCTCGCCCCGCTGTTCGAGCTCCTGCTCGAGCACGTGCCGGCGCCCGAGTACGAACCTGACCACCCGCTCCAGGCGCACGTGACCAACCTGGATGCGTCCCCCTATGTGGGCCGGATCGCCATCTGCCGGATCCGCCAGGGGGAGATTCGCCGCGGCGAGACCGTCGCCTGGTGCCGGGCGGACGGAGAAATCGAGCGGGTGAAGATCTCCGAGCTCTACGTGACCGAGGCCCTGGACCGGGTCGACGCCGAGTCGGCCCGCGCCGGCGACATCATCTCGGTGGCGGGCATCGCCGAGATCACGATCGGCGAGACCCTCGCCGACGCCGAGGACCCCCGCCCGCTCCCCGTGATCACCGTCGAGGAGCCGTCGCTGTCGGTGACGATCGGGATGAACACCTCGCCCCTCGCCGGCCAGGACGGCGACAAGCTGACCGCCTCTCAGCTCAAGGCACGCCTCGACCGCGAGCTCGTCGGCAACGTCTCGCTGCGGATCACCGAGACCGAGCGACCCGACGTGTGGGAGGTTCAGGGCCGCGGCGAGCTGGCGCTGGCGATCCTGGTCGAGCTGATGCGCCGGGAGGGCTTCGAGCTGACCGTGGGCAAGCCCCAGGTGGTGACCCGGGAGATCGACGGGAACCGCTGCGAGCCGGTCGAGCGGATGAGCGTCGACGTCCCCGAGGAGTACGTCGGCGTGGTCACCCAGCTCCTCGCCGTGCGCAAGGGACGGATGGAGCACATGGTCAATCACGGCACTGGCTGGGTGCGGATGGATTATTTGGTGCCGGCGCGCGGGCTGATCGGGTTCAGGACCGAGTTCCTCACCGAGACCCGCGGCACCGGGATCGTCCACCACGTGTTCGATCGCTGGGAGCCGTGGCACGGCGACCTGCGCACGCGCCCCACCGGCTCGCTGGTCGCCGACCGCCGGGGCAAGGTGGCGGCGTTCGCGCTCTTCAACCTCCAGGAGCGCGGCACGATGTTCGTCGCGCCGGGCGAGGACGTCTACGAGGGGATGATCGTCGGCGAGAACGCCCGCGCCGAGGACCTGGATGTCAACGCGTGCAAGGAGAAGCACCTGACCAATATGCGCTCCTCGACCGCGGACGAGCTGGTCCGCCTGGTGCCCAAGCGGACCCTGTCGCTCGACCAGGCGCTCGAGTTCCTGCGCGAGGACGAGTGCGTCGAGGTCACCCCGAACGCGGTCCGGCTGCGCAAGGTGGCGCTGGACAAGACCGAGCGCCAGAAGCTGGCGCGCCGTTCCGGGCAGCTGGCGCGCGCCTGAAACGACGCCCGGTCGGCTCCGCGCGCCGCCGGCCTCAGGCTGCGGGCGCCCCCTGGCAGAACGCAGTCGCCCCGGCCGGGAGCTTCACGCGCCAGCGCCGGTCAGCGCGGTCGGGCGGGATCTGAAGAGCGTAGGCGCGACCCGGGCGCGCCGCGCCCACCGGCACCAGTGGCCTGTCCGCGAACCGGCCGATGAGCACCTCGCCACCGCGCTCAGAGGTGAACACCAGTCCGGCGGGCGGCACTGTCAACGAGGTCCCGGCGGCGGCGGCGCCTGCACCGAGCGCACAGCGTCGCCGATCTGGCGCGACCGGGCGCAAGGCGACGCCGAGCACGATCGTCTCCGTGGTGTCGGCCAAGGCGCGATCGACCGCGCCGGATCGCCGCAGCTGGGTGAGTGTGAACGCCGGTGAGCCCCATCGCTCGACGGCGTGCAGGTAGGGCCGTACGCCGCCGCCGATGTTGACCAGCCCGGCGAGACTCGCTAGCGAGATCGGGAGCGTGTTCACGCGCACGTGGCCGCGAGCGAGCTCCATGCCCGCCTCCATCCCTCGCTCCGCTCCGCCCACGAAGCGAAGTCCCGCCGCGTCGGCATGGAGCTGGGCGACGTTGAAACCGACCGACACGGCCGCGCAGGCGCAGAGGGCAACGGCAGCCGGAGGCCGCCACCGGACGCCGCGCAGTCCCTCTGCGGCGATGAGCAGGAGCGCGACGCCGCCGTCGTAGAGGTAGCGCGTCGAATTCGGATAGCGATTGATGGCGAGCACCATCACGATCGAGCTCCAGAACGTCACGGCCAGCGCCACGAATGGCCACATCGTGCGGCGGAGCTCACCGCGCGCCGCGCGGATGGCGAGCCCCGCTGCGCCGAGGCCGAGGAGAGCGAAGCCGACGCCGTAGTTGTCCAACGTCCCCAGGGGGCCGATCGACCCGCCGAACGGGCGGTAGAGACCGCTGATCGCGGCCGCGGACGCGGCCGCCGATCTGAGGGCGAACCACGGGATGAGACGAACATTCGCCAGGTGCACTGGGGTCGTGACCAGGTATCCCGCCCCGGTGTACTTCGGCGCGGCGAGTCTCCACAGGAGGTAGAGCGCAAGCGGCGTGATCCAGATCCAGCTCCGCTGCAGCCGCCGGTGGTGGATCAGAGTCGAGACGATCCCAGCCGCCACGAAGGCAAAACCGACCGAGAACGTCGCCAGCGACAGGCACAGCAGGACACACGCGAGCGCATCGCCCCGCCGCGAATGGGCCTCCAGGGCGAGCAGCGCCGCCAGGCCGAACACAACTGCCAGGACATGGGTGATACCGAGCGGCAACAACGTGACGTCGGGCGACGCGGCCAGGAACAACAGGGGCGCGGTGAGCGCGAGAGCTGCGACCGGGCCAACACGGCGCCGGGCGAGGATGAAGAACAGGATCCCCGCCGTGGAAACACACACGACCTCGATGATCCGGAACACGAGGTAATTCGGGCCGGCCAGCGCGAACACAATCGCGTACAGGAGACGGATGACCGCGATGAGGTTGCCGTTGTGGGCACTGAGTAACCCCCGGACGTCGAACCCCTTGTTGGCGACGAAGTACCAGTACTCGTCGGGCCCGAACGAACTGCCGCGCGTGAGGTGCAGGTACAGGAGACTGGATACGGTCACACCAACCGCGAGGGCGACCATCGTGACCGCCTCGGGATGAGTGGGTCGCCGACCGTTGACGATGGGCGCGGTCGCCACCATCCGGAGCTGGGTCATCGGGGGATACAGTACGTACGTGAGCTGGACCGTGGCGGCGGCAGCACCGCACCGAGGGCGCGTCGCCGGCATCGTGCCCCCGATCGCCGCCGGTTAGATTCTCGCGATGGACGCCCCGCCGCGCTCCTCGCCACCGGCCCTCGCGCCTCCACCCGGGAACCCTCGTTTCCCGCTGTTCGACGCGCTGCGCGCGCTCGCCGCGCTCTCGGTGCTCGTGTACCACGTCGGCTTTTACTCGCGCGCCAACGAGGGCGGGTCCGGCCTGTCTCCCTACCTCGCCCGGCTCAATGTCGGCGTCGCGGTGTTCTTTGTGATCTCCGGTTTCCTGCTGTATCGGCCGATGCTCGTAGGGCGCCTCGGCGACGGGCCTCCGGTTCGCCTGGGCGATTACGCCCGGCGACGGGTGCTGCGCATCGTTCCGGCTTACTGGGTGGCGCTGATCGTGCTGGCCATCTACCCGGGTCTGCCCGGTGTGTTCAGCAGCCGCTGGTGGGTGTACTTCGGCTTCGCCCAGGACTACAGCACCAGCACCGTCACGCTCGGCATCGGACCGGCGTGGTCGCTGGGATGCGAGGCGGTCTTCTACCTGCTGCTCCCGCTCCTGTCGTTGGGGCTCGCACGGTTGGCGGCGAGCTGCGGGCGTCGCGGTATCTGCTGGCAGATGGAGTTGCTCGTGCTCCTGGCCCTGATGGCGGCGAGCTTTGCCTGGCGCGGCTACAGCGATACCCACGGGGGAATCCCGACCTCGACGTTCGCCGGCACGTTTGCCTGGTTCGCGCTCGGCATGCTGCTCGCGGTGGTCAGCGTTTGCCGGCCGCAGGACGCACGGCGTGGTCTCTACTCATGGGGCGGATGGCTCCTCGCCGCCGTGGCCTACTTGGTGATCTGCCGCGGCCTCGGCCTAGGAGGCGGCTTCGTGTTCCTCCAGCGCACGACGGTCGCCCAGGACCTGGCGGTGTACGCACTGAGCGGCGTGGTGGCAGTCGGGCTGGCGTTTCCGGCAGCTTTCGAGCGCGCGCCCCGCACCGCCGTCGGCCGCCTCCTGAACTGGCGCGCCCTCGCCTGGCTCGGGCTGATCTCCTACGGCATCTACCTCTACCACGAGCCGATAGCCAACGCGCTGGGCGGTGGCGTGAAGTCAGGCGGTGACTCCGCGGTGCGCTTCGCTTGGCTTCTGGCGGCCACGGCCGCAGCCGCCATCGCTGCGGGCGCGCTCAGCTATTACCTCGTTGAACGTCCCGCGCTGCGCCTGAAGGAAATCCGCGGCCGGTTCAGGCGGGCCGACGAGCGCGCCGCGGAGGTCGCCGTCGACGCCGAGTCGCCTGAGGCCGCCTCCGGCTGACCGGCCGGGACCCGGTATCTTCACGCGCCCATGAATGGCGCGCCGCTTCCCGAGCCACGCAGCGCCCCGATCACGGTCTGATGTGGCGCAGTGGCTGATCACGGCCTTCGTGGCCGAGCTCGCGCAGCTGATCGACCTCCCCGAGCCGATCGTCGAGTTCGGCTCGCTGCAGGTGGAGCCCGATCAGGCGAACGACCTTCGACAGGTCTTCCCGAACAGGACGTTCGTCGGGACCGACATCCGACCCGGGCCGGGAGTCGATCGGGTTGAGGATCTGCGATCGCTCAGCTTCGCCGATGGCGAGGTGGGCACCGCCCTGTGCGTCGACACGCTGGAGCACTGTGAGGATCCGTTGGCGGCCTGCCGGGAGATGCACCGCGTCCTGCGCCCGGGCGGGATCTGCGCCGTGGCCTCGGTGATGTTCTTTCCGATCCACGGATACCCCTACGACTACTGGCGGTTCACGCCGGACGGCTTCAGGCTCCTGCTGAGGAGCTTCGACAGCGTGTGGGCGCAGGGCATCGGACATCCCCTGCTGCCGACGCACGTGATCGGTGTGGCCGGAAAGGAGCGCCGCCTCGAGCTGACCGACGCGAGCTTCACTTCGCTCTCGAAGCTGCAGGCCCACTGGCACGACGCCCCCGGGCAGGTGCGCTTCGGCCCGGTGCACGTGTCCCCGCGCGAGCTCCTACGCGCGTCCGCCCGTGATCTCCCTCGCGCGGTGGCGAACCGCGCCCTTGCGCGGGCGAAGTCGTGGCGAGGACGCGCCGGCCGGCCGTGACGAAGAGCTGAAGTTTCAGCCGGGGACCTGCGCGTCCCCGGTGTCGCGGATATCCTCCGGCACATGGGCGTGGCCGTACCGCGCGCCGCGTCTCGGGCCTCGGAGCTGAGAGCGGCGCTCGTTGACCTACCGCGGGCGGAGCTGATCGTAGCCTTGGTCACGGTGGCGGCGTTCGCCCTGCGCCTCACGCAGATCGACCAGAGCCTGTTCGGCGACGAGGTCCTGGCCTTTCACGAGATCTCCGGCCACAGCCTGAGGGGGACGGTGCACACGGTGGCCGGCGGGCTCGAGAGCTCGCCACCGCTGTTCTTCGTGCTGGCCTGGCTCTCGGCCAAGCTCGGCAACCCCACCATCTGGATGCGCCTCCCGTCGCTGATCCTGAGCACGGCGACCGTCCCGCTCCTGTACCTGGTGGGCCGCGAGACGGTCGGCCGGTCGGCGGCAGTCATCGGCTCCGCGATCATCGCCGTGAGCCCGTTCGCCGTCTTCTACGGCGTCGAGGGCCGGCCCTACGCAACGCTCACCTTCCTGGTCGTGCTCGCGACGCTGGCACTCGTGCGGGCGGTGCAGAGCGGGCGGTGGCGGTGGTGGGTGACGTACGCCGTGGCTGCCGCGGCGGCTGCCTACACCCATTACACGGCCGTATTCGCACTCGCGGTGCAGGCGGCCTGGGGGCTGTGGATGTGCCGGCATCGTCCGGCGCGCCCGGTCATCGCGATCATCGGCGCGGCCGTCCTGTACGCACCGTGGCTGCCGAAGCTGCACGGAACTCTGCTCGGCGTCTACGCGCTGCTCGAGCCCCTGAGCGTCCACAACGTGCTCAACGACCTGGCGCACCTCATCCCCGGCTATCCGCTCGCGAACTTGCACCGGGTTCCGACGGTTGGGGGTTACATCGCGCTCGCCGTGTGCGTGGTGGCGGGCTTCGCGTGTGCGGGGCGTCGTGTCGCGAGGCGGATGGGCGATGACCGGCCCTGGCATGTCGGGCTGATCGCGGCGCTCGCCCTCGCCTCCCCGGTGGGGGTTCTGCTCTACAGCATCCTGCGCACCGACATCTGGGGCGCCCGCAACATGTGGGCTTCGATCCCGGCGATCGCGCTGATGATCGGCTGGGCACTCGCGGCGATCCCTCGCTCGGCTCGGCTGGGGGCGGTGGCCGTGGTCCTGGCGGTGCTGCTCGCCGGGACGATCCGCTCGTTCGGTGGGCGCTACACCCGGCCGCCGTACCGTAATGCGGCCGAGCTTCTCGATCGGGTGGCGGCGCCCCGCGACCCGATCGTCGTCTATCCGGCGTATCTGAACCTCGACTTTGCGCTGCCGGCCATGTTCCGGCGAGAACACGACGTGGTGATGGAGCGCATCCCCAAGAAGTGGCCGGCGGTGCCGGCGGGGGGTGCCGAGTTCGTGGTGTTCGACGCGCGGGTTGGCGCGTGTCTTCAAGCTCTCGTTTCCGCACCCGCCGGGCCTGAGGCTCGTGGGTCAACGGCGGTATGGGGGCGCCCTGCCGTTCACCCTTTTGACCTATCGGAGAGCCGGCGCATGAGGTCACGGATCGCCGCGCTCGCGCTTGCCTGCGTTGCCGTGCTCGCCTGCGCGTGGTTTGCGCTGGGGGCAGTTCAAGCAATCGACACGAGCCGCGCCACCGCGCTGCTGACCGGCAGATCGATCGGCCCGCGCCGAGCCGCCGAGATCCGCTCGCTGCTCGACACCGCCGGGACGCTCAACCCCGACCAGAGCGTGAACCTCCTGCGCGGACGCGTGGCGTCCGCACGGGGCCGCATCGTTCAGGCCCGACAGATCTTCCTGTCGGTCGCCCGGGCGGAGCCGCAGAACCTCGAGGCATGGCTCCAGCTCGCGTTCAACTCACGCGCGACGAGCTACTTCCTGCTAGCCCTCTCGAGGGTCAACCAGCTCTTGCCACCGGTGCGTCAACCGCGTCGATGAGCACGGAGCTCTGGCGCGCCATCCACGCGCGGCACCCGAAGGCGCTCGAAGCGATCCTCGCCGACGCAGAGATCACGGCGCGGCTGCGGGGCGAGAGATCCGCGTTCCGCTCGCGTCTCGACGGCGTGCTCCAGGCGGCACGCCTGGCATGGGTGAGCGATGCCTTCCTCGCCCAGTCTCTGTACCGCGTCAAGGCCCGGCTGCAGGCGCTCGGCGTGCCGTTGCTGCCTCGGGTGGCCCATCGCCTGGCGATGGCCCTCGCGCAGGTCTCGATCGGCGACCCGGTGGTGGTCGAGCCCGCCGTCTACATCATCCACGGCCAGATCGTCATCGACGGGCTGGTCGAGATCGGCGCGGGGACGACGATTGCCCCGTTCGTCACGGTCGGGCTGCGGGCCGGAGACGTGCAGGGGCCCACGATCGAGCGCAACGTGAGCATTGGCACCGGCGCGAAGGTGATCGGCCCGATCCGAGTGGGCGCCGGGGCGCAGATCGGCGCCAACGCGGTCGTCGTGGACGACGTAGCCCCCGGCACGACCGTGGTTGGGGCCCCTGCCCGCCCGATCATCACCGCGCGGGAAGCCGCTTCGTGACGGGAGCGACGGCCGCCACCTGCGGTTTTGGCCACCGCCAACGCTTCAGGTAACTTGCGAGGTATGTGGCGATTCAGACGGAATTCGGCGACGGCGGTGCTCGAGCCGAACTCGTACGACGGGCTCGACCTGGCGGAGCTGCGAGCCGAGATCGCCGCGCTGAGCGCCACCGAGCGCGACGCGCCGGATCTCGACACCGAGCGGCGCCTCGTGCTCCTCCGCCACCTGGCCGGACTGCACCTGCTCGAGGATGCACCCGCCTCGGCCGAGTTCGCCTCGCCCGATCCCGACCACCTCGGCGCAGCCGAACCCCTTCCCGAGCTCACGCCCGCCCAGCTCAGTCCGGGGCTCCTCCGTGCCGGGATCCTGCGCGACGGATGCGTGCTCGTGCGGGGCCTGATCCCGCGAGCGAGCGCGTTGGAGATGGCGGACGGGATCGATCGCGCATTCGCGGAGCGCGAGCACCAGACTCGCGGCCGCGCCGATCCGGACGTCGGGTACTACGAGCCATTCGCGCCCCGGCCAGGCGTGGGCGAGCCGGTCGAGCGGTCCTGGATCAAGCTGGGAGGGGGGCTGCTGGCGGCCGACGCGCCCCGACTGCACTTCAAGCTGATGGAGCTGTTCGCGGGCGCCGGGCTGCCGGAGCTCGTCAGCGGCTACCTCGGCGAGCCGGCGCTGATCTCGGTTCACAAGACGACGCTTCGCAAGGCCGATCCGTCCGTCGCCGGCGGCTGGCACCAGGACGGGTTCTTCATGGGCGAGGTGCGCTCGCTCAACCTGTGGCTTTCGCTCTCGCGCTGCGGCGACGAGGCGCCCGGCCTCGACATCGTCCCGCGTCGGCTCGACCAGTTCGTGGCCACAGCCACCGACGAGGCGATGCTCCACTACCAGATCTCCCAGGGCAAGGCCGAGGAGGCGGCCGGAGCGGCGTCCATCCTCCGGCCCATCTTCGAGCCCGGCGACGCCCTCTTCTTCGACGAGATGTTCCTGCACCAGACCGGGTCGGACCCGTCGATGCCGAACCCGCGCTACGCGGTCGAGAACTGGTTCTTCGGAGGGTCCGGCTTTCCCGCCGAGTACGCGCCGGTCGCGCCCTAGCCGAGCAGCTCGCCGTACAGCCGGCGCTCCGCCGCCGCCCACTCCGGGTTGCACTCGTACAGGCGGCGGATCTGGCCCGGCGTGAACCAGTGACCCAGATCGCGGTCATAGTGCCGACGTTGACGCGGCCGACCGCCAGCACACGCGCACGCACATCGGCTGTTAGCACGCCGAGCTCGTCCAGCAGCGCCAGCAGATCGTCCTCGAGGCTCTCAGCTCGGAGCCACCGCTGCACCGACAGGCGGTCGTGGTCGGTCATCCAGCGCAGCAGGTCGTCCGGGTCGGTCTGGCTCGCGATCTCCTCGGGCGTCTGGAGGGGGAGCGGGACGTAGTCGGGGTGCACGCCGTGCTTGGCCCGGTGCTGCGCGGCACTGATCGCCCACGCGGGCAGCCGGCGGATGTTCATCACGCGGCAGCTTGCCCGCGACCTCCTGCTCCCGCGCGAAGAAGGGGTCGTGCTTGCCGTTGGAGTCGGGCGGGTCGGCGAGCTCGACGAGTCCCGGCACCGCGGTCAGCATGGCGTGCGTGGCGTCGCCGCCGGTCTTCGGCAGGTGGGCCCAGGCGAAGCGCTCTCCGATGACCATCGACGGCGGAACCTAGCCGGTCGTGCTCGCCGTAGACTCGGCGGCCGTGTCGGGGCTGGACCCATACCTCAACGATCCCGACCACTGGGGCGTCTCGATGGCTCAGCTCGGCGAGCTGATCGTGGCCTGCCTGGACGCCGTGGGAGCACGCTCGGTCGCCGAGGTCGGGGCGTTCGCCGGGGATCTGACCCGGCTCCTGGTCGACTGGGCCGGCGGCGCCGGCGCCCGCGTGCTGGCCATCGACCCCGCCCCACAGGAGCCGCTCGTGCGCCTGGACGATGAGCTCGCGCAGCTCGAGCTGATCCGCCAGACAAGCCTCGATGCGCTGCCGGCGCTCGAGCTCCCGGACGCGATCGTGATCGACGGCGACCACAACTACTTCACGGTCAGCCGGGAGCTGGCGCTGATCGCGCGAGCGCGCCGCCGGGGCGGCGATGCCGCTGCTGATGTTCCACGACGTGTGCTGGCCGCACGCCCGCCGCGATGACTACTTCGCGCCCGAGGCGCTGCCCGAGCGGGACCGCCATGCGCTGGTCGGGACGGGTCGTGGGATCTCGCCCGGCAACGCAGGGGTCGATCCTCACGGGCTGCCCTACCCCAAGTCGGCGGCTTCCGAGGGCGGCCCGCGCAACGGCGTCCTGACCGCGATCGAGGACTTCGTTGCGGAGCGCCCCGAGTTGCGGCTGGCTGTGGTTCCCGCCTTCTTCGGCTTCGGCGCGGTGTGGGCGCGCGGACGCTCCGTTCGCGGCGGAGCTGGCAAGGATCCTCGGGCCGCTCGACCGTCACCCGGTGCTCGAGCGCCTCGAGGCCAACCGCGTCCGCCTCCTGGCCGACCGGCAGGCCAGCCGCGCCGAGGTCTGGGAGCTGCGCGAGCGCCTGGCGCGCCAGGAGGATCTGCTTCGGCGGCTGCTCGACTCGCGGGCCTTCGCCGTCGCCGACCGGCTGTCCCAGCTGCGGATGCGGGCGGGGGTGGCTAAGGACGCGGCACCGATCTCCAAGGAGGAGCTGCGCGAAGTGCTCGGGGACCGCTAATCCCACGGCCGGGCCGGCCGCGCGGCCGCCTGTTGTCTCTGTGCCCGGCGCCGGCGGAGCGCGTTGAGCTCGCGCAGCGGCGCGGTGACGCGCCACGACAGGCTCTCGGTCTTCTCGGCGAGGTCCCGCTCGAGCTCGAGCAGGCGCGCGTCGCGCTCCATCGACTCCGAGAACGCCACCGCCCGCGCCGCCTCGCGTTCTGCCTCGGCGCGGCGGGCGCGTCGCTTCCAGGCCGCGTCGTCTTCCGGCACGGGTCCGGCGTAGAGCTTGTCGTCCCACTTCTCGGCGAGCTCCAGGTGGGCCTGGACCCATACCTCGAGGTCCTTGACGAGCTCGATCGAGCGGTGGTGGATCGCCCGCAGGTCGGCGGTCGATGACCTTGCGGCCGGCCTGGCGGACCTGGAGGCAGTAATCGACGTCGAAGCCGTAGCTCAGGAGCAGGCCCTCGTCGAAGCGGACGTTGCGCACCGCCCACGGCGAGAGGACGAGGAGCTGGCCGTCGACGGTCTCGACCTCGGCCGGCGGCGGGTGGCGCTCGGCCCACGCGAACGCCGGGCAGCTCGCCGCCCCCGCACTCCTCGTAGCGGTGAACGAGCGGAGCGGAGAAGACCGTCCCGTCCCACCAGCCGATGCCGTGGACGTCGGTGGCGCCGACGGCTCCGATCACAGCCACCTCCGGATCGCTCAGCGCCTGGCGGACCTTCTCGCACAGCTCCGGGTCCGTGATCTCGGTGTGCGGGTGTACGAGCACGAGCGCCTCGAGGTCTTCGAGCTGCGCCGCGGCGTCGAGGATCAGGTTGTAGGTTCGCCCCACCGGCTCGATCGAGCAGAACGCCAGCGTCTCGGAGTCTGGCTCGGACGCGAGCCGGATCCCGGGCTCGGCGTAGCGCCGGTAGGACTCATCGCCACTGATCGATGCGCCGAACGCGAACAAACCGGGCTATCCGCGGGTGTGCGCGTCGAGCAGCCGCGTCCCCAGGCTCGATCCGGCCAGCTCGATCGGGGTCTGCGCGGCGCCGCCGCGTAAGGACTCGCAGCGGTGTCGTGATGCGCCAGGAGATGCTGTGCGTGGCCTCGTCGATGGCGCGCTCGAGCTCGCGCAGCTGAGCCTCGCGCGCAACGCGGGTCTGGTGGCCGAGCAGACGGGCGGCTGCGGCGTCGGCCTCGGCCCGGCGCGCGCGCTCCTTCCAGGTCCCCACGCCGGCGCCGATCCCCATCTTCCCGTCCCACTTGTCGGCGACGCGCACGTGGGCGTCGACCCACTCCTCGGCGTCGGGGAGCATGTCGAGCGGCGCGGTGGTGGATGGCGCGGAAGTCGGCAGTCACAACCTTGCGCCCGGCCGCTCGGACCTGCAGGCAGTAGTCGAGGTCGTAGCCGTGGAACTGACCAAGCGACTCGTCGAAGCGGATGTTCCGCACCGTCCAGGGCGGGAGCACGAGCACGAACCCGTCGAGCGTCTCGACTTCGCCTAGCCGCGCGTACGCGGGCGCCTCCGGCCACGACCACGAGAACGACGGCAGATCGCCGCCTCCGTGCTCCTCGTAGCGGTTGATGAACGACGCGCACGTCACGGAGGCCTCCCACCAGGCGATGCTGCGCACGCCGACGGCGCCGACGCAGCCGATCAGGCCGACCGCGGGATCGCGCAGCGCTTCGCGGATCGTGGCGCAGAGGCGCTCGTCGACGATCTCGGCGTCCTGGTGCACGAGCACCAGCGCCTCGAGGTCGTGGCGGCCGCTGAAGGTGTCCAGCAGCGCGTTGTAGGAGCGGAAGATCGACCCGATCGCGGGCATCGCCTCGATCACCGAGTCGGGCTCGGCGGCGCGTCGGATGCCCGGCTCGGCGCACCGCCGGTACACCTCGGGTTTCGTGACCGACGTGCCAAATGCGATCATCGTTGGCGCCCCGGCTGCATCGCCGACGAGTGTAATTGCCGATGAGACACCCAGTCACCGCCGATCAGCCCGCTGCAAGCGCCTGTCGCGCGCCCCGTCTCCGCCGCGAGCGCGCCGGTGGTGATCGAGGTCCGGGGCCTGCGCAAGACGTTCCGGATTCCGGAGCATCGGATGACCACGTTCAAGGAGCGGGCGACGCATCCTCTGACCCGGATCGAGTACCGCACGCTGGAAGCGCTCAAGGACGTCTCGTTCGACGTCCACCAGGGTGAGTTCTTCGGGATCGTGGGGCGCAACGGGTCGGGCAAGAGCACGCTGCTCAAGATCCTGGCCAGCATCTACGGCCGCGACGCGGGCAGCGTGAGGATGGCCGGCCGGCTGGCTCCGTTCATCGAGCTGGGCGTCGGCTTCGATCCTGAGCTGACCGCGCGCGAGAACGTCGTCCTCGGCGGCGTGCTGATCGGGCTCACTCGGCGCGAGGCCGCCCGGCGGCACGACGCCGTGATCGAGTTCGCCGAGCTGTCGGACTTCGCCGACCTCAAGCTCAAGAACTACTCGTCGGGGATGCTGGTCCGGCTGGCCTTCGCGATCATGGTCCAGGCCGACTCGGACATCATGCTGATCGACGAGGTGCTGGCGGTCGGGGACGCCTCGTTCGCCCAGAAGTGCATGGACGTCTTCTACGAGCGGCGGCGGCGGGGCAGGACGCTGGTGCTGGTCACCCATGACATGGCCACGGTGCAGTCGCTCTGCCATCGCGCCATGGTCCTGCACGAGGGCGAGCTCGATTTCATCGGCGAGGCCGAGGACGCCGCGCTGCGCTACTACCGGCTGAACTTCGGACGTGCCAGCCCGCGTTCGGAGACGGGAGACCAAGAGCCGGGGACGGTCATCGACGTCCACGCGCGCGTCGCCGACGCCATCCTGCGCGACGAGGCGGGAGAGCGCATCGAGAACGTCGAGCAGGGCGTCCCGATCGTGGCCGACGTCGCGTTCGAGGCCGCGCGCGACCTGCCGGCCCGATCTTCGCGTTCTACGTGGTCAACGCCGGACGGCGTCGTCGTGTGCGCGTTCGACCACGCGCTCGAGCGAGCCACTCGCCGGCGGGCAGCAGGTCCGGCTGCTCGTCCGGCTCGAGAACCGCCTCGTGGCGGGTCGCTACTACCTCGATTGCTGGATCCGCCAGGACGAGCTCCGAGAGCGTGATGGCCCTGCAGGCGATCCGGGTGCTCCGCTTCGTCGTGTTCGGCACGGCCGCGCGCCTCGGCGTCGTGACGACTCGAGGCCGACGATCGAGGCGGAGATCACGTGAGCGAGCTTCAGGCCGTGTCCGGACCCTCGGCGCTCGGCGGCGGCTGGCGGCGCTCGCTCGAGCTGCTGCTGCTGATGTCGGTCACGAACTTCAAGAAGACCTACTTCGGGACCGTCCTCGGCTACCTGTGGTCGCTGGCCCGGCCGCTGATGCTCTTCGGCGTCCTGCTGGCGGTATTCACGCACGTGTTCCACCTGGGCTCGCGCGTCCCGCACTACCCCGTGTTCCTGCTCTTCGACATCGTGCTCTTCGGCTTCTTCCAGGAGGCGACGACGCTCGCGGTGGGATCGATCGTGGGCTACGAGGGAGTCGTCCGCAAGACGCAGTTCCCGCGTCTCGTGATCCCGCTCTCGGTCGTGGTCACCGGGTTCTTCAACCTCTCGCTGAACCTCGTGGTGGCGTTCATCTTCGTGCTCGCCTTCGGGATCACGCCGTCGTGGACGTGGCTGCTCGTGGTCCCGCTGCTCGCGGTGGTGTTCGTGATCACCACCGCGGTGGCGATGATCGTCTCCTCGTTGTTCCCCCGCTTCCGTGACGTGCAGATCATCTGGAGCGTGCTCGCCACCGTCCTCTTCTACGCGACGCCGGTGCTGTACCCGATCTGGGCCGTGTCCCACACATTCCGCAACGTGATCGCGCTCAATCCGCTGGCGCCCGATCTTCACCCTCGCCCAGCGGCTCGTGACCAATCCGAGCGGCCCGTGGCCGTGGCAGACGGCGGCCGGCGGTCCGGCCAGGCTGGCCGTGGCGGTGGCGCTCTACGCCGTGATCTGCGTGCTCGCGGTCTGGCTGTTCCGCCGCGAGGCGCCGCGGATCGCCGAGGAGCTGTAGGCCACGAGCTGGCCGGCGAGGATCACCGCCACCAGCGTCACCGCCGGCATCTGCCAGTCCCAATCGAGTGGGGAGTGGGCGAGGTAGACCACGAGCCCCGCGATCGGGCCCGCCGCGGCGACGCGATCGGTGCGCAGCGTGTCGCGCCCCGCGAGCGCGACGCCGGCCGAGGAAGGCGAGCAGCAGTGCCACGCCCACCAGCCCGAGCTCGGCCAGGGTCTGGAGCGGAAGCGAGTGCGCGTCCTGGGCGAACTCCCGGACGTGTGCGGTAGCGCAGCCACCACACCGACCAGCCGCCAGCGCCCACGCCATGGACCGGCTGCGCGCTGAATGCCCTGAGCGCGACGCTCCAGTAGGCGTACCGGTTGCTCTGGAGCGTGACCAGCCGCCCCGCTCCGCCCGACAGCGGCGCGACGTTGCTCTCCTTGGCGCCGAGGACGATGGCCAGGGCGAGACCGGCGCAGATGAGCGCGGTGGCGAGCGATCCCCGGCGTGGCGGGGCAGCCGGAGGACCTCTCCGCGCTCGCCGGCGATCAGCGCCGGCGGATGCGCGAGCGCCGCGGAGAGTGCGATCACGGCGAGGGCGACCAGGGCGATCGCGCCCTGCGTCTCGCGCCTGGAGAGGCTGGCCGGCAAGCCCGGTGACGCCGTGCAGCGGCGAGATCGCGGCCGCGGCGACGATGCCGGCGATCAGGCAGAGCAGGGTGGCGCGTAGCTGCTCGCGGCTGCGGGCGGCCACCACCAGCGCGATCAGGCCTGCGACGCAGGCGAACAGCGCCCCGCGGGAGAAGCTGATGTAGAGGCCGGTGGCGAGCGGCGGGCACGCCAGCACTGCCGCGGTTCGCAGCGAGCGCGGACGCGTCCCGTCGCCGGCCAGACGGGTGCACAGGACGAACCCGAGCGCCGCCAGCGCGCCCATCGCGTTCCAGTAGGTGAGCGGCTGCTCGAGCCGTCCCTGCGCGCTCACCGACCGCTCGAAGTGGAGCAGGCCGGGAAGCAGCCGCTCGGACAGCCCATAGCCGATGACGATCAGCACGCCGGCAGCGAGCGACGGCTCGGTGAGTCGCCGGTGCGCCGGGTCGCGCAGGAGCAGCGCGGCGGCAACGAGGGTGCCCAGGTAGAGGAAGGCGATCTGACCCTGGCCGTAGGCGTTGCCAGCGATCGGCGCCCACAGGATCGAGAGCAGGGTCCACGCGGCTAGCCCCGCGAGCCCGGCCAGGGCAGCGGTGGCGGCGCGGGTTCCGGGCCGTGTCAGCGGGGCGGCGATGAGCGCCACCACCACGAGCGCCCACGCCACCGCGCCGGCCACGGTTCGGGCCTCGCTGAAGTACCCGCCCGAGAAGAAGGCGACGGCGGTGGCGCCCGCGAGCAGCACCGCGGTGGCGAGCGTCGATGAGATCCGAGCGGGCGTCACGGCGAGGAGGCGAGGACAGGCTCTTCCAGCCACGCCATCACTCGCTCGAGCAGCGCGTCCTCGAAGCACTCGTTCCAGTCGCGCGCCCACCGTACGCGGCTGCCGGCCACGCGCCGCTCGACATCCTCGACTGCGCCGGCGGCGTCGATCAGAGCGCCGGCGACGCTCTCCACCGTCGGCTCGGCCGCGATCAGGTTGGTCGAGATGCCGGCGAGCGCGTCGGCGGTCTTGTTCTCGAACGTGTTGGTGACGGTGAGCAGCCCGGCGGAGGCCATCTCGAGCGGGACCAGGCTCGGATGCGGCGTATACATCAGCGCGAGGCCGACGTCGTGCTCTCGCAGCAGCGCCCCGTAGTCGCGCTGCGGGGCGCGAGGGAGAAGCTCGAGCTCGACGTCGCCACCGAGATCGATCCGCCCCCGCTTGGTCACGCCACCGATACCGCGCAGCTCCCAGCCGCTGCGGAAGGCTCCTTCTTCGAGGGCGCGACCCAGGGCGAGGAGGCCCAGCTCGAACATGTTGCGGGCTGCGTGGGGCTCGGGGCGGGCGTAGAACAGCAACCGCCGGGTGCCACGGGTGCTCAGGTCCGCCGCCGAGGGTGGGGCCACCGGGGTGATGGCGTTCTGAAAGGACACCGAGCGCTCGTCGCCGCCATCGTCGGCGTAGACGCCGAGACGATGGGCGCGGAAGTAGCCGCGCAGCAGCTCCGAGGAGAACAGCGCGCGGTGCTCGAAGCGGTAGGACTGATCCGCCAGCGCCGCATGGCTGCCCATCGGGAACGTGAAGGGCTCGAACTCCTGGATCAGGTACACGAAGCCGTGCCGGCCCACGGCTTCGGCCGCCCTCGCGGCGATGTGG
The DNA here is from genome assembly GCA_963839105.1 of uncultured Solirubrobacterales bacterium. GTDB lineage: Bacteria > Actinomycetota > Thermoleophilia > Solirubrobacterales > Solirubrobacteraceae > Palsa-465. The sequence continues at coordinate 549,125 of CAWITQ010000009.1, forward strand.
GCCGTCCACCAGGTCGTGGCGATGAACGAGTCACGCGGGGAGACCTCGAGGCTCCCGGCGTGGCGGGCGAACTCGACCTCGACGAGTTCGAACAGGCGGTCGAGCCCGCTGTAGGCCTCCACCTGGAGCTTCCAGTCGCGCGGCAGCTCACCCACCGGATCCACCGTGACCAGCCGGACCCGGGCGCCGTTCTCGGCCAGCCTCCGCGCCAGGTTGAACTTCGTGATGTAGCCCCCGAACAGGTGGGCGAGGTCGATCGTGGGGATCAGGAGGTTCACGCGCGCCGGTGCGTCCTCGGACACCGCGAGCTCGAGCGGCTCGATCTTCTGGGCCAGGACCTTCGCGGCGTCGTCGCCGAGCGCGCGGCGCTCGCCCTTCGGCGCCAGCTCCAGGGGAGGCACCGCGTCGAGCCGGAGGTGGCGAGTGGGCCTGTCGCGCGCGGTGGCGGAGAGCGCGCGCCGCCACAGCAGGGCGCGCAGCAGCGTCCACTCCGCGCCGAGCGTCTCGGGGTGACCGGTCAGCTCCCGCGCCGCGCGCCAGCCGAGGGTGGCCAGCTCCGGCCACGAGCGCTCGAGGCTCAAGAAGCGCTCGAGCGGCCGGCGCTGCTCAGGGGAGGCTCGATCGGCGCAGCGCATCTCCAGGATCGTCGCGACCACCATCAGCCGCTCGACGTCCCTGAAGTAGGTGGCCCGGTAGAAGCGCACGCGCTCTCGCTGGTCGCCGCGGAGCTTGCGCGCGCGCTCGCGCAGCGTGAACACTCGCGTGGCCGCGGCATGGCCGAGCGCGGCCCGCCCGTGCTGGACGTAGTCGTAAAGCGGCCGGTCGACGTAGTTGATCCCGCCGGTGAGCAGCGCCACCAGCGCCAGCCAGTGGTCGTGGTAGTGAGCGAACTGGGACGGCGGGAACGGGAGCGCGCGGTCGAGCAGCTCGCGGCGGAACAGCGACGCGGCGCCGGTGACGGCGTTGGCGATCAGGAGCTTCTCCAGATCGGTGTGGTTGTTGCGCCGGCGACCCCAGTACGTGCTGGCGATCTCCTCACCGTCGCGGGCGATGATCCGCGCGTCGCTGTAGACGAGCTGGCTGTTCTCGATCGCGGTTTGCAGCGTGGTCAGCTTGTCGGGATACCAGTAGTCGTCCTGGTCGGCGAGCGCGACGAACCGTGCGTCGCGCGGCGCCAGGGCGAGGGCCCGCTCGAAGTTGCGGTAGAAGCCGAGCCTTCGCCGGGAGCGCGAGACCACGAACCGCGGATCGTCCCCGACCTCCTGCTGGATGGACGCGAAGCGGTCGGGGCGGGAGGCGTCGTCGCTGATCACGCACACCCAGTCCGTGTGCGTCTGGGCGCGGATCGACTCGATCTGCCGGCGCAGCAGCTCGGGGGGCGGGTCGTAGGTAGCCATGCAGATCGCGATCCCGGCCGGCGGCACGGACACCGGGTCCGGCGGCGCGGCGACCTCGATCCGCGCCAGCGGCTCCGTGTGCGCGCGTCCGTCCGCCGTGCGGGCTCTGCAGCTGGAGATCGAGCGTGTGGCCCGGCGGTCGCGGACCGATCCGCACGATCCCCCAGAAGCCGCTGCGGTAGCTGGTGGGCGCACCGTGAGCGCGCAGCTCGTCGAGGCGCGGCATCGCGAAGGCCGCCACCGGCTGCTCCTCCCCATCGAGCACAAAGCTCAGCTCGGAGAGTGTCGCGTTCGAGTCGAAGCAGGTGCCGGCGACGAACAGCGCCGTCCCCGCGCCGATCGACAGCGCGGTCGGCAGCGGCGAGTCCAGGCGCAGCTCCAAGCGGCCGATGCTACCGGCTGTACGCTGTGGCGCGTGGCCCGCGCCGTCGTGGTGATCCCCAACTGGAACGGCGCGCACTTCCTCTCCCAGTGCCTGGAGTCGCTGGCCGCCCAGAGCCTCTCGGCCGAGGTGGTGGTCGTCGACGGCGCATCGAGCGATGGCTCGCAGGAGCTCGTCCGCTCGCGGTTTCCGGCGGTGGAGCTGCTCGCGCTCGAGCGTAATCGCGGCTTCGCGGGCGCCGCGAACGCGGGACTTCAGCACGCGCTGGCGCGGGGTGCCGATTACGTGGCCCTCCTGAACAACGACGCAGTCGCCGCGCCCGATTGGCTGGAGCGTCTGGTCGCGGCGGCGGACGAGCACCCCGAGGCGGGAACCGTGGCCTCGAAGCTGCTGCGCTCCGACGGCGAGCGCATCGACAGCACCGGCGACTTCTACTCCTCGTGGGGGTGGGCGTATCCGCGAGGGCGCGACGAGCTCGACGCACGGCCAGTACGACGAGTTGCCGGAGGTGTTCTGCGGCTCCGGCGGAGCCAGCCTGTACCGGGCGTCGATGCTGCGCGAGGTCGGCCTGTTCGACGAGGAGTACTTCGCCTATCTCGAGGACCAGGACCTCGGCTTCCGCGCTCAGCTGATGGGCTGGAAGGCGCGCTACGAGCCGAGCGCGGTCGCCTACCACCACATGATGGGCACGAGCGCCACGATCGCGAGACTTCGACCGCTACCACGCCCTGCGCAACTGCATCTACCTGTACGTCAAGAACATGCCGGCGCCGCTGCACCTGAAGTACCTGCCGAAGTTCCTGGTGGGTCTGCTGTTGATGGCGGCCAACGACATCAGGCGCCGGCGCTTTCACCGCATGCTCGAGGGCGTACGGCGACGCGGTTCGCCGCCTCCCGTACCTGCTCCGGGAGCGCCGCCGAGTGCAGGCCACCCGGCGCGTGCCCGTGAGCTACATCGACTCGGTCCTCATCCACCCGCTGCCTCCGACTCAGAAGCGGCTGCTCCGGATCCGCAGCGCGTTCGCGTTGCCCTCGAGCCGGCGCGCTGCGCCGCGCCATGGAGCCGCCTGAGGGCGGACGCGGCCGGCGGCCGGCCGTGGCGCTCGCGGTGGCGGTCGCGGTGCTTGCCGCGGGCGCGGTCGTGGTGGCGGTGGCGCTGAGCGGTGGCGGTGGCGGCACGGCGGGCAGCGGGTTCGGCCGCGGGCGGCGCCACCGGCGGGCTCACCCGGCGCCACGGCCCGTTCGCGGCACCGAGCTCGGCATCAACGTCAACCGCCTGTTCAACGGGAGCGACGTATACGCCGGCGCAGATCGACGCCGAGCTGCGCGACGCCGCCGCGACCGGGGTGACGGTGGCGCGCTCCGACGCGCTGTGGGAGGCTGACCGAGCCGCGGCGCCGGCGGGCGGTGTGCACCGATACGACTGGCCTTCGACGACCTGATCGCCGGCGTCGCTGGCCGCGTACGGCCTTCGCTGGCTGCCTCTGCTCGACTACTCGGCCCCTGGGCCGAGTCGGTTCCGGGCGAGGATCACTCGCCACCGCGCTCGGCGAGCGACTTCGCGACGTTCGCCGCCGCGGTGGCGGCGCGCTACGGCGCCGGCGGGAGCTTCTGGCGCGCGCATCCGGAGCTGCGGGCGCTCCCGGCGGACGTGTTCGAAGTCTGGAACGAGCCCGACAACCCGTCGTTCTGGCGGCCGGCGCCCGGATGCGTCGGTGTACGCGTCGCTGTACCTGGCCATGCGCGGCGCGGTCGGCGGCGTCGATCCCTCGGCGCGCGTGATCATCGGCGGCCTCAGCAACCCGACGACGTTCCTGCCGGCGATGGTGGCGCCGTCGTTGGCTGGGCGACGTGGACGCGGTGGCGATCCATCCCTACGGGGACACGCCCGCGGTCGGTTCTGGGGCGGGTGCGGGCGGCACGGGCGACGCTGTCTCGGCTGGGAATGGGCAGCGTGCCGCTGTACGTCACCGAGTTCGGCTGGACGACCCGGCCCGCCGGCGCCCTCAACTACGCCCCCGAGGCCAAGCGCGGCGGGCTACATCGGAGGCCACGATGGCGCTCCTCGGGCACACCGACTGCGGGATCGCCGCCGCGCTCCTCTACACCTGGATCACTCCCGGTGGCGACCCGTCCAATCCACAGGACTGGTACGGCCTGCGGGTCGGGGGCCTCGGCGGGTCACCGGTGGTCGACCAAATGGTCGACCATCCGCGTGGGGATGTGGCGGCGTTCGCTGAGGGGGTGCGGCGGGCTGGACGGTGGCGCGCGCGTTGGCTCTGTGCCGGTAGCGGAGGTGGCGGGAGCGCTTGCTGGGGCCGATGACCGCCGGGCGGGCGGGGAACAACGTTCCATTCGGCAAGCGGCGGACGCCGAAGCCGACATTCGTCCCGCTGGGCGGGAGCAATGTCTCGGCTTCGGCGCAACCGGCGCGCCGAGTGGAACGTTATCCGCGCTTGGGCGCAGACGCGGGCGGTGGCGCCCTTCCGCTTGCAGTGCTCGAGCGCCAGCGCCTCGGAGCGGAACACCTTGTAGGCGGGCTTCTCGATGTAGTTGTCCGCCGGACTGATCTTCAGCAGGCCGGCGTAGTCGAACGGGATCTGGCGTTCGGGCGCTCGACCTCCGCCCACGTGTAGTAGTCGAAGCCGCCGAGGCCGAGGCTCTCGCGGTCCTGGGCCAGCAGGTTGATGAGCATGCCCAGGTTGTGGGCCTGGCCGGCCTCGGTGGTGACGAAGTCGAGCTTGCCGTTCTGGTTCGTCTTGCCCTTCGAGGAGGGCCAGCTGACCTCGTCGGCGATGATCGGCTTCTTGCCCTGGTGGTTGCCGAAGGTGACGCCGCGGACCAGGCGGAGGATCGAGATCACGCCCTGCGGGTTCTTCGTGTACGGATGCACGGCGATCACGTCGAACGCATTGCGCGCGCCCTTGACCCGGTAGATCCGGGTCAGGTCGGTCCAGGAGAAGTTCGGCAGGCCGCCCAGGACGACCTGGGCGCCGCGGGTCGGCCGCTCTTGATCGCGGCGTGCGCCGCCTTCAAGAGCGTCACGTAGCGTCCGGGGAAGTACTTCATCGGCCAGAACGACTGCAGGTTCGGCTCGTTCCAGATCTGCCACTGGCGGATGGGCAGGACCTGCCCCGGCTGGCTGATCCAGATACGAGCCGTGGGGTCCGTAGCGCTGGACGAGCGCCTTCATGAACGCCGCGTACGGCCCGGGCTTGCGCGGGATCGGGTGCGCCGATGCCGTGGCTGCGCAGGCCGTCCCATCAACGGGCGCGTCGACGACCGTGGGGAGGACCGTCAGCCCGTGGAAGGCGGCCAGCCCGACGAGCTGGTCGATCGGCCCCCAACGCGTCGGCACGCCGCCCGCGCTCGTGAACTCGGTGCGCCGGCCCTCCGGCACCTGGCTCCAGCTCTTGATACGGCTGCGCCGTCGACCAGTCGATCGTCACCCGGATGTTCTCGACGCCGCTGGCCGCCATCAGGCCGAGCTGCTGGTCGAGCTGGGATCCCGGCGGAAGCGTCGGGATACAGCGGGCTCGACAGATCGGCCCCGACAAAGCCCTGGGGCACGCGCGACGAGGCGGCAAGGCTCGCCGCCGGTGCGGCGAGGATCACGGTCCCGATCAGCGCGAGCGCGAGGGTCAGCAGCCTCGAGCGACTCACAAGCGGCAGTTTAGGCACGGACCATGGAACACATCGGCGCCGCCGAAGGAGCGCCGGCCCGCGTCATCGCCGTTCGAGGAGCTCGCCGATGGCCGCGTCCGTCAGCGCCACCGCCCGGCTCCAGGGGGAGCTCGCGGCAGCGCGCCGGCGCCCCGCCTCGACCAGCCGGGAGCGGAGCGACGGATCGCAGCGAGGCGCGGACGAGCGCCTCCGCGAACCGCTTCGGAGTCATCGGGATCGACGAGCACCCCGGCGTCGCCGACGGTCTCGGGGAGGGCGGCGCTCGCCGCCGCCACCACGGGGACGCCGGCCGCCATCGCCTCGAGACAAGGAAGCCCGAAGCCTTCGTAGAGCGAGGGCATGGCCAGCGCGCGAGCGCCGGCGTAGAGACCGGGGAGGTCCTCCTCGGCCACGTAACCCAGCCGGCGTACCGGCACCTCCGCCCCCCGGAGGTAGCCGCGATCGGAGCCGGCGAGCACGAGCTCCATCCCCTGCTCCGCGCAGCCGCTCCGCGAGGTGCCCGAGCAGCGCCGGGTTCTTGCGCGCCGAGGCGGTGCCGACGATGAGCGCGTACGGGCCCGGCAAGCCGAGCCGGTGCGCGACCTCAGCCGGATCGCCGGGCTTCGAAGAACCGCTCGTCGACGCCGTGCGGGATCACCCGGATCCACTCCGGCAATACCCCCAGCGCCTCGACGAGCTCCCGGCGCGAGAACTCCGACACGGTTATGAGAAGCCGCGCGCGCCGCGCCACCGCCGGCAGGAGGCGGCGCTGGTAGGCGACGTACCCCGGGGAGTACGCCTCCGGGTGCCGGAATGCCGCGGCATCGTGGATCACCACGACGTTGCGTCGCGAGGCGAGCGGCGCGAGGTTGGCCGGGGAGTAGATCAGCGCGCACGGGCCCGCCAACGCCGGGAGCAACGCCTGCTCCCAGGCGTGGCCGGCCCGGTGAGCGAACCGCCGCGACGGCGCGATGACCCGATAGCGGTCGGGCCGCAGCGGCGGGCAGGCGGAGCGCCATCTCGCGCGCCAGGCGCTCGACGCCACCGATCTCGGCGCGGACGGCCGCGCGGGCGTTGATCGCGACGGGGGCGGGCGCGTGGCGCTCCCGCGGCGCCACTACGTGCGGCGCGCGACTCGCCGGATCGCGAGACCCGACCCGATCAGCCCGAAGCCAACCGCCACCGCGGGCCACAGGTCGAGGCCGGTGAACGGGAGCGTGCGCGAGGAGGACGCCGCCGGCGTGCCGGCGGCGGCGCTCGACGTCGTGCGTGGGAGCACCGGAGGTCGAGCTCGAGCTCGAGCTCGCCGCCGTGGATGAAGCCGAACTCGACGAGGAACTCGGCGTCGGCGAGGACCCGGTGCTGGGTGCGACGCCGAGGAGTTGGGCGTGGTCGAGGCCAGCGGGTCGACGTACTGCTGGTTCCCGGCGGACTGCGCGAGCGCGGCGGGAGCGGCGAAGAGCGCGAGGATCGCGCAGAGCAGGATGGCGCCCCACGCGTTACGCCGGCTCAGCATCGTGTGAGTATTGCAAGCGATGCGGCTACTCGCCTTCAGTGACCTGCACCGCGACCGCGACCAGGCGCGCGCGCTGACCAAGCTGGCGGAGGACGCCGACGTCGTCATCGGGGCCGGTGACTTCGGCTCGTTCCGGTTCGGCTTGCCGGGCGTGATCGACGTCCTGCGCACGATCGCCGCACCCACGGTCCTCGTGCCGGGGAACGCCGAGAGCGACACCGCGCTGTGGCGCGCCTGCGCCGGCTGGGAGAGCGCCACCGTGCTCCACGGGGAGGGGACCGAGATCGGCGGCGTCCAGTTCTACGGGCTCGGTGGCGCGGTGCCGCCGACGCCGCTGCCGTGGAGCTTCGACCTGGAGGAGGACGAGGCCGCCGCGAGGCTCGAGGCATGTCCCGAGGGCGCGGTGCTCGTGGTCCACGCGCCGCCCAAGGGGTACGTCGACGAGGTCCGTGGCAAGAGCTACGGAAGCGAGGCGATCCTCCGCGCGATCGAGCGCAGGCACCCGGTGCTCGCGGTGTGCGGGCACATCCACCAGTCGTGGGGCCGCGAGGCGATGATCGGCCCCACCAGGGTGGTCAACGTCGGCCCGGAGGGCCGGTTCTTCGACGTCTAACGCGCCTGGTGCACGCGCTGCGCGGACGCGGACGCCGCGGCGCTCCGGACCCACGCCGCCCCCGTCGCGCTCCGGACCGACATGTAGGGGCCGCTCGCGCTGCCGACCGAATAGGTCACGTTGAAAGCCGACCCGCCCGCTTTCAGGGTGGACGCCGTGGCGGTGCCGGTTGCCCGCCCCGGGTAGGCGACGAGCCGCTGCCCGCCCTGGAGGAGGTTGATCTTGGTCGATGCCCCAGCTCGAGCCGGCAATCGGGACCCCGCCGGCCGGTCGTGGACTCGGCGCCGGCCGATGAGAAGCTGGTGGTGCCGAAGTTCGCCAGCGGGAGCGTCTGACACGAGTAGGTCCCGTTGCAATCGGACGGGGCCTCGACGATCCACTCCGCCGAGCTGGTGTCGACTGTCCGCGCCCTCAGCGTCTTGGTGACGCCGCGGTGGCGCGTGGCGTCATACAGGGACATGGTCACGGTGTGGCCGCTGACAGTGACGGTTGCGGTGACCTGATCGCCCGGCGAGAGCGTGAAGGTGATCGGCGTCGAGGGCGCGGGGACGAGCTCGTACCAGGCGCTCAGTACCGGCCGCCCGTAGGCGTCACAGTCGGCCTCGGTGCCGATCTGCTCGAGCGCGGCGGAGTTGGGGTCGAAGCCGCCGATCCCCACCCAGTAGGCGGAGTAGGTCTGAGAGCCGCGGTTGCAGGAGACGATGGGCTGGCGCCACGAGGCGGAGACCTTCTTGAAGCTGACGCCCGAGCGGTGAGCGGCGTAGCCGGCCCAGTTCGAGCTCGCGGCCGTGTCGGCCGCGGCAGCCGGAGCCAGCACCAGCCCCGCGACGGCCGTCACCGCAATCGAGATCCACGCACGCACTCCCACTCCTCCACATGTCGGAATTTCGGCGGCCCGCCTTGAGCTATTTCGCCGGCGGCGGCGAGGATCGCGCCCGCCTCGCCGGTGAGGTGGTAGAGAGCCGCGCCGCTGGTCAGCGTCACCTTGGTCGAGACCTTCTCGGCGACACTGAGCGCGCTCCGGCTTCCCGTGCGGGTGTCGCCCGGGAGCGTGGGGCCGCCGCTCCCGCTGCCGTCCACGAGCAGCCAGCTGATCTTTCCGGCCTTGACCTCGGCCGCGAGCCACTTCACGCTCACCGAGCTCTCGCGTCCGGAGAACCCGCCGAGGCCGGCGACGTCGCCGTTCGAACCTGACGATCGCGGTGGCGGCGGCGCTCTGGCTCTCGACGCCGATGGTTCCGCCACCGTGCGCCCTCGCGTAGGTGATGGCCTGGTTCAGGCTCTGGGTGTCCGCGCCACCGAAGCCGCCGCCACCGAAGCCGCCACGAGCCCCCGCTCCAGGTGGCCTACCAAATGGTCGACCATTTGGTAGGCCATTTGCACCGGGAGCACCGGGAGCACCGGGTGCACCGGGGGTGCCGGGAGCACCGGACCGCGGAGCGGGTGAGACGCCGGTGCCGGCGGGCGCGCCGCCCGGGGCGCCCGCGGCACCCGGAGCGCCCGGAGCGCCCGGTGGGCCCCCGAAGTGACCGCCGCCAGGGGGCCCGCCGGAATGAGCGCCGAACCCGCCGAAACCACCGCCCGCCGCACTCGCCGAACCCCCGGCTGGGAAGGTGCTGCTGGTGGCGTGGCCGAGGGTCTCGGAGGCCCACGTCGCCGGCGCGGCCAGGAGAGCGGCCATCGCCACCGCCAGCACCGCCCCGCGCACGCGCAGGGGCAGCTTGCAACGCGAGCAGGACAGCGCCGAGACCCCCGAGCAGGATCACCAGCGGCGACCGCCCAGCCGAGCTGCCCGTTCAGGTTGCCGAGGACGGCGAGCTCGGTCGACCGCGCCACCGGCGATCGCCAGAGGCGCGATCACCCGCGCGGCGGGCCGCTCGGAGAGGACAACGCTCACGCCGGCACCGACGAGCGCGGCCGCGAACGGCGCGAGCAGCGACACGTAGTAGGGGTGGAAGATGCCGGCCGCGAAGCTGAACACGACCGCGGTGCTCGCCAGCGCGCCGCCGACGACGATCAGCCAGCCGGTGCGCGGCATCGCGCCGGCGCAGACGGGTGAGGACGAGCAGGCCCAGACCCGCGACGAAGCGCGAACCCGAGCAGCCACCCCGCCTGGTCGCCGAGCGCGGAGTTGAGCAGCCGCAGCGGCCCCGCACTCCCGCCGAACATCGGAGCCCCCGCCGCCGAAACCCCCCGGGCCGCCGGTCTGGCCGTCGACCCGGCCGAGGCCGTTGTAGCCGAAGATCAGCGACCAGACACTGTTGTCGGAGGTCCCGGAGATCCAGGGGCGGTCGGCCGCCGGGGTCAGCGTCACCAGCAGCGGCCAGGCGAGGCCGACGACGGCCATCGCGGCGCCCCCGGCCATCAGCTCGCGCACGGCGCGCCGGCGCCCCCGAGGAGCCACCCACATCCAGGCCGCCGCGATACCAGGCACGATCAGCAGCGCGACGCCCATCTTGGTCTCGAACCCGAGGCCGACGCAAACGCCGCTCAGCACGAGCCACTTCGGACGGCCGGTGTCGAGCGCGCGGGTGGCGAACCACAGCGCCGCCACCGAACACAGCACGAGCAGCTCGTCGGGATTGTTGTGACGGGCGATCGCCACCGTGATAGGCGTGGTGGCGAGCACCAGGCCGGCGACGAAGCCGCCGATGCGACCGAAGCGCCGCGCCACGAGGTCGAAGAGGAGCCCGACGGCGACGATCCCCATGAGCGCCTCCGGGACGAGGATGCTCAGCGGGTGGTAGCCGAAGAGCCGCACCGACAGTGCCTGGACCCAGAAGGCGAGCGGCGGCTTGTCGAGGGTCATCAGGCCGCTCTGGTCGAGCGAGGCGAACAGGAAGTTGTGCCAGCTCGCGGCCATCGAGCGGATCGCGGCGCTGTAGTAGGTGTTCGCCCAGCCGTTGACGCCAAGGTTCCAGAGGTTGAGGACGGCCGCGAGGACGAGCAGACCGAGGAGCTCCGGTCGCGCCAGCAGGCCGGGACCGCGCGCCGGTGACGGCTCGATCGCGCGGCGCGGCGCGGTAGGAGAGCGAGCTCACGGCTGGTCGGGGACGCGGTGGGTCTCGGCATAGACGCCGAGGGCGAGAACGGCGCCGAGCAGCGCCAGCGGCGGCAGGAGCAGGTTCATGCCGCGGAGAATCGGCGAGCGGCTGAAGCCGGAGCGAAGACGTCCCTAAGACGTCTGTAGGAGAGTCCTAGAGTACGGGGAGGACCGCATCACTCAGGAGACCCGAAAGATGTTGACCACGAACAGCTTCGACGCCAAGGCCACGCTCGCCGTCGGCGGGCGTGACTACGAGATCTTCCGGCTGGACGCGCTCCAGGAGTCCTACGACGTCGCGCGGCTTCCCTTCTCGCTCAAGATCCTGCTCGAGAACCTGCTGCGCAACGAGGACGGCGAGTCGATCCGCGCACAGGACATCGAGGCGCTGGCGCGCTGGAACGCGAAGGGCGAGCCCGCCGACGAGATCGCCTTCACGCCTGCGCGGGTGATCATGCAGGACTTCACCGGCGTGCCCGCGATCGTCGACCTCGCCGCGATGCGCGACGCCATGGGCGACATGGGCGGCGATGCGAGCAAGATCAACCCGCTGGTCCCGGCCGAGCTCGTGATCGACCACTCCGTCCAGGTCGACGTGTTCGGGACGGCCGCGGCCTTCCAGCGCAACGCCGAGCTCGAGTTCGAGCGCAACGAGGAGCGCTACGCGTTCCTGCGCTGGGGCCAGGGCGCGTTCCACAACTTCAGCGTGGTCCCGCCCGACACCGGCATCGTCCACCAGGTCAACCTCGAGTACCTGGCCCGCGTGGTGTTCGTGGACGAGGAGCGCGGCCGCGCCTACCCCGACACGCTCGTCGGCACCGACTCGCACACGACGATGATCAACGGCCTGGGCGTGCTCGGCTGGGGCGTGGGCGGGATCGAGGCCGAGGCCGCGATGCTGGGGCAGCCGATGTCGATGCTGATCCCGCAGGTGATCGGCTTCAAGCTGACCGGAGAGCTCGAGGAGGGCGCGACCGCCACGGACCTCGTCCTGACCGTGACCGAGATGCTGCGCGCGCACGGCGTCGTCGGCAAGTTCGTCGAGTTCTACGGCCACGGCCTGGCCAATCTGCCGCTGGCCGACCGGGCCACGATCGGCAACATGTCGCCCGAGTTCGGCTCGACGTGCGCGATCTTCCCCATCGACGCCGAGACGCTGCGCTACCTCGAGTTCTCCGGCCGCCCGAAGGAGCTGATCGAGCTCGTCGAGGCGTACGCGCGTGAGCAGGGCCTCTGGCACGACGAGGACTCGGAGGAGCCGACCTTCAGCGACACGCTCGAGCTCGACCTGGGCGACGTGGTGCCGAGCATCGCGGGACCGAAGCGCCCGCAGGACCGCGTCTCGCTGACCGAGTCAAAGCAGGGCGTTCCGCATGGCGCTCGAGGGCTTCCTGCCCGACGAGGACGAGGAGGACGAGGGCAGCGAGGAGAGCTTCCCGGCGAGTGACGCGCCCGCCTCGGACGGCACGCGCTCACACGGCGAGGAGCCGGCCGGGGGAACCGGTGGCGCCCAGGTGGCCGAGCGGGTCAGCACGCGCAGCGCCGGTCACGCTCGAGGACGGAACCGAAACCGAGCTCGACCACGGCCACGTCGTCATCGCGGCGATCACGAGCTGCACGAACACGTCGAACCCGTCGGTGATGCTCGGGCGCCGGCATCCTGGCGCGCAACGCCGTCCAGCGCGGGCTCAAGGTCAAGCCGTGGGTGAAGACCTCGCTCGCCCCCGGCTCGAAGGTGGTGACCGAGTACCTGGAGCGGGCCGGCCTGACCGAATACCTCGACGAGCTCGGCTTCAACCTCGTCGGCTACGGGTGCACGACGTGCATCGGCAACAGCGGCCCGCTGCCCGAGGAGATCTCGAACGTCGTGAGCGCCGAGGACCTGGCCGTGGTCTCGGTGCTGTCCGGGCAACCGCAACTTCGAGGGGCGGATCAACCCCGACGTGAAGATGAACTACCTCGCGTCGCCGCCGCTGTGCGTGGCCTACGCGCTGGCGGGGACGATGGACATCGACCTCTACGACGAGCCGCTGGGCGAGGACGAGCACGGCGAGCCGGTGTTCCTCAAGGACATCTGGCCGAGCTCGGCCGAGGTGGCCGAGACCGTGGAGGAGGCGGTCCAGTCGGACATGTTCCGCAAGAGCTACGGCGAGGTGTTCGACGGCGACGAGCGCTGGAACAGCCTGGAGGTGCCGACCGGCGACAGCTTCGCATGGGACGAGGACTCGACCTACGTGCGCCGTCCGCCGTTCTTCGAGGACCTGCCGGCGGAGCCCGAGCCCGATGCGCGACATCGAGAACGCGCGCGTGCTGGCGGTGCTCGGCGACAGCGTCACCACCGACCACATCTCGCCCGCCGGCTCGATCAAGCGCGACGGCCCGGCGGGCGCTATCTGAACGAGCACGACGTCGAGCCGCGTGACTTCAACTCCTACGGCTCGCGGCGAGGCAACCACGAGGTGATGATGCGGGGGACGTTCGCCAACATCCGCCTGCGCAACCAGCTCGCGCCGGGAACCGAGGGCGGCGTCACGCTGCGCCTTCCCGACGAGGAGGAGATGTCGATCTACGACGCCGCGATGAGCTACATGGAGGAGGACACGCCGCTGGTCGTGCTCGCCGGCAAGGAGTACGGCTCGGGCTCATCGCGCGACTGGGCGGCCAAGGGCACGCGGCTGCTCGGCGTGCGCGCGGTGATCGCCCAGAGCTTCGAGCGGATCCACCGCTCGAACCTCGTCGGCATGGGCGTCCTGCCGCTCCAGTTCAAGGACGGCGAGTCAGTCGAGTCACTGGGGCTGACCGGCAAGGAGGAGTTCACGATCGCCGGCCTCGCCGACGTCGACGAGATTCCGCGCGAGCTCACGGTCAAGGCCGATGACAAGGAGTTCAAGGTCACCGTCCGGATCGACACGCCCAAGGAGCAGCGCTACTTCCGCCACGGCGGGATCCTGCAGTTCGTGCTCCGGCAACTGCTGGAGGCGTAGCGCGCGGCGCGGGGCGCCGCGCGCTCCCCCGGGGTCATGCGGGCGGGATGTTCTGGTTGACCCGGAAGAAGTTGTTCGGGTCGTACTTGGCCTTGATCTGAGCCAGCCGGTCGTAGTTGCCGCCATAGGTGGCGCGGACGCGATCGCCGCCCTCATCCATCATGAAGTTCACGTACGCGCCGCCCATCGAGTACGGATGGGTGGCCTCCCAGTAGTCGACGCACCACTGACGGATCACGCCGGCGTTGGCCGGGTCGGGATCGACGCCGACGATGACCTGGGCCCACTTCGCGTCGCGGTAGGCCCACGGCGTCGCATCGTTCGGCACGCGCGAGGCGGCGCCGTCGATCGGGTACAGGTGCATCGTCGACTTCCAGGTCGGCATCGCCGCGCCGTGCTTCGATGTGCTGCTCGATCGCCTCGTCGGGCAGCTCCTTGACGAAGTCCGCGCGCCAGTACCACTGATCGCCCGGCGGGTAGACGCCGTCGAAGGCGGATTGCCACGCCGGGAGCGGCACCGGCTGGACGCCGTCGAGCAGCGGACGGCCGAACGCGCGCGCCTCGCGCAGGCAGGCGGGATCCTCCTCGCGGCCGCCGTAGCACCAGAGGATCGCGCACACCTTGCGCAGGTGCAGCTCCTCCGGGAAGGGCGGTCCCGGAGGCACGCTCAGGAACGCGAAGAAGCCGCCGAGCTCGTCGGGCTGCGCGGGGCCGAACTCGCGCCACCAGGCGAGCAGCGCGGGTGCGTCGTCGAGGTCGTAGAGCACGGGCCCCGCGATCACGTTGCGGACGTCGTGGCAGGCGAACGTGAACGAGGTGACGACCCCGAAGTTCCCGCCGCCGCCGCGGAGCGCCCAGAACAGGTCCGGGTTCTCGTCCGCGCTCGCGGTCAGGAAGCTCCCATCGGCGAGGACGACGTTCGCCGCCAGCAGGTTGTCGATGGTCAGCCCGCAGCCCCGGGTGAGGTGCCCGAGGCCTCCACCGAGCGTCAGCCCCCCGATCCCGGTGGTCGAGATGATGCCGCCGGGGACGGCGAGCCCGAACGCATGCGTGGCGTGGTCGACCGCCCCGAGCGTGGCGCCCCCCTGCACCTGCGCGGTCTTGCGGATCGGATCGACGATCACCCCGTCCATGAGCGAGAGGTCGATGACGAGCCCGTCGTCGACGCGTGCCCAGAGCCGGCGCCGTTGTGGCCGCCGCCGCGGACGGCGACGGGCAGGCCCGGGTCGGCGGCGTAGCGGACGGCCTCGAGCACGTCGGCGACGTCGGTCGCAGCGGGCGATCCCGGCCGGCCGCTTGTCGATCATCGCGTTGTACACGGCCCGCGCCTCGTCGTAGCCGGCGGCGTCGCGCGCGATGTACTCGCCGCGTAGCTGCTCCTGAAGTGCGGCGGCGCCCTCGCCCGCCGTTTGCCCTGTCGTCGCCATGCCCGGCCCCCTTTCGCGGTTTGGCAGAAATGACAGCGCTTAAATCGATCCCACTCCATACGCCGTTCGGCGTATCTTTGCCCTGGGGCTTAAATGAATACGAGGGCCGTCAGAGCGATTCTGCGTCTGATCGGCGATGCCGACTCAGCGCCGTCGGTCGACGTCTACCGCACCGAGCTGCTGATCGCCCTCGCCTGCGCAGTTCCCTCCGAGCTCGTGGTCTGGAACGAGTTCCGGATCGATGGGTCCTATCGGCCGCCGATCGGCAGCTCCGAGCCGCGGGAGGGGATCTCGCCCGCGCTGCAGGCTGCGTTCGCGGCGCGCATGCTCGAGCACCCGCTGGTGCGCCACTACGCCGCGGGGGATCACTCGGCGCACCGGCTGTCGGATGCCACGGGCAGCCGCGCCTTCCACAACGTGGGGCTGTATCGCGAGTTCTTCCGCCCGCTCGGGATCGAGTACCAGCTCACGCTCGGCCTCACCGGCCCGACCGGATGGCTGGTCGGAATCTCGCTCAACCGCTCGGGGCGCGACTTCACCGACGAGGAGCTGCTGCTCGCTGAGCTGCTCCGCCCGCACCTGCAGGCCGGCGAGATGGCGCTCGCGCGCGCCTGTGCTCACGCCCCGAGAGCGTGAGGTGCTCGACCTGGTCGCGGCCGGCGCGAGCAATGCGGCTGTCGCCGACGCCCTCGTGGTCAGCCGCGGGACGGTCAAGAAGCACCTCGACAACATCTACGGCAAGCTCGGAGTGCGATCCCGGACGGCCGCCGCCGAGCGCGCCCGGGTGCCGCCGGGCACGGGCGCTCACGCGGCGCCGGGCACGGATGTTGCGACATCCATGGCGCGTCTCGGACGGGGCGGCAGCGCGGCGGCATGGATGCCGTCCGCGCAACCGGCCCACGGGGCTAGGCCCGCTCGGCGTCCGGCCTCGCCACGACCGGGCCTGCCCCGTGTCGTCCGGCTGGACGACGGGCCGAAGGCCGGCCCTATTTGATCAAAAATACGCGCTCCTAGCGGCAAAATTGCGCCAGCACCAGCCGTTTCTTCGTTTGAAGGGCGTCGAACACCGGGTAGAAAGGACCTCCGATGGTGTCTGCGATTCGTCATCTGGCCAAGTGGCTCGTCTGGCAGCTCGGCGAGCCCGAGCCTCCAGCGTTCGAGCGCCCGGCGAGCATCACGGTGATCTCCACCCCCTCGCTGCGCACTCGTCCCAGCGCGTGAATAGCCTTCAGGGGCCATGACGGCCCCAGAGTTCCTCCACCGCCTCCTGACGGCGACCGGCCCGTCGGGCAACGAGACCGCGGCCGCCCGGGTGTGGCGGGATGCGTGCGAGGGCGTTCGCCCAGGAGGTTCGCGGCCGACCACGTGGGCTCCTCGATGGCGCGGGTGGCGGGGACGGGCGGAGGCCCGACGCTCGCCGTGATCGGCCACATCGACGAGATCGGCCTGCACGTCACGCACATCGACGACGAGGGCTATCTCAAGTTCGGCCAGGTCGGCGGCTGGGACGTCGCGGTGCTGATCGGCCAGCGCGTGCGCATCCAGACGCGCGGCGGCCCGGTGACCGGGGTGATCGCCCGCAAGCCGATCCATCTGCTCAAGGACGAGGAGCGCAAGAAGGTCCCCGAGACCAAGGAGCTCCAGATCGACATCGGCGCCAAGAACGGCGAGGAGGCGGCTCAGCTGGTGCGGATCGGCGACGTCGCCGTGATCGACGTCGGGCCGTTCGAGCTCCGTCACGACCGCGTCGTCTCACGCGCGCTCGACAACCGCGTCGGCTGCTTCGTGGCGGCCGAGGCGGCGCGGCTGGTCGCCGCCGACGGCGGCGCTCCCGGCGACGTGGTGGCGGCTCGCCGTGGCCCAGGAGGAGACGACATTCGCGGGGGCGCGCACGAGCTCGTTCGCGCTCAATCCCGATGTGGCGATCGTCGTCGACCTGACGTTCGCCACCGACCAGCCCGGGGTCGAGCTGGGGACGATGACCAAGCATCCGCTCGGCTCCGGGCCCGGTCATCGGGAGGGGCACGACGCTGCATCCCCGCGTGTTCGAGCTCCTCTACGACGCTGGCGAGCGCGAGGGGATCCCGTTCACGGTCGAGTCGCTCGGACGCGCCACCGGCACGGACGCCGACGCCGTGCATCTGAGCCGGCGGGCGTTCCGACCGGGCTGGTGTCAGTTCCCTGCCGCTACATGCACTCGCCGGTGGAGATGGTCGCAGTCGAGGACGTGACCGCGGCGGCGAGGCTGATCGCCGCGTTCGCGAAAGCGCTCGAGCCGGGGATGTCGTTCGAGCGCTGAGCGCGGAGCGTGCTGCTCCTGTTCGACATCGACGGCACGCTCACTGCGGGGAGCGACGGCCGAGCACCGCGAGGCGATCCGCGAGGCGGTGCGCGCGGTGCACCGCGTGGACGTGCCGCTGACCGGCGGATCGTTCACGGTCGCCGGGCGCACCGATCCGGAGATCGTCGCGCGGGGCGCTGCTCGCCGCGGGAGTCTCGGCGGAGCGCATCGACGACCGCGCCGACGCGGTGCGGGAGGCGTGCGCGGAGGCGTACGCGCGGCTGTGCCCGGCTGATCTGTCGCATGCCGTCGTACCCGGGGATGCCGGGCGTTGCTCGAGTGGCTCGCCGGTCGCTGCCGGCTGGCGCTCCTCACCGGCAACTACGAGGCGGTGGCGCGCCTGAAGCTGGCGCGGGCGGGCATCGGCAGGTACTTCCCGAGCCGCCAGGGCGCGTTCGGCTCCGACGCCGAGGACCGCACCTCGCTCCCGGCGATCGCGCGGCGGCGCGCCGGCGAGACCGGCCGGCCCTACCCGCGCGAGCAGACGATCGTGATCGGCGACACCCCGCGCGACATCGCCTGCGCGCAGGCGGACATGGTCCGCTGCGTGGCGGTCACCACCGGGCCCTACCGGCGCGAGGAGCTGGGCGCGGCCGACGCCGTCGTCTCGGACGCCGCCGGGCTCAAGGCGGTGCTCGGCCGAGCTGGCGGCGCTCTAGGGGCGGGGGAACTGCGCGCGCATCATCAGATCCCACACGCGATCGGGGGTCACCCGGCGCTGGTTGATCATCAGGTGAGCGCTCGGCGTCACCGGGTAGCGCGCCTTCGGTCGCTTGGCCTCGAGCGCCTTGGCGATCGTCTTGGCCACCGCCTCGGGGCCGCTGCCCAGCTTTGACATAGGGCCCTTGTAGGCGTTCTCGGTGGCTTTGGCGACCTTGCGGTTGAACTCCGCGTACGGCCCCTCCGTCGGAACGCCCTTCACCGACGTCTGCTCGAAGTTGGTGGTGATCAACCCGGGCTCGATCAGGATCACATCGACGCCGAAACCGGCGACCTCGTAGCGCAGCGCGTCGGAGATCGCCTCGAGCGAGTACTTGGTGGCGTGGTAGAGGCCCCCGCCGGGGAAGGTCAGGCGGCCACCCATCGAGCCGAGGTTGACGATCTTGCCCCAGCCCTGCTCGCGCATCCCGGGCAGGACCAGCTGGCACATGCGGATGCAGCCCGAACACGTTCGTCTCGAACTGCCGGCGTACCTCGTCGATGGGCACGGACTCGACGGCGCCGTTCTGGCTGTAGCCGGCGTTGTTGATGAGCACTCCGACGGCGCCCTCGGCTTCGGTGACGGCGTCGACGGCGTGGCGCATCGAGTCCTCGTCGGTGACGTCGAGCGCGAGCAGCTTCGCGCCCTTGGCCTCGAGGACCGAGACGCTCTCCGGCTTGCGCGCGGTGGCGTACACCTTCCACCCGCGGTCGAGCAGCTCCTCGGCGGTGGCGTAGCCGATGCCGGAGGAGCAGCCGGTGATGAGGACGGCCTTCGAGCTCATGGCCGGGAGCCTACCCGCGGACGAGCTTCTTGTAGGTGATGCGCTTGGGCCGGTCGGCGTCTTCGCCGAGCTGGTCGTGCCGGAAGCTCTCGTAGGCCTCGAAGTTGCCCTCGAACCAGCGGCGTCTGCGAGTCGCCTTCGAAGGCGAGCACGTGGGTGGCGATGCGGTCCAGGAACCAGCGATCGTGGGAGACGACGACGGCGCAGCCGGCGAAGGCCAGCAGGGCCTCCTCGAGCGCGCGCAGCGTGTCGACGTCGAGGTCGTTGGTCGGCTCGTCGAGCAGGAGCAGGTTGCCGCCGGTCTTCAGCAGCTTCGCCAGGTGCAGCCGGTTGCGCTCGCCGCCGGAGAGCTTGGCCACCTTCTTCTGCTGGTCGGTGCCCTTGAAGTTGAAGCCGGCGACGTAGGCGCGGCTGTTGATCGTCCGGTCACCGAGCTTGATCTGGTCCTGCCCGCCCGAGACCTCCTGCCAGACGGTCTTGTCGGGATCGAGCGCGTCGCGCGACTGGTCGACGTAGGCGAGCTGGACCGTGTCGCCCGTCTTCAGGGTCCCGGCGTCCGGCTGCTCCTGGCCGGTGATGAGCTTCAGGAGCGTCGTCTTGCCGGCGCCGTTGGGCCCGATCACGCCCACGATCCCGCCCGGCGGGAGGGTGAAGCTGAGGTCGTCGATCAGGACGCGATCGCCGTAGGCCTTGCGGAGGCCCTGGGCTTCGACGACGTTGCCGCCCAGCCGGGGCCCGGCGGGGATGTGGATCTGGACCTGGTCGAGCTTGACGTTCCGATCCTGGGCGAGCAGCGACTCGTACGCGTTCAGGCGGGCCTTCGGCTTGTTCCGGCGGGCGCTCGCGTTGAGGCGGACCCACTCGAGCTCCTGGTCGATGGTGCGCTGGCGGCGCGCTCTCCTGACGGGCCTCCTGCTCGAGGCGCTTGCGCTTCTGCTCGAGCCAGCCGGAGTAGTTGCCCTCGTAGGGGATGCCGCGGCCGCGGTCGAGCTCGAGGATCCAGCCGGCGACGTTGTCGAGGAAGTAGCGATCGTGGGTGATGGCCACGACCGTCCCCTTGTAGTCGCGCAGATGGCGCTCGAGCCACGCCACCGACTCGGCGTCGAGGTGGTTGGTGGGCTCGTCGAGCAGGAGCAGGTCGGGCTGGGAGAGGAGCAGGCGGGCGAGGGCGACGCGCCGCTTCTCGCCGCCGGAGAGGTTCTCGACGGGTGCATCGGGCGGGGGCGTGCGCAGCGCGTCCATGGCGATCTCGAGCGTGGTGTCGAGGTTCCAGCCGTCGGTGGCGTCGATCTGCTCCTGCACGCGGGCGAACTCGTCCGCAGTCTCCTCGGAGTAGTTCATCGAGAGCTCGTTGAAGCGGTCGAGCAGGTTCTTGATCTCGGCGACGCCGTCCTCGATGTTGCCGCGGACGTCCTTGGTCGGGGTCGAGGTGGGGCTCCTGCTCGAGCAGGCCGACGGTGGCGCCGGGCGCGAGCTGCGCCTGGCCGTCGAACTCGGTGTCACGGCCGGCCATGATGTTCAGCAGCGTCGACTTGCCGGCGCCGTTGTAGCCGAGCACGCCGATCTTGGCGCCGGGGAGAACGACAGCGAGATGTCGCTCAGCACCTCCTTGTCGGGCGGGAACCGGCGCGAGAGCTTGTAGGTGGTGAAGATGTACTGAGAGGACACTGGGGTTCGAGGATAGGAGGGCCGTGCGTGTCGCCGCCGCTATCCTCGCCCTGGTCGCCGTCGCGTGCATGACGGTGGCGCTGGTGGGCATGGTCACCGGGCGCCCGGGGCCGCGCGGCGGGTGGGTGGTTCGGGCGGTGGCGCTGGTGTGCTTCGGGGCCGCGGTGGCGCTGGCGTCCCTGGGCCGATGAGGTTGTGATCGATTTTCCCCGCCTAGCGGGGCAAATCGATCACGCCTTATGCTGTGGATGTGACCGAGGAACGCAAGCTGTATACCGCTGAGGCGACGGTGACCGGGGGCCGTGCCGAGGGCCACGGCGTGACGACCGACGGCGCGCTCGACGTCCAGCTCCGGATGCCGAGCGAGCTCGGTGGCGAGGGCGGCGGGACGAACCCGGAGCAGCTGTTCGCGATCGGGTTCGCGGCCTGCTTCGAAGGAGCGCTGGGCGCGGTGGCGCGGCGGGAGCGGACCGAGCTCGGCGACGGTCTCGATCGACAGCAAGGTCAGCCTGCTCCCGGGTCCGGAGCGGACGTTCAAGCTCGCCGTCGAGCTCGACGTGAGCCTGCCGGATGTGAGCGACGCCGAGCAGGCCGCGCGGATCGTCGCCGGCAGCCCACCAGGTCTGCCCCTACTCGAACGCGACCCGGGGCAACATCGACGTCACGCTGGTGGCGAACGGTCAGCCCGTCGGCTGACCCGCGACCTGGGCGCGGCGGGCCCCCGCCGGCGCGGTGATCCTGCGCAGGGCGAACAACCCTCCGACCGCCACCGCGAAGCAGGTGATGGCGCCGAGCCCGAGCCCGGCGCGGGCGCCGGCCGCGTCCATGATCGCGCCGATGACCGGGCCGCCGATCGGGGTCGAGCCCTGGAAGGCGACGAACCACAGGGACATCACCCGCCCGCGCATCTCGGGGGCGGCGTTCAGCTGCAGGGTCGAGTTGCCCGTGGACATGAACGAGATGCTCATCCCGCCGGCGAACGCGAGCGCGGCGATCTCGAGCGCCAGGTTGGGCGCAACCGCTGCCAGTGCGAGCGCCACCGACGAAGCCGGACGCGGCGAGGGTGAGCGGGCCGAGGCCGGTCTTGCCGCGAGCGGCGACGAGCAGGCCACCGGCGACCGCGCCGATGCCCATGGCCGAGGTCATGAAGCCAAACCCGGTGGCGCCGACGTGCAGGCCGCGGCTGGCCATCACGGGGAGCGAGACCTGGAACTCGTACGTCAGGCAGCCGGCGACCGCCATCATCACCAGGGGCACGCCCAGCTGCGGCGTGGCGCGGATGTACCTGAGACCTTCGCGGAGCTGGCCGCGGGCGCGCGGCGTCGGCGTGGTGGGCGAGAGCTGCGCGCGGTTCAGGGTGCTCAGCGAGGCGACGACGGCGACGAAGCTGCCGGCGTTGACCAGGAAGCAGACGCCGTCGCCGACGCTGGCGATCAGGATCCCCGCGACCGCGGGCCCGACGGTACGAGCCACGTTGACCAGCACCGAGTTCAGACTGACCGCGTTCCGGAGGTGCTCGGGCCCGACGAGCTCCATCATGAACGACTGCCGGGCCGGGTTCTCGAACGCGTTGTTGAGGCCGAGCAGGGCCGCGAGGGCGCCGATCTGCCACACCTGCACCGTCCCGGTTACGGTGAGCAGGCCCAGGATCAGGGCCTGGACGCCCATCGCGCTCTGGAGCGCGATCATCATCTTGCGCTTGTCGACGCGGTCGGCGATCACGCCGCCGTAGGGACCGAGCAGGAGCACTGGAAGCGTCTGGAGGGCGATGATCACGCCCAGCGCCGTGCTCGAGTGCGTCAGCGTCAGCACGAGCCACGCCTGGGCCGTCATCTGCATCCAGGTCCCGATCATCGAGATCGCCTGGCCGCTGTAGTAACGGCGGTAGTTGGGGACCGAGAGCGCGGCGAAGGTCAGGCGGCCCGCGCGCACGACGCGCGTCACGCCCGCCTCCCCTTGCGAAGCTCCTCGGCGAGGCCCTCGAGCGCGTCGAGGGCGTCGAGGATGCGGCGACGATGCTCCTCGTCGAGGTTGGTGACCGCGGCGTTGATGGCGTCGGTGCGTTCGCGGCGGATGCGCTCGGACAGCCGGCGACCCGCGCCGGTGGCCTTGACCCAGGCGGCGCGACGGTCGGCCGGGTCACTCGTGCGCTCGAGCAGCCCGCGCTCCACGAGACCGGCGATGACGCGCGAGAGCATGGTCGGGTTGATCCCCTCGGAGTCAGCCACGTCGGAGAGTCGCAGCGGGCCCCGCCGCACCACGTCCATGAGCACCGAGATCTTGGTCGGCGTCAGATCCGCCGCCTTACCGGCTGCGGTGGGCCCGAGCCGGCGCGAGAGCCTGCCGATCGCGGCGCGCAGCCGGGCGGCGGTCTCGATGTCGATGGCGGTGTCGGTGGGAGTGGTGGCGGTCTTGGTCAAGTCAGTTAGTTGCTTGCTGGCAAGCATTAGTATAGCGAAGCATCGGCAGTCTGCCCGGCGGGCTTGAGCGGCGGCGCGCAAGTCCGGCGGGTGGCAACTCGAGCGGCGGCGCGCAAGTCCGGCGGGTGGCAACTCGAGCGGCGGCGCGCAAGTCCGGCGGGTGGCAACTCGAGCGGCGGCGCGCTCGCGCTGCGAGTGGCGGGTCCTCTAGCTCTCCGGCTGCCAGCCACTCACCACCCACTCCCCAGCGGCCACCTCCGCCACCGTCGCCAGGGTCAGGTGCCACGCCGGATCGAGGCCCTGATAGGCGGTGGCGTTGGTGGCGCTCGTCTGCTCGCGGGTCACCACGACGTACTGATCGCGCCGGCCGATCACCGGCGCCACCGCCTCGACGGTGCCGCTGTTCCGGACGCCGCCGCGCTGGAGCTCGTAGTCGCCCTTCGTCTGGGCGGCCGCCAGCGTCATCGCCGACCGGGCCTGGCCGATGCTCTGGGTGGCGAGGGTCTGCAGCTGCGCGACCACGGTGAGGGCGGTCCAGTTGATGTAGGTGGTGGCGAAGGCCTCGATCGCCGCGGTGGGTGAGGTGGCGGCACCGGCGACGCGCTGTGACGGTGGCGGAGGGCCGGGATATTCGTGCGTGGCCTGGGCCTGGGCCTGGGCCTGGGCGGTCGGGCGAGGCGGAGCGGTGTGGATCGCGAGCGGCGCGCATCCCGAGAGCGCCGCGGCGAAGAACGCGACCAGCGCGCGCCTCATAGCCCCGCTGGATGCCGGGCCACGAACCCGGCCGAGCTCCGCACGAGCGGATGCCACCCGATGCCGGCGCTGCCGTCGTCGGGGCCGGCGGCGTTGTGGGTGTCCCAGCGCAGACC
This sequence comes from uncultured Solirubrobacterales bacterium, assembly GCA_963839105.1. Classification (GTDB taxonomy): domain Bacteria; phylum Actinomycetota; class Thermoleophilia; order Solirubrobacterales; family Solirubrobacteraceae; genus Palsa-465. Next base: position 572,932 of record CAWITQ010000009.1, read on the forward strand.
GGCGACGTACATGAATACGTGGTCGGCGCTGGCGTAGATCGTCACCCAGCGGCCGGGGCCCGGCTGGCCGAAGCTCTCGAGCTGCCCGGAGGCCGCGCCGTAGGTGGCGGGGAGGAGCGCGCCACCGTAGAGCAGGTGCTCGACGCTGCTCGAGCAGTCGTACACGGGCGAGACCTCCGACAGGGGAACGCCGTGGCCGCCGCCGTACACGTAGGGCTTGCCCGACGATCTGGTTGCCGGCGGCGATCATGCCCTTGACCGAGGCGGGGGCGTCGGTGGGAGCCGCGGCCAGCCCGTCCGGCAGCAGCGTCGCCCGCTCCCCCGGCGCCAGCGGAACGCCCGCAAGCGCGTCCGGCGAGCAGCTCGAGGGATCGCCCGGGGAGGCGGCGGGGGAGGCCACCCGCGGCGCGCCGAGCGCGGTGGCGGCGGGGGTGGCCACCGGTGTCTGCGCCAGGACGTTGCCTGCGCCGGCGGCGGGCGGGCGCGACACCCGCACCGGCCCCGACCACAGGCCGTCCTCGTACGGGATCCCGAGCGAAGCGGCAAAGCGCCACCACAAGTCGATGACCCGGGGCAGGCCCGAGACCGGACCGCCGCCGAGGCCGAAGTCGCGCTTGTAGGCGATCGCCGAGTGCGCTCCCCACGTGACCCGAAGCGGGGTCATGTAGGGCAACCCGCCCATCGCGGTTGCGGTCTGGAAGGTGACGCCGCCGAGCTCGGCGTAGCTGTCGGGGTTCTGGAGCAGGTTCGCGCCCGAGGCGCCGACGACGCCGCTGCTCGCATCGCCCGGGCCGCCGTACTCGGTGGCGCCGACGACCTGGCCGCTGCCAGCCGGGCCGAGGACGATCCCCGCGGCGCCCGACTGCGCCGCGCCCGAGCCACAGCCGCCGGCGCTCTCGGAGAGCAGGATCGCCAGCAGCCCGCCGGCGAGGCCGACCCCCGTGACGAGCGTCAGCAGGGCGGCGGCGGCGAGCGCAAAGCCTCTACGGGGCACGCCCGGAACGTACGTCCATCAGCGCTCCCGGCAGCCGAACCTGGCGTGATTTGTTGCGAACGAGTATTCAAGTCTCGTCGCGGGTCTGCCGCTAACGTAGATGGGTCATGGCTCGCATCCTCGACGTGGAACAGGCGCTGCTCCTGCTGGAGCTGGAAGCACCGTTCGACCAGCGCGATGTGCAGCTGGCGCGCCGCCGCATGGCCAAGCGCTGGCACCCGGATATCGCGCCCCCGGGCCGCCAGCACGAGCATCAGCGCCACCTCCAGGCGATCAACGAGGCGGCCGACCAGCTCGAGGAGCTCGCCGAGACCTCTCGCGGCGGGCGCGTCAGTCGCAACGCGGTCAAGGTGTCGGCCGCCGCCGCCAGGGAGGCGCGGGCCGAGGCGGGCCGGCGAGCCTACGAGCAGGAGCAACGATCGCGCGCCGCCGCCGAGGACCGCGCCAAGCACGACCCATTCGGGTCGCGCATGCCCGACCACTCGGTCGTGCACCGCTACGCGCGCTGCGTGGCCTACCCCGAGTGGGGCGTCGGGTCGGTGACCGGCATCTACTTCTCCGGCGACGGGGATGACGTCCAGCAGTGGGCGCGTGTCCAGTTCTCGATCGGCGTGCGCACGGTCCCCGCGGGCTCACTCCAGTTCGTCGACTTCTCGAAGCCCGACGCCTCCGCGGACCGGGTGCAGCGGTTCATGACCGCCGCCCAGCACGCGCTCGCCGAGGGCGATGCGGCGCTCGCCGCCCAGCGCCTGATCTACGCCCGCGACGCCGAGCCGAACAATCCCGTGGTCCTCCGGCTGCTCACGAGCGCGTTCTGGCAGTCGGGCAACCTCCCCGCCGCGGCGCGCGCGGTGCGCGACTGGGCCCGCGCCGAGACCGACCGCCCGACCCCTGAGCGCTTTGCGGCGCGGATCTACGAGGACATGGGCGCGATCGACCTCGCGGCCGAGGCGGCCGAGCGCGCCGCGCGGCGCGCTCCCGCCGACCCATCGGCCTGGGAGCGCCTGGGCCGGCTTCGGCTGCGGCTCATGGATCGCCCGGGGGCGATCTCGGCGCTCGAGCGCGCGCGGCGGGCGGGGCCGTCGGTCGAGGGCCTGCTCTCTCTCGCGCTCGCCTACCACCTCGCCGGAGACGTCGGAGCCGAGGTCTCCGCGGCCCACGCGGCGACCCTGCTCGAGCCGGACTCGCTGGCGGCGTGGCGGAGCTACGCCCACGCGCTGGCGCGCACGGATCGCTCGAGCGAGTGCATCGATGCCTGCCGGCGCGCCCTCACCCTCGGCGACGATGCCGAGGTCAGCGAGCTGCTCGATCGCACAGAGGCCGCCCTCCCGCGCGAGCTTCCCGAGCGGAACGCGGCCTAGCCGGGCGTAACCGAGGAGCCCTCGCGCCCGCATACCGGGCAGGACTCCGCGGGACCCAGCGGGCGCCCGCCGCACGCGGGACACTGCTCGACCTGCTCGAGGACCCCGAGCAGCTCGCCCACGCGGCACACCAGCAGGCGCTCCTCGTCGACCTCGACCCACGCCCCGGCGGAGGCCGGGAAGACCACGTGGTCACCGGGCCGCACCGGCATCACCACGCCGACGTGGTCCCACCAGTCGAGGCCGGGGCCGACCGCGAGCACGATCCCGTGCTGCGGTGGCGGCTCGTCGCTGCCCGCGGGCACGAGCAGACCGGAGCGCCGGACCCGGTCGGGGTCGAGCTCCTTGATGACGACGCGGTCGAAGAAGGGTCGTAGCTGGTTTCGCATGGCTCCCGTCCGCCCCGGATCATAGGGTGGCGCCATCGCCATGCGGTTGATCGTCGTCCGGCGGATGGCCGCGCGCTTCGTCACGCCCCGCGGCTACTCGGACGGCACGATGAGCGCAGCGGCGAACAGCCTGCGCATCTTCTGCATCCGCAACCCCACTCCCCTCACTGGAAACCGGCGGCTCACGATACCCGAGCCAGTGGGAGCCCGCGTGGTGCACGCCGCCTGCTTCTACGTCCGTGCCGGCGCATACCTTCTCGCGCATGCGCCTCATCGTCGCCCGCTGCGAGGTCCGGTACTCGGGTCGCCTGACCGCGATCCTGCCCGAGGCCGTGCGGCTGATCATCGTCAAGACTGACGGGTCGGTGCTCGTCCACTCCGACGCCGGTGGCTACAAGCCGCTCAACTGGATGACGCCACCGACCGTGATCGAGGAGTCGGCGGGGCTGATGGTGGTCCGAAAGCACGCCGGCGCCACCGAGGACCGGCTCGAGCTCGAGATCGCCGAGGTCCTCTCCGACGTCACCCACGACATGGGCGACGACCCCGCTCTCACCAAGGACGGCGTCGAGGCGCACCTCCAGGAGCTGCTCGCCGACCAGCCGGAGTGGTGCGGCGAGGGCTTCCGGCTGGTGCGCCGGGAGTGGCCGACGGACATCGGGCCGGTCGACCTCATGTGCCGCGACGCCGGCGAGCAGTGGGTGGCGGTCGAGATCAAGCGGGTGGCGGGGATCGAGGCCGTCGAGCAGCTCACGCGCTACCTGGAGCGAATCCGGCTCGACCCCGCGTTCGCGTCGTGCCGCGGCGTGCTGGCGGCGCAGGCGATCAAGCGCCAGGCGCGGGTGCTGGCGGAGGCCCGCGGGATCGACTGCGTCGAGGTCGACCTTGCGGTGCTGCGGGGCGAGCGCGAGCCCGAGCTCCGGCTGTTCGCGGCGTAGCCCGCGGCGGCCCCGACCCGCGCCGCGCGGGCTGCTCGGAGTTGCGATTGTTCGCGCCATGAACGACAACGCCGCCGTCCTCACCGAGCGCCGCGAGCGGGTGCTCCTGATCACGATCAACCGCCCCGACCAGCGCAACGCGGTGAACGCGGCGGTGGCGCAGGGGATCGCCGGCGCTCTCGACGAGCTCGACGCCGACGCGGGGCTGTCGGTCGGCGTGCTCACCGGCGCCGGCAAGGGATTCTGCGCCGGCATGGACCTGAAGGCGTTCGTCGCCGGCGAGCGCCCGCACGTGGAGGGTCGCGGCTTCGCCGGCATCGTCGAGCGTCCGCCGGTTAAGCCGCTGATCGCCGCGGTCGAGGGGTTCGCGGTGGCGGGCGGGCTCGAGGTGGCGCTCGCGTGCGACCTGGTCGTCGCCTCATTAGGGGCCCGCCTCGGGGTCCCCGAGGTCAAGCGCTCGCTCGTGGCTGCGGGGGGCGCGCTGCTGCGCCTCCCCCGCGTGCTGCCGCGCAACGTGGCGATGGAGCTGGCGCTGACCGGGGAGCCGATCCTCGCCGAGCGCGCCTACGAGCTGGGGCTCGTGAGCCGGCTGTCGGAGCCCGGGGAGGCCGTCGACCGCGCGCTGGAGCTCGCCGAGGCGATCGCCGTCAACGCCCCGCTGGCGCTGGCGGCGACCAAGCGGATCCTGACCGAGTCACCCGACTGGCCGGATGAGGAATTTTTCGCCCGCCAGCGGGAGATCGTCGACCCGGTGATGCGCTCCGAGGACGCCCGGGAGGGCGCCACCGCGTTCGCCGAGCGGCGCGACCCGGTGTGGCAGGGGCGGTGATTGGTCGATCTTTCGCGCTATCCGCGAAAGATCGACCACGCGCCTACGACCCCTCGCCCCACGCGGTCGCCACCACCGTCCGCGCCCCACCCCGATCCCGGTGCTCGCACAGGTAGATCCCCTGCCAGGTCCCGAGCGCCAGCCGGCCCCGCGCCAACGGTAACGTCAGCGACGGCCCTAGTAGCGACGCCTTGATATGAGCCGGCATGTCGTCGTCACCCTCCGAGGTGTGGGTCCAGTACGAGGCCCCCTCAGGTACAGCCCGATCGAACCAGGCCGAGAAGTCCCGCCGCACGTCGGGCGAGGCGTTCTCGTTGAGCGCCAGCGACGCGGAGGTGTGCTGGATCAGCAGGTGCAGCAGCCCGACCCGCAGCCCGTCCAGCTCGGGGACGGCATCGACGATCTCGCGGGTGACGAGGTGAAACCCGCGCGGCCGCGCCTCCAGCTCGACCGACCGCTGAACCCACATCAGTCCGGGATCCGCGCCACGCGCATGTCGACCCGCCCGCCCCGGAACGGCACGCCCTCGGCCTGGAGCAGCTTCCGCTGCCGCGAGCCCTTGGCCAGCGATCCGTCGGCCCGGACGATGCGATGCCAGGGGACGGCCGGGTCGTCGCACTCGCTGAGCACCGCGCCCGCGACGCGGGGTGCGCCCGGCGAGACATCCCCGTAGGTCCGGACGAATCCCTCCGGCACGTTCCGTACCCGATCGAGGATCTGGACGGAATCTTGCAGGGCCATCTGACGGGAGCATAGGCAGCACCCGCCTTGCTAGGGTCGGCGCCGCCGAATTCCCTGCTCATAGCGGGGAAGCGGGGGACCCACGTCTCCTTGGGGCGAGTCTCCGCCTGGTGGCGGCGTAGCGCGCAGAGCGCGAGCCCGACAGCTAACCCCGTAGGCCGCCCCACTCATGAGAACTCGGATCGCCGCCGTCCTCGTCGTCGTCGCCCTGACCGCGGGCGCCGCGGCCACGCTCGCCTCGGCCTCGACGCCGAGCCTCGGCCAGCTCCACGACCAGCTCGGCCGTGAGCAGGCGCGCCAGCAGGGGCTGAGCTCGAGCATCGGCGGGCTGTCGAACTCGATCGCCACGCTGACACGGCAGATCTCGCTCGTTGAGTCCCGCGAGGCCCAGGTCCGGGCGGATCTGGCCGCGGACGAGAGCCGGCTGGCCGAGACGCGTATTGCCCTGGCCAAGGAGCGCCGGCTGCTCGTCGTCCTCAGGGCCCGCCTCGCCACGGCCCGGAGGATCCTTTCGCGCCAGCTCGTGTCCGGCTATGAGACCGACCACCCCGACCTGGTCGACGTCGTCCTCGAGGCGCACGGCTTCAACGACCTGCTCGAGCAGCTCACCTACCTGCGCGACGCGCAGAGCCAGCAGCAGGGCGTGATCACCTTCACGCGCCAGGCGAAGTCGCGGGCCGACAGCGCGGCCCGCCGACTCGGCACGCTGGAGCGCACCCAGAACCTGATCGCCATCGCCACCCGCACGAGGGCCCGCGCGCTCGCGGGCATGAACGTGCTGCTCCAGTCAAAGCAGGGAGCTCTGCAACGCGCCCGCGCCGCCCAGCAGGCCGCCCTCGGCGCAAGCCAGGCCCGCGCAAACGGGCTCAAGGCGCAGATCTCGAGCGTCGAGGCGGCACAGGCGGCGGCGCGCGCCGCCGCGGCCGCGGCGGCCGCTCGGGCGGCAGCCCAGAGCGCACCCACGCCCACCGCCACCGCGAGCGGCCCCGTCCTCGGCCCCTCGGGCGGCTGGGCGATCCCGTACGCGATCGTCCTGTGCGAATCGGGCGGGCAGAACCTGCCGCCGAACAGCGCCGGCGCCTCGGGCTACTACCAGATCATGCCCGCCACCTGGAAGCTGTTCGGGGGGACGGGACCGGCCGCGTGGCTGGCGAGCAAGTCCGAGCAGGACGCGGTGGCGAGCCGGATCTGGAACGGTGGCGCCGGGGCATCCAACTGGGTGTGCGCCGGCATCGTCGGCATCCACTGACGCCCTAACCTTCCCGCGTCCGGTGACGCGCCGGACGACCCTCATCGCCCTCGCCATCATGGCGGTCGCCCTGGCCGTCCGCGTCATCCAGGTCGAGACGACTTCGTACTCCGCTCCGTTCGACGCGGGCTCCTACATGTCGCTGGCCAGCCAGATCGCGCACACGGGCGAGTACGACAAGCACGGCCACGGCGCCGGCGGCACCAGGGGCCCGAGCGCCTACTTCCCGCCCGCCTTCCCCTACCTGCTGTCGGTCTCGGACCTGATCAGCGGACACACGACCAAGAAGGGCAAGGCGGTGGAGCCGGCGCGCATCGAGCAGGCGGTGGTCGGGACGGTGATCGTGGGACTGATCGGCCTGGTGGGGTTCGAGCTGTTCGGCGCAAGCGTCGCACTCGTCGCCATGGCCCTGGCGGCCGCCTACCCGGTGTTCATCGAGCTCTCGGCGATCCTCGTGGCCGAGAACCTCCTGACCGCGCTGATGCTGGGGGCGATCTGGGCCGCGCTGCGCGCCCGCCGCGCACCAATGACCAGCCGTCGCTACGCCTGGGTCGCCGGCGCCGGCGTCCTCACCGGCCTCGCGGCGCTCGCCCACGTCAACGGGATTCTGCTGGCACTACCGCTGATTGCGGCCGTGTGGGGGACGGATGGCCAGGTGAAGCCATCTGCAATCGGTAGGCGAGTGCAAATGGCATCAGTTGCGCGCGCCCTCGCCGGCCCGGCCGTCCTCCTCACCGCCACCGTGCTCACGATCGCCCCCTGGACGATCCGCAACGCGCTGGACCTGCACTCCTTCGTCCCCATCGCCGACGAGACCGGGATCACGCTCGTCGGCACCTACAACTCTGCCTCCGCCGCCAACCCGCGCGTCCCCTACAAGTGGCGCTTCTTCGCCGGGATCCCCGGGGAGCGCCAGCGCCTCACCCACACACGCCGTCTGACCGAGTCGCAGCTATCGAGCAAGCTCACCCACCAGGCCCTCGACTACATCGGCCACCACCCCGCGGCGCCGCTGGCCGCCGCCTACGACAACACGGTTCGCATGCTCGAGCTCGAGGGCTCCTACGCCTGGAAAGCCTCGGCGGTCGCCCAGGGCCTGAACCGGTCCGTCGCCCACACCGGCGTGATCAGCTTCTACGTCCTCGCTGCACTCGCCCTACTCGGAATCGCCACTCGCCGGGCACGCGGAGCCCCGAAGTGGCTGTGGGCCGCCGGAATCCTCATGTGGCTGAGCGCGGTCGCCATCAACATGGAGGCGCCGCGCTTCCGGGAGCCGGTCGAGCCCTACCTGGTCCTGCTCGCGGCCTGCGCTCTCACCGCCGCGACGACGCGCGCAGCGGAACGACTGCGCCTAGGACGCCGTGCGCCAGTCGGTGGTGACGGCGGCCCGATGGTGGCGCGAGGAGCGCGCCAACCGGTCGAGGTGATCCAGCGCCTGGCCTGAGCCGGTGGCCACGCAGGTCAGGGGCGACTCGGCGGAGAACACCGGCATCCCGGTCTCCGCCGCCACGAGCTCGTCGAATCCCCGGACCAGAGTGCCCCCGCCGGCGAGCAGGATCCCGTCCCGAGCGATGTCGGAGGCCAGCTCGGGCGGGGTCTCCTCGAGCGTGTCGCGGATGGCCTGGAGGATCTCGCGCACGGGCGGAGCGATCGCCGCCCGCACCTCCTCGCTCGTGAGCTCCACCGCGGTCGGCAGGCCCGTGAGCAAGTGGCGCCCCCGGACCTCGAAGGTCTGCTCCGGATGGAGCGGAATGACCGATCCGATCGCGATCTTGATCGACTCCGCACTCCGGGACCCGATCGCCAGGTGGTGGGCAGCGCGGAGGTAGGAGGTGATCGCCTCGTCCATCTCATAGCCGCCGACGCGGACCGAACGCGAGACCACGATCCCGCCGAGCGAGATCACCGCCATCTCGGAGGTCCCGCCACCGACGTCGACGACCATCCGCCCCACCGGCTCCTCGATCGCCACGCCGGCGCCGATGGCAGCGGCGATCGGCTCCTCGATCAGGTGCACCCGGCGCGCGCCGGCGGCCAGCGACGCCTCCTCCACGGCGCGCTTCTCGACCTCGGTCACGCCCGAGGGCGCGCACACGATCAGCCGCGGGTGGGCGACGCGCCGATCGAGCACCTTGCGGATGAAGTAGCGGAGCATCTCCTCGGTGACCTCGAAGTCGGCGATCACCCCGTGGCGCAGCGGCCGCGTGGCGGCGATCGTCGCCGGCGTGCGGCCGATCATCCGCTCGGCGTCGGCCCCGACCGCGTGGACCAGGCCGCTGTCGACGTCAGAGGCGACGACCGAGGGCTCGGAGACCACGATCCCGCGGCCGCCCACGTACACGAGCGTGTTGGCGGTGCCCAGGTCGATCGCCATATCGTGGACGCCGAAGCTCGGCGTCAGGTGGCGACGCGAATAATCCCGTCGCGACCCGTCTCTACGGAACCCCATGGCGAACAGGGTGCCACAGCCCGTCCGGCGGCGCACGCCGCCGGACTCGTCCGCAGGAAGAAGGCGAAACAACCCCCTCTCGGGATTCGGGCACGGAAGCCCGAATCCACGTCAACCTCCTAACGTTCCCCGGGCTGCTTGCGCGGGTACTGCGAGACGGGCTGGCCGGGGTCGAGCGCGGTCGAGACGATCCGGTGCTGCTCGGTGGCGTGGGCGATCGGATAGCCCTCGCCCGAGGCGGCGCGCTCGGGCCGGCCGACATAGCCGAACTGGAGGTGCTCAGGCAGGATCTGGAGCAGGCGGGGCGACATGTGGGCGCGGGCGCCCATGTTGCGCGGCTCCTCCTGCGCCCACACGACCTCCTCGAGGTTCGGATACTGCTCGACCACCTCGAGGATCTCCGCCTGGGGGAAGGGATAGAGGAGCTCCACCCGGCCGACGGCCACCTGGGGCCGCTCCGCCGGCGGATCCTGGCCGATGAGGTCGTAGTAGATCTTGCCGCTGCACAGGATCAGCCGCGTCACCCGGTCCGGATCGACGCCCGGCTCGGCGAGAACCGGCTGGAAGCGGCCGCCGACGAGGTCCTCCACCCGGCTCGTGGCCTGGGGCAGGCGGAGCAGGCTCTTCGGGGTCATGACCACGAGCGGTCGCTGCTTGGCGATGCGCGCCTGGCGGCGCAGCAGGTGGAAGTACTGCGCCGGCGTCGTCGGCGCGGCGACGCGGATGTTGCCCTCGGCGGCGAGCTGGAGGTAGCGCTCGAGCCGGGCCGAGGAGTGCTCCGGGCCCGAGCCCTCGTAGCCGTGGGGTAGGAGCAGGACCAAGCGCGAGGTCTGTCCCCACTTGGCCAGCCCGGAGATGATGAACTGGTCGATGATCACCTGGGCGCCGTTGGCGAAGTCGCCGAACTGCGCCTCCCACAGGACGAGCGTCTCGGGCGCCTCCTGGGAGTAGCCGTACTCGAACCCGACGCACGCAATCTCCGACAGGGGGCTGTTGTGGAGCTCCATCGGCGCCAGCGCCCCCGGCAGGTGCTGCATCGCGCAGTGCTCCTGGCCGGTGTTCGGGTCGTGCAGGACGAGGTGGCGCTGGCTGAACGTGCCGCGCTCGGTGTCCTGGCCGGTGAGACGGATCGGGATGCCCTCGGTGAGCAGGGTGGCGAAGGCGAGCGACTCGGCGTGCGCCCACAGGATCCCGCTTCCGTCGCCGTCCGCCTCGAAGGCGTGCCGGCGCTGCTCGAACTGCTTGACCAGCTTGGGGTGGACGGTGAACCCGTCGGGCACCGAGAGCAGCTCTTCGTTGATCACGTGGAGGCGATCGCCGTCGACCGCGGTCTTGACCTCGGGCGAGGGCGTGCGATCGAGCTGGTACTCGCCGGTGGCGTGCTCGACCTCCTTTGCCGCGGCGATCCGCTCCTTGAGGTGCTGGTGCTCCTCGGTCAGCCGCGCCCACACCTCGTCGGTCATCTCCGTCGATTCCTGCTCTGAGACCACACCCTGCTCGATCAGATGCTTGGCGAACAGCTCGCGCACCGGCGGATGCTTCTTGATCACCTGGTACATCTCGGGCTGTGTGTAGGCGGGCTCGTCGGCCTCGTTGTGGCCGAAGCGCCGGTAGCCGATCAGGTCGATGAGCACGTCGTGGCCGAACTCCTGGCGGAAGGCAAAGGCCAGCCGTACCGCCGAGATGCACGCGGCCACGTCGTCGGCGTTGACGTGGACGATGGGCACGTCGTAGCCCTTGGCGAGGTCCGACGCCCAGGTGGTGGAGCGCGAGTCGTCGGGGTCGGTGGTGAAGCCCACCTGGTTGTTCGTGATGATGTGGACGGTCCCGCCGACCGTGTAGCCGTCGAGGGCCTGGAGGTTGAGCGTCTCGGCCACGACGCCCTGTCCGGGGAAGGCGGCGTCCCCGTGGAGGATGATCGGGATCGCGGCGTTGGTGTCGCGGTGGGCGTGCGGCCCCTGCCGGGTGGTCTGCGCCGCGCGCGTGGCGCCCTCGGCGACCGGGTGGACGAACTCCAGGTGCGACGGGTTCGACTCCAGCCGGACGATGATCGACTCGCCGGTGTCGGGTAGCTGGTAGGAACCCTGGGCGCCGTGGTGGTACTTGACGTCGCCGGTGCCGCCCTGGGGGATCGTGGTGATCGGCTCGAGCGTGGAGGAGCCCTCGAACTCCGCGAAAATCGTTTCGTAGGGCCGTCCGAGGTTGTGCGCGAGCACGTTCAGCCGGCCGCGGTGGGCCATGCCGAGAACGACCTCGCGCGCGCCGCGGGTCGCCGCGAGCTGGATCAACTCGTCGATCATCGGCACCGTCATGTCGAGGCCCTCGATCGAGAACTGCTTCTGGCCCAGGTAGGCCTTGTGCATGAAGCGCTCGAGCGCATCGACCTCGGTCAGCCGCTTGAGCAGCGCCTTCTGCTCATCGGAGCTGAGAGGCTGGCGGAAGGTCCCGGACTCGATCGCCTCGCGCAGCCACAGGCGCTGGCGGTGCGAGGAGATGTGCTCGATCTCGTAGGCGATCGGCCCGCAGTAGGTCTCTCGCAGGTGGGGAAGCGCTTCGGCCAGCGTCTCACCCTCCACGTACATGCGGAGGATCCGCACCGGGATCTTGGCCATGAGCTCCGTGGTGAGGCCGAGCGGCTCGGGGTTGAGCGCCGGGTCGCCCTCGGGCTCGCGTCCGAGCGGATCCAGCCGCGCCGCCAGGTGGCCGTGGGTGCGGTGGGCCTTGAGCAGCGAGGTGGCCGCCTGCACCGCCTGGAGGATCTCCTCGTCCAGGCGATCGGGCCCCGCGCTCCGGCGATCGGCGATCACCGTCGTGGTGCCCGTGGCGGTCGGCGCCGGAGCCTCGGGAAGCGGCGGGAGCTCGAGCCCCAGGTCGGCAAACACCGACTCGTAGAAGCCCTCCTCACCCCGCAGCAGAGCCTCGACGCGCTGGAGGAAGCGGCCCGACTCGGCGCCCTGGATGATCCGGTGGTCGTAGGTCGAGGTCATGGTCATGACCTTCTCCGCGCCGATCGCGGCGCCGATCCGCTCGAGCCCGACCGGGTAGGCGATCGAGCCCGTGGCCACGATCGTGCCCTGTCCCACCATCAGCCGCGGAACGGACGCCACCGTGCCCAGACCACCCGGATTGGTCAGGCAGATGTTGGCGCCGGTCAGGTCATCGGCGCCCAGCGTGTTCGTCCGTGCCTTCTCGACCAGCGCGTTGTAGGCGTCGAGGAACTCGGCGAAGGTCTTGGCGCCGGCGTCGCGGATGACGGGCACCATCAGCGTGCGCGTGCCGTCCTTCTTCTCCACGTCGACGGCCAGGCCGAGGTTGACCGCGGCGTCGTCGATCCGGTGGGGCTTGCCGTCGATCTGCTCGAAGTGGTGGGCCATCACCGGCATCTCGCGCGCCCACCACGCGCGCGATCGCGTACGCGATCAGGTGGGTGAACGAAGCCCGCTTGCCCGCCTCCTTGAGCTGCTTGCGGCGCTGGTCGAGCGTCGTGACCGTGAGCGTCCGGAACGAGGTGGCGGTGGGGATCTCCCGGCTCTGGTCCATGTAGCGGGCCAGCGCGGCCGCGCCACCGCGGATGGGGGTTTTGATGGCGCCCCCTTCGGGGGCCGCCTGGGTTTGCGCCGCGGCGCCATTGCCCGTCCGGGCGGCCAGGACGTCGGCCTTGGTGATGCGCCCGCCGCGCGCGCTGCCGTGGAGACCGGAGAGGTCGACGCCCTCCTGAGCGGCGACACGGCGCGCCACCGGCGAGGCGTTCGCCCCGTCACCGTTGGTCGCGCCGCCGTTGGTCGGGGTGGTCGCGGCGGCCGGCGTCGACGGTGTGTCAGCGGTTGCGGGCGCGGCGGCCGGGGCGCCGGTCGAGGTGGTCATCCGGCCTATGACCTGCCCGACGTTCACGGTGTCGCCCGCCTCGGCCAGGATCTCGATGATCGTCCCGGCGGCGGGAGCGGGAAGCTCCATGTCGACTTTGTCGGTCGAGATCTCGACGACCGTGTCTCCGTCCTTGACGGCGTCGCCGACCTTGACCGCCCACTCCAGGATCGTGCCCTCGGTGACCGACTCGCCGCCGGTCGGGGTGACGATCTCGATTGTCTGCCCGGTGGCGGCGGCGTCGCCCGAGACGCCTGCGGCCGCGGCGTCCGATGCGGCCTGGGCCTCTGCCTCGGTGGCGGCGGCGGCAGCGGCCTCCTCCTTGGTGGCGGGCGGCGACTCGGCCGAAACGGGCAGACCGCCGTTGTCCGCGCCGCCTGAGGAGATCTCCGCCAGGAGCGCGCCGACGGACACAGTGTCGCCTTCGGCGGCGTGGATCCTCGTCACGGTGCCGGCGGCGGGCGAGGGGACCTCGGCATCGACCTTGTCGGTGGAGATCTCGACGAGCGGCTCGTCGACCTCGACCCTGTCCCCTTCGCGCTTGCGCCACTCCAGGACCGTTCCCTCGGCGACGGAATCGCCCATCGCCGGCATCACAACCTGAATCGTGCCCGTGCCTACGGCCATGCCTTTACCTACTGTAACGCGTGCTCAGAGGGTCGATTCGACCCGGTTACCGCGGCTCCGCGGCGCTCGGCGATTATGAACCCAATCGACCCTGCGAAGGGGCCGAGTCCCCCCAAGATCGCCACCGTCACGGCCAGCCAGAAGGGGATGATCCGCCGGCGCGCAGCCCAGATGCAGACCAGCGACATCCCGATCCAGAGCAGGCCGTGTGTAAGGCCCAAGATGAACGTCTCGGGTTCGGGCTTGCCGAGGACGAAGCCGCACAAGAGCAGCGCCACGTAGACCCCGGAGTGGATGAACGAGACCGCCTCCAGGCGCCGGAAGGTGATCACGACTCGAGCAGGTGGGCCAGCCGCCGCAGAGCGGAGTCCGCTTCGGGCGGCCACTCGTCGATCTCCGCCGGCCACCAGGCGAAGGTGTCGTGCTCGTCGTCGGGCCTGACCACCGCGCCGGCGGCGAGCCAGGCCTGCCCCACGAGCAGCACCATCTCGGTGGGCAGCAGCACGAGCGCCTCGACGCGCATCCGCTCGGCCTCCACCGACCACTCCTCGGTCAGCTCACGCGCCAGCGTGTCGGCCGGGTTCTCGTCGATCTCCACCGATCCGCCCGCCCCCAGCGCCCACCGCCCCGCCCACGAGGACAGCCACTCCGCACGCCGGCCGGCCAGCCAGCGCCCTCCGGAGTCACGCACGATGGTGAGCGCCGACAGGCTGCGGGCGCCGCCGCTCGGGTTCAGGCGCAGCGCCCAGCGGACCGGCTGGAGCTCCAGCGAGAGCCCGGATGCGCCGGCCTCGAAGTCGACCAGGCGCGCCGCCAGACCGTCATGGCTGGGAGAGCCCCGCCGCCGAAGCGCGTCGAGCTCGATGTCGGCGGCGTGTGTCTCGCGGCGATCAGGCTCGTATGGGTCTGGGCGCCACGCGACGTGCACCTGTGCCGGATCCCATGGACCGCGCGCGAGGATGCCAGCCGATACCGCCACCCACTACACGGTACCGGGCGGTGCTTGGAGTGAGCGGCTGCTCGTAGACGCGGAAGCGCTTGACGATGCGGCCGCCCATCGCCTCCATCGCTCGGTTCATCGAGTGGTTGACCTCGAGGATCCAGCCCGTCTCGCCGTGCGCGCGCGGGGTACGCGCGGCGACGTTGAAGTGCTCCATGTAGAGGAGCGCGGCCGCCCCCGTGTGCTGGTGCTCGGGGAGGACGCCGAGGAAGCCAACGCGGACGCGCTTGATGATCCGTCGCCGGCCGAGGAAGTACCACCACCCGAGCGGGAGCAGTCGCCCGTTCATCTTCCTCAGCACCTGGTTCATGTCGGGGATGGTGATCGCCACCGCGACGACCTCCTCGTCGTTCTCGACGATCATGAACCAGTCCTTGTCGAAGACCAGCTGGAGGTCGAGCGCGTAAGCGTCGAGATCCTCCTTGGAGTACGGGACGAACCCCCAGTTCTCCGACCACGCGGCGTTGTAGACCTTGGCGAACTCGTCGAGGTCCTTGCGCAGCGAGCGCCGCGTCATCTTGCGCAGGCGCAGGCCGTACCTCGTCTGCGCCCGCTCGGCCATGCGCGGCAGGATCGGGTTCACGCCGTCGCGGTCGGAGACGTCGAGGTCCCACATGAACAGGTCCATCGCCTTGGCGAGCCCCGCCTCCTCGCAGCGCCGCTGGTAGTAGGGCGGGTGCCAGGGGTTGCGAATGTATGGCGGGCGCTCGAACCCCTCCACCACGATCCCGCTCTCGTCGTTGAGCTGGAAGTCCATCGGGCCGAGCATCCGCTCGCACCCCCGCTCGCGCAGCCAGGCGGTCGCGGCCTCGAGGAGGCCGCGCACGATCTCCGGGTCGTCCTCGAACTCGATGAACCCGAAATTGCCGTCGCGCGTCTGGTGGTACTCGTTATAGGCGTGGTCGACCTGGGCGGTGATCCGCCCGACCACCCGGCCGTCGCGCCGGGCGAGGAAGTACTCGGCCTCGCCGTGCTTGAAGTACGCGTTGACCCGCCGGTTCAGGAACAGGTAGCGCTCGAGCTTCAGCGGCGGGACCCAGGGCGTGCCGGCGTGCAGCCGGAATGGGAGCTCGACGAACTCGCGCAGGTCGCGGGGGCCGCGGACCGGGGTGATCTGCACCGGCATCGGCGCGGAACCGTAGCGGGCGGCGGCGTTCAGCCGCCCTCGCGCAGGCGCGCGAGGACCGTTTGCGCCGCGGGCGCCACCTCGGGCGGGAGCCGCTCGAGGAGCTCGCGCCAGTTCGGCTGAAGGTCGATCGCGGCGCAGCACCTTGGCGAGGCCGGCCTCCACCTCGCCGCCCTGGACCGCGCCGAGGCCGGCCCAGAACAGGAGCTCGTGGTTCTCGGGCGCCAGCTCCGCGGCCCGCCGGTACATGACCGCCGCCTCGTCGTGGCGCCCGTCGTTCACGAGCCCGTCCGCCTCGTCGGCCAGCGCGTAGGCCTCGTGCAGTCGGGCGAGCCGGCGGAGCTCCGGCAGGGGATCGGGATGGTCCTCGACGCGCAGCGAGGCGACGCGCGCCCACGGCTCCCCGCCGGCGGGGACGACGACGATGGCCGCCGATTGGCGCCCCCGGGCATCACCGCCGGCGAGCTCGGCGGCGTCGAGCGCCGCCAGCAGCCGGTCGGTCAGAGAGCCGTCGGTGGTGCGGTAGGCCTCGAGCATGTCCGGCCACACCCGCTCGGAGACCATGATGTTGGCCTGGCACGAGACGCCGTCGCCGGTGATGTGGCCGGCGTGGGCGATCGCCTGCTCGCCGGTGTGGGCGGCCACCCCGCCGTGCGCGTCCACCATGGCGATCTGTCGTCCCGCCGACCCGGCGTCCTCGTCGAGCAGCCGCGCCAGCGCCTGCTCGGCGCTCGCGCCCGAGCGCATGAGCTCGAGTCCCCGCGGCCCGTAGGAGACCTCCGCGTTTGCCTGGGTCGCAACCGCGCCGACGCCGGCCTGCGCCCAGGGGACGATCGGGCCGACCGAGAACCAGTGCGACTGCACGGCCACGCCCAGCTCCCCGCTCCGCGGATCGCGGGCGACGATCGAGTACGTCATCGCGCGCGACAATAGTGGTCTGGCAGGCTTGCCGCGATGACACGCATCGCGATCCTCGGGCCGGGCGGAGTGGGCGGCTTCGTCGCCGCGGCACTGACCCGCGCCGGCGAGAACCCGGTGGTGGTCGGGCGCGAGACGACCGTTCGCCACATCGAGGAGAACGGGATCGCGGTGCAGAGCGTGCGCCTGGGCGACTTCACGCTGCGCCCAGCGGCCGTATCGCGGCTGAGCCAGGACGTGGACGTGTTGATCGTGGCCACCAAGGCGGGCGCGCTGCGCGGCGCGCTCGATCGCGATCGAGACCCAGCCGGGGCTCGTCGTCCCGCTGCTGAACGGCGTCGAGCACATGGCCGTGCTGCGGGCACGGTTCGATCGCGTGGCGGCCGGCGTGATCCGGATCGAGGTCGACCGGCCGGGGCCCGGACGCGTCGTGCAGACGAGCCCGGCGGTCCGGATCGACCTGGCCACCGCCGACCCGGCGCTGGCAGGGGCGGTCGAGCGCCTGGCCACCATCTTCGACGGCGCCGCCGTACACGCCGTGGTGCGCGAGAGCGAGGCCGAGGTCCTGTGGCGCAAGCTGGTGCGGCTGTGCGCGCTGTCCTGCACCACGAGCGCCGCCGACGCGCCGCTCGGCTACATCCGCACCGACCCCCGGTGGCGAAGCGCGCTCGAAGGCGCGATCAACGAAGCGTCCGCGGTGGCCATCGCCGAGGGCGCCGGCGTCGAGGCAGCGGGTCCGCTGGCCGAGCTCGAAGCAGGCGCCGGCCGACCTCGGCTCCTCGATGCAGCGCGACATCGCGGCCGGGCGGACGCCCGAGCTCGACGCCATCGCCGGCGCGGTCCTGCGCGCCGGGGCTCGCCACGGGATCCGCTGCCCGACCGTGCGCTGGCTGGCGGCTCGGGTCGCGGAGCGGGCCGGAATCGCCGCCCCGCTTCTTACAGAGGCGGAGTGATCCGGGGCGCCTCGCCGGGAGCGGGCGCCACGACCTCTTCGTGCGCCACCGCGTCCACGACCTCTTCCTCCTCCTCGGTGGCGCCCTGGCCGTGCTCGCCATCGCAGAGGACCCGGAACTGACCGGTCATCCCGCCGTCGGCCTGGAGCACGATCCCGGGAAGCAGCTCCTCGCCCTCCTCGAGGCCGAGGCGCTCGATGTCGAAGTAGGCCATCCCGATGCCCCAGGTGTTGTGGCCGGGGTTCTCCCGGTCGTGGGCGGCCACTCCCTGGGCCACCCGCTCGAGCAGGGCGGCGATCTTGCTGGTCGAGGGCATCGGAGCTGCGCTTAACGTTACCCCTACCGGGGTGCGCGCTCGATCAGCTCGATCCGGTAGCCATCCGGATCGCGCACGAAGCAGAGGCGATGCGTCCCGATCTTGTACGGCTCGCGCTCGGGTTCGATCCCCTGCTCCTTGAGGCGCCCGAGCGTCGCGTCGAGGTCGGGGGCGCTGATCGCGATGTGGCCGTAGCCGGTGCCGAGGTCGTACGGGTCGGTCTGGCCGTGGTTGAACGTCAGCTCGAGGCGCGGCTCGTCGCCGTCGCCGGGCTGGTTCATGAACACGTTGGTGGCCTCGTCGCGAATCGGCAGCCGACGGATCTCCTGGAAGCCGAGGGCCTCGTAGAACGCCACCGATCGGTCGATGTCGGTGATCCGGTAACAGGTGTGGAGGAAGCTCACGGCGCTGGAGAGGATACGCTGCGAGTGGTGATCGTCGAGCGCTCCATGGATGACAACTGGCTGTCCAACACCTACGTGGTGGCGGACGAGATGGGCGGCCACGCGGTGATGATCGACGCGGGGGGGCCGGTGGCGCCGCTCCTTCAGTTCCTCGAGCGCGGGCCGTTCGAGCTCACCCACGTGCTGCTCACCCACCACCACCACGACCATGTGGCCCAGCTCGAGCAGGTGCTGGAGCGCTATCCCGACACGCCGGTGCTGATCCACCCGCTCGAGCGCGATCTCGTTCCCGGCGCCACCGACCTCATGGAGCCCCGATCGGCGATCCACAGCGGCACGCTCGAGATCGAGCCGCTGCATACCCCCGGCCACACCGCCGGGATGCTCTCGCTGCTGGTCAACGGCAGCGACGTCTTCACCGGCGACACGCTGTTCAAGGGCTCGGTCGGCGGCGTCCGGGCGCCCGGCAGCACGAGCTACGCCGACCTGAAGGCGTCAATCATGGAGAAGCTCCTGGCGCTGCCCGCGCAGACGCGGATCCATCCCGGACACACCGATCCGACCACGGTGGCGGACGAGCTCGAGCACAACCCGTTCGTGCGCATCTGGCGCGGTCTGGATTCCGAGGGCGACGAGCCGTGCACGGCGCTGGGCGAGCCGGCCACGCTGATCCTCCTCGGCCCCGACTACGACGGCGGCCACAAGGCCTGGGTGCGCTGGCCCGACGGCGCGGACGACATAGTGCCCGGGTCGCGGGTCAGCACCAGCTAGCCGCGGCTAGCATCCACAAAAGTGGCTAAAGACAAGATCCCCACCTCACGCGTGGGGCGGACCGCCAAGATCGGGGGGCTTGCAGCAGGACAGGCGATCCGGCAGGCCGGCACGCGCGCCGCGAACGTGACCCGCTCCAAGGAGGGCCGCGAGGCCGCGCTCGAGCGCCGGCACATCGAGGCCGCCGAGCAGATCGTCGAGGCGCTCGGGAAGATGAAGGGCGCCGCGATGAAGGTCGGGCAGGTGATGTCGTTTCTCGACACCGGCCTCGTCCCCGAGGAGTACCGCGAGGAGTTCCAGCGCAAGCTGGGCGCGCTCCGGGACGCGGCGCCGACCGTCACCTTCCGTGACATGCGCAAGGTGATCGAGCAGGAGCTGGGCGAGCCGATCAAGGACGTGTTCGACGAGTTCCACGAGGAGCCGATCGCGGCGGCGTCGATCGGCCAGGTGTACCGCGCACGGCTGACCGACGGCCGCGAGGTGGCGGTCAAGGTCCAGTACCCGGGCGTGGCCGCAGCGGTGCGCGCCGACATGCAGAACCTGGGCCTGATCCTGCGCGTGGTCAAGCGGATCGCGCCCGGGCTCGATCCCAAGGCGATCGGCGAGGAGATCCGCAACCGCGTCGAGGAGGAGCTCGACTACGAGCTCGAGGCCCAGAATCAGCGCACGCTGCAGCGCATCTTCCGCGGCCACCCGTTCATCGTGGTCCCGGCCGTCGTCAGCTCGCTCTCCCACGAGCGGGTGATGGTCTCCGAGTACGTCGAGGGGATCGGCTTCGAGGAGATCAAGGGGCTCCCCCAGGAGGATCGCGACCGCTTCGCCGAGATCCTGTTCCGCTTCTACTTCGGCTGCCTGTACCGCCACGGCCAGTTCTCCGGCGACCCCCACCCCGGGAACTCGATGCTCCTCGGCGACGGCCGCGTGGCGTTCTTCGACTTCGGCCTGTTCAAGCGGATGCCGCCCGGCTCGGTGGAGCTCGAGATGGCGGTGGCGCGGGCGATCGTCGAGGGCGACAAGGAGACGATCATGCGCCTCGGGAGCGAGAGCGGCTTCTTCCCCGACCCCGAGCGCTTCAACGCCGATCGCGTGCTCGAGCACTTCCGCGCCGCCACCGCCTGGTACACGAACGACGACTACATCCAGCTCACGCCCGACTACGCCACCCAGGTGATGATCGACATGAGCGACCCGCGCTCGGAGTACTTCGGCCAGCTCCGCCACGAGTCGGCGCCACCGGACCACATCTTCGGCCGGCGCATGGAGGTGCTCACGCTGGCGGTGATCTCGCAGCTCTACGCGCGCGGGAACTTCCACCGCATCGCCCGCGAGTGGTTCTACGGCGACCCGCCCGCGACGGAGCTCGGCGAGCAGGAGGCCGAGTTCTACTCCCGCGCGGCGGCTTGAACGCGTCCGGCTCCGGGCCGGCCTGCGCTCCGCTCCTGGAGACCGGGAGACCGCTCCGCTTGGCCGGCAGTCACCACGGCCGGACTTCCGGTCCGGCCATTACACGCGCTGGATCTGCACGAGGCTGGTGGTCCCCGGGCGCCCGGAAGGCAGACCCGCGGTGATCCCGATCCGGGCGCCGGACTTGACCCACCCGAGCTCGACCACCCGGCGCGCGGCGTCGGCGATCAGCGCCTCGGTGACCTCGTGGCGGCGCATCGAGGCCGCCTGGACCCCCCACATCAGGCTGCAGCGGCGGACCGTCTCCTTGCCAGGGGATAGGGCGTAGATCGGGACCTGGGGGCGGTGGGCGGAGAGCAGGCGGGCGGAGCGGCCCGAGAGCGTGGGGACGACGAGGGCGCTCAGGTGGAGCTCGCGCGCGGCGGCGCAGGCGCTGTAGGCCACGGTGTAGGCGGGATCGCGGGCGTCGCGGCGGACCCGCTCCTCGTTCCACTGCCGGTAGGGCAGGGAGCGCTCGGTGTGCTCCGCGACCTTGGCCATCATCTCGACCGCGCCGACCGGGTACTGGCCGATCGCGGTCTCCTGGGAGAGCATCACGGCGTCGGTCCCGTCGAGGATGGCGTTGGCCACGTCGGTCACCTCGGCCCGAGTGGGGCGCGAGGAGTTGACCATCGAGTCGAGCATCTGGGTGGCGGTGATCGACGGGCGGGCGAGGCGGCCGGCGACGCGCAGGAGATGCTTCTGCGCCATCGGAACCTCCTCGATCGGCAACTCGATGCCGAGGTCGCCCCGCGCCACCATCACGCAGTCGGCGGCGCGGATGATCTCCTCGGCCGCGTCCACCGCCTGGGGCTTCTCGATCTTGGCGATCAGGGGCAGGCGGGTGTGCTTGCGCACATTGCTCACGTCCTCGGCCGTGCGCACGAACGACAGCGCCACCAGGTCGACGCCGATCGACTCCCCGAAGCGGAGCATGTCGAGGTCCTCCTCGGGCACCGCTGACAGGCCCCGCGTCGAGCCGGGGATGTTCAGGCCCTGGCGTGAGGCGACCGTGCCCGCCGATCTCGACCAGCGTCTCGATCTCGCCGTCGTCCTCGCGCACGGTCTTGACCCGCAGCCGGATGGCGCCGTCGGCCAGGTAGATGACGTCCTCGGGATCGACCGCCTGGGCCAGGCCGCTCCAGCTGACCGACATCACCTCGCCGTTGCCGGGCTGGCGAGCCGCCGTCACAGGTCAGGACGAGCTGACTCGCCGGGCTTGAGCTCTGCCAGGTCGTCCTCGAGCTTGCCGATCCGGATCTTCGGCCCGGGGAGGTCCTGGAGGATCGCCACCTGGCGGCCGGCTGCGGAGGCGGCGGCGCGGACGCGCTGGGCGTTCTCGGCGTGCAGGTCGCGGTCGCCATGGGAGAAGTTCAGCCGCGCTACGTCAAGCCCGGCCTCGACCATCCGCGTGAGCGTCTCGGGGTCACGGGAGGCGGGGCCGATGGTGGCGACGATCTTGGTGCGACGCATCCGGTGCCTCGAAGCTTAGGACGCTTCGATCGGCTCGCCGTCGGCGGTCAGCCGGCCGCCGTCGCGCAGGTCGCAGATCAGGTCCCAGTGGAGCGTCGAGACGTTGGTCCCGCCCGTCTCCGGATAGGAGCGGCCGAGCGCGAGGTGGACCGTCCCCGCCATCTTCTCATCGAACAGGATCGACCCGGTGGCGCGGTCGATGCCCGGGTTGGTGCCGATCCCGAGCTCGCCCAGATAGCGGGCGCCGGCGTCGGTGGCGAGCGCCGCCTGGAGGTAGCTGTCGCCGCGCTCGGCCCACGCGGCCACGACCTCGCCGTGCGCGAAGGTGAGCTCCGCCCCCTCGACGACCACGCCCCGCGGGCTCGACGGGATCGTGAAGCGAATGTGGCCGTGGGCGGAGCGCTCGAGCGGGCCGGTGAAGACCTCGCCGCTCGGCATGTTGCGCCGGCCGTCTGAGTTGACCCAGCGACGGCCGTCCACGCGCAGGCGCAGATCGGTGCCCTCGGCCTCGATCCGGATCTCGCGCGCGGATCGGAGAGGCGCTCGACCAGCGCGGCCTGGCGCTCGCTCAGCTCCGTCCAGGCGGCAACCGGGTCGGGCCGGTCCAGGAACAGCGCGCGCGCGGCGAACGCGGCGTAGTCGCGCTCGCTCATCCCGGCCTGCTGGGCGAGCGCCGGCGTCGGCCACAGGGTCCCGCACCAGCGGCGCGTCAGCCGCGCCTCCTGGACGGGACCGCGGGCGCGGGCGGCGCGAGCGATCAGCGCCGGGTCGATGCCGGCGAGGGCGCGCGTGTTGGCCGGCGCGTCGATCCGCAGAACCGAGTCGACGGCCTCGATCTCGGCCAGCTCGAGGGGGGCGTAGCCGTCGAGCTGGGCGGGTCCGGCATGGCGGTAGAAGTCCTCCGCGAGCCCCGGGGGGGAGAGGCGAAAGAGCGGCCAGGCACCGCGTTCGAGCAGGGCCCGGTGCAGCGCGAGCACCGGCTCCTGGGCGAGCGTGGTCGTGCTCACCAGCACCTGCTGGCCGGCCTGAGCCTCGAGGCACCAGTCGCAGATGAGAGCGGCGAACGCCTCGGGGTTCGGCGTCACGGCGCCTCCAGCTCGGGGAAGTGCTCGCGGACGTGGGCCCGCAGGCTCTCGCGCACGAACTGGCGCTCGTCGGCGGAGGCCAGGCGATATCGCGCGAGCAGCTCCTTCTGGCGCTCGGTGGTGACGCCGGCGATCGTCCAGGCCACCGTCAGGCGCTCGAACAGGAGCTCGGTGGCGCGCTGCCAGGCGTCCTCGCGCTCGAGCCCGCCGGCGAGGGTGTCGGCGTACTCGCGCCGGGCGGCCGGGGTGAGCGAGCCGCGCAGGGTGAGCACGTTGCCCTCGGCGTCCCGGTACTCCGACAGCAGGCGCCTTCAGGGGCACGGTGCGGTCCCGCTGGCGGCTGCGACGGCCCACGCTATGCCGCGGCCGCGCGTTCCAACTGCGCCGACCACGTCGCCGGTCGACCGGATCGGCGTGGCCGGCCCAGACCATGGCGGGTTGCAGCGCGGCGAGCTTGCGGATCGACGCGCGCGCCTGGGCCTCGTCGATGGTTGAACGCGGCGTGCGGCGGACCCGGCGGGACCTTGCGGCCCGTCGGCGCGTCGACGGTGTAGAGGCAGTCGGAGCAGAGGGCGAGCCGATCCGATTCGCGGAAGAGCCCGATCAGCCCGGGGGCGTGGCCGGGGAGGTCGACGACCGTGAAGCCGGCGATGTGGTCTCCCTCGTGCACCGTGGTGGCGATCTCGACCCGCGCCGCCGTCCCAGTGGGGGAGCAGCCGCCGGTAGGCGGGGCGCGCGTATGCCGGGAGCTTCTCGAGGTCGTGGTAGGTGCGAAACGGGGAGTCGGACTCGGCCGCCTCGCGCTCGAGCTCGTGGCAGTACACGGGAACCCCCAGCCCGGGCGCGGCGCCGCGGTGGTCGGCGTCGGCGTGTCCGAGGACGATGTGGTCGATCCCGCCGAGGCGCGCGCCCGCCGCGGCCACCGCGTCGGTCATGTCCGCGATCCCGGCGTCGAACACCGTGATCCGGCCCTCGTCGGCGAGCAGGTACACGTTCATCCGCCGGGGCAGTCCGCCCTGGACGAGCCACACGCCCTCGGCGATCCGCTCGACGCGCGCGCCGTGGAGCGCGCCGCGGAGCCTGGTGCGGAGGTTCGCCGCCTTCGCCAGCCGGCGCTCCGACGCTGACCCGGCCGGGGGCAGGAACCCGAGCTGGCGTGCCAGGTCGCCGCCGTGTTCACGAAGGCGTCGTTGTGCTCGATCAGCTCCCCATGGGCGGTGATCACGTCGCAGCCCTCGAGCTCGACGCGCGCGCCGTTGGGCTCGAAGCCCTGGAACGCGCCCGGACCGGCGAACGTCCCCCGCCCCCGCCACCGCACCGCCGTGCGCGAGTGCGCGGTGGTCAGCTCGACGACCTCGAGCGAGAAGTCGGGGAAGGCGGCGAACAGCTCGCCGAAGTACTCGCGCACGCCCTCGGGCGCGACCAGCTCCCGGTCGCCGACGAACCGGTCGATCGCGCCCGGCTGCCAGCAGCGCCACGGCGGCATCGAGGTCGTGCGCGTCGAGCGCCGCGAAATACCGCCTTGCGACCTCGGAGGTGGACATCGGCCCGCCGCAGTGTACGCGCGGCGAATATCGTGCGGCGCATGGCGGCCAAACGCGAGCTCGGGCGGGGGGAGCGCGTCCTGCCCGGGCTTTGGCGGCTGCGGCTGCCGCTGCCGTTTCCCGGCGTGCCGCACTGCAACGCGTGGGCGATCGCCGCCGGCTCGGGAGTCGTGCTGGTCGACACCGGGATGCACGAGCCGGGCTCGATGGCCCAGCTCGAGCGGGCGATGGAGCAGGTCAACCTCCGGGTCGAGCACGTCCGGCTGGTCGTGATCACGCACGCCCACGTCGACCACTGGGGTCAGGCGGCGCCCATCTGCGACCGCGCCGGGTGCGAGGTGTGGATGCATCCCCGAACTACGAGCACGGCGCCGCGCCGGCCTCGGATCCCGAGCGCTGGCGCTCGAGCGCAGGCTCGAGATCGGCCGCCAGAGCGGCGTGCCCGAGCACGTCCTGCAGCGCTACATCGCCGAGCGCCGAGGATCGCGGGACGCGGGATCGCGCGGGTGGTGGCGCCCGACCGGGAGCTCGTGCACGGCGTCACCGTCGAGACCGATCTGGGCGACGTGGCAGGTGTACGAGACGCCGGGTCACGCGCCGTCGCACGTGTGCCTCTACCAGCCCGAGCACCGGCTGCTGATCTCGGGCGACCACGTGCTCGGGCGGATCTCGCTCTACTACGACTTCGGCTGGAGCCCGGACCCGGTCGGAGAGTTCCTGAGCTCGCTCGACGTCGTCGACGGCCTCGACGCACGGCTCGGGCTCTCGGGGCACGGCAAGCCGTTCGTCGACGTCCCCGGGCACATCGCGGGGACGCGCGGCGCTCGTGCACGAGCGGCTGGACGCCGTGCAGCGACGCGGTGGCGGGCGGGCCGGCCAACGCGCTCGAGATCGCGCCGCGCGCGCACGGCGGAACGCAGCTCAACGCCACCAACGCGCCCTGGCTGCTGGCCGAGACGCTCTGCTACCTGCACCACCTGGAGCGGGCGGGGCAGGTGCAGCGGCTCGACGAGGAGCGGTGGGCGCAGACCACCGACGAGTGACGTGGATGGCGTCCGTGCCCGAATCCCGAGACAACCAGTTCGCCTTCGTCCGGCGGCGAACCTTGACACAATCTTGTCAAGGTTGGTATGGTCCCGCGCATGCGCATCGATGAGATCTTCGCCACCGCCGAGGAGCCCGTCTTCTCGTTCGAGTTCTTCCCGCCCAAGACCGAGGAGGGGGAGCAGAACCTGCGCGCCGCGCTCGAGGCGCTGCGGCCGCTGGAGCCCGACTTCGCGTCGGTGACCTACGGCGCCGGCGGCTCGACGCAGAACCGCACGCTCGAGGTGACCAAGTGGCTGAAGGCGGAGCTGGGGATCGAGGCGATGGCCCACCTCAGCTGCGTCGGGGCGACCCGTGACGATCTCTGCGAGCTCCTCGACGGGATCGCCGGGCGCGGGGATCGAGAACGTGCTGGCGCTCCGCGGCGACCCGCCCCGGGGCGAGAGCCGAGTGGCGCCCGCACCCGGGCGGGCTCAAGTACTCGACCGAGCTGGCGGAGCTGATCTGCTCGCGCTACCGGTTCGCGGTCGGCGCCGCGTGCTTCCCGGAGGTGCATCCCGAGGCGCCGGACATGGCGAGCGACCTGCACTTCCTGCGCAACAAGGTCGACAGCGGCGCCTCGTTCCTGATCACGCAGCTGTTCTTCGACAACGAGCTGTACTTCCGCTTCGTCGAGGAGGCGCGGGCGGCCGGGATCGAGGTCCCGATCATCCCGGGGATCATGCCGATCACCAACCTCAAGCAGATCAAGACGATCACGGGCATGTGCGGCGCCACGATTCCCGAGGCGCTGCTCGAGCAGCTCGAGCTCCGCGCCGACGATCCGGACGCCGTGCTCGAGCTCGGCGTCTCGTACGCGACGCTGCAGTGCGCGGAGCTGCTGGCGCGCGGGCGCGCCGGGGATCCACTTCTACACGCTCAACCGTTCGCCGGCGACCCGGGCGATTCTGTCCTCGCTGCGGCTGCTGCGCCCGTGGGTGCGGCGCGAGGTGATCAGGCTGGGGGCGGAGTGATCTCGAGCGCCGTGGGCGACCATGGGCTGCCCGTCGAGCTCGTAGCGCACGTCGATCTCGTCGTTGCGCTTGTAGGTCCCGATCCCCCAGAACCCGAGCAGCCAGGCCTTGGCGCCCAGCTTCTGGCGGACGAGCTCGCGCGTGAACAGGAGCTCGCCCGCGGCGATCCGGTAGTCGACCCCCAGCTCCTGACGGACACCGTTGACGTACACGTCGAACGGGCGAGCGGACGCCCGGGGGGAGCTTCACGCGCCAGTACCTCATCCCAGCGCCGTCAGTCTCTCACGTCGGCGCGCACCAGTGAGAGAACGGTGACGTCGACGCGGCGGCCGCGCTCGAGCTGGTAGCTGCGCAGGACGCCCTCGAGCTGGAATCCGGCCGCGCGGGCGGCGGCGATCATGGCTCGCGTTGCCGGGATCGGTGAGCGCCTCGACCCGCTCGAAGCCGCAGGTGACGAGCAGCCATTCGCCCGCGAGCCGCAGGGCGCGGGTGCCGAGTCCCCGGCCGCGAGCTGCGGCGGTCAGCCAGATCCCGACCTCGGCGCGCCGGTTCTCCCAGTCGACGTGGTGGAAGTTGAGCTCGCCGAGGAAATGCGCCGGAACCCGGCTCAGCGAGCGTGAGCCTGGCGCCCGGTGCCGGCGGCGCGCTCCGCCGGCTCGCGCTCGGCGCGGCTCCCGAGCTCGGCGCCCGTGGGCGGCCGCTCGCTGACCGAGCGCGAGGTAGAGGTCCGGGTCGTCGTCGTGGGCGATCAGGACCTCGGGGATGTCACGCTCGGCGCCGTAGCGCAGGGCCACGCAGTCGTCACGCAGGGGCTCGTCGAGGGCGGGGAAGGCGGGCATCGTCAGCCCCGGACCGTACCCTGTCGCGCCGTGGAGCACGATCGAGTACAGCGTCCGCCGCTCGCCGCGCGCCAAGCGCGTGCGGGTGACGGTGGATCCGGCGCGCGGGGTCGAGGTGGTGCTGCCCCGGCGGGCCGCGCAGCGCGAGGCGGCGGCCGCGGTGCGAGAGCTGCGGCCGTGGATCGAGCGGCGCGTGGCCGAGGCGGCGAGGGCGCGGGCGGCGGTGGCGGCGCGCGGCTCGACGGTGCCGTATCTCGGCACGACGCTGACGCTCGTCGAGGAGCCGGGACGGGAGCGGGCGCACCGGCGCGGGGGCGAGCTGCTCGTCCCCGCGGGGGACGCGCGGGGTCCGGCGCTCGAGCGGTGGTATCCGGCGGGCGGCACGGGCCGAGGTCGCGCCGCGGCTCGACGCGGCGTGCGCCGCCGCCGGACGCGTCGTACACGCGGCTGACGATCCGGGGCCAGAAGACGCGGTGGGCCAGCTGCTCACGCGACGGGCGCGATGAGCTTCAACTGGAGGCTGCTGCTGGCGCCCGAGCCGGTGCTCGACTACGTCGTCTGGCACGAGGTCTGCCACCTGCACGTGCTCGACCACTCCCCCGCTTCTGGTCGCTGGTGGCGCGCTTCTGCCCGGGCTACCGCGAGCCGCGTGCGCTGGCTGCGCCAGCACGGAGCGACGCTAGTCCTGTAGCTCGCGCCGCAGCGCCTGGGCTGCGCTCTCGCCCTTGCGCGGTTGCGACCAGGCGCCGCTGCACGCGGCCGACGAAGGCCTCCGTCGAGCCGTCGCCGTGGACGTCGACGCCGGCTCGAACCGACGGGAGCAGGCGCTGAGGCCCGGCGAGCTCGATGCGCGCCGAGACCCGCTCGCCAGGCTCGATGCGCTTGTACTTGAGATCGACGCCCCCGGCGCGCGCGGTGCGCGCGAGCTCGCGGGCGCGGGCCTCGAGTGCGTCGAGGGCCTGGATGCGATCGGGATGGGTGGAGCGCTCGACCTTGGGGCCGACGGCGGACCGTCACCTTCCACGACGCTCAGCGCTCGTCGATGGGGACGTAGTCGAGGTCGCGGTCGCCGAGGTAGACCTGGCGCGGACGCGCGATCTTCTGCTCCTTGTCGTTGACCATCTCCAGCCACTGGGCGATCCAGCCGCTGGTGCGGCCGATCCCGAACAGCACCGGGAACATCTCCATCGGCATGCCCAGCGCCTCGTAGATCAGGCCCGAGTAGAAGTCGACGTTCGGGTAGAGCTTGCGCTCGACGAAGTAGTCGTCCTCGAGTGCGATGCTTCTCGAGCTCGAGCGCGACGTCGAGCAGCGGGTTGGTGCCGGTCACCTCGAGCACCTCGTCGACGGCCTTCTTGATGATCTTGGCGCGCGGGTCGTAGTTCTTGTAGACCCGGTGGCCGAAGCCCATCAGGCGCTCCTTGCCGTCCTTCACGCCCTTGATGAAGTCCGGGATGTTGTCCTTGGTCTCGATCCGCCGGAGCATCCGCAGGGCCGCCTCGTTGGCGCCGCCGTGGAGCGGGCCGTAGAGCGCGGCCACGCCGGCCGCCACCGCCGAGTAGGGATCGACCTGGGATGAGCCGACGCTGCGCACGGCGCTCGTCGAGCAGTTCTGCTCGTGGTCGGCGTGGAGGATGAAGAGGACGTCGAGCGCGTGCTCGAGCCGCGGGTCGGGCTCGTAGCGGATCTCGGTCATCTTGTAGATCATCGAGAGGAAGTTGCCCGCGTAGGACAGCTCGTTGTCCGGATACACGTACGGCTTGCCCTGGTTGTGGCGGAACGCGAACGCCGCCAGCGTCGGCATCTTGGCCAGCAGCCGGATGATCTGGATGTAGCGGGTGTCCTCGTCCTTGATGTCGGTCGCCTCGGGATAGAACGTCGAGAGCGCGCCGACCGAGGCCAGCAGCATGCCCATCGGGTGCGCGTCGTAGCGGAACCCGTGCATGAAGTCCTTGATGTTCTCGTGCACGAAGGTGTGGATCGTGATCAGGTGGACCCACTCCTCGAGCTCCTTCTTGTTCGGGAGCTTGCCGTTGATCAGCAGGTAGGCGACCTCGAGGTAGTTCGACTTCTCGGCCAGCTGCTCGATCGGGTAGCCGCGGTACTGGAGGATCCCGTTCTCGCCGTCGAGGTAGGTGATCTCCGAGCTCGTCGACGCGGTGTTCAGGTACGCCGGGTCGTAGGACATCAGGCCGAAGTCGTCGTCGTCGACCTTGATGCTCCGCAGCTCCATGGCGCGGATCGTCCCGTGCTCGATCGGGATCTCGTACTCCTTGCCGGTGCGGTTGTCGACGACGGTGAGCGTGTCGTTCGACGTCGCCGCGCCGGCGCCATCCTGTTGCTGTGTTTCGGTACTCATCGCTCTCCTGTCGCGCGCGCGTGAAATCTTCTGACGAGCACTCTAGTACCCGGACTGAGGCGCTGAGACGCCCGCGCGCGAGGCGTTCGCGGCGTGACGAGCCGCCCGCTCGCGTGCCACCGCACCGGCTTAGGTAACCGCATCCGGCTCTGGGCCGGCCGTCGCTCCGCTCCTAAGATTCCGCGAGACCGCTTCGCTCGGCCGACAATCACCACCGCCGGACATCCGGTCCGGCGTCTATGGCTTGAGGAAAGCGCTGGTGATGATCGCCATGGCGATCGTCACCGCGACGAGCACGACGCTCACGCCCATGACCGCCCGGGCGCCGCGTTCGTTCCCGGGGAAGGCAGGGCGGGCCAGGCCGATGCCGGCGAGGACCACCGCGTACACGGCGAGCGACGCCGCCCGCGATGTAGAACGGGACCTTCGAGGGTTCTCCGGCGGCGAGGATCAGGTGGATCACGGCGGGCAGCCTATCCGATCCGACTGCCCTCGTAGCGGCTCTCGGTGGCGGCGCGCTGGCCCTGGTAGTGGCTGCCCAACTCGGGGCTGCCGTAGGGGCGGCGGGCCGGGCGGTCGAGGGTCATGAACGAGAGCTGGGCGATCGGCAGGCCGGCGTAGAGCTTGATCGGGATCCGGGTGAGGTTGTTGAGCTCGAGGGTCAGCGTGCCCTTCCAGCCGGGGTCACAGAAGCCGGCGGTGGCGTGGACGATCAGACCCAGACGGCCGATACTCGATTTGCCCTCGATGCGCGCGACGACGTCGTCGGGGAGCTCCACCCACTCCAGAGTCCGTCCCAGGCAGAACTCGCCCGGATGGATCACGAACGAGTCCTCAGGCCCGATCATCACCTCCTCGGTGAGCCCGGACGGCGGGTCCCGCAGGTCGATGGCCGAGGCGCGGTGGTTGTGGAAGACGCGGAAGGAGTCGCCGAGGCGAAGGTCGACACTGGCGGGCTGGACGAGGTCGCGTCCCAGGGGTCGATGCGGATGCGGCCCTGCTCGACGAGCTCGAGGATCGTCCCGTCGGAGAGAACCGAGCCGTCCATGTCGGCAAGTCTGCCAGCGCGCGCGGACTAGTGGCCGAGCGAGCGGGCGCGGGCGCGCGTGGTGCGGACGCGGGCCGGGGGGACCGGCGCGGGATCGCCGTGGGGGCCGCGGCGGGGACGGCGGGGGAACGGCTTGGGCGGATGGGGCCGCTCGAGGCGGCGGACGCCACCGTCGTCATCGCTGCCCGAGGCGTCCTCAGGCTCCTGCTTGATCGCCCACCAGACGATGTAGATGAGCCCCGCAAGCGGGATCTTCAGGGCCAGCATCAACCACACGAATCCCCAGGTCAAACCGCGGTGATCCTATCTCTAATCGCCGGGGTGTCACGGCACGCGGGGCCACGATGCCGAAGATTCCCACGGATCGGGCCGAGTGGCGTCTGCAACCCGGAGGGACTGGCACCGAGGCGCCGCTGGCGGCGCCCGAAGCGAGGTGGACGAGCTCGGCCGCGACTAGGCGGATGTCGCCCGAGGCGCCGCGCGCGAGCGCGAAGCGCATCCGGATCTCGGTGCCGCCCTCGCTGCCGCTTGTTCATCGCGAAGTAGTCGGCCATGCACGCGATCAGGTGCAGCCCCATGCCGAGGCCCGGGCTCTCGTAGCCGGCCTCACGCCGTGGCCGTCATCGGCGATCAGGACCCAGAGCTCTTCGCCGCGCGCGGGAGGCGCTGACGTGAACGGCTCCGGGGTTGGCGCCATAGGCGTGCATCACCGCGTTGGTGAGCGCTTCGGACACGGCGAGGCGGACCGCCTCGACCTGCTCGCGTGGTGGCGCCGGTGGCGTGGGCGAACATCGCCAGCGCCTCGCGGGCCCGGGGCACCGAGCTCGGAACGGCGGGATACGACTGGTTGAAGGCTCGATCCGAACGCATCTAATATTGGACTACCCGCCTCGCGAGAACTCATGCGCCGGTGCGCGACGCGGGGCAAACCCT
This sequence comes from uncultured Solirubrobacterales bacterium, assembly GCA_963839105.1. Classification (GTDB taxonomy): domain Bacteria; phylum Actinomycetota; class Thermoleophilia; order Solirubrobacterales; family Solirubrobacteraceae; genus Palsa-465. Next base: position 604,642 of record CAWITQ010000009.1, read on the forward strand.
GCACAAATCCGTCGCCTAAATACCTGCAAAACGCGCCCTAACCCGTTCGCCCGGGGGATCGAAGAGCGGCTCGCGCGCCACCTCACCCGGGGACCCATTCCGCCGAAGATGTCCACGTCCACGGCCGGCCCCGAACGCGACCTCCGCGGGCAGGTAGGCGTAGGCGATCGAGCGCCCAACGGTGTAGCCGTAGCCCCCGTGGTCACCCGGCCCGCGGACCTCGCCCTGGACCCGGACCGGCTCGTTGCCCAGCGCCACCGACCGGGGATCCTCGAGCAGGATGCAGCGCAGCCGCCGCTCCGGCTCGCCCCGGCTGGCCAGCGCCTCGGAGCCGAGGAACGACTTGTCGGAGCGCACGCAGAACCCGAGTCCGGCCTCGAACGGGGTGTCGTCGGGGGTGATGTCCGCCGCCCACACGCGGTAGCCCTTCTCGAGCCGCAGGGAGTCGATCGCCCGGTAGCCGCCGGCGAGGAGGCCGTGGGGTCGGCCCGCCTCCCACAGGGTCGCCAGAGCCCGGCGCCGTATTCCGTCGGGCAGTAGAGCTCCCATCCGGCCTCGCCCACGAAGGTCACGCGCAGGCCCGGACGGGCACATCGCCGACGATGATCTCGCGCATCGACATGTAGGGGAAGTCGAGCGGGTCGGGCGTGAGCGGCGCCGAGGATCTCGTACGCCCGCGGGCCCCACAGGGCAAAGCACGCCCAGCGGGAGGTGACGTCGGTCAGCCGGACCGAGCCGTCGCCGGGCAGGTGGCGGCGGATCCACGCCGCGTCGTGGTTGCCGAACGCCGTGCCCGGTGACGATCTGGAAGAGCTCCGGGGCGACGCGGGTGACGGTGAAGTCGCACTCGATGCCGCCGCGCCGGTTGAGCATCTGGGTGTAGGTGATCGCGCCCACCTCGCGGGCGACGCGGTTGTCGCACAGGCGCTCGAGCAGCTCGGCCGCGCCCGGGCCGGCGACCTCGAGCTTGGCGAATGAGGACTCGTCGAATAGCCCCGCCGCCTCACGGGTGGCCGGTGCTCAGCGCCTATCGCCGGTGACCAATGCATGCCGGCCCACCCGCGGGGCCGGAGCTCGGGGTCGCCGCCGGGCTCGTTCTGCGAGTACCAGTTGACGCGCTCCCAGCCGGACTTCTCGCCGAAACGCTGGCCCCGGCCTGCGCGTGCCATGCGTAGGCACTGGAGACGCGCAGCGGGCGCCCGGCCTGGCGCTCATGGCCGGGATAGCGGATGTCGTAGTAGGTCTCGTAGACCTCGCGGGCGCGCGCGAGGGTGTACCTCGGCGAGCGGTAGTGGGGCGCCGAACCGGCGGATGTCCATCTCCCAGACGTCCTCGGAGGGCTCGCCGCCGACGATCCACTCAGCGACGATCTTGCCGATTCCGCCGGCGCCGGCGAGCCCGTGGGCGCAGAACCCGGCAGCGACGAAGAAACCGCCCACGTCGGTCTCGCCGAGGCAGAACTCATTGTCGGGCGTGAACGCCTCGGGACCGTTGATCAGCCGGGTCACGCGGACGTCCTCCATCGCCGGGACCCGCCGGCGCGAGTTCTCGGCGATCTCCTCGAAGCGCGGCCAGTCCTCCTCGAGCAGCCTGCCGTTGAAGTCAGGCGGAATCGTGTCCCGGGGCGGCTCGTCGAGGAACCAGGGGGCGGACTGGCGCTCGTAGCCGCCCATGACGAGGCCGCCGCCCTCCTCCCGGAAGTAGATGAGCAGGTCGGGGTCGCGCAGGGTCGGCAGGTGCTCGCCGGGAACGCGGTCGCGGAAGGGCTGGGTCACCAGGTACTCGTGCGCGAACGGGACAACGGGAACGCGGACACCCGGCCAGGCGGCCGATCTCGGCCGCGTACATGCCGCCGGCGTTGACGACGATCTCGGCCTCCACGTCGCCCCATTCGTGCGGACGCCGCTGACGCGCCCGTCCGGCGACGCTCGATGCCGCTCACGCGGGTGTGGGTGAACACCTGGACGCCGCCCTGCCCGCGCGCCCTCGATCAGCGCGTAGGTGAGCTGCGACGGGTCGAGATACCCGTCGGTCGGCAGGTAGGAGGCGCAGCGCACGCCGTCGGTGACCATCAGCGGAAACAGCGCCTCGCGCCTCATCCGGCGAGAGCAGCTCGAGCGGGAGCCCGAAGGTCTCCGACCACGCCACCTGGCGCATGACCTCCTGCTCGCGCTCGGGCGTGCACGCCAGACGCAGCCCACCGCACTCGACCCAGCCGCAGTCGAGCTCCGCGGTAGAGCGCCACCGAGTACATCATCAGCCGGGTCAGGGCCACGCTCCCCCGCAACTGGCCGACCAGGCCCGGCGGAGTGGAAGGTCGAGCCGCTCGTCAGCTCACTGCGCTCGAGCAGGATCACATCGCGCTCGCCGAGCTGCGCCAGGTGGTAGGCGACCGAGGCGCCGCCGACCCCGCCGCCGATGATCACGATCCGAGCGCGATCGGGAAGCTCACGCGGCCGCGGCATCGGCAAGCCACTCCTCGAAGGCGGGTTGGCCGGCGGCCTCGAGCAGCCGCTCGAAATGCCGGCGGGCGTATGCGCGGAAGTCGAAGTCGAGCTCGGAGAGGACCGTCTGGAGGACTCCCCAGGCCGCCTCGCGCGCGTCGGACATGATCCGCATCAGCTTCAGGGCGGCCTTGCCGAGCCGGCGTCCGGGGGCTCGCCGAAGTAGGCATCGAGCAGCGTGCGTCTCCTGGCCTCGTCGAGATCGTTGTTGACCGCGAGGTTGCCGAGGTCGAACAGGCGATGGCCCATGCCCGGCGTACTCCCAGTCGACCAGCACCACGCGATCCTCGACGTACAGGAGGTTGCCTGGGAGCAGGTCGTTGTGGCACGGGACCGGGTCGCTCAGCGGCAGCGCCGCCCCGATCCGGCGAGCCAGCTCCTGGGCTCCCCGTACTGCGGCGGGAGCTCGCCTCCCCGGTCGCGCACGCAGCTCGGCGTAGCGGTCGAGAAGCTCCGGCACCCAGAAGCGGACCGGGAGGCGGACGCCGCAGTCGTGAAAGCAGCGAAGCGCGCGGGCGAGGGGCACGAGCGCGGCCGACTCGGTTTCGGCGGGCCGCGCGCCGAGGAAGCGCGTGACCAGGCAGTCGGGATCCGCCGCGGCCACGACCGGCGGCGCGATGCCCGAGCTCGGCCGCCGACTCGTTCGCCAGCCGCTCGGCCTCGCGGCTGATCCCGAGCAGGTCGGTGTCGCGACCGGGGAGGCGGACCACATAGTCGGTGGCGCCGAATCGAACACGATAGTTGCGGTTGGTGATGCCGCCTTCCAGCGGGACCGGCGCACCGTCGGCGGGGCCGAGGACGGTCTCGAGCCGCTCGACGATCTCGGCCAGCGCGGACACGGGGGAAACCTAGCGTTTAAGGCCCGGGTCCTATACCTTCACCGCCCGTGAGGCTGGAGGAGCTCGAGGGACGTCGCCGGTCGTGAAGCTGGAGGAGCTCGAGGCGCGCGTCAGCGCGGGTGAGATCGACACCGTCCTGCTGGCCATGACCGACATGCAGGGCCGTCTCCAGGGCAAGCGGCTGACGGCGCGCCACTTCCTCGAGGAGGTGGCCGGGCACCTCGCCGAGGGCTGCAACTACCTGCTGGCGGTCGACGTCGACATGACGCCGGTCGAGGGGTACGAGATGGCCTCGTGGGAGCGCGGCTACGGTGACTTCGTCATGCGCCCGGATCTCTTGACGCTGCGGCTGGCGCCGTGGCTGCCGGGGACGGCGCTGTGCCTGGCCGACCTCGAGTGGCACGACGGCTCGCCGGTGGCGGCCTCGCCGCGCCAGGTGCTGCGGGCGCAGGTGGCGCGGCTGGCCGAGCGCGGCTGGACCGCCAACGCCAGCACCGAGCTCGAGTTCCTGGTCTTCCGCGACACCTACGAGGACGCGTGGCGCCAGGCGTACCGCGACCTCAACCCCGCGAACCTCTACAACGTCGACTACTCGCTGCTCGGCACCTCGAAGGTGGAGCCGCTGATCCGGCGCATCCGCCAGTCGATGGAGGGCGCGGGGCTGGCGGTCGAGAACTCCAAGGGTGAGTGCAACCTCGGCCAGCACGAGATCAACTTCCGCTACGCCGAGGCGCTGCGCGCGGCCGACGAGCACTCGATCTACAAGAACGCGGCCAAGGAGATCGCCGCCCAGGACGGCATGTCGATCAGCTTCATGGCCAAGTTCAACGAGCGCGAGGGCAGCTCGTGTCACATCCACTTCTCGCTCGCGGACGGGTCCGGGCCTCTGTTCGCGGGCAATCGCCGCGTGTTCGAGTCGTTCCTGGCCGGCCAGCTCGCCTGCCTGCGAGAGCTGGCTCGCTGCTGCTGGCGCCGAACATCAACTCATACAAGCGCTACGCGGTCGGTTCGTTTGCGCCCACCGCGGTGGCGTGGGCGCGCGATAACCGAACGTGCTCGCTGCGCGTCGTCGGCCACGGCCCGGCGACTGCGCTTCGAGAACCGCGCCGGCGGATCGGACCTGAACCCCTACCTGGCACTGAGCGCGCTGATCGCCGCAGGGCTGCACGGGATAGACGCCGAGCTCGAGCTCGAGCCCGAGTACGAGGGCAACGCCTACCTCGCGACCGACAAGCCGCGGATTCCGGGCACGCTGCGCGACGCGCGCGACCTGTTCGCGACGAGCGAGGTCGCCCGCGCCGCGTTCGGGAACGAGGTCGTCGATCACTACACGAACGCCGCCGATGTGGAGCTGGCGGCGTTCGAGGCGGCGGTTACCGATTGGGAGCGCTTCCGCGGCTTCGAGCGGTTATGAGCGAAGGAGCATCGGGGATGCGGGCAGCCGCGATGGCCTCGCTCGAGTCGGTGGCCTCGTTGGAGACGGTGTTCGCGCCCGTCCGCTCGCAGACGGCGTTCGAGGAGACGGTGGAGCGTCTGGGGACGGCGATCAAGCTCGGGCTGCTGCCGGCGGGCACCCGTCTGCCGCCCGAGCGCGACCTGTGCGAGAAGCTCGGAATCGCCCGCTCGACGCTTCGCCAGGCGCTGGTGGCCCTCGCCCAGAGCGGCCACCTGCGCGCGCTGCGCGGCCGCGGCGGAGGAACCTTCGTGTCCGACCCGCTCCCGCCCGCCTCGCCGCCGCCCGCCGAAGCGCTCGCCGAGTGGCGCGACATCTGCGACAAGCGGATGGCGATCGAGGTGGGGGTGGCGACGGTGGCGGCCGAGCGGGCCGAGCCGGAGATGCTCGACGGCCTCGACGCGATCGTGGTCGCGCTCGACGGCATGCTCGAGGACTTCTCCGCATACCGCCAGGGAGACGTGCGCCTGCACGTCGGGCTTGCCGAGCTGACGCGCAGCTCGCGCCTGGTGAGCGCGATGACCGACGTGCAGGGCGAGATGACCGGCATCATCTCGCTGATCGCCCACCCGCCCGAGGTGCTCGACGCCGCCAACGCCCAGCACCGCAGGCTGCTGGGGGCGCTGCGCCGCCACGATCCGGGCGACGCGGCCCGGGTGATGGCCGAGCACGTGCGCGCCACCGAACACATCCTCGCGGGACTCTTGCCTCCGGCGTGACGGCGCCCGCTCGGAACGCTCGCCGTTTCTTGACTTGCCGCAGCGGGCGGGCGGAGATAGTGTTCCCGCGCTAAGGACGGAGCATCAGACCTTTACTCAGGAGGGGCCGGTAATGTCGAACTTGCTCGAAGACGCTCACCGGGGACGAGAAACGCCTCGCTGAGCTCGGTTACGCGCAGGAGCTGAAGCGCGGATGGAGCAGCTTCTCGAACTTCGCGATCTCGTTCTCGATCATCTCGGTGCTCGCGGGGTGCTTCACCACCTACGGGCAGGCGTTCAACAACGGCGGGCCGATCGCGATCTCGATCGCCTGGCCGATCATCAGCCTGCTGATCCTGTGCGTCGCCTTCTCGATGTCAGAGCTGGCCTCGGCATACCCAACCGCAGGCGGCATCTACTACTGGGCGTCGCGGTTGGGCGGGCCCGGCTGGGGCTGGTTCACCGGGTGGTTCAACCTGATCGGCCTCGTGGCCGTGGTGGCGTCGGTCGACTACGTGTGCTCGACGTTCCTGATGAACCTGCTCGGCCTCTACAACCTTCACTTCATCTTCAACTTCAGAAGGCGGCGGCTGCGACCAACGTTCACTACACCGCGCACGTGAACTTCGCGCTGTTCCTGGTCGTCCTGACCTTGCACGGTTCGATCAACGCCTTCCGCAGCCAACTCGTGTCCCTGTTCAACGCCATCTCGGTGTGGTGGCACGTGATCGGCGTGGCGGTGATCGTGGTGATCCTGATCGCCGTCCCGAGTCACCACGCCAGCTTCTCGTACGTGTTCGGCCACCGGATCAACAACTCCGGATTCGGGAACCACATGTACTGGTACTACGTGCTGCCGCTCGGGTTCCTGCTCACGATGTACACCATCACCGGGTACGACGCATCGGCTCACGTGTCCGAGGAGACGAACGACGCGGCGGAGTCGGCGCCCAAGGGCGTGTGGCGCTCGGTGTTCTACTCCGCGGTGATCGGCTGGATCGTCCTGCTCGCGATCACGTTCGCGATCCAGAAGAGCCAGGAGTCCGCGCTGCTGAAGTCGAGCTTCCCGGCGCTGACGATCTTCCAGACCGCGATGACCTCGGCGCCGGCCAAGGCGGTGGTACTGATCTCGACCGTCGGTCAGCTGTTCTGCGGGATGGCCTGCGTGACCAGCGCCTCGCGGATGACGTTCGCGTTCTCGCGCGATGGCGCCGTGCCCGGCCACAACCTGTGGCGGCGGCTGGGTCCGAACCAAGACGCCGACGTGGTCGGTGCTGTTCGTGTGCCTGTTCGCGGCGATCATCACCGTCCCGGCCTACTTCCCGAACTCCAACGGGGCGCCGGTGGCGTTCCTCGCCGTGACCTCGATCTCGGTCATCGGCCTCTACATCGCGTACACGATCCCGGTGTTCCTGCGCTGGCGTAAGGGCGACGACGTTCGAGACCGGCCCGTGGACGCTGGGGTCCAAGTACAAGTGGATCAACCCCATCGCGTTCGTATGGGTGGCGATGTGCGTCGATGATCTTCTGCCTGCCGTTCACCCCGGCCGGCGTGTACTTCGGCAAGGAGTTCGCTGGTAATCGGTCAACTATGCGCCGCTGGTGACAATCACCGTAATGGTGCTGGTGACAGCTCTGGTATCTGGTCTCCGCGCGCCACAGCTTCAAGGGACCGGTGCGCACGATCGATACCTCAGGTACGGGCCCGGTGACTTCGCAGCCGAGCGTCGCGCCTGCGCGACCGACCATCGACTGACGTCTTGGCCGACACGCTGACCGTTATCGAGCCCGCCACCGAGGCGGTGCTCGCCGAGTTGCCACGCGCGGGCGCGGCCGAGGTGGACGCGGCGGTGGCGCGTGCCGCCGCGGCGTTCCCGGAGTGGCGCGCGCGTGGCGCCTTCGAAGCGTGCCGAGCTGCTGCACGGTTTGGCCGAACGCTCTGGCCGCGGCCCGGGACGAGTTCGCGGTCCTCGAGGCGCGCAACGCCGGCAAGCCGATCGCCGACGCCCGCGGTGAGATGGACATGGTCGTGCAGACGTTCCGCTACTACGCCGGTGCGCCCGAGCGGCTGCTCGGCGACAGCATCCCAGTGGCGGGCGGACAGGCGTTCACGGTGCGCGAGCCGCTGGGCGTGGTCGGGCTGATCGTGCCCTGGAACTTTCCGCTGACGATCGCCGCCTGGAAGCTCGGGCCGGCGCTGGCGGCGGGCAACACGGTAGTTCTGAAGCCCGCGGAACTGACGCCGCTGACCGCACTGCGCTTCTCCGAGATCGCCATCGCGGCGGGCATTCCGGAGGGCGTGGTCAACGTCGTCGTCGGTCCCGGGTCCGAGTGCGGCCGGCGGCTCGTCGAGCATCCCGAAGTGGCGAAGATCGCGTTCACGGGATCAACCGAGGTGGGACGTGCGATCGCCGCGGGCGCCGCCGACACGATCAAGCGGGTGACGCTCGAGCTCGGAGGCAAGTCGCCGAACATCGTGTTCGCCGATGCCGACCTGGCGGCCGCGGCGGCCGCGGCCCCGATGGCGGTGTTCGGAAACGCCGGCCAGGACTGCTGTGCGCGTTCACGGATTCTGGTCGAGCGCTCGGTGCTCGAGGAGTTCATGGGAGCGCTGGAGTCGGCGGTTCGGGCGGTGCGGGTCGGCGACCCCTGGACGAGAACACCCAGATGGGGCCGTTGATCTCAGCCGGCCAGCGCGAGTCGGTGGCGTCCTACGTCAACGGCGATGCGCCGGTGGCCGTGCGCGGCACCGCGCCTGACGGTCCGGGGTTCTGGTTCGCGCCCACCGTGCTCTGTCCGGTCGATCCGGGCGCGCGGGCGGCGCGCGAGGAGATCTTCGGCCCCGTCGCCACGGTGATCCCATTCGAGGACGAGGCCGACGCGGTGAGGCTGGCCAACGACACCATCTACGGCCTCTCGGGCTCGATCTGGACCCGAGACGGAGCCCGCGCGCTCCGCGTGGCGCGGGCGATCGACACCGGCGTGCTCTCGATCAACTCGAACACCTCGGTGCGCGTGTCCACGCCGTTCGGCGGCTTCAAGCAGTCCGGGCTACGGTCGCGAGCTCGGCCCGCACGCGCTCGACGCCTACACCGAGATCAAATCGATCTTCTACGCCACCTCATGAGGCTCGAGGGCAAGGTGTGCGTGATCACCGGCGCCGCCGGCGGGATCGGCGCCGCCACCGCGCGAAGTGTTCGCGCGCGAGGGCGCGCGGGTCGTGGGCGTGGACCTGCGCGAGCACTCGGTGGGCGAGCTCGCGCTGACCGTCGACGTCACCGACGAGGATGCGGTGGCAGGTCTCTACACGCGCGTGCGCGAGGAGCTCGGGCGGATCGACGTCCTCTTCAACAACGCCGGGATATCGCCGACCGACGACGCCTCGGTGACTCGATACCGTCGCTCGAGACCTGGGAGCACGTGCACGCCGGTGAACCTGCGCAGCGTGTTCCTGTGCTGCAAGCACGGCATCCCGCATCTGATCGATACCGGCGGCGGGTCGGTGATCAACACCGCTTCGTTCGTGGCCATGCTCGGCGCCGCGACCTCCCAGATCTCCTACACGGCGTCGAAGGGCGGCGTCCTCGCGCTGTCGCGAGAGCTCGGGGTGCGAGTTCGCGCGCCGCGGTGTGCGCGTCAACGCGCTCTGTCCCGGGCCGGTCGATACGCCACTACTGCAGGAGCTGTACGCCAGCGATCCCGAGCAGGCGGCGCGCCGGCTCGTGCACGTGCCGATGGGCCGGTTCGCGCGGGCGGAGGAGATCGCCAACGCCGCCCTGTTTCTGGCCAGTGACGAGTCGAGCTACGTGAATGCCTCGACGTTCCTCGTCGACGGCGGGATCAGCGGGGCGTACACGACACCGATCTAGCGCACCGCTGCCCTCGCGCGCGTCGGCTGCGCGAGCGCGTGGGATAAAACTGCGGCCATACTGAAGTTATCTCCCAAGCGGTCAGGCCGCCACCGTCTCCAGCGGGTCGGGCGGCAGTGCCGATTCCGGCGGAGCCCGCCGGCTCGCCGCGAGCGCGGTGCCGATCGCGAGCAGCGTCCACGTGAGCGGATCCTCGAGGAAGTCGGCGTAGAGCTGGGTGTGGAACATCAGCGCGATGAAGGCGGCCGCGACCGCCACCCGCGCCACGTCGCGCCGGGCGTCCCGCAGCAGGACGACGATCGCCGTCACGACGAGCGCGAGGTAGACGACCTCGCCGATCACGCCCTGCTCGGCGGCGATCGTGATCGCGATCGTGTGCGAAGCCGCCAGCGTCTGACTCGTCTGGGGGTTGCGCTTGCGGTACTCGTTGACGAACGAGCCTGATCCGTAGCCCCAGACCGGGCCGGTCTCCGAACATGTTGAGGCCGCCGCTGACGAGCCCCGCGCGACCGCTCGAGGCGCCATTGAGGCCCTGGTTGAGGCCGAAGGTCTTCGGCGAGATCACGATGGCGGCGATGCCGATCACCACCACCGCAGCGGCGACCGGCACGGCGAACCGCAGACGCCAGCGCAGCGCAGCGACGATCCCGATCCCCAGGAGAAGCGCGATCAAGCTGGAGCGCGACAGCGTCAGCACCAACGCCGCCCACAGGACCGCCAGCACGCCGGTGACCAGCAGTTGCGTGCGCTGCCGGCGCGCGTACAGGAGCGCGGCGACGAGCACGATCATCACCAGCGGCCAGGAAGCGCCCGAAGATGTCGGGATCGAGGAACACCGAGTTGACCACGAAGTACGTGTGCAGGTCGTTCTGCAGGACGAGCTTCGAGTTGAAGATGATCGTCTTCGTCGCGTACTCGACGAACGCGATGAGCGCGAAGACGACGCCCAGGCCGGCCACGACCTCGAGGCAGCGCTCGGGCAGGCGGCCTGTCCACCTGAGCCGCCGCAGCAGGAAGAACGTGAGCGCGAACGGCGCGTAGAAGAAGACCATGTTCTGGAGCGCCTTCTCGAAGTCGAGCGAGTACACCGACTGCACGGCGTAGAGCAGGACGTACAGCGCCAGCAGCCGCTCGACCCAGCCACTGCGCGAGCGGCTCGCGGCGGCGGTCGGGACCGCGATGGCGCAGCGCGGGCACGAGGAATGCGAGCGAACCCGCCGCAACCACCACGTAGAGAGGCACGAGGAGATTCGCCGTCGTCCCGCCGGCCTGAATCGGAATCCGGAACGGCAGCGCGACCACAACCAGCACGCCGAGGAGCGCCGGACGGCGGGCGATCACACCGCCAGCCCGGCCAGCACCGCGAGGGCGAGCGCGGCGGCCACCACCGCGACCAGCGGGTGGCGGTGGACGGTGCTCAGCTGTGGCGAGTGCCAGATGTCGGCCAGCAACAGGACCGGCGCGAGCACGAGCGCGCCGAGCATGGCTGCGGCGGCGATGCGCCGGCTCGGCGCGAGCAGCACGCCGCCCACGAGCAGCGCCAGAGCGACGACGCCCAAGTTTGGGCAGTGGTCCACTCAGGGCGGCGAAGCGCGGACACGGGGAGATGATCCTCTACCCTCAGCCGCTATGTCCTTCGCCAAGCTCCTGGCGGCGTCGTGCTTAGCGGTGCTCGACACTGGCGGCCTGCGGGAGCACGTCGGTCCATCCCGGTGGCGCCGGGCACGGCAAGGTGGACGATCCGCGCACGGCCAAGACCGATCACCTGGCGTGTATGCGCGCCGACCACCTGCCCTGTCCAGACGGTCGGGCTCACAGGGATTCAGATCGGCGCGCCCCCGGCGGGTCCGCGGGTCGTGTTCACGCCGACGGCCGGCGCTGCGCAGGCCGACCAGATCGCAGGCCCAGGCGCAGGGCGCCGAGGTAATCGGCAGCGCGCTCCTCTATCCCAACCAGGGATCGGACAGCGAGCTTAACCAGATCGAAACCTGCCTCTCGCAGGGAGTTTCCGGCTGATCCGGCGCCGCGCCATCCCGCAGGCGGCGTCTAGAATGCCCCGTGCCCGTGCTCGATGCGCGGGCTCCTTCCGCGTCTGCCGTCACCCACATTTGATCTCTCTGGGTGCGGCAATCCAGATCCGATCCCGTGTCCGTCCCGACTGCAGAGCTGACTGCACCGGCCGTCGCGCCCGACCGCGGCGCGGACGCGTCGGCCGGCTGGCCGCCACTTTCGGGGAGGTCGGCTGTACGTGGCGCTCGCCGTCGCGGCGCTGGTGATCGCCGCTCTGTCGCTGCTCGTTCCCTCGACGCCGAGCTACGACCCGTGGTCGTGGCTGGTCTGGGGCCGGGAGATCATCCACCTGAAGCTCCACACCACCGGCGGCCCGACGTGGAAGCCGCTGCCGGTCGTGTTCACCACGGTGTTCGCGCTCTTCGGCAAGGCGGCGCCCGATCTGTGGCTGGTCGTGGCCCGCGCGGGCGGGTGGCTGATGGCGGTGGCGATGGTGTTCATCGTGGCGGCACGGCTCACCCGCCAGATAGCGACCGGCTCACCGCTCGGCGAGCGGGCGGCACGGCTGCCCGCGGTGCTGGCGGGGGCGATCGCCGTGTTCATGCTGTTCAACGCCAGCGGCTTTCTGAGCAACACCTCGCTCGGGCTATTCCGAGGGCCTGCTGACGGCGTTCGCGCTCATGGCCGTCGACCGTCACCTGGGCGGGCACTACCGGCAGGCGTTTGCCCTCGGCTTCGCGTGCGCGCTGGACCGCCCGGAGATATGGCTCTTCTGGGGGCCGTACGGCCTGTGGCTGGCATGGCGGGATCCCGGGCGCGCGCAAGCTCGTGATCGGCCTGTTCGTCCTCATCCCCATCCTGTGGTTCGGACCGGAGTACTGGGGCTCGGGTCATTTCCTGCGCGGGGTGAGTCGCGCGCACACGCCGCGCTCCAACAGCGCCGCGTTCGCGAAGTGCCCGTTCTGCTCCGAGCTCGCCAAGCATGCCTGGCCGACCGTGCTTCTGCGCATCAAGATCGCCGCCCTGATCGCCGTCGCCACCGCGGCCGTCGCTGCTGTGGCGGCCGCTGCGCGGACGGCGGCCTCTGCGACTCGAAGGCCCGCGCGAGCAGGCGCTGGCCGCGGTGGTGCTCGCGGGCGCGTTCGGCCTCGTGTGGTGGGTCCTGATCTCGCGTGCTCACCCAGGCCGGCTTCTCGGGCAACGACCGCTACCTCGTGCTCGGGGCGGCGACGATCGACATCGCGGGCGGCGTCGCCTGGGGATGGGCGGCGCTGGCGCTGGGCCGCTTGATCGGTCGCCGGCTCGCATCGCTCGGCGGGATGGCTGGCGAGTGCGGCGAGCCGCGCCCGCGGGCGTGCGCTGGGCCGCGGTCGGCCTGGCGCTCGTGGGCTTCGTGATCCTCCCCAACTTCATCGGGCCGAACGTCATCGACCTGCAGCGGACCCACCGCGCGCTCGTCTACCAGGCGCACCTGCGCCGGGATGCCGCGCGAAGGCCGTCGCTCGGCTCGGCGGCGCGTCGCGCGTTCTCGCGCTGCGGCAAGCGTGATGACCGAGGGCTTCCAGGTCCCGATGCTCGCCTGGACGCTGGGTGTCCACACCGCCGACGTCGCAAGCCGCGCCCCTCGCCGGGCGAGGCGCTGCCCCCGGCGCCGAACGTGATCTTCCAGACCCGCGCCCAGCGCAACGCGTCGCTGCTGCCCGAGGGTCCGCGACTGGAGCGGCACGGTCCCGTACCAGCGCGTCGCGCATGTGCGCACCTTCAGGGTCTACGCACACTGCAAGGGTAAGGTGACGCTTTAGTGGCCACCGTCGCCGCTCCTGAGACTCGCGCGGTCCCGCGCGTGGTGGACGTCCGCGAGCCCAAGTGGCTCGAGCGCGTCCCCGGCTGGGCCAGCGCCGGCGCGCTACTCATCGCGGTCATGGTCGGTCTCCGGCTACATCCGCACGCGCTACATCGGCGGTCAGTTCTGGGAGGACGAGGCGATCACCACCGGCATCGCGTCGCACCCGCTGAGCGCGATCCCGGGCATCCTCCGCCACGACGGCTCGCCGCCGCTGTTCTACCTGCTGCTGCACGTGTGGATCAGCTTGTTCGGCGCCCAGCGAGGCGGCGACCCATTGGCTGAACGTCGTCATCGGCCTGCTCTGCATCCCGGCGGGGATGTGGGCGGCCTGGAGCCTGTTCGGCCGTCGCGCGGGCATGTACGCCGTCGTCCTCTTCGGCTTCAGCACGTTCCTGAGCGCGTACGCCGAGGAGACGCGGATGTACGAGCTGATGGGTCTGCTCGGGATCCTGGCCACGGCCGCCTTCATCCACGGCTTCGTCTACCGCCGACGGCGCTACCTGATCATGTTCGCGGTGAGCGAGGCGCTGCTTCTCTACACCCACGCCTGGGGGCTGTTCTTCGGCGCCGGCTCGGTGGTGGCGCTGTACTTCGTCTGGCGGACGACCCCGCTCGAGGAGCGACGCGGGCTCGTGCGCGACGGGGTGATGACCTACCTCGGCGCCGGGATCCTGTTCCTGCCCTGGCTGCCGAACTTCATCTACCAGGCCACCCACACCGGAGCTCCGTGGGCGCCGCGGATCAAGTTCGGCGTTCCCGTGCTGCTCTCGCGCGATCTGCTCGGCGGAGACCGGCTGACCGTGGTGCTCCTGTTCGCCGATCATCCTCGGACTCGCCCACTACTTCACCCGCGCGGGTCGGACAGACGCGCGAGGGAACGGTCATGTGGACACTGATCCTGCTCCCCCTGGCCACGCTGGTGCTGGCGTGGCTGGCCTCACAGATCACGCCCGCGTTCGTGGCCCGTTACATGGCGCCGATCCTGGCCTCGATCCTGCTGCTGGCGGCGTGGGGTGCGGCCCGCTCCGGGGTCGCGGGGTTGGTGGCGATCGTGCTGTCGGTCGTGTTCGTCACGCACCTCTCCTCCTACACACCGCAGAACAAGAGCGACATGCGCGACGATCAGCGGCGAGGTGACCCCGCTGCTGCACCCGGGCGACGTCGTGCTTTCGGGTCAGCCGGACCAGCTGCCGCTCGCCTGGTACTACCTCCCGGGCTGGCTGCGCAATACGTGACCGCGCCTCGGCACCGTCAAGGACCCGAGCTACATGGACTGGGTGTACGCGCTCAAGCGACTGCGGGCCAGCCAGCCCGACAGCAGTGGTCGATCCGCTCGTTGCTAGCCTGGGCCCCGGCCAACAGCTGCTGTTCGTGCGGCCGCTGACCGAAGGCGCCCAGAACTGGAAGTCATACTGGACGTCACTGGTGCGGAGGCGCTCGGCGCAGATCGGCCAGATCCTCCAAGACGACGTCAACCGCGGGGTCCTCAGACAGGTGTCCTGGGCGCCACACAATTACCGCGGATGCCTCGATCCTCGCCGACAGTGCCGTGCTCTACCAGAAAGTCACGTGATGCCTGACACGCTTCCCACCCCTTCGCAGTCCGGAGCCGAGATCACGGCCGGAACGCCCCGTCGTGGTGCTCGGTGGCGGCCCCGCAGGGCTGACGGCGGGCTACCTGCTGGCCAAGCAGGGCAAGCCCGTGATCGTGCTCGAGTCCACCGACCAGGTGGGCGGGATCGCGCGGACGGAGGTGCGCGACGGATACCGCTTCGACCTCGGCGGCCACCGCTTCTTCACCAAGGTCAAGGAGGTCGACGACCTCTGGCACGAGATCATGAAGGAGGAGTTCCTGCGCCGTCCCGCGCCAGTCGCGCATCTACTGGAACGACAAGTTTCTCGAGTACCCGCTCCAGGGCATGGACGTGATCAAGAAGCTCGGGCCGGTCGAACTGCGTAGGCGCTGCTGTCCTACCTGTGGGCGGCGATGAAGCCCAAGGGACGCGAGGAGACCTTCGAGCAGTGGGTCTCGAACCGCTTCGGCAAGCGGCTCTACCAGCCACTTCTTCAAGACCTACACCGAGAAGCTGTGGGGCGTTCGCACCGACGAGATCCGCGCCGAGTGGGCGGCCCAGCGGATCAAGGGCCTGTCGTTCTTCAGCCGCGGCCAAGGCCGCGTTCTTCGGAAACAAGGGCGACAAGATCAAGTCGCTGATCTCGGAGTTCAACTACCCCCGCTACGGCCCCGGCCAGATGTGGGAGCAGATGACCGAGGACATCCGGGCGCACGGCGGCGAGGTCGGCTGAACGCGCCGGTGACGCGCGCTGCGGATGGACGGCCCGCGCGTGGCGGAGGTCGTCGCCGGCGGCGAGACGCTGACCCCCTCGCACGTGATCTCGTCGCTGCCGCTGCGCACCACCGTCGGGATCGCCGAGCCCGAGGCGCCGGTCGACGTCCGTGACGCGGCGCGAGGCCTGCGCTACCGCGAATTCGTCACGGTGCTCGCTGGTGATCGAGGGCGAGGATCTGTTCCCGGACAACTGGATCTACATCCACCAGCCGGGCGTCCGTGTGCTCCGGATTCAGAACTTCAAGTCCTGGAGCCCGTGGATGGTGCCCAACGACACCGACGGCTCGATCGGTATGGAGTACTTCTGCTTCGAGGGCGACGAACTGTGGAATATGCCCGACGACGACCTGGTGAAGATGGCCAGCGAGGAGATCGAGAAGCTGCACCTGGCGCGCGCCGACCGAGTCAAGTTCGGC
Source organism: uncultured Solirubrobacterales bacterium (assembly GCA_963839105.1). Lineage (GTDB taxonomy): Bacteria > Actinomycetota > Thermoleophilia > Solirubrobacterales > Solirubrobacteraceae > Palsa-465. The sequence continues at coordinate 620,628 of CAWITQ010000009.1, forward strand.
TTCGTGGCCCGCGTGCACAAGGCCTATCCGATATATGACGTGCGAGTACGCCGAGCGCGTGGCGACGATCCGGGGCTGGCTCGACCCGATGTCCCCGAATCTCCAGCAGGTCGGGCGTAACGGACTGCACCGCTACAACAACTCCGACCACTCGATGCTGACGGCGATGCGCGCCGTGGACAACATCCTGCTCGGCACCCACCACGATCTGTGGGCGGTGAACGCGGAGAGCGTCTACCACGAGGAGCACGTCGAGGACGAGCAGCCGTACAAGGCGGCGCCCGAGACGCCGGCGATGGAGCAGCCGCTAGCCTCCGAGCGCTGATGGCTCGGGTCGGGTGATGGCTCTGGTCGGGCGCGTGCGTGTGAGGCGGGCGGCGGCTGACGCTCGCGGCGTCGCTCGCGCTGGCCTTCGACCCTGCCCGCCGGGGCGGTGGCGCAGCAGGGGCTCGGCAATCCGTTCGGGCCGCTGCCGCAGAACACCGGGACGGTCCCCGGCACGACCACGACGAGCGCGCCGCACGGTCGTGCAGACGACGACCACGGCCGGGTCGAGCAGCGTCAGCGGGGCCGGGATCGCCGCGATCGCCGTAGGCGCGATCGTCATCCTGGTCGGCATCTCGTTGTTCATCTGGCGCGACGCGCGCAAGCGGGCGCCGGTCAAGGAGGGGGCGGCGGCGGCCGCCCCCGGCGGGTCGAAGCCCCGGCCCAAGCCACGCAAGCTGAGCCCGGCGGAGCGCCGGCGGCGCAAGCGCGGCCGCGCGCGGTAGTCGGCGGCGGCCAGCGCGCGGGCGCGGTGGCGGGGCGCGGGCGTAGCGGCGTTACGTGTTCAGGCGGCCGCACTGCAAGCGCATCGCCCGCCGCGCCCGCGTCAGCTGGCGCTCGACGGTGCGCACCGTGCATGCCTCTCGGGATGGCCATCTCCTCGTAGCTGAGGCCGAGGGCCTGGAGCCACACCAGCCGCTGCTGGCGCTCGGGGAGCAGGCCTATGTCCGTGAGGCGCTCGCGGTGCTCGAGGGACCTCATCTGAGCCGCGGGCGCCCCGAGGCACTCGAGCGGCTCTGCCGCCCGCTCGAGCATGTTCTCGAGCGACAGCTCCCGCTCGTCGCGCCCGATCAGCTTCAGCGCCTGATGGATCGGCGGTGGCGACGAGCCACGGGAGCACCGTCTCGCGGCGGATGCGGTGGGCATGGAAGAGCAGCCGGCTCCACGCGAACTGGCAGGCGTCTTCGATCACCGGCTGCGGGGCATCGACGTCGACGCGCACGATCTGCTCGAGGCGCCTGGCGTGGAGGGCATAGAGCTCCGCGACCACCTGAACTCGCCGTTCGCACAGCTGCGGCTGATCACGTTCCGAGTCGGTCTCGTGCCGCCGTCCCTCTGCCGACGCGGTGATGACCGGATGCAGCACCTGAGTCATCGGCCGTCCTCCTACTTGAGTCTAATTGAGACTAATTTGATGCTGTAGACGCTATCACATCCAGTTAGATGTTGTTAGATTTACTTCAGCTTGATTGGCTCAGTTGGACTCAGGAGGTTTGATGTCGCTGTTGCATGCGGTCGGGGTCACCGCGCACCCCGTCCTCAAGAACCTGCCGGGCAGCAACGTCCTTCAGGCGCTGGTCAACGGCGCCGAGGCGTGGGCGCTGGCCATCGCGCTGCTCGGCGCGTTCATCGGCGCCGGTCTGTGGGCGGTCGCGGCGCACACGCACAACCACCACTACGCCGCGCGGGGCCGGATGGCGGCCCTGATCTCGGGCGCCGCCGCCCTGGTCGTGGGATCGGCGCCGGGCCTCGTCAACTTCTTCGAGCACCTCGGGACGACGGCGAAATGAGGCTGCGACCCGGATCGCGGCGTTCCTCGTCGCCGGCGGGCTGGCGTTCGGCGGGAGCGGCGGCACCCGCCGCCGCGCTCAACCCGCTGGGAGGCCTTTGCACCGCGGCCGGGCTCCTGACTCGCGGCCGTCAACCCGTGCGGAGCCGTGAAGAAGGCCGGCGGCGTGCTGTCGGCGGGGAAGAAGCTGATCACCGGTCACCCGGGCGCCGCGGTCGGTGCCGCCGCTGGAGCCGTCGGCTCGGACGTCGCGCTCGCTCGGGTTCGGCCGCAGTGGGAATCTGGGTCCTCGGGCGGAGCGAAGTTCGCCCTCGTCGAGACGAGCAAGGTGCTGGGGTCGACGACGAGCCCGCAGCTTCGAAGTACCTGGTTCTCCGGGACGTACTGGCGAATGGCCGGCATCTCGGCCGTGCTGACGCTGCCCTTCCTGTTCGCGGCCGCTGTGCAGGCACTGCTGCGCACGGATCTGTCGCTGCTGGTGCGGGCGGCGTTCATGCACCTGCCGCTGTCGGTGCTCGTGGTCAGCATCGCCGCGCCGATCACGATGCTGCTGCTGGCCGCCTCGGACGAGATGTCGGCGATCGTCTCCGGGCGCCGCAGGCAACGAGAGCGTGCACTTCCTCAACGCCGCCGGCCTCGCGGTCGGCGGCCTCACCGCGCTCGACCTCTCCGTTCCTGGCCTTCCTGATCGGCGTGTTCACGGTCGTCGGCGCGCTCGTGCTGTGGATCGAGCTCCTGATGCGGGAGACCGCCGTCTACGTGGTCGTGCTGATGCTCCCGCTGGCGTTCGCCGCATTCGTGTGGCCGGCGCGGCGGATCTGGGCCGTGCGAACGCTCGAGCTCCTGGGCGCGCTGATCCTGTCGAAGTTCGCGATCGTGGCCGTGCTGTCGCTCGGCGGCGCGGCGCTCGGGAGCACCCTCGGACACCCGAGCGTCGGCGAACTGGCTGGCCGGGCTCGTGCTCGTCCTGATGGCCGCGTTCATGCCCTGGGCGCTCCTGCGGTTGGTGCCGCTGGCCGAGCTCGCAAGCAGCGCCGCGGGCCCGCTCCGGCGCGAGTTCCAGCGCGACGTGGGCGGGGCGGGGAAGATCGCCGACGCCAGTGCCCGCAAAGCGGAGGACTTCCTCGGGCATATGCGCGACGAGGCGCAGCAGGCGTGGCCGGCGGAGGACGTCGCAGCCGGGGGCCCGGCCGGGTACGCGGCGCGCACATCGGCCGCGGCGGGTGAGGATCCCCCGTCCCGGGAGCCATCGAGTGAGGGCGCGCGGGCGCAGAGCCGGCCGACGGAGGCCACGACAACCGGTGACGCGCCACCGGATGCGGCCGACGAGAACCCGCGGGCCCAGGCTGCCTCCGGGGACGAGAACGCGGCGCCCCAGGCGGCCTCCGGGGCCAGCGCCGGAGCCGCGAACACCACGCCCGAGCGCCACGGCGCGGACGCGGCGCAAGGCCCGCGCGCCACCGAGGGCTACGGCGACTCCGACCTGCTCGACGCGGAGCCGTACCGGCGCCGCATGTGGTACGGCGTCCCCGACGGCCCCTCGTTCACCGTCGAGCCCGCGGGTGATGACGGCCGCCAGGCCGACAGCCGGGACGTGGTTCCGGGCCCCGACAGATCCCACGGGGACTCCGCCACGGCCGGATCCGACGCCGACCCCGCGACCCGCCGCTCGGGCGGCATCCGCTCCAACGGCAGCGCCGCCACCGACCAGGCCGACCCCCTCCCGCCGCGCCAAGAGGACCCTGAGGGCCGGCTGTGAACGACGAGCGCCTCACCTACCGGTTCGGTCCGCTCGAGCGCCGCGGGATCTTCGGTCCGCTCGGCGGCGGCCAGGTCGGCATCCTCGGGCCTGGCCGCCGTCGCCGCGATCGTGATCCTCGATACCTCCCCGACCGCCGGCGGAGCGCTCGTGGCCGATCGTCCTGTTCGGGTGCAGCGTGATGATCGCGGTGGTGCCGGTGGCGCGGCGAAGCGCGGGTGAGTGGGGATCGGTCCTGGCCTCGTACTGGCTCCGGCGAATCAGCGGCGGCGGGCGGTTCCGCTCCAGCGCCCCGGTGGCAGGCCACCGCGGCCGGGGGTCGCTCACGTCGCCCGCACCCGACCTGCCGCGACGAGCTGCGCGGCGCGCGGATCATCGACCTCGGCTACCGCGACCGTTCGATCGGCGCCGTCTCGGAGCAGTCCGGACGGCGACTGACCGCCGTGCTCGCCTGCCGCGTCCTCGGCTTCGCGCTGCTCGACCCGGACGCGCAGGAGCGACGGCTGGCGCGGTGGGGTCTGGTGCTATCCGGCGCCGCGAGCACGCCGATCCGGCGGCTGCAGTGGGTCGAGCGGACCGCGCCGGCGCAGGGTGACGAGCTGGTGCGCTGGCTCCACGCCGAGCGTGACCCCGCCGTCCCGCTCAGGGGCACGCCGATCATCGAGTCCTATCTGGAGCTGATCGGGAGCACGGCCAAGGTCACCCAGGAGCACGAGATCCTGCTCGCCGATCCAGATCGACGCCCGGACGGGTCCGTGAGCGCGGACGCGACGCGGTCCAGCGGGCGCTGCGTCGAGCAGACCGAGCGCGTCGCTCAGGGCCTGGAGGCGGCGGAGGTGAGGGTGCTCGGCGCGCTCACCGGCGGGCAGCTGGCGCGCGTCCTGCGAACCGCCTTCGACCCCTACGCACGCGCCGAACTGGCTGCGCTCGAGACCGCCGACCGCGGGCGTGACGGCCTGTCCGAGTCGGGCGCCTGGCCACTGGGCGCGCGCGAGCGGTGGGATCATCTTCCAGAGCGACGGCGCGCTCCACGCCACGTACTGGATCGGTGGCTGGCCGCGCATGGACGTCTCCCCGATGTTCATGGACGCGCTGCTCGGGCGCTCGAGCGCGGTGCGGAGCGTCGCGGTCAGCTTCGAGGCGATCCCGCCCGAGCGCTCCACGCGGGACGTGGAGGCGGCGATCACCCGCGACCGCGCCGACCGGGAGCTGCGCCGCCGCTTCGGTCAGTCGGAGACCGCGCGCCAGCGCCAGGCGCAGGAGGCGACGGCACGGCGGGAGGCGGAGCTCGCCGCCGGCCACGCGGAGGTGCGCCTCGCCGGGTTCGTCACGGTCTCCGGTCGCGACCTCGACGACCTGCGCCGCGCGTGCGCCGAGGTTCACGAGCACGCCGCGCGCGCCCGGCTCGAGCTGCACCGCATGTACGGCCAGCAGGCCGAGTCGTTCACCTTCACCCTGCCGCTCTGCCGGGGGCTGCGGTGATCGACACCGGCGCGCTCAGCCTGCTCACCTACCTGTGGCACTACACGGTGGCGCGGCTGCTCTACGACGACCTCGCTGCGCCCGCTGGGACTGGCGGCACTCGTGATCGCCCTCGTCGCCGCCGGCGTGCTCGCCGCGCGCAGGAGGCGCCGGCCGGTGAGCGCGGAGCGGCCGGGCCATCGCAGCACGACGCGTCACGCCCAGGCGGTCTACCCGTTCGTCGCCGCCGACGGGCTGAGCGCGAAGGGGATGTTCGTCGGACGGGACGCCACCGGCGCCGCGTTCGCCTACGACCCCTGGCACCTGTACGCAGCCGGAGAGCTCGACGACCCGAACGCGATCGTGCTCGGCAAGCTCGGGCAGGGCAAGAGCGCCCTCGATCAAGACGCTGGTGTGGCGGATGCTGCTGTTCGGGCGCAGCGCGTTCGTGCTCGACGTCAAGCGCGAATACGGGCCGCTGTGCGAGACGTACGGGGTGACGCCGATCTCGCTCGTCCCCGGCGGCGGGGTGCGGCTCAACCCGCTGGCGTCGCGCACGGACGAGCACGGCCAGCTCGAGCTGCTCCGAGCGGTGACGGAGTCCTCGCTCCAGGCGCCGCTGACCCAGATCGAGGCGGGGGCGCTTCGGGAGTCGCTGCGCTGCCTGCGTAGCCAGCGGCGTCGAGGAGCCGACGCTGCCGGAGATCGCAGCGGTGCTGTTCACGCCGACGGTCGACATGGCGGATCGGCTGCGGACCACGCCCGACCGGTTGGCCGCGGACGCGCGCCGCGCCGCGCTGGCGCTGCAGGACCTGTGCGAGGGGCCGCTCCGCGGCATGTTCGACGGTCCGACGACGGCCGGGCTGGATCTCGATTCGAGGCTCGTCGTGCTCGACCTCCACGCCGTCAAGGACTCGCCGGCGGTGGGGATCCTGATGGCGTGCGCGAGCGCGTGGATGAGCGCGCAGCTGGAGCGACCTCGAAGCAGCCCGGCCGACGAGCGGCTCATCAACGTCGCCGACGAGTCGTGGAAGATCGTGCAGCACACCGGCCTCGGCGAGTGGTTTCAGTCGAACTTCAAGCTCGCGCGGCAGTACGGGGTCATGAACGTGATCGTGCTGCACAAGCTCGGCGGACCTCCAGGCGGCCGGCGATGCCGGCTCGCGCGCGGCGCGGATCGCCGAAGGGCTCATCGCCGACGCCTCGACGCGGATCGTCTACCACCAGGACGAGAGCCAGGTGCCGCTCACGCGCGCGCTCCTCGGGCTGTCCGAGAGCGAGGCCCGGCTGATCTCGATGCTCTCGCCGGGCCAGGCGCTGTGGCGCGTCGGGCAGCCGCTCGTTCGTCGTGCAGCACTACCGCTCGCGGATCGAGACCGACATGACCAACACCGACACCGGGATGACGGTCCGGGAGCGCCGATGAACGGGGCGCGTTCCGAAGGCCTGTCGGACGTCGCGATGCTGGTGATCATCGGCATGCGTCGCCGGCGTGGCCGCGCTGTTGTGGCTGTGGGGCGGGATCGCCGGCGCCCTGTTCGGTCGGGGCTGGCCCGCCGTGAACCCGGGGCAGCTCCTCACCGTGCTGGTCAGCCTGCCGACGCGGCTGGGCAATCCGGCCGCCGCGTGGCCCGCCGGCGCGCGGGCGCAGCTGCCCGGGCCGGTGGCTTCTACGCCGCGCTCGCGCTGCTGGCGGCCGGCGGCTGGGTGGCGGCGACGGCCGCCGGGCGCGCCGGTCTGTCCCGGTTCGGCCGCGGCCGAGGCGCGCGCTGGGCGGCGGGGGGCGAGCTGCGCGCATTGCGACGCCGCGGCGGTACCAGGATCGGACTCGGGCCGCGCCCGCGGGCGGCTGCTCCGCGCCGAGCAGCGCCACGCGCTGGTGGCCTTCGGGCCGCCGCAGTCGGGAAAGTCGGCCGGGCTGGCCGTCCCCGCGCTGCTCGAGTGGGAGGGCCCGGCTGTGGCCTCGTCGATCAAGACCGACCTGCTGGGCGCGACGATCGCGCGCCGGGAGAAGCTCGGCCGGGTGTTCGTGTACGACCCGTTCGAGCTCGCGGGGGCGCACCGCCGCCACACGTGGTCGCCGCTGCACGGAGCGCGCACGCTGGGACGGGGCGCTGGAGGTGGCCTGGCGGCTGGCCTGCGCGGGCGAGGTCGATCAGAAGGGCGTCGAGGGCGGAGACTTCTGGGCGATCGCCGCCGAGCAGCGGCTGGCGCCGCTGCTGTTCGCCGCGGCCAGGACCGGAGGCCGGCATCGACAGCGTCGTGCGCTGGGCCTACGGGCAGGGCAATCGTGAGCTGCATGCCGCGCTGGCCGCAGATCGCCGGCGAGGCGCAGGACGACGACGCGCTCGCCGATGCGCACGCCGCCTACGACGCGGTGCGGGCATTCGAGGCCCAGGCCGACCGGACGCGCTCCTCGATCGAGGCGACCGCCCAGGCGCTGCTGCGGGCGTACCGGTTCGCGCGCGTGGCCCGGTCGGCGAGCTCGTGCGAGATCACGCCCGACCGGCTCCTCGACGAGCCCGCGACGCTGTACCTGATCGGCGACGCCAAGGCCTCGAAGCTCCTGCGCCCGCTGTTCCTGGCGCTCCTCGGCGAGATCGTCGACCGCGCCTACGAACGAGCCACGCTCGCCGGCGGTCGGCTCGAGCTGCCGCTGCTCCTGTGCCTCGACGAGGCCGGGAACGTCGCGCCGCTGCCGAACCTGGCCGAGATCGCCTCGACGGCGCCGAGTCACAACATCCAGCTCGTATCGATCTTCCACGACCTCGCCCAGGCCCGCGCGCGCTACGGGCGCCAGGCCGAGACCGTCGTGAACAGCCATCGCGCGCGCATGCTGCTGCCGGGAGTCGCCGACCTCGACACGCTGCGCTACTTCTCGGGTCTGCTCGGCGAGGAGGAGGCGAGCGATCAGTCGCGCACGACCGGCCCCGGCGGATCCTCGCGCACCTATGCCCGCCGGCGCCGGCCGCTCGCCGCCGCCGAGCTGCTGCGCCAGCTCCCCGAAGGCCATGCCCTGCTCCTGTACGGCCGGCTGGCGCCGGTCACGGTGGCGCTCCGGATGTGGTTCGCCGATCGCCAGCTGCGGAGGCTCGCGGGATGAGCTGGTCAGAGCCCGACGACCGGTGGGAGGATCGCGACGGCGACTGGGACGATCCCGTCACGCCACGCTGGCCGCTCGACTGGCGCCGGCTCTACCCGCGCGAGCGGTGGCGCTGGTTCGAGCAGCTGTGGTGCGACGTCTGCATGCTGCGCGAGCGCTACCGCCTGCCGCTCCGCTCGGGCTGGTGGGAGGACCAGATCCAGGTCGAGGCATTGGCCGCCTTGGCGGCGTGGGTCGAGCGCTACGACTCCGGGGAGTGGGACGACGCGCCGGGCAAGCTCGCGCTTCTCTACGACCTCGAGCGGATCGCCGTCCTGCTCAGGGACGGGATGGAGCCGTTCCATCCCGACCGCGACCGGCTCGCGTTCGCGCGCCACCTGCTCGAGCTGGGCTGCCAGCCGCCGCCCGCGCACGAGTGACCGTATCGCGGCGCTCCGCGTGAGGCATGATCCGCGTCCACCCGCGCGACACGAGGAGGACCCGAACCATGGCGTTGAGCCGCCAGCACCCTCCCGAAGCATCCCGAGCAGGCGCCGCAGGCGCCCCTTCCCGATCAGGACGCCAAGGCCAAGCTCCCCGTCCACAAGCTCCCGCCGAAGGGCATGGAGCACGGGACGCGTACGACCTGATCGCCTCGGAGCTGTTGCTCGACGGGCAGGCCCGCCTGAACCTGGCGACGTTCGTCACCACCTGGATGCCTCCGACCGCCGCGGCGCTGATGGGCCTGACCGCCGAGAAGAACATGATCGACAAGGACGAGTACCCGATGACGGCCGAGATCGAGTCGCGCTGCGTCGACATCCTCGCCGATCTGTGGAACTCGCCCGAGGCCGAGCACGCGCACCGGGTGCTCGACCACCGGCTCGAGCGAGGCGGCCATGCTCGGGGGCCTGGCGCATGAAGTGGCGCTGGCGCCAGCGCCGGGAGAAGGAGGGCAAGCCGACGGACAAGCCGAACCTGGTGATGGGCGCCAACGTCCAGGTGTGCTGGGAGAAGTTCTGCCGCTACTGGGACGTGGAGGCGCGGATGGTGCCGATGGAGGGCGACCGCTTCCACCTGACGCCGAGCAGGCGATGGCGCAGTGCGACGAGAACACGATCGGCGTCGTCGCCATCCTGGGCTCGACCTTCGACGGCAGCTACGAGCCCGTCAAGGACATCGCCGCGGCGCTCGATCGCCTTCAGGAGGATCGCGGCTTCGACATCCCGTCCACGTCGACGCGGCCTCGGGCGGGTTCGTCGCGCCGTTCATCCAGCCGGATCTCGGAGTGGGACTTCCGGATCCCACGCGTCCAGTCGATCAACGCCTCGGGGCATAAGTTCGGCCTGGTGTATCCCGGCAATCGGGTGGGCGATCTGGCGCGACGAACAGGCGCTCCCACGCGATCTCGTGTTCAACGTCAACTACCTGGGCGGGAACATGCCGACGTTCGCGCTCAACTTCTCGCGCCCGGGCAGCCAGGTCATCGCCCAGTACTACATGTTCGCCAACCTCGGGTTCGAGGGCTACCGCCAGGTGATGCAGGGTGCCCAGGACATCGCGGTGTACCTGTCGGGTTCGATCGCGGACATCGGCCCCTACCGGCTGATCTCCGAGGGTCGCGAGCTGCCGGTGTTCGCGTTCGGACTCGCCGATGGAGTCGAGAACTACACCGTGTTCGACGTCTCGGACCGGCTGCGCCAGGCCGGCTGGCTGGTGCCCGCGTACAGCTTCCCGGAGAACCGCCAGGACCTGAGCGTCCTGCGGATCGTGGTGCGGGCGGGGATGACGGTCGAGATGGCCGACTGGCTGCTCAACCACCTGCGCGAGCAGACCGAGTTCCTGGAGAAGCTCGACGGCCCGATCCCCTCCGAGAAGCGCAAGGCGTTCGCGCACAATTGATCCGTTGCAGGTCGTCGAGCTTCGGCCGCCTGACCGATCGCGCAGCGGGCGCAGCTCTACGGCGACGAGGTGGACCCGTTCGAGGTCGGAGGGTCGACGCTCGCGTTCCAGCCCAAGGAGCAGCACGTGGCGCTGCAGGACGACTCCGGCAGGTTGGCGGCCATCGGCCGGGCTGGTCGTCTCCGAGGCGGAGGTCGGCGGCGCAGTCGCTTTCCGGTGGTCGGGCTCGGCGGCGTGCTCGTCCGCGCCGCCGAGCGCAGGACGCGGCCTCGGCCGGCAGGTGGTCCAGGCCGCCTGGAGCGGGCCGGACGCTCGGGCCCGAGTTCGCGATGCTCTTCTGCCTGCCCGACCGGGTCGGCTTCTACGTGCCGCTCGGCTTCGCCGAGATCGCAGGAGGTCGTGGAGGTCAAGCAGCCCTCGGCTACGCGCCGCATGCCGCTGCGCACGATGTGGCGGGCGCTCCGCGAAGGCGCGACGGTGGCCGGAAGGTCCGGTGGCCCTCCAGACCCTGCCGTTCTAGCAGCGAGTCAGCCGGCGGCCGTTGTCGCGCAGCCAGGTGAGCGCGCGGATGGTGACGAGGCCGCGCCACGCCGCGCTCTGCGCCGGCGACCACGCGCGCCAGTCGAACATCCACCCCCCGTCCTCGAGCTGGCCCGCCTCGACCTCGTCGAGGTGCGCCTCGATCGCCGCCTCGTCGAACAGCGCTCGGCTGCGCGTGGCCGGACGGGGCGAGAGGTCGAGCGGCCGCAGCCGCTCGCCCTCCACGCCACCGGGAGGCGCGAGCGCAGCCGGATCGACGACACCGCGCAGCCGCGCGACCGCTGCGCGGGCGCGCTCCCCGTCGGGCGCCGCGTCGAGGAAGGCGAGCGCGTACTTGAGCCAGTACGGGCGTCGGCTGCTCGGCGCGCTCGACCTCGCGCCAGCACCACTCGGTGGCGCGCGGCAGCGGAGCGAGCGCGGCTACGCCGAACGTGAGGAACGAGCCCGGCTCCGCCGACATCCAGGGCGCGTGCGGGTACGCCTCGAAGCCGGGGAGCGCCGCCGGGAGCGCCCCCTCACGCGTCGCTGATCGATTCGCACCACGCGGTCGCGTCGTGGGCGAGCGCGTGATCGCCCAGAGCCGGCTTCGTGGAGCATCTCGAGTGCGTACAGCGTCGGCACCGGCTGGCTCTGCGGGCATCGGAGGTCGGGCTCCAGCGCGTGACCGAAGCCGCCGTCGTCGTTGCGGTAGGCGGCAAGCGCGCGCAGCACGGGCTCGGACGGGCCGCCACCGAACAGCATCGCGTAGCGATGGCGGTCCACCAGCCGTGCGGCGGACCAGATGAACTGCTCGGCGGCGGCGCGATCTACCGGCATGCGCCGAAAGCTACGCGGCGGTGGGCGTGCGGTCTTTGAGAAATCGGACAGGGGGCACGCCGGCCAGGCGGGTGACCTCGGCCGTCATGTGCGCCTGGTCGCCGAATAGCCGGCGTCGAGCGCCCGGTCGACGAGCGGACCGTCGCCCAGCGACTGCAACCGCCGGAAGCGCAGGACGCGCGCGAGCGTCTTGGGGCCGTAGCCGACGCGCGGCGCTCACGCGACGCTGAAGCTGGCGCGAGCTGACGCCGAGCGTCCGCGGCGACGCGCGCCGACGCGCGCACCCGGACGGTCGAGCGCGGCGATCGCGGCGCCGACGAGCGGGTCGCGGCGCGGCGCCCGGTGCGCTCCAACGCGCAGCGCAGGACTCGTGGGGGTCGGCGCCGTCGGCCAGCGCCTCGAGGATGCGCTCGGCGGCTTCCCGCGCCGAGCACGTCGGCGGCGTCGGGCGAGGCGTCGCACAGCTCGTCGGCGGGCAGGCCCAGGACCGCGCCGGCAGCGCCGGGCCGCAGCCGAGCTCCCACGAACGGCGCGCCGGCGCGGATCCGCACCAGCCGCGCGCTCGTGTCCGGCCCGGCGATCGTCAGCGCCTGCACCATCCCAGATGAGATCGACGCAGGCGTCGGGCACGACGCGCTGCACGTGTCGATCTCGGCCGTCTGCTCCCACGTGCAGCAGACGAGCGGCGAAGCGACGAGACGTTCGGTGTAGGCCATAGCTCTGAGGTTCGTCGAATTATGCCGAGGAACGCAGGCTCATTGGGGTGGACCACGGGAAGCGGACCGTAGCGCAGCACGCGTCGCGAACTGGCGGGCGCTCCGCGACGTGAAGCCGGCCTCGATGTCCGCGCCGTGCCGGCCGGCATCCCGTCCGGGTAGGCCTTGAAGTCGATCGACGGAACCGTCACCAGGCGGCCGTCGAGCGCGATCGCGAAGTGCTGGTTCGAGGGTCAGCCCGGTGCCGCTCACCGCCGCACCGCGCCGCGCCACCGCGGCGGTGACCGCGCGGAACGCACGGCGCGCCCGCCGGGGTGAAGCCGAACTGCACATCCGGCTGTCCGCTCGCGTCGCGCGCTGCGTGCGCGCCGGTGAGCTCGCGTCCGCGGTGAGCGCGGCCGCGCCGCGCAGGACGAAGAACCGCGCCGCGGGATCGGACGCGCCGGCGCGCGACCGAAGCTCGGCGCCGCCGCCTGCAGCACGACGACCCCGCGCGGGACGGCCAGCGCCTGGCCCCGCACGCCCGCCGGAAGCTGCGTCCGGCGTGGTCGCAGGGCCGGCGAGCAGGCAGTGCCGCGGGCCGCACCCGAACAGGTAGTACTGCGCCGGGGGCGCGTGCCGCCTGCCGCGCCGCCAGCGAGACGGCGCTGGTACAGCGTCAGCGCCACCGGCCTCCGCGCCACCGGGAGACGCTGCGCCCCCGATCCCTGGCTGATCTCGATCGCGGACGGGTTCTGCGCCGCCAGCTGGCTCGCCACCGTCTGACCGTCCGGGGTGAGCACGCTCGCCTCCCAGTCGTAGATACGTGAGACGCCCGGGAGCCGCCAGCGCTTCGATCTGCGCCGCGCGACGCCCCATCGGCGCTGACGCGACGATCTCGTCGCCGGCGCGGGTGACGTGGACGCTCCGTAGAACATCGCTCCGAGGCGCAGGCGCAGTATGCTCGCCGCCCGGTCGAGCTCGGCCGCCGGCGCCGGTGGCGGTGAACGCCACGCTGCGCCGGGCCGGCGCTCTGAGATGGACGGCGTGCGTCCCCGCACGCCCAGGAACACCGCGACCACGGCCACGACGACGCCGACGGCGGCCAGCGGCAGCCAGACGGCGCCGGCCAGGCCGGCGCCGGGCGCTTCGCCGAGCTCTCGACGGAGCGCACGAGCTGGCGCTCCACGCGGTCGAAGTAGTCGCTCATTGATCATCCTCCGTCAGTTGATCTCGCAGCCGCGCCAGCCCGCGGCTGACGCGCTGGCGCACGACCAGCTCCGAGCAGCCGAGCTCGCGAGCGATGTCGGCGTACTCGCGCTCGTCGAGCACGCGCGAGCGGACGGCATCCCGCTGAGCCGCGGGAAGTTGCTCGACGAGCGCCAGCCGCCTCGCCGGCCAGCTCGTCCACGCGGGCGAGGTCGCGGTCATCGAGCGCCTCGGGCTCGAATCCCAGCCGCCGCCGGGCCCGATCCTCGACCCGGCCCGCGCCGCAGGCTCTCGCGGAGCTTGTTCTCGAGCGATGCCCGCGCACCCAGGGCCACGCCGACGCGTCGCCGCGGGCGCGGAAGCGCCGCGCACTCAGGAAGACGGCGGCGAACACCTCGGCGGCCAGATCCGCCGAGGCCTCGCGGTCGCCGGTCAGCGCGCAGCAGCAGCGCCAGCACCGCCGGGAAGGTGGCGGCGGTAGAACACGGCAAAGGCGCCGCCGTCTCCGGCCGCCGCCGCCTTCGAGCAACTCCCCATCCGGCCGTTCGCGCATGCTCGACACATACTTTGCGCCCCGCGGCGCCGATCGTGACAGCGCTACACGAATTCGGCGAAGCGCCGGCCCGCCGCCTCGAGCTCCGCCACCGTCCCCGCCTCGAGGATCGCCTGGAGGTCGAGCACGCGGGCACCGAAGGCGTCGAGCTCGCGCCGGCCGACCACGGCGTAGCAGGGAACGCCCGACTGCCGGGCCCGGGTCGCGACCTCGGACACGGCCTTGCCGGCGAGGCTCTGCTGGTCGATCCGGCCCTCGCCGGTCACCACCGCCCGGGCGGCGCGCATGCGAGCGTCGAAGTCGAGCACGTCGAGGACGAACGCGGCGCCGGGCACGAGCTCCGCGCCGAACGCCGACCAGAGCCCGCCCGAGAGACCGCCGGCGGCGCCGGTCATCGGCACGCCGCGCGGGTCGCGCTCCATCCGCCCCGCCAGCGACATCAGCCGCTTCGTGAGGCGCGCGACCATCCGCGGGTCGGCGCCCTTCTGCGGCCCGAACACCCGCGCCGCATCCTCGAACGCGTCCGCACGTCGCACAGGACGACGAGCCGCGCGCCCGTCCAGCCCGCCGGCGGCCTCGATCGCGCGCACCGCCCCGACGCCGCCGTCGGTGGTCGCGCTGCCTCCGACGCCGACGTACACCGTCCGCGCGCCGGCCGCCACCGCCGCCGCGATCAGCTCGCCCGTCCCGGCGGTGCTCGCCGCCCAGGGATCGCGCTCGTCCTCCGACACCAGGTGCAGCCCGCTGGCGGCGGCGGTCTCGACGATCCCGACCCGCCGTCCGCGACCCAGCCGAACGACGGCCTCGACCGGCCGCCCCAGCGGATCGCTCACCCGCGCCGAGCGCAGCTCCCCGCCGAGCCCCTGCACGAGCGCCTCGAGCGTTCCCTCGCCACCGTCGGCGACCGGGCACAGGTCGACCTCGCGGCCCGCGGCGCGCAGGCCGGCCCCCACCGCCGCCGCCACCTCGGCGGCGCCCAGACGTCCCCTTGAACGAGTCCGGGGCGACGAGGATCGTCGAGGGGATTCCCGGAATCGGCCGGCACGCGCGGCAGTATCGTCCACACGCCGATGTTCGAGACGCAAGCGGACCTCGAAGCCCTTCAGGCGCTGATCGACCGCAGCTACGCCGCCGCCGGCCCGCACCTGCTCCGGATCCACGACCCGCAGCGGCGCCCGAGCGCGGAGGAGCTGGCCGAGCGCCTGACCGGGATGCGGCTGCTCGTGCTCGCCACCGTGACCGCCGACGGCCGGCCCATCACCGGCCCCGTCGACGGCATCTTCCACCGCGGAGCGTGGCACTTCGGCTCGGCCGGCCGACTCGATGCGCTTCCGCCACATCCGCGCCCGGCCGCAGGTGAGCGCCACCCACCTCCCGGGCGAGGAGTTCGCGGTCACCGTGCACGGGCGCGCCGATTCCGGTGGACGTCCGCGCTCCCGAGCACAAGAGCGCTGCGCGAGAACCTGCTCCAGATCTATGTCCCGCGCTACGGCCCGGAGTGGGAGCACGACTTTCTCGATGCGCGGAGCAGCGCGTCGGGCAGCGATCCGCCACAGTACGCTCGGATCGAAGCCGAGCGGATGTTCGCCTTCCGGATGCCCTAGCTAAGAGGCGAGCGCCGCGGCGGCTCCGCGGCCCGCCACACGCCCCGAGAACAGGCAGCCGCCCAGGAACGTTCCCTCCAGCGAGCGGTACCCGTGGACGCCGCCTCCGCCGAAGCCGGCGACCTCACCGGCGGCGTAGAGCCCCCCGAGGGGACGCCCGCCCGCCGCCAGAGACGCGTCCGGAGAGATCGGTCTCGAGCCCGCCCAGCGTCTTGCGCGTGAGGATCGACAGGCGCACCGCGATCAGCGGACCGGCACCGGGATCGAGGATGCGGTGCGGCGCGCGCCACGCGCGCGATGCGGTCGGCGAGATACCGGCGGGCGCCGTGGATGGCGGTGACCTGGAGGTCCTTGCTGTAGGGGTTGGCCATCTCACGGTCGCGCGCGACGATCTCGCGCTTCAGGTCCGCGGCCTCGATCAGCGGCTCGTCGGTGAGCGCGTTCATCCCCCGCACCAGCTCACGGAGCTCGTGGGAGACGACGAAGTCGACGCCGTGACGCTTGAACGCCTCCACCGGAGGCGGCGCACCCGGGTAGCACCCGCGATGCCAGCAGCTGCCGGACGCTGCGCCCGGTCACGTCGGGATTCTGCTCCGAGCCCGACAGCGCGAACTCGCGCTCGATGATCTTCTGGGTCAGGACGAACCAGGTGTAGTCGTAGCCGGTCTTCATGATGTGCTCGAGCGAGCCCAGGGTGTCGAAGCCGGGGAACAGCGGAACCGGAAGCCGGCGACCACGCGCGTCCAGCCAGAGCGAAGACGGCCCGGGGATGATCTTGATCCCGTGGCCGGTCCATATCGGGTTCCAGTTCTGGATCCCCTCGGGGTAGTGCCACATCCGGTCAGGGTTGATCAGGCTCGCGCCCGCCTCCTTGCAGATCGCGAGCATGCGGCCGTCGACGTGGTCGGGAACCCCGGTCAGCATCCGCTTGGGCGGATCGCCCAGCCACTTGGGCCAGCTCTCCCGGACGAGGTCGTGGTTGGCGCCGATCCCGCCGGAGGCGACCAGCACCACCGGCGCATGCAGCGAGAACTCGGCCACCGGAACGCGCGAGCTCGCTCGCCCGCGCTCCACAGAGCTCGGCTCGAGCACCGTCCCCTCGACGCCGTCCAGAGCCCCGCCGTTCAGGGTCAGGCGATCGACGCGGTGGCGGAAGCGAAGATCGACCAGCCCGCGCTGCTCGGCCTCGCGCACGCGCCGGACGAACGGCTCGAGCAGCCCCGGCCCCGCGCCCCAGGTGACATGGAAGCGGGGGACCGAGTTGCCGTGGCCGGTGGCGAGGTAGCCGCCGCGCTCCGCCCAGCCCGGGTTGGGCAGGAAGCGAACGCCCTGCTCGTGCGAGCCAGGCCCGCTTCTCGTGGGTGGTGAAGTCGACGTAGGCCTCGGCCCAGCGCCGCGGCCAGTGGTCCTCGGGCCGGTCGAAGCCGGCCGTCCCGAGCCAGTCCTGCAACGCCAGCTCGCGCGAGTCGCGGACACGGAAGCGCCGCTGCTCGGGCGAGTCGACGAGAAACAGCCCGCCGAAGGACCAGAAGGCCTGCCCGCCCAGTGAGGCCTCGGGCTCCTGGTCGAGCAGGATCACCCGCCGGCCGGCGTCGGCCAGCTCGGCCGTGGCCACGAGGCCAGCCAAGCCCGCCCCGACGACTATCGCGTCGGCGTCCGCCAACGCCGCGCGCCTAGCGCATCTGCTCGAGCTTGCATTCGCGCGGCGCCTTGTCCTCGCGCCAGCGCAGGATCTTCGTCCCGTGGCGGATCCGTCCGCCGCTCGTGTGGTCGTAGGTGACCTCGACCACCAGCTCCGGGCGCAGGTCGATCCACTCGAGCTCCTTCTCGTTCTTCCACCGGCTCGGATCCCCATGGCCCCGCTTGCCCGTCTCGTACGGCTGGAGCTTCTCCACCAGCGTCCGCTTCTCCGCCGCCCGCAACCCCGAGGAGTGGCCGACGACGTGGAGCTTGCCGCCGTCGTCGTAGAGGCCGAGGATCAGCGACCCGACCGTGCCCTCCTCCTTGCCCGGCCGCCAGCCCGCGACCACGGCGTCGATCGTGCGCACCCGCTTGACCTTCACCATCCCCGTGCGCTCACCCGGCCGGTAGGGCGAACGCACGTCCTTGGCCACCACGCCCTCGCCGCTGCCAAGCCAGGGCTCGGCCTCGTCCACCGATCGCGTCAGCGGCGTCAGGTCGATCTCGCCCGCGAACGCGGACTCCAGGGCGGCGCGGCGGTCCATGAAGGACTGCGCGAGCAACGACTCGCCGTCGAGTGCCAGCAGGTCGAAGGCGACGTAGCGCGCCGGCGTCTCCTCGGCCAGCATCGCGATCCGCGAAGCCGCCGGGTGGATGCGGTTCTGGAGCGCGTCGAAGTCCTGGCGACCGTCCTCGCCGTCGATCACGATCTCGCCGTCGGCGATGTAACGGCCGGGCGGGAAGCGCAGCTCCGGGAAGTAACGCGCCAGCGGCTTGCCCCCGCGCGACTGCACCATGGACTCCTCGCCGTCGACGAACACGATCGCCCGGAAGCCGTCGTACTTGGGCTCGTACGCCCACTGATCTCCCGCCGGCAGCTCCGGGCGGGAACGGGCCAGCTGGGGCTGGATCGGCGGCTTCAGGGGGAGGTCCACGCTGGCCGCGATGCTATGAGATCGGGCCCCGACGGGTCGGTACGATCCGTCGATGGCTATGGATCAGGCCACCCCGGCCGAACAGGAGTATCTGGAGAGCCTGTTCTGGCTGTTCGAAGCCGGCCTGCCGATGACCGGCGCGAACCTGGCCCGCGCCATGCAGCTCTCGGCGCCGACGGTCCACGAGATGCTCCAGCGCCTCGAGCGCGACGGCTACATCGTTCGCGGCGAGAGCCGCGCGATCGCCTTCACTGACTCCGGGCGCGCCCACGCCGAGGCGATCGTCAGCCGCCACCGCATGATCGAGCGCTTCCTGACCGACGTCGTCGGGGTGCCGTGGGACGACGTCCACGAGGAGGCCGAGCAGCTCGAGCACGCGATGACGCCGCGCTTCGAGGCCTACGTGCGCGCGTCCGTCGGCGACGCCAAGACCTGCCCGCACGGCCATCCCATCCGGGTCGGCGAGCGGATCGACGGGGTGCCGCTGGCCGACTGCGAGGTCGGCGCCGCCGTCACGATCCTGCGCCTGGAGAACGAGGCCGAGGACCTCCTGCACTACCTCAAGGACGCGGGAGTGGAGCCCGGCATGAAGGGCGAGATCGTCACCAACGACGGCGAGCTCGTGGCGGTGCGCACCGACGCCGACACCGCCACCGTGACCGCGAGCGTGGCCGAGACCGTCTCCGTTCTGGCCAACCCCTCGCCACCGCCGAGGATCGCGCTGCCCGAGCAGCTCGTGCTCGGGCGCGAGCGCTACGGAAGATAAGGGACCGGCCGGAAGCCGGTCCGTGGTAACTGCCGGCCGAGCGCAGCGGTCACCCGGAATCCAGGAGCGGAGCGCAGGCCGGCCAAGAGCAGGATGCGGTTACCCGGCCGGCGGTCACCCGGCCGGGAGCGCCCGCCGCGGCGCCGGCAGGGCCCGTCGGCTGCACAGCCACCAGTGGAGCTGCGCGTACACGCCGGGGTGGTTGAGCAGGTCGTAGTGGCGGGCGCCCGCGACCTCGGCGTAGTGCTCGGCCGGGAATCGCGGCGGCTCGCGCTCGCGCCGGTCCCAGGCGCTCCCCCGCGTCACCATCAGGTTCCAGTCGGCGGACACGAAGTAGTGGCGCGCGCCGGTCAGGAACGGGATGCGGTGCGGTGAGTCCTCGCGCCAGTCCTCGTCCACGACGTAGCCGCGGCGCAGGTCCTTGATGCCGGCGCTGCGCTGCTCGATCGCCGTCGCCATCGCCCGCGTCTCGGGCAGCCTGCCCAGCAGCGCGCCGGCGCTCGCCGCCGCCTGCTCGAGAGCTGCGCCGTTGTGCGGCGCTCCGAGCATGACCACGTGGCGCACCTGGCGCGTCCAGGCGCTGCCGGCGCCGTAGTGACAGGCGGCGCGGGCCACCAGGCCGCCCATCGCGTGTCCGATCAGCGCGATCTCGCGCACGTCGCCGGCGACCTCGCGCTCGAGCAGAAGCGCGAGCTCGCGGCCGTTCTCCGAGATGTGGCGGCCGGTGTTGTAGCGGACGTAGACCGGCGTGTAGCCGAGCTCGACCTCGAGACGGCGCCCGTAGGGCACGTGGCGCTCGGCGTGGCGCAGCCACGCCTCCTCGGTCTGACCGAGGCCGTGGATGAACACCGCCAGCCGCGGACCCGCCACCGGGCCGGCTGAAAGCAGGCTCATCGGCAGCGCCAGCGGACTCCCGGCCCGCTCCAGCCGGTCGCCCACCGCCCCGTTCAGGGCACCGAGCAGCCTCCGGCCCCCGGCGCTCTCGGCCAGCGACGGAACGTCCGCCGGGACGGCTGCGCTCGCGGTGAGCGCGGCGGCCGTGAGGGCGGCCTTCGTCGCCCCGCGAGTGCCGGTGTAGGCCAGGCCGGCGATGGCGTCGTGCACGGTCCGCACCGGCAGCGCCGGCGGGCCGAGCAGACCGAAGACCCGCCGCGATATTCCGGCGTGGAACTCCTTCACGCGCTCCGTGGTGCCGGCGACGAGGTCGCTCGCCAGCCCGCCCAGGGCTGCGATCTCCTCAGGCCGCATGCACGGTCGAGCCCAGCTCCGCGTATGCATCGGCCAGACGGCGGACGCCTTCCCCGATCTCGTCGGGCGTGACGCCCGAGTACGCGAGGCGCAGCGATGACTCGGCGCCGTCGAGGACGAAGTCGGCGCCCTTGACGAACTGGACGCCGCGCTGGGCCGCGGCATCGAACAGAGCCGCCACATCGGTCCCGCGCGGGAGCTCGACCCACATGAAGTAGCCGCCGTCGGGAACGCGGAAGCGCGCATCGGGAATCGCCCCGGCGAGTGCATCGCCGAGGGCGTGGGCGCGCTCGCGCAGCGCCGACTTGACGGTCTCGATCGAGCGCTCGAGCGCCCCCGAGACGCAGAACTGGTAGACGATCGCCTGCGAGACCATGCTCGGAGAGATGTAGGTCTCGGTGGCGATCTTGCTCACCTTCGCGATCAGCTCGGCGGGCCCGACGAGATAGCCGACGCGGATTCCCGGGCACACGGTCTTCGAGAAGGAGGAGGCGTAGACGACGGTGTCGCCGTCCATCGAGAGCATCGTCGCCAGCGGCGGCCCTTCGAAGCGCAGCGCGACGTACGGGTCGTCCTCGAACACCGTGAACTCATACGAGCGCGCCAGCTCGAGCAGCCGCTCGCGCTTCTCCGCCGAGAGCGTGTACCCGGCCGGGTTCTGGAAGTTGGGGATGATGTGGGCGAGCTTCGGCTGTGCGCCGGCCGCCAGCACCCGCTCGACCGCGGCCACGTCGATGCCGTCCTGCTCGAGCTCGACCATGCGCACGTCCGCGCCGCGGTTGCGCAGCGAGAGCAGCGTGCGGTCGTAGGTGGGGCGCTCGACGATGACCGAGTCGCCGGCCTCCACGAGCGCGTCGAACAGGAAGGCGTCGGCCTGCATCGAGCCGTTGGTGACGATCACCTGCTTGGGCTCGACCTGGTGGCGCTCGGCGATCCACTCGCGCAGCGGCGGATAGCCGATCGATGTGCCGTAAGCGGTGACGCGGGCGGGATCGCTGGTGAAGGCGCGCTCCGCGGCCTCGCGCAGACCGTCGACGTCGACGATGTCGAGCGACGGCGCGCCGCGGGCGAATGAGATCGTGTCGGCCACTGCCTCTAAGACTACGAGGTCTCCGGGGCCAGCTGCACCTCGAGAATGGCCCTGTTTCCGGACTCGTAGCCGCGAACCGCGACCTCACACACTCCCGGGAGCTCCGACACCGCCCGTTCGAACTCGCGCAGGGCCTCCATGCTCTGGAACGGGCCGGCCGAGACCTCGACGACGACCACGCGTGGCGGAGCCGGCGCCTCAGCCGCGCCGGCCACCGGCGCGGGACGCGGCCCGGGCTCTGGCACGGGCCGCTTCGGGAACTCGGGCGCGAGCTCCCGCTGGATCTCGGCCAGCCGGCGCTCCATCGCCTCCAAGCGCGCCTCGACGTCCGGTGGATCAGACATCGGCCCCGGCCACCCCGGCGGCGGGGGCTGTGTCAGGCTGCCGCCCCGAGCAGCGAGACCGCGACCTCGGCGACCTCGGTGGGAGTGCGCCCCACGCGCACGCCCTTGCCCTCGAGCGCCTCCGCCTTGGCCCTGGCCGTCCCGCGTGACCCGGAGACGATCGCGCCCGCGTGGCCCATGGTCTTGCCCGGAGGGGCGGTGAAGCCGGCGATGTAGGCGACCACCGGCTTGGTCACGTTGGCGGCGATGAACTCGGCGGCGCGCTCCTCGGCGTCGCCGCCGATCTCGCCGCACATGACGATCAGCTCGGTCTCGGGATCGTCCTGGAAGAGCCCGATGACGTCGATGAAGTCGGTCCCCGGAACCGGGTCGCCGCCGATGCCGACGATCGTGGAGTTGCCGAAGCCGCGCTGGGCGAGGACGTTGCCGATCTGGTAGGTCAGCGTGCCCGAGCGGGACACGACCCCCACGTTGCCCTGCTTGAAGAAGGCGGCGGGGATGATCCCGACGTTCGCCTTCCCGGGCGACAGGATCCCAGGGCAGTTCGGCCCGATCAGGCGGGCGCGGCGGTTCTTCTTGAGCGTGTTGAAGACCCGCAGCTCGTCGTGGGCGGGGATCCCCTCCGTGATCGCGATGATGAGCTCGATCCCCGCGTCCTCCGCCTCGAGGATCGAGTCGGCGGCGAACCGGGGCGGGACGAAGATCATCGCCGTGTTGGCGCCGCTCTGCGCGACCGCCTCGTGGAAGGTGTTGAACACGGGCACGCCCTCGACGTCCTGGCCGCCCTTGCCGGGCGTGACGCCACCGACGACCTGGGTGCCGTACTCGCGGTTGCGCAGCGAGTGGAACGTTCCCTCGCGCCCGGTGATGCCGGACACGCACAGCTTCGTGTGCTCGCCAACCAGAATGCTCATCTCGCTAGCTCAACCACCTTATGGGCGGCACTGTCCATCGTCGACTCGGTGTGCACGTTCGGGAGGTTGGCCTCGGCGAGCAGCCGCCTTCCCTCCTCGTCGTTGGTCCCGTCGAGCCTCACCACGAAAGGCACGGTCGGGTTGATCTGGTTGAAGGCCTCGATCAGCCCCTTCGCGACCTCGTCGCAGCGGGTGATCCCGCCGAAGATGTTGAACAGGACGGCCTTGACCTTGGGATCGGACAGGATCACCTCGACCGCGCTCGTGATCGCATCGGCCTTGGAGCCCCCGCCGGCGTCGAGGAAGTTGGCCGGCGAGCCGCCGGCGCCGGCGACGACGTCCAGCGTCGACATGACCAGGCCCGCGCCGTTGCCGAGGATGCCGATGTCGCCGTCGAGCTTGACGTAGGTGAGGCCGCGCTCCTTGGCCATCCGCTCCTGGGGATCCTCGTGGGAAGGGTCGCGGAGCTCGGCGTTGTCGGGGTGGCGGAAGAGCGCGTTGTCGTCGAGCGTGACCTTGGCGTCGAGCGCCTTGACGTCGCGCTCGGGCGTGACGATCAGCGGGTTGACCTCGACGAGCGTCGCCTCCTCGGAGGTGAACACCTCGTAGAGCTTGGCCAGCATCGCGCCCACCGGCCGGACGACATCGGGGTCGACCGCCGCGTCGAACGCCAGGCGGCGGCCGTGGAACTCCTGGAAGCCGAGCAGCGGATCGACGTGGAGCCGGGCGATGGCGTCCGGGTCCTCGTCGGCGACCGCCTCGATGTCCATGCCGCCCTTGGTCGAGAGCATGACCAGGGGCGCCTTGGCGGAGCGGTCGAACACGACCGAGGCGTAGTACTCGGACTCGATCTGCGAGGCGCCCTCGACCCACAGCTCGTGGACGGTGAGCCCCCGGATGTCCATGCCGAGAATCGCCTGGGCGTGGTCGCGCGCCTCGTTGTGATCGTTCGCGACCTTGATCCCGCCGGCCTTTCCGCGGCCGCCGATCTGCACCTGGGCCTTGATCACGCACGGGTAGCCGATGTCGTCGGCGGCCGTGGCCGCTTCGTCCACCGTCTGGCGCGTGGCGACCCGACGGCACGGGGACACCGTGGCGCGCGAACACCTGCTTTCCCTGGTATTCGAGTAGGTCCATGGCGGCGATGCACTCTAGTGCCTCGTCAAGAATTGTTCGTTCTGGCTGGCGAGCGAAAACCAAATCCAGCAAGGACGCAGGCACGAAGCTGTAGCAGCGCTACAGCGAGTGCCGAGGACGCCGCTGGGTGAAGGTTTGCAGCCGTCAGACGGGGCGAACATTCGCAGACGGGGCACCGGTGGCTGAGGATCGCTGACGCCTCGCGGGACGGCGCTGCAATCGCCTGAAATGGCATGATCCCGAGCCGATATGGCGATCCCGAAAGACATCACGTTCGTCACCTTCGACGTCTACGGAACGCTGATCGACTGGGAATCCGGCGCCTTCGACGCGTTCAGCGCCGAAGCCGCGCGTGACGGGTTCACGATCGAGCGCGACCAGCTGATCCCGCTTTTCCACGAGGTCCAGCAGCGCATCCAGGCCGGCTCCTACGAGCTCTATGCGGAGGTTCTGCGCCGTACCGCCGTCGAGATCGCCAAGGAGCTCGGATGGCCGCTCGAGCCGTCCCGCTCCGGCTTCCTCCCCGACTCCGTCCAGCGCTGGCGCCCCTTCAAGGAGACCAACGCGGTGCTCCAGAAGATCGGCAAGAAGCACAAGGTCGGCCTGATCTCGAACATCGACGACAAGCTGCTGGGCCAGACCCGCCGCCACATCCCGCTCGATTTCGACCTCGTCGTGACCGCCCAGCAGGTCCGCTCCTACAAGCCCGACCCCGCCCACTTCACCGAGTGCGAGCGGCGAATCGGCGGCAAGAAGGGGTGGGTCCACGTGGCCGCCAGCTACTACCACGACGTCGAGCCCTGCCTGAAGAAGAAGATTCCGGTCGTCTGGGTCAACCGGAGCAAGCAGCAGCTCGAGTCAAACCAGAAGAAGCCCGACGCCGAGGTGGCGACCCTCCGCGAGGCACAGAAGCTCTTGGGGATCGGCTAGGGCCGCCTTGGGGCCGGGCCGGATGCCCGGCCGTGGAAACTGCCGGCGCAGCAGCCGGACGACGTGGGCGCCGGCCAATGGGCGAGGCTGGACGCCGAGCGGCCGGCAGGCCCACG
Organism: uncultured Solirubrobacterales bacterium; assembly: GCA_963839105.1. GTDB lineage: Bacteria > Actinomycetota > Thermoleophilia > Solirubrobacterales > Solirubrobacteraceae > Palsa-465. Next base: position 645,243 of record CAWITQ010000009.1, read on the forward strand.
CGGTCTCCGCGGAATCCAGAAGCGGAGCGTACGCCGGCCCAAAGCCGGATGCGGTTACCGTCCCTCGCCATGCGGGCGCTCGGGCTCCACCAGCGACGTCATCGTCTTCATCAGCCGCGTCTGGCAGACCACCTGCACGGCAGTCCGCTCCGGCGAGGAGGGATTCGTGATCGACTCGCCCGTCTTCCCGGACGAGCTCGAGGCCGTACCGGGAGTCCTCGAGCAGGCCGGCTTCCCGGTATCGGGCCTGCTCGCCACCCACGCCGACTGGGACCACCTGCTGGCCAGGACCGCCTTCCCGGACGCCCCGCTCGGGTGCGCCGAGAGCACCGCGACGCGCCTGAACGCGGAGCTGGGAGCCGCGCAGCGTGACCTGAAGCGCTTCGACGAGGAGCACTACGTCGAGGGCCGGACGCCCCCTCGCCCTCGCCGCCGTCCAGCACCTTCCCGTTCCGGGAAAGCTCGAGCTCGGTGGCGGCCCGCAGCCGCCGGAGCAGCAAGAGCTGGAGCTCCACCCGGCCGACGGCCACACCGCCGACGGGATGGCGATCCGCGTGCCCTGGGCGGGGATCCTGATCGCCGGCGACTACCTCTCGCCCGTGGAGATCCCGATGATCTCCGAGGGCGGCTCGCGCGAACAGTACGCCGCGACGCTGCACCGGCTGAAGCCGTTGATCGAGGCCTCGGAGACCGTGATCCCCGGCCATGGAGCGCCCCAGAGCCGCGAGCAGGCGCTTCGCATCCACCAGGAGGACCTCGAGTACCTCGACGCGCTCGCCCGCCAGGGCCCGCAGGCCCCGCTTCCGAAGAGCCGCCGAACCGCGGCGCAGCGCGCCATCCACGCCCGCAACGCCCAGGCGGGCTAAGAGACTTCTGAGGCTCCAGCGGGTTCGTATGGCACGATGGAAGCCATGCGGCAGGCGGTGGCGAACGGCCAGACCCGCGAAATCGACGAGCAGGCAGGCGCCCCCGGAGCGCGCGGTCCGTCTGATCGCGGGCGGCGACGCCGGCGCCGGCAAGAGCACCCTCGTCGCCCGGTTGCTGCGCGAGTCACAGGGCGCGCAGGAGCGGCCCCTGCCCGATCCGCCGGCGCAGGATCTGCTCATCGGCGTCGCCTACCGGAACTTCGCGAGCCCGCGCCACCGGTTCGCGGTCGTCGATCCGCCCGGGCAGGACCGCTATCCGCAGACGCTGGTCACGGCGGCACCCGCCCCCGCGCTGGCCCTGATCGCCCTCGACGCACGCGACGGCCTGACGCCCGGCGCCCGCCGCGACTGCGCGCCTGGCCGCGCTCTTCGGCGTGTGCCGGATCGTGCTCGCCATCAACAAGGTCGACCTCGTGGAGGACGCCGCTGAGCGCCTGCGAGGCGATCGCCGCCGAGGCCGCCGCCCTGAAGGAGCTGCCGGGAATCGAGCAGGTGGCGTGCGTCCCCGTGTCGGGCCTGTACGGCGACAACGTCCTCGCCCGCGGGGGCCAGCTGCCCTGGTACGACGGCCCGACGCTGCTCGAGCAGCTCGAGGTCATGGCTCCCGAAGAGCCGGACTCCCCCTTCCGGTTGTGGATCCAGCGGGCGCCCCCGCCGGCGGCCGGCACCCACGGCTACGTCGGCACCATCGTGGGCGGCGAGGCGGCCCCGGGCGACCGCGTGATCGCGCTCCCCTCCGGCCGCGAGAGCCGCATCCGGCGGATCATCTCCTACGAAGGGGAGCTCGTGCGGGCCTGCCGGGGCCAGTCGATCACGCTCGAGCTCGAGGACGAGCTCGAGCTCGACCAGGGGGACCTGGTCTCGGCCACGCGGCCCCGGGCCAGCGTCAGCGACCAGTTCGAGGCGACGGTCGTATGGCTCGCCGACGAGCCCCTGATCCCCGGGCGGGGCTATCTGATGCGGGTGGGCACGCAGACGGCGGCCGCCACCGTGAGCCAGCCCCGCCACCGGCTGGACGCCGCGACGCTCGAGCAGGCGCCCGGCACGGACCTGGGCCGCGGCGACGTCGGCGCCTGCGAGCTCGTGGCGAGCCGGCGCATCGCCTTCGATCCGCACGCCGTCCACCCGGACACCGGCGCCTTCCTGCTGCTCGACCGGGTCACGCTGGAGCCCGTGGGCGCGGGGCTCCTGCACCGCGCCCTGCGCGAGTCACAGGACGTGTGCTGGCAGGCGGTCGACGTCGACAAGGGCGCCCGCGCGGCGATCAAGCACCAGCGCCCCTGCATCGTGTGGCTGACCGGGCTGCCGAGCGCGGGCAAGTCGACGATCGCCAACGTGCTCGAGCGCCGCCTGCACAGCGGCGGCTACCACACCTTCCTGCTCGACGGCGACAACGTGCGCCATGGCCTGAATCGCGACCTCGGTTTCTCCACGCAGGATCGCGACGAGAACATCCGGCGCATCGGCGAGGTGGCGAGGCTGATGGTCGACGCCGGACTGATCGTGATCTGCGCCTTCATCTCCCCCTCGGCGGCCGAGCGCCGCGCCGTCCGTGCCCGCGTCGACCCCGGAGAGTTCCTCGAGGTGCACGTCGACGCGACCGTCGAGGTGGCCGAGCAGCGGGATCCGAAGGGGCTCTACGAGCGTGCCCGGCGCGGCGAGCTCACCGGGTTCACCGGCGTCGACGCTCCCTATGAGCCGCCCGAGAACCCCGAGGTCCACCTCGACGCCGGCGTGCTGGCGCCCGAGGAGTCGGCGGGCCGCATCATCGAGGCCCTGCTCGCCGCCGGCGTGATCGACGCCTCAGCCGCCGCCGTCTGAGCTGATCACGGCCAGGGTGTCGCCGGTGGCGACCGAGGCGCCCACGGCGATCGGGAGCTCCTTCACCGTGCCCGCCTTGTGCGCGGTGATCTCGTTCTCCATCTTCATGGCCTCGATCACCGCGATCAGAGCCCCCTCCTCCACGGCGGCGCCCGCCTCGACGGCGACCTTCAGGACCGTGCCCTGGAGCGGGGAGGGGAGCGTGTCGCCGCCGCCGGCGCCACCGCCTCCGGAACGCCCCGCGCGTCTCGGAGCACGAGGCGCGGCCGCCGCGGCCGCACCGTTGACAGCGGCGCCCCCTCCGCCGCCACCGCCGCCGAACGGCGGGCCGATGACCTTGACGTCGAAGCGCTTGCCCGACACCTCGACCGTGTAGGCCTGCTCGACCGGCTCCTCCGGCCCCTCGCTCGGCCGGCGCCTCCGGGGGCGCGACCGCCAGCTCCTTGAGCCACTTGCGGTCCTCGATCAGGTCGCGGCAAGTCTCGGCGTTCGCCCACTGCTTGGTCTGGAGGATCGCGATGTGGAAGGGCAGGAGGGTCTTCAGCCCCTCGATCTCGTATTCGCGCAGGGCGCGGACCATCCGCTTCGTCGCCTGCTCGCGGTCGACGTCCCAGGTGATCAGCTTGGCGACCATGGGGTCGTACATCGGCGAGATCTCATCGCCCGGGCCAACGCCCGAGTCGACGCGCACGCCCGGCCCCGCGGGCTCCCGATAGCCGCCGATCCGTCCGGGCGCCGGCGCGAAGTTCTTGCTGGCGTCCTCGGCGTTGATCCGGCACTCGATGGCGTGGCCGCGGATCTCGAGGTCCTCCTGCTTGATCGACAGCGGCTCGCCGGCGGCGACCCGGATCCCCTCCTTGACGATGTCGATCCCGGTGACCATCTCGGTCACGCAATGCTCGACCTGGACGCGCGTGTTCATCTCCAGGAAGAAGTACTCGCCCTCCTGGAGCAGGCCCTCGATCGTGCCCGCGCCCGTGTAGGAGACGGCCGCGGCCGCCTCGGTGGCGATCTTGCCGATCCGGGCGCGGAGCTTCTCGTCGACGGCGGGCGCCGGCGCCTCCTCGATCAGCTTCTGGTGGCGGCGCTGGAGCGAGCAGTCGCGCTCCCCGAGGTGGATGACGTTCCCGTGCTTGTCCGCGAGCACCTGGACCTCGACGTGGCGCGGGTCGGGGAGGTAGCGCTCCAGGTACACGGTGGCGTCGCCGAAGAACTTCTCGCCCTCGCGGGCGGCGCCCTCGAAGGCGTCCTTCAGCTTCGACTCCTCGAGCGCGACCCGGAAGCCCTTGCCGCCGCCACCGCCGGCGGCCTTGACCGCGACCGGGTAGCCGATCGTGTCCTCGATCACCTTGCGCGCGTCCTCGAGCGTCTCGACCGGCTCGGTCGTCCCGGGGACGATCGGCACGCCGGCCTCGCGCATCAGCTCGCGCGCCCGCGTCTTCGAGCCCATCGCCTCGATCGCGCTCGCGGGGGGCCCGATGAACGTGATCCCGTGCTTCTCGAGCGCGGCCGCGAAGCCGGCGTTCTCGGCCAGGAACCCGTAGCCGGGATGCACCGCCTCGGCCCCGGAGCGCTCGACGGCGTCGAGCAGCTTGTCGATCACGAGGTAGCTCTCGCTCGCCGGGCCGGGCCCGAGCAGGAACGCCTCGTCGGCGCGCTTGACGTGGATGGCGTCGCGGTCGAGCTCGGAGTACACCGCCACCGTGGCGATGCCGAGCTCCTCACACGCGCGGATGATGCGGACCGCGATCTCGCCGCGGTTGGCGACCAGGACCTTCTTGAACATGGGGCGCGAGACTTTAGAGCGTCTGCGCGCTATCGCGCGTCCAGGACCATCCCGCCGGCGACCGTGTCGTTGGTCCCCTCATCGACGAGGATGAAGCTGCCGGTCGTCCGGTTGCGGGCGTAGCTGTCGAGCATCAGCGGCGCGCTCGAGCGCAGCCGCACCCGTCCGATGTCGTTGAGGCCGAGCTGGTCGGCGGGAACGTGCTCGAGCGTGTTGACGTCGACTCGATGCTCGAGGTCGGCGACCACCGCCCGGGCGCTGCGGGTCGTGTGCTTGATCACGTAGCGGGCGCCGGTCCGCAGCGGCTTGTCGGTCATCCAGCACACCATCGCCTCGAGCTCGCGCGCCGCCACCGGCGGGTCTGACGGGTCGACGAGCATGTCTCCCCGGGAGATGTCGAGATGGTCCTCGACGCGCACGGTCACCGACATCGTGGGGAAGGCGGCGTCGATCGCGCCGTCGTGGGTGTCGACGCCGGCGATCCGGGTGCGCTGCCCGCTTGGGAGCACCATCACCTCGGCGCCCGGCCGGAGCACGCCTCCGGCGACCTGGCCCGCGTAGCCGCGATAGTCGTGGTGCTCGTCGCTCATCGGCCGGATGACCCACTGCACCGGGAAGCGCGCATCGGCCAGATTCCGGTCGGGAGCGATCACCACGTGCTCGAGGTGGTAGAGCAGCGGCGCGCCCGCGTACCACGGCATCGCGTCGGAGCGCTCCACGACGTTGTCGCCGTGCAGCGCCGAGATCGGGATGAAGGTGATGTCGCGGACGTCGAGCCGCGCGGCCCAGTCCGTCAGCTCGTCGACGATCCCGTCGAACACGGCCTCGTCGTAGTCGACGAGGTCCATCTTGTTGACGCACACCACGAGATGCGGGATGCGCAGCAGCGAGCTGATGTAGGCGTGACGGTGGGTCTGCTCGCTGACGCCCTTGCGCGCATCGATGAGCACGATCGACAGGTCCGCCGTGGACGCGCCGGTGACCATGTTGCGCGTGTACTGCTCGTGGCCGGGCGTGTCGGCGAGGATGAACCGGCGCCGCGGAGTCTGGAAGTAGCGGTAGGCGACGTCGATCGTGATCCCCTGCTCGCGCTCGGCCCGCAGCCCGTCGGTGAGCAGCGCCAGGTTCAGGTAGCCGTCGCCGCGGCGCTCGGAGGTCTGGACGACGTGCTCGAGCTGGTCGGCCAGGATCGACTTCGAGTCGTAGAGCAGCCGCCCGATCAGAGTCGACTTGCCGTCGTCGACGGAGCCGGCGGTGGCGATGCGCAGGAGCTCTTGAGTACGCGTACGCACGTGGTGACCGTTCACTGCAACCCCGACAGCCATCAGAAGTAGCCCTCGCGCTTGCGGTCCTCCATCGCCGCCTCGGTGACCCGGTCATCGGCGCGGGTCTCGCCGCGCTCGGTGATGCGCGTGGCGGCGATCTCGGCCACCACCTCCTCGAGCGTCTGGGCGCGCGAGCGCACGGCGCCCGTGCAGGTCATGTCGCCAACCGTGCGGTAGCGCACCGACTCCTCGAACGGCGCCTCCCCGTCGATCAGCGGCACGTACGGGTTCAGCGCGTAGAGCATCCCGTCGCGCTTGAACACCTGGCGGGTGTGGGAGTAGTAGATGCTCGGGACCTCGAGGCGCTCCTGGGCGATGTACTGCCACACGTCGAGCTCGGTCCAGTTGGAGATCGGGAACACCCGAACGTGCTCGCCCTTGCGGATCCGGCCGTTGTAGAGCGACCACAGCTCCGGGCGCTGGCGCTTGGGATCCCACTGGCCGAAGTCGTCGCGGAAGGAGAACACGCGCTCCTTGGCGCGAGCGCGCTCCTCGTCACGGCGCGCGCCGCCGAAGGCGGCGTCGAAGCCATGCTCGGCGATGGCGTCGAGCAGCGTGGTCGCCTGCATACGGTTGCGCGACGCGCGCGGGCCGGTCTCCTCGACCGCGCGTCCGGCGTCGATCGTCTGCTGCACGCTCGCCACGATCAGCCGCTCGCCCAGCTGCTCGATCTGCCGGTCGCGGAACTCGATCACCTCGGGAAAGTTGTGCCCGGTGTCGACGTGCATGACCGGGAAGGGAAAGCGACCCGGCCGGAAGGCCTTCTCGGCCAGGCGCAGGAGCACGACCGAGTCCTTGCCGCCGCTGAACAGCAGCACAGGGCGCTCGAGCTCGGCGGCCACCTCCCGGAAGATGTGGATCGCCTCGGACTCGAGCGTCTCGAGGTGGGACAGCTCGTACGTGAACGGGTTCACTCGTGGATACCGCACTCGACCTTGTCGGTGCCTGCCCAGCGACCCTCGCGGCCATGACCGGGTTGGGTGCACGGGGCGCAGCCGATCGAGCCATAGCCGCGATCGTGCAGCTGATTATAAGGAAGGTCATAACGGTGGATGTAGCGCCAGATGTCCTTCTCGCTCCAGTCCACCAGCGGGTTGAGCTTCCAGATTCCCCGGCGCTCGTCTCGCTCGAGCTTCGCCGGCCTCCGATCGGGTGTTTGCCTGCTCGCGCCGGATTCCGGTGATCCAGCCGTCAACGCCCTCGAGCGCCTGCTCCAGCGCGGCCACCTTGGCCGGCCCGCAGCAGTGCGCTCCGCCGGTCCACGGCACGTCCGGGCTGCGGGCGTCGAAGATCTCCACCTTGAGGCCGAACCGGCCCTCGAACTCCTTCCAGGTCTGGAGCGTCTCCGGGAACAGGACGCCGGTGTCGATCGTGAACACGCGCGCCTCGGGCTCGATCTGGCTCAGCATGTGCACCATGCACCGACTCCTCCTTCTGGAAGGAGCAGGCCATGATCAGGCGCGGGTGAAACCGCTCCACGCCATAGGCCAGCACCTCCTCCGCGGAGGCCGAGTCGAGCGAGTGCGTGTCCGTGAGAGCCAAGCTGCTCACACCGCGCACTCGCCCTCGCCGCGGATGACCTCGAACGGCGCGTTCTTGGTCCAGTCGACGAAGTAGTTCATGTTCTCGAGGCTGAATTCGATCGGCATCGTCAAATCCTTCACCTGGGCCTCGAATGCCGAGGTCCCGACCCGGTCGGCGAACGCGTTGAACTCCTCGCCCGGTTCCCGCTCGGACTCGTAGAAGCGTACCCACCGCTCGACCGCCTCCGGCACCCGCTTGGCCGGGAGCCTGGCTTTGAGCCGCTGGCCGTAGCGCACATCGCCGCCCTCGTAGGCGCCTCCGACGTGCGGGATGTAGGCCGGGATCGTGTGCCCGCCGACCTTGATCGACGCTCCGTAGAAGCCGATGTTGGCGATGTGGTGCTGCCCGCACCCGTTGGGGCAGCCGCTCATCTTGATGTGGATCCGGCGGGTCAGCTCGTCGTCGATCTCCATCTGCACGAGCCGGTCGTGGATCGCCTGGTTGAGGCCCATCGAGCTGGTGATGCCGAGCTTGCACGAGTCGGTGCCGGGGCAGCTGACGGTGTCGGTGATCTCGTCGGCGCCCGCCTCGCCGAGGCCCGAGCTGGTTCAGCCGGTCCCACACCTCGTACACCGCCTCGTCGCGGACCCACCGGAGCACGAGGTTCTGGTGCACCGTGGTGCGGGCGGCTCCGCCGGTGTACTCGCGCATGACCTGAGCGATCCCGCGGAGCTGCTCCGGCGTCAGGTCCCCCCGCGTCACCTTGACCTCGACCGTGTTGAACCCGGCCTGGCGCTGGGCCTGCACGTTGGTGGCGAGGAAGTGCTGGAACTCATGCACATCGCCGTTGGGAGTGGCGTAGGCGTCGCGGGACTCCGGAGTGTTCGCCTCCTCGTCGTGCTCGTAGAGGATCTCCTCGAGAGAGAAGTCACGCGCGGCCACCCAGTCGCCCTGGAGCTCCTCCTCCACCTGCTCGCGGAAGGCGTCGATGCCGATCTTGTCGATCAGCACCTTGATCCGAGCCCGGGCCCGGTTGACCCGCAGCCAGTCCTGGCGGTCGAAGATCCGCATGCAGGCCTCGGTGACCTTGAGGTAGTCGCCGTTGTCGAGCTCGACGAACTCGTACAGCGTCGGGGCGAGACGGGGCATGATCGAGGTCCCACCGCCGACCCGCACCTCGACGCCTCTCACGCCGTCCTCATTCACGCGAGGCAGGAAGGCCATGTCGTGGATCCGGGTGATCGCGTTGTCCTCGTCGGTCGCCGCGAACGCCGTCTTGACCTTGCGCGGCATCGCCTGCGTCGTGGGATGACGGACGAAGTAGCGGACATAGGCGCCGGCGTAGGGGGTGACGTCGAACAGCTCGCCCTCGAGCGTCCCGGCGCGCGGATCGCCGGTGACGTTGCGCATCGTGTTGCCGCAGCCTTCGCGTGAGCTGAGGCCGGCGTCGCCGAGCTCACGGATCAGCGCGGCTGCGTCCGGGAGCGGCACGTGGTGCATCTGGATGTTCTGGCGCGTGGTGATGTGGCCCTTGCGCAGCGGCACGTACTTCTCGATCCCGTCCGCGAACGCCTCGAGCTGCTCGGGCGTGACCCCGCCGAGCGGAAGCTTCACGCGCACCATCTGCACCGCGGCCTGGCGCTGCCCGTAGACGCCCTGCTTCAGGCGGAACTTGATGAAGTCCGTCTCGTCCAGCTCGCCCTTGAGGAAGCGGGTCGACTCGGTGTCGAAGTCGTCGAACTCCTGCTCCAGGATCGGGATCACGTGGCCGGGGACGTCCTCGACCAGCTCAGGGTTCTCGAGTGATCCGGTCCGAGGCCGGTGGGTCGTCGTGCTGTCGATCGAAGAGGGCTCCATCGATGTCCTTCCGGTCGCGGGCGAGCACCGTAATGTACCAAAAGCCAATCCGCTTACCGGGGTTTTGCCCGGGTCGACCCGTCGCGTCAGCCCGCGTCAGCCCGCGCCGGCGCGTGACCGGCGCGTGACCGGCGCGTGACCGGGCGCCATCCCCTGGGCGCCAGAGCAGATGCTGCTGTTCGTGAAGCGCCCTTAGAAGACGGCCGGCGCCGCGGCGGTGGGGCCACCCGCCGCGGCAGCCGGCGCGCTCTCAGCCGGCACCTGCCCCGGCCACGGCATCGGCGTTGGGGGCGGCGCCATGCCATGGTCGCTGGGCGTCGCGGCGAGCGCGATTCCGAACCCAGGCGCACGCGCCGGGAACGGGAAGTTGTTCACTCCGCACACGGAAGGCTTTCGGCCCCGTAACCACTTCGATTACCCCCAAATTCCGCCTGCATCCCGGAGGCGGTCCGGACGGCGGTTCCACGCTCACCGCCGATCTCTATTGACCGGACGGTCTCACACCGCCCGAGTCGTGTCAAGGAGCGGTTATTGAACGCCGAAGATGTTCAGGTCCAGGGCATCGGCGGCTCGGGAGCACGCCTCACGCCCTCAGCCAGCGCGGCCTGTTTCCACGGGTTCGGCCGCGGATCGGGCGGCGCCGGTGGGGGTGCGGTCTGCCGCATGAACTGCTCGAGCGCGGCGACCACGGCGGCCGCTTCCTCAGGCGAGGCGCCCGGCGCAACGATCGTCAGCTTCGGCCGGCGGTTCACGACCCCGCGCAGGCTATCGTGCGGCGGCCATGGCCACGCTCGCCGTGCTCGATCACGACGCCGTGCTGGATGCCGTCTCCACCCTCGAGGCGATCGACCGCGTGCGCGAGGCGCTGCTGCGCCACCACCGCGGCGAGTGGGTGATGCCGGCCAAGGTGTATCTGGAGAGCCCGCCCCACGGCGACTTCCGCGCCATGCCGGCGCTGGGCGACGGGCTCGCACTGCTCAAGTGGATCACCTCGTTCCCCGGCAACCCGGAGCACGGGCTGCCGACGGTCACCGGCGTGATCTGCCTCTCGGACGCGATCACGGGCGAGCCGCTGATGCTCCTCGACGCGCGGTCTGTCACCGCGCTGCGCACCGGTGCCGTGGCCGCGGTGGCGGCGCGTGCGCTGGCGCCGAGCGACGCGCGCACGGTGGGCATCGTCGGCTGCGGCCTGCACGGTGCGTGGACGGCGCGCTGCATGGCCGCCGCCGGCTACGGCCCCGGCGTCTGCTTCGACACCCGCGCCGAGTCGGCCCGCGCGCTGGCCGAGGAGCTCGGGTGGCGCGCCGGCGAGCGCGAGGAGGCGCTCGCGACCGACGTCGTCTGCTGCGTCACGCCGGGTGCGGCGCCGGTGATCGACGCCGGCGACCTGCGCCCGGGGCTTCACCTGAACATGCTCGGCGCGGACGGGCCCGGCAAGTCCGAGGCGACCGTCGGGGCGGTCGCGTCGTGCGCGCTCTTCTGCGACGAGTGGGAGCAGGCCTCGCACGGTGGCGAGCTGACACCCGCCGTGGGTGCCGGCCTCGTCACCCGCGCCCACGTCAGCGAGCTCGGCGCCGTGCTATCGGGCGCGGCGCCCGGCCGTCCCGGGCCGGCCGCGGTGACCCTGTTCGACTCGACCGGCCTCGCCATCCAGGACCTGGCGATCGCCGCGGCCGCGCTGCAGGCATGGCGCGACGGCCGCGTGCAGGCCGCCACGATCTCGCTATAGCGGGATGTTCCCGTGCTTGCGGCGGGGGCCTGGCTCGCGCTTGGTCTGGAGCGTCTCGAGCGCGGTGATGATCTTCGGCCGCGTCTCGTGCGGGATGATCACGTCGTCGATGTAGCCGCGCTCGGCGGCCGCGTACGGGTTGGCGAAGTGCGCCTTGTAGTCGTTGATGAGCTTCTGGCGGCGCGCGTCGGGCGTAGGCGATGACTGGATGTCACGCCGGTAGATGATGTTGACGGCGCCCTCCGGCCCCATCACCGCCACCTCCGCCGTCGGCCACGCGAAATTGAAGTCGGCCAGCATGTGCTTGGAGGCCATAACGTCGTAGGCCCCACCGTAGGCCTTCCTAGTGATTATCGTGATCTTGGGCACCGTGGCCTCGGTGTAGGCGTAGAGCAGCTTGGCGCCATGGCGGATGATCCCGCCCCACTCCTGCGCGGTGCCCGGGAGGAAGCCCGGGACGTCGCAGAAGGTGATCAACGGGATGTTGAACGCGTCGCACGTGCGCACGAAGCGGGCTGCCTTGCAGCTCGAGTCGATGTCGAGCACGCCGGCCATCTGCGCGGGCTGGTTTCCGATCACGCCGACCGCATAGCCGTTCATCCGCGCGAACCCGCACACGATGTTGCGCGCATAGTGCTCGTGCACCTCGAAGAACTCGCCGTCGTCGACGATCAGCCGGACGACGTTGCGCATGTCGTAGGGCTTGTTCGGGTTGTCGGGGACGGCGTGATCGAGCTCCTCGTCCATGCGCAGGGGGTCGTCGGTCGGCTGCACGCGCGGCGGGGTCTCGAGGTTGTTCTGGGGCAGGAAGCTCAGCAGGTAGCGCGTGTCCTCCAGGCACTGATCCTCGTCGTCGGAGGCGAAGTGCGCGACGCCCGACTTCGAGTTGTGCGACATCGCGCCACCGAGCGATTCGAAGTCGACCTCCTCCCCGGTGACCGTCTTGATCACGTCGGGGCCGGTGATGAACATGTGCGAGGTCTCCTTCACCATGAAGATGAAGTCGGTCATCGCCGGCGAGTAGACCGCGCCACCGGCGCACGGGCCCATGATCAGGCTGATCTGCGGGATCACGCCGCTGCACTTGACGTTGCGCACGAACACGTCGCCGTAGGCGCCGAGGCTGACGACCCCCTCCTGGATGCGGGCGCCACCGGAGTCGTTGATGCCGATCACGGGGCAGCCGATCTTGGCCGCCAGGTCCATGACCTTGCACATCTTCTCGCCCATGACCTCGCCCAGCGAGCCGCCGAACACGGTGAAGTCCTGGCTGAACACGCACACGCGCCGGCCCTCGATCGTGCCGTGGCCGGTCACCACCGCGTCGCCCCAGGGGCGGTTCTTCATCATGTCGAAGTCCGGGGTGCGGTGGCGCACGAACACGTCGAGCTCCTGGAAGGAGCCGGGGTCGAGCAGCTTCTCGACCCGCTCGCGCGCGGTGTACTTGCCGCGCTCGTGCTGCTTCTCGACCGCCTTCTCCGAGCCCGCGTGGATCGCCTCGTGGCGGATCTCCTGGAGCTGGTCGAGTTTCTCTTCGTAGGTTTCGGGAGCCTTGTCGCGCATGGTGGCGCGCGAGTGTAATGGGGGATGGGGGGCCGGCGCCTGCGGCGCCGTCATCCAGCCGGATGACGCGGGGCGGGCCCGGTTGTGGCGAGGCTGGATGCCGAGCGGGCCCAGCCCCGCGGGCCGTTGCGCCGGGCATCCATGCCCGGCGCCGGGAAGAACGTTCCACTCGGCGCAGCGGCCTCGGCGAGACCGACCTTCTTCCCGCTGGGCGGGAACTTCCTCGGTCTCGATGAACTCGGCTCGTCGAGTGGAACGTTGTTCCCGGTCAGGCGCGGGAGAACGGGCGGTGGTGGGCCTGCCCGAGGCTGTCCAGCGCCGCGGTCAGGGCCGCCTCGGCCTCGGACACCCCCGGATCCTCCGGTGGCGACTCCTCGGCCGGCTCCGGCGTGGCGATCATCGCGGGCGCGGGCTCGGGCTCGGGCTCGGCGCTCGACCGGCCTGCGGAACAGCGCCGCCAGCCGGGCGAAGAAGCCGCGCGGCGGCTCGGACGGTGGCGGCTCCTCGACCGGCGCCACCGGCACCGGCGCCACCGCCTCCTCCTCCGGCCCCGGCTCCTGCTCGGCCTCCGGAGGCCCCACGCACGCGGTCAGCATCACCTTCGTGCCCCATCCCGAAGGCTCGAGCCGCACCGTGCCGCTCGCACTCTCGCCCTCCCAGGCAACGGCGGTCTCGGGCTCCAGCCTCGTGATCTTGATCTCTCCGAACTGACCCAGATGGCGGGCCAGGGCGGCGGCGTCGCTGCACTCCGCCCAAAGTTCGGGCGGCGACTTGACCAGCGTTCGGTTGGCTGTCAGTTCGGTCATGGTCAGAATCTTCGGGCGGCCAATCGGGAGTCCTTCACTCGGACGCGGACGTTGCAACGGCTAACTTTGGAGAGGTATGGCGAGCAAGCTCGGTACGAACGGACCTGAGGTGTCGCGGATTGGCCTCGGCTGCATGGGGATGTCGGGGATGTACGGGCAAGCGGACGAGGGCGAGAGCATCGCCACCATCCACGCCGCCCTCGACGCCGGGATCAACCTGCTCGACACCGGCGACTTCTACGGGATGGGACACAACGAGCTGCTGATCTCCCGCGCGCTCGAGTCCCGCGACGACCAGCCGCTGATCAGCGTCAAGTTCGGCGCCCAGCGCGGCCCCGACGGCGCCTGGCTCGGCTACGACGCCCGGCCGCAGGCGGTCAAGACCGCGCTCGCCTACACGCTGAACCGGCTTCGGCTCGACCACATCGACATCTACCGCCCGGCGCGGCTGGACCCGAACGTCCCAATCGAGGAGACGGTGGGCGCGATCGCCGAGCTCATCGACGCCGGGTACGTGCGATACATCGGCCTCTCCGAGGTGGGCGCCGAGACGATCCGCCGCGCCGCCGCAGTGCACCCCATCGCCGACCTTCAGATCGAGTACTCGCTGATCTCGCGCGGGATCGAGGAGGCCATCCTCCCCACCTGCCGCGAGCTCGGCATCGGGATCACCGCCTACGGCGTGCTCTCGCGGGGGCTGATCAGCGGGAGCACCGCGAGCGGCGGCGGGGACATCCGCGGCCGCATGCCGCGCTTCCGCGAGGAGAACCTGCAGCGCAACCGCGAGCTCATCGACCAGCTCGGCGCGATCGCCGAGGAGAAGAGCGTGTCGCGCGCACAGCTCGCCATCGCGTGGGTGCTCTCGCGCGGCGAGGACATCGTGCCGCTGATCGGCGCGCGCCGCCGTGACCAGCTGAGCGAGGCGCTGGGCGCGGTCGAGCTGGAGCTGACGGCAGACGACCTGGAGCGGATCGAGCGGGCGCTGCCCGCGGACGCGGTGGCGGGCACGCGCTACGACGAGGCGCAGATGGCGCACCTGGACAGCGAGCGATGATCGTCCGGACTCCCGACGGGCGCGATCTCTGCGTCGAGATAGCCGGCGAGGGCGAGCGGACGATCCTGATACACAACGGGACGCCGAACTCCCGGCACCTGTACGGGCCGTGGATCGAGGACGCCGGAGCGCGCGGCGTTCGCCTGGTCTCCTACGACCGCCCCGGCTACGGGGGGTCGACCCCCCGCCCGGGCCACACCGTGGCCGACGGCGCCGCCGACGTCCGGTCGATCGCCGAAGCGCTGGGCGTCGAGCGGCTCGTGCTCTGGGGCGGCTCCGGCGGCGGTCCCTACGCCCTCGCCTGCGCCGCGCTCCTCCCCGAGCTCGTCGCGGCCGCGGCCCTGCTCGGGTCGGTGGCGCCGTGGGGCGTGCCCGACCTCGACTTCTTCGCGGGCATGGGCGAGGACAACGTCAAGGACACGAAGCTCTACCTCGAGGACCCGGAGGCGGCGCAGCGAGGACCTCGGCACAGCAGCGCGAGGGGATGCTCGGAGTGACGCCGAGCAGGTCGCGGAGGGCATGAAGACGCTGCTGTCGCCGACCGACGCCGCCGTGCTCACCGGCGAGTTCGCCGAATGGATGACCGTGAGCATGCAGGACGGGCTGGCTCCCGAGCGACCAGGGCTGGTGGGACGACGGCGTCGCGCACATGTCGCCGTGGGGGTTCGACATCGATTCGGTCAGCATCCCGGTCAAGGTGTGGCACGGCCGCCACGACCGGTTCGTCCCCTTCCAGCACGGCCAGTGGCTGGCCGAGCACATCCCGGGCGCCGAGGCCGAGCTGAGCGAGACCGACGGGCACCTCACGCTGTTCACCAACCGCGTTCCCGAGGTGCACGAGTGGCTCCTCGCGCACGTCTGATGCCATCTTTAGTCGCTGAGCGAGCAAAGATGGCATCAGTCAGCGCAGCAGGATCGCGCCACCGTGCGCCGGGACCACGAGCGACCCGCTGACGGGGCGCTCCCGTAGCCCCCAGCCGCGGGTGTCCGCGCGCGCATCGACCGCGCCACCGCCCACCGGGACGACGAGCCGCATCGCCCGCGGCAGTGTCAGCGTGCGCGCCCGAGAGTCCGGGTTGACCGCCACCAACCCGCGGGCGTAGCGGCGCACGTACAGCCCGCCCGCCCGCAACGCGTCGACGGAGGCCGGCGGTGGCGCCACCGCCGGGCCGAGCGCCACCCCGTACTCCGGGAACCACTGCGGCGCCCCGCCGATGTCCATGTTCACGAACGTGTGCGAGCCCTTGATCGAGCAGGTAGGAGGCGAGGACGAATCCGCGGGCGCGCATGTCGCCCGCGCCCAGGTACGACTGGGCGATCAGCACCCGGCCCCGCCGCACCAGGCTCAGTGCGCGGTTCATCTGAAGGCGCCAGTCGCCGAGCGCGTAGAAGCTCGACGGCCCGCCCTCGGCGAAGCCCTCGATCATCACCCCGTCGGCGAGCGCGTAGTCGGTGCGATCGCGCGTGGTGATCCACGACCCGGCGTTGGGGATGAACCACAGGCGGCCCCGGAGTCGCGCCCGCTCAAAGCGCATGAAGCGATCGATCCGCGCCGTCCACGCCGCCTCGCCGACGAAGTACTGAAGCGGCGGCGAGAAGCTCGAGGCGCCCAGGTACTGGGGAACGCTCAGCGAGTCGGCGAACACGCCGTCGTCGCCGAGCAGCGCCGCCTGACGGCGCACCGATGAGGCCCAGTAGCGCGCGCCACCCGCTGTCCGGGTTCATCAGGTACCAGTCCCACGTGCGTCTGATGCACGCGGCGCCCGTCCTGGTGCCAGAACCACGACTCATGCCGCGTCACGGAGCCGTAGTCCGAGCTCCATCCGCCGCCCCGGCGAAACGGGACCGGCCCGTCACCGATCCCCAGCCGGTAATAGAGGACGAGGAACCCCGGATCGACCGCTCGCAGCCGCTGCGCCGTCTCCCGCGAGACCTTCTGCGTCCCGTCCACATGCGCGCGCCACGAAGCGGATCTGCGCCGGCGGTCATCGAGTCCGGCAGCTGGTCGTCCCAGACGTGGACCGCGGCGTTCGTGTTCGGGATCGGCCGCCGCCCGAGCGCGCTCGCAGGCAGCGCGAGCGCGGCGGCCAGGATCAGAACGTGGGCTGGTACTCGCCGAACACGTCGCGCATGGCGCCGCACGCCTCTCCCAGCGAGCAGCGGTCCTTCAGCGCCTGGCGCAGCACCGGCAGCAGGTTGTCGCTGCCCCTGGCGGCAGCCGCGGATCTCCTCCAGACGCCGCTCGACGAGTCGGCGTCGCGATCCTCCTTGAACTTCTTCAGCCGCTCGACCTGCGCGTGCTCGGACTCGGGATCGACGCGCAGGATGTCCGGGACCTCGGGCACGCCCTCGTCGACGTACTTGTTGACGCCGACGACGACGTCCTGGGCGATCCGGTAGCGCTCGTGGTAGCCGAACGCCGACTCCTCGATCTCGTTCTTGATGAAGTCGATCGCCTGCACCGAGCCGCCGAGCTCGTCGATCTTCGCGATCAGCTCGCGGGCGCTCGTCTCGATCTCGTCGGTCAGCGCCTCGACGAAGTAGGAGCCGGCGAACGGGTCCACGGTGTCGGCGGCACCGGACTCGTAGCCGATGATCTGCTGCGTGCGCAGCGCGATCCGCGCCGCGCGCTCGGTCGGCAGCGCCAGCGCCTCGTCGAAGCCGTTGGTGTGCAGTGACTGCGTGCCGCCGCACACGGCCGCGAACCCCTGCAGAGCCACGCGGACGATGTTGTTCTCGGGCTGCTGGGCGGTGAGCGTCACCCCGCCGGTCTGGGTGTGGAAGCGCAGCCGCCACGAGCGCTCGTCCTTGGCGCCGAAGCGCTCGCGCATGATCTCGGCCCACATCTTGCGGGCGGCGCGGAACTTCGCCACCTCCTGGAAGACGTTGTTGTGGCCGTTGAAGAAGAAGGCCAGCCGCGGCCCGAACTCGTCGATGGCCAGCCCGGCGTCGAGCGCCGCCTGCACGTAGGCGATCCCGTTGGCCAGCGTGAACGCGACCTCCTGCACGGCCGAGCACCCCTTCTCACGGAAGTGGTAGCCGCTGATCGAGATCGTGTTCCACTTGGGCACGTTCTCCTTGCAGTAGGCGAACAGGTCCGTCGTCAGCCGGATCGCGCCCTCGGGCGGGTAGATGAAGTTGCCGCGGGCGATGTACTCCTTGAGGATGTCGTTCTGCGTCGTGCCGCGGAGCTTCTCCGAGGGCACGCCCTGCTCCTCGCCGACCAGCTCGTACAGGAGCAGCAGGCACGACGCCGGCGCGTTGATCGTCATCGAGGTCGAGACCTGGTCGAGCGGGATCTCGTCGAACGCCGTGCGCATGTCGTCGATCGTGTCGATGGCCACGCCCGTCCGGCCGACCTCGCCCAGGCAGCGCGGGTCGTCGGAGTCGAGCCCGAGCTGGGTCGGGAGGTCGAAGGCCATCGACAGGCCCGTCGAGCCGTGCTGGAGCAGGTAGCGGTAGCGCTGGTTCGACTCCTTGGCCGAGGCGTAGCCCGCGTACTGGCGCATCGTCCACAGCTGGCGGCGGTACATGTCGGGGTGGATCCCGCGCGTGTACGGGTACTGCGCCGGGCTCGCCCAGGCGCTCGGGGAGCTCCTCGGGGACGTCGTCCTCGGTGTAGAGCTGCTTGATCTCGATCCCGGAGTCGGTGAAGCGACGCGAGTCGTCGGGACCGACGATCGGCGCGATCGTGCGGTGCTCGTCGGCAGTGGCCATGCCCGTGAGATTACCCAGCTACAGCACCTTCGAGAGGAACGCCCGCGTCCGCTCCTCTCGCGGCGCGCCCAGCACCGCATCGGGGCTTCCCGCCTCGACCACGACGCCAGCGTCCATGAACACCACCGTGTCCGCGACCTCCCGGGCGAAGCCCATCTCGTGGGTCACGACGATCATCGTCATGCCGTCCCGGGCGAGCTGGCGCATGGCTTCGAGCACATCGCCCACGAGCTCAGGATCGAGCGCCGAGGTCGGCTCGTCGAACAGCATCAGCTTCGGCTCCATCGCCAGTGCGCGCGCGATCGCCACCCGCTGCTGCTGGCCACCGGAGAGCGCGACCGGGTAGGTGTCGACCTTGTCGGCGAGGCCCACCCGCTCGAGCAGCGCCCGGCCGCGCTCGCGCGCCTTCTCGCGCGAGATGCTCTGCACCCGGATCGGCGCCAGGGTCGACGTTCTCGAGCGCGGTCATGTGCGGGAACAGGTTGAAGTGCTGGAACACCATCCCGATCTGCGCGCCGCTTGCGCGCCACCTCGCGCTCGTTCAGCTCGTGCAGCTTGCCCCCGGCCTCGCGGTAGCCGACGAGCTCGCCGGCGACCGACAGACGCCCGGAATTGATCTTCTCCAGGTGGTTGATGCAGCGCAGGAACGTCGACTTGCCCGAGCCGGAGGGGCCGAGCAGGCACATGACCTCCCCCCGGTTGACCTCGAGGTTGATGCCCTTCAACACCTCGAGCCGGCCGAAGCGCTTGTGGACGCCCTCGGCTCTGACCATCACATCGTTCATCTGCGGCCCCACGAGAGCCACCGCTCGCGCATGGTCGCCTGCTCGGCGCGCGAGAACCCGCGCCCGAAGCGCCGCTCGAGGAAGTACTGCCCCACGTACGCGATGCTCGTCATCACCAGGTACCAGATGCTCGCGACGATCAGAAGCGGGATCGTCTTGTAGTTCGCGTCGTAGATCTGCTGGGCCTGAAAGAGCAGGTCGAAGACCGAGCCGAGCACGGTTACGAGCGCGGTGTTCTTGAGCATCGAGATCGTCTCGTTCCCGGTCGGCGGCACGATCACGCGCATCGCCTGGGGCAGGACGATCAGCCGCATGATCTGCAGCCGCGACATCCCGAGCGACTGCGCCGCCACGGTCTGACCCTCGTCGACGGCGATGATCCCGGCGCGCACGATCTCGGACATGTACGCCCCTTCGTTGAGGCCGAACCCGAGAAGCGCGGCCACGAACGGCGTGATCACCGAGTTAGCGTTCACGTCGATCAGCGCCGGGCCGCCGAACGGAACGCCCAGCGTGATCGTGGGAAACAGCGCTGCAATGAAGCCCCAGAAGAGCAGCTGCACGAGCAGCGGCGTCCCCCGGAAGAACCAGATATAGAGCCAGCTCGCGCTCGAGGTGACGGGGTTCGGCGAGAGCCGCATGGTCGCCGCGATGATCCCCAGCGCGATCCCGATCACCATCGACAGCGCGGTCAGCTCGAGCGTCACCGTGACGCCGTGCAGGATCCGCGCGTCGAACAGGTAGTGGCCGACCGTCCCCCACTGGAATCCCTTGTTCGGTCCGGTGTTGGTGACGACCGACCGGATGACCGAGGCGGCGAGCACCAGCACGATCGCCGCCGCGATCCACCGCCCCGGCCGTCGGACCGGGACGGCCTTGATGTCCTCCGGCCGTCCCGTCCGCGGTTCAGTCAGCTCCGAGGTGTCCACCCCGGGCGATTATCCCTCAGCCCGCTCAGCTCGTGGCGCCGTTGATCTTTACCGCCGAGGCGGGGATCCCGATGCTGTTGAGGCCCCACTTGCTCATGATCGTCGGGTACGTGCCGTTGGTGATGAGCTCCTTCAGCGCCGCCTGTACCGCCGGCGCCAGTCCGGGCTGCTTCGGGAGGGCCAGACCGTAGGGCGCGGTCGCAAACGCGGCGCCGACGACCTTGAACTGGCCGCCGGACTTCTGGACCGCGTATGCCGCCACGGGCGTATCGGCGAAGCCGACCTGCGCCCGGCCGCTGGACACGGCCAGGTTGGCGCCGTTCTGGTCCGGAAAGACCTCGAGCTTGACGCCCTGCTTGCCCGCCTTCGTGCACTTCCCGCTCTGGGTCTGGGCGTCCATCTGCTCGGTCGTGCCCTTCTCGACGGACACCGACTTCCCGCAGATGTCTGAGATCGTGCTGATCGTCGTCCCGCCCTGGGCCTTGGTGTAGAACGACTCGCCGACCGTCGCGTAGTCGACCATGTCGACCGTCTTCTCGCGCTCCTTCGTGTCGGTGAACGACGAGGCGCCAATGTCGAACTTGCTGGCCGCGAGGCCCGGGATGATGCTGTCGAAGGTCGCGTTGACCACGTGCACCTTCAGTCCCATGAGCGCGCCCAGGGCCTTGGCCAGGTCAGCGTCCATCCCGATGATGGTCTTGCCGTCCGGGGCGAAGAACTCGTCGGGCGCGTAGCTCGCGTCCGCGGCCACGGTGAGCGTGCCCTTGGACTTGACCGCGCTCGGGACCAGCTTCGTTATCGCGGCATCCGGCGCGGCCGCCGGCGCCGCCGACGAGTTTCCGGGCGATCCCGTATTCGATGAAGAGCTGCTCCCGCACGCCGCGATCGCCACCGCGCCGAGCACCGGCGCCACCGCCACCAGCCATCGCCTCCAAATTCGCATCCTGACTCCTTCCAGTTGGGCGGCGCAGACTATGCCAGGAGATGAGCGGTTAATCGGCCGCCAACACAACGCTCACGGCTAGCCTTTGCACGATGCACGTGCGAGTCCGCCTGTTCGCCGGCCTGCGGGAGCGCGCCGGGGCCGCCGAGGTCGACTCGAGCTCCCCGACGGCGCCGTGGTCCGCGACGCTCTGGCTCGGATGACCGACGTGGCCGGGGACACTCCGGTGGTGATGGCGATCAACCAGGAGTACGCAGGTCCCGATGCCGCTCTGCACGCCGGCGACGAGCTGGCGCTGATCCCGCCCGTCTCGGGCGGCGAGGTCTCGTCGCTTCACTCCCGCGTCACGCGGGAGCCGCTGACGCTGGATCCGCTCGTGGAGCGCGTGCGCGACCCTCGCGCCGGCGCAGTCGTGACGTTCACCGGCGTCACCCGCGAGGTCGACCACCTCGACTACGAGGCCTACGCGGAGATGGCCGAGCGGCAGATGGCGGAGATCGTCGGGCGTGCGATCGAGCGCCACGGGCTCTGTGCGGCGGCGGCCGAGCACCGGGTCGGGGTGGTCGAGCTGTCGGAGCCGTCCGTGGCGATCGCCGTATCGGCGCCCCATCGGGACGCCGCCTTCGCCGGCGCTCGCGAGATCATCGACGAGATCAAGGCCCGCGTGCCGATCTGGAAGAAGGAGGAGGGCGAGTGGGTGCCGGGCGTCAAGCCGGAACCGACGCCCTGAGGGACCTCCCGGCGGTCCACGAGGTGGCCGCCCGGCTCGACGCCCCGCACGCGCTCGCCACCGCGGCCGCGCGTCGGGCGGTCAGCGAGCGCCGCCGCGCCTTGCTGGCCGGCCGGCCAGGGGAAGGAGAAGGGGTCGCAGCCCGGAGTGCCGTGGTGGCGCGGGCGCGCGAGCTCCTCGCCGAGCTCGAGCGACCTTCGCTGCGCCGGGTGATCAACGCCACCGGCATCATCATCCACACCAACCTGGGGCGTGCCCCCCTCCCGAGACGCCGCCCAGGCGGCGGTCCAGCGCGCGGCCGAGGGCTACTCGAACCTCGAGCTCGACCTCGCCACCGGCGAGCGCAGCAACCGCCAGGACCACGTCGAGGAGCTGCTGCGGGAGCTGACCGGGGCCGAGGCGGCGATGGCGGTGAACAACGGCGCCGGGGCGGTGCTGCTGGCGGCGGCGGTGCTCGGCGCGGGCAAGGCGATCGTCGTCTCTCGCGGGCAGCTGGTCGAGATCGGTGGCGGGTTCCGGATCCCCGAGGTCATCGCCCAGTCCGGCGCGAAGCTCGTCGAGGTCGGCACCACCAACCGCACCCGCCTCAGCGACTACGCGCGCGCCCTCGACGAGGAGACCGGCGCGGTCATGCGCGTCCACCAGTCGAACTTCCGCACGCTCGGGTTCGTCGAGGACGTGGCGATCGAGGAGCTGTGCGAGCTCGGGGTGCCGGTGATCGACGACGTCGGCTCGGGCGCGCTCCAGAGCCTCTCCGACGAGCCCCCGATCCGGCGCTCGGTGGCGGCCGGCGCGACCATCGTCTGCAGCTCGGGCGACAAGCTGCTGGGCGGCCCGCAGGCGGGCCTGCTCGTCGGGCGCGCCGAGGCCATCCGCGCGGCACGGGCCCACCCCCTGGCCCGGGCGCTGCGGATCGACAAGCTGTCGCTCGCCGCCCTCGAGGCCACGCTCCGCCTGTATCGCGACCCGGAGCTGGCGCTCGAGAACATCCCGGTCCTGGCGATGCTGAACGCCACCGAGGAGACACTGGCCGCCCGCGCGGAGCGGCTGGCGGCGGGAATCGGCCCGCGAGCGACGATCGTCCGCGCCACCGCGAAGGTCGGGGGCGGCGCGCTCCCCCTGCTCGAGCTCGAAGGGCCCGGCGGTGGCGCTCGAGGGCGAGCCCGAGGCGCTGGCCCGCGCCCTTCGCGGCCACGACCCGCCCGTGATCGCCCGCATCCACGACGGACGCGTGCTGCTCGACCCCCGCACGCTCACCGACGGCGAGCTCGACGCCGTCATCGCCGCCGCCGGATGAACCCGCTGCACGCTGGGCACGGCCGGGCACATCGACCACGGCAAGACGGCGCTGATCCGTGCGCTCACCGGAGTCGACACCGACCGGCTCCCCCAGGAGCGCGACCGCGGCATCTCGATCGAGCTCGGTTACGCCAGCCTGCCGCTGCCCTCGGGCCGGCGGCTGTCGGTGATCGACGTTCCCGGCCACGAGCGGTTCGTGCGCACGATGGTGGCGGGCGCCACCGGGATCGACCTCTACCTGATGACGATCGCGGCCGACGACGGCGTCATGCCCCAGACCCGCGAGCACGCCGCCGTGCTCCGCGCCCTCGGGATCTCCGCCGGCGTGGTGGCGATCACCAAAGCCGACGTCGCGGACCCGGAGATCGCCACTCTCGAGGCCGCGGAGCTGCTCCCCGACGCGCCCGCCATCCCCGTCTCCGCGCGCACCGGCCAGGGCCTCGACGACCTGCGCGCCGCGCTCGACCGCGTCGCCGCGAGCCTTGCCGACCCGCGCCGACTCGACCGGGCCGGCGCGGCTTCACGTCGACCGCGTGTTCACCATCCGCGGCGCCGGCACCGTCCTCACCGGCACTCTGTGGGCCGGGCAGATCGCCCGCGGCGACGAGCTCGTGCTCCTGCCCTCCGGCCGCCGCGCCCGCGTGCGCGGCCTGCAGGTGCACGACGAGCCCGTCGAGCGTGCGCTCGCCGGCGGCAGGGTCGCGGTGAACCTGACGAACGTCTCGCGCGAGGAGGTCGAGCGCGGCGATGTCCTGGCCTCCGCCGGCGCCGTCGTGGCCCCCACGTACCTGATCGACGCCGCGTCTCGAGTTCGGCGATCCGCCGAGCCCGAGCACGGCGACCGCGTCCAGGTCCACCACGGCACGCGGGAGTCGCCGGCGCGGCTGGCCTGGCTCGGGCGGTCGCTTCTGGCAGCTCCGGCTCGAGCGACCGCTCGTCCCCGCCCCGGAGACCGCGTGGTGATCCGGCAGATCGCGCCCCCGGACACCCTCGGCGGCGGCACGGTCCTCGATGCCCGCATCCGCGCAAGCACGGCGCCGGGCGCGCGCTGATGGTGCGTCTCGAGCGGCTCTGGCGCGGCGAGAGCCCGAGCCCGGCGCCGCCGTCCAGCCCGGCGCGCCCGCCCGCGCCTTCGCACGCCCGGCGCAACCGCACGGCCCAGCCGCTCGCGCCGGGCCGCGGCGGGACTGGAGCAGCGGCTGCGCGAGGCTGGCTCGAGCCCCCGGCCGACGCGAGCTCGACCCCGACGACGCTCGCGGCGCTACGCGACGCGGGGCGAGCGTCCGGGTCTCGCGGAGCCTTCACTACCACCGCGACGCGCTGGCCGAGGCGCGCAACAGCGCATCCTGGCCGCCGCCGAGCGCCACGGTGGCGCGCGTCACCCTCGCCCAGGTGCGCGACGAGCTCTCGACCTCGCGCAAGTTCGCCCAGGCCCTGCTCGAGCACCTCGACTCCGAGAAGGTCCTCCTGCGCCGGGGCGACGCCCACGTGCTGCGCCGCCGGGCTCAGAGCGCGCCGCCGGCGGCCGGCGGCGCGGTCGGATCGGCCGCTCCGCCGCCTCCGTGCTCGCGGACGAGGTAGTCCTCGATCGTCATCGGCGCCTCGGCCGAGCGCTCCACCACCGCCAGCAGCGAGGACATCGTCGCCACCTCCTCGACCTGCTCCTTGAGGAACCACTGCACGAACTGCTCGCTCTGGAAGTCGTTCTCGTCGCGAGCCACGCCCATCAGCCCGCCGATCTGCTCGCTGACCCGCCGCTCCTGCTCGAGCGCGAGCGCCACCGGCGCCACGATGTCCGCGAACTGCACCTCCGGCGCGGCCACGCCCGGGAATCGACACGTCGGCGTCGGCGTCGAGGAGGTACTGGACCATCATCATCGCGTGGTTTCTCTCCTCGATCGCCTGGGCGTAGAAGAACGCCGCCAGCCGGGGCAGGGTCTGGGCGTCGTAGTAGACGGCATTGGCGATGTACTGCTGCGAGGCGGCGAACTCGTATGCGACCTGTTCGTTCAGACGCTCGATGAAGCGCGCGGCGGCCATCGATCTCCCTTCTCGTCGGCTCACGCTAGTCTCCCACGCCATGGGCACATGCCTCGTCACCGGCGGCGCCGGGTTCCTCGGCTCCCATCTCTGCGAGGAGCTTCTGCGCCGCGGCCACCGCGTGATCTGCGTCGACAACCTCGAGACGGGCACGCTCGCCAACATCGAGCACATCCGCTCGCCGGACTTCATCCACCTGAACCTCGACATCATCACGCCCTACTTCGTCGAGGAGCCGAGTCGACTTCGTCTACCACCTGGCCTCCCCGGCCTCGCCGATCGACTACCTGCGCCTCCCGCTGCACACGCTCAAGGTGGGCTCATACGGGACGCACCATACGCTCGGGTTGGCCAAGAAGCACCGCGCCCGGTTCCTGATCGCCTCCACCAGCGAGGTCTACGGAGACCCCAAGGAGCATCCGCAGCGCGAGACCTACTGGGGCCACGTCAATCCGATCGGCCCGCGCGGGGTCTACGACGAGGCCAAGCGCTACGCCGAGGCCCTGACCATGGCCTACCACCGCCAGCAGGGCGTGGACACCGCGATCGTGCGCATCTTCAACACCTACGGGCCGCGGATGCGCCCCCACGACGGCCGCGCCATCCCCACCTTCCTGCGCCAGGCGCTCCAGGACCGCCCGATCACGGTCTTCGGCGACGGCTCCCAGACCCGCTCCTTCTGCTACGTCGACGATGAGATCCGGGGCCTGATCGCGCTGGCCGAATCCGGCTACCACCAGCCCGTCAACGTCGGCAACCCGGACGAGTTCACCCTGCTCGAACTGGCCAAGACCGTGATCGAGGTCTCGGGCTCGAACTCGGAGATCATCTACGAGGCGCTTCCCACCGACGACCCCCAGGTGCGCCAGCCGGACATCTCCCTGGCGCGCGAGATCCTGGGCTGGGAGCCCGAGATCTCGCTCCGCGAGGGCCTCACCCGGACGATCGAGCAGTCCGGGCGCGAGACGCTGGTCGGCGCACTCGCGTAGCGGACACGGGCGGAAACCCTGTGCACGATGGGTTCCGATAGCCCGGAACTTCATCCTCCGGCTACCGTTATGAGCGGAGTAGGGGAATGACCATGCTGGCAGCGGTACGTGAGCATCGATCAGACAAAGGTCGCTAGCGGCCAGGTGCGCGGGATTCCCGCGCCCGGTCCGGCACGCCTGCCCGAGCGCGACGTTCGCCGCAAGCGCCCGCCGCTGCTCTCGTTCATCCTGCGGATCGAGACGCTCCGGCGGGTCGTCCGCGTCCTGTCGCTGATGGCGCTCGACCTGTTCGGGGTCGGCGGGCGCCCTGTTCACCTCGCTGATGGTCAAGCTCGCCGATCAAGGGCAACCCGGACGCCGGCCTCGCCTGGTCGCAGATGAAGCAGTGGATCTGGTTCGCGTACCTGCTCACGGTGCTGCTGTTCGCCCGGGTCGACCTGTACGCCGAGCGGACCCGCGCGGCCGGGCCTGGCGCGGATCGCCGGGGCGCTGTTCCAGGCCGCGGTGATCGCGCTCGTGTTCGCGCTGGCCGACGGAAAGCACTACTCGAGCTACTTCATCTTCTACGGCTCGGTGGTGTTCGGCACCGTTTACATCGCCGGGCTGCGCGAGCTTCACCTGCGGGTCACGGGCTGGCTGCTCGAGCAGGCCGGCTACCGGCGCCGCGCGCTGCTCGTCGGCTCGGGCAACGCACATGGAGGAGGTCGGCCACGCCCTGTCGGACCGCTCCCGCACTCGGGTCGACATCGTGGGCTACATCTCGCTCAGCCCCCGGCCGCCCAACGGCCTGCGCTCGCTGGGATCGCTCGAGCAGCTGCCGGACGTGCTCGCGGTCGAGCGGGTCCAGGAGGTCATCATCGCCGACCCCGAGTTCCCCCAGGAGCGGGCGGTCGAGCTCGTCGACCAGTGCCACCGCCGCGGCGTCACCGTGCACGTGGCGCCGACCACGATGGAGATCTTGATGGACCGGGCCCAGTTCGTCCCGGGTCAGAGCGTGCCGCTGTTCACGCTGCGCCCACCCGTGTTCGACGGGATCGACTTCGCGCTCAAGCGGACCTTCGACCTGACGCTGGCCACGATCGGGCTGATCGTGCTCGCCCCGGTCCTGCTCGCGATCGCGATCGCGATCAAGCTGAGCTCCTCGGGGCCCGACCATCTACCGGTCGGTTCGCCCGGGCATGGCCGGGTCGCCCCTTCTACTGCTTCAAGTTCAGGACGATGCGCGAACACGCGGAGCAGATCCAGGCCGACCTCGAGTCCCTGAACGAGAAGTCGGGCGCGATCTTCAAGATCCGCAACGACCCGCGGCTGACCCGCGTGGGACGCCTCCTGCGCCGCTTCTCGCTCGACGAGCTGCCGCAGCTCGTCAACGTGGTGCGGGGCGAGATGTCGCTCGTGGGGCCCCGCCCGCTGCCGATGCGCGACTTCGAGCGCCTCGAGGAGTGGCACAAGAAGCGCTACCTGGTGCTCCCGGGCATCACCGGGCTCTGGCAGGTCTCGGGCCGCTCCGAGCTCGACTTCGACGACCTCGTCCGCCTGGATTTCCTGTACCTCGAGCGCTGGTCGATTTTCCTGGACCTGCGGATTCTGCTCCGCACGATCCCCGCGGTCCTCTCGCGCCGCGGTGCATTCTGACCGCGCTCAGCGGCCCTGACCGCGCTGAGCGCCGGTCAGTTATCGGACACTGAGCGTCCGCACGCTTTAGCCACGCTCAAGCTGCGTCGATGGCTGGTGCGTTGCCGCGTGCCCACCTGCCCGCGGCCATGGTTCGCGAAGCGGGGAGGGCGCGAGCGGGGCGGCGAAGCCCGAGAGCGCGAGGCGGCATCCCCCGCCTCGAGGCGAGCGCCTATCCTCCGGCCCCATGCCGCCGACCGACCGGTTCGTGATCAGCTTCGCCGCGGAGCCCCCCCAAGAGGGCATCCCCTACGGCCGGTGGGCGGACACGCTCGCCGGTCACTTCCTCGCAGCCTGCCGGGAGCTCGACACCGAGGGCGAGGACATCGGGGAGCCGGGAGGGGTCGCCTGGTTTCCCGACCGCACCTTCGCGGGGCGCACCTACATCCCGGCGGTGGCGCGAACCACCGCCTCTTATGAGCTGTTCGGCTTCGTCTCCTTCTGGGAGGGCGCCGGCGGCCCCGCGGAGTTCGAGGCGCGCGCGGACTTCACCGCCGAGCTGGCCGAGTCGAACCCGGAGTGGAAGCTCGACCTCAACGACGACGTGATCGCGACCTGGCGCGGTGAGGAGGGCAAGAGCGCGGACATCACGCTCGTCTGGGGCATCCCGTTGATCCCCGGCGGCGCGATCGTCACCGGCGAGCTGGCCAACCTCGCAGTCGACCAATGCGAGCTCGTGGACGAGCGCTTCACCCTGATCGCGCCCGACAACTACCGCTCGGATTACCTCGAGGTCAAGCTGTGGAGCCGGGGCGGCGACGAGCTCGCCCGCGAGTCGCTCTACGTCGACGACGACGAGGACTGAGGCGGCGAGGCCGGGGCCGCCGCCTCGGGCGGGCGGGCGGGCGTCTGCTCGTGCGCGGTGGGGACGGCGTTCTCGTCGAGCGCCGGTTGAAGCGGGAAGTGGCAGGCGGCGTAGTGGTCCGGCCCGAACGGGCGCAGCAGGGGGAGCACCTCCGCGCACTTGTCCTGCGCTCGCGGGCAGCGGGTGCGGAAGCGGCAACCCGAGGGCGGGTTGAGTGGCGACGGAAGCTCCCGCGGATCGCCACGTGGCCGTTCTTCTCCTTGACCAGGTTCGGGTCGGGCACCGGGATCGCGTCGAGCAGGCCGGCGGTGTACGGGTGGGCCGACTTCTCGTAGATGTCGGAGCCCGGACCGACCTCGACCAGCTTGCCCAGGTACATGACGCCGATGCGGTCGGCCAGGTAACGGACGACCGAGAGGTCGTGCGAGATCACGATATAGGTGAGCCCGTAGCGGGCCTGGATCCGCTTCATCAGGTTGAGGATCTGCGACTGGATCGAGACGTCGAGGGCGGACACAGGCTCGTCGGCGACGATCACCTTGGGGTTGAGTGCCATCGCACGGGCCAGGCCGAGGCGCTGCCGCTGGCCGCCCGAGAACTCGTGCGGGTAGCGAGCCATGGCGTCGTGCGCGAGGCCGACCTCGTCGAGCAGGCGCTTCACCGTGTTCTCCCGCTCCTCCGTGGTGCCCTGCTTGGCGATGTCGAGCGGCTCGGAGATGATCTCCTTGACTCGCATCCTCGGGTCGAGCGACGCGTAGGGGTCCTGGAACATCAGCTGGAGGTCACGCCGCCGGCTGCGAAGCTCCGCGCCCTTGAGCGTGCTCAGATCGGTGCCGTCGAACATCACCTTGCCGTCGAGTCGGTGCCTCGAGGGCGACGCCGAGCCGGCCGAGCGTGGTCTTCCCGCAGCCCGACTCGCCGACGAGCCCGAAGGTCTCCCCGCGGCGGATCGCGAGGTTCACGCCGGTGATGGCGTGCAGCGTCCCGATCCGCCGGCGCAGGATCGCGCCCGCCGTGACCGGAAACTCCTTCGAGACATCCTGGAAGTCCAGGACGATGTCGGGCTGTCCATCGCCGTCGACCGGCGCGGCCGCGTCCGGCTCGCTGGCCAACGTCAGGACCTCGAGCTCGCGCCCGAACCGGGCTACCAGGGCCGAGTTCTTTTCGGCCTCGGCGATCAGCCGGGCGCCCATGGTGGTCAGCTCGGCTGCCGAGGAACGGCGCGGGTGGAAGCACGCGAAGGGGTGGTTCGGAAGGTCTCCGTCCTTGAGGGGCGGCTTCTCGGTTCGGCACTCGGTCGGTGGCGAACGCGCACCGCGGCGCGAACCGGCAGGCGGAGGGCGGGTTGCGCAGGTCCGGAGGCAGCCCCGGTATCGAGTACAGCTCCTGGGTCTTGTCCTGGTTGAGCTTGGGGATCGAGGCGAGAAGCGCCTCGGTGTAGGGATGACGGACGTTGTTGAAGAGCTCGAACGTCGCGGAGGACTCGATCTTCTCGCCGGCGTACATGACGACCACGCGGTCGGCGCGTCCGGCGATCACGCCCATGTCGTGGGTGATCAGGATGATCCCCATGCCGAGCTCGGCCTTGAGGCGGTCGAGCAGACGCAGGATCTGGTCCTGGATGGTGACGTCGAGAGCGGTGGTGGGCTCGTCGGCGATGAGCAGCTTCGGCTCGTACGCCAGGGCCATGGCGATCATGACGCGCTGGCGCAGACCGCCCGAGAGCTGGTGCGGGTAGTCGCTGATGCGCTCCTTCGGCCGCGGCACGCCGACCATGTCCAAGCATTCGACGGCGCGCTGCATGGCCGCGTCCTTGGAGACGTCGCGATGGATCAGGACCACCTCGGCGATCTGCCTGCCGACGGTCATCGTCGGGTTCAGCGAGGTCATCGGGTCCTGGAAGACGATGCCGATGTCGTTGCCGCGGACCTTGCGAATCTCGTCGTCGCTCAGGCTGACCAAATCCCGCCCTTCGAGACGGACCTCGCCGCCGGCGATGTATCCGCGATGCGGGAGCAGTCGCATGATCGACATCGCGGCCATCGTCTTGCCGCAACCCGATTCGCCCACGATGCCCACCGTCTCGCCCGTGTCGACCTCGAAGCTCAGCCCGTCCACGGCGTGCACGGTGCCGCTGCGAAGCTTGATCTGGGTCCGGAGGTCGTCGACCTCGAGCAGACGCGCCACGACCGCTACTTCTCCTGCAGCCGCACGTCGAAGGCGTCCTGAAGAGCGTCTCCGATGAAGTTGAAGGCGACCACGGTGATCACGATGATGATGAGCGCAGGATAAACCTCCCACCAGTAGCCGTCCTGAAGGTAGGTCGTGCCGTCGGAGAGCATCGAGCCCCAGGTGGGCGTTGTCGGCGGTAGTCCGAAGCCCAGGTACTGGAGCACGGCCAGGGTGAGGATCGCGTTGGCGATCTGGAAGGTGACCGTGACTACGATCGTCCCGATCGTGTTGGGGATGATGTGGCGGGAGATGATCCGCCACGAGCGACCGCCCATGACCTGGACCGCCTGCACGTACTCGCGCGTGCGCAGCGCTGAGCGTCTCGCCGCGCACCAGGCGGGCGGGTATCAGCCAGGAGACGAGCGCGAGCAGCACGATCAGCAGCCCCAGGCTCGGCTTGAACACCTGGGCCATGAAGATGAACAGGAACACGATCGGAATGGCGAGGCCGATGTCGACGAAGCGCATCAGCACGCGCGTCCAGCGCCTTGCCGAAGAATCCGCTGATCGCGCCGTAGATCAGCCCGAACACGGTGGAGATCGAACCCGACCGCGAAGCCGACCTCGATCGAGCTCTGGCCGCCCTGCATCATCCGGCCGAGGATGTCGAAGCCCGCTGTTATCGGTACCGAATGCGTGGCCCCCGCCCGGAGGCAGATTGACGCTCGACAGGTTCGGGTTGAGCTGGTCGGTGTGGTAGATCAGCGGGCCGATGAAGCTGAACAGGGTGATCAGGACGACGACTACCACGCCGACGATGGCCAGGCGGTTCTGCGCGAAGGTCCGCGCCGATCAGGCGCCACGGGCTGCCGGTCGGTGATGACCTCGCCCGCCGTCGGGACGGCAGCACCCGTCGACGTCGAGCGGGCTTCGCGCTCGGTGGGCTCGACGGCCACGATCAGTACCTGATCCGCGGGTCGAGAATCGCGTAGCCGATGTCAGCCATCAGGTTGCCCACCACGGTGACCACGCCTACCAGCACGGTGATCCCGAGCATGACCTCGTAGTCGTTGCGTAGCGCGGCGTTGAAGATACTCGAGGCCGGCACCGGGGAAGTTGAACACCTGCTCGATGATCAGCGTCCCCGTGATGCACGTAGCGGGATCGACAGGCCGACCAGCGTCACCACCGCGATCAGCGAGTTTCGCAGCAGGTGGCGCCACAGCACGAGCCGCTCAGGCAGCCCCTTGGCCCGCGCCGTGCGCATGTAGTCCTGGGCCAGGGTGTCGATCGCCGAGGAGCGCATGTAGCGGCTGAACTGCGCGTAGGTCACGAGCGTCAGGGCGGCAATCGGGCAGGACCAGCCCGCCGGGGTGCGAGAGCATCCCCGCGCCGAGGTCGTCGACTGCGGGGCCTCGGCCGGGAACACATGGAAGCTGATCGACAGGAACTGGATCAGCAGCAGCGCGATCGCGTACTGGGGCATCGAGTAGAGCAGGAAGCTCACGCCCGTGCCGGCGTAGTCGAGCGCGCCGTTGCGGCGCACCGCCTGGGCCACCCCGACGGGGATGGCGATGAGCAGCGAGAGGATCAGCGACGACCCCGCCGAGCACAAGGTCCTTGGGGCAGCTCGCTTGCCAGCAGCGAGTCGACCGAGCGGTTGAACTGGAACGAGTACCCGAGGTTGCCGTGGATCAGCTTGTCCAGGAACATCCAGTACTGGACAAAGACCGACTGGTCCAGCCCGTTGTCGTGGTTGAACTGCGCGATCGCCTGCGGCGATGGCCCGGTTTCCGAGGATGTCCCGGGCCAGGTTGCCGGGCAGGAGCGTGCAGGAGGGCGAACGTGATCAGCGTCACGCCCAGCGATCACGATGATCGCCTGGCCCAGCCGGCGGATGATGTATCCGATCAGCAGGAGCTGTCCCTCCTGCCGCTCTGCCTTGTGCTTTCGCTACTTCGTGAGAGTACCAGTTCTCCGGGGTCATGAATCCCAGGGCGTTGGCGGCATAGCCTCCCAGCTTCTGAGCTGATCAGCGTGCCAGCATCGCCCTGGAACGTCCCGATCGAGGTCGGGCCGATACACGACGGGAAGCTGCTGCTGCAGGTAGTTGGCGTACGCGGTCAGGGCCTGAGACTCGCTGGCCGCCGGCCCGCTGATCGTCTGCTGGATCAGCGACGTCGCCTTCGGGTCGCTGTAGCTGCCGTAGTTCGCCACCGCTCCGGGCGTGAACAGCGCCTCGCCCGTCGGCAGGTAATCCGGCCCGTAGATCCAGCCCGCGCCCCAGTTCTCGAGCCGTCCACTTGCATGCCGGGTCCGTCGGGCGCGCACGCCACGGCGGTGCCGATCACCTGGTTGAACGGGTGGCTGGTCAGCTGGAGGTTGATGCCGACCTTCTTGGCCTGCGCCTGCAGGTCGTTCATCTCGCTCGTGAGCGTGGCCACGCCGGCCTGGTAGTCGAGGTTGAACGAGAGCTTCGTCCCCGCCTTTACCCCGGCACCGCACTGGCTGGCGCCGGAGCCCGGGCTCTTGCACGTGGTCACCCCGCCCGGAGCGACGCTCCAGCCGTGGGCCTTGAGGATCGAGCTAGCCGTGGCGACTGAGAACGGATACGGGTTCGCCGAGGCGTTGACGCTCGCGAGCGGGTTCGGCGGCGCCGGTGGGATTGGGCTGTACGTGGGGTTGGCGGTCTTGTTCAGGAACGCGGTCGTCCAGCCCTGCTGGTCGACCAGGTGCTGGAACGCCTGCCGGAAGTACAGCTGCTTGAACACCGGCCCCAGTGTCGGGTTGTTGAAGTTCAGCGGGAAGTAATTGAACGAGTAGCTCGCCGCCGGGTTGTAGGTGTATCCCGCGCTCTTCAGCGACGGGATCTGCGGCGCGTACTGCGATGGCAGGTTCGCGATCGTCAGCGCCGAGGGACCGCCCGAGCGGATCTCGTTGAAGATCGCCGTGTCGCTGGTGAACGGGAGCTGGACGAACTTCGAGATCGTCGGCTTGGGCGAGCCGGAGTAGCTCGGGTTCGGCACCAGGGTCACCTGGCCGCTGCTGGTGAAGCTCTGCAGCTTGAACGGGCCGTCGACCACCTTCCACAGCGGCGAGGAGGCCCAGCTACCGAGATCCTTGGACTGCTTGTCGAGGAACTTGTACACGGCCTCGGCGCCCGCCTTGGTCGAGTCCGGCAGGTGCCCGTTGTCGGACGTCGGCGCCGGCTGCGAGAGCGAGGTGCGGTCCCAGGCGAGCGGGATCGGATAGATCTGCGACAGCTCGTTGTAGAGGTACCACGTCGGGTTGAGCACCTTGGTCAGATGCAGGACCAGCGTCTGCGGGTCGGGCGTCGCTCATGCTCGTCGACGTTGTCGGGGAAGTATCCCGGGCACGTAGCCGCAGTAGTTCTTGGCCGGGTTCGCCTTGTACAGGTTGATCCAGAACTCGATGTCGCGCGAGGTCACGTCTCGCCGTTGGACCACTTCCACGGCTTCAGCTTGATCGTGACCGTCTTGTTCCCGGCCGAGAACACCGGCTGCTGACCGATCGAGTAGTCGTAGTCGACAGTCGGCCGGTAGTTGTTGCCGTACCAGTACAGCGGCCGGAACATGCATCGCGTTGAACTGCGAGATGTTCGTCGTCGAGCAGACCTGCGCGTTGGTCATCGGGAAGATGTAGTTCGGCGGCGCGCTCGCGCCCTCCGTGTAGTACACCGTCCCGCCGGAGATCTTCGACCCCGACGGGGCCGTCGGCTGGGTCAGCCCCGGGCCGCTCGTGGGCGCGCCGGATGGCGAGGCACCGCCGCCGGCGCCACCGCCACTACCGCTGCCGCTGTTGTTGCTGCTCGAGCCGCAGGCGGCCGCGAATAGCACGACTAGCGCCACGCCAATCATCGCCATCGTGCTGCGCGTGATCGTTCGCATCAATCCTCCTCCTCGGGGGTCCCCAGTTACGGACAGCACCCAGAGCCGACGTACCTCGGGAGGTGGGTTCGAGCACCGCGCCGCGCCGCCTGACGGAGCGGTCGCGCGTCTCTCCTCCTACCAATCTGGACTACTGCCGTCGCTGGGCGCAAGATATCACTGAAAGTGTGGAGCGGGGGCGGTCGTTTTTCCCCGCGGCTGACCGGCCTCCGCCGGCTCGTCTTCCAGTCCCGGTTCCGCGTGAGAGACGAATTCCCTGCTGTATGGGTGGTGGATATCACACGGCAAACGGCGTTGCACGCAGCGCTAACGAAGCACAAATCTCCCCGCTGGACGCGACGGCAGCCTGACCTCGAGCGCCTTGGCCACCGCGGCTACTCTCTGTTCGCCGCGCCCTCGTAGCTCAATGGATAGAGCACGCGCCTCCTAAGCGCGGGATGCAGGTTCGATTCCTGCCGGGGGCACTGGAGAGTCGGTGCGGTGAGCGCGAACGCCACCGTGCTCAAAGCAAGCGTTCTCTCATCCGGCGGCCCGTGATGCCCGTGCTACCGTCCGCGACCTCCGTGTCCGAGAGCACGCTCGATGCACCGACCGCTGACTCGTCGGCGGCGCCAGCTGCACTCCCTGCCCCGGAGACCATCCCCTGGACGCTGCGGCACTTCGTGCGCCGCCACCCGTGGTGGGTCGTGGGCGCAGTGGTGGTGGCCGCCGCCGTCGCGCTCCTGCTGTGGGCGCGCACGCGCCCGAGCTACGACGCGTTCGGCTGGCTGGTGTGGGGCTATCAGACGCTCCACCTGAAGCTCGACCTGGGCGGCGCGCCCTCGTGGAAGCCGCTGCCCTACCTGTTCACGGTGCCCTACGCGCTGCTCGGGCACTACCAGCTGTGGCTGTGGATGCTGACCGACGTGGCGATGTCGCTCGCGGGCTGCGTGTTCGCAGGCCGGATCGCCTACCGGCTCACGGTCGGCGAGGCGGCGCGGGATGGCGAGCTCGAGGTCGGCCGGCACCGCGCCGCCCTCGCCGCGGGCGTCTTCGCCGGCGTGGCGCTGCTCGGGATCGAGGACTACCTGCACTACATCCTGAGCGTGCAGTCGGATCCGATGATCGTCACCTTCGTGCTGGCCGGGATCGATATCCTACCTGTCCGGCCGGCCGCGCCTGGCGTTCGTGTTCGGCGTGCTGGCCGGACTCGGGCGCCCGGAGGCGTGGTGCATGCTCGGCCCCTACTCGCTCTATGCGTGGTTCAGGATCCCGTCGATGCGCCGGTGGATCATCGCCGGCTGGGCAGTCGTCCTGTTCTTCTGGTTCGGCGTCCCGACGATCACCAACCACCGCCCGTTCGTGTCCGCGCAGCTCGCGGAGCGCTCGCCCCGCAAGCTGACGAACGGGATCGTCCTCGGAACCCTCGGGAGGTTCACCGAGCTCCAGTACCTGCCGATGTGGATCGCCACCCTGGCGGTGGTCGCCTGGGCCGCCCTGCGTCGCAACTGGCTGGCGCTGTGGCTGGCCGGGACCGCGGCGTTCTGGGTGCTCGTCGAGATCGCGTTCGCGCTTCACGGCTGGCCCGGGCTGCCGCGCTACATGTTCGAGGCGGCGGCGATCGCGGTCATCCTCGTCGGCGCCGGGGTGGGCTGGGTGCTGACGGAGGCGCCGCGGCTCCGCCGAGGCTTGCCGCCGTGGGCCGGGATTCCCCTCGTCGCGCTGCTGGTCGGGACCATGGTCCCGGGCGCGCTCGCGCGTGTGCGCACGGAACGCACGGATCTCAAGCACGAGCGCGGGAGGACGCACGAGATCTCGCTCCTGAAGACGACCATCGACGTGCTCGGCGGCACCAGGCACGTCCGTCGCCTGCGGTGAGCCGGTGACGATCGTCGAGTACGCGAGCTCGATGGCGTGGTTGACCCACCGCAACGTCGGCTCTGTCGGCTATCTGCCGGCGCTCGAGAAGTCGCGGCCGTACCCGATCGTGCTCTTCCTCCCAAACGTCTCGGGCGGGTGGCGGGTGGAGCCGTGGCACACCCGTGCGTCCCAGGTGGCGGCGTGCCGCGGCCTGCATTCCGAGTACCTGACCTCACGCCGGGACCCAGGCGGGTTCCTGGTGCGCCGACGCGCTGAGGATCGGAGAGCGTGGCCGAGTCAACGGTCCAGCGATCCGCGGTCGACGCCGCGCGCGCTCCCGGAGGTGTGGAAGCGGGGCCGGGCGCCGGCCGGGGAGGGCGGCGTGGCTGCGCCGCTACCCGGAGCCGGCCGTCGCGGTCGCGCTCGTGGTCCTGTCCACTTTGATCGTGGTGTGGGCGAGGACGCGCCCGAGCTTCGACGCCTACGGCTGGCTCGTGTGGGGTCACCAGGCCGTGGCCGGCGCGCTCAACACCAACGCCGCGCCGTCGTGGAAGCCGCTCCCGTTCCTGTTCACCGCGCCCTACGCGCTGTTCGGCCACTACGAGCTGTGGCTGTGGATGATCACGTCGCTGGCGGTGGCGCTGAGCGGCGTGTTCTTCGCCGGCCGGATCGCCTACCGGTTCGTTGCGGGCGAGGGCCGCGGCGCGGCGCGCGGGGGCGTGGGCGGCCGCCGTGTTCGCGGGTGCGGCGCTCCTCGGCATCCAGGCCTACTGGCACTACGCGCTCAGCTTCCAGTCGGACCCGATGATCGTCTCCCTCTGCCTGGGCGCGATCGACTGTCACCTGATCGGGGCGGCCGCGCTGGGCGTTCGCGCTGGGCGTCCTCGGCGCGCTGGGGCGACCCGAGGTGTGGCCGTTCCTGGCGCTCTACACGCTGTGGGGCTGGCGTGCGCGGCCGGCGATGCGGTGGGTGCTCGCCGGCGGGTGGGCGTTCGTCCTCTTCATGTGGTTCGGGATCCCGGCGATCACCTCGCGCACGGCGTTCGTCGCCGCCTCCAACGCCTTCGGGAGCGGCCGCGCGCCCCACGGGAACAAGGTCGTGGCCACGATCAGCCGCTTCCTCGACATCAACCATCCGCTCCTCGAGGTGGTGGCGCTGGGCGCGGTGGCGCTCGCGGTGGTGCGTCGGGACCGGACGACGCTGGTGCTGGCTGCCGGCGCGGTGGTGTGGGTGATCGTCGAGATCGCGTTCGCGCTCCACGGGTGGCCCGGGCTGGCGCGCTACATGTTCCCCGCGGGCGCGGTGGTGGCCGTCCTCGCCGGCGTCGCCGTCGGCCGGTTGGTCAACGAGGTGCCGTGGCGCTGGGCCGGGGCGGCGGTGGCGCTCGCGCTGGCGGTGGCGCTCGTCCCCTCGGCACTGAACCACGTGCGCGACGAGCATCGCGATCTGCGCGGCCAGCGCGCGCGCACGCAGCAGATCAAGCGGCTGGCGGGACAGGTTAGCGCGGCCGGTGGCGCCTCGCTGCTGCGCTCATGCGGCGAGCCGCTGACCCGCCTCGAGTTCCAGACGATCCTGGCGTGGACGCTGCGAGCTGAACGTGGACAAGGTCGGGTTCAAGTTCGGGCCGGCCGAGGCCAGCCGGCGGCCCGTCGTCCTCTTCACCCCGACTCCCCGCGGCGGGTGGGTGGTCCAGGCGCTGCACCAGCGCCGCGCGGGCTGCCGGCGTCTGCCCTCCTGAGGCGCCCGCACCCTCCCTTTGCCGCGCGGCCCTCCGCTGAGGGCTGGCTGAATCATTGCGGCCATGGCCTCAGTAACTCAGCCAGCCCTCCGCCCTAGCGGTCAGGACGCTCGGGGTACACGTCATCGATCGTGGTGAGCGCGCGGTACGGAGCGCCGGCGGCCTCGCGATCGCCGCGTCGCCACCGGCCAGCCGATCGCATATGGCGAGCACCCCGCACACCTCGCGGCCCTCGTCCTGAAGCGCCTGGAGGGCCTTGATCGTCGAGCCGCCCGGTCGTGACCACGTCCTCGACGAGCATGCAGCGGTCGCTCGGCTCGAGCAGCGGCCCCTCGATCCGCCGCGAGAGGCCGTGCTGCTTGGTCTCCTTGCGCACGAAGAACGCCTTGACGTCGGCTCCGCCCGCGAGCGCGGCGCAGGCGATCGGGTCGGCGCCCATGGTCATCCCGCCGACCGCGGTGGCGCCCCACTCCGCGGCCTGGGCCGCCACCAGCTCGGCGAGCGGCCTTGAAACCGGCGGGGAGCAGGATCGCCCGCTTGGCATCGACCAGATACTGGGCCGTCGCCCCGCTGGTGAGGACGACCTCTCCGATCACGAGCGCATGCTCTCGGAGCTCCGAGACGAGCGGCGGGCGCTGGGCGGTCGTCGGTTCTGCGTCCAGATTCACGGAGCTTGGTCATGCTAGCCCCGCTGGCGGCCGATCCGGCGATCGTGGTTCATCGCGCCCTTGTCACCATCTCGACCGTCTGCCGGTCCTCGTGATCGCGTCGTTCGCGCTGTTCGCGCACGACCAGGTCGCCGGCGCCTCGCAGCATCAGCAGACCGCGGAGCTCCCGGGCGCCGCCGCGCTTGCCCCAAGGCCGGTGGCGACGCACAAGCCGCCACGCGCAGCCGCGGCGGTTCATCGACGGCGCCGCGAGCACCCTGACCTCGCCCTTCCACTCGGTGATCCAGTCCGACAACGCCTGGGTCGACCACGGCATCCCCGCCGTGCTGGCGCTGGCGTGTACGGGCTTGGGCTGGGCTACCTGGCGCGGTTCTCGCGCGGGTTCGCTTAGGCGCGCGAGGGGCTAGTAGTAGACGTCGACCCAGTTGCCGAGCGCGCAACCAGTCGTAGATCGAGATCGCGTCGTCGATCGGGACCCGCATGCAGCCGTGGCTGGCCGGGATAATCGGGCGCCGGGTTGAAGCCGTGGATGGCGTAGCCGCCGGTGAAGAAGTTCGAGAAGTACATCCCGTCGGAGAGGTAGCCCGGGGACTTCCGGTAGACCCGGAAGTCGCCGAGGACGGTCGGAGTCGAGGGCTTGCCCGAGCTGATCGGATAGATCCGGTACACGTGCGAGCCGTTGGCGAGCGCCAGGAGCTGCAGTGACAGGTTGCCCTCGGCGTGCTGGCCGTGACGCGGGAAGCGGAGCTTGAACTCGCCCCAGCCGTTGAGCAGCCAGGCGAGCGTGGATGAGTCGAGCGTCTGCGAGGTCCCGCGATGCAGGAGGCGGTGGTAGGCGTCGATGGCCAGCCCGGTGCCGGAGTCGTAGCGCCCGGTCTGCGGGATGTAGAAGTGCAGGGCGGCGAGCCGCTGCTGGATCAGCTGCACGAACGGACCTGCTGTCCCCGAAGCCGACGTGTCTCGAGCACGCTGTAGCGCCGCGCCCGAAGAACGGGCCGAGCGTCTGCGTCGCGTGATGGTCCACAGTCACGGTGACGGTGCCCGGATCCCGGCTCGAGATCGGCTCGACGAACAGGCCGGCGCCGTCGACGGGCACGACCGCAGCGTCGCGGACTTGATGAGCTTGCCGTGGAGGTAGGCCTTGACAGCTCCACCCGCTGGCCGGGGACGTACGGCCGGACCTCGCCCCGGATGTTCATGCTGCGGCCGGGCACGGTCACGATCTGGCGGTTCAGCGAGAACCCGTAGCGGATCGACAGCGACAGGTGGCCCGGCGGCGGCGGCGCCGTGGCGGCAGTCGCCTGCGACGCGCCGATGAGCGCCACCGCCATCACTGCCAGCCCCATCGCAATCCGTCGCCGCATTAATCGGAAGTAAACCAGGCGCGGCGGGGGCGGCGAAGCCGGCGCTGCAACCGGCGCCCCGCGCCCCGCGTGCCCCAACCCCGCACGGCTAGGTGCGCGACAGCGGCCACGTGAGCAGCGCGATCGTCACCAGCGCCGCCACCATCAACCCCAGGATCGGCCCCGCCCCCCAGTGCTCCTGGCTGATCCCCAGCGCCAGCGAGTTGTTGACCGAGTGCAGGGCCATGCAGGGATACAGGGAGCGCGTGCGCCACCGCAGCAGACAGAGCACGAACCCGAGGAAGCCGAGCGGAATCAGGTACTGCGAGGAGGCCGAGCCGGTGTGGGCCAGCCCGAACAGGATCCCGGTCAGGATCGCCGCCACCACGCGTCCCGATGTTGCGCCCGCCAACCGATGATCCGCCACCGCCGGAGCGCACCGAAGATGAACCCGCGGAAGAAGAACTCCTCGGCGATGGGCGCGACCACGCACACGAAGATGGCCGCGCCCACGAGCGCCGCGGTGCTCTTGCTCACGCCCAGCTCGTTGGGCAGCTTGTCGCTGCCGTGGAGGTGGATCAGCTGCGCGTAAACGCCGGACACGACGTAGTAGCCCACGCCGGCGGTGAGGAACGAACCGATGCCCGAGCGACAGGCTGACCTGCGATAGCCGAAGTCCGCGGGCCGCGGACGGCGGGGCTCGGCAAGGGCACGGCTGGTGAGCGTCGCGAGGTATAGCGCCACACCGACGAACCCGGCGTCGAATACGACGTCGCTGATGAGGGCGACCGCCGGCGTCGGATGGCCGACGCTCGAGCCGCCAGCGCGGCCGATCAGGCCCACGAAAACGCTCGCGAAGATGCCGACGCACAGCCCCATGCCCGACCGCAGCCGGGGCGGTCCAGGACCGGCCACGGCGGCAGGTCGGAGTCCTCGCGCAGCGGGTCGGGCTCGCGCGGTGGCGCGGGCGCGACGGACTCGGGCGGGGCGTGCTCGACATCGCAGCAGGAGATTAGGGCCCTAGGGGCAGGTCGGCGAGCGTCTCTGATGGTGCGCACTCCCGGAGCGGCCGGACCGCCGCTCGCGCCGGATCAGGATCGGCTCGATGCCCGCGGCGCGGGCGCCGGCGATGTCCTCCTCGAGACTGTCGCCGACGTGGATCGTCGCGTCGGGACGCGCGCCCGCGAGCTCGAGCGCGCGGGCGAAGATCGCCGGCGCCGGCTTGCGCGCGCCCACCGCCGCCGAGGTGACGATTCCGTCGAGCATCGGCGCGAGCTCGAGCCGCGCCAGGACCTCGCCCAGCGAAACGTCCCAGTTGCTGACCACGACCAGTCGGCGGCCGCGCCGCGGGCTGCGAGGAGCGACGGCCCGACGTCGGGAAAGGCGCGGAAGCGAAGCGACGCCAGCAGGGCCTCGGTCATCGCCGCCGGGATCGGAGCCGGCGAGCGCCGGCGGAAGCGCGTCGCGCAGGACCCGGGCGCAGCGGGCGCGCAGGTCGGCCAGGCGCTCGAGGTCGCGCCCGTCATCTAGGTGCGCGCGGTAGTAGGCGATCTCGGCGGCGATCGCGCGCTCGGCCTCGGCCTCGGCTGACCTCGACGTCGAAGCGGCGCGCCAGCTCGACGCGGAGCGCGGGCGCCGGCGGCTCGAGCGCGACCAGCGTGCCGAGGGCGTCGAGGAGGATCGCGTCAGGCAACGAAGCGCCAGGTCGCGAACTCGGCCGTGAACAGCCCGAGCATGACCGCGCCCGCGGCCAGTACCGGCTCGCTCAGCCGCCGGCGCGCGGACCACTGCGCCGCCCACATGAACAGCGGGAACAGCACCACCTCGTAGCGGGGGAGCGACGCGAGCGGCTGCGGCGAGACCGGATAGGAGAGCGGCATGGCGAGCGCGATCGAGGGCATAGCCGCCATAGGCGATGGGCAACCGGCGCAGCGCCCCGATCACCGACACGGCCCCGAGCACGAGGAAGCCGAACAGCATCAGGTTCTGCGCCGCCACCATCATCGGGTTCCCGCCCGCCTTGTCGAAGTAGAGCGGCGGCGGCGGCCCGTGGATCAGCTGGCGCAGGCCCGTCCCAGGCCGCCACCGTGCCCGTCCAGACTCCGCCGAAGGGACCGGCGAAGTGGCGGTACCAGACCTCCTGGGCGTGGAACGGGGCCAGCCCGTGGCCGGTGCTGAGCGCGAGGTAGGCGATGTAGGCGCCTAGTCCGGCGGGAATGAGCAGCGACCATGCGAGCGCCGGGGTCAGCGGGTGGCGGGGCAGAACCCGGCGCCAGCCCGACCGGGTGATCGGCCGGGGGCGGTCGGCGCGCGGGCCGTACAGGAACAGCAGGACCACGGGAACGATCAACGTGATCCCGCTGTTGCGCGACGCCGCCCCGAGCGCGCCGAGGATCCCGGCCAGCGCCCAGCGCCCGTTGCGAGCGGCGAGGATGCAGCCAAGCGAGAGGGCCAGGAACAGCGACTCGCTGTAGACGGCGGAGAAGAAGTAGGCCATCGGGCGAGAACGCGATCAGCATCACGGTGGCGCGGGCGAGCTCGTCGGAGAGCTCGAGGGCGACCAGCCGGTAGAGCAGCGCGAGCGCGATCCCGAACGCCACCAGCGAGACGAGCACGCCGGCGACCAGGTCGGAGCCGATCACCAACCCCGGACCGCGCAGCACCAGCGGGTACAGCGGGAAGAACGCGGTCCGGGCCGCCTCGTGGGCGTAGCCGCCCTGGGCGATGGCCAGGTACCAGACCGAGTCCCAGCGGGCGAAGGGCGCCGCCAGCAGGTTGCCGAAGTACCCGAACGGCGCCGTCAGCCCCGCGGGATCGAAGCCACTCGACCCGGGCGCGCGCCCGAAGGACAGCACCGCGAGCACGCCCGCGGCGAGCACCACCAGCCGCGAGGTCCAAAGCGCGTGCCAGGCGACCGCCTTCGCGCGCGGGTGCCCGTACTCGGTAGCTCGCTCATGTCCGAGCGCCGAGTGTTGCAGCCTGAAGGAGGGTGAAGCAGCGGGCCGAAATGGGTGCGCCAGGTACACTTCAGCGGCTGGATTTGGATGCCGAACCCGCGCCGCTGCGCCACGGCACCACCCCGCCTCAGCACCTGCATGAGTCGACGCGAACGACAGAAGCGGCGTACCCGCCACCGCGGTCACCCCCTCCGCCGCTCGGTGCTGCTCACGATCACGCTGGTGATCAGCGGGGCGGTGATCGCCGCGCTGGCCGGCGTCGGCTGGGTGGTCGCGGTCGCCGACTCGGCCCCGAATCTCAAGAGCGCTCAAGCCCCACGCACCCAACCCGCCGTCGGCGATCTACGCCTCGGACGGCACGCTCCTCGGCTACATCCACTCGAGCACGATCGCCAACCGCGTCCACGGCAACCAGATCCCGCAGAGGCTCAAGGACGCGACGGTGGCGATCGAGGACCGCCGCTTCTTCCACCACGGCGCGCTCGACTACCAGGGCATCGTCCGCGCCGGCATCCGCGACGTCTTCGGCGGTCACAACGGACTTCCAGGGCGCGTCCACGCTGACCATGCAGCTGGTCGACAACGACTACCTGCCGTCGAGCATCGGGGCCCACCACAACCTGAAGTACAAGATC
The DNA here is from genome assembly GCA_963839105.1 of uncultured Solirubrobacterales bacterium. Lineage (GTDB taxonomy): Bacteria > Actinomycetota > Thermoleophilia > Solirubrobacterales > Solirubrobacteraceae > Palsa-465. The sequence continues at coordinate 688,806 of CAWITQ010000009.1, forward strand.
GTGCAGGCCAAGCTGGCCCAGCAGCTCGAGAGCCAGCACAGCAAGAACTGGATCCTCGACACCTATCTCAACGACGTGCCGTACGGGACGGTGGGCGGGACCACGGCGATCGGGGTGGGCGCCGCCGCGGAGATGTTCTTCAACAAGGAGGTCGGGCAGCTGAACCTGGCCCAGGAGGCGCTCCTCGCCGGGCTTCCCCAGGCGCCCTCCGACTACAACCCGTTCCTGCGCCCGCATCTGGCACTGCAGCGCCGCAGCGAAGTGCTCCAGGCGATGGTGGCCTCGCACTACATCACCCAGGACGCAGGCCAATCGCGCCGCGCGCGCCCCGCTCCAGGTCCAGACGACGAACAAGTACAACACGCGCATCCAGCCCTACGTGTTCGACTACGTGCAGCAGCAGCTGATCGACAAGGTCGGGCTGCGCGCGGTGCAGAACGGCGGTCTGAAGGTCTACACGACGATCAACCTGAAGATGCAGGGGCAGGCCCAGCGGGCGATCGACGCGCACCAGCCGGGGGGCCCGAACCTCGACGCGCAGCCGGCGTCAGCGCTCGCGACCGTCGACCCGTCCAACGGCCACATCCTGGCGCTGGCCCAGTCGGCCACCTACGACCAGACGAAGTTCGACTATCCCGTGCAGGCCGAGCGGCAGACAGGGTCGTCGTTCAAGGTGTTCGCGCTGATGACGCTGATCCACGACTACCACGGCGACCCCAACCAGACCTACTACACCTCGCAGCTGCTGAACCGCCGGCTGGCTTCCCTCTGATCCCACGTGGTCGGTGCACACGGCGGAGCTCTCCTACCTGGGCACGATCAACCTCAACAAGGCGACGGTCGAGTCGGACAACACCGTGTACGCCCAGCTGGCCGCCGACCTGGGGTGGGACAAGCTCGACCAGACCGCGCACGCCATGGGCATCACCTCGAAGCTCACCGGCAACCCGTCCGAGGTGATCGGCGGTCTGACGTACTGCTGCACGATGCTCGAGATGGCCGACGCCTACGCCACCCTGGCCAACGGCGGGGTGCACGTGCCGGCCACGATCCTCGATCACGTCGTGTTCCCGGACGGGAGCGTCGGGAACCTCGGCAACCCGAAGAGGACCGCGTGTTCACCAACGGCGAGTCGTACGCGGCCACCCAGGTGCTCAAGGGCGTGATCACGAGCGGCACCGGCACCGCCGCCGGGTACGGCTGCCCCGCCGCCGGCAAGACCGGAACCGCGGAGAACTATGGCAACGCGTGGTTCGTCGGCTATACCCCGCGGCTGTCGACCGCGGTCTGGGTCGGTTATCCGCAGGGCAACATCTCGATGCCGGGCGGCTTCGGCGGGACGCTGGCGGCGCCGATCTGGCACGACTTCATGTACGTCGGCGAGCGGCGGCTACTGCGGGGACTGGGGAGCGCCCAGCGACTCCGTTCTCCGGCACCGCGTTCTCGGGCCGCACTCGGCGGGGAGCGGGTCGAGCTATCTCAGCTCGCAGCGGCTCGGGCAGTTCGAGCAGCGGCAGCTCGGCAGTGGCGCGACCTACTCGAACCCGTACAGCAATCCGACGCTGTTCGCGCAGCCGCCGAAGTCGCAGCAGACGACGGTCAACACCGGCGGAGCCGGCGTGGGCGCCGGCGGTGACGTGGTGGCGCCGGTGGCGGGGGCGGCGGTGGAACGGGAGGCGGTGGCGGCGGCGGCAGCCGGTGGCGGGGGCGGCGGTGGAGCCGGTGGCGGCACCGGGTCACACGGCGGGCCGCCGACGGGCGGCGGCGGCCCGAAGCACCCCTAGCGGGGCCTTCGACCCGCGCGCAGCGTCCGGGACCGCCGGTCAGCGCCGCTCCAGAGATCTCCCGCTGAGAATCCGCTTCGTATACTCGGTCTCGAGCGCTGACGCGAGGCTGGCACCAGGCGTCCACTGATTCGGACGTCCTCTCCGCCCAGCCGGACCGGCCCAGCGGCCAGAATACCCACTACTCTTACGGCAGCCGGCGCGTGTCGCCGGAGCCGGAAAGCTGATTCATCGAGCATGCCCAAGGAAGAAAAAGTCGAGCTGGAAGGCGAGGTCGTCGAGGCCCTGCCGAACGCGATGTTCCGCGTCAAGCTCGACAACATGGACCGGACCGTCCTCGGCCACGTGGCCGGGAAGATGCGCCGGTTCCGTATCCGCATCCTGCCGGGTGATCGGGTGCGAGTCGAGCTCTCGCCGTACGACCTCGACCGGGCCCGGATCGTCTACCGGCACCGGTAGCGCGGACCGGAGCGCGCCGGCGCCGGCGATGCGCGAGCTCGAGCTGATCGAGGCGCTCGAGACCGTCGTCGCGCCGCGCAGCCCGCGCATCGTGCGCTGGCTCGGCGACGACGCCGCGGTCGTGCGTGCCGGCGGCTACTGCCGTCACCTCCGTCGACGCGATGGTCGACGGCGTCCACTTCCGCTCGAGCCAGCTCTCCGCGCCGGACATCGGCCACCGAGCGCTGGCGGCGGCGCTCTCGGATCTGGCCGCGATGGGCGCGGCTGCCGGGCGAGGCCTATCTGGTGCTGGGCGTTCCCGACCGGGATCGACCGCGACTACATCCTCGCCCTCGTGTCCGGCGCCGAGGCGCTGGCGGAGGAGGCGGGCGCGACCATCGCCGGCGGCGACGTGACCCGCGCCGACACGCTGACGGTCGTCCTTCACGGTCGTCGGTTGGTCGAACGACCCCGACGAGCTGATCGGGCGCGACGGGGCCCGGCCCGGAGATGCCGTCGCCGTGACCGGCGAGCTCGGTGGCGCCGGGGCCGGACTCGCGGTGCTGGACGGCCGGGCCGGAGCGGGCTTGCCGGAGGCGATCCGAGCCGCGCTGGTGGCGCGCTACGCCCGTCCCCACCCGCGGCTCGAGACCGGTCGTGCGCTGAGCGCGGCCGGCGCCCGGGCGATGATCGATCTCTCCGACGGCCTGGCCACCGACGCCGGACACATCGCCCGTCGCAGCGGTGTCCGCATCGAACTCGACCCTGAGGCGCTCCCGCTCGCCCCCGGGGTGGCCGAGGTCGCCCGCGAGCTCGGTCTCGACGCGGCGACCTTTGCCGCCACCGCCGGCGAGGACTACGAGCTATGCGTCTGCGGCCCGGCCGGACGCGCTGGCCGCGGCCCCGGGCTCACCGTCGTCGGCTCGGTCGGCTCAGGGCGAGAGCGGCGTCCGGTTCGGCGAATCCGGCGGCCGAGCTGTCCGGATACGAGCACTTGTTGTAGGCGCTCGGCGCGCGTCCAGCAGCGGCCAGCCCTGGCCCAGCCGGCGGAGGATCGCGTCGGCCACCGCCCCTGGATCGACCTGGTACTGCCCCCGCTCGATCTGTTCCTTGATCCCAGCCATCTTGCCTGCGCGATCCGGTGTCATAATTCCTCCGTTAGGTCGGCAGCGCCCAGCGCCGTCCTGACGCCTACCAACGCTACTCGACGTAAATCCCGGCCCCAGTGCCAATTGTCACAGGGGCGCTCGCGCCGCCGCCGAGCGCCACCGCGCGCCGCAGCCGCGCGAACACGATGATCCGCTGTGCGGCGCTGAACAGCGGGTTGCAGGCCGAGAGCACGAGCCGGTCATAGCCGACGTCGCGCGTGACCCAGAGCGCCGTCGGGGCCACGATCCGGCGGTACTGCACGACGTAGGTGAAGCGGCCATAGGGCATGGTCACGATGATCCGATTGCCGGGCGGAGCGCGTCGATGTGACGGAACGGCGCCAGGTAGGTGGTCCGGTGGCCGGCGATGGCGACGGTCTGGCCGAGCCCCGGCAGCGACGTCTCCGGGTAGTGGCCGGGCCCTTCTCGAGGCTCGTCGAGTCCGTCCCCTGGACGACCTGGAAGCTGGCCCCGATCCGGGGGATCGCGATGCCGGCCGATGCGCGTCGCCGGCCCTAAGCTGGCGCTGCTCGCGCCGCGCGAGGTAGGCCATCCGGTCATCGGCCGCGGCCAGCCCGGCGAGCGCACGTCAGGTCGAGTCGCGACAGAGCCGCCGGGCGCACCAGGCGCTGGTTGATGCTCGCGCGCTGCCAGGTCGCGACGAGCGCGGTCAGTGGCTCCTGCCAGGCAAGGGTGATGGCGGCGTCGATCAGGAGCAGGACGCCCGGAGATGATCAGCACCGAGGAGAGGTCGCGCAGCGAGCCGCCGGCGCGCGCCGGCGCGCCGCGACACCGCCGGAGCCGCCACGCTCATCGCCGCAGCGCCGACTCGGTGCCGCCGAGCGAACCCGGCCCGGCGTACGAGACCGGACCGCGCACGGTGACCGGCTGAGGCGGGCGCGCTCCGCGGCTGCCGGAGCGCTCGGAGCGCGATCAGTGCCATGCTGGCGGCGCACCCGAGCACGATGCTCCACTCGAACGCGGTCCCGAGGCCGACGCCGCCGCCGGCCACCAGCAGCACTGCGCTCCACGCCGCCTGGGTGATCCCCAGCCCGAGCTCCTCGGCGTAGAAGAGCACGGCCAGGACGGGCAGCACCAGGCCGCCCACGAGCAGCAGCGACGGTGAGCGCCCGCGGCAGCCGACGCTGCGAACCCGCCGCCCACAGCCAGAGGTGGAGCGCGGGCATCAGCAGAGCCGCCGCGAACGGGATTGACCCATCCAGATCGCCAGCGACACCGCGCATAGGACGAGCAGGAGCGCGGCGGCCGAGCCCCGGGCCGCCGATATCGAGAAACGCGCCCACGGCCCGCGCCCGCGCGAGCCGCAGCACCAGCGGCCGCACGACCGCCAGCCCGACCACGATCACGACCGCGAGCACGACCAGGATCGCGATCGCCCGGCCGTGCACGGCCACCGCCCCACCGGCCAGCGGGCCCGGTGGCGCGCCGTCGATACGCCCCGCGCATCTGGAGCACGCGGATCAGCACAGCCGCGAGCGCGAACGGCAGCGCCGCCGCCAGCACCCACACGATCCAGCGCAGGATGCCGTGGCCACGCCGGCGCGCGCGGGCGAGGCCGTCGATGGTGGCGGCGAGCACGGGAGGATCAGCGCCAGCACGAGCAGGCGGACGGCCCACGCCGGGATCATCTGCCCGGAGTAGAGGAGGTAGGACGAGGGGGCGGCGACGTCGGGTCCGCGTCGAGGGCGTTGATCGTCGTGACCACCGAGCGGCCGAGCGCGTCGATCTGGGTCTCGCTCGTCGGGCTCATCGGCCGCGGGCGGGCGCTCGCCCGAGAGCGACAGCAGCACGGCGGGCATCCCGCGGCCGCCGAAGGGCGCCTGCTCGGTGCTCGCCATCGGGAAGCTCAGGTGCAGGAACTGGCTGCCCAGGCCGTTGCCGCCGGCGCCCAGCGCGGCCTGCGAGGAGAGCTGGCGCGGCCAGGGTCGCGCGCAGCTGCGGCGGGGCGACCAGGTCGGTGTTCGTCCACGGAACGAGGATCGAGCCGTGCCTGGGCGCTGCCGGCGAGGTCGCCGAGGGCTGATCACGGCGTCGATCGGTCCGGGCAGCGTGCGCGCGAGCTCGGCGGCACCGGCCGCGCCCGCGGACCCGCTCGTCGAGACGAGCACGATCGAGCGGTTCTGGGTCTCGCCGGCGAGCACCCGCCCGAGCTCGAGCAGCACCGCGGTCCCCGACATCTCCGCCGCGGCTCCGCGTCCGGACGCGTCCCGGTGGGCGACGACGACCACGGTCCCGTTCGCCTGCCCGGCGCGCTCGGCGATCGACGTTGCGCAGCGTCCGGGGCCCGTCGACGGTGCTGGGCCGCGAAAGTCTGAGGTGGAGACGCTGTAGCCGTCGTGGGAGAGGCTCTGGCCGCGAAGTCCGCGATCTGCGCATCGGCGGACAGAGCCCGGGCGCCGGTCGGGATAGCGCTGGCTCAGCGTCGTCATCGTCGCGTAGGCGTTCTGGCCGTTGAAGGCCCCGGGTGAGAGCGACGTGCCCAGCGGACCCTGTGCCGCTCGCAGCGAGAACGCGAACACGATCACCGCCAGCGCGACGACCACGAGCGCGCTGCGGTAGATCCGCGGATCGAGCATCGCCAGAGGGTATCCGGCCGAGGCGCCGGCCGTAGGCATCCTCCCCGCAAGCTCCGGCAAATCCGGCCCAGTGCCGCGGGCCCATTACTCTTCAGTACAGAGGGGTGACCTTGCCAGACCGATCAGCGCGCATCTTGCTCGTGGACGATGAGCAGCCAATTCAGACGCTGCTCTCCTATCCCCTGCGCAAGGACGGCTACGACGTCGTCCAGGCCACCGACGGCGAGCAGGCGCTCGAGCGCTTCGAGGAGCAGGCCATTCGACCTGGTGGTGCTCGACCTGATGCTGCCCAAGGTCGACGGGCTGGAGGTCTGCCGCCGCCTGCGCAGCCGCAGCTCGGTCCCGATCATCATGCTCACGGCGAAATCCGAGGAGATCGACAAGGTCGTCGGTCTCGAGCTCGGGGCCGATGACTACATCACCAAGCCCTTCTCGCTGCGCGAGTTCTCGAGCCGGATCAAGGCCGCGCTGCGACGGGCGGAGATGAGCCGCCCGACGAGACGGCGCCCGACGAGATCCCGCTCGAGCTGGGAGATCTGCGCGTGGACTTCTCCAAGCGCACGGTGCGGGTCCGTGGACGGAGGCGCAGCTGACCTACGTCGAGTTCGAGATCCTGTCCGCGCTGGCGCGGGCGCCCGGCCGCGTGTTCACGCGCGACATGCTGCTGTCACGGATCTGGGGCGACTCCGCCTACCGGGATCAGCGGACGATCGACGTGCACATCCGCCACCTGCGCGAGAAGATCGAGCGGGACCCGAAGGACCCCGAGTACCTGTGCACGGTCCGCGGCGTGGGTTACAGATTCCGCGACTACGAGCCGTAGGACCGCGCGAAGTTGGTGGTGCAACGGGCCCCTAGGAGGATCGCACAAAGGCCGTGAGGGTCTCGCTCCGCAACCGGCTGGTCCTGGTGTTCTTCGTGGTGACGGCGCTCGCGCTGGCGGCGCTGTACGTGTACGTCGCGCCCGGGGCTGCGCACGCGGCTCATCTCCCAGCGTCTGAGCGAGCTGCGCTCGGACGCCGTGCGCGACTCCGGCGGGATCGCGCGGACGGTGGGAACCTCGACGCCGCTGAAGGTGGTCCGCGGCCGGGTCAACAGCCACCGCGCTCACCTCCGGCGATCGCGTGACGCTGCTGCTCCTGGTCACCCAGGCGCTGGGGACCGCTCAGCTCTCGCCCGAGGTCGACTCGAGCAACATCGCGGCCACGGCGCGGTTGGCCTTCCCGGTCGCCTACCGGGCGGCGCGGACGGGGCAGCTCGAGCACCGGGAACGGAGTCGACGCGCTCGGGGACGATCGCCGAGGCGGCCTACCCGGTGCGATACCTCGGGCGGGTGGCCGCGGTGGTCGTCTTCTCGGCGCCCGTCGCCGACCTGGCCCGGACCGCGTCGGCGGTGCGCCACCAGGTGCTGGTCGCGGGCGGGATCGCGCTCGTGCTCGCCCTGATCAGCGCCTATCTGATGGCGCGTCCGCTGGGGCGGCGCGTCAAGCGCCTCCAGCGCGGCGCCGAGCGGGTGGCGGCCGGGGACTTCGAGCATCCGATCCGTGTCGACTCGACCGACGAGCTCGGTCAGCTCGCGGTCGCCTTCAACGTCATGCAGCGCCAGCTCGCCCAGCTCGAGTCGGCGCGCAAGAAGTTCATCGCCACCGCCTCGCACGAGCTGCGCACGCCGATCTTCTCGCTCGGCGGCTTCGTCGAGCTGCTCGAGGACGAGGATCTCGACCCCGAGACGCGGCGGCGGTTCCTCGACCAGGTGCGCGACCAGGTGGAGCGGCTGCGCAAGCTGTCGGTCGACCTGCTGGATCTGTCCCGCCTGGAATCGGGGTCGCTCGAGCTTCGTCCCGAGCAGGTCGACCTCGGCGAGCTCACCCGCTCGGTGGGCGGCGAGTTCGAGCCGACGCTGGCCCAGCGCGACGCGCACCTCGAGCTGCGCCTGGCCACGAGCCGGATCGACGTCAACTGCGACCCCGTGCGGGTGGCGCAGATCGTCCGCATCCTCATCGACAACGCGTTGACGCACACGCCACCCGGCACGCGGATCGTCGTCACCGCGAACCGGGCCGACGGCCACGTCCGCCTCGCCGTGCGCGACGACGGCGCGGGATCGACCCCACCTCGATGCAGCGGATCTTCGAGCCCTTCTACACCGCCGACGACGCCCAGGGCTCGGGCCTGGGACTGGCCATCGCCAGCGAGCTCGCCGAGCGGATGGAGGGGCGGCTCAGCGTCAACTCCGCTCCCGGGCGAGACGACCTTCACCCTGGACATCCCGGCGTGAGCTCGGGTCCGGAGCTCGTCCTCGAGCTGGCGCGAGGGTTGCGCGAGACGGTGCTGCCCCACCTCGGGTCGTTCGCCGGGCGCGCGGCGGGCGAGGCCGGGGCGGGGGGCGACGTGACCTTCGCCGTCGACGAGGTGGCCGAGGAGGCTCTCGCTCGGTTCCTGGCCGAGCGGGCGCCCGAGCTCGCCTTCTACTCCGAGGACCGTGGGCTGGTGGCCCCCGACGGCGCGCGCGAGGTCCTCGTGGTCGATCCCATCGACGGCACCCGGCCGGCGATGGCGGGGCTCGAGTCCGCGTGCGTGGCGGTGGCGCTGGCGCCGCTCGGATCCGACGGGGATCCGACGATGGGCGACGTCTCCGTGGGCTGCGTCGTCGAGATCAAGACGGGCGACTGGTACCTGGCGGTCCGGGGCGGGGGCGTGCGCTCTTCGCGCCGGGTGCGGCTGAGCACGAACGCCGACGTGCGGCGGATGTTCTGGGGCTACGGCTTCCGCGGGCGCGCCCGCGCGGGCCGTGGTGGAGGTCCTGGGAGACCTGATCGACGCCTCGTCGGTCGGCGGAGGGACGTTCGAGCTCGGCTCGCAGGCGTTCGTGATGACGCGGATCGTCACCGGGCAGCTCGACGCCGTCGTCGAGGTGGGCTCGCGGATGATCGACGACGTGCCGGGGCTGCGAGCGGAGTTCGAGCGCATCGGCGGCGGTCAGGTGCTCAACAACTCGCCCTACGACCTGGCCGCGCCGTGGCTCTGCCTGATCGAGGCCGGCGGGGTCGTGTCCGACGGGTGGGGGCGCCGCTCGGACTCGCGGCGACTCCTCGGGTCCGGGCACGAGTTCCAGATGTCCTCGATCTCGGCGTCGAATGCGGAGCTCCACGCGGCGCTGGTGCCGCGGTGGATGCGGGGGTGACGCGGTTGCGGGCGCTGGTGCGGTTGAGATCGTTCACACGTTGCCGGGGGCAGGCGCGGTATCGTCCGGCGCCGTCCAGGCCATGCTGCAAAAAGTCGCCGTAGCCCACAAGTCACTCTCCGACTACGCGAGCATCGTCGGACGTCCGCTCGTGGACGAGATCCGGGAGCGCGCCGAGCGCCTGCGGGGCAAGCGGATCCTGCACGTGTCCGCCACCGCGTTCGGGGGCGGGGTGGCTCGGAGATCCTGATGACGCTGGTCCCGTTCATGATCGACGTCGGGCTCGAGTGCGAGTGGCACGTGATCTACGGCCGCGAGGAGTTCTTCAACGCGACCAAGCTCATGCACAACGCGCTCCAGGGCAACCCCCAGGATCTGAGCGACGAGCAGTGGGACATCTGGACCCGCTACAACGAGATCAACGCGGAGGAGCTGTCCACCGACTGGGACGTGTGCATCGTCCACGACCCCCAGCCCGCGGCCCTGGCCTCGCTCGTGGGCGAGAAGGCGCGCAAGTGGGTATGGCGCTGTCACATCGACCTCTCGACCCCGAACCGGTCAACGATCGACCGCCTACTCCCCTATCTCGAGCCGTATCCGGCCGCGGTCTTCCATATGCCCCAGTACGTGCCGGGGGTGATGAACGGGACCGCCCACATCTTCCCGCCGGCGATCGATCCGCTGGCGCCGAAGAACATGGCCTTCTCGCCCGAGGACGCGGTGTACATCTGCGACCAGTTCGGGATCGACGTCGACCGGCCGCTGCTTTGCCAGGTCTCGCGCTTCGATCCTTGGAAGGACCCGCTGGGCGTGATCGACGCCTACCGGATCGTCAAGGAGAAGGTCCCGGAGGTCCAGCTGGCGCTGGTCGGCTCGATGGCCACCGACGATCCCGAGGGGTGGGATTTCTTCAACGCCACCGTGGCCCACGCCGACGGCGACCCCGACATCCACATCTTGAATAACTTGAACAACGTGGGGGCGATCGAGGTCAACGCATTTCAGTCGCACTGCGACGTGGTCATCCAGAAGTCCACGCGCGAAGGGCTTCGGGCTGACCGTGACCGAGGCGCTGTGGAAGGCGCGGCCGTTCATCGGCGGCGCGGTCGGCGGGATCCCGCTCCAGGTGAACGACGGGGAGACCGGGTTCCTGGTCTCGAGCGTCGAGGAGTGCGCGCAGCGCGCACTCGAGATCCTGCTCGACCCGGGGCTGGGCAAGCGCCTGGGCCGCGCCGGCAAGGAGGCGGCCCGCCGCCGGTTCCTGATGCCGCGCCTGCTGCGTGACTGGCTGGAGATGTTCGAGTCGCTCGGGGCCTGACCGATGGCCGACCAGCCCCTTGTGCTCGTCTCGAACCGCGGCCCCGTGACCTTCGGGCCGGGCGGCGAGATCAAGCGCGGCACCGGGAGGCCTCGTCACGGCCTTGATCGGGCTGGCCTCGCACCGCGAGGTGACGTGGGTGGCGTCGGCGATGACCGACGAGGACGTGGAGGCCGCCGAGCGCAACCAGGGCAAGCCGTTCGCCGTCGAGGCGCCCGAGGGCGGCGAGTACATGGTGAAGATGGTCGCCTCTGACGCCGATGCCTACGACCGCTTCTACAACATCATCGCCAACCCGATGCTGTGGTTCATCCAGCACTACCTGTGGGATCTCTCGAACGCGCCGGACATCCGCCGCAACGAGACAGAGGCGTTCGAGTTCGGCTACAACGCGGTCAACGAGGACCTGGCGCGGGCGGTGCTCGAGGAGATCGAGGGCATCGAGGAACCGATCGTGATGGTCCACGACTATCACCTGTACACGCTGCCGGGACTGATCCGGCGCGAACGCCCGGACGCGTTCCTGCACCACTTCGTGCACATTCCGTGGAGCCAGTCGGACTCGTGGCGAGTGCTGCCCAACCAGATCCGCCGCGAGATCTACAACGGGATCCTGTCGAACGACATCATCGGCTTCCACACGCGCTCCTACCGGCGAAATTTTCTCCAGTGCTGCCGGGATCTCATGGACCTCGAGGTCGACATGGAGGGCGGGGTCGTGTACTGCCAAGGCCGCGAGGTCTGGGTCCGGGCCTATCCGCTGCCGATCGATGCTTCGGCGATTCAGGCGGTGGCGCGGCGCGAGCGGGTGCGGGAGTTCGAGGAGGAACTGCTCCGGCGTCGGCGGGACCATCTGATCCTGCGGGTGGACCGGGCTGATTTGTCCAAGAACGTCCTGCGCGGGTTCGGGGCGTTCGACACCTTCCTGGAGCAGCACCCCGAGTTTCGCGAGCGCGTGACGTTCATCGCCCAGCTGATGCCGTCGCGGACCGACGTTGCCGAGTACGCCGAGTACCTCGAGCGGATCGAGGCCGTGGTGGCGGTCGTCAACCACCGGCACGGGTCGCCCGACTGGATGCCCATTCAGTTGAAGCTCCGCGACGACCTCGAGGAGGCGGTGGCGGCCTACAAGCACTACGACGTGCTGATCGTCAACGCGATGTTCGACGGGATGAACCTCGTGGCCAAGGAGGGGCCGATGGTCAACGAGCGCGACGGCGTCTCGATCCTGTCGGAGAACACGGGCGCCCATGAGGAGCTCGGCGACTGCGCCCTGTCGGTGAACCCGTTCGACATCCAGGAGCTCGCCGACTCGATCCACGCCGCCCTGACCATGGCGCCCGGACGAGCGCCGGCGGCGCCACGAGGGGCTCATCAGGACCGTAACCGCCCGCGATCCCGGGGACTGGGTGGACGACCAGCTGGCGGACATCCGGCGCAAGGGCGGCGAGCGCTGAGTTGAGGGCCGCGCGCTGGCGCGCGCGGCGTCCGTGGGGCCGTTCCGCGCCGGCAGCATGCCGGAAGCCTCGCGCGCCCGTGGCTGTCGCGCATGCATGTCGCAGCGTCCGTGCGGCGCGGCCGCGCGCCACACGCCATCGGGAACCTTGTTCCGCTCGGCGTCACCGTTTCGCCGAGACCGCGTTTCTTCCCGCTGAGGGGGAACATCCTCGGTCTCGGCGCGTTCGCCGCGCCGGACGGAACGTTCTTCCCGCTCGGGCGCGCCTCAGACCGCTGCCGGCTCGGATGCGACCGCGCCGATCAGCTCCGCCAGCCGCTCCGGCGCGTCGAGCGGGACGAACGTGCGGGCGTTCTCGATCTTCTCGACGCGCGCGTTCGGGAACAGGGATCCGAAGGCGCTCGGCATGGTCCAGGGGGAAGAACTTGTCGCGCGTTCCCCAAGCGAGGAGCACGGGCCGCTCGAAGCGTGCGCAGCCGCTCGGCGGCGTCGAGCGTGTAGCGCGGGTCGATCCCGCGCGCAGAACTTGACCAGGTCCCGGCGGACGCCGGCGTCGCGCAGCGGCGCCACCCACGAGCGGATCAGCTCGTCCGGGATGGGATCGACCGTGAGCGAGGCGGCCGCCATCGAGGCCTTCCGCACGGCGCGCAGGCTTGCGGCAGGCCGCGACGCCGGTGAGGATGCCCGGGATCCGCGCGATCCCGCTCACCAGCGGCTTGAACGCCCGTGGCGGGAAGTGCTCGAACGAGTCGCAGTTCGTGAGCACGAGCCGGCCGACGAGCTCCGGCCGGGAGGCGGCGAGCAGCTGGCACAGCGCGCCGCCGGTGTCGTTGCCGACGACGGTGGCGCCGTCGAGCTCGAGACTCGTGTATCAGCTCGGCGAGCAGCGCGGCCGAGCCCGGGCGGCGAGAGATCGGCCTCGGGGTTCATCGGCGCCGGGTGGGAGCCGAGCGGGAGGTCGGGAACGATGCAGCGCGCGCTCCGGGCGAGCTGGCTCGACCGTCCGATCCCACAGCGTCCCGTTGACGAGGAGGCCGTGGACGAGGAGCACCGGGGGGACCGCTCCCCTCCTCGCGATAATGGATCGTTCCCTGCGAAAGCTTGATCTCGGGCATCTGCGCCACCTACCGCGATCGGGATTTGCAGAGCACGGGGAGAGGCTTCGGCTACCCCTCCCCGTGATGCGTTTCAGCGGTAGCCCTATATTTACATACAGACAGTATGGATGTCAAAGGATCCTCGACGAACCTCCCGGACGCGGCGCAGCTCCGACGATGAGCCCCGCCCCCGCACGAAGGCCGGACAGCGGGAGGCGACCACCGCCGCGCTGATCGCGGTGGCGCGCGAGCTGTTCGCCGAGCGCGGCTACGCGGCGGTCGCCACCGAGGAGATCGTCCAGCGCGCCGGCGTCACCCGCGGCGCGCTCTATCACCACTTCCGCGGGCGGCAAGGAGGATCTGTTCCGCGCCGTCCTGGTGCAGATCAGCGCCGAGACCGTGCAGCGGATCGCCCACGTGGCGACGCATACCGAGGATCCCTGGGACGCGCTGGTGCTCGGGTTGCGAGGCCTTCTCTGGATGCCTGCGCCAGCCCCGAGGTGCAGCGGATCGTGCTCGTCGACGCCCCCTCCGTGCTCGGCTGGGACGTGCGGCGCGCGATCGATGCCGACTACGGGCTCGGCCTGCTGGAGGCCGCGCTTCAGCGCGCGATGGACGCCGGCCGGCTGCAGCCCGGTTCGGCGTTGCCGCTCGCCCACGTGCTCGCCGGTGCCCTCGACGAGGCGGCGATGGTGGTGGCGCGCGCGGACGATCCCCTCGCCGCGCGCGAGGAGATGGGGCGGACACTGCGCCGGCTGCTCGACGGGCTTCGCGGGCCCCGCGCCTGAGGCGTCCGCCACCGCGGGCCCGAGTCGCCCGGCCCCCGGCGCGCTCGGCGCCGACGCCCGCACTCAGTCGTGCAGGGTCTTACCGTCGCTCAGCAGGGCGATGTAGTTCTCGATCCGCTTCGCCCGCGCCTGCGGCTTGGTCACGTGGTGCAGCCGGTAGAGGAAGCCGTAGCGGCGCGCTCCGGTGAGCGTCTCGAAGAACAGCCTGGCTGCGGGATGGCGCTCGAGCGCCTCCTGAAAGTCGGGCGGGACGGTGGCGGCGCTCTGCGGCTCGTACGCGCTCTCCCAGCGCCCGTCCCGCTGCGCGGCCTCCACCTGGGCGAGCCCTGCGGGATGCATCCGCCCCTGCTCGATCAGCTCGCCGGCCTTCTGGCGGTTCACCTGTGACCACTTGCTCCGAGGACCGCGAGCGGTGAAGCGCTGGAGCCAGAAGTGCTCGTCGAAACCCCGCTTCTGCCCGTCGATCCAGCCGTAGCGGATCGCCTCCTCGAGCGCCTGCGCGTAGGTCACGGTCGGGCGCGGCGCGCCCTTCTTGGCCACCTTCAGCCAGACGCCGGCGGAGGCGTCGTGGTTCTCGGCCAGCCACGCGTCCCACGCGCCGCGGTCGGGAAACTCGAGGACTGGAAGGTCGGCTTTGCTCGTCACGGTGGCGGGCGCGAGGCCCGGCGCTGGAGGGGCGGGGGCGGGCGAAGGGCCGTTGCTATAGTCGGCCGCCGCCCGGATGGGCGACGCACTATGGCGCAACAGGCTCCCCTCTACGACCTCACGCTGCTCCTCTCGAGCGTTGCTCCGGAGGAGGATCGCGCGAAGATCCTGAGCGACGTCGAGACGGCGATCAGCGATGCCGGCGGCTCGATCGAGCGCCGTGACGACTGGGGCGGCCGCCCGCTCACCTACCGCATCAACCATCAGCGTGACGCGGATTACCACCTGCTGCAGTTCATGGGCCCGACCTCCCTGCTCGAGAACCTGTCCCACAGCCTCCGGATCACGGACAACGTGCTGCGCTTCCGGATCATCAAGGTGCGGCCGGGAACACCGCCCGCTCCCGATTCGCCGCCGCCGGTCGTGGCCACGGCACCGGTCCCCGCCGGCGCCGAGTCCTAGCTGTTCGCCCCGTTGATGCGCCGCGAGGCGGCGCCGAGGAGCGGACTTCGTGACGCCGCGCAACCGGAGTACAACGTTTCCGTTCCATTTTCCGCCGAGCGCCCCGGTTGCCGCCTGACCCAGGCATAGACTCGGATCAGGCTTTCAAGAGACCTCCGGAAAGGAGCTTCGATGAACATCAACCGCGTGGTGCTGACCGGGAATCTGACCCGGGACCCCGAGCTTCGCTCGAACCCCGGGACGGGGCGGTCGATCTGCAAGCTTGGAATCGCGGTCAACGGCCGGCGCAAGAACAACGACACCGGCATGTGGGAGGACAAGGCCAACTACTTCAACGTGACGGTCTTCGGCTCCCAGGGCGAGAACTGCGCTCAGTACCTCAAGAAGGGCCGTCCGGTCGCGATCGACGGGCGTCTAGACTGGCGCCAGTACGAGACCCAGGACGGACAGAAGCGCGAAGCAATCGATATCATCGCTGAGACCGTGCAGTTCCTCGGCGGCCGTGACGACAGCGTCGGCAATGGGAATGGCTTCTCCAGCAGCGTCCGCTCGAACGAGAGCGACATCCCGATCCACACCGGCGACTTCGAGACTGCTTCCGTGGGCTCCGGAGCCGCCGCTGACGACGACATACCGTTCTGAGGCGACGCGCAAGCAGTCCGCAAACTCGAGTTAGGTGATGCAGGTTGGCTAAGCAACGTAGAAGGCCAGTGCGCCGTCGTGACAGGAAGGCCGGTCCCTCTTCCGGTCGTCGGAAGCCGTGCCCGTACTGCCGCGACAAGGTGGATCAGGTCGACTACAAGGACATCTCGTCGCTGCGCCGGTTCGTCTCCGAGCGCGGCAAGATCCGCTCGCGTCGGATCACGGGAGCCTGCCGCCGCCACCAGAACCAGGTCGCGCGCGCGGTCAAGCGCGCGCGTGAGCTGGCCCTGCTGCCCTACGTGGCCGAGGGATCCGGGAGCGATCGCGGCGGTCGCGATCGTGATCGCGACCGCGACCGCTAGAGCCGGAGGTTCAGAGATGCCGCAAGCGATCCTGCTCCAGGACGTCGAGTCTCTCGGCGAGCGCGGCTCGGTGGTCGACGTCTCGTCCGGCTATCTGCGCAACTACCTGCTTCCCCGCAAGCTCGCCACCCCCGCCACCGCGGGATCGATCCAGGCGGCTCAGCGCCAGCGTGAGTCGGCGGAGCGGGCGCAGCAGGAGGCCACCGACCGGGCCCGCGACAACGCGGCGCTGTTGGGCCGCACGGTGCTCACGATCCCGCAGCAGGCCGGCGACGACGGCCGGCTGTTCGGCTCGGTGACGACCCAGGACATCGCCGAGGCGATTCGCGAGGCGCGGGGCATCCGCATCGACCGCCGCAAGGTCCACCTCGAGGACCCGATCCGCCACACCGGGACGTACATGGTCGTGGTCGAGGTAGCCGACGAGGTGACGGCGACGGTCAAGACGATGGTGGTCGCCGCCTAGCCAGGCGCACCGGCGCGCCGGACTCGTCCTGCGCGCGTCTGACTCGAGAACGCTGCCGCCGCCCCGGTGACCGGGACTGATGGTGAGGACGCTGACTGCGGCCATGACCGACCAGCTCCACATCCGCCACGGCGGGGCCGGTGACGTTCCGCTCCTGCTCGAGTGGTTCGACGAAGCCGTGGCCTGGATGGTGGCGCGGGGTCAGGAGCGGCAGTGGGGATCCGAGCCGCTGTCCGGCCGGCCCCAGAGCGTCGCGTGGGTCGAGGGCATGGTTTCGCGCGGCGGGCTGCGAATCGCGGAGCTCGACGGCCATCCCGTGGGGGCGCTCATCGTCGGCGAGGCGCCCGCACCGCACGTACCCACGATCGACCGCTCGGAGCTGTACATCGATCTGCTGCTGACTTCTCGCCGCTACGCAGGCCGGAAGATCGGGACGCGCCTGGTCGAGGAGGCGATCGACACGGCCCGGGCGCTGGAGCGCGACGTGCTGCGGGTCGACTGCTGGGCGGGGCGCCGGCGCTCGTGGCTTGGTACCGGAGCCACGGCTTCGAGCCGTCCGGCACGTTCGATGTCAAAGGATGGCGCGGCCAGATCTTCGAGATGCCGCTGCGCGATCCGCCGGAGTCGGGGTGACCCGAGGCGCCGCCGCGGCGGGTTCGCGGCAAACCTCGCTGGGTGCGAGTTCGCGCCAAACCTGCCGCCTCCCTCGAACGTAATCTCGAACATCCCGATGAGCGCCGTTCAGAACATCGCCGTCCCGCCGCACAACCTCGAGGCCGAGAGGTCCGTGCTCGGCGCAGTGCTGCTCGACGAGCGCCACCTGCACGGCCTGCTCGTGGAGGAGCAGTTGCGCCCGGAGCACTTCTACCGCGAGCAGCACGGCGCGGTTTTCGAGGCCATGCTCAAGCTCTACGAGAACGATCGCAAGATCGATCACCTGACCGTCGCCGAGACGCTCCGCCAGCACGGCAAGCTGGAGGAGTCCGGTGGCGTCGAGGCGATCGACGAGCTCGCCGGCTGGGTGCCGGCGGCGGGCCACGCGCGCGAGTACGGCCGGATCGTCCGAGACAACGCCCAGATGCGGGCACTGCTGACCGCGTCCTACGAGATCCAGGCGAGCGTGATCGCGCGTGAGGCGCCGGCTCGCGACCTGGTCGAGCGCGCGGAGCGCTCGATGCTCGAGGTCGCCCATGACGACCGCCAGAAGAAGATCCGCCCGATCGCGGACATCCTCCATGAGGAGACCGACAAGCTCCACCACCTGTCGGTGTCGAAGACCGCGCTCACCGGGACGCCATCGGGCTTCAAGGACATCGACGACATCACCGGGGGCTTCCAGCCCGGGAACCTGGTCATCGTCGCGGCGCGGCCATCGATGGGAAAGTCGGCGCTCGTGTGCAACATCTCGGAGAACGCCGCGCTGGCGGGGCACGCGGTGGCGCTGTTCTCGCTCGAGATGTCGGAGTCCGAGCTTGCGCAGCGCTTCGTGGCCTCGCAGGCCCGGATCAAGGGCGAGGAGCTACGCCGTGGGCGCGTCGCCGAGACGCGGTGGCCGAAGATCCTCGACGCCTGCGGGCGGTTCTCGCAGGCGCCACTGTTCGTCGATGACTCCAGCGACACGGGCGTGCTCGAAGTGCGCGCGAAGGCGCGCCGGCTGCACCACCAGATCGAGGGCGGCCTCGGCTTGATCATCATCGACTACCTCCAGCTCATGCGACACGAGGGCCGGGTCGAGAGCCGCGTCGAGCAGGTCGGTCAGATCTCCGAGGGCTCAAGGGCCTGGCCCGCGAGCTGGGCGTTCCCGTCATCGCCCTGTCGCAGTTGAGCCGTGCGGTCGAGCAGCGGGGCGGCGACAAGAAGCCGATCCTCTCCGACCTGCGCGAATCCGGCGCCATCGAGCAGGACGCCGACCTCGTGATGTTCATCTACCGCGAGGAGTACTACGACCGCGAGTCCGAGCGCCCAGGCGAGGCCGACATCATCATCGCCAAGCACCGGAACGGCCCGGTCGGCGAGGTCGTGCTCAGCTTCCAGAAGGAGTACCCGAAGTTCATGAACTACGCGGGCGACAGGTTCGCGGGATGAACGCGCCGACGCGATGAGCACGTGGCGTGAGCAGCTCGGCGGCCAGGCGAGCGCCCCCACCGCCGTCTCCTTCGGCTCGGGCCCGGGAGGCGCGGGGGCGTGCCCGTTCGACCTGTGCGACGGCACCGGCTTCCTCTACGACGCCGACACCAACACGGCGTACAACTGCCGCTGCCGCCCGCAGCGGGTCGCGCTGGCCAAGGCGCGCAGCCTGTCGGCGGTGATCCCCCGCCGCTACCGGGACGTGTCGTTCGACCGGCCCCCCGTGACCGAGATCGACCGCCGGATCGTCGCGGCGACGCGCGCGTTCGCCGACGGCGTCAACCGACAGCTCGACGCCGGGCGTGGCCTGTGGTTCATGGGGCCGGTCGGCACCGGGAAGACGACGCTGGCGATGCTCGTCTCGAAGGCGGCGCTGAGGGCCGGCCGCTCGGTGGCGATCTACTCCCTCCCTCGCCTGCTCAACGAGATCCGCGACACGCACCGGGCCGAGCGCTCTCACGTCGACCTGCTCGACCGGCTCACCGCCGTCGACCTGCTGCACGTCGACGACGTCGGAGCCGAGCGCACCACCGACTGGGTGCTCGAGGAGCTCTATTCGATCGTCAACGCTCGCTACGAGGACCAGCGCTCGATGGTGATCACCACGAACATCCTCGATCGTGAGGCCCTGTGCGAGCAGATCACCGAACGCACGGTGTCGCGCCTGACCGAGATGTGCGACGAGCTGCCGCTGGTCGGCGAGGATCACCGGATGGACCTCCGCTCGTTCTGAGACCCCGCGCGGGTGGCGTATGCGCCACGGCTGAACCCCGCGCGGTGGCGTACGCGCTCGGTGGAGACCCCGCGATGGCTTACACGCCACCGAAGGGGCGACTCAGCGGCCGGCCTGGCGCTCGGACTCCGCCCGCTCCTCCAGCTTCCGGCGCAGGTACTCGGCCTTGTCCGCACGGCGGGCGTGCTGGCTCTCCTCCTCCTCGTCCTCCGCCACCTGGGCCTGGGCGAGCTCCTCGCGCACGCGGCGGGCCTGCGCTTCGCGCAGCTCCTGGGTATCCGGATCTTCGTCGGACATGGACCCGAACGCTACGCCATCGGTCACCCGGATGATCGGTGGCGCGGTACGCGTGAACGTCCGGCGGTCGCGAGCGCAGACGTGCGACGGCGACTCGCCGACGCGAAGGCGCGGACGGGCGGCACGGGTGACGCGCCGGCGGCGCGTCACCGAACTCCTAATGCCCGGTGGCGCCGCTCAGCTTCGAGACGTCGATCGCGTTCGTCGGCGGGGTGAGGCTGACGGGCTGATTGAAGCGGTCGAAGTCAACGCGACCGCCGCTCGAACCGTTCTTGACGATCGCGATCGGATACGGCTTGCCGGTGGTGGCGACGTAGAGCGTGCCGCCGTTGTTCTTGTCGTTGACCGCGATGACCTTCTGGCCGCGCACCGTCGTGCTGTTGCCCTTGGCCAGCGTGCCATGGGTGGAGAGCAGCTGGCTGAAGAGCGTGTGCACGTTGGTGAGCGTCGCGAGTGAGCCGAACTGCCCGCTCGCGGGCGCCTTCAGCCACTTGCCGCTCAGGAGGGACGCGGCGGAGGCGCCACCGAACTGGCGCCAGAAGGTCGGGCTGCCGTTGATGTAGACCTCTTGGTTGACGCTGATGATCTTGAAGCTCAGGCCGCCCTGGGACATCGAGCCGGCGCCGCCCTTGCCGTTGACCAGGTTGAGGTCGATCGTGAAGCGGGAGGTCCCGTTGGCCACGGCCCCCGCCACGTGAACCGAGTTCACGTTCGAGACCGCGCTCGAGGCCGCGGACGCGATGTCGTTGGGCGACTTCGACGAGACGCCGTTGTCGGAGCCCCCGCCGCAGGCGGCGAGCGCCACCGTGAGGACCAGGGAGCAGACTGCAGTAACTAAGGAGCGTCTCAGCATCATGCGAACCAGCGTAGCCGCTTGCCGATTCGGGCGTCGCGTGAGGATTGCCACGATTCGGTGGCGCGGTCGCGCCCTGGCCGCGAGCTCGCCACGTGCCTCCGTCGCGAGCTCGCCACGAGCAGCGCCCACCGCCTCGCGCTGCGCGCCGCCGGCCGACGCCTGCAAGGCTCCGCCATCCCGCTGCGTACACTGACTGCGCGATGCCGGGAATCGTGATCGTCGGCGCCCAGTGGGGCGATGAGGGGAAAGGGAAGGTCGTCGACCTGCTCGCCGAGCGGGCCGATGCCGTCGTGCGCTTCCAGGGAGGAAACAACGCCGGGCACACGATCGTGCGCGGCGACGAGACGTGGAAGCTGCACCTGATCCCGTCCGGGATCCTGCACCGCGGGACGCTGTGCATGATCGGCAACGGCGTGGTCATCGACCCCAAGGTGCTGACCGACGAACTCGAGGAGCTCGGCCGGCGCAAGGTCGACACGACGTCGCTGCGGATCTCGGCCAACGCGCACCTGATCATGCCCTACCACCTGCTGCTCGACCACGCCGGCGAGGCGAAGCTCGGCAAGCTCCAGATCGGGACCACCCGACGCGGCATCGGGCCCTGTTACGCCGACAAGGCGGCGCGCCTGGGCATCCGGGTGCAGGACCTCCTCGACGAGAAGATCCTCAAGAAGAAGATCATCGCCGCGCTCGAGCCCAAGCGGCTCTCGCTGCGGCCGTTCGCCAAGGATCCCCGCCTCGACCTCCAGACGATGACCGAGGAGTACGTGACCTACGGTCACCGGCTCGAGCGCTACATCGCGGACACGACCCGGCTCGTGCACGAGCAGCTCGACCGCGGGCCGCCGCGTCGTCTTCGAGGGCGCGCAGGGCGCGCTGCTCGACATCGACCACGGCACCTATCCGTTCGTCACCTCCTCGAACCCGGTGGCGGGCGCGGCGTGCGTCGGCGCCGGCGTGGGCCCCAAGGACATCGACGAGGTCTGGGGCGTCGGCAAGGCCTACAGCACCCGCGTCGGCGCGGGCCCGTTCCCGACCGAGCTGGACGGGAGCCTCGCCGACCAGATCCGCGAGAAGGGTGGCGAGTACGGCACGACGACCGGCCGGCGCGCGGCGCGTCGGGTGGATCGACCTCGTCGCCCTCAGCTACGCGGCGCGCATCAACTCGCTCACGGCCCTCGCGGTGATGAAGCTCGACGTCCTCTCAGGCCTCGACAGCCTGTGCGTGTGCACGCGCTACCGCAGCGAAGAGGGCGCCGAGCTCGAGCACTACCCCTATCACCAGACGGTCCTGCACCACGCCAGCCCCGAATACGAACAGCTACCCGGCTGGTCGGAGGACCTGAGCGAGTGCCGCGAGGAGTCAGACCTCCCCACCGCGCGCGCGCGAATACCTTCAGTTCGTCTCGGAGTTCGTCGGCGTTCCCATCGCCCTCGTCGGCGTGGGGCCATCCCGCGACGCGGTGATCTGGACGCAGGCGAGCGTCGGCATGGCGGGCGCCGCGGAGCCCACGCCGGTCTAGTGTGCCGTTTGGTTGGTTCGTTGGCACCAAGAGGTGCCACTGGTGGATGCCTGGCGAGGACGCAGAATCCGATGTGTACTGGAGGTACACGAGGATTCGAGGACAAAGCCAGGCGCCGCCAGGGGCGCCTCGACTGCAAACGAACTAGCCAAACGGTGCACTAGCGCCAGCGTTCGAGCAGATCCGCGTCCGGGCACGTGGCGCACGACGCGCGCGGGCACGCCCATCACGACCTCGCGCGGGCCGACGTCGCGCGTGACCACCGCGCCGGCGGCGACAAACGCCTCCTCGCCCGATCTCGACGCCGGGCACCAGGACCGCGCCGCCGCCTATGCGACAGGCGCGACGCAGCACCGCCCCGCGCAGATCGTCTCCCGCATGCGTGCCTGCCCATCGTGTCGTCGTTGGTCGTCACCACCCCGGGCCCGACGAACACGTCGTCCTCGATCACCACCCCGGCGGTGACGTACACGTTGCTCTGGATCAGCACGCGCTCGCCGATGCGCACGCCGAACTCGACCGAGGACCCGCGCCCCACCACCGAGCCCGAGCCGATCACCGCGCGCTCGCGCACGTGAGCCTGGTCGCCGATGATCACGCCGGCGCCGAGCTCCGCGCACCGGCGTACACGACCGCGCCGGCGCAGATCGTCGCGCCGTCGCCGATCACGAGCGGCACCAGCTCCGTACGGGGCGCGCGCGAGCCGCTGCGCAGGCGCGGCCGCTTGCCGAGCACCGCCCCCGCCTCGACCACCACGCCCTCGCCGATCACCGTGTCCGGCGAGACGTGGGCGCCGGTGAGCGATCTCAGTCGCCGCGGACACCGGCCGCGCTCTCCTCCAGCGAGCGCTGGAGCTGCTCGAGCACGCGCACCACGCGCAGGCCGCTCAGCCCGTCCGAGCGCGGCGTCTCGCCGCGGCGCACGCAGTGCACGAAGTGCTCGCACTCGACGCGCAGCGGCTCGACGTTGGGGATCTGCGGGGAGAAGATCGCGCCGCTGCGGGTTATGTACTCGCCGTAGCCGTGCGCGTCCTCGTCGAAGCCCTTGTCGTAGATCGTGAGCTTGCCCTCGAGCGCCATGTCGTCGAACGTCGCCATCTGCCGCGAGCCGACGACGGTGAAGCGTCGCTCCTTGTGCGGGTCGAGCCAGGACAGATGCAGGTGCGCGCACAGGCCCGAGGGGAAGCGCAGGAAGCAGAAGACGACGTCCTCGACGCCCGGCCGCACATACGACTCTCCATGGGCCACCGCCTCCCACGGCTCCTCGCCCGCGAGGTGCAGCACGACCGAGACGTCGTGCGCGCCCAGGCTCCACAGCGCGTTCTCGTCGGCGCGGATCTTGCCCAGGTTCAGGCGGTTTCCGTAGATGTAGTAGATGTGGTCGCCGAGCGCGCCGGAGTCGGTCAGCTCCTTGAGCTTCTGCACGCCGGGGTGGTACTCGAGCAGGTGCCCGACCATCAGCACGCGCCCGTTGGCGCGCGCGCCGCCTCGAGCACCCGTTCGGCATCCGCCACCGACTGCGCCAGCGGCTTCTCGACGAAGCAGTGCTTGCCGGCCTCGAGCACGCGCACGGCGAGCTCGGCGTGGCTCGGCACCGGCGTGGCCAGCGCCACGGCGTCGAGCGTCGCGTCGCTCAGCAGCTCGTCCAGGTCCGCGGCCATCGACGTGCCCGGGAAGCGCGCGCGCGGCGCGCTCCCGCGCGCACCGGATCCCCGTCGCAGCACCACGCGAGCTCGCAGCCCGGCGAGCGAGGCGAAGTTGCGCGCCAGGTTCGGGCCCCAGTAGCCCAGCCCGGCGACGCCGATCCGGATTCGGCTGCTCGCTCATGATCCGAGGTGGAGTGTAAGAGCGGCCACGACGCGCTCACCGGCGCGGCCGTCGCCGTACAGCGGCGGGTGCTCCTCCGGCGGCCGGCGCGCGAGCGCGGACAGCGCGCCGTCGCGGTCGAGATCGACGAGGACGTTCCAGCCGGAGTCGACCGTCTCCGTCCACTCGGTGCTCGGCCGCAGCGTGATGCACGGCACCCGCGCCAGGTAGGCCTCCTTCTGGAGCCCGCCGGAGTCGGTCAGCACCGCGCGTGCGTGGCAGAGCAGCGCGGTGAGCTCGAAGTAGCCGAGCGGCGGCGTCACGGATCACGCGCTCGCGCAGGCGGTCGAGCAGGCCGGCATCGACGAGACGCGCGTGCGTGCGCGGGTGGAGCGGTAGAAGCACCGGCTCCGGGACCGCCAGCAGCAGCTCGACGAGCCGTTCGAGCCGCGCCCGCCCGTCGACGTTGCCCGCCCGGTGGGCGGTGGCGAGCACATACGACCCCGGCTCCACGCCCCGCGCGGCGAGACAGGTCGACGCGCTGCACGCGCGCTCGGCTGGACGCGCAGCGCGACATCGACCATCACGTCGCCGACGAGCTCGATCGAGCCGGCAACGTGCTCATCGGCGAAGGTTCGCCACCGCCACCTCGGAGGAGCAGAGCAGCAGCGACGACAGGTGGTCGGCAACGACCCGGTTGAGCTCCTCGGGCATCGAGCGGTCGAACGAGCGCATGCCGGCCTCGACGTGCGCTACCGGCACTCCCGCCTGCGCGCCCGCCAGCGCACCGGCCAGCGTCGAGTTCGTGTCGCCGTATACCAGCACTCCGTCGGGCGCGACCTCGGCGAGCACCGGCTCGAGCGCGCCCAGCATCTGCGCCACCTGAGACGTGTTGCTCCCGCCCGCGATGTCCAGCGAGCGCTCGGGCGCCGGAAGCCCGAGCTCGCGGAAGAACACGGCGGAGAGCTCGTCGTCGAAGTGCTGGCCGGTGTGCACCAGGACCTCCTCGTGCTCGGCGCGCAGCGGTCCCGACACAGCGGCGGCCTTGATGAACTGCGGCCGGTTGCCGACGACCGTGAGGATTCTCAAAGCCGGGAGCGGATGTGGGCGCCAACCTGCTCGGCGATCTGCGCGGTCCGCTCGCCCGCGGACGGGAACTCGTGCTCATCGACCGCCGCGACCGGCTGAACCTCGCGGATGGTGGAGCTGAGGAAGGCTTCGTCGGCGGCGCGGAGGTCATCGAGCGTGCACGGCCGCTCCTGCGCGCCCGTCAGCTCCATCACGATGCGCCGGGTGATCGAGGCCAGGATGTGGTCCTCGAGCGGGGGCGTCAGCACCTCGCCCTCCTTGATCCAGAAGATCGAGCTCGTCGGGGCTTCGAGCACCCGGCCGTGCGGCGTGACGAGCAGCGCCTCGTCGAATCCCTGCTCGCGGGCCAGCCGGCCGGCGAGCATGTTCGCGGCGTAGGAGAGCGACTTGACGCCGTCGAGCACGCGCGTCGGCGAGTAGGTGACGGTGGCGAGGCGCACGCGCTCGGGCAGCTCGTGCAGGGGCTCGGTGAGCAGCAGCCGGCGACCGCCGCGCGTGACCACGATCCGCAGCGCCTCGTGCGGCGGCCCCGCGCCGGCCTGCGCCAGCAGGCGGTGGGCGTCGGAGCGCACCGCCTCGAGATCGAGCGGCAGGCGCAGGTTGGCGGCCGAGCGCTCGAGCCGCGCCATGTGCTCCTCGAACGCGAACGGCCTGCCGTCGTAGACGCGGATGACCTCGAACACGCCGTCGCCGCGCAGGAGCCCCTCGTCGGTAGCGGGGATGGTCGCCTCGGCGGCGGGCATGACCTCGCCGTCGAGCGAGGCGAGCGAGTTCTCAGCCGTCGGCACGACCGGCAGCGTATCCGGCGGTCCGGAACTCCGGCCGCGTCCACACCTCGGCGAGGCGCACGACGGTGGCGGACGCGGCCGCCATCTCCTGCAGCGAGGCCCACTCGCGCACGGAGTGGTACTCGTGGCCGCCGGTGAACAGGTTGGGCGTGGGCAGCCCCATCTCGCTCAGGCGCGACCCATCGGTGCCGCCGCGAATCGGCCGGCGCACGGGTTCGATGCCCTCGGCCCGGATCGCCTCCTCGGCGGCCTGCATGACCTCGGGCACCGCGTCGAGGAAGCGGCGCATGTTGCGTGTACTGCCGGTGGACGTCGACCTCCAGCCTGGCCTGCGGCTCGCCCGCGACCACCTCCTCCGCGGTGCGCCGCAGCAGCGCGGCGTGCGCCTCGAGCTTGGCCTCGTCGAAGTCGCGAAGGATCAGCCTGACGCGTGCTTCGCCCGCGGAGCCCGTCACCTCGAAGGGATGGATGAAGCCCTCGAGCCCGGACGTGGTCTCCGGCGTGAGCGTGTCCGAGGGGAGCGCGGCGACGATCTTCGAAACCAGCCGCAGCGCGTTGACGAGCTTCTCCTTGGCCCAGCCCGGGTGGACGTCGACACCGCGGACGGTGATGAGCGCCTCGAGCGCACTGAAGGTCTCGTCCTGGAGCTCGCCGAGGTCCGAGCCGTCGAGCGTGTAGGCGCAGACGGCACCGAAACGCTCGACGTCGAACAGCGTGGCGCCGTGACCGATCTCCTCGTCGGGGGTGAATCCGACCCGCAGCGTCGGACGCGGTAGCTCCGGGTTCGCGGCCAGATACGCGACCGCGGCCATGATCTCGGCGACGCCCGCCTTGTCATCGGCGCCGAGCAACGTGTCGCCGCTCGAGCTGACGATGTCGTGGCCGATCCTGTCGGCCAGCGCCGGCATGCTCGCCGGGTCCAGCCGCGTCCCATCGCGGGGGAGCTCGATCACGCCGCCGTCGTACTCGCGGTGCACGATGGGGCGTGACGCCGTGACCCGGCGCATCCGGGCTGGTGTCCATGTGCGCGAGCAGCCCCACCACGGTGCCACCCGGTTCGGTGGCGGGGAGCGTCGCGAACACGTAGCCGTTCTCGTCGAGCTCGGCATCCTCGAGGCCCGCCTCCCGCAGCTCGGAGACGAGGATCCGCGCGAGATCGAGCTGGCCGGGCGTGCTCGGTGAAGAGGTTCGGTCTCGGCGCGCCTGGGTGTCGATCCGGACGTAGCGCAGGAAGCGATCGAGCACATCCGGAGCCAGTGCGTGCGCGAGCTCGGACGTGTGGGGCGCTGCCGCCATCTACCGCTGAGTATGGCCGAACGACCTCGGGTAGTCCCCGTCACATGCCCGAACCCACGCTCGACTGGTCAACTGCAGAAGTCAAGGACTCGACTCTCACCGTTCAGGTGGACGGCGATCTGCCCGACGGCTGGGCGGACACGTTCAACACGACCGTGAAGCTGCTCGGCGGCGGATCCTGGGGCGAGATCAAGGTGGAGGAGCAGAAGGCCGAGGTGAGCGGCCTGACGCCAGGTACCGAGGCGAAGCTCAAGCACTTCCTCGAGAGCGTCGTCCAGCAGGCGAACGCCACGCACAGCTCCGAGGACGAGGAGGAGGGCAGGACGAGCGACGACAAGGACGAGGAGGACGACGAGGGCTCCGAGAAGGAGGCCGACTCCGACAAGGAGATGGCGGAGCAGTTCCGGTCCTTCGCGGACGACGACGACTCCGACGACGAGGACGGCTCGAAGGAGAAGAGCAAGTCGAAGGATGAGGACAAGTCCGACGACGACGACAAGAGACGGCTCGAAGAAGCAGAGAGACTCGAGGGACGACTCCGACGAGGACGAGGACTCCGACGACGAGGACAGCAAGAGCGGCTCGAAGAAGCGGAGCGCCTCCAAGGACGACTCCGACGACGACTAGCCTGAGTGACCTCGCGCACACAAGGGGGCGTTACCCGAACGTATGTACGGGGTACGTGAAGTAGGGATCACAAAAACGAGAGCACTCAAGGGGTGACCTACTTCAATGGCTACACAGACGCGAACTCAGCGCCAGGCCGCCGGCCAGAAGGCCGCCGCCACCCGTAAGCGCAACGCCGCAAAGCGGAGCGCGACCACGACCAAGACCTCGGCCCGTCGGACCCGTTCCTCGGCGTCGCAGACCACGCGCGAGGCCCGCCGTACCGGCCGCGCCGCCGGCCGTACCGCGGCCCGTCGCTTCGACGCCGCCGCCGAGCGGATCGAGGAGCTCGGCCGCCGCGCGCAGCGCGCCTTCTACATCCAGGTCGGCGTCGCCGCCACCGCGCGTGACGCAGTGGCCCGCAGCGTGCGCACGTACACCAACGTCGGCAGCGTGGTCAAGGAGCTCAACCAGTACGAGCGCCGTGGCGAACGCGCCCTCAAGCGGGGCCAGCGCACCGTCAACCGCGAGGCCAACGGCCTGCGCCGCGATGCCGGAGACGTCATCACGCGCATCAAGAGCCTGGCGTAACGCATTTGACCGCAGCGAGTTGCATGTATCTGAGGCCCGCCCCGTGCGGGCCTCAATGCTGTCTGGAGACGGTCGCGGCGCCAAACCGAGGCCGCCCGTGACGGCGGTGGCGACGCGCCGGGGGCGGCTGCGCCGCTCGGACTGCTCGGGACCCGGGCTGCGCCGGTCCGAAGCGCGGCCGGGGGTTCGTCTTACGTCGACGAGGACTCGGACCGGATCGAGGACCCGGCGGTGCTCGAGCGCCTGCGCGGCCTCGCCATCCCGCCCGCGTGGCGCGAGGTGTGGATCTGCCCGGACCCCCTGGGCCATCTTCAGGCCACCGGGATCGACGCCGCCGGGCGCAAGCAGTACCTGTACCACCCGCGGTGGCGCGAGAACCGCGACCGACAGAAGTTCGAGAAGATGGTCCGCTTCGGCGGCTCGCTGCCCGAAGATGCGCCGCCGGGTCCGGGCCGACCTCGAGCGCAGCGACGAGCCGACGCACCAGCGCGTTCTGGCCTGCGCCGTCCGCCTGCTCGACGTCGGGGTGTTCCGGATCGGCAGCGAGGAGTACGCCGACGACGAGGGCGGCTACGGCCTGGCGACGATCCGCAAGGAGCACGTCACCATCGACGGCGACGGGGCCTCATTCGACTACCTGGCCAAGGGCGGCAACCGCCGGCGTCCAGGTGATCCACGACCCGCTCACGATCGAGCTGATCCGCACCCTCAAGCGCCGGCGCGGCGGCGACCCGCAGCTGCTCGCCTACCGCGACGGGCGGCGCTGGCGGGGCGCTGCGCTCCGAGGAGATCAACGACTACCTCAAGGAGATGCTCGGCGAGGACTTCAGCGCCAAGGACTTCCGAACCTGGAACGCGACCGTGATGGCGTCCGTATCCCTCGCCACCGCGGGCCGCGAAGCCGGCGACCAAGACGGCGCGCAAGCGCGCCGTCGATCGCTCGGTACGGGCGGTGGCCGAGCTTCTGGGCAACACGCCGGCGGTGGCCCGGCGCGCCTACATCGATCCGCGGGTGTTCGACCGCTACCTGTCCGGCTGGACGATCGCCGGCGCCCTCGAGCGATCGACGACCTCGACGTCACCGACGACCGGGTGCGGGCGCGGATCGAGGCCGCGGTGGTCGATCTGCTCACCGACAACAAGGACTCCCCGGCGCTCGACCGGGACCCGGTCAAGTCAGAGCTGACGCTCACTCGCCGCCTGCCGCCGGGCCCAGCTCCGCGCGAGGTGCGGTTAAGCACAAATCCTTGCACACGGAATGTGCCGTTTGTGCTAAAACGTTGCGTCTGCTAATCAGGAGGGCAGCAGATGACGGTTGCGCCGAAGTCGAGCGCGCCCGCGCACATATGCCGGATCCGCGGAGCTTTTCGACCGCTGGCGGCGCCACCGGGACGTACCTGCCCGCGATGAGCTGATCGCGCGCTTTCTGCCGCTCGCGCGGAAGCTCGCCCGGCGCTACGTCTCCGCGAGCGAGCCGTACGACGACCTCGTGCAGGTGGCGAGTCTCGGGCTGGTCAAGGCGGTCGAGCGCTTCGACCCAGAGCGCGGCTTTGCCTTCACCTCGTTCGCCGTGCCCACGATCGTCGGCGAGCTCAAGCGCTACTTCCGCGACACTGCGTGGGCGCTCCACGTCGACCGCGGCGCGCAGGAGCGCGCCCGCAGGATCGCCGACGCCCGCGAGCAGGTCAGCGCTCAGTCCGGACGGCCGCCGACGATCGCCGAACTTGCCCAGTTCCTCGAGATGACCGAGGAGGAGGTGCTCGACGGGCCTCCAGACCGCCGAGGCCTACGACGCCGTTTCGCTCGACGCGCCGATGGCCAGCGAGGACGCCGACATGTCGAGCCGCCTCGAGGTCATCGGGGCCGAGGACGAGCGACTCGAGCTCGTCGACACCCAGGCCACGATCTTCGCCGCCGCCAAGCACCTGCCGGCGCGCGAGCGCCAGATCCTCTACCTCCGATTCGGCGAGGACCTGACCCAGTCGCAGATCGCCGACCGCGTCGGCGTCTCCCAGATGCAGGTCTCGCGCCTGCTGCGCCGGTCGCTCCAGCGCCTGCGCGACCTCACCGACGACCGCGCTCGGGCCTAGAGGATTGCGGCCCGCGCGCCGGCGAGCGCCGGCGCCCGGGCGTGGGTGGGCGCGGCGCCGAGCATCCGGCCCGACGGCCCCCAAAGTCACCAGCGGCCGTACCACCTCCGACGGCCGACCCCGGATTCGACTCCGCCGATGAAGAAGCCGAGGATCCACAGGATCACGGCGGCGATGAGCACGAACCACAGGATGTGCACAGCGAAGCCAAGCCCGCCGAAGATGGCGAGGATGAGCAGCAGAACGATCAAAGCGACCAACGAGGCCTCCTTCTGAGACGGGGCGCCTCCCGTGCGCCGTGGCAGGGATCTACCCGCAACGCGATTTCGTCACGCGCGCCGCCGTCAACCGCACGCGACGGCCCGCAGCGCCTATCCGTCGTCGTCAGGCCGCGCGGCGGAGCGCTCTTGGTCAGGCTCGCCGGCGGGTGCCGCGCGGATGTCGTCGGACTCGTCGGGCGCGTCCTCGATCGCTCGCCGCGCGGCGTGCTGGTCGCCGTGACTCGCGTGCTCGACCAGCTCCTGCTCGGCGAGCTCGAATCCCTCGGCCTCGCCCTGGCCGGCCTCCTCGAACGGTCGGTGCGCCTCGTCGGGTCCGCCTTCCACGGGTACCGGGTCCGAGCTGGTCCGGCCTCCGATGGCCGCTGCCTCGGCGGCGGCCGCTTCCTCCTGCTCGCGTTCCAGATCGCCTGCTTGCATGCGCTGTGGCCTACCCTGGCGGATAGGCGGGCAAACTCCCAGGAAGCGGTGCGCACGGGGGCTTTCAGCATCGTGAGCGCGAGATCAGTAGGCTCGCGCGCGAAAATGCAGAGCCATTTCCGCGTAGAGCTCGCCAACAAGGGCGAGGCGGCGATCATCTCGGTCAGTGGGGAGCTGGATCTCGCGTCGAGCCCGGCGCTCGAGGAAGAGCTCGAGCGCGCCTGCGGCTCGGACGCCTCACTCGTGATCGTCGACCTGCGCGGACTCGAGTTCATGGATTCCACCGGGCTCAGCGTGCTCGTCAGAGCCCATCAGCGCGCCGCCGAGAACTCGCAGCGCTTCGGGCTCGTCAACGGGTCCCAGCAGGTCCAGCGGCTGCTCACCCTGACCGGCGTGGCCGATCGGCTGATGCTGGCGGACGCGCCCGAAGAGCTGCTCTAGTAACGCAGGAGCTGACGCTCGGGCGGCTATACGCTGACGCGTTTGGCCAGCGCCTACGGGAGCGACTCGCGCAGCGGCTCACGACCGGCGTCGGTCATGACCACGTGCAGCATCTCCTCGCCGTTGCTCGACTCGATCTCGACCGTGTCGCTGAGCAGCACGAGCGCGGAGCCGACGTCGCGGACCGGGCGCTCCTCACGCAGCTCGGATCCGGTGCCGGGGCGAAAAGGGCCGATCGTCAGCTCGAGGCGCCGGGAGTTGGTGGCAAGCCCGAAGGCGATCCGCGGGCCCGCCGCTGACGCGGGCGGCGTGCGCGGCGATCGCGTCGGTGATCAGGTAGACGTCGGAGAACCGGTCGAGCGAGAAGCGAGCGCGCGCCGCGAGCGCTCTGCGCCAGCCGCCCGAGGACGGCACCGAGGAAGCTGACCGGCGACAGGGATACGACGGCGTCGCCCGACAACCGGTCGACCCAGCCGTCCTCGGGGGCGGGCTCGCCAGGAGCCTCGAACAGCGCCATCCCCTCCCGCCGGCCGGAGAACGACATCCACACCTCGGTCCCGCCCTCCGGGCGCCCGGCGGAACTCGGAGTCCTGGGCGAGCGCGCGAATGATCGGCAGCCCCACGCCCTGCATACGGTCGTCGGTTGGTGCCGACGGCGGGATGCCGCTGCCGCTGTCGCGCACGAGCACCTCGATGGCGTCGTCGGCGACGTAGAGCACCACGGTGAGCGGGCCCGGCCACGCCGTCGTAGGCGTGCATGACGACGTTGTTGCAGGCCTCGCTGACAGCGGTCTTGAGGTCGTCGAGCAGCTCGGGATCGAGCGCCAAGACCTCGGCCACCGCGCCCAGGGCGCCGCGGACGAGCGTAAGCGTCTCAGGGCTCGAGTCGAGCTCGAGGCGGACTGCTGGCCGATCTTCGATCACGTTCACCGCTCAGGCAGAGTCTTCCCGCGCAGCGACGTCGCGCCCGATCCCGGTCCGATCAAGCCGCGCGGCGAGGCGAACCCTACATGGGATCGGGCGGCGGCCGAACGGCGGAGAGGCACGGGTCCGGTTCTTGCAGCCATCGGCGTCACCCGCGCGGGTAGCGCACCGTCGCCCGGGGCACTCCCGTGGTCGCCCGCGACCCTTGCCGGTTGGCCGGTACCTCAGGTTTCGAGCAGCTCGCTCTGCGTCAGCTCACGCAGACGTGACAGCGCCCGGCGCAGGATCCGGGACACCTGCATCTGCGAGACGCCGATCTGGTCTGCGATCTGCGTCTGCGTGAGGTCCTCGACGAAGCGCAGGACGAGGACGCGGCGCTCGCGCGCAGACAGCTGCCGCGCGGCGGTCGCGATCGTCACGCTCGCGTCGATGAGCTCGTAGCGCTCGTCCTCTTCGCCGAACGCGTCGGCGAGCGAGCCCGACTCCTCCTCGCCGTCCTCGCGAGGAGCGTCGAGGGAGGTGGAGTGATGCGCACTGGCGGTCTCGAGCGCCTCGAGGACGTCCTCGATGCTCATCTCGAGATACAGCGCCAGGTCCTGCACGCTCGGCGGGCGGCCGGTCTTGGTCGTCAGCTGCTGCTGGGCCTCCTCGACCTTCAGAGCCAGCTCCTGCGCGCCGCGTGGGACGTGCACGGACCAGCCGAGGTCACGGAAGTAGCGCTTGAGCTCACCGAGGATGGTGGGGACCGCGAACGAGGAGAACGCCGTGCCGCGCTGCGTGTCGAAGCGGTCAACCGCCTTGACCAGACCGAGACTGGCGACCTGCATCAAATCTTCGAACGGCTCGCGCGGGCCGGCGTAGCGGCGGGCCAGCTTCCGAGCCAGGGGCAGGAACCGCTCCACCAGTTCCTCGCGTGCCCGCTGATCACCGTGCTTCTGCCAGCGAACGAACAGGTCGCCGGAGTCGGTCTTAGGAATGGCGAGAGTCTCCATGGTTCCCTACTTACCCCGTTTCTAATGTTTTCAATCGCTGAATTCCAACCAGACCTGCCAGGAGTCGACTCACAAACCCGTGGCGGGCTTCAGACCGGCCGCGGCGCGAGCCTGGCGAGCAGGCTGGCGATCACGCTTCCAACGACGAGCCACACGACGGCTGCGAGGCCCCAATTGGCGGCGATGGACACCTTCGGGTTCTTGATCGTGAAGACGTTGTGGAAGGGGCCGACGAGCACCTTGCCGACGTCATGGATGTCGCGGACGATCACGTTGCCGGGGTTCGCGCCGGCGACCCTCAGGACGATCGCGACCACGATCACGAGGGCGGCGACCCACGCCACGATGCGTACGAGGCGGGCGATCGCCAGGAGGAGAGTGCCCACCGCGGAGGCGCCGCGCGACGCCGCCATGCGGGTTCTCGACGGTTCGGTGCCGCTCGTCCGGTAGGGGCGCCTGAGTGCGTGTGCCATCTCTCCCGACCTCCTCCGAGGTGATCTGTGGCCGGGTCCTACCCCACCCCAGAGTGGGCAAAACGGCTCAGCGCCCGAGCGTGCGCAGGATCCGACGCCCCGTTCCGGGCACGTCGGCGATCAGCGTGCGCGTCTCGGCGAGGCCGGCGCGGATCTCCGCATCCCCGACGTCGACGGGGAGCATCGAGTCCTGCAGGTCGCCGATGCGCTGATCGGCCGCCTCTGCCGCCTCGACCGCGCGCTCGATGTACCGCTGGACACTCTGCACCCCCACGGAGTCGGGCGCACCGCCGAGGTCTCCGTCGCTTATGCGGTAGCGCTCGGCGAACTCGGTGCGAGCGCGGCGGACCCGGCCGTAGGCGGCCTGAACGGGCCGGAACATCTCGGCCTCCATCCGGTCGGCAGTGTCGTCGTCGAGCGCCTCGTAGGCCTCGCTCAGGCAGGCGAGCGCCAGGGCGAGCTCCTCGGCCGCGCCCTTTACATCGTCGAGCAGTTGGCGGCGGCCCTCTTCATTGGTGAACGACATCGCGGCCAGAGTAGCTTGTCGCGGATGTCGCCTCGTGCCGCCGGCGGACCGGAGAACGCGCGCTGATCCTGTTCCTCCACAACCGCTACCGAACCACCGGTGGCGAGGAGCGCGCGGTCGAGGACCTGCTCTGGCTGGTCCGAAGCGAGCTGGGCGAGGACGCCGAGCTGCTGGAGCGCGACTCTCAGATGGTCGGCCGGGGACGCGCGGCACGCGGCCTGCTCGGGGGAGGCCTTGGCGCCGCCGAGGTCACGCGGGCCGTCCGCCGGACCAGGGCGCGCGTGGTTCACGCCCACAACCTCCACCCGACGCTCGGGTGGCGAGCCCTGGCAGCCGCGCGAGCGGCCGGCGCTCGCGTCGTGCTGCACCTGCATCAGTACCGGCTCGTGTGCGCCGTGGGCGTGTGCTTCACCCGGGGCGAGGACTGCACCCGATGCCACGGGCGCAACACGCTCCCCGGCCTGGTCCACAACTGCCGGGGGTCGGTGCCCGAGGCCCTGTCGTACGCGCTGGCCCTGTCGGCGTGGCAGCGCCGGCTCGTGGCCCAGGTGGACGCATTCGTGGTTCCGAGCGCCTTCGCGGCCGAGCGCCTGCGCCGCCTCGGCGCCCCGGTGACCGCGCCGCACGTCGTCGCGCCCGTGGTGCGCGGTCTCGCCGCTGCGGATGGGAGCCGGCCCGGCGCCGGCGGCTATGCGCTGGTGGCCTCGAGACTGGCGCCCGAGAAGGGGGTGGAGGTCGCGATCGACGCCTGCCGGATCGCCGGCGTGCCGCTCGTGATCGCCGGCGAGGGCCCGGAGCGTCGACGGCTCGAGGCCCGCGCCGCGGGTGGGCCGGTGCGGCTCGCCGGCCGGGTGGGTGCTGCGGAGCTCGAGCAGCTACGCCGTGATGCCGCGGTGGCGCTCGTCCCGTCGCGCTCGGCGGAGACGTTCGGGCTGGCGGCCGCGGAGGCGATGGCCGCCGGGGTCCCGGTGGCCGGTTCGCGTATCGGCGCCCTGCCGGAGCTCGTGCCCGACGAGTGGCTCGCGCCTCCCGGTGACGCCGCCGCGCTGGCGGAGCGGATCATCCAGCTGCGCGACGAGCCCACCGCCGGCGCCACGGCGCTCTCACGCGTCCGGGCGATGTGTGCGCCCGAGGTGGTCGCGCCGGCGCTGGCAGCCGTTTACGCTGGATAGCGCAACCAGCCGAACAGGGGTTTTGATGAGCACGAGCCACGAGCACACGGGTCCGGGTTATGCGTCGCCTGAGGTGGCGCGCGAGCAGCCGCCGGAGAAGTTCGTGTACGTCGCGTGCCTGTACGAGGGCACCGGGATCGAGAAGCCGGATTTCATCGCGGTGGTGGATGTCGATCCCGGGTCGAGCTCGTATGGGGAGATCGTGGACCGCTGCGAGATGCCCAACGTCGGGGATGAGCTTCATCACTTCGGTTGGAACGCGTGCTCCTCGGCCTGCCACTCCCAGCTCTCCCGCGACACGCTGATCGTGCCCGGCCTGCGCTCGTCGCGCATCCATCTGCTCGATGTGTCCGATCCGCGCTCGCCGCAGATCAAGCACGTGATCGAGCCTGAGGAGATCCGCGAGAAGCTCGGGCTGAGCGCGCCGCACACCGTGCACTGCATGCCCGGCGACATCATCACCATCTCCATGCTCGGCGACGCCGACGGGAACCTCCCCGGCGGGTTCGCCGTCCTCGACGCCCGCGACTTCTCGGTCGCGGAGCGCTGGGAGCGCGAACGCGACGGGGTCGAGTTCATGTACGACTTCTGGTACCAGCCCCGCCAGAACACCCTCATCTCGAGCGAATGGGGGGCTCCGAACACCTTCAAGGACGGCTTCAACCCCGCCGATGTCGCCGCCGGCAAATACGGGCGCCGGCTTCACTTCTGGGACCTCGAGCGCCGCGCCAAGGTCCAGACGATCGACCTGGGCGATCAGGGTCTGATCCCGCTGGAGATCCGCTGGCAGCACGACCCGGACTCAGATCAGGGGTTCGTCGGCGCCACCCTGTCCTCCAACATCATCCACTTCCACCGCCACAACGGAGGCTGGAAAGCTCACCCCGTCATCGACGTCGCCAACGAGGAGCTCGAAGGATGGCCGCTCGAAGGAGGCGTCCCGGGCCTCATCACCGACCTCGTCCTGTCGCTCAACGACACCGATCTGTTCTTCTCAGACTGGCTCCACGGCGACCTGCGCCACTACGACGTCAGCGACCCCCACGCCCCGGTGCTCCGCTCACAGGTCTGGCTCGGCGGGCTCCTCGGCCGCGACGGCGGGCACCCCAAAGCCGCAGGCCCGCTCAGCGGCGGACCGCAGATGCTCCAGAACTCGCTCGACGGCGAGCGGGTGTACGTCACCAACTCGCTCTACTCGACCTGGGACAACCAGTTCTACCCGGGCCTGGAAGGCTGGCTCACCATGCTCCGCCGCCAAACCGACGGCACCTACGCACTGGACCCCGACTTCTTCGTCGACTTCCACCAGCAGACCGACGGCGCCCGCCCCCACGAAATCCACCTCCCTGGCGGCGACTGCACCACCGAGATCTTCCAATAGACCGTCGGCGGCGCGGGGGGCGCTACGCGCTCGTCGGAGTAGCGGAACCCAGCGAGTCCGCCGGGACGAGCGCCTCGCGGTCGATCTCGGCCAGCGAGCGGCAGCCGGCGAGCGCCATGGTCAGCTCGAAGTCGGCGGTGAAGTTCTCGAGCACCTCGCGCACGCCGCGGTAGCCGGCGATGGCCAGGCCGTACACGTAGGGGCGGCCGAGCAGGACCGCGGTGGCGCCGAGCGCCAGCGCCTTGAACGCGTCGGCTCCGGTGCGGATCCCGGAGTCGAGCAGGATCGGGATCCGCCCGTCGACGGCGTCGGCGATCGCCGGCAGTGCCTCGAGCGTGGCGATCGACCCATCGACCTGCCGCCCGCCGTGATTGGAGACGACGATCGCATCGATCCCGGCATCGATCGCCCGCACCGCGTCGTCCGGGTGGAGGATCCCCTTGAGCACGATCGGAAGGTCTGTGTGCTCGCGAAGGAACGGGAGGTGCTGCCACGCGATCGACGGCCGCGAGTAGATGTTGGTGAAGTACTGGACGGCGGCGCGGCCGCGACCGTTCAACAGCGTCTTCAAGAAGCGGTCCGGGTAGGCGCGCGTGAGCTCGATCAGCGTCCGCAGCGCGGCCAGGTTCGGCGTCGGATCGGGGGCCGGTGGCGCATTGGGATCGGGCTCCGAGATCAGGCGCGTGAACACCGGATCGCTCGTGTACTGGGAGATCCCCTTGCCGCGCAGGAACGGCAGGTAGGCGATGTCGAGATCCCGGGGGCGCCACCCGAGCAGGGTCGTGTCGAGCGTGACCACGATCGCGTCGCACCCACACCGCCCCGCGCGGCCCAGGAAGCTCTGCACGAGCTCGTCGGACTTGCTCCAGTAGAGCTGGAACCAGCGGCGGGAGTCGCCGAGGATCCCGGCCATCTGCTCCATCGGCCTCGAGGCCTGGTTGGAGAAGATCATCGGGATGTTCGTGTCGCGGGCGGCGCGCGCCACCGCGGCGTCGGCGTCACGGTGCGCCAGCCCGAGCACTCCGATGGGCGCGAGCAGGAACGGGCTGTGCAGGCGGCGGCCGAAAAGCTCGACGCTCGTGTCTCGCTCGGACACGTCGCGGAGCATCCGGGGGACGATCCGCCACCGGTCGAACGCTTCGCGGTTGGCGGCCATCGTGCGCTCGCTGCCGGCGCCGCCGGCGACGTATGCGAACGCCTCGGAGCGCATGTGCCGCTTCGCAACGCGCTCCAGCTCCGCTCCGTTCGCAGGGACGCGCGGCCGGATGGCGCTGACGCCGCGCAGGTAGACCTCAGCCTGGCGCTCCACACCGATCATGTGGAGCGCATCACATCACATGTCCGGGGCGAGGACGAGCACGGTGCGCGCGCTCCAGCGCGAGCGCGCCCGGCCACACTCAGCGTTCGAGCCGCCCAAGCTCCTCGCGCGCCTTGCGGTGGGCCTCTTCCGCGTCGCGCAGCTCCGCCTCGGCATCGTTGAGCGCCCCCTCGCGCCGGGCCAGCGCCTCCTCTGCGTCGAGGACCGCCTGCTGAGCCGCGCGTAGCTCCGAGGCGGCGCGGTTGCGGGCGCGGACAGCTTCCTCGCGAGCCCGCTCGGCCCGCTCCGCGCGGCTTCGCGCCTCGGCCTCGGCCACCCGCGCCGCCTTCCGCGCGGCGGCGTCGGCCTGGTGGAGCAGTGGTCCCGGCCCGCTTCGCCGTCGGCCCCGCGGCGGCGCCGGCAAAGGCCGAGCCACCCAAGCCTACGCGGCGAAGCTCGCGCTCCAGGCGCCCCTCGCGCACCTGTGCCCGCGCGGTCTCGTCGAGCGCCGCGGCATGCAGCGTGTCGGCAACGCGATCGATGATCGCGGGGCTCAGCTCGTGGCCGTTGGAGGTCAGGAGGCCGCGGGCACCGTCCACAAGGGCGGCGGCAGCCGCCCGCTCCTGCGCCGTGGCGTCGCGGAGCGCGCGCGCGTCACCGGCGCCGGAGACCACGGCCTCGTGTGCCGCGAGCAGGGCGTCACCGGCAGCGAACAGCTCCGCGACCGCGCGCGCCTGGGTGCGCACGAGCTGGTTGACCGCCCACGCCGCCACCGAGGGCTTGCGCAGCTTGCCGACGCTCGCGGCCTCCTCGCGCCGGCCCTCCGCACGCAGGGACTTGGCGAGCGCGGCGCGCTCCGGCACGAACTGCTCGAGCGGCAGGCCGTAGAGCTCGTCTCCCTCCACGGCCCTACGGTCGCAGATGCGCAACCGACACGCCGTACTCGGTGGCCAGGCGCTCGGCCACGATCGAGCGATGGCAGGCCTCGGGATCGCGCTCGACGCACAGGAGCGTCGCCACGCCGTCGCTCGGGAGCTCCGCGACGACCGCGTCGAGGTCGGCCAGGTCGAGGATCTCGTGCGTGTAGCGCCGGCGGTACTCCGCCGCCAGCTCGACCCGCGAGCGCTTGCCGACGCCTCGCCGGGCGTCCTCCGCGTACTGAAGCTGGCGCAGCTCGGTCGTCGGCGCCAGCTCCTTGTGGTGGCGGTAGGCGATGTTCGCCTCCGCGAGGGCGCTCTGAAGACGCGCCGAGTTCGCCCAGGCGTACTCGGGGCCGCGCACGCCGCGGCGCTGGCGCACGTCGAGCAGCAGAGTGACGCGTGCCGCGCCGAGAGTGCGCAGGAACTCCTCGAGCGTCCATCCGTAGACCCCGATGGTCAGGAGGCGCTTCACTGCGCCTCGGCCGCCTCCGCCGATTTCGTCGCGCCGACCTGTCACTCGGTGGCGAGGATCACGTCCGAGGCCTTGATGACGGCCGTG
Organism: uncultured Solirubrobacterales bacterium; assembly: GCA_963839105.1. Classification (GTDB taxonomy): domain Bacteria; phylum Actinomycetota; class Thermoleophilia; order Solirubrobacterales; family Solirubrobacteraceae; genus Palsa-465. Next base: position 728,377 of record CAWITQ010000009.1, read on the forward strand.
ACCTCACTGCCTTCGGATAGCCCCAGATCCGCCACCGCCTCGACGGTGATCGATGAGACCAGGCGCTGGCCGCCCACGTCGATGACGACGTTGGCGATCGCCTCGCCACGGGTGATGTTGGACACGGTGCCGCGGAGCTGGTTGCGCGCGCTCAGTTTCAAGGTCGGCCTCCTGGTCTGGGTTGGAGTAGCGCGAGCGAAACATACGCGCCCCGGCGCCACCCGGCTCCTCCCACGGCCGGCCGGCCGGGCCCACGTCCCTCCATCGGGATACTTGCTCGGATGGCGCTCCATTCAAGTCCCGCGACGATCCGCGAGCTCCTCACCACCACCCGCACCTGGGCAGTGGTCGGCTGCTCTCCCGATCCACGGCGCGACTCGAACCGGATCGCGCGGCTCCTCCAGAGCCGCGGCTTCAACGTGATCCCGGTGAACCCATCCGCCGGGGAGATCCTCGGGGCGCGGTGCTATCCGAGCCTCACCGCGATCCCGGCCTCAGAGGGCGTCGAGGTCGTCGACATCTTCCGCCGCGCCGACCACGCCGGCGAGCACGTGGACGAGGCGATCGCGATCGGGGCGCGGGGCGTCTGGCTCCAACTCGGCGTGATCGACGAGGACGCCGCCGGGCGAGCGCTGGCCGCCGGTCTCGAGGTGGTCATGGATCGCTGTCCGGCGATCGAGCTCCCACGCCTGGCGGCGTGACAAAAATCTCAGCCGCCCCGGCTCCACCGCCGTAGGATCAACCCACAACCGCGGTGCCGGGGGGCGCTATGGGGAACTTTGGGGACCGATTAGGAGGCCAGCCATGGCACCAGTAGAGCGCGTACAGATTCCGGGCAGCGAGCGGGAGTTCGCGGCCAACCACGAACGGGTCTCGGACGTGGACGCCGGCAAGCAGATCGAGGTGACCGTGTACCTGCGCGCGCAGGGCTCGCTCGATTGGGTCGATGACGAAGCCCGGCGACTGCCGGGCGACCGCCCGGCGATCAGCCGTGAGGAGCTGGCCAAGGGCTACGCCGCGCGTGACGAGGACATCCAGGCGGTGCGGACGTTCGCCGGCGACCACGAGCTCGAGGTGGCGGCCGTCGACGCCGCCCGGCGAACCGTCACTCTGCGCGGAACCGTTGAGGCGATCGGCCGCGCCTTCGGTGCCGACTACGTCGGCGTCTACGACCACCCGGAGGCCGGCGCATACCGCGCCCGGCGCGGGCCGCTGACGGTCCCCGCCTACCTCGGTGGCGTCGTCACCGGCGTCTTCGGGATCGACGAGCGTCCGCAGGCCAAGCCCCAGGTCCGGCGCCGCGCTAAGCAGCCAAACGCGCCGCAGCCGGTCAGCTACAAGCCGCAGGAGGTGGCGCGGGCCTACAACTTCCCGACCTCGGTGAACGGGGCCGGCGAGACGGTCGCGATCATCGAGCTCGGCGGCGGCTTCAGTCAGGCCGACCTCACGACCTACTTCAACGGCTCGCCACCGAGCGTGACCGCCGTGGGGGTCGGCGGCGGCAGCAATTCGCCGGGGACCGATTCCGGCGCCGACGGTGAGGTCATGCTCGACATCGAGGTGGTTGGGGCGGTGGCGCCGGGAGCCGACATCGTCGTCTACTTCGCGCTCAACACGGACCAGGGCTTCATCAACGCGGTCTCGACCGCGGCACACGACACCACCCACCGCCCGTCGGTGATCTCGATCAGCTGGGGCGGCCCGGAGGATTCCTGGACCGAGCAGGCGCGGAGCCAGATGGAGCAGGTGATGATCGAAGCCGCCGCGCTCGGGGTCACCGTCACGGCTGCCGCCGGCGACAACGGTTCGACCGATGGGGTCAACGACGGTCGGCAGCACGTGGACTTCCCGGCCTCGGCTCCCCACGTCCTCGCGTGTGGCGGGACCACGCTCCAGATCCAGAACGGGCAGATCACCAGCGAATCGGTGTGGAACGAGCTGGCGGGCAACCACGGCGCCACCGGTGGCGGCGTCAGCGTCGCCTTCACCCCGCCGCCGTCCTACCAGACGACGGTGAACCCGATCAACGTCGACACCAACGCACCGGGCCGGGGCGTGCCGGATGTCTCCGGTGACGCGGATCCCGAGACCGGTTACGAGGTCCTCGTCGACGGCCAGTCGCAGGTCATCGGTGGCACCAGCGCGGTGGCGCCGCTCTGGGCCGGTCTGATCGCGCTCATGAACGAGGGGCTCGGCCGCCCGGTCGGGTTCCTTCAGCCGCTGCTCTACTCGGCGCCGGCGAACTCTGGCTTCCACGACATCACCGAGGGTGAAAATCCCGCCTACAAGGCGGCGCCGGGCTGGGATGCGTGCACGGGCCTCGGCTCGCCCAACGGCGCGGCGCTGCTCGCGGCGCTCGGCGGCAAGGTCGCGACGAGCGCCCAGGCCTGAGGGCGGCGCCGGAAGCTGGACCGGCCCCGTCGCGGGGCCGGTCCGGCACGCAGCCGTCAGCCGCCGAGCTCCGGCGGGAGTGCCTTGGGACCCTCGGGGTAGATCTCGGCGAGCAGCTCCGGCGTCATCTCGAGCGTGTTCGCCGCCTCCGCCGGCGCCCCGACGACCAGCCACAGCGCCTCGGCGTCGGTGTCGTTGAACACCTGCCTCACGGTGGCCGGGTCGACCAGCACCGCGGACAGCGGCTCCAGCGTCAGGAGCTCGCCATCCGCGCGCATCCGCCCGGTACCCGAAAGGACCACATACAGCTCGTGCTGTGAACGGTGGCGGTGGCGGGTCGACGCCTGACCCGGCATCAGGCGCCACAGCCGGGCTCCGAGCATCTCGGCTGAGAGCTGCTTGGCCAGATCGGTGTTGAGCACGCCCATCTGGTTGGACGGCCGCCAGTGCGCATCCTCCGCGTGCAGGACCTTGAACGCCATCGAAGCCACGGTACTGGCGCGCCGGACGCATGGCGATCGGCACGGCGGGTAGGCGAGTGGTTGCAACCGCGCGGCGGCTCGTTCTGCTGCCGCACTCCCCCAGGAAGGAGACGTGCCGCAGTGAAGGTGTGCGTGACAGGAGCGACCGGATTCGTCGGCGCCCACGTTGTCCGCGCCCTGGCCGCGCGCGGTGACGAGGTGCGCGTGGTCTATCGAAACCCCGAGCGGCTTCAGGCGCTGCAAGGGCTGAAGTACTCGCGGACCAAGGCCGACGTGCTCGACTACCGCGCGATGCGACGCGCGCTGCGCGGGGTCGACGTGCTCTTCCACGTCGCGGGCTTCGTCGCCTCCCGGCCCGTGGAGCGGGTGTGGCAGCTCAATGCCCAGGGTCCGGTGGTGGCAATCGAGGCCGCGGCCGCCGAGGGCGTGCGCCGCGTTGTGCTCACCTCGACGATTTCTGCCATCGGGACGGCGAACGGACAGCCCGCGAACGAGGAGACCGACTTCCCGGAGAACTGGATGGGCCTCGTCTATCCCGATTCCAAGCACGCGGGCGAGGTCGGGGCTCAGGAGGCGGCCGATCGCCATGGCGTCGAGCTGGTGGTGGTGAACCCCGCGTACGTGCTGGGCGTGCCGGTCAACCGCGCTCAGCCCGGAGAGACTTCGACGCGGACGATCGGCAACTACCTCCGCGGGCGCCTTCCGGGCGTCGTCGACGCGCCGATGAACTTCGTCGACGTCGAGGACGTCGCCACCGGGCACGTTCTGGCGTGCGACCGAGGCACGCCGGGCGAGCGCTACATCCTGGGCGCCGAGAACGTCGCCTGGCCCGAGCTCATCGACCGCGTCGCCAACCTGTCGGGAGCGCGCTACCCGATCATCGTCCTCCCGGCGGGCATCGCCAAGGTCGCGCGCGTGCGCGAGGCGCTCGGCATCCCAGGCCCGATCTCCGCCGAAGCCACGAACCTGATGGGCCAGGACTGGCGCTTCAGCACCGACAAGGCCCGCCGCGAGCTCGGCTACGAGCCCCGGCCGCTCGACGAGACGCTCCAGGACACGATCGACTGGTACCGCGAGCTGATCGAGAACGGGACGTTCTCAGACTCGCGCGGCTCCAACCTCTCGCGACTGGCGGACTCGATGCGGCTGGCCTCGCGCATGGGGCTGCTGACGCCGATCCGCGTAGGCCAGCGCGTGATCGGCCGCCGGATCATCGCCGGCGGCTGAGCCGGCCCACGCGCACCGCACCGCGCGTTCGGATGCCCGGCGGCGGCCCGCGACCCACCCTATTCGAACGCCGGCGCGCTCCATCCCGTAAACACGTCCGGCAGCCCGTCGCTGACGCGGTCCGGGAACTGCGCGGGCCGCTTCTCGAGAAAGGCGCTGATCCCCTCGCGGGCGTCGGCCGACTGGCCGCGCATGAACATGGCACGAGAGTCCACGCGGTGGGCGAGCATCGGGTGCTCGGCGCCGAGCATCCGCCAGAGCATCCTCCGCGCCAGCGCCACCGACACAGGCGCGCTCCCCGAGGCGATCTCGCGCGCCAGCGCGTAGGCCGCGTCGAGCAGCTCGCCCGCGGGATGGACGCTCCGCACGAGGCCGCCCTCCAGAGCCTCCTGTGCCGAGAACACGCGGCCGGTGGCGACCCACTCCATCGCCCGGCTGATGCCGACGACCCGCGGCAGGAACCAGCTCGAGCACGCCTCCGGGACGATTCCGCGCCGGGCGAACACGAACCCGATCCGTGCCTCCTCGGCCGCCAGCCTGATGTCCATCGGCAGCGTCATGGTTGCCCCCACGCCCACGGCGGGGCCATTGATGGCCGCGATCACCGGCTTGGTGCAGTCGAACACCCGGAGCGTGAACCGCCCGCCGCCGTCGCGCGGGACGCCGGCGGCACCCTCGGCTTCGCGCTCGCGCCAGTCGAAGGTGGCGCCCCCGGCCTGGAGATCGGCGCCGGCGCAGAAGCCCCGCCCCGCACCCGTGACGACCACGGCGCGCACATCGTCGTCGGCGTCGGCGCGGTCGAAGACGTCGAGCAGCTCCGCCATCATCGTCGGGGTCCAGGCGTTGAGGCGCTCCGGGCGGTTGAGGGTGATCGTGAGGACGCGGTCCTCGATCTCGGCTCGGATCTGCTCGTACTCCACGCTACGCCTCCTGGATGTGGTCGGCCTCCCGCGCGCCCCCGAACGGCCGCGTGAGGCAGAAGCGCTCGAGCGTCGCCTCGGGCACGCCTTCGACGCCCGGCGTGTCGGAGGCGATCCCCTGCGTGTGCGGGTCGTCCGCGAACCCGCCCACCTCGACGGAGTGCTGCGGGGTGCGGTAGCCGGAGACGCCGATCAGGTGGAGCCCGAGGGCCTGGCCGAGCGCATCGAGGCGCGCGGCGAGGACCGGCTCTTCGTTCACCGCGTAGTTGGTCCCGGCGGCGGGGAAGAAGCCGTAGTCGCCGCCGTGCGGCACGTACGGCGCGTTCACACAGCCGCCGGACGGGGCCACGCCGCCGGTCGCGCTGCCGCCGGCCGCGGCGGCGGCCTGCCGGTCGAGCGCCGCGGACTCGGCGGCGAGCGTCCGCTGGAGCTTCGTCAGGGCGCCCTGCTTGGCGCTCCGGTCGTGCTGGACGGCGAGCTCCCGGTTGACGATCGAGAGGCGCAGCTGGACGACGCTGTCGCGCTCGATGAGTACTGCCGCGGTGCTCTGGCGGCGGCGGCGCTCGTCCGCGGTCAGCCGCCGGATCTGAGCCCCCACGGCGATCCGCGCCAGGTTCACCTGCCGCATGAGGACGCCGTTGGTGTGCGCGATCGCGCGGAGATTCGTGACCCGATTCAGGAGATCCTGGTAGCCCTGCGAGTTGACGACGACATCGACGATCGTCGGAGGTGGCGTCTCGTAGTCGGCGATGAGCTGCGTGGCCAGCACGCGCCGGGCGGTCGCGTAGCGCGCCCGCAGATACGTGAGCCGGCGGCGGGAGCGGGTGAGATCGTCGCGCACGCGCCCCAGCAGCCGCTCCTGAATCGCGAGGCTCCGCTCGACGATGTTCAGCCGCGCCTGGAGGGAGGCGATCGTCCCCTCGAAGCCGTGGATCCTCGTGGTGTCGGACTGGATCGCCGACTGAAGCTGCCCCGCACGCTGCTGGTGCGCCGAGTAGCGGCTGGACGAGGTCGGCGCGCCCGGAGGAGGCCATCGCCGCCGCGTAGGCATACGCGAACACGAACGCAACCACGAGTGCGATCACGAGGACACGCCGGTTGAGCTCCAAGGACTCGGTCACCGGGCGGCGAAGCTATCGGGTCACCCACCGCCCGCACGACCCCTGCAACGCGGGTTGCGCGTGCTCGAACATCCGGCCAGAGCGGTTCAACCCGGCCGCCCGCCGCGCCGATGCGTGCTCAGTCGCAAAAGGCAAACCCGCCGCGAGGCAGGGACGCAAAGCCAGGGGTCTCTCGCAGACAGCCCAGCTGCCGACCTCCAAATCGAAGATGTACTGGACAAGGAGGTCCTTTTGCCGTACGTAATCCGATGCCGCACAGGCGCATGGTTGCGCTCGCGGCCTCATGTGCCGCGTTGCTGGTGACAGCAGCGCCCGCCGCCGCTGACACCACCTGCGGCGTGATCCCGGCCTCACGCGCCGGTCCTCTCCGTGCTGGGCGATCAGGCGAACTACACGCTCCTCCCGGGCGGTTCGTTCGAGGGTGGCGCGCCTGGCTGGTCACTCAACAACGCGTCTGTAGTCGCGGGTAACGAGTCCCTGAACGTCGGCGGCGCCGGCGATTCGAGCTCGTTGAACATCCAGCCGGGCGGCAGCGCCACCTCGCCGACGGTTGCGGGAACAACCTGTTCCCGAACTTCCGCTTCTTCGCGCAAGTCGACGCCGGGCGCGCCGGCCTCGCCAGCTTCACGTGGGCGTTCAGTGGACGACCCCGTGGGGCATGAGCGGCTACCGCGAGCTCGGGACGCTGGCCAGCGGCAGCTACACCTCGTGGCAGCCGACCCCGTCGCTGCCGTTGGGGTCGTTGCTGCCCGCCGGGATGACGGTGTACGCCAAGTTCGTGTTCAGCGCGGACGCGAACGGCGGTTCCTGGAACATCGATGACGTCTATGTGGATCCATATGCCAGATAGCGGCTGGGGGGAGCGGCGGGATCGTCCCGCTGCTCCCTCGGCGCCGCTCCCCACCAACGAGGACCGGAAGCTCTGATGCACGACGCTGGACTCGACGACGCGCGCGCCGCCGATCCGGTGGAGCGCCTATTGGAGGACTCCTGGGAGTCCCGGACCGACCGTGCCAGCCGGCGCGAGCTGGTCGGCGAGTTCGCCGCGGCCGTCCTGTTCCTCGCGGTTGCCGTGCCGTTCGCGGTTCCGGCGATCGCCTCCCACAGCTTCGATGCCGGCCTGGCCTGCCTGCTGGTGGCGCTCTACGCGCTGGTGGCCGGGGCGGTCCGGTTCCCGATCGGCGCCGGGTACGTCGTCCCGTCGTACGTGATCCTCGTGCCGATGCTGCTGCTTCTGCCGCCGTCGGCGGTCCCTCTGTTCACCGCGGCGGGACTCGTGATCGCCAGCGCCGCGCGCGGTGGGTGCGCGGCGGGTTCCGGTCGAGCACGTGCTGTTCTCGATTCCGAACGCGTGGCACGCGCTCGGTCCCGCCCTCGTGCTCCACGTGTTCGGCACGCCGCACGGCATGCCCGCGCCTGATCGGCGAGTACGCCACCGCTTTCTTCGCCGGCTGCGTCATCGACCTCGGCACCTCGACGCTGCGCGAGGCCTGCGCGCTCGGGATCGCGCCCAAGCTTCAGCTTCGGGTCGTCGCCATCGTCTGGCTGATCGACGCCTGCATCGCGCCGCTCGGCTTCCTGCTCGCCTACGCCGCGCGCCACGACCACGTGCAGCTCTTGATGGTGCTCCCCCTGAGCGCCCTGCTCCTGATCCTCGACCGTGACCGCAGCGCCCGGATCGCGCAGGCCCAGCACCGCCTCGAGCTCGTCGGCCGCGAGCGCACCCGCCTCCAGGCCGCCGTCCAGCGCCTCGGCGACGCGTTCGCCGCGCGGCTCGAGCTTCCCGCCCTGACCAGCATCGCCCTCAACGGTTCGGTTGAGGCCCTCGACGCCGAAGCCGGCCAGCTGACCCTGGAGCATCGACGGCCGGCCCCCGCTGGCCGACACCGCCGGCGACAGCGCGCTGGGCGGCCTCCTGCGCGAGGCCGGCCGGGCGGCGCAGCGCTCCGGCGCCGCTACGCAGCTCGACCGCGACGGCGTATGGGCGCTGGCGCTGCCGTTCGGCCTGCCCGAACACGAGGGTCCGAAGCTCGGCGCGCTCGCCGTGGCGCGCCGCGCTCGCGCCGTTCCGATCCGACGAGCAGGCGCTGATGCAGGGGCTGCTCGAGCGCGCGCAGACCGCGGTGGCCGAGATCCTGGCCCACGAAGCCCTGCGCGAGCAGGCGCTCACCGACCCGCTGACCGGCCTCGGCAACCGCCGCAAGCTCGCGACCGAGCTCACCGAGCGCCTTGGGCAGGTCGCGCGACCCGCTCGTGCTGATGATGTTCGACCTCGACGGCTTCAAGGGCTACAACGACACCTTCGGGCACCTCGCGGGCGACGCGCTCCTGGCGCGCCTCGGCAGCAAGCTCTCCACCGCGGTGGAACCGCACGGCACCGCGTACCGCCTCGGCGGCGACGAGTTCTGCGTCCTGCTGCCGGCGCGCCTCGACGGGCTCCAGGAGGCGGTCGCGCGGGCCGCCGCGGCCCTGTGCGAGCGCGGCGAGACGTTCGCGGTCAAGGCGTCGTGCGGCGCCGTGCTGGTCCCCCACGAGGCGAGCACGGCCGACTACGCGCTCCAGCTGGCCGACGAGCGGATGTACGCCCGCAAGGCGGGCCGCCCCTCCGCGGTCAAGGAGCAGACGCGCGACGTGCTCGTCCGGATCATGCAGGCCAAGCAGCCGGGCCTCAACGACCACTCCACGGGCGTGGCCCAGCTCGCCGTGGCGGTGGGCCGCCGCCTCGGGATGGATGCCGAGCAGATCGACGAGCTCGCCCGCGCCGCCGAGCTCCACGACATCGGCAAGGTCGGGATCCCCGACGCGATCCTCCAGAAGCCGGGCGAGCTCGAGGGCGACGAGTGGGAGTTCATCCGCCAGCACACGATCCTCGGCGAGCGCATCCTCAGCGCCGCCCCGGCTCTGCGCCCCGTGGCGAAGATCGTGCGCGCCAGCCACGAGCGCTGGGACGGCGGGGGTTACCCCGACGGCCTGATCGGCGAGCAGATCCCGCTCGCCGCCCGGATCGTGGCCGTGTGCGATGCCTACGAGGCGATCACCGACGATCGCTGCTACCGGGAGGCGCGGCCGTCGGACGTGGCCCGCGAGGAGCTCATTCGCGAGGCCGGTGGGCAGTTCGATCCCGGCCGTCGTCGTCGCCTTCCTCGAGGAGCTCGACCGCCCGGCGCCCGCCATCGCACTGCGATTCGCGGCCGACGAGGAGGCGGCCTGGCAGCTGGCCGAGGAGGTCGCCGAGCATTTCGGCGCGCTGCTCGAGCACGCCGGAGCCACGTCCTGAAGCAGCACCTGATCCGTAGTAACTACTGACTAGCTTCGAGCAATTACGACGATGAGTTCTCGTCAGCAAGGAGCCAAAACAGTGAACTCTCACCGCCCCATCAACTTCCGCGTGCTGGCCGTCCTGGCCGGCCTCGTCGCCGTCGTCTTCGGCGCGCTCGCGGCCGTCGCGTTCACCCGCCCGGCGCAGAAGACCACGAAGGTCAGCGTGCCCGTACAGCGCAGCAGGTGAGCTTCGGCTACCACGGCTCGGCGCCCGCCGGGCCCGTGTATCCGGGCGGCGTCGTGCGCACAGGCGATCCGGTCTTCCTCCAGCTCGTGCACCAGCTCCAGGTCCAGGCCGACTACCGCCTGGTCGCGTCCGACTCCGCATCAGGTCTCGGGCACCGCACAGCTCATGCTCCGGCTGTCCGGGCCGACCGGATGGAGCCGCGAGCAGCCGCTGGGCGCGGTCAAGCACTTCACCGGCGACCACGTCCGCGCCGCCGCCACGCTCGACCTGGTCAGCCTCCAGTCGCTGATCAAGCAGATCCAGAAGCTGACCGGCGTTTCGGCCGCGAGCGGCTACACGATCGCGGTCGTCCCCCGCGTCCACGTGACGGGCGTCCGTCGCCGGCCAGCCGGTGCTCGGCAGCTTCGCGCCGGTCCTGGGCTTCAGGCTCGCGGGATCGCAGCTGCGCCCGAGCGTCACCGGCGGCGCCGGCCCGGCGGCGGGCTTCAGCCCCAGCCAGCCCGGCTCCGTCGCGACCACGGCCTCGGTCGACAACCGGGTCGGCTCCAGTCTCCGTGGGCACGCTGCGTGCGGTCGGCGTCGGTGGCGCCGTGCTCGCCGTGCTGAGCGTCGTCCTGCTCGTCGTCCTGATCAAGCGCACCGCGCCGTTCGGCGAGTGCGGGCCGGATCCAGGCCCAGTACGGCCACCTGATCGTCCCGATCGCCGGGCACGGCGGAGGACCTCGCCTGGGCGCCGTTCGACGTGCCCAACATCGAGGGGCTCGTGCGGCTCGCCGAGGCGTGCGACCGGCTCATCCTCCACTACCGCGAGGACACGCTCGACACCTACCTCGTCAACGACGAGGGCACGGTCTACCGCTACCAGGCGCGCCACACCGGCGTGGTCTGGGGCGAGTGGTCGACCTCGCCGGTGGCGGCGCGCGACAGCGTGCGCGCCGCCGAGCGGCGCAGGAAGCGGCCGCGCGGCGCGCGCGTAGTGCGGCGCGCGGGCCGGGCCGGCGTCTATGCCGTGACCGGGTGGCGGTCGAGCACGACCTCGTAGCGGTCGAGGATCGGCGGGCGGTTGCGGTCGACGCCGGCCTTGGTGACCGCGGCCGCTCTGCATCTCGCGGGCCAGGGGCTCGCTGTCGTTGAGCGCGGCGACGGACTCCCAGTAGGTGATCACGATCGCGCGGCCGCCGACGTAGTCGACCCCGCCCCATACGCCGCGATAGCCGGGTTGCTGCTCGAGCCGCGGGAGATGCTGCTCGGTGAACTCAGCGAGCGTGGCCTTGATCCGCTCGGGCGGCAGGCCCGGGAACGTGGTGACCCTCGCGTGCATGGATTACCCCCTTGTGACGTTCGACGCGAGCCTACTCCCGCGGCGAGAGCGGTGGGCATAACGTTCCATTCGGCGCGCCGGAGTTCGCCGAAGCCGCCTGTTAGTCCCGCTGAGCGGGCAAGAACGTTCGGCTTCGGCGTGAGGCGCCGCGTCGAAAGGAACGTTTTAATGCCCGGCGCCGGCGCCCGGCCGCGCTCAGCGCTCAGCGCTCGGAGCGCTCGGGCGAACATCGGCCGAGGTGCCGATCGCCCGCCCGTGGGCGTCGAGCGCCTGCGACCTTGAACTCGCGCCAACCCCGCTGGTCACCGGGATCGCCGTCTCGAACCCGGACCGGGCGCTCGTGGCCACGGGCCGCAGATCGGCCGCGCTCGACCCGCCGAGGACACGCCAGCTCCTGACCTCGGTGGCGCCGTTCCAACTCGCGTACACGGTGGTCCGGCCGCCGCTCGTGCGGGCGGCGCCCGCCGGCGGGTGCAGCGGCTGGCCGACCCACGGCTCCACCCGCGCGCGGTAGCTGAGGTCGGGCCCGGGGAGCCTGCCGTCGAGCAGCGTGTTGTTGCTCGAGTCGTACTCGGTCAGGAGCGGCGTGGAGCCCCAGCCGACGAACTCGTTGCCGTTGGGCAGCGGCTCGAGACTGCCCATGTAGTCGGAGGCGAGGTTCTTCTGCTCGCCGTAGGTGCCCGACAGCGTCGCCGTGCGGCGAGCCTGATCGAGCTTGAGGACGAGGCCGCGCGACGCCGCGGTCGGCGCCACGTAGGTGCCGCCGCTCGAGATCTGGCAGCAGTGGTCGTCGAACATCGTCACGTACGGCGTGCCCGGATAGACGGTGACGTCGTGCTGCCACGGTGAAGGCGGCGCCGGCGCCGAACTTGAAGTCCGAGTGGCGCCCGCCCAGCGTCCAGACGATCTTCCCGGTGGCGATGTTCACCTTGTAGGCGGCCCAGGTGTCGCGCATCGAGACCACGAACGTGCCGTCGCCGGGCAGGACGATCGAGTTGACGTGGTAGGCGTCCCAGGGGAAGCCGTTGGTGGGTAGCGTGGCGTAGGAATGGCTGAGCGGGATGTGGTCGAGCGCGTCCCAGTTGTAGAGCAGCTTGCCCGTCCTCAGGTCGTACTCCTGAACCGCCGAGTCGGTCAGCGCGCCGTTATAGGCGCCGCCGTAGTGCGACAGGTTGTGGGGGATGTCCTTGTTGGCGGTGACCCACGCCTTGTCGCCCTGGATCGTGATCGAGTGCAGGGTGGGGATCCAGCCGTCGGCGCCCTTCAGCCTCGCGACCGGCTGGTAGTGCTGGTTGACGATCACGTACTCGCCGCTGTCGGTGGCGCCCGTGTTCGTGACGACGCCCTGCCAGTACGCGAGCACCGGCTTGCCCTGATAGGTCTGGAGGCTGAGGTTCGAGGCGACGACGTTCTTCGGGACCGGCTTGAACCACACCGGCTGGAGTGCGTTGTCGAGGATCAACGGGCCGCTCTGTCCGATCAGGGGCGGGTGATTGAGGTCGTAGAAGTTCGCGAGGAAGATGTAGCCCGGGAGCGAGCTTCGCTGTCGCGCTCGGCTTCGTCGGGCGAATCTGCGGCGGATAGATCGCCGGGGGCGGAGACGAACTGGTAGGCGCCTGCGGTCTTGTAGGCGCCGAGCGGCGCGCCGTGCTGACCGCCGATGCTCATGTCGACGGCCACGATCGCCGCGATCGCCGCCACCACCGCCAGGCCGACGCGGAACGGCCGAGCGGTGGCCGCGCCGGCGGTGCGAGGGACGAGCGCGAACGTCATCGCGGCAGCGGCGATCACCAGTCCGGCGCAGATGAGGTAGGCGAGCCGGAAGCCGTCGGTGAGCGACTGCGAGACCGGATGACCGGCGCCGATCTGATGGGTCGTGAACTCGGTGGCGAGCGTGATCAGGATCGCGAGCCCGAGGCCGCCGCCGACCTGACGTGAGGTGTTGACCAGGCCGGAGGCCAGACCCGCCTGCCCCGGCTTGGCGCCCTGGGTGGCGGCGATCGTGGACGGGACGATCGAGAAGCCGATCCCGGCTGCGGTCAGGACGCCGGGGATCAGGATGTAGGTGATCGAGCTGCCGCTGTCGTGGATCCGAGCGAACAGCAACATGCCCGCCGCCATCATCACCAGCCCGCCACCGAGCACCGGACGTACGCCGAACCGGCTCACGAGCTTGCCCGCCTGGCGGGCGCACAGCATGATCGTGAGCGCCATCGGAAGGAAGGTGAGGCCGGTGTGGAGCGGCGAGAGGCCGAGGACCTGCTGCAGGTACAGCGAGCCCACGTACCACATCGGGAACAGGGCGGCGCTGAAGAGCAGGACGATCGTGTTGGCGATGTTGAGCGGCCGGGTAAGTTCCTTGAACGGGATCAGCGGGTTGGCCTGCGACGCGCGCCTCGATGTAGCCGAACGCCGCGAACAGCACCAGGCCGATGAAGATCGGAACGAGCGCGGTGGGCGAATCCCACTTGGCGATGCCGGTCTCGACGATTCCGTAGACGAGGATGATCTGGCCGAGCCGTCAGGGTGATCGCCCCGGCGAGGTCGAAGCTCGGCGCGCCGTGCTCGCGCTTGCGATCGACCACCACCGCGAAGGCCACCAGCGCCGCGGCGATACCGATGGGAGGGTTGATCAGCAGCACCCAGCGCCAGCTGATCGTCTCGGTGATGATGCCGCCGAAGAGCACGCCGGCGGCGCCACCGAGGCCGTTCATCGCGCCCCAGATGCCGATCGCCCGGTGCAGCTGCGGGCCGGGCGGGAAGGACGAGGTGATGATCGCCAGCGAGGAGGCCGCCATCAGCGCGCCGCCGAGCCCTTGGGCCCCGCGGGCGACGATCAGCGTGACCCGGTCGGGAGCGAGGCCGCCGGCCAGCGAGGCCAAGCGAGAACACGCCAGGGCGACGACGAAAATGCGTCGCTGGCCGAAATGGTCGGCGGCGCGGCCGCCGAGCATCAGGAAACCGGCGAAGGTGATCGCGTAGGCGTCGATCACCCACTGGAGCTGGCTCGTCGTGAAGTTGAGCGTGTCCTGGATCGAGGGCAGGGCGACGTTGACGATGCTCAGGTCGAGGATGACCATGAACTGCGCGACGCAGCAGACGATCAACAGCCAGCGCGAGCGCGAGCTGACCGACGGCGGCGCGGACGCAGGCGCAGCCGCCGCCTCCGGCACCGTCGCTTCAGCGACCCGAACCGCCTCGGTGGGTTCGCCGCGCCGGTTACGCCTGCCATCTCGCCACGCAATGCGTCGCTTGGGTGTTGATGCGAGTCAACGTCGCCATACCGTAGTTGCCGGACCCGCGGGGGAAGCGGTATCCTCGCTGGGCGCGAGCCCGTTCCCGCGACGGCCGGTCCGGGGGCCACGGGTCGGCCCATCGTACAGAACGACCCTGCGGCAGACGACCGGAGGCCGAGCGCCGGGCGCCGGCGGGCCTTTCCGGGTGCAGAACGCCGGCCGGCGACCGCATCTAAGTGCCCTCTCAGGTGTCTTGTACCCTGGGAAGTGGAAGGCGTCAGCGAACACAGGAGTTGGGGTTCATGAAACGAGCAGCACTGATCACGATCATGCTGGCTGCGGTAGCAGCGGCCGGCTGCGGCAGCAGCTCGCAGAAGACGACCACTCCGGTGGCGGCGACCACGCCGAAGACGACGACGACGGCCACAACGCCGAAGAAGCCGGCAAGGCGAAGGCAAGAAGGCGCCAAGAAGAAGGCCAAGAAGACTCAGTCGTGCACAAGACGACGCGGCGATGTCGGAGCCGACGCCGCAGGCGACGGGCGCGAGCAGTAGCGGCAGCAGCTCGTCCCGGGTAGCTCTTCTCGGGCAGCTCGTCCTCGAGCCATTCGTCCGGCGCCGCGCCCGTCCAGTCCGCTCCCGGCGGCTCAGCCCGCGCCGGTGCAGTCAGCTCCGGAGCCCTCCTCGGGCTCGGGGTGCGGGCAGCGAGCGGCGGCAAGGCGGCGGCGGTGGCGGTAGCGGCGGCGGGGGGAATCCGTCCCTCGGCGGCCAGGGCTACTAGCCCGGCCGCTCGAAGCGCGTCCGGGCGAGCTCGGCCTCGCCCCGGGCGCCGCAGCCGTCCAGATGGTCGTTGACCAGGCCCATGGCCTGCATGAACGCGTACACCGTGGTCGGGCCGACGAAACGCCAGCCCCGCCGTTTCAGGTCCTTGGCCAGCGCCGTCGACTCGGGTGTGAGCGCGAGCTCGCCAGCCGAGCACGGTCGATCCGACCCGGCACGCGGTTCGGGCTCGAAGCCCCAGACGTAGCGGGCGAGTGAGCCCTCACGCTCGACCAGCTCGACTGCGCGCTGGGCGTTGTTGATCACCGCCTCGATCTTCCCGCGGTGGCGGACGATTCCTGCGTCCTGCGAGCAGGCGCGCCGACCTCTCGCTCGCCGAACCCGGCGACGCGCTCGAAGTGAAAGCCGGCGAAGGCCTCGCCGGAACGCCTCGCGCTTGCGCAGGATGGTCAGCCACGAGAGGCCCGCCTGGAAGCCTTCGAGGCTGAGCTTCTCGAACAGCCGCACGTCATCGGCGACCGGGAATCCCCACTCCGCGTCGTGGTAGGCGCGGTACTCCGGCGGCGCCGCGCCCCACCAGCAGCGAGCGAGGCCGTCGTCGCCGAGGACGATGCCGTCATCGGCCGCCACGGGCCGGTGCGCCGTCGACTAACACTGGATTCCCTCGGGGGTGGCTGCCTCCTGCTCGAGCTCGGCCAGCGTGATGCCTGGCTGCTCCTTCTGGCAGCCGGATAGCGCGGCCTTGGCCGCGGCCACCTGTGCCGGCGTGGGCGAGTGGCTCGAGGTCGTGGTTGGACGTCGTCGCGCTGCTGGGAGCGGCTCCGCCGGTCGCTGCGAGTCGTCGTCGTCGGCGGCGGCGAGGCGGTCGTTGTCGCGCGGCGGGAGCTGGTGGGTCGTGGTCGCGGCGTCGTCGGGCGCATTCGCGGTCGTCGTCGAGGAGGTCGCCGTGGTGGTGGTCGCGGTCGGCGTGGAGTCGTGGTGTCGGTGGTGGAGGCGACGTTGGACTTTCCGCCACAGCCGGCGACGGCGAGGGCGAGTGAGGATGGCTATCGCGGTTCTCTTCATCGCGCCAAGCTAAGCAGGGTTGCCCGCGGGCCGTGCGTCGAGCTAGCGCGCTCCTAACACCCTGCGCCTCGGCGGAAACGGCCGATATGCAGTCATTTCACCTCAAGGCCCCACTCCGCGGGCGAGAAAATTTCTAAGGCTTTGGTACCTCGGTGTCGAATAAAGGGTGTGGATGATTCGTAGGCGGGCGCCCAGGCTGGAAGGGCCGCTACCGCGGGTGAGATTCGGCGACTCACCGTCCGCCCCCGATTCCGTCAGGAATCGGCCGATTCCCCCTGGGCGCCGGCTTCGAGCCGGCACTCTGGTGGGCCATCGCCCACGAGCCAGCCCCGCTGGAACACCTCGTCCGTCGCCGGCATCGCGAAGCTCCCGTCGGCGCCGACGCAGATCGCACCGCCCCTTCCGCCGGCGCTGAGCACGTCCCGGAGGGCATCGTGCGCGGCCGCCTCCAGCGGCACTCCGCCGTGACGCATCCGGGCATGGACCTCGTGCGCGAACACCGCCCGGATGAATGCCTCGCCCTCGCCGGTGGCGGACACCGCACAGGTCCCGGCGTTCGCCCAGGTACCGGCTCCGACGAGCGGCGAGTCGCCCACACGGGCGGGGGCCTTGGCCGTGCGCCCGCCCGTGCTCGTGGCCGCGGCGAGCCGTCCTCGGCGGTCGAGGCAGACCGCACCGACGGTGCCCATGCCCATACCCGGCTCCTCCGAGCCCGCCAGGTGAGCCTCGAGCCGGACGCGCTGGCGAGGGGTGACGAGCGCGTCCGAGCTGACCCGCTCGAGGCCGTAGCGAGCAGCGAGGGCGTCGGAGTGCGCCGCCCACAGCACCATCTCGTCCTCGGCGCGGACCGCCGCGGCTGCCTTCACCGGATGCCGGATCCCCGTGACGCCGGCGACCGCCCCGGCGCGCCCGTCGCCGCTCATCACGGCGGCGTCGAACCACGCGCCGCCGTCGCGGGCGAGGACGGCGCCCGTGCCGGCGTTGAACAGAGGCTCGTCCTCGAGCGCGCACACGGCGGCGATGCAGGCGCCGAGCGCCCCGTCCTCGAGGCGAGCGGCGCCCGCCTCGAGCGCGGCGCGCAACGCCGCGAGCCGGTCGGGGGCGTGGCCATCGTCGGGGCGGCGCGGGCCGGCGCCACCGTGGACGAGCAACACGGGCTGCACGGCGGAGCACCGTAGCGCCAAAGGCGCCGCGCAGCCCGCGCGCCTCTCAACCAGCGAACGAGTGGAACGCGCCCAGCGAGTTCGGCAGCTTGGGCGTGAACGGCTTGAACTGGTACGGCTTGCTCGTGTCGAACCCGGCCTTGCCGGCGGCGATCTTGTCCGCGAACGGGGTCAGCGCGGCCACGGCCTGGCTGATCTTGGTCCACTTGAGCGTGCGCTCGTAGCCGTTGTTGTTCGGCGGATCGATGCTCTCGGCGTGGCCCTGGACGCCGGTCATCTTCTCGATCGGCCCGCCGTCACGGGCGGCCACGTTGCCGCCCAGCACGCGGGCGAGGGTGCGGTGGTCGCTCTCGATGCCCATGATGCGAGCGGCGGTCACCCGCAGCGCCGAGGTGCTGAAGTTCCGCACTCCCACCAGGTAGGCGGCGATGAACGCGTCCTCGAGCGTGACGAGCACGCTCAGCGTGGTCTGGGCATCGCTGAACATCTTCGGCGGGTAGTAGAAGGTGGTGAACGGGGAGGGCTTGCGCGTCACGCTCTTCTCCAGCGCGTAGTGCGACATCTCCTCCTGGCGCGCCGCGACCAGGTACGCCTGGTCGTCCTTGGGCAGGTGCTTGAAGAACGGCGAGCGGTTGATGATGTTGGTGTACGTGGTGACGGCCAGGGCCTCGGCGATCTGCGCCGCCTCGACGATGGCGAGGTCGCCCTTGGTCAGCCCCGCCTTCTTGGCGGCCGCGAACGACGGAACCAGGAGGTCGAGGGCGGAGCTGCCGGCGAGGACGCCGGCGCCGGCGGCCAGTGAACGGCCGAGGAACTGCTTACGGTCCGTGCCGGACCGCTGCTGCTGCTCTGTGGACACTGAGGTCTCCCTTCAAGAGACGGACGGGGTGAGTTGCACCTGATACGGCGCGCGCCCCGCGCCGGATCACTGCGCCAGCGCAGCGACAGTGGCGCACAGTCGCTCCGCCTCCTGAAGGGTGGTGTAGTGCAGGTAGCCGGCGCGCACGGCGCCGCCTGAGTCCTCGAGGCCCGAGCGCCGTCATCGCGCCGAGCGCGTAGTAGTTGCCGTGGTAGGTGAAGAGGCCACGGCGCCCGAGCTCGGTGCTCAGCGCCGGCGGGCTCCCACCCCTCGAGGTTGAAGCAGAACGTCGGCGTTCGTTCGCCCGCACGCGCCCGGGTCGGCGATTCCGTACAGGCGCAGCCCTGGGATCTCGGCAAAGCGCTCGAGCGTCAGCTTCGGTCAGCGCTCGCTCGTGGGCCTCGATCCCGTCGTAGGCGGCGTCGAGGCGGGCGGCGCGCTCGACGGCCTCGCCGCCCAGCCACTCGAGGTACTCGATCGCGGCCGTGAAGCCCGCCAGCGCCTCGTGTGAGAGCGTGCCGGTCTCGAAGCGATGACCCGGCGGGGCCTCGCCGGCCGGGTCGCACCCGATCGGCCGGGAGCGAGCGGGCCAGATCGGCGCGTACGGCGGCCACGCCCAGGTGCGGCCCGAAGTACTTGTAGGGAGAGGTCAGGAGCACGTCTGCCCCGAGCCGCGCGCAGTCGAGCCGCCGGTGCGGCGCGAGGTGCACGCCGTCGAGCCACAGCAGCGCGCCCACCGCGTGCGCGGCCGCGGCGATGCGCTCGATGTTCGTCACCGAGCCGAGGGCATTCGAGGCGAGCGTGCAGGCGAGCACGCGCGTGCGGGAGCTGACCGCCGCCTCGAGGGCGTCCAGGTCGAGCGTGCCGTCGCGGCGCTCGAGCGGCGCGGTGCGGACGCTCAGGGAGTGGTCGCCCGCCACCATGAGCCAGGGCGACACGTTGGCGTCGTGGTCGAGCTCGGTGACGAGGATCTCATCGCCGGCCTCGAGCGTCCGCGCCACCGCGTGGGCGAGCAGGAAGTTGATCGTGGTCGTGTTGGCGCCGAACACGACCTCGCCCTCGGTGGCGCCGAGGAAGTCGGCGGCGGCCCCTCGGGCCTCGCCGATCAGCCGGTCGGTGGCCTCCGAGGTGGCGAACGGGCCATCCGTGTTAGCGTTCGACGAGGTCAGATACGCCGCTACGGCATGGGCGACGGTGTCCGGAGTCTGAGACCCGCCGGGACCATCCAGATAGACCACCGGTGTTCCCGCGAGCTCGCGGGATAGCGCGGAGAAGCGCTCCCGGATCGCGGGGAGGCCGGGCCCACGGTGGCCTCGGAGCTCGCTGGTTGTACGGGTGGACGCATCGTCGTTCGGCACGTGAAGAGAGATTTTCCCGCCCAGCTACCAATGACGACCGCGATGGCGCAGGACCTCAGAGCTAGCACGGGCCTCGGTGGCCCATGAATCACCGTGGGCGTCTCCCCCCGTGGCCGATCCCGCTGGCGCTGATCGCCGTGGCGCTGGTGGTCATGGCCGGGCCCAAGGGCCACGCCCGGACCGTGAGCGCGTTCCCGGTGCCGGGCGCGCGCGTGGCCGCCCCGCAGACCCAGATCACGTTCCGGGGCGTGCCCGCGGGCAAGCTCGGCCGGATCACCGTGAGCGGATCTCACAGCGGGCGCCACAGCGGGCGGATCCTGGCCGACTCCGACGGGGAGGGAGGGAGCTTCGTCCCGGCGCGGCCGTTCAGCGAGGGCGAGGTCGTCACGGTGCGGACGAAGCTGCGCGTGCGCGGCGCGCGCAAGGGCACGTTCCGCTTCACCGTTGCCACCCCCGCGGGCGCGATCCCGCTCACCCCGGTGGCCTCGGCCGCGCGCATGGCGGGCGACGTGCTGCAGTTCAAGTCGCGTCCCGACCTTGCGCCCCCCGCCGTCGAGGTGTCCAAGGCGACGTCCCAGGACGGCCCGGGCGATGTCTTCCTGGGTCCGCAGGCCGGGCCCGTCCAGAACGGCCCGATGATCGTCGACAGCCGCGGCAACCTCGTCTGGTTCAAGGCCCTCCCGACTAGTACCCAGGCCGACGACTTCCGGGTGCAGACGCTCGGCGGACGCCAGGTGCTGACCTGGTGGCAGGGCCAGATGGGCGCCGGAATCGGGTTCGGCGACGACGTGATCGCCGACTCGGCCTACCGTGAGACGCGCGTAGTCCGCGCCGGAAACGGGCTGCGCGCGGACCTGCACGAGTTCCAGCTCACCCCGCAGGGCACGGCGCTGATCACGGCCTACTACCCCGTGTATTGGAGCGACTCCTCGACTCGAGGCTCGACGCGCCAGGTCGTGCTCGATGCCGTCGTGCAGGAGATCGACATCCGGACGGGACTGGTGCTGTTTCAGTGGGACAGCCTCGATCACGTTCCGCTCGCGCAGAGCCACGAGCCGCTCCCGGCAAAGGGTCAGCCGTTCGACTACTTCCACGTGAACGCCGTCCAGCAGGCGCCGGATGGCAACCTGATCGTGTCCGCCCGCAACACCTGGGCCGCCTACGACGTCGACCACGACTCGGGTGCCCTCATCTGGACGCTTGGCGGCAAGCAATCGACGTTCCGGATGGGAGCGGGAACCGCTTTCGCGTTCCAGCACGACGTCCGGGTCCATCCCGGCGACGCCGAGACCGTGACCGTGTTCGACGATGGAGCCGGGCCGCCGACTGTGCACGCTCAGTCGCGCGCACTCGTCCTGCGCCTCGATCGGCGGCGCGGGACGGTCGCCCTCGCGGTCGAGGACAGGCATTCGCCGTCGCTGCTGGCCAACTTCGAGGGCAACACGCAGCGGCTCCCGAACGGCCACGAGTTCGTCGGCTGGGGCCAGCAGCCCTACTTCACCGAGTTCGATCCGCACGGCCGCATCGTGTTCGACGGGCGGTTCCTCGATGCAAACACGAGCTACCGCGTATACCGTCTGCAGTGGCACGGAGCGCCGGCCACTGCACCGGCGGTCGCGGCCTCGAGCATTGGATCCAATACGACCGTGTACGCGAGCTGGAACGGCGCCACCGAGGTGGCGTCGTGGCGAGTGCTCGGCGGGAAGAGCGCGAACGGCGTGAGCGTCATCCGCAGCGTGCCCAAGCAGGGCTTCGAGACGCCGATCACGGTGAGCGGCGCACCATACGTCGCGGTGCAGGCGCTGTCCGCGAACGGCCGCGTGCTCGGAACCTCGAAGACGGTCTCGTCCGGCGCGCAGGGGGCTTGAGAGACGGGGATGGGGCGCGCAGCGAGCCATGGGGCACGGCTCACGAGGGGGCAGTTCCTGAGGGCCACGGGCGGGGCGGCGGCGCTCTCCCTGCTCGGCGGCCGCGCCTACGGCGCCACGGCGCCGCCCGGCCCCGAGCCCACCGCAGCCCCGGCGGGGGCCGTGCACTTCCACTCGCGCCCGGACCTGCGCCCGCCGGCGACGAGCATCGCCGGCTCACCCTCCTCCGGGACGAGCGCCGCCGGCTACTCCTTCCTCGGCCCGACGGGCAACCGGGGCTCCGAGGCGGGCCCGCTGATCGTCGACTCAGCAGGGCAGCCGGTGTGGTTCAGACCCATCCCGGACGGCCACCTGGCGTCGAACATCCGCGTCCAGATCTACAAGGGCCAGCCCGTCCTGACCTGGTGGCAGGGCAAGGTGATCACCGGCTACGGCCAGGGCGAGGGCGTGATCGTCGACACCTCCTACCGCGAGATTGCCCGCGTCCGAGCCGCGCGCGGGCGCCACGCCGACCTGCACGAGTTCCTGATCACGCCGCAGGGGACCGCGCTCATCACCTGCTTTCCCGAGAGCGTGCGCGCCGACCTGTCTCACGTCGGCGGGCCGAAGCAGGGCCGAGCGCTCGACTCGATCATCCAGGAGATCGACATCGCCAGCGGGCGGTTGCTGCTGGAGTGGCGCGGCCTTGGCCACGTCGCGTTGTCCGAGTCCCACGCGAACCCCGGGAACAACTTCGATTACCTGCACGCGAACTCGATCGAGGTCACGCCCGACGGCCAGCTGCTCGTGGGGGCGCGCCACACCTGGGCGCTCTACAAAATCTCGCGGCGGACCGGCCACGTGATCTGGCGGCTGGGGGGTAAGCGCAGTGACTTCGCGTTGCCGGCGGTGGCGCGGTTTGCCTGGCAGCACGACGCCCGCGCCCTGTCGAGCTCGGTGATCACCATGTTCGACGACGGCGAGGGTCAGGCGCAGACCGAGTCGCAGTCACGCGGGCTGATCCTCGAGATCGACGCCCAGCACAAGCGCGGTCGCGTGGTGCGCGCCTACCGCCATCCCCGTCACCTGCTCGCCTCCGCGATGGGCAACGTGCAGCTGCTGCCGAACGGTCACGCAATCGTCGGCTGGGGTGTCATGCCGTGGATGAGCGAGTTCGATTCGGCGGGGCGGCTCGTCTCGGACCTGCGGCTGCCGCTCGGATGCCAGTCCTACCGCGCCTACCGCGGCCCCTGGGTCGGTACCCCCACAGGGGCACCTGCGGTGGCGGCGAGCACCAACCGTCGCAGTGGCCACAGCACGCTGTACGTGAGCTGGAACGGCGCCACCGAAGTGGCAGCCTGGATCGTGAGCGGCGGCTCCAGTCCGTCCTCTCTGCAGCCGATGGCCCTGGCGCGGCGCAGCGGCTTCGAGACCGCGATCCCGCTGGGGTCCTCGTCCGGCTACGTGGCCGTGACGGCGGTGGATGCCGGCGCCCGGCCGCTCGGAACCAGCCGCGCGATTCGGCTCTGAGCGCCGCGGAGGCTCGCTTGCCGGGATCCCCGGTTCGCACGCGGACCTGAGCCCGGTCAGGCCGCCACCGCGAGCCGCGCCACCAGGTTGCGCGCCACCTCGGCGAGCTCGGGCGGGTCGAGCACCTCCATCGGCTCGTCGAGCATCGCCATCCAGATCAGGAAGTTGCGCGACCAGGCGCCCCGGGTGGTGACGATGCACTCCTCGTCGCCGTCCGGCTCGACCGTGGCGTAGCGCTCCGGGACGCGGGCGCGGATCTGCGCCGCGGGGGCGCGCATGCGGATTCGCCCCGGCCGCGCCTCGCCGTCGCCGCGCTCGCCCCGATCGCTGCTGATCTGCTGGCGGACGTAGGCCGCGGCGTCTCCCCCGGGCACGGTCCGCCGGCGGCCCCGCTCGCCGGTCCGCACACGGCCGCGGATCCGGTCCAGGCGGAAGGTGCGCCAGTCGTCGCGATCGAGGTCGAAGGCGACCAGGTACCAGCGATAGCCGCTGTGCACGACGGCGGCCGGCTCGACGCTCCGCCGGGTCAGGCGCTCGTCGCGGGCCACGTAGGAGAAGCGCAGCCGCACCCGGTCGCGGCATGCCCCCGCGAGCGTGGCCAGGAGGTCGGGATCGATCCGCGGCCCCTCGGCGGTGAACGCGGAGGTCACATCGCCGAGCGCGCTGACGCGCCGGCGCAGCCGTGAGGGAAGCACCTGCTCGAGCTTGGTCAACGCCCGGATCGAGGTCTCCTCGATCCCGGCTATCGATCCTGAGGCCGCGGTTCGCAGGCCCACCGCCACCGCGACCGCTTCGGCGTCGTCGAGCAGCAGCGGCGGCAGCTCGCCACCGGCGCCGAGCCGGTAGCCGCCGGCCACCCCGCGCGCCGCCTCGACCGGATAGCCGAGCGAGCGCAGCTTCTCGACATCACGCCGGATCGTTCGCGGGCCGACCTCGAGGCGGTCGGCGAGCTCCTGACCGGTCCACTCGCGACGGACCTGGAGCAGTGACAAGAGGGCGAGGAGGCGGGCTGACGTCTGAACCATGGTGCGAACAGGTTGACACACATTGAGGACCAA
This sequence comes from uncultured Solirubrobacterales bacterium, assembly GCA_963839105.1. GTDB lineage: Bacteria > Actinomycetota > Thermoleophilia > Solirubrobacterales > Solirubrobacteraceae > Palsa-465. The sequence continues at coordinate 752,242 of CAWITQ010000009.1, forward strand.
AGCTGACCGTAATAGGCCGTTCCGTGACCGATTACGGACCGAAGCTGACCGTTTTAGTGGAGAGGGTTCGACCATGTCAACCACTGCTCTCACCTCCCCCCCTGTTGCCGCGGCCGGAGTCCGCTCGCGGTCATCGGAGCGGGCCGTCTGGCTCGGCTTCCTCGTCGTCATCGTCGCCTCGGTGATGGACCTGCTCGACTCGACGATCGCGCAGACGGCCGCGCCGGCGATCCGCAAGAGCCTGGGCGGCTCCTACGCCGACCTGGAATGGATCTCGGCTGCGTACACCCTGGCGATGTCGGTCTCGCTCCTCGTCGGGAGCCGTCTCGGCGACGTGCTCGGCCGTCGCCGTGCGCTGCTGCTCGGCATCGGCGGCTTCATCGCCGCGTCGGTCCTGTGCGCGTTCGCGCCTTCGGCGGGAGCGCTCGTCGCCGCCCGCACCCTTCAGGGCGTGCTCGCGGCGCTGATGGTCCCCCAGGGCTTCGGCCTGATCCGCGAGCTGTTCGGCGACGAGGGGCAGCAGAAGGCGTTCGGAGTGATCGGCCCGGTCATGGGCCTGGCGGCGGTGATCGGCCCGGTCGTCGGCGGCGGCCTGGTGAACCTCGACATCCTCGGCTCCGGCTGGCGCGCGATCTTCCTCGTCAACGTGCCGCTGGGACTGGCGGCGATCGCCGCCGGTCGGCGCTACCTGCCACAGGTCGCGCCGGCGACGCCCGGCCTGCGACTGGACGCGCCGAGCGTGATGCTCGCGATCGCCGGTGGATTCGCGCTCGTGTACCCCCTGATCCAGGGCCGAGAGTACGGCTGGCCGGTGTGGTCGTTCGCGCTGCTCGGCGGCGGCGTCGTGATCCTGCTGGCGTTCGCGGCGGTGCAGGCCAACCGCGTCCGCCGGGGCCGGGCACCGCTGGTGGAGCCGTCGATCCTGCGCCGGCGGCCATACGTGGCCGGACTGGCCGTGGTCGTCGCGTTCATCGGCGCGATGGGCGGGATGATGATCGCGCTCAACGTCATGTACCAGACCGGCCTCGGCTTCACCCCGCTGGACTGCGGGCTGGCCACGATCTCGATCCCGATCGCCGCGATCGCGGGCTCGATCACCTCCTCGGTGCTGCTCGGCCGGATCGGGCGGACGACGATGCACATCGGCGCGGTGACGATGGCCGTGGGGCTGCTGATCGTCGAGGTGGTGCTGCGCACGCGCTCCGGCGGCGTGAGCGCGTGGGACCTCGCGGGTCCCCTCGCCGTCACCGGGTTCGGGATGGGCATGGTGTTCGTGCCCATGTTCGACATCATCCTGGCCGGCGTGGCGCCACACGAGCTCGGCTCCGCCTCGGGCCTGCTCGAGTCGGTGCAGCAGCTGGCGATGTCACTGGGCATCGCCGCCGTGGGGACGGTGCTCTTCGACCGCCTCGGGAGGGGTCACGGAGCGGCGGCCTTCGTCGGCGCGGCCGACCACGCCCTGATCGTGGCCATCGCGTTCCTGGTGGCCGCGTGCGTGGCGATCTTCTGGCTGCCCAAGCACGCTCGGGCAGCGAGCTAGCCGCTAGCCCGTGAAGGAGGGCGCCGGCGCGGGGTGGTGCGCCGGCGCCGACGGCCGTCCCGGGGCCGCGGTGGCGCGGACGGAGACGGTGGCCGGTCGGTAGCCCGTCTTGCTCACCGTGGCCTTGAACGTGCCGCGGTGTGGCAGGGCGACGGAGACCGTCGCGGCGCCGGCCGAGCCCGTGGTCGCCGAACGGCCGAGCAGGAGCACACGTGCGCCCGCGACCTTGACCGTCGAGCCGTTGATCACGGTGGTGACGGTGAACTTGAACGCCCTCTTGTTGTGCGCCCGGGCGCTGGCCGGCTTGACGGCGACGCGGAGCGCGCCGGCCGCCACCGGGAGCGAGACGCGGACGTCCGAGACCCGGACCGTGAACGCGGCGTCGTTGCTCGGGCGGTAGTAGTCGCCGTCGTTTCCGCGGAGCTCGAGCTTGACGGTGTCGCCGGGAGCGAAGAAGTAGCCATTGCCGTGGAGCTGGAACGTGACCGACCCGGTCTGGTTGTCGAGCAGCCGGTAGGTGCCTCGGGAGATCAGCCGCTCGGTGCCGTTCGGGAGCACGTCGTAGAGGCGGGAGTCGAGCTCGCCGTAGAGGCCCGAGGTGGCGATGTTCGCCGTGACCGTCGGGAGGCCGAGCAGGGTGAAGCCGTGGCTCGGCATCGTGTAGACCGCGGTCCCGGCGCCCGAGCCGGGGGTGATCGTCTTACATGCGTCGCTCGTGCCGGCCGGGTCGAGCTGCGGGATCGGGTCGAACTGCGGCCCGTTCTGGGCGTCGCCCGTGGCGGTGACGGTCTGGGTCACGGCCGATCCGAAGGTGAGTGACACGGGGTGGAGCGCGCCCCAGCTCGAGGCGGTGAAGGGGCCTCCGTCGGGCGCGCTCGCCGGGCACGTCTGAGTGAACGCCTCGACGCTGCCAGGCGCCGGCGGCTTGCCCTGCCCGCGCAGGTAGCCGTCGAAGAACGTCGCCGCCTGGTCCTGGAAGGCGTGGTTGACGGTCGCCTTGTTCGAGCCCCGGCTATGGCCGAGGTCACCGAACTGGAGCGTCACCGGGTAGTGGGGACGCAGCTGGTTGTAGACGCGCAGTGACTGCGAGGGCGGGAACAGGTCGTCGGTCCAGCCGCTCTCGAGCAACAGCGGCGCCGGGCCGCCGGCCGGAAGCGGCAGGGAGTACGCGCTGTGGTTGACGTAGATGTCGTTGGCGATCGCCTGGTCGGTGCTGTCGACGGGCTCGCCGCGCGTGACCTCGGCGAAGTCGTACAGGAGGTTGGCGCTGGAGTCGGTGCACGGGCTGGCCGGCGGCGTGCCGCAGTAGTAACCGGTCGCGCCACCGGAGACGAACAGGCCGTTGATGTAGCTCTGGATCGCCACGCCGAAGGGGCTCCGGCTGAGACCGTTGGTGGCGGGATTGGTGTCCAGGAAGCGGCCGTTTGGCAGCAGCGCGTCGACCAGGTCCGACCACTCCCAGCGCGGATAGGCGGCGGTGATCGAGAGAGGCGTGCCCTTGGGGCTGGTCCAGGGGACGAGCGCACCGCTCGTGGTCCGCACCCGGTTCTTCAGGTAGGCCAGCTCCAGGCTCTGCCCGCCGCCGTAGGAGATCCCGGTGACGCCGATCGCACCCGGCTTGGTGATGCCCTGATCGGCGAGCAGCCCGAGCAGGTACTGGGTGTCATGCGCCTCGTAGCGCGTGTCCGCAAGGCGGATGTAGCCGGTCGCGCACGCCCCGGTGCGGATCGCGGTGGGGCCCCCGCCGCAGGAGTGGCCGAACCCGCGGGCGGTGTAGTTGATCACCGCGTAGCCTCGCTGCGCGTAGAAGATGTTGTTGTAGTGGTAGGTCTCGGTGCCCGTTCCGTCCGGCGTCGTGGCCTCGAACGAGGTCTTGTCGTTGCCGTAACCGTGGAGCATCACGATCGTTGGGAACGGCCCGCTGCCGGTGGCCGGCAGAGTCACGTCGACGTCGAGCGGCACACCGTCGAACGAGGGCACCCCGTCCACGGTCTGGCCCGGGGCGCCGTCGGTGGTGGGGCAGAAGCGGACGCCGTTCTGGGCGGTGCAGGCGTGGCCGAACGGCGTCGGCGTCTGGGCGATGGCGACGGCGGGCGCGCTCAGGGCGACGGCGGCCGCGAGCGCGGCCGCGACCAGGGCGGGGCGAAAGGTGATGCGCATGCCGGCGAACATACTTTCGTTCACCGGCGGGTGCGCCGGTTCTCAGCTCCCGCGAGCTCGGTGTCTGCGCGATCGTGTCGCGCCGTCAGCGCTCGTCGAAGTGGGTCTCGATGTAGCTCTTGGCGAGCCGCTTCGGCGCGCGGCAGAGCCACGCCTCCACGATCAGCTCCTCCAGCTCGTCCACTGCGATCTCGCCGAGGCGCACGAGGACGGCGGGGTAGCCGTCGAAATGGGGAGTGGTGAAGTAGATAGCTGGGTCGTCCGCGAGCATGGCCTCCTTGGCCACCAGGTGCTCGACCCTGGCGCCCAGGATGGGACCCTCGGGCGCGGCGTCGCCGAGCGCTCGCAGGTCGGATTGCCGGAGCGGGCGCTCCCACACGAACAGCTTGTCGCGCACGCGCCAGAACAGCTGTCCGCGGCGGGTGTCCTCGCTCGCCTCGGGAAGGGCGAGCGCGATCCGGCGAACGTCGTCCCAGGTCGCCACGCGTGCACTGTAGCCGCTTGATTTGCGCCCGCGGCGGCCTTACGGTCGGCCGCTTGAGGTGGCGCCATGCACTAGCGGCGGTGGCGACGGTGGGAGCGGTCGCGATCGGCAGCGCCGCCTCCGCGCACTCGGCCGCGCGTGGCATCCGTACGTGCCTGGTGCCCGGCGTGGGCAAGCCGCTCGGTCAGGTGTGGCGGCCGCACATGCTGGCGGCGATCGGCTACCAGGACCGCCGCCGGGGAGACGTGGCCTTCGCGGTACGCACCTCGGGCGCGTTCTACGGCTACCGCCCCGACCACCAGGAGTGGTCGGCGAGCGTGCTCAAGGCGATGCTGATGGTCGCCTACCTCGACCGGCGGTCGGTGGCCAACCGGTCGCTCGGCGCCGGCGACACATCCCTCCTCTATCCGATGATCACCCGCTCCGAGAACGAGCCCGCAAACCGGCTCGACGAGTTGATAGGCGACGACGGCCTCGACGGCCTCGCGGAGCGGATCGGCATGAAGCGCTTCCGAGCGGCCTCTCCGATCTGGGGCGAGTCGCTCATCACCGCGCGCGACCAGACAAAGTTCTTCCTCCACATCGACCGCCACATCGTCGCGCGCCACCGGGCGTATGCGATGCGGCTGCTCGCGAGCGTCGTCGGCCCGCAGCGCTGGGGCATCGGCGCGGTGGCGCCGCGCGGCTGGAAGCTCTACTTCAAGGGCGGCTGGGGAGCCGGCACCGGCCTGATCGATAACCAGGTGGCGCTGCTGACGCGGGGCTGCGCCCGCGTGTCGATCGCCGTGCTGACGATGAACGACGGCTCGCACGCCTACGGCAAGCAGACGCTCGCGGGCATCTTCCACCGGCTGCTCCTCGGCCTTCCCATCGGACGGCACCGTCGCTATCGCTGAGCGGCGCTGCGCCACAGGCTCTCTCAGCGGTCCGTGCTCCCGGTCAAACCGGATTCCGACCTGGGAGCGGGACGCGCGCGATCTCGACGGCGCTCGCTCGCTCATGCGCCGGGCGCGATCAGCGTGCCGCCGATGCTCTGGCAGGTATCGCTCATGACCGTGGAGGGGACCTTGACGAGGCGGTCGAGGACGATCCCGCTGTCGAGGACGCAGTAGTGCCCGGAAGGCTGTTCTGTCGCGAGCTCTCGCTCCAGGCTCGCGTGGTCGGCGAACTTGGCATAGACGAGCGAGGCGCCCGTCTCGACGCAGCGGATGTCGGCCGTTTGCACGGTGGATCCCGCCCACCGCTTGACCACCTGCGCCCGCGAGGGGCGTCCTACCGCGATGTTCGCGCAGTTCGTCTGCAGCTGGAGCGCGGTCTTGATCTGCGCGACGTCCCCGTGGCCGCCGACGCTCGAAATCGCGAGGATCACGGCGACGATCGACGCCACCGCTCCAAGCGCCGAGACCGCGATCACCCACCACCGCATCCGCTGAGACTAGTGCGCGATCCGCGACCGTCGCCCCGGCCGCGCCGCAACGGCTGGAGAATGCGCGCATGAACGAACTGCACACCCTCACGTACTCGGCCGCCGACGGCATCGCCCGCATCGCGCTCAACCGGCCCGAGCGCGGCAACGGCATCACCCGCGAGCTGATCGTCGAGCTCGAGCAGGCCGTCGAGTACGCCGACCTCGATCCCGCGGTCAAGGTGATCCTGCTCTCTGGCAACGGCAAGGGCTTCTGCGGCGGCTACGACCTCGTCGACTCCGCCGAGGGGATGTCCCGCGACGGCGACGGCGGCGGCGCGGCCGCGGGGCCCCCCGGTGCTCCGACCTCTCACGCCGTGATCGGGGTCAATCACGATCCGTCGCGGGCCTGGGACCCGATGGTCGACTTCGGCATGATGAGCCGCAACGTCCGCGGGTTCATGGCTCTGTTCCACAGCACCACGCCCGTGGTGTGCAAGGTCCACGGCTTCTGCGTCGCCGGCGGCACGGACATGGCCCTGTGCAGTGACCTCCTGATCATCGCCGCCGACGCCAAGATCGGCTATCCGCCCGCTCGGGTCTGGGGGTCGCCGACAACGTCGATGTGGGCGTACCGGCTCGGCCCCCAGCGCGCCAAGCGGCTGCTCTTCACCGGCGACTCGCTCTCCGGCGCCGAGGCGGCCGAGTGGGGGTTGGCGCTGGAGGCCCCCGCCGCCGAGGATCTCGACGAGCGGACCGAGGCGCTCGTGCGCCGGATCGCCCGGATGCCGCTGAACCAGCTGCAGATGATGAAGCTGCTGGTCAACCAGACGCTGTTCAGCCAGGGGCTGCACGCCACCCAGCTGATCGGCACCGTGTTCGACGGCGTCGCCCGGCACACCGCCGAGGGGTATGAGTTCCAGCATCGCGCCGGGTCGGCCGGGTTCCGCGCCGCGGTGCGCGAGCGCGACGAGCCGTTCGGCGATCCGGGGCCGTCCACGTTCAAGGGGTGACCGACGGCGCGGCGCGGTTGCGCGGCGGTGTGCGATGGCACAGACTGTCGTCTGTGCGTGGGGCGCCGTCCAGGCGCCCGGAGAGAGGAGAGCACATCAACATGAGCACCGACTCGCCGCCGATCGAAGCCGGGCGCCCGATCGTCTTCCGGCACGGGACCGTGCTGACCATGAACGATGGTCACGATGTCCTGAACGACGCCGACGTGCTCGTGGTCGGCGAGCGCATCGCCGGCGTCGGTCCGGGACTCGACGCGCCGGACGATGCCGTCGAGATCGACGCCTCGGGCGGGATCGTGATGCCGGGGATGATCGACACTCACCGGCACATGTGGCAGACGGCGCTGCGCGGCTACGGCGCCGATTGGACGCTGACGCAGTACTTCGTCTGGTTCTATCTCGAGTGGGGCAAGATCTTCCGCCCGCAGGATGTCTATGCCGGCAATCTGCTGTCGGCGATCGAGGCGCTCGACGCCGGCGTAACCACGACGGTGGACTGGTCACACGGATTGCAGACCGTGGACCATGCCGATGCGGCCGTGGACGCGCTCGAGGCGGTGCCGGGCCGGTTCATCCTCGCCTACGGCAACCTGCAGCAGGGCCCTTGGGAGTGGGCGAGCACCCAGGACTTCCGCAGCTTCGTCAGCCGCCGCTTCAACGGCTCCGACGACATGCTCGGCTTCCAGATGGCCTTCGACGTCACCGGCGACCCGGAGTTCCCGGAGCGGGCCGCGTTCGAGGTCGCGCGCGAGCTGGGCGTGCCGGTGACGACACACGCCGGTGTGTGGGGCGCGACCAACGACGAGGGCATCCGGCTCATGCACGACCACGGCTTCATGACGCCGGAGAACATCTACGTGCACGCGGCGACGCTGGAACCGGACTCCTACCACCGCATCGCGGCCACCGGCGGCTCAGTTTCGGTTTCGACCGAGAGCGAGCAGAGCGCGGGACAGGGATATCCGCCGACGTGGCGTCTGCGCCGGCACGCGATCCCGGTGTCGCTGTCGATGGACACGAGCGTTTGGTGGAGCGGAGACCTGTTCTCGGCGATGCGCGGCACCCTCGGCGCCGACCGCTCCCGCGAGCACCTCGAGGCGCACCGTCAGCACGAGACCGTGACCCATCACCCCCTGCGCGCGGAGCAGGTCGTCGAGTGGGCGACACGGGGCGGGAGCCGCGCGCTGGGGCTCGACTCGGTCGTCGGCAGCCTCGAGGAGGGCAAGAAGGCCGATCTCGTGCTGATCAAGAACGATCGCTCGCCGGTGATGTTCCCGCTGCTGCACCCATACGGGCATGTCGCCTTCCAGGCTCAGCGCGGCGACGTCGACACCGTGCTCGTCAACGGGCGGGTCGTCAAGCACGCGCACCGGCTCGTCGGCATCGAACTGGCGCCGGCACGACGGGCGGTGGAGGGGACCGTCGAGTACGCAATGAGCCAGCTCGGCGAGGAGACGTGGAAGTCCGGCATGAACCCCGACATCCCGGAGACCAAGGTGCTCGAGAACCCGTATACGTACACCGAATGGGATGCCGGTTCGGCCCAGTGGAAGCAACGAGCGAATTGAGGAGGCTGCGGTGAGCGCTTCTGTTCTCAACGCCCGCGTGGCCGAGGTGGCCGGCGACGTGGTGAGCGCGATTCACGAGGTGCTGGAGCGCCACCGCGTCACCGAGGAGGAGTGGCGCGCGGCGCTGGGCTTCCTCACCGAAGTCGGCCGCCACGACGAGTTCGTGCTCCTGTCCGACGTGACCCGGACATCGGTCCTGATCGACGCGCTGTCGCACGACGATTCGGGCGTAACCGCGAGCGACGTCGAGGGACCCCTCTACCGGGAGGATCCGCCGTGGCGCGAGCGGCCGGTCAGGATCTACGACGACTACGACGGGATGGGCGACGGCGAGGTGCTGTTCGTCCGCGGCCGCGTTACCTCGGCCGACGGAACTCCCCTGCCCGACGCCGTCCTCGACATATGGCAGACAGGTCCCGACGGCGGCTACGACCTGTGGGACCCACGCCAGCCGCCCTACAACTTCCGCGGTCGATTCGCCGTAGACGAGAACGGTGCCTACGAATTTCAGACCATGGTGCCGCGGCCGTACACGGTTCCGACCGAAGGCCCCGTAGGGCGCTACCTCGGGACGGTTGGCCAGCACCCGTGGCGTCCGGCGCACATCCACGTCAAGGTCGAGGCCGACGGCTACGAGCCGCTGACCACCCAGGTCTTCTTCCCCGAGGATCCGTATCTCGAGAACGACACGATCGGTGCCGTCAAGCCGGCACTGGTACGGCCGCTGACCCGGCATGACGACGGCGCCGAGCGCGTTCTCGACGGGCCGTTCTACACCTGCGAGTTCGACATCACGCTGCGCCGGGCGCACTAGAGCCGGGCGCGGACGAGCTCGGCGCCCTCGACAAGCGCGCGCAGCTTCGCGTAGGCAACGTCGCGCGGCAGGTACTTCATCCCGCAGTCCGGGCCGACCTGGAGCCGTTCGGCGGGAACGACCTCGAGCGCTCGCTCGATCCGTTCCGCCACCTGCCGGGGCGTCTCCACCCCCGCCTCGTCGGAGAGATCAAGGACCCCCACGATCACCGTCTTGGTCGCGATGGGAGCGAGCACGGCGGGGTCGAGCCGCGGTTGAGCCGCCTCGATCGCGAGCGCATCCGCGGAGCAGGCCGCGAGCTCGGCCAGGAACGGATAGCCGGCGGGGCGGTCGTGAACGATGTGGGCGTAGCCGAAGCACGTGTGCAGGACCGTCGTCCCGGCCGCTTCCTCGAGCGCGCGGTCGATCGCAGGCAGCGCGTACTCGCGCGCCTGCTCCGCGCGCGCCTGAAGCCACGGCTCGTCGATCTGGACGACGTCCGCGCCGGCGGCGAACAGGTCGTGGATCTCCTCGTTGACCGCGGCCGCCAGGTCCATGGCCAGGCTCGCGGTGTTCCCGTAGGACTCGTCGTAGGCCTGCTGGCTCATCGTGAACGGCCCCGGCAGGGTGATCTTCACGAGGCGGTCGGTGCGGGCGCGGAGGAATCGCAGGTCCTCGACCTCGACCGGGCGAGCGCGACGGACTCGCCCGACGACGCGCGGCACCGCGTTGGTTCCGCCGGCGCGCCCGGGCACCATCGCCGGGTTCTCTACGTCCATGCCCTCGAGCGCCGTCGCGAACCGGTTCGAATAGCTCTCGCGCCGGATCTCGCCGTCGGTGAGGATGTCGATACCCGCACGCTCGAAGTCGTGGATGGCGAGCGCGGTGGCGTCGTCCTGAGCCTGGCGCAGCAGCGGCGCCGGGATCCGCCACAGATCCTCGGCGCGGACGCGGGCGGGAAGCGAGCTCCGGAGACGCTCGCGGTCGATCAGCCAGTCGGGCTGCGGATAGCTGCCGATGAGCGTGGTTGGCAGGAGCGGAAGATCGCTCTTCCCCGGGGCGGCGCCACGCACGGGGCGGACTCTACAGCGGGCGCTCTTACCGAATTCAGCGGTTCGTCTATCTCTTGCCTTACACCTATCGCCGAACCTTGACGACATGTCCGCTCTACCCGTAACCACCAACCAGCCCGCGAGGCGCCGCCGCCTCGCCGAAGCCAGGCCCGTCGGCAGGTCGCGCCAGCTCCGGCTGTTGCCGAACGGCGACGGCTGGTCACTGGTCAACCTCCACGGCGAGCTCGTCTACTCAGCGCTCGGGACACGCGGCCGCCGGCAGTGCCTCAGCTTCGCCGAAGAGCACGGCATCCTCACGCTCGTGACGTAGGGCGGCCGCGGGTCTGCTCGTGGGCGGGGCCCCGTGCGGGCCCACTCTCGCAGGTCGCTGCCCGCGGGTAGGGTCCTAGGCATGAGCAGCAGCGCTCGCCCTGCGCACAGTCGGCGCGCCGAAACGGGCCTGACGCGCGTGATGGGCGGACTGTTCGCTGTCGGTGCGGCCGGCTTTGTCGTGGGCCCGCTCGATGCCTACGCAAGCCGCGTCGGAGCCCGCGGCGATGTGGTGACGTTCTTCGTCGCGTCGATCCTGTTCACCGGCGGTGGCCTGACGCAGTCGTGGCTGGCCTATCCGGAGCGTCGGGCGCACCGCGCCGGGTTGCTCGCCTGGCGCGGCGCGTGGATCCAATCGATCGGGACGCTCCTGTTCAACTACATGACGTTCGAGGCGATCTCGCACGCTGCTTCAGATCCGCATTACACGTCGCTCGTGTGGATCCCGAATGCGCTCGGCTCCGCCTGCTTCCTCATCTCTGGTGTCGTGCTGTACTGGTCCGCCCCGCCGATCAGATGGCGCCCGGCGCGTCGAGCGTCCGGCTGGTGGGAACCACCGGTGAACCTGCTTGGTTGTGTGCTGTTCGGCGTCTCCGCCGTCGCCGGCTACGCGAGCGGTGGGCAGCTGCTCGACGCCGCGACGGCGAACTGGACGACAACCTTCGGCGCGGCATGCTTTCTCGCCGTCGGGCTCGCTCCGCTCATCGTCGGGATGAGCTTCAAGATTCCCCGTCTGAGCCGGCTCGTCGCGCTCGAGCGCGCACTTCAGCGCGAGGCCGCCGATGTCGAGGACGAGCTCGAGATGGACGCACAGCGCGCGGCCAGGGCGTTCGAGCGCGAGGTGGAAGTGGCGGGAGAGCAACTCGAGCGTGAGGCCGACCTGCTCGCGCGCGAGGGCGAGCACGAGCTCGGGGGCCTGGAACCTGAGTGGCTGACAGAGCGGGAGGTCGAGTGACGGCGCCGCACGCTGGAGCTCCACCGGTCGCCCCGCCGCCGTCACAGCCCTCCGCTGCGCGTAGACTCGCCGCGGCATGAGCGTGGTCGGCAGCGTCGCGGAGATCTGGCGGTACCCGATCAAGTCGATGGGCGGGGAACGCCTGGCGCAGTCGGCCATCGCCGGGCGCGGCCTGCACGCCGACAGGATGTGGGCTGTGCGCGACATGGGACTCGACACGTTCACAACCGCGCGACGCTGGCCGGTCCTGCTCCAGTGCAGCGCCCGGTTCGTGGAGGATCCGGCGGAGCGATCAGCCGAGCCGGGGGATGTGCTCGAGGTGAGCGTCACCTTCCCCGACGGTAGCGAGGTATCGAGCTCCGATCCGGCGATCCACGACCGGCTGTCGGAGCTGATAGGCAAGCCGGCGCGGCTCGAGTCGCTTCCCGCGCTCTCGGAGAAGGGGCGCTACCGGACGCCGCAGGCGACCCAGGCTGACCTGCGCCGCCAGTTCACCATCCCCGATGGCGAGCCACTCCCCGACTTCTCGATGTTCCCGGTGCGCAAGCTCGCGGAGCTCGCCCGATATGCCACCCCGGTCGGAGCGCTGTACGACGCCTATCCGATCCACCTGCTGACGCGAGCGAGCCTACGGGCGCTGAACGGGCACGCGCCCGGCTCGCAGTTCGACGTCCGCCGCTTCAGGCCCAATGTCCTGATCGACTGCGACGGGGCTGAGCTCATCGAGTTCGGCTGGTGCGGAGGGCGGCTCCGCGCACCGGATGTGACCTTCGAGGTGGAGATCCCCGGTCTGCGCTGTTCGATCCCGACTCGCCCGCAGGACGACCTTCCCGCCGACCCCGACGTCCTGCGGACCATCAACACTCACGCTGACCACTGCCTCGGGGTCTACGCCAACGTCGGCGCGGCCGGCGTGCTGGCGGAAGGCGACACGCTCGAGTTCGAGCCGTCCGCCGCGGCCTCGGCGCCGGCGGCCCTCGCGCGGGCCGGCGCCACGACGCTCAAGCGTCGCGCGTTGCGGGTCGTCGACGTCTTGATGCCACGCGGCGAATGACCTTCCCACCGCTGCATAGAGACGGATCGGCAGCCCTTTCGCTGCGAGCGTGCAGCCAACCCGATCGGTACACCGACCAGCGCTTCGTCCGTTGCGCTCGCCCGCTCCGGGGAGCTCGTGACGATCGCTCTCGAGGAATGCGCTCGTCAGGCCACCGGGCCCGTTTGACCGAGGCGAGCGGTCGGTGTTCGCCAGAAACCGCCTGACGCCTTGCAACTCTCAGCCTCTGCCGACGGGCCTGCTCGAACCGTTCCGAGGCGAGCGCCGGCGCCTAGGGGGCAGCTACTTGTGGATCACGAACGAGCGGGGGGCAGAGCGCGCGCGTGCGACGTCCGCGCCTCGACCAATAACGGGCTGCTGGCCCTCCGCGCAGGCCGGTACCGCGGGCGAGGCCGGCGCAGTGCTTCTAGGCAGGGGCGACTTTCAGCGAGAGCTCGCGGCTGAGACCAACTTCGCCCTGCGGAGTAACTCGAACCTCGCGCGCTCGCGGCGTGCGCTGCAGCCAGCAGAGCTCGAAGAGACGGCGGGTGAGGACGACGCCGAGGTGACCGGCGAGGTGGGGGCGGCGCTCGGACCAGTCGTTGCAGGCCTTGCCGGCGCGGGGCGGGTTCGAGATCCCGAGGTGCTCAAGCCAGGCGGCACCGGCGTCGGTGAGGAGGAAGACCTCGCCCTCACGGTGGATCAGGCCACGCGCGAGCATCGCTTCGGTGATGCCGACGCCGAGGCGGCCGGCGAGGTGGCCGTAACAAGTGCGAGCGCGGCTGAGGGCGCCGGCGCGTCTGGATTGCGTGAGCGAGCGCACCGGGAAGCGCGGTGCGAGGGCGGCGAGCGATTCGACCGCCGTCGCGATCTCGGGCCCGGCGAGACGGAAGTATCGATTGCGTCCGCCCTTCTCGACGGTGAGAAAACCGGCGCGCTGGAGCTTGGCGAGGTGCTCGGAGATCGTCGAGCGCGAGACGCCGGCGACTTCGGCCAGCTCACTCGGCGGTAGCGCCCGGCCGTCGGTCAGTTCGATCAGCACCGCGGCGCGGCTGGGGTCGGCCATCAGCGCCGCGGCTGAGGCGACGTCGACGTCGCCGGCTGCCTCGCCAGGTGTGCGCTCGACGTCGGTTGCGGTCTCGGTCGGGGTCCTCGTCGCAGTTGCCATATCCACAGCCTAGGACCCTGACGATTCGGCCGCCGCCGAATCGTTCTGTGCCTACGGTCATCCTATGAGCGATTCGGAAGCCCCCACGGCCGATGGCCGGCGTTGGCTGTCGCCTCGGTTGGTTACTTCTTAGTCCTCCTCGACGTGACGATCGTCAATGTCGCCCTGGCCAAGATCGGCGCCAGTCTCGGCGGCTCGCGCAGTGAGTTGCAGTGGGTCGTCGACGCCTACGCGCTGGTGCTGGCGGCGACGATGCTCGGCGCCGGCGATCTCGCCGACCGGCTCGGCTCGCGTCGTCTCTTCCTCGGCGGCTTGGCGCTGTTCGGTGTCGCCTCGAGCGTCTGTGCGTTATCCCCGAGCGCCGCCGTCGTGATCGCTGCCCGCGCCGTCCAGGGTCTCGGCGCGGCGGCGATCCTCCCGAGCTCGCTGGCCATCGTCAATCAGCTCTTCCCCGACTCCGCGGAGCGCCCGCGCGCGATCGGCATCTGGGCCGGCCTCGGCGGCTCGGCGCTCGTGCTGGGCCCGATCCTCGGCGGCGCCCTGGTCGGCCCGCTCGGCTGGCGGGCGATCTTCTGGGCCAACGTGCCGCTCGTCGTCGGGTCGCTCACCGGCGGACTCGCGCTGCTGCCGGAAGGACCGGCGGCGGCGCCGCCCGTGCTGATCTGCTCGGCCAGGCGCTTGGCACCGCGCCCTGGCGGGACTCGTCTTCGCCCTGATCGAGGGCGGCCGCGCCGGCTTCGGTTCGGTCGCGACGCTGGCTGGCGGCGTGATTGCGCTGGCGGCGCTGGCCGGGTTCCTCGTGTGCGGCTACGTCTCCGCCGGACACCTGTTCGATCGCGCCACCGGTGAACGACTCGCGGACATCGGCGATCTGCTCGCCGCGATCTGGCGCAACGCCGACTCGGGCTTCTGGGAGCTCGCGCAACGCGCGCATGACGAGGCAGTCGGCGTCGGCAGCGACGTCGGGCTGGACAGCGAGGAGATGGAGCCGACGACGCGAGCACGTTGGCGCGCTCCACGTACCGGCGCTCGCTCGTGAAGGGACGGCGCGATCCTCGACCCCGAACGGGGTGGGCGGTTCGTGTTGCGACCGGCCATTCCCCAGTCGATCGCCCCGTCCAGCCCGACGAGCGCGAGCGACCGGCTGTCACCGATCGCGGCGTAATCCTCGATGGGCAGGTAGCCGTCCGTGCGGTTGACAGTACGAGTCATCGCCGCACAGCTACCCGCTGACGCCAGCGACTCCGGCATCCGTTGTTCTGATGCGAACAACCGCACGGCACGTGGGGCGAGCGGCTGGGTAGTCGTCGGCCATGCGCAAGCAAAACGAAGTCGTGGTCATCACCGGCGCCTCTGGCGGAATCGGCCGGGCCACCGCGCGAAAGTTCGCCGGCCACGGTGCGCGCATCGGACTGATCGCGCGAGGCCGGCGCGGCCTCGAGGCGGCCGCGCGCGAGGTGCGCGAGGCCGGCGGCGAGGCCCTGGTGCTCCCGGTGGACGTTGCCGACCACGATCAGGTCGCGGCGGCCGCCGCCTCGATCGAGGACGCCTTCGGCCCGATCGACGTGTGGGTCAACGACGCGATGGTCACCGTGCACGCCGAGTTCCTGGATATCGAGCCCGACGAGTTCAGGCGCGCCACCGAGGTCACCTACCTGGGCATGGTGTGGGGGACCCGCGCCGCACTGAAGCGCATGGTCCCGCGCGACCGGGGCTCGATCGTGCAGGTGTGCTCAGCGATGTCCTATCGCGGCACTCCGCTGCAGTCGCCGTACTGCGGCGCCAAGCACGCGTGCAAGGGATTCACCGAAAGCGTCATCACCGAGCTCCTCCATCACAAGTCGAAGGTCCAGGTGTCGATGATCCAGTTGCCGGGTGTCAACACCACGCAGTTCACCTGGGGCCGCACTTCCGAAGCAGACGGTCCCGGTGCCCCCGATCTATCAACCCGAGGTGGCGCCGACGCGCATTTCGCCGCCCATCACCAGCGGCGGCAGGTCTACGTGGGCATCCCCACGGTGATGAACATCCTCGGCGAGCGGATCGCACCGTGGCTGCTCGACCGGTATCTCGCCAAATCGGGATACAAGTCACAGATGACCGATCAAGATCTCGATCCCGCTGGGGGGCACGACAACCTGTTCGAGCCGGTCGACGAGGACCGGGGCGCGCACGGGCCTTTCGACGAGCAGGCGCGCAGCCACAGCCCGCAGTACGAGCTGGCCAAGCGCCGCGGGTTGGTGCTGGCGGAGCTCGGCGCTGCGGCGCTCGGCGCCGGCGCGGCGGCAGCACGCGCCGGGCTCTGACCCGCGGTGCGCGAGCAGCTGAGTGAGCTCTGCGCCGCCACCCTGCGCCAGAACTGGCGTGAGGGTGAACGCGACGGAGTCCGCTACGGCTACACGGCGCCGAGCGCCGGCCGCTACCCGTGGCAGTGGTACTGGGACTCGTGCTTCACCGCGATCGCGTGGCGGCGATTCGCGCCCGAGCGCGCTCGCCTCGAGCTCGAGAGCCTCCTCGCCGCGGCCACCGAGGACGGCTTCATCGGCCACACGATCTTCTGGTCCGGCCGCGTCAGCCCGGTGCGCTCGCTGTTCTACAACATCCGCTCGCGCGAAGACTTCATGACGGCGACGGTCCAGCCGCCGCTGCTCGCCTGGGCCTGGCGGATCGCCGTGGGCGATCCCGCTGAGGTTCCCGGGATAGCGCGCCACCAGGCACGGGTGGAGCAGGAGCGGGCGATCGACGGCGATGGTCTGCTCTGGCTGATCCAGCCCGACGAGTCGGGACTCGACGCGTCGCCGAAGTTCGATTCGGCGTTCGGCTGGCGTGCTGACGGTTCGCCCGGCTTTCCGCTGCTCGTGCGGCGCAACCGGCGGCTTGACTTCTCGATCGACCGCGTCGCCGACGCGGGCGGCCCGGTCGTCTGCGGGGCGGCGACCAACGTCCTCCACGGCCTCTCGCGCCTGGCGCTCGGGCGGGAGTCGATCACCCCGAAGCTGCTCGAGCGGCTCTACGACGAGCGGACGGGACTGTTCCATCAGATCGTCCGGAAGGGCGGGCGGCGGCGCATCGCGCGACACCGGGTGGTCACCTGGGCGGCGCTCTCGCCGCTGGCGCTGCCGGACCTTCCGGAGGACGTCGGCCGCCGGCTCGTGGAGGAGCACCTGCTGAACCCAAAGACGTTCTGGCTGCCCGTTCCCCCGCCATCGGTGTCGGCGGACGAAGCGCGGTTCTCACGCCGCGACCGGCTGCTGTTCCTCCGCCGTTACTGGCGGGGTCCCACCTGGATCAACGCGGCGTGGTTGCTGTGGCTGGGGCTGGTCAGGCTCGGCTACGCGCGGGAGGCCGGCGAGCTGGCGCGTCGCGTTTCTCAGGCCGTCCGAGTTGCCGGGCTGCGCGAGTACTACGACCCCTTCAGCGGCCGCGGGATGGGCGCGGAGCGTTTCTCGTGGTCCTCGCTGGTGATGGAGCTCGTCGATCCCGACCCGCTGGCCTATGTCAGCCACATCGCGCCGCACTCGGCGGTGGCGCGGTAAGCCGACCGCGGTCACCCCTGTCACCACGCAAACAGCCGGGAATTTGCGGGTGTCATCGGGCAAACCGCCTCCCGGAGGTGACTCTCCCCTCGGGTACCCGAGGTCTGTGACGCCATCGGCGAAACACCTGAACATCAACCATCCACCGTCAGGAGGTGGCACAGTGAGTACAGGTCCACACACCGTGACACGAGGAGCCGGAAACGGACTAGCCACGGAGCTGAACGAATGGCGAAACCACGCACGTGTGTTTCTCCAGCCGATCGCGGCGCCCTCGATCCTCGGGCTCTACGGATTCGCGGTCGCGACCTTCATGGTCACGGCCCATCAAGTCGGGTGGTACGGCAACGCGAAGTCTCCGCTGCTGATCTTCCCGTTCGCAACCGCGGCGGGCGGCATCGCCCAGGGTGCGGCCGCCCTGTGGGCATACAAGGCGCGCGACGGGCTGGCCACCGCGATCCATGGGATCTGGGGGGCCTTCTGGCTCGGCTACGGGTTCCTCAACTTCATGATCGCCCTGAAGCTGGTCCCGGCGCCCGCCGCCCATCAGGCCGTGCCAGAGCTCGGGTACTGGTTCTACGCGCTGGCGGCGGTCACGCTCGCCGGCATGGTCGCCTCGCTCGGCGAGAGCCTCGCGATCACCTCCGTGCTCGCTCCGCTGTGCGTCGGCGTCGCGCTCCTGGGCGTGTTCTATACGGTCGGCGGCAGCGGCTGGGAGAAGGCCGGCGGATACGTGACGATGGCCTCGGCCTTCACCGCGTTCTACACCGCGAGCGCGATGATGCTGGCCAGCACGTTCGGTCGCGTGGTCGTCCCGCTCGGTAAGTACCGCCGTTCGGCCAATGCCCCGGGCGGCACCCCCATGTACCCGATCCAGTTCGAGCTCGGAGAGCCCGGCGTCAAGCAGGGCCAGTAGCCGGCTTCGGGACCGCGGCCGGACCAAGAGCCTCATCGGCGGACGCGCGTCCGCCGATGAGGCGTTTAACGAGGCCCTTCAGCTGCGGTCCGAGCTACGCTCGCTTCGGCGACCGCCCGTCTCCCGTTCGAGCGGCTGCGCCCGCCGCCGGCGAGAGTCCCCCGTCGAAGCTGGACGCGTCGGGTCCTGGGCCGTGTTCCAGGCCGTCCCGGCCGAGCTTCCGGCGGTCACGTCCTCGGCTTCGGGGGCGTGGTCGCCCGGCGCTGCTGGCCGCCCGGCGCGCGTCGGGTCGAGCTCTTCGTTGATGGCGCGGCCGGCCGAGCGGCCCGCTGTCACATCGCGCATGGTTTGGCTCCTTTCGGTTGGTTACCTCTTGAGTAACCGGTCGGACGCCGGCGCTGGCTAGTGCCGTCAGTGCCCGCACGGCCCAGGTTCGCGGACGAACCTAAGCCAGATGCCGCTGCCGGAAGGCGTGGGCCGCCGAGGACCGCTGTCCCGGCACCGGCGCCGGCGCCAGGAACTCCATCGCCTTGAGCAGATGCAGATGCGCGAGCTCCCGGTGCTCGGCGGAACCCTCGCCTGAGAGCGCGCGCGCGAGCTCGCGTGCTGCCCGCCGCACGCTGCGTTCGAAGCCACGCGTGGAGCGGACGCCGCCGCCCCGATGATCACAGCGGGAATGAACGCGCGCGAGCAACGCGTGACGCAACGGCGGGGGAATCGTCGTGCTCACGTGCAGGCCGGTCAGACCTAGGTGGTGATGCATTCGCCGGAGCTCGCGATGGCTCGCCTTCGGCACGTCGGCGAGCAACGCCTCGCATCTGAGCCGCGCCTCCTCGACCAGAACGTACACCCGTGCGTCGCGCTTGAATCACAGCTCGCCCACCCTTGATCTGACCTGGCCCGACAGCGGGTACTGCTGCTCGACGCCGATCCAGACCTCGCCGAGGGAGTTCCGGCGCTCGAGCTCGAGATCGCCCGCCACCACTCCGTGGCCCACGTCATGCAGGTCGAGGGACCCGCTTCCGATCTCGGTGGACTGGCTGGTGCTTCGCTCCTCCCGGCTGGCGGTACTCGACAGCACGTTCGCGCTGCGCGTCGCGCGGTGGCCGTCGATCACGAGCCGCCTGTGCTCCCGGATCGCCCAGCGGGCCCGGCAACTCGCGCTCACCGGAGCGGTGACCCACCTGCCGCGCGCCCACCCTCGCCTGCTCATGCTGTTCTGGCTCCTGGCTGACCGTTGGGGAACCGTGAGCCCCGAGGGCGTGCGAGTGGCGCTGCCACTGACGCACGAGACGCTGGCGATGCTCGTGGGAAGTCGCCGACCGACGGTCACGATCGCCCTCCAGCGGCTGGCGCGCGCCGGCCTGCTGACCCGCGAGCGCCGCGATCGCTGGCTGTTGAGGAACCGGGCGATCAAGCTGTGGCGCACCCGGAGAGCCTCACCGTGCTCGAGAACGAAGCGCTGCCCGGGGAGCTCGAGCAGGAGCCGCCGGCGCAGCCGTGCACTTCTCGCGCCTGATCAGACCGGCTCGAGCTCGGTGTCCCGGTCGATCGAGCGGCGCAGCCGGCGCACGAAGGGAATGCTGCCGAACGCGCCCGCGGCGCACACGATCCACACCGCCTGGAATCCGTGTGTCGCGCCGAACGGACCGTGCTGGGTCAATGTGACGAGGACGCCCGCCAGGATCGGGCCGGCCACGATCCCGATCCCCCGCGACAGGCTGTAGAAGCCGGTCATGGTGCCGTGCTCGTTCTCCGGCATCAGCGGCATGAGCAGGGCATAGGCGAGCGTCATCACGGTTCCCCCGCCGATCGCGATCAACGGGATGCACGCGCCGATGAGCGGGCGGCTGGTCGTGAAAATCGGGACGAGGAAGCCGAAGCCGTAGAGCCACAGGGCCGCGTTGACGACCCGGAGCCGGCCGAACCGGTCGCCCGCCTTGCCGGCGGCGCCGGCCCCGACCAGGATCACCAGCGCGACACCGCCGATGATCAGGGATGCGGTGGTGAGCTTGTACTTCAGCCCGATCGTAAGGTAAAGGACGATGAACGCCTTGAGCGCGGCGAGCGTGAGCTCCCACAGCGCGTTGGCGAACAGGTACGCGCGGAGCGATCGCGTCTCGCGGACCAGCCGCGGAAGCCGCCGCGCCACCACCAGCGGCCCGTCTCCCGAGCCGCGCTTCTGCTCGGGCTCTCCGCGGCGGAGCAATAGGAACACGAACGCGCTCACCGCGACGATCAGGACGACCGACGAGACCAGGAAGGGCAAGGGCCGCGCGATGCTCAGGAGCAGGCCGCCCCCGAGCAGCGCGAGCCCGGTCCCGAGCCCGCGCGCCAGCGCCTGCGTGCTCTGCGCGCGCCCGGCCACCTGCTGCTCGTCGACCAGGTCGGGGTACAGAGCGCGATACGGCTCGTAGGCGACGAAGTAGAAGCCGAAGAACACAGCCGCCACCAGCGCGACCACTCCGAGCGAGCCGACGAAGCCGATCAGGGCGAGCGCCAGCGCGGCCGGCACCGTGCCCGCCAGCACGAACGGCAGGCGACCACCGATGCGGGTGCGCAGGTTGTCGGAGGACGTCCCGGCCAAGAGCGGGACCCACCACGCCATCACCCCCTCACTACCGATGATCAAGCCGATCACCACGGTCTGATGGGTGTAGCGACGAGTCACCTCGGACAGGTAGGTCGACACCATCGTGATCGACAGCGCGAGCGCCAGCGTCGGCAGGGCCAGAAGGCCAAGGCGGACCTTCTCCTCTCTGCGGAGCGGCCGGCGCTCGCCTCCCCGAGACGCGCGCGGCTCTCCGGCGGAGTGCCGGCGCGCCGAGGAGCGGCGCGTCAGCGATGTCTGACCGACGGACATGACCGAGCTAGCGTTCCGGCGCGATCCTGCCCTGCGGGAGTTGCTCCAGACGATGCTGCCTGATCCCTTCGCGCACCGCCTCCGCGACGTTGCCATCGCGCCAACTCGCTCCCCGCACGACTCCGCGAGCTCGCGGCGGCATCGGCCCGACGGTGCGGAGCCTGCGCTCGATCCGCCGCAGCTCAGCCGCGACGACCGTCGCGTGGCGTCGGTCGCCACCGTTGCGCGCTATCCCGCGTCTGGGATTGACGGTGGTTTGCATGACGGGCATTGACGTACCCGTCTCGCCGGTCGACGCGGCCGTCGTTGTCAGCGAGCGAACTGGCCGGGTCGGCTTGGCGCCCGGCGGCGTAGTCAGACACGCCCCGGACTCCAGGAGCGCGCGCAATGCGCGGGTGGTGGGCCTTGTCCGGCCGACCGTTACCGCGCCGCCGACGCCCGCGGCCGGCGTCTGCTCGGCGAGGCCGCGGACCTCTGGAGCGGCCGCACGCCTGGCGACGGCGATCCCGTCCACGGCCACGCTCGGTCGCCATCCACCTTCTCCACGCGCTCCCAGCGCCAAGACAAGCTCCAGGAAGAGCTCCTCGACACCGCCGACGAATGGGAGCCACCATCGCTGGTGCGGGAGAGCCAGGACGCGGTGCGCTGGCTCTCAAGCTCGATCGCCTGCCTCGACGAGGACTCCAGCGAGACCCCCACGGCCCTCGCCGACACGCTCGCTCGCCTGCTCGCCGTATGCGTGTTCGCCGACACCGCCCGCTCACACGTCGAGTAAGGGCCCGCCCCTGCGGTAAGGCCCCTGGGCACGAGCCGCCGACTGCGTCGTCGGTCAATCGCGCCCTGAGTTTGGCGGACAGGAGGGAAAGGTCCTGCTTGGCCTTGGCACCTGCAATGCCGTCAGGCGCTGTCCCAGTGTGGCGGTGGGCGGAGACGGTTGGCGGGCGTGGGTGGCGTCACGCGCCGAGCGGAGGGCCGACGTACTCGACGTTGTGTCGTGACATCACTGCGTCGAGGGCGCCGGGAGCAGCTCCTTCCCCGTTGGGAAGATGCGCGGTGTCTGTGGGGACGCCGGAGTCGACAAACATGCGCTCCAGGCCTCCGGGGGTGAAGATTGCGAGCATGCGTGCGCCCTGGTCGCCCTGTACCCAGAAAGTATGGGGCACGCCGCGCGGTAGGTAGGCAAACCCGCCGGCGGTGAGCACCTCATCCTCATCGCCGCAAACGACGCGGACGCTGCCGTCAAGGATCTGCAGCAGCTCGTCCTCGCCGTGGTGCACGTGGAGCGGCGGCCCGAACTCGGGTGGCATCAAGAACTCGGCGGCACTCACGCGAGCGCCCTCCGCGGCGTCGACCGGAAGCTTCACGGTGACGCACGCTCCCATCTGCAGAACGTGGTCGCCTTTGCCCGGCTGGTGGATGATCGGATGGGTGGCTGTGGGAGGGTTGGTGTAGGTCATGGCGTGGAGAATTCTGGCTCGAGCGCGTCCCCGGTATCCCAACTTTTAGGGGTTTTGCCGCCAGGCTCCCGGCCTTACACTCGTGCCGGTGGTGAGCGTGCGGGCTCAGGAGCGATGCAGGGAGCGGATCGCTGCTCTGACGGAGCGGCCCGCGGATCCATACGCGCAGCGCTTTGAGATCGTCGAGGTGCTGCGGCCGGTTGTGGGGTTTGATCGGTGGTGCTGGCCTGTGTGCGACCCTGCTTCCGGGCTCGGGACGACGGGGATAGGCGAGCACGACTACTGGCCGATGCTGCCGCGCCTTCTGCTGTTGGACCAGCGGCCGAGCGAATCGGGCGCCCTACCGACGCTCAATGGCCCGCGCGCGCGACCCGCACGCGATCGAGGCCTGCGGTTCCTCGATGTTCTCGGCGCGGTCGGCATCGGCGATGAGCTGCGTGTCCCGTTGCGCGACAAGCATGGATTATGGGGATGCCTCGATCTGATGCGCTCCTCCGACGAGCAGCCGTTCACGGCGCAGGACGTCGCTTTCCTCGACGGCCTGGCGCCGTTGCTCGCCACCGCGACCAGACGCAGCGCGGCCGCAGCAGCCATCGGCAGGGGCGAATCGTCGGCCCTTCCATCGGCGGGGGTGTTCGTGTTGGACTCAGATCTCGCGGTCCGCGCCTCGACGCCCGGCGCTCGCGCCTGGCTCGCAGAGCTCCTCCCACCGGGCCTACCCTTCGCCGCGATCGCCGCGATGGCCCCCATCTATAACGTGGCCAGCCGGGTTCTCGCGATCGCCAGCACCTCCCCCGCGCCCAGCACACGGGAGCGAGATCTGCCCGCGCGCGCCCGGGTGCGCGCCGCCAATGGTGCTTGGGCGATCATCGAGGCCGACCGGCTCGACCCGCTGGAGCGCACCGTGGCGGTGACCATCCGCCCAGCCGCCGCTCAGGACGTCCTCGATCTGCGCCTCATTGCCCATGACCTCACCGCCCGCCAGCGCGAGCTGGTCAACGCACTGCTCGACGGCAGCGACACGAAGGCGATTTCTGAGCGGCTGTTCCTCTCCCCGCACACCGTCAACGACCACCTCAAGGCGATCTTCGACAAGGTCGGCGTACGCACTCGTAAAGAACTGATCGCCGCGCTCGCAGCCCAATAGAACCAAGCTCACCTCCGTCCCCCGGCACCGACCTAGGTCGGGGCCGCTCGCGTGAGCCGAACGACGCCACCTCTCACGGCGCGCCGGTCTGGGACCTGCTCTACGCCGGTCGCGATCATCGTTGCAAGCGACTGTTCCGCACCGACCCCTCAAGACGTTGGTGATCGGTGGGTTCGTCAGAGGCTTGTCGACGCGCGACATCGAGTCTTTGTGCGAGGAGGTCGGGCTCGGGAGCATCTCGCGCTCGACGGTCGCGAGGATCTGCGCGGAGCTGCACGAACGCTTCGAAGCTTTCAAACGCCGCTCGCTCTATGACACCGATCTCGTCGTGCTGTTCCTCGACGCGATCTATCTCCCGGTCCGTCCCAGCGTCCCGAAGGAAGGAGTGATCTGCGCCTGGGGAACCGATGAGAACGGCCGCAGGCAGCTCGTCGCGGTGCAGCTCGGCGCCCGGGAATCCAGGGAGGGCTGGCTCGAGCTCGGGCGTGATCTCATGACCCGCGGGCTGGGCGCACCACCTGGTCGTCGCCGACGGCGCCCCGGGGCTGATCAGCGCTGTGGAGGAGCTCTGGCCACGTGCTGACCGTCAGCACTGCTGTGTTCACCGCCTGCGCAACCTGGTCGCGAAGCTCCCCAAGGAAGAACAGCACCAGGTCCGTTTCAACTACTGGTCAGCGCTCACCGACCACGTCCGTCAAGGACGGCAAGCTCCGCCTCCAGGTCCTAATCAGTGGAGCTCGAGCACCGCGGCTACGAGTCGGCCGCCCGATGCCTCGCCGACGACCTCGACGCCCTCGTTGTGCACCTGCGCTACCCGCTCCGGCACCGCGAACGGTGGCGCTCAACGAACCTGCTCGAGCGGTCACTCGGGGAGGTCCGCCGGCGCACCAAGGTGATCGGCCGGTTCCCCGGCGAGACCAGCTGCCTCTCGCTGGTCTGGGCCGTGCTCGACCTGTTCTTCAGCCACGCCTCAAACGGCGCGACCTTCACCGACGTCGACCGCCAACACCTCTACCGAATCAAATACCAACGGGCCGACCCAGACACCCTCGACGAGGAGGTGCCCGCCGCCTAGACTCAACCACGGGAACCTGAACCGCGAGCGAATTTACAGCGGCAAAGGGACGCGACCCGCGAACACGCAGGCCCTGCTCGTCGCCACGACCTGGTCCGACGGTGTGTGCCGAACCCGGCCGTCTAGACAACTTCCCTGGTGACCGCGCGAAGCGAGACGCAACCGTGCGTTCGACTCAAGCGCCCCTTTGAAACGAAGCAGGTCTCACAGACCAGGACTGCTGAGCGTCGAGCGGGCCGGCACCAGCTCGGATTGCGGTGCGCGTCACGCCATCCTTCCCGGAGCCGACGCGCGACGCTGGCCTAGCTCATCACGTCGCCGAGAAACTGCGAGTGGCGGCGCCCGCGCGATCGTGGACAGGGCGGGCGCGACCGGTCAATGGATGGTGATCGTCTCGGAAGCGACGATCTGGTCGCCGGTGCCGGCCGGGGGCTCCGAGGCGCCGTTGAGTGGCTGGGCCCAGGTCTGGCCGGGATAGTGGACATCGCCGCGAGAGGCGGCGAGGTAGACGGTGACTCGCCAGCGACCGGCGCAGTCGGGCGCCCCGCCGTGAAGGGTCAGGCGAGTCCCGGCGGGGATATTGCGGTCGGTCTGCTCGTCGATCGTGTCACCGGGAGATTCCCCTCCTCGGCACCTGACACGGATCCCCGGGAGCGGAGCGTATTCGAGCACGTAGGCGGTATCGCCCGCGTGCGCGGGATATCGCGTGCGGAAGGTAGCGGTCATTTCCGTGTAGCGGGGCCCGGGAGCGATCCTCAGTCGGACGGGAGCCGCGACTTGGTCGTGGGATGGAACGGGGGCGCGGCGGGACCGGAACGGCGGCTGGATGGCGATGGTGCTCGCACGCCCGGCGATGTGGGTGGTGAGGACGGTCGGGCGGTGCGCGACGATCGCGAGGACCCCGTCAGGGACGGCCAGCGAGCGCGTCTGGGTGCCTGGCTGGCGGATGGTTGCTGTAGCGCCCTTCGGGAGGATCTCCACATAGCTCACTTGGCCGACTGGCCCGTAGAGCAGTAGTCCACCCGCGCCGTCGCGCTTGGCCTGGCTGGCTCGACCGCAGTCCGCGCCCCAGCCGCTCGAGGCGAAGCCAGGCGCGGCGACACAGATGAGGTTGGCCTGCGTGTCAGTGACAAGGTAGCCGGTTCCCCAAGGCGTCGAGAACGCGCGCGCGTGCCGGACATCGAGCCTGGCATTTCGCAGCGTGGCGCCCTCCTGGCTCACGATGCTGGCGAGAGCATCGCGAGAGATCGCGGTCGCGGGGCGAGCGAAGATCGGAAAGGCCTGCGCCAGGTCGGGCGAGGAGCCTGAGAGACCAAACAGGACAGCAACACACGCGAGGGGGGCGAGAACTGCGACTCCTGCCAGATAACGACGCGGCGCGACTCGCCGCCGGCGTGCCCTCGGCGGTCGTTCGCGGCCGGCCAGAACGGGCCGCTGCCGGGCGCCACGCAGTTCCACGACCGAGCGCAGCTCGCCAAGTAGACGTTGCTCGAAGCCTCCCAGAGGTGCGTCCGGGGGTTGGTTGATCATGCCGTCTCCTTTGCTCGGCTCAACAGGGGCGAGAGCTCGTCGGCAACCGACCCGGTGAGCTGGTGAGCCATCCGTCGCCGCGCCCGGTGAAATCGCACCCGGGCGGTGATCGGGCGAATGCCAAGCGCGACCGCGGCCTCGGCCAGGGATAACTCGTCGACCGCGACGAGTTCGAGCACCGCCCGCTCACCCTCCGGCAGGCGGCCCATCGCCGTGTACAGACGGCGAGACTGCTCCGCGGCGGCGAGCCGATCATCGATGCGTGCCATGTCATCGAGATCAAGCAGCTCGCGCCCCCGTATACGAGCGTTGGCCCGGAACTCGCGGCCTGTGCGTCGCAGACGCGATGCGACCACGGACTGTGCGATCCCGAACAGCCATGCCACTGGCGCGCCTCGGCGCGGCTCGTAGCTCTCGGCAGATTCGATCGCGGCCAAGAACACGTCAGCTGTCAGGTCAGCGGCGAGATCGCGGTCCCCAACCCGACGGGCCACGAACCGCTCTATCGCACCGACGTGTTCGCAATAAAACACCTCAAACGCATCGGGATCAGTGCCCCAGAACCCGGTATCCCGGGCGCCCAGGCGAGGATCGCGTCGTCGTGCCATACATCCCATTCTTGGTCGCAGCCCGCATAAGCGTTACCAGCTGGCGACCAACACCCGTCCCGGGGCCCCCAGCGCACGAGCCCGAAGCAGCCGATCAGCCGCGGCACTGCTCGGTCTGCCGACACCCGCGCTACCGCCGATGCAGGACCCGCCCACAGAGGACCGCTCCGTCACGCAATTCGCCACGAGTGCTAGCGGCGGGATCACGCACGGCACCGACGATGGCGAGCGTCTTCCTGTCCGCGCGAAGCGGGGCGCTCGTTTGTCTGTCCCGAGGTGCCCGTCGTTGAGTGAACGCGGGTCTCACGAGCAGCTCGCTGCCAGGTTCGGACGCGACGCGCAGCGGTGGCTGATCGGGCTTGCGCCTAGTGGTATCCCGATTCGGCCGTTGGGCGGAGCGCAGATTGCCGCTGGACTCGCCTCGTAGCGAGAGCGCGGTCGGGCGAGCCGCGGCCGGAGGCTGTTTGGTGGTCATTGTGCTCCGTAGGCAGCGAGGAACACGTCTACTGCACTGTCGGTGAGACGCTGCACTTGGGCGCGTCGCGGCGCCCGGTCGTCTCCGCTGAACATGGCGTGGTTGAGCGGAGCCGAGAGGACGAGCCACTGGAAGTGCTCGGCGGCGAGCTCGGGGTCTTCGAGCTGTAGCCGTCCTTTCTCCGCTAGTCGCGTGAACGCGGCTGTCCACGCGGCGATAGCGCGTTTCGGTCCCTGCTCCTCGTACGCGCGACCTAGGTCCGGGAACCTACTCGCCTCGCCTATCACGAGGCGGCGCAACCGTAGGTTCTGCGGCTGCATCACAGCGGCGAGCAGAAGCCTGGCGAGTTCACGAAGGTGGCTGGCGACGTCGCCGTCCTCGCTCAAATTCACGATCTGGTCATAGAAGGGCCGAGTGATGCCAGCGACCAGGTCGGTGACGATCTGCTCGAACAGCTGCTGCTTGTCCGCGAAGTGCTTGTAGACGGTCGGCTTTGAGACGGCGGCCCTCGCCGCGATCGCGTCCATGGTCGCTCCCGCGAAGCCCTCAGCGAGAAACACGTCGGTGGCCGCAGCGAGGATCGATCCGCGCTTCCGCTCTGAGCGGGACTGTGCTGATGGCTTTGTAGCGGCGAACTCGCGCATGAGGCTTCCTTGGCTGATCGATGGCGGGGAGACAAGATTGCCGAGGACAGGTTACTACACCGTTCAGTTTGACAAAGCGCGGCCCGTTTGCTTAGCTGTGTCCTACTACACGGTTCAGTAGCACGCAAAGGAGGAGTGATGCCGGGAACAGCCGTACAGCCAATGCAGCGGGCAGAGATGGATCGCCTGATCGAGCAGCACTTGATCGCCGAGAGCGCCGGGGACACCGCGGGGTGCGTGGCGATGTACACCGACGATGTAATTCATGAAGTCGTCGGCGGCCCCTCGGGCCACTGAGCGGACCTGATGCCGCCCGGGAGTTCTACGACGTGCTCACCACAAACATCAAGACCGAGCGGATGGACGTCAACCACGCGTGGTACGGCGATGACTTCTGCGTGCTCGAGCACCAGTGGCACGGCACGGTGCCGGGTGAGTTCCTCGGCGTCCCTGGCCACGGGAAGCAGATCTCGTTCCGGATGCTGCACGTGTGGGAGTTCAAGGATGGGTGCATGTCGCGCGAGAACGTCTGGCTCGACGGCGGCTCGATCATCGCCCAGTTGACCGCGACCGACGCCGCTGAGCCAGCGCTCGCAGAGGCGTGATTCAGCTCCCAGCCGAATCCGTTGGTGACCAGCACGATGTGACCTTCATCCCCTGATCCCCCAGCCGCCCCCTCCGCGGAGGGGGCGGCGCCAGGACGCTCATTACTCATCGGGTCCCGCCCGGCGCGCAGACCCGCCAGAGCTTTTCCAATCGACTCGCAACCCGAGAGCACCACCCATGTCTACGTTTGCCCCCACCTCATCCCCACGCGCCAACAGCGCCGCTGCTCGCCTTTCCGGCAAGCTCGTGATTCCCGAGCATGCGGCGTTCGAGGACGCCCGCCGGGCCTGGAACCTGGCCGTCGACCAGCGGCCGGCCGCCGTCGCGTTTCCCGAGTCCCCGCACGATGTCGCCGCGGCCTCGAGCTTCGCCGCGTGAGCAGGGACTGCGGGTCGCCGCCCAGGGCACCGGACACAACGCGCCGCCGCTGGGGACCTGAGCGACACCATCCTGCTCAAGACCGAGCGCATGCGCGGGGTCGCAGATCGACCCCGAGCGCCGGCTCGCCCGCGTCGAGGCCGGGGTCGCTGTGGATCGAGGTCGTCCAAGCGGCGGCGCGAGCACGGGCTCGCGGCGCTGGCCGGCTCCTCGCCGGACGTCGGCGTGGTCGGCTACACGCTCGGCGGCGGCCTGAGCTGGCTCGGGCGCAAGTACGGTCTGGCCGCCAACCACGTCGAGGCGATCGAGCTCGTCACGCCCGACGGACGCTTCGTCCGCGCGACCGAGACCACGAGCCGGACCTGTTCTGGGCGCTGCGCGGGGGCGGTGGCAGCTTCGGCGTCGTGACCGCGATCGAGCTGCGGCTGTTCCCGATCACCGAGGTGTACGCCGGGATCCTGTGGTACCCGATCGAGCGGGGCGCCGAGGTGCTCTCACGCCTGGCGCGAGCTGACGCGCCAATGGGCTGCCGGACGAGTTGACCACCGTCGGGCGGTACCTCCAGCTGCCACCGCTGCCCGAGATCCCCGAGCCGGTGCGCGGCAAGTCGTTCGTGGTCGTCGAGGCGATCCACCTCGGCGACCCCGCCCAGGCCGACGAGCTGCTCGAACCGATGCGAGCCCTCGGTCCGGTCAACGACACGATCGCGACGATCCCGATGCCGGAGCTCAGCCACCTGCACCTGGATCCCGAGCAGCCGGTACCAGGCACCGGCGACGGCGTGACCCTCGCCCGGCTACCCGCCAGTGCGGTCGACGGCGCTCGATCGAGCATGCCGGAGCCGGCTCCGGCTCGCCGCTGCTCTCGGTCGAGATCCGCCACCTCGGTGGCGAGTTCGCACGGTCGAGGCCGGGACACGGTGCTCTGGCGGCGATCGACGCCGAGTTACGTCCTCTACGCCGTCGGCATCACCCCCACCCGTGAGGCAGCCGAGGCTGTCTCGGCGCACCTCGACCGCCTCCTGCCGGCCCTTCAGCCGTGGACGGCCCGACAGCGGTATCTCAACCTCACCGAGACCCGCGATGAGCAGGGCGCGTTCTGGAGCGAGGCCGCCTACCACCGGCTGCGCCGGATCAAGGCCGCGGTCGACCCCGAGGACCTCATCCGCTCAAACCACCCCGTCCCGCCCGGCGAACACCAGGGCTAAAAGACACCGCTTGTCCCTGCCCAGCACCAACGACCGGAGAACACCATGCAGCGAGACATCATCAACCCCTGGACCTGGCAAGAGCAGTTCGGGTTCGTGCACGCCAACGTCATCGGCGACGCGCAGCGCGTCGCCTATTGCGCTGGACAGACCTCGGTCGATGAGGACGGGGCGCCGGTTCACGCGGGCGACATGAGCGCACAGCTCACCCAGGCCATCGCCAACCTAGAGACGGTGCTGGAGCAGAGCGCAATGACGCTCGGCGACGTGGTCCGCCTGAACTACTACGTCACTGACCTCGACGCGTTCTTCGCCGCCGGCGAGACCCTCGGAGGACTGCTCGCTCACGCCGGCTGTCGCCCAGCATCGACCCTCCTCGGCGTCGCACGACTCGCGTTCCCCGAGTTCCTGATCGAGATCGAAGCCACTGCGATCGCCTAGGGGCTTACCAATCAACGCTCCAGAAAGGAGGATCTCTGTTCACCCTCGTTCCACCCCGATCGCCCGCCGCACGGCTGCGCAGTCGCGACCGCGGATCTCGACGCGCTCAACGCCTGGGCGCGAACGCCTCGCCTCGCCCCACAGCTCGACAGGCGCCTCGGTCGCAAATGGGCTTCATCACAGGGCGTCGAGGGTGCCCTCGCGCTGATCGCATGTGAGGCGATCGAATTGCTGAGCGGCCCGGAGCGTCCGCTGATCCGTGAATGCGCGGCCGCGCCCGCCTGTTCGTTGCTCTACCTCGACCGCTCGCGAGGACGCCGCCGGCGATGGTGTGAGATGCAGAGGTGCGGCAGTCGAGCCAAGATGGCCGACTACCGCAAAAGGCGCGGGCGCGAAGACCCTGACGTCAACGTGGTGTGTGAACCTCGTTAGCGGGACGACGACAAAGCAGGTCTCACGCTCAAGAGGGGTCGCGTCCCAGAACTGCTGTAAATGGTCGCGGGGTGCTGTCACAGCGATGACCGCCGGGGCTGGACCCACCTCCAGCCCTTGCCACCGCGTTGACGGCGATCACCGCGCCGAATGGCGTTGGGCGGGCGCGCGGCGCGGGGTGTGTGATCGGCGAGGTGGCCGCTATGCGTTGCGCAGCCAGCGCGCGCCGAGCAGCTGGTAGAGGCCTGAGCGGTGGTAGTAGACGTTCGTGACGATCTGGATCACCAGGAACGTCACGGGCCACAGGATGCCGCCGAGCGCCGGCACGGTGTGTACGGGCAGTGAGTAGGACATCACGACCCGGATCACGGCGTCGACCAGCAGTGCCATCCCCCAGATTGCCGTCGAGATCCGCCAAATCCGCCGGAACGGGGGCTGCTCGATCCAGACGATGTCCCAGCTGCCCGCGGTGAACCACCTGCGGCCTTCCATCAATGGCCGCGCGAACTCGTACGCCGCCGGCCGGTAGGCCCGGAGGCTGGCAAAGAACCACAGGCCCCAGACGGCTGTGATCAGTCCGTCCTTGGCCAGCAGGAATCGGGCGTTGTGTGTCACGAGCGAGGCGACGATCGACACCACGAAGCCCGCGAGCACGAGGATCGCCACCGCGTCGACGCGGCGGCTGGTGATCGCTCCGATCGCCGCCGAGCATGCAGGGATGACCGCGCCGGCGGATAGCGCCCCGATGTTCGACACTCCAGCGCCACGGAGGACGTAATACAGGGCGATCGGGGCGCCGATGTCGAGCGTGTACTGCCCGAGCTGGCGCCTCAGGCTCGCCGGCGCGGCCGTGGCGCTCATCGTTTCTCGTTCCGTGTCGCGAGCTCAAACACAGTCGCGACCTCGGCGCCGTAGGCGGGCACATCGAGCTCCGACTCGTGGGCAAGCATGAACGGCAGCCCGTCGATCGCCCGCTGGATGAGCGCCGCCATCACCTTGGTGTCGAACGGGCGGAACTCGCCGGCCTGCTGGCCGCGGCGCAGGATCTGCTCGAGCGGGGTGAGCGCGACTGTCTCCTGTTCGCCTCCGTACTCGAAGCCGCCGGCAATGAAGATCTCCATCAGCGCTCGCATCTCGACCCGATGGCCGTCGATGAACTCGACGTTTGCCTCGACGTAGGTGCGCAGCGCGCCGGCGGCGCCGCGCGCCTCCGCGCCGCCGAACCGCTTGCCCACGTACGCGCCGATCTTCTCGAGGATCTGCTCGACCACCTGGCGTACGAGCTCATCGCGGTTCTCGAAGTGGTACGAGATCAGGCCCGTGCTCGACAGTCCGGCGCGCCTGGCGATCTGCGTGAACGACGCATTCCGGTACCCGAGTTCGGCGATCGTCTCGATCGCGGCGTCGACGATCTGCGCCCGCCTGGCCGTCTCGATGAACGTTCGCCTGGGCGTCCTTGCTTGCATGAGCAAAAACTAGCATATACAAGCAACAGCGCGCCCGAGCGGCTCGAGGCTTAGAATCGTCGTCGTGAGGGGAACGCTTTGCAGGCGGATCGCCACCGTCCTTTCCATCGGGGCCGTCGCCGGGGTTCTGGCCGCAGCCGGGCTGGCCTCGGGCGGCCCGGTGCACGGCCGCTACTACGACGGAAAGCCGACCAGCACCGCCGGCGACACGTCACTCGCGCTCGACTTCCAAGTCTCCGGCAACGGTCACCAGGTCAAGCACCTGTACCTCAACTTTGTGAGCTTCACCTGCCCGGGCGGCGCCGCCGCCGACCTCCTGGTTCCCGGCGACAAGACCGCAGCGATCACCACCGCGCACAAGTTCACGATCACCCTTCCCTCGAAGGACAGCTTCTCGCCCAATCCGGCCAACGGCAGCGTGGTGCTGTCCGGGAACTTCGGCGGCGCCGGGACGATCAGCGGAAAGCTCGTCTTCACCGGCAGCGGACCGCTGGCCGGATGCCACAAGACGATCAATTGGAAGGGCAAGGTCAGGCCGCTGGTCGACCACTTCGCCGGCCGGGTCACGCAGGGCTCGCAGCACGCTTCGATCAGCTTCTACCGCACGATTGAGCCGCACCGCCACGTCACCGACTTCGCCGTCGGCGCGCTGACCCTCACGTGCCCCGGCGGCGGGACGGCGCATCGCGCCTTCAAGAGCGTCTACTCGCTCCCCGTGCACCCCAACGCCAAGTTCGGCGGCGATGTCTTCTTCACCAACGGCGAGGCCGGGAACATCAACGGCAAGTTCCAGGACGCCACCCATGCCGCCGGCAAGGTGTCCTACTCAGGCCGC
Organism: uncultured Solirubrobacterales bacterium; assembly: GCA_963839105.1. Taxonomy (GTDB): domain Bacteria; phylum Actinomycetota; class Thermoleophilia; order Solirubrobacterales; family Solirubrobacteraceae; genus Palsa-465. Next base: position 785,359 of record CAWITQ010000009.1, read on the forward strand.
GACGACTGCAGCTACCACGACCTGAGCTGGTCGGCCCACCGAGTGGCCGCGCACGTCCTCGGGCCGCTCAACTTCGGCTAGAGCGCTGCCGCGTCCGGCGAGCGGAGCACGTCCTCGGCCAGGCGCTTCGCGAAGCGGCCCGCCGGCGGCAGATCCGACGCCGATCTCGGGACATATCGGGGACATATTCCAAACCGCCACCGTCCCCGTAGAACGAAGAAAGCCCCGCTACGCGGGGCTTCTGGATGGGCCGTGGAGGACTCGAACCTCCAACCTTGGGATTAAGAGTCCCCTGCTCTACCAGTTGAGCTAACGGCCCTCGGCGGCGATGTTAGCCCAGCCGCCCGGGACGGAGGGCTCAGCGCGAGCGGCGCCGGCGCCGCGCTCGGAACGGAGGGCTCAGCACTGAGCGGCGATCGTCTTGGCGCTCGAGGGGGAGCTCTTGGCGGCCTGGAAGGACTGCTTGAGCGTGGTCTGCTGAGCCTTCGGGACGAGCGTGAGGGCCTTGGCCGAGGCGAGATCGCCGACGCGGGTCTGCTTGGCGGCGTAGGCCGTGATCGCCTGGCATTCGAAGCCGTTGGCGGACTGCGGATTGGCCACGGTCTCGAGCTCCCAGGCCTTGGCGGCGGCAGAGTAGTTGGGGAGCTTGGCGTAGGCGCGGGCGGCGGTGATGGCGAGATCCGGGTCCGGGTTCTTGGTGAGCGCGGTGTAGTGCTCCCACGCGGTAGCGACGCCGTTCAGCTCCTTCTTGCCCGCATCGGTGAAGGTGCCGGTCGTCGCGTTGTAGTCGGGGGCCTGGCTGGCGGTGATCCAGCGCGCCTGGAGCAGGTTGCCCCACGCCCCGGCGTTGTTGGGGTTGGCCTTGACCTGGGCCAGTGCGGTCTTCTCCTGCTGGCTGACCACCTGCTTCTGGTTGTTGCCGCCGCCGCTGAAGGCGTTGAGCAGTCCACCGCCGCCGGTTCCGGTGCCGACTCCGAACAGGATCAGGCCGCCCGCCATGAGGACGGCGAGGCTCAGATAGATGGCCTGGACGGTGCGGCGCCGGCCGCGGCTACGAAGGTCGAACAGCATGAGGAGAACGAGTGCTAGGTGGGATCGAGGCTATCGCCCATCTGGGCGAGCTCGGCGGCGGCCCGGGCCGCCGCGCGCCGGTCGGCGATCTTGAGCAGGACGATACTGGCCAGATATAAGAGTACGAGAGGAAGTGCCTCGAGCCCGGTGGTCACCGGGTCCGCGGCTGGCATCGCCGCCGCGATGACGGCGATGATCACGATCGCATAGCGCCAGTGACGCGTGAGCGTCTGGGAGTTGATCACGCCCATCCGCTGAAGGCCGAGGAGGGCGAGCGGCAGCTGGAAGGCGAGTCCGATCGCCAGCATCGTGAAGATCTCGAACCCGTAGTACGTCTTGGCCTGGACGAGGATGTCGAAGTTGCCGCTGTTGTAGCCCTGTAAGAAGTGGATCGCCGGTGGGAGGACGATGAGGTAGGCGAAGGCCACTCCGACGATGAACAGCACGGGCGCGGCCACCATCAGCGGCACCGCGGTTCTCCGCTCGTTCGGATCGAGGGCCGGGATGATGAACGCGTACGCCTGGTACAGGAGCACGGGCAAGGTGAACAGCAGTGCGAAATAGCCGCACACCGTGAGCGTGGTCACGAACGGCTCGCCCACTCCGATCGTGATCGGCTTCTCCTGTGTGGCGGTGCTCGTCTGAAGCGAGTTGGCGGCGCCGGTGATCGCGGTGGCGGCTTGCAGATACGCCTGCCTTGCCTCGGGCGACGTCGCCGGGAGCGATGCCAGCTTCCTGAATGCGGCGGCCGATTCCAGCATGTACTTGCGCTGGTTGGCCGATCGCGCGGCAAGGCCGGAGAGGCCGTGCTGGACCTCGGCAGTCGAGGTGTGGGGCAGCGCCCGGTTGAGCACCCGGAGCAGAGCTTGGTTCTGCCAGAAGCAGAAGCCGAAGGCGACCGTCAGCACGATCCCGCAGATGATCAGACGCGACCGGAGCTCGTCGAGATGCTCGACGATGCTCAGGCGGTCTTCGTGGCCGATCGGCCGTAGGGCCGGCGCCATGGACAGCCAACTCCTCCTCGGCGCTAAGCGCGGCGCTCAGGCGCCGTGACTTCGGCCGCCTCGCGCTGCTGCGTGGCGACCGGCGTCGGCTGCGCCGTCGCCTCGCTCGTCTGCGTGATCTCCGCCCGCTCTTCGCCCTCTGAGTCCTTGGACTTGCCGGTGATGCCGTCCTTGAACTCGCGCATGCCGTGGCCAAGTTGGCGGCCGAGCAGCGGCAGTCGCTTCGGCCCGAAGATCAGGAGCACGACGACGAGGAAGATGATCAGGTCGGTGGTGGGGTTGCGAAACATCTTCTGAGGCCTCACGAGTAGGGCCTGGAAGGTTAGCGATAGCCGGTTGTCTAGTCGCAAAGAAAGGTGCTCAAGGTGGTTTCGCCGTCCGCCGATTACCGGAGCAGCAACCCCCAGAGCACCAGTCATGAGCGAGAACAGAAACCCACATTCAGTACGGCGCATCGTGTTGCCGAGCGGCAGGACGATCGAGGTCGTGCGGTTCCACGAGGTGGAGAAGGCTCCGTGCAAGCCGCTGCACATCTGCCCCTCGTGCGAGTCCGAGCTCGTCCAGCCGGTGGCGTGGGCCGAGGCCAACGACGGTCGCTGGGAGCTGCTCCTCTCGTGCCCCAACTGCTGGTGGGAGACCGAGGGCGTCTACGACGAGGATCAGGTCCTGTCGCTCGAGGAGCGTCTGGACGAGGGCCTCGCGGAGATGCTGCGCGACCTCCAGCGCCTGACCCAGGCCAACATGGCCGACCAGCTCGAGCGCTTCACCGCCGCGCTCTGGGCCGATCTGATCCTTCCCGAGGACTTCTAAGACCGCGGGCGCCGCGGCGCGCCCCGGCCGGCCGTCCGGTCCGGCCAGATTCACGCGTAGCGCTCGACGACCCCGTCGGCGACCAGTTCGAGCGCCGATCGCTGGCGCTCGGGGAGCGACGGGAGCGTCGACTTGGCCTCGGCCACGAGCTTGAGGGCTCGCTCCTTGGCCACGCCCAGCGCGCCCGTGACCGTTATCCGCTCGGCCACCTCGGCGGCATCGCCTGAGGTACGGACGTCCCGGAGATCGACGGCCGCGAGGTCGGGATCGCGCATCCGGGCCACGATCAGCGGCAGGGTGACCGTGCCGTCGAGCAGGTCCGCGCCCCGCGGCTTGCCCGTCCGCTCGGGCGGCCCCGATACGTCGAGCACGTCGTCGAGGATCTGGAACGCGAGCCCGATCCGCTCGCCGAAATCGCCCAGGCGCGCGCTCCCTCCCCCTGCCTCGAGTGCTCCGAGCTCGCACGCCGCGCGGAAGAGAACCGCGGTCTTGAGCCGGCAGCGCTCGAGGTAGCGCTCGACGGTGAGCTCCGCGTCCCACGCGTCGGCGCGCTGGATCAGCTCCCCCAAGGCGAGCTCGGAGCTAGCCCGAGCGAGAACTCGCACCGCGTCCACCGAGCCGCCGCACGCGAGCTCCGCGAACGCGCGCGAGAACAGCAGATCCCCCGTGGCGGTGGCCACGCCGCGTCCGCCCTCGGCCACGACCGTGGGGCGGCCGCGGCGGAGCGAGGCTCCGTCCAGGACATCGTCGTGCACGAGCGTGGCGCCGTGGATCAGCTCCACCGCCACCGCAGCGCGCGTCAGCCCCGCGGTCTCGGGCGGTGGCGCCCCCGCCGCCAGGCACACCAGCAGCGGCCGCAGCCGCTTGCCCCCGGCCGCGATCGTGTCCCCGGCGTAGTGCGCCAGGAGCGTCCCGTGGCCGCCGGCGAGCTCGGCCATGCGCCGCTCGACGCGGCTCATGATCCGCACGATCTCCTCGCCGCCGGCGTCGACGACGGCTCGGACGGCGGCCGCGCTCACCGCTCGACCGTCCCCGCGTGGAGCGCGATGATCCCGCCGGCGGTGAGGACCCAGTGGATGTCACGGAGGCCGACGCCTGACATCACGGCCGCGAGCGCCCGGGGGTCGGGGAAGCGCCTGACCGAGCTCGGCAGGTAGCTGTAGGCCTGGGCGTCTCCGGCCAACCTCCCCAGGGCGGGCACGACACGATCAAACCACACCTGGAAGAAAGACGACAGCGGCGGGCGCGTCGGCGTTGTGATCTCGAGAACGACCACCCGTCCTCCAGGACGCACCACGCGCGCCATCTCTGCCAGGCCTCGCTCCAGATCGGAGAAGTTCCGCGCACCGAAGCCGACCGTGCAGGCGTCGAATTCGCCGTCGGCGTAAGGCAGCTCCAGCGCGTTGGCGAACTCGAAGCGCACGCGCGCGTCCATCACCCCGTCGGCCGCCTTCTCCCGGGCGAGCGAGAGCATCCGCTCCGAGAAGTCGGTGCCGACGACCTCGCCTCCCGGCGACACCTGGCGCGCCAGCTCGAGCGCCAGGTCCCCGGTCCCGCAGGCGACGTCCAGGGCCCGCGCGCCCGGGCCGACACATGCCAACGAGGCCGCTCGCCGGCGCCAGTGGTGGTGCAGGCCGGCGGTCATCACGGAGTTCATCCGGTCGTACAGACCAGCGATCCGGTCGAACATGGCCCGTACCTGGGCCTCCTCGAGGACGCCCTCGCGGGGAGCGGATCCGGGGCCGGAAGCCGCGGGGCCGGGGGCCGGGCCTGGAGGTCCCGTCATGCCGGCAGGGCTACTGCAGCAGGGACAGGAACGAGACCAGGTTCTGGAACTTCTGCGGCTCCTTGGCGGCCAGGTCCCTGAACGAGGGCATCGGCGGCGTCGGGTTGCGCAGCGTCGAGGCGATCGCCTGGGGAGGCAGGAGGTTGCCGACGTGAGTGAGGACGGGTCCGGGGCCGTTGTTGCCGTTCTCGCCGATCACGTGGCAGGCCAGGCACCCCGACTGCCCCACCACCTGCTCGCCGGCCACGAAGGTGGCCTTCTGCTGAGCGCTCAGGTTGGCCGGCGGAGGCATGGAGACCGTGTTGGGCGAACCCGTGTTGGCGCCCGAGTAGGTCAGGAAGGCCATGGCGACGATCGTGGCGATGCCGGCGGCCAGCGCGATCGGACGGCGTTCGATCCGCCGCTCGGGGCTGCGGTCGTAGAACGGCAGCAGGAACAGCAGGATCATGCAGATCGTCGGCACGCCGATGGTCGCCATCGGCGTGAACTTCGGGACGTTCTTCATGACCCGCAGGACCTCGAACAGGAAGAAGAAGTACCAGTCCGGGCGGGGAACGTATGTGGTGGTCGTCGGGTCGGCCTTGGGGGCGAGCTCGGCCCCGAACATCAGCGCCAGGAAGATGATCACGGCGACGACGATCAGCGCCATGATGCTGTCCTTGGCCACCGAGTAGGGGAAGAACGGCTTCCCCTCGTTCTTCAGGATCGCGTACTCGCGGAGGTACGCCTCCTTCTGCGCCTGGTTCACGCCCGCTCCTCCGCGCTCACACTTCCGCCTCGAGCGGAATCTCCGGATTCTGCTCGGACTTGATCCACGGAGGCGCCGAGATGCCGAGCTTCATGATCAGCCACAGGTGGGCGCCGATGAGCGCACCGATGGCGCCGGGCACGATCATCATGTGGATCGCGTAGAAGCGCGACAGCGTCGTGGCCCCGAACTCTGGACCGGCTCTCAGGAAGTCGCTGAGGAACGGACCGACGAACGGACCGGTGCCGTTGATGTTCACGCCGACGATCGTGGCCCAGTAGGCGCGCTGGTCGAACGGCAGCAGGTAGCCGGTGAAGCCCATGACCAGCGTGAGGATGAGCAGCACGACGCCGATCACCCAGGTCAGCTCCCGCGGGTACTTGTAGGCGCCGTAGAAGAACACGCGCGCCATGTGGAGGAAGATCAGGATGATCATCACCGAGGCGCCCCATTTGTGCATGCTGCGCACGAACTGGCCGAGGAACGCCTGGTCGGTGATGTAGCGGATCGAGTCGTAGGCCCCCCCGCGGGCATCCGGCCGGTAGTACATGGCCAGGAAGACCCCGGTCACCGCCTGGGAGAGGAAGGCGAACATGGTGGCCGAGCCGAGCGTGTAGGCCCAGTTGATCCCGCGCGGGACCTTGCGGAACAGCATCCACCGGATCCCGGGGGACAGCGAGGTGCGCTCGTCGATCCAGTCGACGACCGTGAGGCCCGCCTCGAGCGGCGGGAACGCGCCCACGTCCGACGGCGCACCCGGGCGCTTGGGCTTGGGGAGAAGGGTCTTGGGGAGCGGGGGAGCAGGAAGGCGGGGCATGAGCTCTGCTACTTGGGGAGAACGGAGGTGGAAAAGCGGGCTGGATACAGGTACTGGCCGACGCCGTCGAGGGGCTCACCCGGGTCGCGCGGCGAGAACCGGCGCAGGTGCGAGTTGACCGAGTACCGCGGCCCGATCTGCAGGTAATTACCCACCACACGGGTGTAGAAGCGGTCGAGCGGCCGGACGGGGGGGCCGCCGGCGACCATCCCGCGGAAGTCGTAGACGCCGCCGTGGCACGGGCAGATGAACCGCTCGGCCGCGGCCACGAATCGAACCGGGCACCCCAGGTGCATGCAGCGCGAGGACAGCGCCACGTACTGGTTGTACTTGTCCTCCGGCTCGGTGTCGACCAGGGGGTTGCGCTTGCGGACGTAGGCGGTGGAGTCGCCGGCCTCGCCGATCCCCTGGACGATCTGGACGTTCCGGGTCTGGTAGGTGTTCTCGGTGAACTCCGACGTCAACCCGATCGTCTGCCAATTGAATGGCTCGCGGGAGAAGAGGGGGCCGAGCGCGAAGCCGAGTGCGGGGAGCGTGAAGGCGGCCACGGTCACGGCCCCCGCGCCTTGCGCGGTCACGTTCATGAACCGGCGCCGGGTGACCGTCTCACCCTCGAACGCGCCGGGAAGCTGGCGGTCCTCGGTGTATTTGGACTTTGGCGGTTTACGTCGGTTTGGCAAGTGCGCCTCGCTGAGGTTGCGCCCTGGATGGACGCGACCCAAAGGGTACCGTCCCGCGCGTCAGGAGGTGGTGCTGCCGAGCGGCCATCGGGCGCCCCGTGCGGAGGTTCGCAGAGCCTCGACGGCTCCCGGATCCTGTACCCGGGCGAGCGACTTCGCGTTCGCGTGCTCGGGGCTCTGGCCCCAGCCGATGGCCACCGCGCCCGCCTCCCATACGGCCTCCGCCAGCTCACCGTCCCCGGCGGCATGGGCCTGGGCGACGATCGAGATGACGTCGGCGAGCTCGGAGACGGCGTCGATATCTCCGAGCGCCGCCAGGCGGGCGAGACCGAGTGCATATAGCTGGTCGCCGAGAAGCAGGCCTAAGTCGGGGTCCTCCGGGCGGACCACGAGCGGCTCGCGGTAGTGCAGGCGCGATCCCTCGAGGATCATCTCGAGCAGGAGCTCGTACTCGAGCTCGTGGCCGACCGCCCGCGGCCCCGAAGCGGCGATCTGCGCCGGTCCCGGGCGGTTCAGATCCCCGTCGGCGTCGGAGACGTCGCGGAGAACGGCTGCGATCGTCCCGCCCTCGCCCATCAGGGCACGGCGCAGCTCGAGGGCTCCATCGCGTGCCGATCTCACGCCGCCACCTCGGCGAACGCCTCTCGCGCGGCCGCGATCGTCCGTTCGAGATGAGCGTCCTCATGCGCCAGCGACGGGAACCAGGCCTCGAACTGCGAGGCCGGCGGATAGACGCCGCGCTCGAGCAGGGCTCGGCACCAAGCGCCGTAGGCCCCGAGGTCGCAGGCCGCGGCGTCGGTGTAGCGCTGCACCGGTCTGGCGGTGAAGAACGGCGTAACGAGCCCGGGGACGCTCTGCACCTGGACGGGGACGCCCGCCGCGTGAGCCGCTTCGCCCAGCCCGTCGGCCAGTGCGTGCGTGACCTCCTCCAGCCGTGCATATGCCCGGTCGTCGAGGTGGGAGAGAGTGGCTCGTGCCGCTGCCACCGCCAGCGGATTGCCGGACAGCGTCCCCGCCTGGTACACGTCTCCGGCCGGCGCCACGCGCTCCATCAGCGCTCGGGGCCCTCCGTAGGCCGCCGCCGGCAGGCCGCCGCCGACCACCTTGCCGAGAATCGTAAGGTCTGGGGAGACCGCGTAGTGCTGCTGGGCGCCTCCGCGGGCGACCCTGAAGCCCGTGATCACCTCGTCGAACACGAGCAGTGCGCCTGTGCGGTCGGCGCGCTCGCGGAGCAGCTCGAGGAAGCCCGGCGCCGGCGGCACCACGCCCATGTTGGCCGGGACGGGCTCGGCCAGGATGGCGGCCAGCTCGTGGTGCTCGGTCGCCTCGGTGACTGCGTCGAAGTCGTTCCACGGCACGATCACGGTGGCGGCCGCGGCCGCGGCCGTGACCCCGGGGCTGGCCGGTATGCCCTGTGTGGCCAGACCCGACCCCGCCTGAGCGAGCAGCCCGTCGACGTGGCCGTGGTAGGCGCCCGAGAACTTGAGCACCAGCTCCCGGCCCGTCACCGCGCGTGCCAGGCGGATCACGCTCATCGTCGATTCGGTCCCCGAAGAGGTCATCCGGACCATCTCGACCGAGGGGATCCGCGCCGCGACCTCCTCGGCCAGCTCCACCTCACCCGCAGTCGGGGCCCCGAAGGTGGTCCCGCGCGCCGCCGCCTGCACGACCGCCTCCACGACCGCCGGGTGGGCGTGCCCGAGGATCAGCGGCCCCCAGGACCCGACCCAGTCCACGTACTCGCGCCCGTCGACGTCGGTGATGAGCGGGCCTTCGCCGGAGGCGATGAACACCGGATCGCGCCCGATCGAGCGCATGGCGCGCACAGGCGAGTTCACGCCGCCGGGGATCAGCGGCAGCGCTCGGTGGTACAGCTCGTCGGAGCGGGAGCTCACACGCCGGCGTACTTGCGTTCCCAGGCCCGGTAGTCCTCGGTGAAGTAGAGCAGCCGGATCTTCTTGAACTCCGTCGAGGAGTAGAGCGTGGCCCGCTCGTGGACGCCCGTCGACTCGGCGATCGAGTCGAGGATCGCGTCGCACTCCTCCTTGGAGCGGCCGTGGGCCATGGTGAAGACCGAGTACGGCCAGTCGGCGTACGTGGGCCGCTGGTAGCAGTGGGAGATGCCTCGGAAGGCGGCCATCTGCGGACCGAGCTCCATGATCCGGTCCTCCGGGACCTTCCACACGCCCATCCCGTTGGCGCTGAAGCCGGCGCGGCGGTGGAACAGGATCGCCGCCACCCGGCGCAGCAGCCTGCGCTCGACCATGCCGTTCAGGTGGTCGAGCAGCCGCTCCTGCGGGATCCCGAGCTCCGCCGCCGCGGGGGCGTAGGGCTCGGAGATGACCGGCATGTCGCCCTGGAGCGCCCGGATCACGGCCTTGTCGAACTCGTCGTAGGGCTGGGGCTCGGTCTCCGCAGGCGCGACGGCCTCGGCCGCCTTAGCGAGCGCGCCCGTGTCGCCCTCCATCTCCAGGTCCATCCGGATCTTGAACAGCTTGAGCGTCGGCAGCTGGCGGATCGACTCGGCGCCGGCCACGCGGGCCAGCACCTCGAGCGTCCCCTCCAGACCGAGCGGCGAGCCGGGCTCGGTGGCGATCGTGAACCAGATGTTGAACTCGTGGTTGCGCAGGTAGTTGTGCGACACGCCCGGGTGCTCGTTGATCACCTGGGCCGAGCGCCACGGGTTCTCGGGGTCGACCTTGGCGGCGACGAGCATCGAGGAGTAGCCGAGTGCGCGCGTGTCGAAGATCGGCGTGACCTGGCGGATGATGCGCTCGTCCAGCAGGCGCTGAACCCGCGCGAGCACCTCCTCCTCGGAGACGCCGGCCTCAGCGGCAACGGCCTCGTAGGGCCGGGGAGCGATCGGGAAGCGGCCCTGCATGAGGTTCAGAAGGCGCTTGTCGAAGTCGTCGAGCGGGATCGCGGCGCCGTCCTTGCGCGCGCGCAGCTTGGGGCCGTGTCGAGTGCTGGACTGGCCTATTGCAGCCATCGGGCTGCCTCCTTGGCGTGGTAGGTGATGACGATGTCCGCCCCGGCGCGGCGAATCCCGGTCAGCGTCTCGAGCACGGTGGCGCGCTCGTCCAGGTATCCGGCCGCCGCCGCGGCCTTGACCATCGCGTACTCGCCGCTGACGTTGTAGGCCGCCAGCGGCATCTCGGTCTCGTCCTTGATCCGGCGGATCAGGTCCAGGTACGGGAGGGCGGGCTTGACCATCACGATGTCGGCCCCCTCCTCGACGTCGAGGCGCGCCTCGCGGACCGCCTCATCGCCGTTGGCCGGGTCCATCTGGTAGCTGCGCCGGTCGCCGAACGCGGGGGCGGAGTCGGCGGCCTCGCGGAAGGGACCGTAGAAGGCCGAGGCGAACTTGGCCGAGTAGGCGAGGATCGGGGTGTCGGTGTGCCCGTCCTCGTCGAGCGCCGCGCGAATGAAGCCCACGCGCCCGTCCATCATGTCGCTGGGCGCGATCACGTCCGCGCCGGCGCGCACCTGGGAGGTGGCGGTACGCGCGAGCAGCTCGAGCGTGGCGTCGTTGTCCACGGTGAGACCGCCCCCACCCGGCCGAACGACGCCGCAGTGGCCGTGGCTTGTGTACTCACACAGGCACAGGTCGGCGATCACGAGCAGGTCGGGGTGGGCCTCCTTGATCGCCCGGGTGGCGAGCTGCACGATGCCCTCGTCGTCCCACGCGCCCGAGCCCTCTTCGTCCTTGCTCGCCGGCAGCCCGAACAGGAGCACGGCCGGGATCCCCAGCGCCGCCGCCTCCCCGGCCTCGTCGACCGCATGCGCGATCGAGAGCCGGTCGATGCCGGGCATCGCCTCGATCGGCTCCCGCCGGTCGATGCCGTGCGCGACGAACATCGGATAGACGAAGTCGGCGGGCTCCAGACGCGTCTCGCGCACGAGGCCGCGCAGCGCGTGGGTGGCGCGCAGCCGGCGCAGGCGGGTCTGGGGGAAGGGCATGGCCCCAGCCAGGATACCCGCGGGCAGCGTCCGCGCTCAGGACGGCCTTACGACTCTCAGACCAGGGTCCAGGGCTCGATCCGCCAGGAGCGGACCAGCTCGGCCTGGACGTACGGGTCGGCGTCCACGAACTTCTCGACGTGGTCGCGCTCGACCCCGCGGAAGACGATGGCTCCGCCGCTCGGCGGGTTGCCGAGCGCGCCCGCCATCACGACTCGCCCCGCATCCTTCTCCGCCCGGATCCGGTCCAGGTGACCCTCGCGGTACGGCCCGCGGCGCTCGGCCACGTCCTCGACGTACTCGTACAGAAGAAGATGATGAGAATCCGAGCCCGCCATGGCGGTCAGCGTATCGGGAACCGGTACGCTGCATCCGATGGCGAACCTGGAGAAACGCGGCAGCTACACCCCCCGGCGCGTGCGCGAGCAGCGCGCCTACCGCCTCGTCGTGACCGGTGGCGTGGCCAGCACCGTCGGCGTGGTCGGCGCCGTCCTCGCGATCGTCGGCGTGATCAGCTCCACGCTGCCCATCATCGCCTTCATCGTCGCCGCGATCTGCGTGTTCGCGTTCCGGGCGACGGTCAGCCGCCGCTAGCGCTGCTCGGCATCGCGCGGCGGTCCGGCGACCCGGCCGGCCGCGCTAGACGAAGCGCCGCATCGCCACCCGCGCCACCGCGGCAAACGCCACCGCCAGCCCCAGCAGGTGCACGAGCGGCCACCCGATCCCGGGTCCGGCGCCGCTGAAGGCGTTGCCGGCGGCCTGGAGGGCGGCCTTGAACGGGAACACGAACGCGATCACCGACAGGACCGAGGAGAGCGTGCCCGAGATCGCGCTCGAGGGCACGAGCGCGACGAACGCAATCGGGAGCGAGATCAGCAGAGCCATCAACGACGCCACGCTGACCTCCCGCGCGACCGCGCCGATCACCACCCCCAGCGCGCCGAACGCGACTCCGCCGAGCGCCAGCGCCACCAGCCAAAGCGGGAAGCGCGCCCACTCGAGGTGGACGAACAGCGACACGAAGGCGGCCATGAGCAGCGTCACCGCCGCCGCGCACCCGGCTGAGAGCAGCACCTTCTCCGAGAGCAGGCGTCCCGTGGAGACGAGGCCACGGACGAGCCGGGAATAGGCGTTCTCCGAGCGCTCGATGGCGAGCATGCCGGCGGCGAGCAGGAGGGTCAGGAACATCAGCGAGACGACGATCGCGATCGCGGCCGCGTAGCTCGCCGTGGGCGTGGTCTTGCCCGCGAGCTCGGTCGTCTGCACATTGAGCGGGTTCCCGATAGACCCCAGCACCGGGGTGGCGAAGCCGAGTCCCTGGATGGCCAGGTTCGCGAAGCTGAGCACCTGCGCAAGCGGCGTGCGCAGCGGCGAGCCGCGCGGGAGAGCGCCGATCGAGCCCTTCAGGATCGTGCTCGCGTTGCGCAGGCCGAGCAGCGACACGTTGGCGCCGAGGATCTCGATCGACCCGCCGTTGAGAACTAGGCCGAGGTCGGACACGGCCACGCGCAGCACCTGCTTGGAGACGGCCTGCTGGACCTGGCTGACGCGCGTGCTGATCGCCTGGTTGACGAACTCGCGCTCGACCGGGCTTCGCGAGTTGAGCACCACCTGGACGGTCGGGTTGCCAACGCCCTGGGTGATCAGATCCTGGATCTGGGCCACGATGTCCGACGGGACGATCACCGCGGCCTGTGCCTGACCGCTGCGGACCTTGGCAATCGCCTCGTCGGGTGAGCTCACCTTGATCGGCTGGATCGACTGGAACAGCTGGTTGGCGTACTTGGAGATGTCGATCTGCTGGCTGCCGAAACCGATCTTGCCCTCGCCCGGCGCCACGCCGCTGTAGAAGGCGACCTTCGGCTTGCCCGGCGGACTCGACAGCGCGAACCCGATCATCAGCGCGAGCGCGATTGGATAAACGATCAGCAGCGCCACCAGCAGCGGCGAGCGCTTGAGGATCTGGAGATCCTTGATCAGGAGCCAGCGCACGGCGCGCTGCCCTCAGTGGCCGTGGTCGTGCAGAAAGCGCACGAACGCGGCCTCGAAGTCGTGCGAGCCGCCGCCGACCGCGCGCTCCAGCTCGGCCGGCGTTCCGGTGAACAGGAGCTCGCCGTCGACGAGCACGAGCACCCGATCGGCGTAGCGCTCGGCCTCGCCGACGTTGTGGCTCGAGAACACGACCGTGGTCCCCCGGTGCGCCAGCGACCCGATGAACTCCCACAGCCGCTCGCGCTGGCGCGGGTCGAGCGATGCTGAGGGCTCGTCCAGGAGGAGGACGGCCGGCTCTGAGAGCAGCCCGATCGCGATGTTCACGCGCTGCTGGTTGCCGCCCGAGAGCCGCCCCACCTCCTCGTCGGCTCTGTCCTCGAGGCCGGTCTGCGCGAGCATCCGCGCCACCGCGGCGTCGGGATCCGGCAGCTTCTCCAGGCGCGCGAACAGGCGCAGGTTCTCCGCCACGGACAGTTTCGAGTAGAGGGCGGGCTGCTGGGGGACCCATCCGATCTCCCGCGGCGTCCGCGTCAGCACCCCGCCGGAGGGCCGGAGCACCCCGGCGAGGATCGACAGCAGCGTCGTCTTGCCCGCGCCGTTGGGTCCGATCAGCGCCGCGAGCTCGCCGGGGTGCAGCTCGAAGGAGACATCGTCGAGCGCGCGCCGCGCGCCGTAGTGCTTGCTCAGCGAGCGCGCCGCCAGCGTGGCGAGCGCACCGCCCGCGGGGACTGCGGTGGACACGTGGCGGAGGCTAGTACAGCGGCCCCGCCGGCCCGCCGGGTCAGTGAGGAGATCGCACCGGCGGCTCGAGCGAGGCTCCGCAGGAGTGGCAGAAGGCGTCCGTGGGCGCGCTCGGAGCGCCGCAGTCGGGACATCGGGCCGGGCCGATCTGGAGCACGTCGAGCCGGGCCGGCGACGTCGTCCAGCTCTCGAGCACGAGGTGGCGGCGCAGGTAGAGGACGGTCTGGCGAATCACGGCGGCGATTGGCAGCGCCAGCAGCGCGCCCGCGATCCCGTAGAGCTGATAGCCGATGAGCAGCGAGAGGATGATCAGGATCGGGTTGATGCGCAGCGAGATGCGGAACACCTGCGGCGCCACGATGTGGCCCTCGAGCTGCTGGAGCCCGATGAACAGCAGGACGACCCAAACTGCGCTGATCGGGTTGCTGAACAGCGCGATGAGGACGGCCGGCGCCGGTCCGATGATCGGCCCGATATACGGGATGAACTCCATCAGCCCGTAGAAGGCCCCGAGGAACAGGGCGTAGCGCTGCCCGTCGGGGAAGATGCCGATGATCCCGAAGATCCACAGGCACAACGCGGCGCTCGAGCCCATGATGAAGCTGAAGAGCACCTGTCCGCGGACGTAGCCGAACACCGCCCGCTGGACGAGCAGCGGGTAGTCGTCGTCGGCCGTGCCATCGCCGGGCGGCATCACCCTTCTGACCAGCTCGCCGATCCCCTCGGCGTACACGAGCAGGTAGATCGAGAGCACGAGCACGAGCACGAGGTCGAACCCGGTGGTCACGAGCTGACCGAGCAGATCGCGCGAGAACGACACGACGTTGCCCGACCCCTTGAGCACGTTCTTCTCGAGCGTCTGGAGCGCGGTGTGACCCTGCTGCTGGATCTGGACGTTGATCCCGCGGCGGTTGAGCCACCGCTGGAAGCTCGCGAGATCCCGGTTCGCGGTCCTGGTGAAGCTGGGGACGTTGCGCGCGAGGCGGCTGACCTGCGTGCTCACGGGGTTGGCGAGCAGCAGCCCCACGCCGGCGAGCGCGGCGAAGAACGCCAGGTAGATCAGGAGGATCGCGATGCCGTGAGGCACGCGCCGGCGCTGGAGCATCTTGACCAGCGGATTGAGGATCAGGGCGATCGTGCTCGCCGCAAGCAGGATCAGCAGCACGTTCCCCGCAGCCCGCGCGAGCGCCCACAGCGCCAGCAGGGCGATCGGCAGGAGCACGAGCTGGACCCAGCGCGGGACGACCACCGGCCGCAGCGGAGCGCGCAGCGGTGGGTCGACCGAGGGCTCTTCGGAGGGCGCCGGCGGCCGGTTCAGTGATCTGCCGGGAAGCCTGAACCGCATGTTGGTGGAAGTATGAGCGGGGAGAGGTCGTGATCAAGCCCGTCAACATCCTGTTCGTCGGCGACGTCGTGGGCGGCATCGGCAAGCGCACGCTGCTGGCGCTGCTGCCTGGCCTGCGCGAGCGCCACGCCGTGGACTTCGTCGTCGTCAACGGCGAGAACGTCGCGGGCGGGATGGGGATCACGCCGCGGATCGCCCGAGAGCTCTTCGAGGCGGGCGTGCACGCCATCACCCTCGGTAACCACACCTACCGCCACCGCGAGATCTACCCCTACCTCGACGAGGAGGATCGGATCCTGCGGCCGGCCAACTTCCTGCGCAGCCAGCCCGGTCACGGTTGGTGCGTGGTCGAGTCAGATGGCGTGCGACTGGGCGTGCTGTCGCTGTCGGGCAACCTGTTCATGAATGCGGGGCGGCCGGCGTTCAGCGAGGCCGACGCCGCGCTGCACGCGCTCAAGGACAAGGTCGACCACGTCCTCGTCGACATGCACGCCGAGGCCACGAGCGAGAAGGTGGGGATGGGGTGGCACCTCGACGGGAGGGTCACCGCCGTCGTGGGAACGCACACCCACGTGCCCACCGCCGACGCGCGCGTGCTTCCCGGCGGCACCGCGTACATCAGCGACGTCGGCATGACCGGGCCGCGCGGTGGCGTGATCGGCGTCAAGCGCGAGCAGGCGGTCGAGGCGATGGTGACGCGCATGCCCGTGCGCTTTGAGACCTCGACCCTCGACCCTTGGCTGAACGGCGTCGTGATCCGCACGCGCGAGCCGATGCGCGCGGAGTCGATCGAGCAGGTCCTGGAGCCGGCGCCGGGTATTCAGTAATAGGGGCCGCTGACGCGGCATCCCTGGGGCCGGTTGCGCGCGGCGTCCGTGCCGCGCGCTCACGCGGTCGCCATCGCAGGCTGCTCGTCCCAGCGCTCCTCCTCGCTTCGCAACGCCCAGCCGAGCTGCGACGGATAGGCACCGAGCAGCGCCACCATCACCAGCGGGAAGAACCACACGATGTAGGAGTAGAGCCAGTAGTTGGCCACCATCTGGAGGGCGATGAGGACGGCGGCACCGAGGGCGGCCACCTCGAGCACGCCGCGCCGGCGCGGGAGCACGGCGACGACGATCGCGAGCGCCACCACCGCTCCCTCGGCGAGGTGTTGCACGAGCCCGAGCCCGCCCCACAGTCCCCAGATCGTGAACGGCGAAGTGCGCTGGGACTGGTAGCTGATCGTGTCGTGCCAGAAGGCCTGGAGGTTGTGGTCGAGCACGACCGGGAGCATCGTGACCGCGATCGTCGCCGCGTACACCAGCGCATAGACGAGCAGCGAGCGCTTGCGCGGCGAGGACTCGCCGACGCCACGGGCCAGCAGCGGCGCGAGCGCCAGTGGCGCGAACTTCGTGAGGCCGGCAAGCGCGCCCAGGAAGCCCCGGGCCGGCGCTGAGGTGAGCACGAGCAGAGCCGCGACCACGAGCAGCGCCACCAGCGTGTCATTGGTGTTGGAGCTGAGCGACCAGAGCGTGAACGGATACGCAGCCCAGCTGTAGGCGAGGACGACGCCGAGCGTGGGCCCCCGGATCCGGCGCCCGAGGGCGAACAGGGCGAGGAGGGTGAGGAGGTCGAAGGCGATGGCCGCGGCGTGGGCGGCCGGCAGCGAGTCCCACTTGCCGCTCCAGCCGAAGACGGCCAGGAAGGGGACGTAGGCGTAGTAGTTGACCGGCCCGTATGTGTCGCCACTGGCGTTGTCGCTCGGCCAGTGCCCGTAAAGGGGATCGCCGTGTACGAGCTTGTGGGCCCCGATCACGCCGGCGTAGCCGACGTCGATCACGTTCGAGTTGGCGATGTTGAGCCCGATGCGAAAGCCGACCAGGAACACGAGTCCCACCGCCAGCCAGGCTCTCGGCACGAGCAGCCGCAGGGGCTCCCGCGGGCGCCCGCGCCCGCCGGCCAGCAGCAGCATGCGCACAAGCAGGTAAAGCATGAACGGGTAGATCAGCGGGACCGACAGGCCGATCCGGGCGTGGTTGAAGAGCGCAAGCGAGACCGAGAAGCCGAGCAGCATCAGCAGGTCGAGGTGGAGCAGCGACGGGCGGCGGCGCAGGAACGGCGCGATGAACAGCAAGCACAGCGGCACCCATACGTACCAGGCGTTGACGTTGCGTCCGAACGCGCCGGGATAGCCGCGCGCCATCGACCACGCCACCTGGAAGCCGGTCCACGCCTGGGTCACCGTGCCGGTGGCGTCGTCGACGTAGACCTGGAGGAGCTCCTTGGCGCCCCGGCCGGGGGCGAACCAGCTCACCTGCCATTGCCCGGGACCCTTCGTGTACTCGTACGGGGAGGCCCGGGGATGGCGGCGGAGCTCGGCGCGGACCGCGGGGTAGCTCTCGGCGATGCGCCGCACCTGGAGCGCGCTCAGCCGGTAGCCCGGTGGCGGCGTGTGCAGATCGGTCACGAGCACGGGCGCGTCGGAGGCCGCACGAGCCGGACCGGCCAGGACGGCCGGGACCAGGAGGAGGAAGACGGCTAGGAGGAGAGCAGGGAGTCGCCGGCGCGCTACAGCCGGAAGCTCCAAAGCTTCTGCCCGAGGAAGTTCAGCGGCATCCCGGCGGCAACCGAGATCGCCTGCGCCAGATCCTTGTGCACGCCCGCTCCGCTGACCAGCATGACCAGCACCAGATACGAAAAGGCGAAGGTGACCAGCGATACCGCGAAGAATCGCAGGCCCTGATGCACGGCGCGCCCCTGCTTGGCGCGGAAGGTCCAGTGGCGGTTCCAGAAGAAGTTGTTGAGCACCGAGACCACGTACGCGAACACCGCGGAGATGCGGTAGTCGACGCCGATCAGGTGGAGGCTGGCGGCGAACACCGCCAGGTTGACGAGGTAGCCGCTGGCGCCAACAGCGCCGAAGCGGACCAGCTGGAGCCAGTTGTGCGGCTTGCGCACCCCGAGTCGCACCCGGTGGTGGAACGGGAGCTGAACGCTGGTGGTGAACTCGTCTGACATTGCCATGAATGTATCGGCGTGATTTCGGCGAGCCGTAAGGCGACTCCTCCGTTAACGGGGTCCTAACCCGGACTTCCCCAAGGCCTCGCCCGCTAACGGTACCCCGAAATGCTCGCGAACCATCGGTGCCACGTCCCGCAGCGACCACTGCTCGCACGCGCTCCGGGAATCGGGGCCGGTCCCGCACCAGAGGAGCGCGCCGAGGGAATCCGAGCGGTGCAGCGAGCCGTGGCTGCCGCCGCCGACATGATCCGACCCGCCCCAGTCCACGAACTCGTACCCGGGGGCGGCCGAGAGCAGGAGGTCGCCGGCGGTTGAGCAGGTGAGAGCGGACCAGATCCGGCACAGGGCATCCGGATAGTCAGACGAGGTGATGCGGCCATCCCTCACGCGCGCACCCAGCGTCGAAAGCCTGCCCTCGACGCTCCAGGTGCGCCCCCGCAGGTCCTCGACGTCGCCACCGGGCGAGAAGCGCAGCTCCCCCCGGCCGGAGCGGACGATCGCCTCCTCGCCGTCTTTGGAGAGCCACAGCATCAGGTCGATCCCGTCGAGCTCTGCGACCGCGTCCACGGCACGGCTCAGGATCTCCTCGCGATTGTCCTCGTCGAGCACGTACACCATCGCCGCGCGCTGGGCGGGGCTGAGCGCGACCTCGGCGGCCGCCGAGCGCGAGGCGCTCCGGGTGGCGACATCGAACTCCGCGAACGCGCGGTCGAGGCGGATCCGCTCCTCGACCGTCGCCTGAGAGTGGTCGGAGGTGACGATCACGGCGTGATCCTCGAGGAAGGCCTCGGGGCCTCCGGCGGCGTGCATCAGCCGCTCGAGCTGCCGGTCGGCGGCGGCGATCGACGTCACCTGCGCGTGCGGGCCGTTCTTGTGCGACCAGGCGTCGTTGTCGGGCAGCGAGAACAACATGAAGTCGAACAGGTCGTTCTCGACCAGGTAGGCGCCGACGCAGCCCGTGTGCTGGTCGCGGATGCCGGGCATTCCCAGCTGGCCGCGGCAGCCCGTCTTGCGGCTGGCGTAGAGGTCGGCGTAGAAGAGCTCGCGCGGGCCGTCGATCGTCCGCCGGAACAGAGTCGAGGTGACGATCCGGGCCAGCGCGGTCTCGTTGGAGACCTCGTGGTGGTGGCGGCCGCGGTAGATCAGGTAGGTCGTCCCGGCGGTGCGCACGTCGCCGTCGTCGAGCGTCTCGAACACCGTCTGCACGTCATGCGAGAGGTGCTCGGCGTTCATCCGGTACACGGTGTCCGTGAGAGAGCGGAGCACTCCGAACTGGCGGCTGGCCGAGAAGCTCGAGCCGTACTCGACGTAGCGGCCCTCCTCACGGTGGTACCAGTTCATGCTCGGGATCTGGTGCTGATCGGGACCGACCCCGGTGGTGATCGTGGCCGCGCACACCGGCGTCACCGACGGGAAGGCGGCGACGCAGTCGTCGACGTAGACCCCCTCCTTTCGGATGCGCGCCAGCGCCGGCGCGCGCCCGGCGGCGATCGCGCGCTCGAGCATCGCGGGCTTGAGCGCGTCGATCACGACGAGCACGAGCTTCTTGGCGGTGCCGTTCAACGCAGGATCCGCAGGCCCGCGTACTTCTGTCCCTCGCGCCGGCGGCTGGCCAGCCACAGCCAGCCGAGCGCGAGCAGGCCGATCAGGCCGACCGGTGGCGCCACCACCGAGAGCGCCGCGAGGATGACCGCGAGCGCCTCGGCGTAGAGCGGCACGGCGGAGGCCGCCTCGTCGTCGAGGCGGGCGCGGACCCGCGCGAACAGCGGCCGCGTCGCCAGCAGGCCGACGACGGCGCACAGCGCGCCGGCGATCCAGCCCGGCCACGCGGCGTAGTGCTGCGTGCCCCGGGACGACAGCGAGCCGGCGAACAGCAGGGCGCCGAGGACGACCCCGCACAACCCGATGGCGATCACCTCGGGACTGCGAAGGGGACGGTCACGGGGGAGCCGTCGCTCCACGAGCGTGAGCGCGAACGCGAGGAGCACCAACGCGAGCAGGAATGGCCAGCGCTGCAGGAAAGAGTACGAGGTGCCGTTGAAGTGGATCTCGACGTTGGCCAGCGCCAGGATGCCGACCACGAGCGCGGCGAGGAACGGCCGGACGCCGACGGCGGCGGCCACGCCGATGCCGGTGAGGATGTCGAAGACGAGATGCACCGTGGTGTACCTTGAGGAACCGTGACGATAGACGAGAGGGCGCAGTGAGCCCGGGGAGGCGCTCGCGGTCTACCGCGCGCGACATCGAACGTTACGCCGCGCTCTTCGCCGAGCGCACGAAGGTCATGAAGTCCTCTGCCATGCGGGATCTGATGGCTCTGACCGAGCGGCCCGACGTGATCTCGCTCGCCGGCGGACTACCCGACACGTCGACCTTCCCGCCCGAGTCCTACGCGTCACTGATGAACTCGGTAGCGATGCAATCGTGCGCTCGCGCGCTCCAGTACGGGCCGACCGAGGGCCTGGCGCTGGTCAAGGACTGCATCGCGCAGGTGATGCGCGCCGAGGGGATGGAGATCGACCCCGACGAGCTGCTCGTCACCAGCGGCGGCCAGCAGGTGATCGACCTGGTGTGCAAGACGCTCGTCGACCCCGGCGACGTGGTGGTGACGGAGGCCCCGACGTATCCGGGCGCCGTGCCCACCTTCTCCGCCTATCAGGCCGACGTCGTGCAGATCACGATGGACCGCGACGGCATGCGCACCGACGAGCTCGCCGAGACGCTCGACTCGCTGGAGCGCTCGGGGCGCCGGCCGAAGTTCATCTACACCGTTCCCAACTTCCACAACCCCGCCGGGGTGACGCTGTCGCTCGAGCGCCGGCGTGAGCTGGTGCGCATCGCCACCGAGCGCGAGCTGCTCGTGCTCGAGGACAACCCGTACGGCCTGCTCCGCTACGAGGGCTCGCCGCTGCCGACACTGCGCTCGCTCGACGACGAGTTCGTGATCTACGCCGGCACGTTCTCGAAGATCCTCTCTCCCGGCGTCCGCCTGGGGTGGACGACTGCGCCGGCGCCCGTGCTCCAGAAGATGAACGTGGGCAAGCAGGGCACTGACCTGTGCTCGTCCTCGATGTCGCAGTACTTCGTGAGCGCCTACTTCGAGTCCACGCAGTGGGAGGACTACGTCCGCTCGCTGATCGAGATCTACCGCCGCCGGCGCGACGTGATGCTGGACGCGCTCGCCGAGCACCTCCCGCGGGAGGCATCGTGGACCCACCCTCAGGGCGGGCTCTTCATCTGGGCGACGCTCCCCGAGTACATCGACACCACCGACCTGCTGGCGCGCGCGCTCGAGGAGCACGTCGCGTTCGTGCCGGGTCGGGCGGCGTTCATGGACGGCCGCGGCGGCTCCGCGATGCGGCTGAACTTCTCCGGCGTCGACGAGGACCGGATCCGCGAGGGGATCCGCCGGCTCGGCGAGGTCGTGCGCGAGCAGGTCGACCTCTACGGAACGCTCACGGGGGTCGCCCCGCCGGCGCGCGTCCACGGGCGGGGGCGGAGCCGGCGCCGGCGCCCGCGTCGGCTGAGGAGACGCCCGCCGAGCTGGCCAAGGTGCTCCACCTGCGCTCACGGGCTCGTTGATGCGCGTTGCGGTCCTGAAGGGGGGCCGCTCGCTCGAGCGCCAGGTGTCGCTGAAGTCCGGCGCGCGCGTCGAGGACGCCCTCGAGCGGCTCGGCCACGAGGTGGTCCCGGTCGACGTCGGCGGCGACCTGGTCGAGCGGCTCACGGCCGAACGGCCGGAGCTGGCGTTCGTGGCCCTCCACGGTCGCGACGGCGAGGACGGGACGGTGCAGGAGCTGCTCGAGGTGATGGGCATCCCGTACACCGGGTCAGGCATCTCGGCGTGCATCCGCGCCTCGGACAAGGTCCTGGCCAAGCACGCGATGCTCGACGCCTCGATCCCGACGCCGGACTTCTTCGCGTTCAGCGAGACGGCGTTCAAGGAGCTGGGGGCAGCGCAGGCGCTGCCGGCGATCGAGGAGCGCCTCCAGTTCCCGATCGTGGTCAAGCCGGCGTCGCAGGGCTCGGCGCTCGGGATCAAGTTCGCGCGCACGGCGGCGGACGTCCCGGGTGCGCTGGTGGCGGCCTTCTCGTATGACCGCAAGGTGCTGCTCGAGCGCCACATCGCGGGCCGCGACCTGGCGGTGTCGGTGCTCGACGACGTCGCCCTTCCGGTCGTCGAGGCGGTGCCCGAGCAGGAGGGCTTCTACGACTTCGAGTCCCGCTACGAGATCGGTCGCACGCGGTTCGTGTGCCCGGCCGAGCTGGACTCCGAGGTCGCCGAGCGCGCCGGCGAGCTCGCGCTCGAGGTCTACCGGCTGCTCGGGTGCTCAGGGTTCGCGCGCGTCGACCTGATGCTCGGGGTCGGCCGGGCGCCGCGCGACGAGGCCGAGCCGCGCGTGTTCGTGCTGGAGGTCAACCCGATCCCGGGGCTCACCGAGACCTCGCTGCTCCCCCAGGCCGCAGACGCGGCCGGCATCGGCTTCGACGAGCTCATCGACCGCATCCTGGCGAGCGCGATGGAAGAAACCCCGAAATAGTCAGGGTTTGATCCCACCTCCCTACTCGTCGGAGGCGAAGTCCTCGGGCGTCACGTGGTCGAGGAAGTCCTTGAACTTTTCGACGACCTCTTCGGTGTCCTCGACCTCGTGCTCGAACTCGATCGCCGACTCGGCGATCACGTCGTCGGCGGCGAAGATCGGCGCGCCGGCGCGGACGGCCAGAGCGAGCGCATCCGACGGACGGGAGTCGATCTCGAGCTCACGGCCGTTGGCGCGGAGGCTGATCGACGCGTAGAAGGTGTTCTCGCGCAACTCGGTGACCGCCACGCGCGTGCATTCCACGTCGAGCTCGCCGAGGACATCTGAGAGGAGGTCGTGGGTCATGGGGCGGGGAGTTGACGCACCCTGGAGCTTCATCAGGATCGCCGCGGCCTCGGGATGGCCAATCCAGATCGGCAGGAACTTGTTGCTCTCGACCGTCTTCAGCAGCACGATCGGCTGCTTGCCGACCATGTCGAAGCTGACGCCGTAGATGACCATCTCCTGCACGAGGTGCACTCCTCAATCGGGGTGAGGCAAGTATAGGCAGGCATCCCTGGCCCCTGGGAGGGTCACAGGGCCCCTTCCTCGTCCAGTACCCGGCGGGCGATGGCGAACGCGCTGTTGGCAGCCGGGACCCCCGCATATATGGCCGTATGCAGGAAGATTTCCGAGATTTCCTCCGGCGTCAGACCGTTCCGGAGGGCCGCCCGGACGTGCATTCCGATCTCGTTCTCGGCCCGCAGCGAGACCAGCGCGGTGAGGGTGATGACGCTCCGCGTACGACGGTCCAGGGCGGGCCGAGACCACGGTCCGCCCCAGGCGTAGCGGGTTATGAACTCCTGGAAGGAGGACCCGAACTCGCCCGCCGTCGCGGTCGCGCGATCGACGTGTGCGTCGCCCAGAACCTCGCGCCGCGTCTTCATTCCTGTGTCGTAGTCGGTCAAGGCGAAGCTCCTCTCAGGATCAGCTCGGTGGCGCGCGCGGGTTGCTGGACGGTGGCGAGGTGGGCGGCGTCGGGGACGACCGTGAGCTCGGCGCCGGGAATGCCCTCGGCGATCGCGTGGCCGTGGTCGGGAGGCGTCGCCGGGTCCTCAGCCCCCGCCACCACCAGCGCGGGCGCGCGAATGGAGGCCAGATCGCCCCGCAGGTCCATACCGGCGATGGCCTCGCAGCAGCCGGCGTAGCCCTCGGCCGGGGTGGCCACGAGCGCCCGCCGGAAGCGCGCCACCGTGTCCGGGTCGAACCCTGGCGTGAACCAGCGCTCGACCACCGCATCGGCGATCGGCTCGATCCCGCGCTCGCGGACGGCGGCGGCGCGCTCGGCATACGCGCTCCCCAGATACGCCGAGGTGCAGAACAGCACCAGGCGCTCGACCCGCTCGGGCGCGTGCGCGGCCACCCACATGCTGATCATCCCGCCAATCGACAGCCCGCACAGCGTCGCGCGCTCGATCCCGAGCTGGTCGAGGAGGCCCAGGAGGTCTCCGCCAAGATCGGCGATCGAATACGGCCCCGGCGGCACCTCGGACGCCCCGTGGCCACGGAGGTCGTAGCGGAGCAGGCGGAAGCGTTCGGCAAGCGCGGCGACCTGCGGCTCCCACATCGAGTGCTCGGTGCCGAGTGAGCCGCTGAGGACGAGGAGCGGTCCGTTGTCCGGACCGTCGAGGCGATGGTTCAGCATCCGAGTGCGCGATCGATCAACTGCTGCGTCAGGCCGAGGTAGCGAGACGGGTCGAGCGCGCGGTCGACGCCCTCCGGACCGAGGGCGTCCGCCACCTCGGGAACCTCGAGCAGAGCCTCCCGGAAGGGCCGCCCGTCCTGGGCCGCACGCGAGACCAGGTCCTGGGCGGCGCTCCGCCCGAGGGTCTCCGACAGCGCCGTGGCCACGCTTTCGCTCATCAGCAGCCCTCCGGTGATACCGAGGTCGCCGCGAAGCTTGTCGGCGTCGATCTCGAGGCCCGAGACGAGCTCGCGCGTCATCGCCGCCGCTGACCCGGTGAGTCGGAGCAGCTCGAGCAACGGCTCCCACTCGGCCTGCCAGGCGCCGGCGGCGCGCTCGTGCTCCTGGGTCATCGCCCCGAAGATCGTGGCCAGGAGGCCCGGCGTCCGCTGTGCGCAGGCCAGCACCCCGACGGCGCCGACCGGGTTTCGCTTGTGGGGCATGGTCGAGGAGCCGCCGCGCCCCGGGCCTCCACCCTCCGAGACCTCCGCCACCTCGGTCTGGGCCATCAGGACCACGTCGCGCGCGATCTTGCCCATCACACCGGTGGCGGCGGCGAGGCCGGCCGCGAGCGCGGCCGGCCTCAGGCGAATCGTGTGCCAGGCGAGCGGAGGCTCCGCCAACTCCAGCTGCGCGGCCACGCCGGCGACGACCTCGAGGCCGTGGTCGCCGAGCGCGGCCAGCGTGCCCACGGCGCCACCGAGCTGCACCGCCAGCACCTCGTCGCGAACACGGGCGAGCTCGGTCCGGGCGCCGCGCAGGCCCGTCAGCCATCCGGCGGCCTTGAGGCCCACGGTCACCGGGAGGGCCTGCTGGAGCAGGGTCCGCCCCGGCGCCAGCGTCTCCCGGTGCTCCCGAGCCAGGGCGGCACAGGCCTCGGCGGCGCCTGCGAGGTCTGCCAGGATCGGCGCGAGCGCGCGGCGAGCCACGAGCATCGCCGCGGTGTCGATGACATCCTGGCTGGTGGCGCCGGTGTGGAGGTGGGCGGCGGCCCGATCGCTCAGGCGCCCCCGGAGGGCCGTGAGGAGCGCCGGGACCGGAGTGCCCTTCTCGCCGGTGGCGCGGCCGATCTCGGCGAGATCGAATGCGCCGGCGTCGGCGATCGCCCGGAGCTCGCCGGCCGCCTCGGGCGGTGCCAGGCCGGCGCGGGCGAGCGCATCCATGAGCGCGACCTCGAAGTCGAGCATCGCCTGGAGGAACGCCCGATCGCTCGCCGCGCGGGCCGCCTCGCCGCGGGCGAACAGGCCCGAGAAGAGGCCATCCTCGCCGGTCACCGGGCGGACGGTACCGCCGCGGCGCGCGTCAGGACTCTTCGTCGTCTCCCGACTCTTCGTCGCCTCCCGAGTGCCGGTCGTCTCCCGACTGCGAGTACTCCTCGTGGCGCTCCTCGATCGAACGCTCCTTGGACTCCCCGCCGGGCGTCTCCTTGCCGTCGAGGTCGTCGGTGACCTTCTGCGCCGGCGCCTTGCCCTCGGGAACCTGCGAGGCGTAGGAGTTGGACTCGGTGCGGAACTCCTCGTCGGCCAGGCCGATCGCATAGTAGAGCCGCAGCTTCTCGTCATCCTCCTCGGAGATCTCGTCGCCCGCGTCGACCTCCGGGCCGTCCTCGACGTGCGCGATGCTGTACGGGACGCTCAGGTTCTCCCCTTCCTCGCGCAGACGACCCAGGGGCACGACCACGACCTTGTCCTCGTTCTCCTGGCCGATGCGCTCGCCGGCGGCGGTGTCGATCGCCACCCACATCGGTGCGCCGTCGTCTCCGACTCCGTAGACATCCTTGATCTCGCCGACGCTCTCGCCTTCCTGATCGAAGACCTTGCGACCGGGCAGACTGCTCACGTCATCGACGCGAAGGGCCATCTGTATCCTCCTTTGCAGGGCGACAGCCCATCTCTACCCTGCGCGCGGGTTCATTAGAAGCTAAGCGGCCGCAGCATCGGCAATTCGGCCACTTGACGTGAGTTGCGCGCGGGGAACGGGTACACCGCTCAGAGCCGCAGGCACGTGCGTACGGTGCGCCACGCGCAACGCGAACCTAACCGTCGCTGAACATAGCACGCAGGGCACAGGTTCGATAACCGTCGTACAAGTGTTATAATACGGTGCGTATCGAACCAATCGAAACCTCGGAGATTGACCTGAAAAGCTTTGAAACCCGCGATCGTGACGGCGCCACCCCGCGCAGCGATCGCCACGAGACAACTGAACGAACACGCAAGCGGCCGGCGCGCAGGAGCGCCGTGGCGAGCGCAACCCGGCGCCAGACGCGCCGGGCGGCCCATCCTGCTCAGCGTGCGCGAGCACGGCATCGAGCAGCAGGCGATCGGGACCGCCGACTCGCTCGACCTGTTCCTGCGCCGCGCCCGCGAGCATCCGCTGCTCACCGCCGCCGAGGAGATCGAGCTCGCCAAGCGGATCGAGCGCGGCGACCTCGCTGCCAAGGAACGGATGATCAATTCCAACCTGAGGCTGGTCGTCTCGCAGGCCCGCCGCTACCAGGGCCACGGGCTCCCGATGGAGGACCTGGTCCAGGAGGGCATGCTCGGGCTGATCCGGGCCGTCGAGAAGTTCGACTGGCGGCGCGGATTCAAGTTCTCGACCTACGGGACCTTGTGGATCCGTCAGGCGATCCAGCGCGGCCTGCAGAACCACGGTCGGACGATCCGCGTGCCGGTCCACGTCGCACAGCGACAGGTGAAGGTGCGCAAGGTCGAAAGCGAGCTCAGCACCAAGCTCTCACGCGAGCCGACGGACGAGGAGATCGCGGCTGTGGCCGGCCTCGACGTCGACGAGGTGGCCGAGCTCCGTGAGCTGAGCCGTGGCCTCGCCAGCCTCGACCAGCCGGTGGGTGAGGACGGCGAGACCGCGTTCGGGGACCTGCTCGCGTCGGACCGTCCCGAGCCCGACCAGGAGATCGCCGACGTCGACCGCGACCGTCGTGTCAACGACGTCGTCGGCCAGCTGCCCGAGCCCGAGCGCAACGTGATCCAGCTCCGCTTCGGCCTCTCCGGAGAGGAGCCGCGCACGCTCAGGCAGACCGGCAGCGAGCTCGGCATCCCGCTGGAGCGGGCACGTGAGCTCGAGGAGCGTGGCCTGCGGCGCCTGGCCCGCAGCGCCGAGCTCGAGCAGCTCCGCGAAGCGGCCTAAAGAGTTACCGGGTACGCCGGCGGTGGGGTGAGCGCCTCGCCGCCGGCGTCGCTGGTTAAGCGATCGCCCCGAGCCGCGGGTCCTAGAGCCGCTGGTAGCGGGCCTCGAAGAATGAGAACACGGCGAAGATCAGGAGGCCGGCAGCCACCAATGCCAGGATCAAGTTGCCGTACGGCTGCTGGTGGACCTTGGCCAGGGTGCCGTCGAGGCCGACGCCTGTCTCCTTGAACTCGATTGCCGTCCGGCACAGGAAGTAGCCGACGAGCGCGAACACGCCGGCGCGAGCCACGAGGCCGACGCCGCCGACGCCCGTGAACAGGCGCTCCTCGATGCGCCCCATCTCGTGGGACTTGTTGTCATCCAGGAACTGGCCGCACACCGCCTGGTAGATCTGATACAGGCTGACCGCGGCGAGGATCACCCCGGCCCCGCCCACGATGAACTGGCCGCCCGGCCATCCGAGGACGCCGTGCGTCTCGCCCTGCTCGCCGGCTTGACGGCCGGCAGCTCCGATCAGCACCTGGAGCGCGACCCCGAAGAACAGGAGGTAAGCGACCCCGGCCGAGAGGTTGGCGACGCGGTCCTTGAACGACGTCCCACCGCCGCCTTCAGGACCGCGCCCCATGACACTCTGGCCGAGCTTCCAGAGCGCATAGGCGAGCAGCCCGACCGCGGCCACGGCGATCACCACGCGCCCCAGCGGCGCGGCGGCGATCAGCGCCAGCGCGCCCTGCTGATTCGGGCTGGCTCCGGCGCTGCCCGCGCCCAGGGCGAGCGCGGCGGCGAGCCCGCCGATGACGCCGTAGGTCACGCCGCGGGTGATGAAGCCCGCGCGCACCGACCAGCAGAACGCGCGCGAGCGCTGGAGCGCCAGGGCCTTCCGGACCACGCCCGAGGGCAGGGGCCCGGCCGTGTCGATGTCACACGTTCGCTGCACGTCTTCTCTCCCTCTGCAAGGGCAGCTCCCGAGCGGGTTGCCCTTGCCGGGACCTACCCAACGGGTGCCACTTAGAATCGGAAGCCCATGCCTCTTCGATGGATTTGTGCGACCGCGGTGTGCGTGATCACGCTGGCCGCGTGCGGAGGCACCGGGCGGCCGGCGCCACCACCGCTACACCTGAACGTGACGAGTCCCGCGGACGGTGGCCGAACCCTCGATCCCGAGGTGCAAGTGCGCGGATCGGTCGGCCCCGGCGCCGCCAGCGTGCTCGTCGCCGGCAAGCCCGTGCCCATTCGCGGCGGCAGCTTCACGGCCTGGGTGCCCGTCGCGGCGGGGACGAACGTGATCGACGTGCTCGCCGGCGCGCCGCGGGCCGCGGGCGCGATGACGGTCGTCCGCGTCTACCGGCAGCTCCCGGTAGCGGTGCCCGATGTGGGAGGCGAGGACCCCACGGTCGCCGCGCGCCAGCTTGCCAATGCCGGGCTGCACCCCCGCCTCCAGGGTGGCAGCGGCTTCTTGCAGTCGCTGCTGCCGTTCGTCTCCAAGCAGGTGTGCTCCACAGACCCGGCGGCGGGGAGCCTGCTCCCGCCCGGGAGCGCGGTCACGCTCCAGATCTCGCGCTTCTGTTGAGGCGGGTCAGGGGCGGGTCGCGATCAGCCCGATCTCGGGCCGCCCGTCAACGCGCTCGACCCCGAAGGTGACTACACCTGAACCAGCGGGCTGCCCACCGCGCAGGAGCGTGAAGTGGGCGACGGCCCGTCCGGCCCACCCGGGCTGGACCTGCAGATCGCCGATCCCGTAGCCGGAGATCGACGGGAACTGGACTTCGTAGCGGGCGATCACGGCCTCCCGCCCCCGCGCGATCGTGCCCGAGGATCCGGCGAGTACGGCGTTCGGAGCGAGCACAGCGGTGAGCGCGCGCCCGTCGCGGTTGGAGTACGCGGTGGCGAAGGCATGGATGACCCGGTTGATCTCCCCGGCGGTGAGGGGGCCGGGAGGATGGCTGCGAACGGAGGTCAGGACCAGCGCGGCGGCGGCGATGGCCGCGCTCAGCAGGACCGCGAGCGCGGCGAGGGCCGCTCGCCGGGCGCGGCGAGAGCGGATCGACGTGCCGGGCGCGGGGCGGAGCGCCGGTGGCGGGCGTAGATCGAGGACGGTCGCGGTCGGCTCGTCGTCATCCGCACCGCCGGGTGCGGCGGCGCCGGCAGGCGAACCCGCGAGCTCCGGCATCCTCGGCCTGGGCCGCGCGTGGCGGACCCCACCCGCTGCCAGCCGCGCGGCGCGGCCGAGCTC
Organism: uncultured Solirubrobacterales bacterium; assembly: GCA_963839105.1. Taxonomy (GTDB): domain Bacteria; phylum Actinomycetota; class Thermoleophilia; order Solirubrobacterales; family Solirubrobacteraceae; genus Palsa-465. Next base: position 814,960 of record CAWITQ010000009.1, read on the forward strand.
GCCCGCGGTCGCGTAGCGCTCCTCGGGACGCTTGGCGAGCGCGCGCCGGATCACCGGGTCGAAGCCGGAGGAGACGCCGGAGTGCGACGGTGGCGGGGGCTCGTCGCTCAGGTGCGCGAGCATGGTCGCCTCCGCCGTCTCGCGGTGTAGCGGCGGCACGCCGGTGAGTGCGGTGTGGAGGACGCAGCCGAGGGCGTAGATGTCGCTGCGGGCGTCGGTCGGCTGGCCGCGCAGCTGCTCGGGTGAGCAGAAGTCGACCGTGCCCAGCCACTCACTGCTGTCGGTCAGCCTCGTCGCCTGCTCGATCGCCCGGCCCAGCCCGAAGTCACTGAGGAACACGTGCTCGCTCTCGAGGAGGACGTTGGCCGGCTTGACGTCGCGATGCACCAGTCCCGTCTCGTGGGCCGCATCGAGCGCCTGGGCGACCTGGTCGACGATCCGCACCGCGCGCACGGGCTCGAGACGGCTTTGTGCGCGCAGGAGCGCGGCGAGATCAGTGCCGTCGACGTAGCGCGTGACGAGGAACAGCGAGCCGTTCTCCTCGCCCGCGGCGTAGATGGGGAGCACGTTGGGGTGATCGAGCGCGGCCATCATCCGGGCCTCCCGCTCGAAGCGCTGACGAACCACGGGCTCGGTGGCGCGCTCAGCGGAAATCAGCTTGATCGCCACCGGGCGCCGAAGGCGCACGTCGCTGCCGCGGTAGACGACGCCCATCCCGCCGCGGCCGATGAGCGCTTCGATTCGGTAGCCCGCAAGCTCGCACCCGACCTCGACTGTCGACACGTGGCGAGTGTCGCACACCGTGTCGCGCGCGCGTGCGCGCGCCGCGTGCGCGGGAGGCGAACGATGACGTCTGCATCCTGACGCAGGCCGGCGTGCACCCGGTTCGTGGCGTCAGCTCCGGGGTATTCGAATCACATGTCCACGAGCGCAGCTCCAGCCACCGATGCCCGCGATCGTCCGATGCGGCTTCCCCGCACGACCGGCGCGCTCAGCGGGATCATCGTCATCGTCCTCGGTGCGTGGGGAGCGCTGATCCCCCTGATCGGGCCCTGGTTCCACTACTCCTTCGGCAGCAACCAGGCCTGGCACGTCACCGGCAACCGCATCTGGCTCGACATCGTGCCGGGCGTGCTCGCCGTCATCGGAGGGTGGCTGCTGCTCACGAGCGCCCACCGCGGCAGCGGCCTGTTCGGCGGTTGGCTGGCGGTCATCGCCGGCGCCTGGTTCGTCGTCGGCCCCGCCGCCAGCCTGTTCTGGCACAAGGCCGGCAACCCGATCGGCGCACCGGTGGGAGGCCATTTCCGCCAGGCGATCGAGTGGCTCGGCTACTTCTTCGCGCTCGGCGCCCTGATCATCGGGTTCGCGGCGTTCGCCATGGGGCGGTACTTCTCGCGACCGCGGTTGGTCGAGGAGCCCGCCGTGGCCGCGGCCGCTGCCGCGGGCGAAGTCGAGGCCCATCGCGCCGCCGGCGGCGGCGCTGACTGTTCGGGCGGCGTCGGGCAGCCGACGACACCGCTGTGGCCAACGACTGAGCGCCGCGCGCCCGGTCAGGCCGTCGCGTCGTCGCCGCCGGCGGCAGCACGATCGATCTCGTCGGCGAGCAGGCGCCAGCCGGCGAGGAATGC